>NZ_MQVS01000001.1 GCF_001907235.1 Buchananella hordeovulneris
ATCGCCACCGCATCAACCTTAAAATCAGCAGAATACCGCTTACGCGGCCTTCCCCTCAAAAACCAGACATCAAAAATCCTCCTCAATCAACCACCTGTCCACAAACCAGCATGCACCTCACTCCTTGCCGATCACAAGGCCTTCCCCGACACGGCGACGGCCTACAGGAGCGTGTTCCACTGGGCCAACCGCTACAACACCCGCAGACGCCACAGCGCGATCGGCAACGTCCCTCCAAACACCTACGAGAACACCATCACCACTAAACTAACAACCACCACATGAAACACACACCGTGTCCACACAACAGGGGTAAGACCCGGACTATGAGGAGGGTGGGTCGTGATGAATGAGGCCAGGACTGCTACGACGCCCGGAGTTGGGCCAGACTTCCTGCGGCTCATGTACAGCCAACTGGCGTCCCGGCTGGGGTGGACGATGCTGGCATTCGTCCTGCCCTTGCAAGTTCTCGATCAGTCTGGCTCGGTGGCGTTGGCGGGCCTCGTGGGCACCGCGACCCTGGCGGCGGGCTTGGTGACGGCGCTGCCCAGCGGGGTGCTGGTAGATAGCCTGCCGCGCGTGCGTTTGCTCCGGCTGTCCTACTTCGGGATGGCAGGTGCGGCGGTGGCGACGTTGCTGCTCGTCAACCGGTGGCAACTAGTGCTGCCAGGAATTGCCTGCGCGCTCCTCGGGAGCATCGCCAACAACATGTCCGGGCCGGTCACGGTGGCAGTTATCAGGGAGACGGTGCCACGGGAAGAGCTCGGGAAAGCGTTTTCCATTGAACAGGGACGCAGTCGACTCGTCTCCCTCCTGGGGGCACCCATCGGCGGGGCCCTCTACGGCTGGTGGCCCGCGCTGCCATTCTTAACTTGTGTCGCGCTTCAGTTAATTGGCTTGGCGTTGGCGTGGCGTATGCGCGTTAGGCCAAATAGTGGTGGTCGCACCGCCCTCCGGCCCGGCCACTGGGCAGACGGTGTGAAGTTCCTGCTTCAGCAGCGGAGATTGCTGTTCATCGGGGTGCTCGGAGCGTTGGCAAACTTCTCTCTCTACGGGGTGCTTTACGCCCTGACGTTCGGTTATCGACAGCAGGGGACCTCGGCCGCAGCTATCTCGCTCATCGAGGTTGCGGCGGGGGTAACCGGCATGCTGGCGGCATTCGGCAGCGTCCGGCTCCTGGAACGCCTCCCAGTGGGGCGAATAGCGTTCCTGAGCGCCAGCCTCATAGCAGGCGGCCTGTGCCTGGCCGCCTTCGTTCCGTGGCTGGGGGCAGCAGTGATTGGTTTTGCCCTTTGCGGTGCGGGCCTCACCCCCTGGAACGCGGCACTCTTCGGATTCCTGGCCGCCAGCACGCCCCAGGAGCTGCAAGGCCGGGTGCAAACGGCCATCGGCATGTTGGCTGGCCTGCTGACCCCGCTGACGCCGCTGTTGGCTTCGGCACTGCTGACCGCATCCGGGATCGGTCTGGCAGCTGGCACGTTCGCGATTCTCGCGCTCGCGGCCGCCGCCAGCCAGCTCCTGCCACTTGTGCGGCGCATCGGTTTCTTGCGCGACTATCAGAGCTAGCCGCCCGCGCCCGGCCCTGAACCGGGGTCGTCGGCCGCCTCCCCCAGGCCCACCTGGCGCGCGTAGTCCGCGAAGCCCTCGGGCTTGGGTAGGTGCCGCAGCGAGCCCTCCAGGAAGAGGAAAACGGTGGCCGCAGCGCAGAGGGCGCCCATCGTCAGCACGGTCGGGCGGTAGCCGTAACTCTCCAGCGCCCAGCCCGCCGCGGCGGTGACGAGGGCCATCTGGCCGGTGCCGACGATGCCGAGGGCGGCGACAAACCGGCCGGTCATGTGCCCGGGCACCGCCGCCATCATGAAGCCCATGAACGTGCCGTTGGCGGCGGGAGTCAGCAGCAGCACCGGCAGCAGCAGGGCCGCCCGGCCCCACAGCCCAGCCGTAAACGCGAACGCGAACAGGAAGGCGACGATCAGCCCCAGCTGGACAAACAGCAGGAAACCGCCGGTAAAGCGGCGCAGCAGCGGCTGAGCGAGGAGCGCCCCGGCCAGGGTGCCCGCCGCCATGGCCGTGCTCAACAGGGCGATGGCGGTCTGGGAATGACCGCGCCCCGCCAGGTCGAGCATCGCCACCAGGGCCGCCGCAGACAGCAGGGCGAAGATCGGCGCCGCCACCAGGGTCGCCACGCGCAGGAAGCGGTTGCGCGCCACGAACGCCAAGCCGCCGAACATGTCCCGCACGCCCGCCTGGGGCGCGGCGGCCTCCCGGTAGCGCGGCAGCCGCCACGCGCTCAAGAACGTCACCACGCTCAGCACCGCCCCGGCCGCAAACGGGGCGGAGGTGCCCACCCGCAGCAGCACCCCGCCCAGCGGCGGCCCGGCGGTCTGCACGGTGGCGTCCCGCCCCTCGTTGATTGCCATGGCCCGAGGCAGGCACTCCTTGCCGACGACGCTCGGCAGCAGCACGTCCGTCGTCGTCCCGCCCAGGCCCGCCCGCGCCCCCAGCAGGACACACAGGACGACGATCCCCCACCAGTTCAACAGGTCCGCCCACACCAGGAACCCGGCGGTGCCCAGCAGGCCGACGCCAGTGGCGGCGTGCCACAGCAGGATCGTGCGCCGGTCGAACCGGTCCTGCAGCACCCCGCCCGGCAGCAGCATGAGCGTGGCGAACACCATGCGGATGCTGTCGGTGAGCGCGCCGCGCGCCTCCGAGCCCGTGAGCGCGAAAGCCACCAGGGGCAGCGCGAAGCCCAGGATTGTGCCGTTCAGGGTGGAGGCGGTGTCAGCGGCGAACCACCAGCGGTACTGCCGCTCCCGCCACAGGGACTGGGCGGGACTGTGTGGCAGGGTGGGCGCGGGGCTGGCCATGTTGTCCCTCCGTCGGTGGTGGGTGGGAACGCGGGATGACTCGTTCTCATCGTAGGGCCGCCAGCGGTTGCCGACGCCCTGGGCGGCAGCCGCGTTGCCCGGCGAGGGAGCCCCATGTCCCGCTCGGTGAGGTGTCCGTTGCCCCTGGCCACCAAGCGGATGTCGCTGCCGCCCCGGTGCCCCGCCCCGCGTCGGGTGCAGGCATAGACGCGGCCCGCACCGGACGCCTAGGCTTAGCGCGACACGACACGATGGGAGTGCCTGATGGCAAAGTTCTCGCTCATTGTTGGCTTGGCGGCGGGTTACGTGCTGGGTGCGCGCGCTGGACGGGCCCAGTACGAGCGCATTCGCGCCACCGCGAACAAGGTCATGGAGACCCCGGCCGTGAAGCGGGCGGTCGACTCGGCCTCCGCCAAAGCCCGGGAGGTCACGCGCAGCGTCGGCAGCGACGTCACCGACAAGGTGGCGGGCCTGGTGAAGGCCAAGATGTTCAGCGAACCGCAGCCGCCCGCGTCCCGGCCGCCGCTGTCCTAGGGCCGCACCCGGCACGTGACGCACGGGGAGACTCATCCCGAGCAGCCCGGGCCCGCCGTGGCGGGCCCGGCTTGGTGTACCCCGGAAAACTGCCCCCACACCCCCGGCCAGATTCGCCGGTGGCGCCGCCGCCTGGCCGAAGAGCGCGGTGAAAGCTCGGCCTACCGGGCTGTGGCGCAGCAACGCGGTGGGGAAGAAGGCGAAATCCTCCGCGCCCTGGCGGAGGCCGAGCGGCGCCACGAACAGCACTGGCTGAACCTGCTGGGGCGCCACGCCGAACCTCCGCCGCGCCGCCACTTCCTCACCCGGCCGATGGCGTGGCTGGCTCGCCTCTTCGGGCCCGTGTTCGTGCTCGCGCTGCTGCAACGAGCAGAGCAACGCAGCGAATACGACATCGACCGGGACGCCACCGACCAGATGGCGGCCGACGAGCGCGTCCACGGGGAAGTCGTCCGCTCGCTCGCCACCCGGGGGCGGGCCCAGATGTCCGGCACCTTCCGGGCCGCCATCTTCGGGGCCAACGACGGCCTAGTGTCCAACCTGGCGCTCGTCATCGGCATCGGCGCTACCGGGGTCGGGGCCGCCACCATCCTGGCCACCGGCCTGGCGGGCCTGCTGGCCGGTGCCCTGTCGATGGCCGCGGGCGAGTACGTCTCGGTGCGTTCCCAACGCGAACTGTTGGAAGCCTCCCGCCCCGACCCGGAGGTCAACGACATCCTTCCCCTTCTCGACGTCAACGAAAACGAGCTCGCCCTCGTCTACCGGGCCCGCGGGGAAGACCCCGACTTCGCGGAGGCCCACGCCGCCGCGACCCTGGCCGCCATCCGGCAAGGCATCGACGCCACCACGGGCAGCTTTGATGTGCTGCGCACCTACGAGGAGGTCGGCGACGGCAAGAAGGCCGCGGCGTCGTCGTTCGCGTTCTTCGCCAGCGGCGCCCTCATCCCGGTGCTGCCCTACCTGTTCGGTCTCAGCGGACTGGTGGCGGTGGTCGTCGCCGCGCTGCTGGTGGGGCTGTCGCTGCTGGGCACCGGGGCGGTCGTCGGGCTGCTGTCCGGCGCCTCGCCGCTCAAGCGCGCCCTGCGCCAGCTGGCCATCGGCTACGGGGCGGCCGCCATCACCTACGGGGTCGGGCTCGCGTTCGGGACGCAGGTGAGCTGATGCTCGACTCGCTCAACGCCTCCCTGCCGGACCTCTTCCGCTTCATCGACCTCACCGGCGTGCTGCTCAACGGCACCCTCGGTGGCAAGCTCGCGCGCCAGAAGGGCTTCGACGCCGTCGGCTTTGCCATCCTGGCGATCATGACCTCAATGGCGGGCGGCATGGTGCGCGATACCCTGCTGCAGGCCGGGCCGCCTTTCGCCCTGACCGACCCGTACTACATCGGCATGGCCCTCGTGGGGGCGACCGTGGCCATGCTCTTCCGCCTCGACTCCAAGTGGGCGGCCCGCATGCTGGTGGTGGCTGACGGGGTGGTGCTCGGCTGCTGGTCCGCCACCGGTGCGATCAAGACCCTGCAACTGGGCTTCGGGGTGTTTCCCGCCGTCATGCTCGGGGTCATGACCGCCATCGGCGGCGGCATGATCCGCGACGTCATGTCCGGGTCCGTGCCCAACGTATTCGGTGGCAACAACCTCTACGCCGTTCCCGCGATCACGGCCTCCGCAGTGATGGTGGCGTTCTTCCGCTGGGACCTGCCGATGCTCGGTATGCTCGTGTCCACCATTGTCGGCGCCGTCTTTACCTCCGTGGCACATTGGCGGCGTTGGCAGCTGCCCCGCCACTCCGGTTACGCCCTGCCCGAGCACTTTGAGTCGTTGCGCCAACGCGCCCGTGTGCGGGCCTTGGCGCGTTCGCGCGGCGAGAGTGCCGCTGCGGTCGCGGCCAGCACCAACAGCCCGGCCAGCCCCGAGCGGGAACGTGCCCGCCAGGCGCGCCTGCCGTGGTGGCTGCGCAGCGGCCGCCCCGGTTCGTAAGGGGCGGGGCGCGCCGTCAAATTGTGGGGCTGCCCGCGGCGGGCGGGGCCGTTCCGTGCGGGGGAGCGCCCAAGAGCGCAGTCGAGACCAACGCGATTCCGAGGCGGGGCCGTTCCGTGCGGGGAAGCGCCTTAGTTGTCCACCAGGGCGCCTCATCCGGTGTATATGGCGCCAGGTGTGCGTGGGTTGCCAACTGGGGCGCGGCAGGTCCGGCAGGAACCGGGGCGCTGAGGCACGCCTGGCCTCAGCAAGGGCCGCCTTGCTATCGCGGGCAGGGACTTGCGTCCTAGCGTGGCCTTATGACTGCCGCCATCGTCTACGCCGCCGAGGTGCCCCCGCAGGAGCGGGCCGCCACCTCGGGTCGTTCCCAGCTGTCCACGCGCCTGAACTGGCTGCGGGCGGCCGTGCTGGGCGCCAATGACGGCATTGTCTCCGTGGCTGGACTCGTCATCGGCGTGGCGGCGGTCGACCCGACGCAGACTCGCCTCATTCTTCTCGCCGGGGTGGCGGGACTGCTGGCCGGGGCGTTCTCCATGGCCGCGGGGGAGTACGTCTCGGTGTCCTCCCAGCGGGATAGTGAGGAGGCCATCGTCACCGCCGAACGCGCCAAACTCGCCGCCGATCCGGACGGCGAGCTCGCCGAGTTGGCCGCCATGTACCGGGCGCGCGGCGTCAGCCCCGCCACCGCCCGGCAGGTCGCCGCGGAGCTGACGGCCCACGATGCCCTGGCCGCTCACCTGGCGCTCGAAACCGGTATCGACCAGGACGCCCTGGTCAATCCGTGGCATGCCGCCCTCTCCTCCGCCGTCTCGTTCACCCTCGGAGCGCTACTACCGCTGGCGGCGATCCTGCTTGCTCCCGCTACCGCCGTGCGGGTGCCGGTCACCTTCGCCAGCGTGCTGGTTGCCTTGGCGCTGACCGGCTGGGTGTCGGCCCACCTGGGGGAGGCGCGCAAGGGCCGGGCGGTGGCGCGCCTCGTGTTTGGTGGGGTGCTGGCGATGGTGGCCACTTGGGTGGTCGGACACCTACTCGGCGTCAACCTCTAGGCCGCCCCGCCCTACCGCAGCCGCGCCTCGAAGGTGGCCTTAGCGGCGTCGAAGACCCCGAGCTCGACCTGCACGAAACAGGTGCGGCTCGGCTGCTCGGCCAGCACCCGGATGCCGATGATCTGGGCCTCGTTGCAGGTGGAGAGCTGGACGGCGTCTAGGCCCTCCCCGCCGGTGAGGTCCAGCAGCGGTCTGGTCTCGGAGCCATCCAAGGTGGCGGGGGTGAACAGCTCGGTCAGTGCCTGGCTTTGGTCCTTGGCGCGCCAGCGGGCCTTGACTTGGTATGGTACCGGCACCCCGGCCTGGCCGGTCAGGCTCACCGACTCGGCGCTGACCTCGATCGCTTCGACCCGCTGCAGTGCGAAGACCGGGCCGGTGACCTGCTCGAGTCCCGTGTCGGTGGCCTGCATGAGTGCGGCTAGCCACTGGCTGTAGTCGGCGGGCGCGGCCGCCTCCTGGCCGTCTGGGCCCGGTACGGCCATGTCCATCTTCACCGTCAAATCGACGGTGTGCGGTTTATTGCGCTCTAGCAGCGGCAGGGTCACCTTGTAGCCGCACTCAATGCGCAGCCCGTCGCTCGACGCTTTGATCGGGGTCAGCTCGCTGCCGCCACTGACCTGCGGGCAGGCCCCGGGCTCTAGCGCCGGGATGACGAGCAGCGTCTCACCGGACAGTTTGGTTCCGGGTGCCGCGCTGTAGGTCACCGCTAGTTGCGTCAGTCCTGCCTGCTTGTCCCACTGGGCTCGCAGGTCGGTTCGCAGCCCCGACGGCAGCACCTCGCCGGTGAGCTGGGCGGGGGCAGTCGTCACCTCGACCTCCGGCTTGGCCGCCGGCCCGGCGGAGCCGAGGCTACCGGTAAGCCACAGCACCACGAACGTCACCGCGAGCACCGTCGCCAGCGCCCCGGCCACGAGCAGCCACCGCCTGCGGCGACTCTTCGGCGCTTCCTCGGTTTCCTCCAATTTGATCTGGTGTTTGCCGAAGCCGCCGAGCTGGGTGCGGTTGCCGTCGTCGACCGGGGTGGACAGCCTCAGCGAGGCCGGGACCGAGACCTCCCGCGGGGTACGGTGCGAGTTCAGGGACGTGGCGTCCGGGTCGGCGTCGGCCAGGGCAGGCACCTCGGTGGGCGGCGGCAGGGGCGGGGCGACCGGTTGGGTGGCGGCGAAAAAGTTGACCACCTGCTCCTTGCTCGGCAGCGGCACCTCCGGCTCCTCCCACTGCTCGGGCACCGGCTGGACCGGCAACGGCGGGGTCGTGAAGGCGCTGACGGGTAGCGAGTTTAAGGCCGCCAGCGTCTCGTGGGCGGGCAGGCGGTGGGCCGGGTTCTTCGCCAACATGCCGGAGATGACCCGCCATAGGGCCGGGTCTATGGGCAGCGGCGGTGGGGCGTGCTGCACGTGGTGCAGGTGCACGGCGTGCGGGTTGCCGGGCTCGGCGAACGGGGTGCGACCCGCGATGAGCGCATAGAAGAGGATCCCGGCGGAGTAGATGTCCGACGCCGGGCCCGACTTGCCATAGGCGATAAGTTCGGGCGCCATGTAGTTGGGGGTACCGATGGCCTCCGTGCGGTTGCCGGTGTCCTCCCGCACGATGGCGGCGATCCCGAAGTCGGCCAGCCGCACGTCCTTGCCCTGCCAGCCGTGGGCGGTGGTGAGTAGTACGTTGTCGGCTTTGACGTCGCGGTGCACCACCCCGGCCGCGTGCGCCGCCCCCAAGGCTGAGAGCACGCCCCGGATGATGGTCACGGTGTCGGCCACCGCCAGCGGCCCGTGCATGCCGAGCAGCTGGTTCAGGCTCGGGCCTTGCACCAGATCCATGACGATAGCCAGGGTCGTTCCCTCCACCACGAGGTCGTGCACCTTGACGATCAGCGGGTGGGTTAGGGAGCGCAGCAGGTTGCGTTCCTGCACGAACCGGGCCACGACTTCGGGGTTGTTGCTGTGCTCCGGCCACAGCAGTTTGGCGGCCACGTCGACTCCGCGCGTGAGGTCGTGAGCCAGCCACACCTCCCCAGAGGCGCCCTGCCCGATGCGGCGGGTGAGTACGTAGCGGCTACCGAGGGCGCGCGGCCCGTCCTCTGTGGTCATTAATCAGCGAACCAGAACAGTGCCAGGGGTGGCTCGCCGTCGGCGGTCAGCGGTCGCATGCCCGGGTCGGAGGTCGAGGCGTAGAGGGAGGTCAGTTGCCCGTCGGCCAGCGCGTTGCCGCGCCGCAGGTCTAGCTCGGGGCCGACGAGGCCATCGACGGGCCCCAGTTTCAGGGTTGCCAGGGCGGTCTTGACGGCCTGCGGGTCGCTGGAGCCCGCCTTTTCCACGGCGCGCGCCAGCACGACGACGCCGTCATGGCTCGTGGCGTCGGCCCACAGGGAGGTTTGGGCGCAGGTGTCGTCGCTGTAGAGGTTTTGGCAGGTCTCGTCCCCGGCGGCCAGACGCAGGGACGTGAAGAAGGCCGCCGCCGACTCCCCAGCCACGCTCGGGCGCAGCGCCACGGCGTCGCCCGCGTCGGGGCCGATGGCGACTAGGCGGCCCGACGTCGCCCCCGAGCTGACGACCAGGTCGCCGAACAGGGGCGTGGTGGCCTCGGGGGAGAGCAGCAGTGGCAGCTGGGATGCCCCCAGCTGGGCTTGGATGGCGGCCACGAGTTCGGCTTGTTGCCGGGCCGGGGCGGCGATGGCTACGGCGTCAACCTCTCGCTTGTCCACCGCATTCTTGATCTGGTGGGCGATGGCCTGTACGTCTCCCAGTTCGGCGCGGTGGGCACCGTCGATGTTAAGGAGGTAACCCGGTGCCGTGACCACGAACGGGCGGGAGGCTTTAAGCTCCCGCAGGGTGGCCTCCATCTGGCTGCTGACCATGCCCGCGGTCGGCGCTAACGTCCAGGCGTGGGGGCTTTCTTGCGGTGAGTACAGCAGGAGAGCGGCGGTGTCAGCTCGATAGGCGGTCTGTAACGCGTCGGCCAGATAGTCGCCACGCCCGGTGACCAGCACCCCACTCACCCGGGCCTGCACGAGGCGCTCCATGGCGGCCTTCGCCCCGGCGGCGGTGCCGTCGTCGAGCTCCACCACCAGCTCAATGGGGCTGCCGCCCAGGTTCAGGCGGTAGGTGGCGATGCGGGCCCCCTCTGCCAGGGGCCGGAACTCAGAGCCGTCGCCCTGCACGGGGCCGACCAGCACCCCGATCTTCACGGCTTGCGCGGCGGGCGGCGTGTAGCTCAGCTGCGGCGCCAGCGGCGTGTGGGCCGTGGGGGTGGCCGTGGGGGTCGGTTCGGCCGAGGAGCAGGCAGACAGCGCCAGGCTGACAGCTAGGGCGCCGCCTATCAGCAGGCACCAACGCGTGACGGTCATTTACTCCCCTTAAGGGTGTAGGTGAAAACGGTGAGCACTCTACCCTTGCCGGTGCGGCCGCGGTCGGCGAACGGTTGGTAGGCGTCGGTGGCCTCCGCGGTCTTGGAGAACACGGCCGACTGCATGTCGATGCTCAGCAGCTGGGCGGTGCGGGAACTGCCGTACTGGCGCACCCGCGAGTCGACGTTCTGCAGCACGTTGCCGGTCTCGCCAACCTGAGTGGTCACGCCGTACAGCTTGCCCAGCACCCCCAGGCGGGACTCGTTGCGTGGCTGGCCGAGGTTGGCCAGCAGCCGCTCGAAGTCGCCGCGTAGCTGGTCGGCTACCGCCTGCGACTGGGCCGAGGCCGAGTCGAGGGCAGACGACAGGGTCTCCAGCACCCCGTTGGTGGACGCCTCCAGCTGTTCCAGGGTGCTCTGCAGGTCGGCGCGCGACTTCTCGCGGGCGCTTTGCAGCGTCGTTTGTGTTTCTGCCAGGCTGGCGGAGCGCTGGGTGGCGACCGTCTCGTCGAGCTGGGTGCCGAGCGCGTCAAGGTGGCCGTTGAGGCGGTTGACGGCTTCGGTGGCGTGCCCCTGGGCGGCCGAGATGTCGCCGGGCACCGCGGTCTCCAGGCCCTCCAGCCGGGAGTTCAGGTCGGTGAGGGACTGGGAGAGTTCGGCACCGTTGCACTTCAGGGAGTCGCTGAGGTAGGCCAGCTTGGTAGCGATGCTCTCGCCGTCGGGCAGTGGCTTACGGGCGCACTGGCCCTCATCCGGGTCGGGCGCGGGCAGCTCGACGGGGCCGTCCCACAGGCGCTCGAGGGCGGCCTTGAGTTCCTTGCCGGACGTGGAGAGCTTGCCCTGCGAGCCGTCCAGCTGTTTTTGCAGCTCGGCGAGCTTGCCGGTGGCCGTGCCGTTCTGCTCCTGGTAGAGCTTGCGCAGGCCGCCGCTGAGCTCGCCGGTGGTAGCCACCAGCTCGTCGGCCTTGGCAGGCAGCGAGTCGCGCAGTTCCTTGAGCTTGTCGATGCTGGTCTGCACCTGCCCGGCCAGCTCGGTGAGCGCCGTGTCGGATGTGGAATAGCCCTCCACCAGCTGCCGGGTGGCGGCCGCGACCCCGGAGAGCGAGCAGTCGGCGGTCTCCAGCCGGGTGAGGGCGGCGGCGATGTCGGTGGCGGTCGACTCGGCGGTCAGGGACTGTCCCCAGGTGGCGTCGCAGGTTTGGCCCCCGGCTACCGCCGTGTCGACCAGGTTGCCCAAGGCATCGCGGTAGCCGGAGTCGGCGAACCAAGCGCCGACGCTGGGGGTAGACTGCCCGGCCGCGGCGGCCTTCTCGAGCTGGGCCAGCAGGCCGGTGTCCGGCGCGAACAGGCTGTCCGTCAGCTGCTTCTTCAGCGCGGTGGCCTGGCCTTGCAACTTGGTGGCGTCCTCATCCAGGGACTTGACGGTCTCGATGATGTCGTTCACTTGGGCGCGGGCCTGGCTGATCCACCCGGGATCAGGGGCGGAGGTGTCGTCAGCCAGTTGCTTGAACTCGTTGATCTTGGCGGCCAACACCTCCAGGTGCCTGTTCAGGCCCTCGTCCCCGGTGACCAGGTCGTTGATCTGTGGGGCGGACAGGGCGCTGTAGCGGCCCTCGGCCTGGCCGGACAGGGCGTGCAGCTGTTGCAGGTTGTCCTCCATGCCGGTGGACAGCTGGTGGAGGCGGCAGGAGACTGACGCCTCCTCCGGCTTGGTTTCTAGGCAGGCTTTGGCCTTGCTTGGGTCGGTGTAGTCGATGGAGGAACCGATGGTGTTGGCGAGCTCGGAGACGAACTTGGTGCGGCAATTGGGCGATTCGTTGTCTTTTCCGAACAGGGCCGTGACCGCCCCCAGCTGGGCGTCGACCAGGTAGATGGAGGACATGATCGTGCGCGGCTCGCCCGCGGCCAGCTGCGGCAGGGCGATGGAGCAGCCCTCGATCTGCTGGCCGGTGAACTGAGGCTTGCCGCCGCCCAAAAGCGAATCGATGGACGAGACGTAGTTGGTGAGGTTGCTTTCGGCCCCCGTGCGGGTGGAGCTGATCGCGGAGCTGGTCTGGGTACCGATGGAGGTCAGCGAGGAGCGAGTCGATTCCAAGTGTCGAATGATCGATTCGGAGCTGGACTTTAGCTCGGTGAAGGTTTGGGCGCCGAGGGTCGAAATGTCGTCCTGCAAAGCCAAATAGGTTTCATCAACGAATTGCAAAGCCTCATTGACTTCCTTTGAGATTTGCAGGACGTGGGAAATGGTCTTCTGCTCCTGGCGCGCCGCTGCCCCGTCGGTCCCGAATGCGCGCTCAACCAGGCGGGTCATCGACGGATCGGTGGTAATGCCCGGCTCGACCGCGAGATTAAACTCCGGCACCGCGAATTTCTCCGACTCCACCACCAGCGTGAAAGTCGAGGTGGGTGCCAAAACCGGGGGCGCAATCAAACTGGCCCACTGCACGGTCGCCGCCTGGGTGTCGTGGCTAACCACCACCCCGTCGGTCACCCGCCCCTCCTGCGCATCGGCCGCGGAGACCACCCGGCCATTCGGCACGATCGCGTTGGCGACCACGGTCAGCGGCACGCCCACCAGCGACTTTTGGTGGAAACGCGCCCCGTTGGAATCGAACGCGATCTCGGTGGGCGTGGAGGTGACGTCCTGCACCACCAGCTGCATAACGAAACGGCCCGACTTGCCCTGCAGCTCGGACAAGTCCGTGCCCGACTTCCCGTCGTGCCACCACAAGGTTTGTACCCGGATCGGCAGTTTCTCCACGGCTTGTGCCGGGGCCACCTCCTGCTCGGGGCTGGCCGACGACGACGTCGAACCGGAGACCGACACCGACTTCACGGAGGAATCTGCCCCCAACTCGACCGCGACGTGCTGGAGCGACCTGGTTTCCAGCGCCACCAACGGCGAGGCCGATGAGAGAGTCAGGGCCACTGCGGCAGCGCCCACGCTCACCACCGGCCAGCGATAACGACCGGGGCCGACGAGAAACATCTTCCGCGGCACGATTAACCCTCCGTTCACACCAGGTACGGTGACTTGGTCTCTTCCCTGCACCCTAACCCACCGAGCGTAGGGGCGTTCAAGAGGACGTTCAACCCAGCATTTACACTGGGCCCACCGGGTGTGTTGCACGACGAGGGAGTGGCACTATGCGTATCAAACTCGATCTGGTATCGGCGGATGGGATTCGCCCCATCCTCATCACCGCAGAGGCCACAGCCACGATTGCCGACTTGGCTGCCACGATTCGCAGCGGCGAGACCCGGTTTCCTTTTGGGCCAGAGGCCGGCCTGACACTGCAACTGGTGGGGGACTCCGGAGAAGAGCTGTCGATTTTTCCACCTCGGCTGTTGGTTATGGAATCCGGCTTATGCTCCGGCCAGCGGGTGCGGGTAGCCCCTGCCAGTCCGGCCGAACACCAGATCCACACCGGCAATCCCGCGCCGGCTCGCCTACGTGTCATCAAGGGGAGTCAGGAGGGCAGGGTCATTCCCCTACGCTCCGGCCCCAACGTGATCGGACGAAGTGCTGAGTGCGACATCGTCTTCGACGACAAGCAGGTCTCGCGGCGCCATGCCCGCATTATTGTCGGCGAGCACGTCGAAGTGGTCGACATGAGTTCGGCCAACGGGGTGATTCTGGGGGGTGAGCGAGTGGAACACGCGGTGCTGGGACCACGCGACACCGTCGGGGTGGGCGACACCACGTTCATCGTCGAACGCGACCCCACGGCTCAAACCAGTCCCGTGACGGATACTGACTTTAACCGCTCACCCCTGGTCCGAGTGCGGTACGAGGGCCGCAAGTTCGAGGCGCCTGAGCCGCCTAAGACGGGCAGCAAACGTAAGTTCCCCCTCGTGGCGATGGCCGCGCCCCTGCTGATGGGCTCCGTCATGTTCCTGCTGCTGCGAAACCCCATGACACTCATCTTCCTAGCCCTCAGCCCCATCATCGCGATCGGCACGTGGATCGACTCACGGGTGACGGCCGCCCGTGGGGAGAAAAGCGAACGGGAACGCTTCCGGACGGATGTCGCCAAACTGGGTGATGAACTTGCTGCGGCCCTGGATGAGGAGCACGCGGGTCGGCGGAACGAAGTGCTGCCGCTCGGCAGCGTCATCGAGGCCGGGTTCAGCCTGAACCAAGAGTTGTGGTACCGCCGTCCGGACGACGACGACTACCTGCTACTCCATCTCGGCTATGGGCAAGACAAATCCCGCCACACGTTCACCCTGCCCGCGCGCGGACAGGCCTCGGCCGAGGTGTGGGAGGAGCTGTGTGCGTTGCAGAAACAGGCCGAATACGTCCTGGATGTCCCGATCACGGCGACACTCCGCGAATGCGGCAATCTGGGGCTGGCAGGCGTGGTGGACTGGCGCACCGCCGTTGCACGCAGCTTGGTGGCCCAATTGGCTTGCCTGCACTCGCCTGCCGAACTGGTCATCGCGGCGATCGCCTCGGTTGATAGTGCCCGCCACTGGCAATACCTCATGTGGTTGCCGCACGTCGGCTCTCCCCACTCCACACTGCCAGGCCCGCACCTGGCCAGTGCCCAGGGCGCTGTCTCCAGCCTGGTGTCGCTGTTGGAGGAACTGGTGGCGGCCCGCTCCCAAGGCTCGCATGCTGACCGGGTGGTGCTGCCCACCGTTGTACTGCTGGTGGAAGATGACGCCCCCGTGGAACGAGGTCGCCTGGTGGCGCTCGCGGAGAAAGGACCGGAAGTCGGGGTGCATCTGGTGTGGCTGGCCGATCGGCACGAGCGCCTACCGGCCGCCTGCCACACCTACCTGGTGCAGGATTCCACGGGCCAGTTCACGGTCGGATATGTCAAGGAGCGCCGCACTGTGCCTTTGACCAAGGTCGAGCCGCTCAGCGAAGAGCCGGCCGTGAACTTGGCACGTGCCTTGTCACCGCTGCAGGACGCGGGGGCGCCGGTGCTGGACCAATCAGGCATTCCGCGGGCCGTGTCGTTCCTGACGCTGGCGGGCCTGGAAGTGGCCAGCGACCCGAATGTCACGGTGGAGCGCTGGCAGGAAAGCAGCCTGCTTGGCTCCCAGGCGGGCAAACGGCAGGCCGCCACACTGCGGGCCTTGGTTGGCCAGGGGCCGCAGGGCGATTTCACGCTCGACCTGCGCAGCCAGGGTCCGCATGCCTTGGTGGGTGGCACGTCGGGGGCCGGTAAATCGGAGTTTTTGCAGTCATGGATCTTGGGGATGGCCACGGCGCACAGCCCGCAGCGGGTGACGTTCTTATTCGTTGATTACAAGGGCGGCTCGGCCTTCGCCGACTGTGTTGATCTGCCGCACAGCGTCGGGCTGGTCACTGACCTGTCCCCGCACCTGGTGCGCCGGGCCTTGACATCGCTGCGGGCTGAGCTGCGATACCGGGAGCATCTGTTGAACCGGAAGAATGCCAAGGATCTGTTGGCATTGGAAAGGACAGGCGACCCGGAGTGCCCCCCGTCCTTGGTGATTGTCGTCGACGAGTTCGCAGCCCTCGTGCAGGAGGTGCCGGACTTTGTGGACGGCGTGGTCGACGTCGCCCAGCGCGGCCGCTCCCTCGGCCTGCACCTGATCCTGGCCACGCAACGCCCGGCCGGGGTAATTAAGGGCAACCTGCGGGCCAACACTGCCCTGCGGGTGGCGCTGCGCATGGCCGACGAGAGTGACTCCACGGACGTCATCGACGTGGCCGATGCCGCCACCTTCGACCCGCGGATCCCGGGGCGGGGCGCGGTGCGCACCGGGCCGGGCCGCATCTCCCTGTTCCAGACCGCCTACGCGGGCGGACACACCACCGAACAGGTGGCGGCCTCGCCTATTGAGATCGAGACCATGATGTTCGGGGCCGGGGTGGGCTGGGAGATCCCCCGTCCCGAGGTGGCCAGTCAGGGTGAAGACGACGGCCCTACCGATATCTCCCGGGTCGTGGCCAGCGTGCGTAAAGCTGCTCAGCTTCTCCAACTGCCCGTGCCGCGCAAACCGTGGTTGCCCGAGCTGGAGACCTGCCTGGATTTGGGGTCGTTGCTTGCCGAGGCTGGAGACACCACGCCCCGCGGCCGCATCTTGCTGGGGGTGGTGGACGACCCCGCCCAGCAGGCTCAGCACCCGGTGTTTTACGATCCGGACGATGTCGGTAATCTGGCGGTTTTCGGAACCTCTGGGGCGGGAAAGTCGGCGGTGTTGCGCACCATCGCCTGCGCGGCGGCGGCGCAGGTACGCTACTCCCGGACCGAGATCTACGCGATCGACTGCGGCTCGGCCGGGCTCGGCATGCTGACGGAGCTGCCCGTCGTCGGGGCGGTCATCGACGGGCAGGATCGAGAACGTGTCGAGCGGCTGCTTGGCCGGTTGACGGTGCTGCTGGACGAACGCACCGACCGCTACTCGGCGGCGCGGGCCGGTTCTATTACCGAATACCGACAATTGACGGGGCAGCAGGCCGAGCCGCGCATCCTGCTGCTCATTGACGGCTTCGCGGCGTTCCGCGACGAGTACGAGATGGCGTCGGGCACGGCCCAGAAGATATTCCCGCAGTTTGCGCGCCTGGTGGCTGAGGGACGGGCCGTCGGTCTGCACGTGGTGCTGTCCGCTGAGCGGCCAAACGCGATGACCAGCGCCATGGCGGCCAACGTGCAAAGCCGCCTGGTGTTGCGGCAGGCCGACGAAGGGGCCTACTACACGTTGGACGTGCCGCGCGACATCCTGCCGGGGGCGGCCCCGGGGCGCGGCGTGTTCGCGGGACAAGACAACGAGCTGCAGATCGCGGTGCCGGGCGGCGCCCCGAGTCCCGCCGAGCAGGCGAGCGCCATCGACGAGCTGGCGCGCCAGCTGCGGGAGGCACAGGTACCAAGCGCCCCCCAGGTGGAGCGCTTGGCGACACTGGTGCGGTTCGCCGAGTTGCCCACCGGTCTGCCGGAAGGGCCAGTGCTGGGGATCAACTCGGCCGATCTGGCACCGCTGGCCTTCATCGCGCAGGGCGGATTCATCATCGCTGGCATGCCTGGCTCGGGCCGCACTAGCGCCCTGAAAACCGTGACGCAGTCCCTGCACCGGTGGCAACCGGATATTCCCCGCTACTACTTCGGGCCGCGCCGCTCCGAGTTGCAACGCCTCGGCCTGTGGACCAAGCACGCCGGAGACATCACCGAAATGACCGAGCTGATAAACGAACTCAAGCCACTGGCCGCCGAAGGGGCGGTCGAAGATGGCAAACCGGGGTTGATCGTCGTCGTCGAGGCGTTGGGGGAGCTGGTGAGCACTCCGGCGGAAAACCCGATGCTGGACCTGATCAAAACCATGCGGCGCAACGGCCATTTCGTGGTGGCCGAGCAGGAGACCACGGCGTGGGGTTCGGGCTGGCCGCTCATTTCCGAATTGCGCAACGTGCGCCACGGCATCGTCATGCAGCCCAACCCGATGGACGGTGACGTTCTGTTCAAGACGGAATTGCCGCGCCTTAAGCGTGCCGACTATCCGCTTGGCCGCGGGGTGTATGTGCGCTCCGGCAAGCAGTGGACGGTGCAGCTGCCGCTGCCTGACTAAGTGCGAATGTTGGGCGGGGGCGGGGCGGGTGCCTGCCGCTGACCATCATGCCTTTAGGTCACCGTCATGCCTTTAGGGCGCGGCCATGCCCCTAGCGCACCGTCATGCCCGTAAGTCACCATCATGTCCTTATTTCAGCGTTTTTCGGACATGATGGTGTCACAAGGACATGATGGTTAAGGCTCCGCCGGCGGGTCATTGGACAGAGGGTGTCTGCGGGGTGGGAATTTGAGCTATCGTATGGGCGCTGGTCCTAGATGAAGGGGTTTAGGTGATGCGCCCGGTTGACTGGTCGGTGGTGGGGCTTGCTGGTGACCCAGTGCCGGGGGATCCCATGGTGGTGCGCAGTGGTGGGCAGCGGTATGTGGAGATTGCCGATACCCTTGCCCGGTGTGCGGCCACGCTGCGGGGACTGGAGGCGGGGGCCAGCCAGTCGCAGGCAGTGACGGCTTTGCTCGAGACGAAGGACGGGCTCGTCGACGAGGCAGTGCGCTCCGAACATCGCTATCGGGAGGCTGGGCAGGCCCTGATCGAGTACGCAGTGGCCCTGGATCAGGCGCAGAACGATAGCGAGCAGGCGCTAGCGGCAGCCAGGTTGGCGCAGGAGGATGCCGCTCGGGCTGAGCAGCTGGCGGAGCACTACGCACAGCTCACCCAAGGGGAAGCTGCCTCCGACACAGCAACGGCGGGGTATGCCCGGCGGCAGGCCGATTATCTTGCGCAGGCCCGAAATGCGCGCGAGCAGTTAGCGCAGTGGGTGGGGCAGGTGGCTCAGGCGGTGGCGCTGCGCAACCAGGCCGCTGAGATTGCTCGGGCACGCATTGAGGCAGCGGTGGGGGCCGACGGGCTTAACGACGGCTGGTGGGAGGATTGGGGCAGCAAAATAACTCGGCTGGTGACTCTGGTGGCGGAGTTTGTCAGCACGATAACGGGGCTGCTGGCGTTGGTGGTCGCGGTCATCCCGGTTGTCGGTCCGCTGTTGGCGGCAGGCCTGCTAACAGTTTCGGCACTCACGGGGATCGTTGCGGCAGGGGGCAATATCACTCTGGCGTTGGCTGGGGAGCAATCCTGGACCGAGGCGATAGTGTCGGTGGCATTTGCCGGGCTGGGGTGTGTGGGTTTGGGTGGCCTGCGCGGCATGGGAACCTCTCTACGAGGTTTCGGGCGACTACGCGGCGCCTGGCGCAACGCTAATGGGCTCAGAGGATTGGGTGGCGCCAAGGGCCTGCTGCGCCTTACTAAGACCAATGCGGTCAATAACCTCAAGGGCGCGGCCGATGGCCTGCGGGGCGGGGCGCAGCGGTGGCGTCAACGATTCCGCGCCAAGACCGGAGCCCGAGGGCAGCGCGGAAAGGGCCCCATCACCGCCAAGGAGTATCGTTCCACTCGCCCAAACACCGGGCATGGGCGGCATGCCGCCAACCAGCAGCCGTGCTGGAACGACGCCGTGAACCACAAGCGGGATGCAGATGATTCGTTGTTCCTGCTGGATGATCCGCACGCCCCGTACGGGCGCACCGAAAACGGGGTGCGCATCAGCCGCAGCGAGTGGGAGCGGGCCAACATTTACCGCAACTCGCGGGGAGAAGCGACGGTCCCGTGGCCGCCCAACGACGGGTACGTGCCGGGCACTGAACGCATCTACCACGACCTCACAGACTTCGTGGCTGACCACGGCATCTACTTCGACCGCATCGGATACCCTGGTGGGAAGTTCCTGGCAGTTGCGCCGGACGGTAAACCCATCCCCTTCTCCATGCGTGCCATGGATCCCCGCTGCGCTGTCCTACCGCACTACTCGTACAGGCTAAACGTCGATGCGCTGCCCCCAGGGTGGAGCATCAAAGTTGGGGAAATCGCCCCCGCCCTCGGGGGCTCCGGAGGAGGAATGCAACTGCAAATAATTGACTCCCAAAATAAACTCCAGGGCGTTGATGAAGTGGTTAAGAGAGGTGTGTTAGAAGCATGGCAAGCTTTGAGTTAGAGCCCGGTTTACGTGAAATGTCCTTGAAGGGGCTGAGTGGGTGCGATTTCCGCGAGTCTGGCTGGTTTGACGGGTATAGCTATATATATTTTGGGGGAGACTTTAATCATCATATTTATTTGCGGGATGGAAAGTACTGTGTAACTGACACTCACAGGGATAGCCGTGACCTTGTGTCGGAGTTCAAAAGTCCACATTTAGAGCTGGCCGAAAAATGGTTGTTGGTAAAGATTGGACCCATCTATCGTTCAGTAATGGGCATTCCTGAAATTGAACTGCCTTTTCTGCGGCCGCAGATTAAAGTCGGCTACAGCATATGCGGGATTGGTGCAGGTTTTTTTACCTTGTCTGGTCCCGGCGGACTTTTCTTGCCTTTTGAATTGTATGACTGGGACGAGCGTCCCACTAATTGTGTCAGGTACTCGCATGTCGTCGACCTGCCGTTGCCTGACCTCATCGAATCCTATAGGAGTGAGACGGGCGAGCCGTTCCTACAGGACTATGTGGTGTCGCAAGGTGAGGGCTAAGGTTAGTGTGCTGTGGCCACGCAATAAAAGGGCCAGCTTCGAGCTGTCGCCTGGCATGGCGGAGTTTGGATTGGATATATCTGGGCCGGATGGGTATGGCTTTACCGACTCGACCTGGTTTGATGGGTGCATCTACCGGTACTTCTGGGGAGAATTCAATACCCATATCTACTATGAGGGCGACTGTTATAAGGTGGCGGACACCGATCGGGGCTAGTGCGACCTTAATCCAGAGGTAATTGGGGAGTCCTTGGAGCTGGTTCAAAGTTGGCTACTGGTAAGGGTCGGGAAGATGTATGGGTCGCTTATGCGTCTGCCGGAGATCGAGCTTCCATATTTGCGTGAGCACGTTAAGTCTGGGTATGACATGGTGGAGGTTGAGTGTTCAAGATATTCATTGCAGCGCCTCGACGGCTCTCTGATGCCTATAGTCTTTCGTGACTCGGGCCCTTTGCCCTTTAGGATTGTAGAATACTCACATGTTGCTGATTTGCCGCTACCTGGCCTCATCGAGTCCTGTAAGAGCGAGGTCGGCGCGCCATTCTCGCAGGGCCATGTGAAGGGTGGAGACAGTGGATGAATTTGGTTTCCCTCCGCAGATATTCAAGTGGCCGAGCTTTGATCTCGCTCCAGGCATGGAGGATCTTGTCTTGTGTGAGCCCGGTTCCTGGGGTAGGGGATTTTTTGCCTCTAGGTACCTCGACGGTTACGTGTATAGGTGTTTTCGTTGCGGGTTCAATCGCTGCATATATAAAGAAGGTGACTTGTATGTAGTTGAGGGAGATGATCAGGGAGTGAGTGACGCGCAACCCATAGTTTATGGCGGTTCCCTGGAGTTGGTTGAACGGGCACTGCTGGTCGAGGTTGGGGGACTGTATCGTTTGGTAAAGGGCTTGCCCCAAGTGGCACTGCCTTTCCGTCTAGATCAGATTAACGCTGGCTATAAAGTGGTAAAAGCGGGGAGGGTAAGGTGTTCATTGGGGCGACTTGATGGCACTTTCCTGCCCTTGGTTTTCCTGGAATCCGGGCCGCCATCCTATAACATTGTGAAATATTCCCACGTCGTCGACCTGCCACTGCCCGGCCTCATCGAGTCATATAAGAGCGAGACTGGCGCACCGTTCTTGCAGGACTATGTCGTCACCCCAGATCGTGCCCGATCGGCAGACGTCGGCACTCGCAACGAAACCTGTGCCCGGATCCCAGGGTATCGGCCTGGCTGCCGGGCTCAAGATGCCGGGGGCGTCGACCGTCGCAGGCTGCCCCCGGCCGTTTCGAAACCTTGCGATACTAAGGCCAACATGAGGAGGAGTCAGATGGAAGAGGTATCCGTCAACTGGGCCCCCAATCGGGGGCTGATTCCCGGCACTGAACAGCTTTTCACCCACCTAGCGGACTTTACGGCTGCCTTTGGCGATATCGTCGACCGGGTCGGCCACCCAGGCGGGCGCTTCTTCGAAGTGCAGGTTAACGGGCGTCCGCTCACCATCGGGCAGCGTGCCATCGACCCGCGGCGCGCCGTCGAACCCCTCTACCGCTACCGAATAGTTGACCTTCCACCCGGTTGGGCGATCCGGGTTGGGACCATCGCCCCCGCCCTCGGCGGGCGGGGAGGCGGAACGCAGATCCAGATACTCGACCAACTGGGGGGCGCGAAAACTGCCCTCGCCCTCGTGGACAAAGGAGTGCTCGTATCGTGGCCCACTTCCCGCTGAATCCCGAAATTGCTGCCCTAGTAGTCGACATTCCCATGCCCGCCGGGCATGGCCTGTCCGTTCCCGCCCACCTCGATGGCTACACCTTCAACTATTCCCTCGGCGAGTTCCACCACCACCTCTTCTACGCCAATTCATCTTTTCACTACGGGATGAGCGACAGGGACTTCCCTGATATCGACGTGGAGGTCTCCAGTCCCGACCGGGAGATAGTAGAGCGAGCCCTGTTGCTAAACATCGGGCAGCTCTACCGGTCCTACAACCGGCTGCCCTCCCTGCGGCTGCCCGACCAGCAACCCCAGGCGGGCTACGAGTTGGTGCCCGTGCGCCCCCACATCGTTACGCTTCGGCACCCAGACGGCAGCCTGCTACCGATGGAGCTACGGGAAACCGGCGGTGGGTCCTCCGAGGGGGCCCGCTACTCCTACGTGGCCGACGTGCCCGTGTCCGATCTCGCGCGCTCCTACGCCGCCGCTGACGCCAGACCATCATTGGCCGCGTATCTGTAACACGGTCCGGTGCCAGGTGCATTCCGGGCTCTCCAACTTTTACCGGTTCATGCAAGCGCCCCTAATGTGCCCTCGGTGCGTTGCCAACCCAAGTTAGTGCCTTGCCCCGGCAGGAGGTGCGTGTGATTATGGGCAGGTCAGCCTGACTCTGGTCAGGAGCAAGTAAAACGAGGAGATTTTGATGTCGGAACAGTACGGTTACACTCCTGAGGAAATGCGTAATATTGGCAGAAAGCTCAAGGAAACCCAGGCCGAGATTCAGGGTAAGGTGCAGGAGGCGCTGACTGCTGTCAACGGCCTCATTGGCTCCGGTTTCACTACCGCCGTGGCCTCCGGCGCCTACTCTGATAAGTTTACTGAGCTGAAGGAGGGGCTGATTCAGGTCAACGAAGGCATGGGGCCGCTCGGGGACTTCCTCACCCAGTACGCCTCCTCGGTGGAGGAGTTGGACCAGCAGATGGGCCAGTCGCTCCGCGGCTAACTAAGACGCACAGTGCTGGCCCGGCCGATGGCGGGCGGGCCAGCACTGTGCCACATACTTTACCGAGGGGGAAATGGTGAGAATCGTTGTTGATGTCCCGGCGATCCAACAGTTGGGCACGGATCTGGCTAGCGTGGCCAGCGAGTTCGAGAGCGCAAACACCGAATCTGAAACAATCGCGGGCGCGGTTGGCCACACCGATCTTTCCGCTACGGTACGGGGCTTTGCCCACGACTGGGATGACCGCCGCGCAAAATTCACCGAAGCCATGAAGGCATTAGCGGAGGCTGCGACGGCAGTCGCGCAAACCTGGAAAGACTTTGACCAGCAGGGAGCTGATGTGCTAAACGGTGAAGGGGAAGGCGCAGGCAGCCCTGACGCTCCCCAAGCTGTATAACGAAACGGGTACACTGGCAGGGCTTGCCGCACAGAAAAGGACGGGAGTGAATGTTCGAGCTGTCTGCCATCCCGCTAGGAGTTGCGCCAGCGCCTGTCGGGCCGATGCTCTCCCGGATCGATGTTGCCGAGCCAGATCCGCAGGCCCGTCCCGGCACCATCAGTGCAGGCACAGTCGAAGTAGATACAGACTTACTTTTCGTGCTCTCTGAGCATCCAGCGGCCGCGAATCGGCGCCGAAGCGCGGCAGACCCCGAGGTGCTCCCGGTCGCCGCCCTGCCGGAGTTGGGTTCTGCCCGCCTAGCAGCTGCGATCGCTGCCCGTTCACTGCCCGACGTGTTGGAAGCACTTGCCGAAGACGTCGCCGTTCTGCCTGTTCGCCTGACCGAGGAAGGTATCGAAGCCCTAGGCGTGCAGTCCGACGACGGTTTGGTGCGGCTGCCGCTTTTTACCTCCGCTGCCACCTATGCGGAAGTAGCTACCGGGCATGAGCCGCTTTTCGTCATCCGGTTGGGGGTGGCGCTCATCGAGTTTGTGGTGCAGCACGCCGCGCACCTGCACAGTCTCATTATTGATCCGCATCGCACCGAGGCGTTTGAGGTTTCCAGCCGGTTTCTGGCGGAGGTGTTGAACGATCCCTTTGACGAGCCTGACGAGCCCGACGAGCCCAGGGAGATGACGGCCACCGAGCCGACGGAATCGGCAAGCACTAGCCCGGCCCGCCGCGTCGTCGGCCTCGATCTGGACCTGCCCACGCACTGGGCGGTGCTTAACTTGCGCGCGCCGGTCGAGGTGCGCCAAGGCGAGATTAAAGAATTGGTGAAGCGGCAGACCCGCAAATTGTCCGACGCTGGGGCTAACCTGCGGCGTGAGATGCGCCAGTGGTTGGAGCGGGCGGCGGCGCAGGCTGCGGGCGCGGGAGGACGCGATTTTGCTTTCCTGCTGGCCAATACTAAGGAAGCTGCCGCGGCAGTCAGCCTGGTCACCTATTGGCATGACATCGGGGCTACCGGCAGTATCTCTCCGCTGCAGTTGATGACCGAACGTCTGGTGGCGGATTCACGCCCGGGGGACGAGCTAGTTGAGCTGAAAGACGACGACGACGGGATTGTGCGGCGTGTGCGGCTGTCGCACGGGGCAAAGGAATTGGGTGGGGAAAACACTCCGCTGGTGCTCATCGACTACTGGTTGGCGGTGCCCGGGGAGGGGGCGCTCGCGCACGTGGCCTTCTCCACGCCCCACGATTTCGCCAAGGATGAGATCACACGATTGGCTGACGCCGTAGTGCTTGGTGCCCGGTGGGTTTTCGCGGACGAACTGCCTCCGGCGTCGGCCAGCTTCGCGGTGGAAGAGGCCGATTAGCGCGCATCTTCTCCCTGCTGGAGAGTGGCAGGGCGGGCGCCGACAGCGGCTGGGTGCTTCTGCCCGCGTGCAAGCGGGGCGGCAGTGATTCCGGCGTTGCAATAACCTTTAAATCGTGCCGCCCGTGCACAGGCGGGGCGGGGGAACTGGGATGGCAAAGACAGTGAATATTCCGGGCTGGGGTCACTACCGCACTGCTCGGGTGGCGCGGGCGCTGGTCTTGGCCTGGCCGGTGATGACCTTGGTGTTGCAGGCCAAGGGCCTGAGCTTTGCGCAGATCGGGTTGCTCAATAGTTTCGGGGCAATAGTGGCACTGTGTGCGGAGGTGCCGGCCGGGATGTTGGCGGACCGGTGCGGGCACCGGCATTCCCTCGTGGTGTCTAACGTGCTGCTGGCCCTCGGCATGCTGGTGTTGGCCCTGGCCGAGAGCTATTGGGGCATCCTGGTCTCCGAATTGTTGTTGAGTGTCGGGCTGGCGGCCGGCACTGGGTCCGATAGTGCCTTGTTGTTTCGTATGCATCAGCAGGCCGGGAAGACAGAAAGATATGCGCAATCCCTGGCCACTATCCGCCAACTGTTGGTATTGGTGGCCCTCGTGCCAGCCTTGGTGGCGCCCGCACTTTTTGCGTGGGGTGCCGCGCTGCCGGTTTACGTCTCGGTGCCGCTGTATTGCCTAGCTGCCTACTGTTTTGCTGGCATCACGGTGAGCGCCCGGGTGCCGGTCGCTCCCCCCGTCGCGGATATTCAGCCCGCCGCGGGCGACGCCGATACAGCGGACAGCAGGTGGGCGCGCCTGGCGCGGCGGGGGCGGGACCTGGTGACCAGGCAGCGACGCTTTCTGGCTATTGCCGTGTTGGCGATGCTGGCCGGGATAGCCGTCTCCAACTATGGTCAGTTTGTTAACCCCTTCCTGGTTTCTTTGGGATTCCAGACCCAGTTTTTTGGGGGTGGTGCTGGTGGTGGGCACAGCCTGCGCGTGGCTCGGCAATTGGTTGGCTCCGCGGCTGCTTGCGTGGCAGCGGGCGGCGGGCGTGCTCGTGCCGTTGTGTGTGGCCAGTATCGGGCTGGTGGTGGCGTTGAATGCGGCGCCATTCCGGTGGGGAGGGGCAGTGGTGCTCTACGGCGTGCTGCGGCTGCTGGCGTCGGTGCTCGGGGTGGTCGTGGACGTCAAGATCAACAAGCTGGCTACCGACACCAACCGCGCCACTTTGCTGTCGGTGATGGCCATGTTCGATGATTTCGCGACTATCGTGTGTGATCCGCTCGTGGGTATCGGGCTGGATGCTCTTGGTTTTCGGCCCCTCTACGGATTGCTAGGCGTCTTGCTGTTGGCCGCCGCCGCACTGTACTTCTTGACGGCCCGCGCCTGGCGGGCCGGGGGCCGCTTGGGTGCACGAGAGTAAGCGCCGAGCAACACTCCCGCTAGCACCAGTGCGGCTCCGAACAGTTCTCCAAAGGAAACTAGCTCTCCGAAGGCTACCCAGGCTGCGGGCATTCCAAATATTGGCACCAAAAGAGAGAAAGGGGCGACGATACTCGCAGAGTGTCGTGACATTAGCCATGTCCACATGCCAGAGGCAATGACAGTCGCCACAATAACTGTAAACAAGAGTGCTAGTGTGGGTTTGATTCCGTCAGAAGTAATTGCGAGACTGAGTGCGGTTTTGATGCGATCTGGCCCCTCGAACACTATGCTAAGAATAAGCATGGGTAGTGGCGGGATGACAGTCATCCAAAGCATAAGCTTTATGGGCTCATCTGTGTGAGCTTGGCGGGCGCTTACATTACCAATGGCCCACCCGGCCGCGCCGCATAGGGTCAATAAAAATGGGGTAAGTTCAGCATTTTCTGACCGTTGCCATCCAACTGTGAACAATCCAATGATGGCGATTCCGATGCCGACTAGTGCTGGTTTGGTCAGCTTTTCCCTGAAGAATAGCCTTCCTGCTAAGGCGGTAAACGGTGCAGATGCCTGCAAGGTGAGTGATGCCAGCCCGGCAGGCATTCCAACAGATAGACCCCAGTTTAGAAACGTGAACTGAACTATCCTGAATCCAGTGCCGTAGCCTATAAGCCAGCGCCACGGTACTCGTGGTCTCCGCACCAGGAGCACTGTGGGGATTGCAAGCAGTCCAAAACGTAGTGCGGCCAGTAGTAGTGGCGGATAAACTTCAAGTGCCAGGCTGAGTGCTACAAAGTTTGCACCCCATATCCCGGCAATGAGTATTGCGAGAGCTATGTGGCGTGAAGGCATGCGGTAAGTTTCGTGTACGTTCCCAGTAAGGTCAACTGAAATTTTTTTGCGGGAAGGTGTAGGCTTCCTGCATGGACGTGCGACATCTGCAGCTTCTTCGGGATCTTGCCGACTATGGAAGTGTCACAGCTGTGGCTGAGGCGACTCATCGGACTGCCTCTGCGGTCTCCCAGCAGCTACGGACGGCCCAGCGACTGGCGCGTGTGCGGCTGGTTGAGCCAGACGGACGAGGTATTCGCCTAACAGAGGCGGGTCTTCTCCTAGCGGAGGGTGCTGTCGAGGTGGCGACAGCACTTGCCGCTGTCCAGGCTCGCTGGGATGCGTACCGAAACGATCCCGGAGGGGGCGTCTCCGTGGTAGCTTTCCCCAGCGCCGCCACACTATTGCTGCCTAAGCTTCTGGGTGCTGTCGCCGATGCTGGAATCCAACTTCGCATCGCTGATGTCGATCCGGCGGAGAGCGAATTTTCCCGCTTGACGTTGGATTATGACATCGTGATCGCGCATAGTATTCGCGCTCCCGAGATTGGCAGCGTCCCGGGGTTGCTTGTCCGTGAACTGGTGCTAGAGCCACTCGACATTGCAATGTCAGATAGTCATCCGTTGGCCTCGCGCTCCAGCCTTCGCGCCCACGATGTCGCAGGTGCTTCTTGGATTGGGGTTCCCGAAGGCTATCCCTTTGATACCGTGCTGGCAGCAATTGAGAAGCGCGTGGGCCGAAGATTGCACGTAGCGCAGCGGGTTAAGGATAATCGCTTAATAGAAGCCATCGTTGCCTCTAGTGACCATCTGGCGGTGCTTCCGCGTTTTACCACACCGGCGGAAGGAAATCTGCGGCTGCTCCCGATCAGTGATGTTCCTGCCTATCGGTATCTGTTCGCTTTAATGAGGTCAGACCGGGCACAGCGTCGCGCAGTACAGACGGTATTTCGCATGATGTCTGCTATTGCTAGGTTGCATAGTATTGAGTGCGATAGTCACACGGACTCGTAGCTGCCACTGCCCATTTTGTAGTCCACCTTAACTGTAGGTGCGAATCTTTTCACTAGACATTGGTATTAATGGTGGGGGAGGATGAGGTATGGATACGACTGCAGCTGTTCTCGACGCAAAGCCTCCAGTTCGTCACGCCACTAGGGTGGTGGTTCTGTTGCGCGATGCCCTGCTGCCTTGGCAGGAACTCAACGTTACATCCTTCTTGATTAGTGGAATCGCGACAAGTTCTCCTGATATGGTAGGCGCCCCCTATGTTGACGCAGACGGGAACCGCTATTTACCCATGCTGCGTCAGCCCGTGCTTGTATATGCTGCGACTTTAGAGCAGTTGTCCGTGGCCCGTTCTAAGGCACAAGCTCGCGATATGGCAATTAGCATATATACGCGTGAACTATTCTCTACCGGAGACGATGACGCAAATCGAGCTGCAGTGCTTGCAGTAAGACCTGAAGATTTAGATCTCGTTGGGTTAGCTCTACACGGCCCGAAGAATGCTGTGGATCGTATTACCAAAGGCCTGCGGAAACATCACTAGTGCCGAGAGCCGCTGGGGGACGTGCTGGCGCATGGGCATCGTGAAGAGGGGCTCGCCCTAACTGGTCATGTGGGCGCCTCATCCGGTGCATATGGCGCCTGTGCTCTCCCCGTGACCAGTTAGGGCGGGCAGCCCCGGCATGGATTGCGAATCAGCCCGCGCCTCCCGCCCGCACGATGTGCACAGCCCGCTGCGCGGCGGCCTGCGCCCAGTGCGCCTCCCACAGGTTGAGACTGGTAACGACCTCGCGGTGTAGCAGTGGGCTGCGGGCGGCCAGGGTGTCCAGGTGTTCGAAGCGGAGGGTCAGTGGCCCGGGCGGCAGCCAGGCCAGATCCCGCATGCAGTCGTCGGCAGCGGCCCAGTTTCCCCCGAAATAGCCGGGGAAATGCAGGGTCTTGCTCAACAGGCGAAAGAACTGGTCTGCGGTGCGCACCAACCGCAGGTTGAAACGGTACTCGGCCGCATCCTCCGCGCGGCCGCGGTTCTCAGCGCCGTTCCGCCCCGCGTTCGTCTCGTGCTGCTGATAGGCCCACGCGGTGAGTGCGCGGACAAAATCGGCGATGGCGGCGCGCCGCTGGTCGCGGCGGCGCCCGAGATATATCGACAGGCCGGGCACCTGCGCACTGCGACATCCGTAGGCGTACGCCAGTGGCCGGTAGTTGCCCCAAGCGTCCAGGCAATCGAAGTCGAGCGTCACCTCGATGTCGGGCAGGTAGGCGTGCACAATTCGCCACGAGGCGGGCAGTGCGTCGGTGCTCTCCTCCTCGGCCACCACCAGCCAGTCGGCGTGGTGCAGCGCCGTGCGCAGCTCGTCGTCTCGCCCGGTCACGCCTACCTCCTGCCCGCGGCTGCCCTACTGCCCGAAGAGCGCGCGCTCCAGCCGGGGGCGCAACTTGAGGGCGTACTGCCGGTTCAGGTGGGTTTGGTCGAAGTAGACCAGCATTTCGCCCGCCACCTGGTAGCAGTATTCGGCGTCGCAGAAGGCGTCGGTGAAGTCCACCAGCTGTACCCGGGGGTCGGCGGCGGCGGGCACGGTGCCCGGTAGCGGGTCGACCGCTAGGGCCTTGCTGCGCTCCACCCGGCAGTCCACTGCGGGATTGTCCCGCTGCGCGTAGCAGTTCAGGTCCCGCACCTCGTGGTTGTAAGGCACGTCGGCGATCACAAAGATTTTCCCCACGCCAGCGGCGAGGAACTGCCGCCACGTCCCGCCCAGCGATTCGTTGTAGAGGGCCTGCTGGTCCCCCTCCGGGGCGAGCGGTTCCTCCTTGGCGTACAGCGAGTAAACCAAGCGGGCGGGCTTCACTTTGGTCACCTCGGCGACGACGGTGCGCGTGGCGTCGGCACAGTTTTGTCCCCACAGGTAGGTCTGGGTTTCGTACTCGGTGTCGTTCAATTGCCGCACCGGGCAACCGGCGACGATGAGGGCTTCGTAGCGCAGCTGGCGGGCGCGGGCGATCTCGATGACGGGCGCGCTCCACTGGTCCGCGTGGGAGTCGCCGAGCAACATCAGCACGTCGCGGCCGTCTACCGGGGCGTTTGGGTCGGGACGGTAGTCACACACCAGTTTGCCCGCGAACTTCTCGTATTGGTGCGGCAGTTCCTCAAGGCGGCACTCGGGCGGGTCACTGTAGTAGATATTGTCCTCGCCGAGCACGATGCTTTGCGGCTTGCCGAGTTTGTTGGGGCAATTATTTGCCGGGTTCATGGCGCCCGGGCCGGCGCAGTCGGTGGCCAAAAATTCCGCCAAACGTCGGGACTCCGCGCTCGCCAGGTGGTCGGCGAGGCGGCCCCCGCCCCACGCCCCGGCGGCGGCTAATGCCATGCCGCCCAACATGAACGCGAAGGCCCGCCACAGCGACTTATTCAGCAGCCCGGTGCGCAGTCCCCAATCCTCGACCAGTGGCTTTGACAGGCCCGCCAGCCCGAGGGCAATGACCCCGATGACGAGCTTGTGCCACCACCGCACCTCGGCGTCGAGCACGGCGGGGGCCAGGACGATGAGGGGCCAATGCCACAGGTAGACGGAGTACGACACGTCCCCCAGCCACCGCACAGGAGCCAGCGAGGTCAGCGGATCAAGCAACGGCACCCGGCCGCCCAGCCCGGCGATCAGCACTGCGGCCGCCCCGCCGACGGGCAGCAGCGCCACCCAGCCGGGAAAAGCCACGTGCGGGGAAAATACCCAGGCCGCCGCTGCCATAGCGATCCAACCGGCCCCCGCCAGGGGCAGCCGTAGCCAGGCCGCCGGGCGCAGGAGCCGGGTGAGGGCGGGGGCCGCCACCGCCACCAGGCCCCCGGTCGCGAACTCCCACACCCGCACCGGGGTGAAGAAGTAGGCCTGGGCCTGTTGGCTGGCGGTAAACAGCACGGAGTAGACCAGCGAGGCGAGCGCCCCGGTGGCCAGCAGCAGGCCCAACGCTAGCCGCAGACGGGTGGGAAAGAGGCGACGGCACACCCATACCCCCGCCACTAGCGCCAGCGGCCACACAATATAGAACTGTTCCTCGACCGACAGCGACCAGTAGTGCTGGGCGATGGAGGCGTCTTGGTTCGCGGCGTGGTAGTCGACCGCCCGGTGCACTAGGTAGAGATTTTCCCCGTAGACGGCGGAGAAAAATATTTCCGCAAAGTTTGGGCGCCAGCGTTGGATGGGCAGGAAAGTGACCACCCCGGCTGCGGAGACCGCCAGCACCAGGAACGCCATCGGCAGCAAACGGCGGATGCGGCGGGCGTAGAAGTCCCGCAGGCGCAGCCCACCCCGGTCCAGCAGGCTGGATAGCAGATGGGTGGTGATGAGGAACCCGGAGATGACGAAGAAAACGTCCACCCCGATGAAGCCACCGGTCAGCCGCTCGGGCCATAAGTGATTCAAAAATACGCACCCGACCGCAAAGGCCCGCATGGCCTGGATGTCGCCGCGGAACTGGCGGCGCGGCCGCGGGCCAGCGGGTGCGGGCGAGGAAACAGTGGGGGCGCTAGCAGTAGCCGCGGGTGCCTGCGTGGAGGCGTCAGAATCAAAAGACATGAGAAAGCTGTTGGCGAAGTTCGAAACCGTCAGAACCATAAACTTGGGGCACTGCTGCCTGCAGCACCGAGGCTGGGCCATAGACCGCGAGCGGCTCGGCGGTAAAGTGGGACATTACCTGCTCCGTGGGAGAAAGTTGCCGGATAGCAATCGCGCCGACGTGGGGCCGGTGCTCGCGCGCCAGCTCCGCATAGATTAGCGGGTCGTGTTGCCCGTCGTCGCCTATGAGGAGCCACTGTATTTGCGGCAGGTCAATAAGTAGACGTCGCAGCTGGGTGCGTTTATGTTCCTGCCCTGAACGGAACCAACCAGTATTGGTGGGGCCCCAATCTGTCAGCAGCATTGGTCCGGCGGGGATGCCGTGGCGGGCCATGAACGAGGACAGAGTCTGCTGCACGTTCCACGCGCCCGTGGACAAATAAATGATGGGCGCCTGCGGGTGGCGCAGAGAGAACTCGGTCAGCAGCTCAGCCATGCCCGGCACGGCTTCCCGCGTGTGGGTGTATTTCACGAAGGCGTTCCAGGCCGCCACCAGCGGGCGCGGCAGGTGGGTGACCATGATGGTGTCGTCGATATCGCAGACGATGCCGTGCGTCGTGTTATCGGCGATGATCTGTATCAGGCCGTGCTGTGGGGGGGAAGCCGGGCCCGTGACCTGCACCAGGTGCGGGCCGGGGGTGAGTTCGTGGCCCTCCACGACGATATCGACCAGACCTACCCGGTCCGCGTTCACCGTCACGGTGGCCTGGCCCAGGGTGATGGTCACCGGGTAGAAGGGCACCGTGGTGCCAAGGAATTGTCGCCACCCGCGTTGCGCGTCGCGCAGGCCCTGCATTGTGGCGGCCGCTAGTTCCTGCCGGGTGGCGCCCGGGCCGGGCAGCTCCCGAATGAGGGTGCCGCTGGGGTCGTGCAGGGGGTCGGTCATCACCACGCGCGCCAGCACGCGGGCCCGCCGCTGCGTGCCGTAGGACGCGAAAACATGGATCGCGGGCCGCCAGCCTCGCCGCCGCAATGCCGGCACCGATCGCCGCAAGAAGGCGTCTTCGAGGCGGGCCGCGAGGTTGTGAGAAGTCATACGTGGATGCTATCGGGTTGCCGTCTTTTCGGTGTGGGCGTGGCAGGGTTGTGGCCAATGCCGCTAGGTTGGCTCCATGTCTCCGCGTCGCCGTATCGACCCCCACGCTGGCCGAGCCGCGCTTGCCGCTGCCGCCGCCGGGGGAGATGACCGGCGCGAGTTAGCGACCGCGGTGCGCTACGGCCTGGAGGAACTAGCTCACCGCCACCCGGGGGGCAGCATTGAGGTGCGGGTTCCTCCCTACGGGGTGACGCAGCTGGGGCTGGGGCCGCGCCACACGCGCGGCACGCCGCCCAACGTGGTCGAGATGGCGCCCGCGATTTTCGTGCAGCTGGCCGTCGGGCAGCTGACGTGGGGGCAAGCTTTGGCTACCGGCGTGGTCAGTGCCTCGGGCACCCGCGCTGATCTGGCCGCCTACCTACCTTTGGAGCAGACATGACTGAACCTCGCCTCGCCCCGGCCGTCGCGAGCTCTAAGCGGGTGCGCGCCGCGCTGGACGCTTTGCGCGAGCAGTACGACGTGCCCGCGGCCTTCCCGCCCGCCGCCGAGGCGGAAGCCGAGGCCGTGGCCCGCGCCTGGCGGGAAGTCGCCGCGCAGTTGCCCGCCCCGACGCTCACCCACGTCAAACTGCCAGCAGCGGCCGCCCAGCTGCCGGGTCCGGTTCCGGACCGCGACGCCCGCCAGATTCCGTTCGTCACCATTGATCCGGCTGAATCGCGTGACCTCGACCAGGCAGTGCAGCTGGAGCGTACCGCCGACGGCTACCAGGTGCGTTACGCCATCGCCTGCCTCGCCACTTTCATCGCGCCCGGTGGCGCGCTCGATAAGGCCGCGCACGAGCGTGCCACCACGATCTACGCCCCGGACTACTCCACCCCCCTGCATCCCCGGGCCTTAAGCGAGGACGCGGCCAGTTTGCTGCCCGACGTCGACCGCCCGGCCTGCCTGTGGACGTTCCAGCTGGACCGCACGGGGCAGGTACAAAGTGCTCACGTTGAGCGGGCCTTGGTGCGCTCCCGGGCCAAGCTTTCCTACGTGCAGGTGCAAGAGGCGCTGGACGGGCGGGCCGCGCTGCCCGCGGCCGCGCCTGCCGACCTGCCGGAGCTGCTAGCGGAGATAGGCCAACTGCGGCTGGAGCGTGAGGCGGAACGGGGTGGTATTTCGCTGGCGGTACCGGAGCAGGAAACGACCAAGACCAACGGCGGTTACCAGCTGGTCTACCGGGCGGCGCTGCCGGTGGAGGACTTCAACGCCCAGATTTCCCTGTTGACGGGCATGGCGGCCGCGCAAATGATGCAGGAGGCCGGGGTGGGGGTGTTGCGCACCCTGCCCGCCGCGCAAGGCCGAGACATTGCCCGCCTGCGCCGCACTGCGCGGGCGCTCGGCTTGGCGTGGCCCCGCAACGGTGACTACCCGGCATTCGTGCGCGCCCTGACCGGGCAGGATGCCGCCGAGGCCGCGTTCCTCAACGCTGCCACCACCCTGTTCCGGGGCGGCGGGTATGCGGCCTTCGATGAGCAGGCCGACCTGCCGCTGCCGCCGGAGGTGGCGGGCGGGCACGCGGCTATTGCCGCGCCTTACGCTCACGTGACGGCGCCGTTGCGCCGCCTGGTGGATCGCTACGGGCTGGAGGTGTGCCTGGCGCACTGCGCCCAGACGGAGGTGCCGCAGTGGGTGCGCCAGGCGCTGCCCGCCCTGCCGGACGCGATGACGAGTGCCCGGCGGCGGGCCAGCGCCATCACGCGGAGCGCGGTGGAGGCCCTGGAGGCGTTGGTGCTCGATTCCTATGTTGGCCGCGAGCTACAGGGCGTGGTGGTGGACACTACCCGCAGTGAGCGGCACGGGCCGGGGGTGCAGGTGCAGGTCGCTGATCCAGCGGTCATCATTTTCGCCGACGGGCAGGCGGACCTCGGGGACACCGTGCGGGTGCGGATCCAGGCCGTGGATGTGGTGGCGCACAAGGTGCAGGCCGACGTCGTCGGGGTGCGGGCGGCCGATCCGGCGCAGGCAGGTCAGTAGTCTCACGCCCCGCGGCTTGGGGCGAGACGCCTTCATATGCCAGGCTTGACCCGTGAGGCGAGGTGACGGGCGGCTGAGCGCCGTAGCAGACCCGAGTGACGTCGGCCAAGACGAATGCGGTGTCTTTGGCGTGTGGGCCCCGGCGGAGGAAGTTGCCCAGCTGGCCTACTTCGGGCTCTACGCCCTGCAGCACCGCGGCACGGAGTCGGCGGGCATCGCCACGTCGGATGGCCGCAGCGTGATCGTGTACAAGGACATGGGGCTGGTCTCGCAGGTGTTCGACGATCAGCTGCTGCGGTCGCTGCGCGGACACATGGCGGTGGCACACGTGCGCTACGCCACCACGGGCCGCTCCACCTGGGAAAACGCCCAGCCTACCCTCGGGCCGACCGCCACCGGCACGGTGGCGCTGGCCCACAACGGCAACCTGGTGAACACCGTGGAGTTGATGGAGCAGGTCCGCAGCCGCTTCGGGGAGGACCTGCGGGGCGAGCTGGGCCGGGGCTCTTCCACCGACACGGCCGTCATCACGGCACTCCTGGGCGGCGAAGACCGAGTGGAGCACACTGAGCATCCGCAGCTGCCCGCGCGGCATGCGCTGCTGCCTGCGGTGCGGGCCGTGCTGCCGAAGCTGCGGGGAGCCTTCTCCCTGGTGTTCATGGACGAGCACACCTTGTATGCGGCGCGGGACGCGCACGGCGTGCGCCCCCTGGTGTTGGGGCGCCTGGCCCGCGGTTGGGTGGTGGCCTCCGAGACAGCGGCCTTGGACATTATCGGGGCGGCGTTTGTGCGGGAGGTGGAGCCGGGCGAAATCCTCGCCATCGACGCCGACGGCGTCCACACGGAACGTTTTGCGCCCGCCAATCCGAAGGGGTGCGTTTTCGAGTACGTCTACCTGGCTCGTCCCGACACCCTGTTGGCGGGGCAGTCGATCCAGGTGGCGCGCGAAAAAATGGGTGAGCTGTTAGCCCGTGACCACCACGTGGAGGCCGACCTAGTCATCTCGACGCCGGACTCCGGCACCCCTGCCGCTATCGGCTATGCCCGGGCCAGTGGCATCCCCTACGGCATGGGGCTGGTGAAGAACGCCTACGTCGGCCGCACTTTCATTCAACCGACGCAGATGATGCGCCAGCGGGGCATTCGCCTGAAGCTCAACCCGCTGCGGCACGTGATCGAGGGCAAACGCCTGGTGGTGGTAGATGACTCGATCGTGCGCGGCAACACGCAGCGGGCACTGGTGCGCATGTTGCGCGAGGCCGGGGCCCGGGAGGTGCACGTGCGTATCTCGTCCCCACCCGTGGCCTGGCCGTGCTTCTATGGCATCGACTTCGCCACGCGCGCCGAGCTGATTAGCGCGGGGGCGAACGTGGAGGAGGTGTGCCAGTCCATCGGTGCCGACTCCCTGGGCTACCTGTCGCTGCCCGCCATGGTGGAGGCCTCCGGGCAGCCCGCCCAAGCGCTGTGCCTGGCGTGTTTTGACGGCAATTACCCGATCCCGCTGGAGCCGCAGCAACTGGCTGCCGCGGCCCACCCGCCTTTGGCTGCCGCGCCCGTCGTGTTGCCGCCCCGGCGCAGCGTTCGCCACGGCGCGGGCGCGCCCCTCCCAACCATCCAGCCCCACGAGGAGAAACCCCATGAGTGAGTCGTTGAGCTACCGCACCGCCGGGGTCGACACGGAGGCGGGCGACCGGGCCGTCGAGCTGATGAAGGCCGCGGTGGGGCGCACCCACACGGCGGGCGTCGTCGGCGGGCAAGGCGGTTTTGCCGGGATGGTGGACGTCTCGGACTTAAGGGACTACCGCCGTCCCCTGCTGGCTACCTCCACCGACGGGGTGGGCACCAAGATCGCTCTCGCCCAGGCCCTCGACATTCACGACACTATCGGCCAGGACCTGGTGGCGATGGTGGTGGACGATGTGGTCGTGGTGGGGGCCACGCCGCTGTTGATGACTGACTACATTGCCTGCGGCCGGGTCGAGCCGCAGCGCATCGCTGACATTGTGCGAGGGGTGGCGCAGGCCTGCGAGCAGGTTGGCGTGCCGCTGCTGGGCGGGGAGACCGCCGAGCATCCGGGGGTCATGGCACCTGACGATTACGACATTGCGGGGGCCGCCACCGGCGTAGTGGAGGCCGATGCCGTGTTGGGGGCCCACCACGTGCGGGCCGGGGACGTGCTGGTGGCGCTGCCCGCCTCCGGTTTGCACTCCAACGGCTATTCGCTGGTGCGCAAGGTGCTGGAGGTCTCGGGGGCAGGCTTGGGGGAGCACGTGGCGGAGTTCGGGCGCACGGTGGGCGAGGAGCTGCTGGAACCCACCCGGCTTTACACGCGCGCCTGTTTGGACCTCATCGCCGCCCTGGGGGGCACCACCGGCGCAGCCACCGCCGACGTGCCGCCGGTGGGCGGGGTGCATGCCCTGTCGCACGTGACGGGGGCGGGGCTGGCGGCGAACGTCGCCCGGGTGCTGCCCGCGGGGCTGGCGGCCGTGATCGACCGCGGCAGCTGGGTGGTACCGCCCGTTTTCGAGTGGGTGGGCCGCAGCGGCAATGTCGCGTGGGACGACCTAGAGGTGACGCTGAACCTGGGCGTGGGCATGGTGGCGATCGTGGCCGCCGACGCCGTGGACGCCGCCCTGACAGCAGCCGCGGCAGCGGACCTGCCCGCCTGGGTGTTGGGGGAGGTCCACGACGTGGCCACTGCCGTAGCGCAGGCGCCCGCCGCGCGGGTCACCACGGGAGCCAAGGGCGTCACCGGGGGACAGGTGCGGATGATCGGTTCCTACCGCACCGCCTGAGTCGACCAGCAACGGTGCCCGCAGGCCGCCTAGGCGGCGAACCCGCGCCTAGCGCGTGGTGCGGTAGTCGTCCCAGTCGTCCATCGCTGGCGGGATGTCGTCGTACTCACTCTCGGTGGCGTCAGATCCCGTGAGTTCACGTTCTAAAGCCTTGTAATCGGTCTCCGGGCTGTAGTACTTCAGCTTCCGAGCGACCTTGGTCTGCTTAGCCTTCTGACGGCCGCGCCCCATGACGTGACCCCCTCCACCGTCGAGTATGCGCGGCACGTTGAAGTGCGGCGGCGTGAATACAAGTAAAAATTTGTCGTGTGCCCAGCCTACAACGTTTCGGGCCCTGAGGGCCAACTGGTCGCGCTAGGCGAGCTGCGGTGGCTAGGGCCGCCGCGTCAACCGGAGCAGGGTCAGGCCTACGATTGCGGCCGCTGCCGACCCCAAAACGGCGATGCTTTTGATGTCACCGCTCGCGGCGCGTTTACCCGTGCTCTTGACGGTTTCCACCAAGCTCAGCGCTTTGGCTTTGGCCGATGCGCCCGCTTCTTGCGCCAGATTCTTGGGGCTCAGGCGGGCGGTGAGTTCCTCCAGGTCGGCGGTGAGCGACGCCCGGAGGGCCACCAGGTCAGCTTCCTTGTTCGCGTAGCTCATCTGTTCAGTCCTTCCTTGACCGCGTCGACGCTCATGCCGATGCTCTCACCGTTGAGTTGCACTTCCCCGGCGCTCTTTAGCTTTCGTAGCCCCAGGAGGACCATGAGGCCAGCCAGGAGGAACACCACCCCGCCCACGATGAGGGTGGCGGCCCACAGGGGCAGGAAGAGGGCCAGCACGTAGACCAAGGTCCACAGGATGAAGGGCAACCCAAACAGGGCCAACACCCCGGCCACCGCGAAGAAAGCCGCGGCAGTGCCGTAGCGCTTAGCCGACGTGGTTGCCTTGGTTTTGAGCAGGTCGATCTCGCCACGCACCAGAGCGGAGACGTTATGGGAAATCCTGCCGATCAGCTCGCCTATCGACCGCTGCGGGTCTGTGGGGGTGTGCTCGGGCACGCCTGACTCCTTTAGCTGGAATAAATGCTGCTGCCCACCTTACGTGGGGGGACCAATTCTGCCCAGTGGTGATGCAGGGTGAAACACCTGCAACCATGTTAGCGTGTGGTTTGGATCACAGCAGGGGGTGGGGTCTCAGTCTGCCCTGGGTCGCGAGAGGAACAGCATGCAAGTCGCCAAAAGCTCCGCTAGTCGTATGAAAATGATTGCCCTCGCTGCGGTAGGTGGCCTCTTTGCCTCCGCTGTGCCAGCGACGGCCGCTCCCGCGTCTCCCGCCCCGGTGACGCTCAACTTGTTGAACATCACCGACATTCACGGGCACATTGATGTGGGAAAAGAGGAGGCCGGGGCGGCTGTCATCGGCTGTTATGTCGACAAGGAGCGTGCCGCGCACCCGCACACCCTGTTTACCTCGGCGGGCGACAACGTCGGTGGCTCGCCGTTCCTGTCGGCGATCTTGCGTGACGAGCCAACCATCGATGCCCTGAACCTGATGGGTTTGGATGCCAACGTGGTGGGAAACCACGAATTTGACCGTGGCTGGAGTGACCTGCGAGATCGCATCATTCCGCGGGCAAACTTCCCGCACCTGGGGGCCAACGTGGTCGGCTCCGACCTGCCCGCCTACGTTGTGAAGGAGACAGGTGGGATCAAGGTTGGTTTTGTGGGGGTGGTGACGCCCGACGTGCCGACCTTGGTGACGCCCGACGGGGTGGTCGGGTTGGAGTTCACCTCCGCCATCGACACCGCCAACCGGGTGGCGGGGGAGTTGAAGGACGGTCAGGCGGCCAATGGGGAAGCTCACGTGGTGGTGGTGCTCGTCCACGAGGACGCCGCCGAGATCGCGGCCGGGCTGCGCGGGGAGCTGGTGGATGTAGTCTTCGGCGGCCACACCCACCGCGAATACGTGGGACTGGAGACCATCGGGGCGGACGGTAAGGCGATCGTCGCCGTCGAAGCAGACCACTACGGGCGGGCCCTGGGGCGTGTCAGCCTGGATGTGGATCCGCACACCAAGAAGGTCACAGGGGCCCGGGCGGAGCTGGTGAGTGCCGCGACCATGACCGAGGTGTGCGGCACGGCCCCGCATCCGCAGATTGCCGAGATTGTGGCGCGGGCCAAAACGCAGGCAGATGCGGAGGGTGACAAGCCGGTGGCCACCATCGCCTCGGATTTCTACCGCGGCACCGCCGACGGCACGGCCGCCACGGCGGGCGCCAATCGCGGCACCGAGTCCACGGCCGGCAACTTGCTGGCTGATGTAGCGCTGTGGGGGCTGAAGAACTCCACCACGATTCCGGTCGACATTGGCCTGATCAACGCAGGGGGGATTCGGGCGGACCTGCTGCGCGGGGACGACGGAGTGGTCACCTATAAAGAGGCATTCGCGGTCATGCCGTTCGGCAATGCGATGACTACCACCGAGATTACCGGGGCCGAGTTCAAGCAGGCGTTGGAGCAACAGTGGCAGCCGGAGGGGTCGTCGCGCCCCATTTTGAAGCTGGGCGTGTCCAGCAATGTGCACTACGTGTTCGACCCGCAGGCCCCGACCGGCCAGCGCATCACCTCCGTGACCATTGATGGTCAGCCCCTGGACCCGCAGCGGACGTACACGGTGGGAGCGGTGTCGTTCCTCATCGCCGGGGGCGACAACTTCGGGGCCCTGGCCGCAGGCCGCAATCGGCGCGATACGGGAATCATTGATGTGCAACTCTTCATCGACTACCTGGCGGCGCAGCAGGCGGCAGGGCCGGTGACGGCCCCACTGGTGCAACGGTCCTTGGCGTTGACCCTGCCGACCAGCGGTCTGCAGGCGGGACAGGAGGCGGAGATTGCGCTCGGTTCGCTGGGCTTCACGGTGACGAGCGAGCAGGTGGATCAGGAGGTCACGGTCCAACTGGGACAGTCCAAGGTCACCGCCCCCATTGATTACACCCCTGATCCGACCGGTGACACCACAGGCCGGGCGGTGCTTCGGCTCCCGGTCCCCGCGGACCTCAGTGGAGTCCAGCAGCTGGAAGTCTCGACCCCGGGCGGCAGTCGCTTCGCGGTGCCAGTGTCGGTGACCGGGGCCAGCCCCAGCACGCAGCGCCTGACGGGCGGCACCTTGGGAGAGCTGACGGCGGCACTGGCGCCGCACGGCCATTGGGAGAAAACCGCAGTGGTGGTGGCCGGAACGCAAGGGCGGTGGCTGCCACTCGCCGCGCCGCTGGCGGCTGCTGTCGGCGGCCCGGTGTTGCACCTGGATGGCACACAGGCGGTTCCCACCTTGGTGGAGCACCTGCGGCAGGCGGGCATCGAGCGGGTGGCGGTGATTGGCTGGCCGCCGCTCTCCTTGGGGCCCGCCCTCCAGCGCGCAGGCGTGCGGCATGAGTGGCTGGGCGCGGGGTGGCGGACCGTGGTAACCAACGTGGCAGCCTGGCGCACGTTGCAGGCCGCTGACGCCCCGCAGCAGGTTCTCCTGGCTGATGTCGCGGAGCCGACGGCGCTGGGGGTGGCGGCCGCCGTCGCCCCCGCGGTAGGGGCCGTCGTGCTCCCGACCAGCAAGGGCCGCCTGACCCCGGTGGCCTGGTGGTACCTGTGGAGCCACCAGGAGCTGCCGGTAGTGACTGTCGGAGGCAAGGCCCGCGCCGCCTGGGAACGCTGGCAGCGGTGGATGCCGCACTCTATCCGGCACCTGGAGGGGGCGGACGCGTTGGAGTTGGGGACGGCCGTGGCACAGATAGTGCCTGCTCCGACCGGTCCGGTGGTAGTGGTCAACGCCCACCGGCCAGAGGCGGGCGCGGCCGCCGCGTTGGTGGCTCGCAGTGGGGGGACATTGGTGCTGACTGATGGGCAACAAGTCGCCCCCGGGATGGTTGATTTGCTGCGGCAGGGACCAGCGGGCCGGGCTTTGCTGATCGTGGGGGACGAGCAGGCGGTCTCCTCGGCGGTGCAGGCGGAGGTGGAGGCAGCGGTGCACAATCGATAGGGTCGGATGTGGGCAAGCTCACGCAGCCCGTTCTTGGGAGTGCGGCGTGCGGAGCGGCGGGTGGACCCCCGCCGCTCCGTGTCGCTTTTTGCTGCTTTTAGGCGCTTTGGTGCATGAAAGAGCAAAACATGCTCGGTTGTTGAGGGGAGAGGATCAAAATGTGGACACTCGCGGAGGGGGAGGAGGGTTGGTTGGCGCAACGCAACTCGACGCGCGCCAAACCGGGTTAGCAACCCGCCTGAAAAAGTGCTGAAGGATCGATAACCTCCCTTGAGGAGCTGCCGCCCGCGCGGCTGCCCACGCTCAAAGATGAACGCGGAGGGAAGATGAAACACCGCAAACGACGGAGGTTCGTTGCCGCCCTGGCTTCAACAGCCTTGGCAATGACGGCTTTCGTCGGCGGGGCAACAACCGCCCTGGCTGACGAAACCACCACCCCCACCCTGACCGGGGAAGGGCTCACGGGGGTAGTCCCCGCCCTGAAAAATGTCCAACTCACCCCAGACGCGGCTCCGTGGCGCCTGCAGGCAGCCACCCGCGTCGTACTAGTAGAAAGCGATTCGGTGGACCTCTCCGCCGAAGCCGCCACTTTCGCACGCGACCTGGACGAAAAGTCCGAGCTGCTAACCGCGCCACCGCAGGTGGTCACCCTCGCGGCTGGGACCCACGCCGCGACCGACATCGTGCTGAAGTCCGGCGCGGTGGCGGGCACCGACAAAGCTGATGCCTACCAGCTGCAAGTCGATGCCAGCGGCGTGAGCATCACCGGGGCCGACAAGCACGCCGTATTCCTCGGCACCCGCACCGTCCTGCAGTCGATCATCTCGGCCGGAGGCCTGCAGGCGGCCACCGTCACCGACTGGCCGGACTACGCCACGCGCTCGCTGCACGTGGACGCGGCCCGCAAATACTTCTCGCCCCAGTGGTTCAAAGACCAAATCAAGCGCATGAGCTTGCTCAAGCTCACCGAGCTGCAGTACCACTTCTCGGAAAACGAGGGGTTCCGACTGCAGACCGAGATGTACCCCGAGGTGGTCTCGGAGGAGCACATCACCAAGGCTGAGCTGGCGGAAATCCTGGCGGTGGCGCGGGAATACCACATCGAGGTCATCCCGGCGATGGACATTCCCGGCCACATGGGCAAGGTGCTGGAGGCCCACCCCGAATGGCGGGCCGGTAACGACAACGTCGGCCGGCGCGTGCTGGACTACTCCAAGCCGGAGGTTCGCAAGTTCGTCACCGACCTCATCGACGAGTTCGCCCCGCTGTTCCCCACCGACAAGTGGCACATCGGCGGCGACGAGGTCTTCGACCCGGACCGCCTGGCCAGCCTGGGACGTTCCTTCCCCAGCCTGCAGGCCTACGCCACCGAGAACGTCGGTGCGGGCGCCTCGGTGATGGACGGGTACATGCACTACCTCTCCACCGTCGACTCCTACCTCAACAACAACGGCAAGAGCCGGGTGCGGGCCTGGAACGATGCGCTCTACGTCGGTGACCAGGCCTCGCTGCCTGCCGACGTGGAGGTCACCTACTGGACCAAGTGGCACCGGACCATGCCGAGCGTGGCCAAGCTGGTGGAGAAGGGGCACAAGCTCATCAACTACCACGACGGCTTCTTCTACTACGTGCTGCCCCGCTGCCCCACCTGTGCCTACAACCAGCGGGTCCCTGCCTCGGCCATCTACGACAACTGGCTGCCCGTTAACTTCTCCGGCAACCAGACCGCACCGGCTGACTCGGTGCTCGGTTCGTCCTACGCCATCTGGGCCGACAAGCCTGATCTTGAGACCGAAGAGGTGATAGCCAACGGCATTCGGCTGCCGCTGGCCGCCATGGCTGAGCGGGTCTACGCCGGCGAGCAGTCGCAGGTGCCTTACTCGGTGTGGGAGCACCGCATCAATGTCATCGACGGCAAGGCCAGTGGCCTGCCCCCGGCCCCGCCCGTCGACACCTCCATCCCGGTGGAGAACATGTCGGTCACCGCGACCAGTGAGGAAAGCGCAATGGAGGACGGCCGGGCGCGTAACGTGCTCGACGGCCGTACCAACACCATTTGGCACACCAGGTGGTCTGGGCCCCGCGACTCTTTGCCCCAGTCGCTCATTTTCGAGCTGAACTCCAGCTACGACCTCACGGGCCTGCGCTACACCCCGCGCCAGGACCTGGCTTCCGACCCCTCTAACTCGATGATTCGGGAATACCGCATCTACGTGTCGGCCGACGGCCAGACCTGGGGTGAGCCGGTGGCCACCGGTCAGTTCCCGCGTGGCGCGGCCGTGCAGGAGGTGCCCTTCCCGAAGACCACTGGTCGTTTCGTGAAGTTCGAAGCCATCTCGGCCCAGGTAGGGACAAGCCACGCGTCGGCCGCCGAGGTGCGGCTGTACGGGGAGAAGGCCGCCGCTCCCGAGCCGCCCGCCCCCGAGGCGAAGGTACAGCTGAACGTCACCGCGAGCCCGGCCACCACCGAGCGTCTGACCGGCGGGCAGCAGGTGGTGTACACGGTGCGGGTGGTCAACGCGGGCACCCAGCCGCAGCAGTTGCAGGTTGTTGGTGGACACGGGCAAGGCAAGTTCGTGGTGACGGACGCCGAAGCCACCTTGCAAGGAGAGGGGGCCAGCGGCGAGGCCGCCAACGACGACAACGCGGGCTCCTGGACCGGCACGTTGCCCGCTGGCGGGCAGCTGGTGCTGGAGATCAGCGGTAACGTCAAGGCGGATGCGACTGGGGAGCTGCAGTTCGCCACGGTGGTGAGCAGCGGCGACACCCAGCTGGCGGACAGCACCCTCACCCACCAGATTCAGACCGCCGGCCCGGAACCGGCTCCCGATTCGATGCCGGAGGTGACGCTCACGTCGCAGCCCGCGGCGGGAACCGAGATTGCGCCCGGGCAGACGGTGGTCTACCAGCTACGGGCACACAACACCACCAACAAGGAGCAGCAGGTGGCGGTGGGCGGCCTGTTCGACATAGAGCAGCTGAGCCTCAAGTCCGTCAACGCGCACCTGTTTGCCAGCGAAGGGGCGGCTCCGACGCCGTTGACCTTCGATCGGGCCAACGAATCGGCGTCCTGGCGCGGGGCCATCCCGGCCGGAGCCGTGCTAACGGCGCAGTTCACGGCTGAGGTGCGGGCAGACGGCGCGGGCCAGGCGGAGGCGGTGTTCATCGTGCTGGGTGCCAACCTGGCTGACGCCTTCTCGCAGCAGGTGTTGCACCCCATCAAGGCTGCGCCGACCCCGACGCCGACGCCGACGCCGACGGTTACGCCGACGCCGACGGCTACCCCGACGCCGACGGAGACCCCGGCCCCGACCCCCACGCCGACGGCGGCACCGCTGGAGGTTGTGCGGGTGGCCGGAGCCAACCGGGTAGACACCGCCATCAAGGTGATGCAGGCCGGCGACTTCTCTGACGCGGCAGTGCTCTCCACTGGCGCCTCGTTCGCGGACGCCATGGCGGCCGGTCCGTTGGCTGGCGCCTTGCGGGCCCCAGTGCTACTGACCATGGGTCCGTCCCTGGAGCCGAATCTGTTGTCCGCGCTCAAGGCGGAGTCGGTGCGCAAGGTGTACGTCGTCGGCGGCCCGGGAGCGGTCTCGGAGGCCAAGGTGGCGCAGCTGCGCGCCGCGGGCATCGAAGTGCACCGCATCGCAGGGCGGGACCGTTTCCGCACCGCAGTGGCGGTGGCGGAGGAGACGATCCGGCTGACCGGGGCGCCGGCCCGGGTCTACCTGGCAGACGGCATGGACTACGCCGACGCGTTGACCACGGGGGTGGCGGCCGCCAAGAACAAGGGCGTGCTCATCCTCACCAACCGCGACAAGCTGCCGCAGGTCTCGGAGAAGTTCCTCATGGATCACCTGAGCGCGGCCACGGTCGCGGTGGGCGGTAACGCCATCGCGGCAGGCAAGTCCATCGGTTTGATCAGTGGAGTCACGATGGAGACCATCGCTGGTCGCAGCCGGTACGCCACGGCTGCGGAACTGGCAGACAAGCATCTGCCACAGGCCAAGATGGCAGTGGTGGTTTCCGGGCAGAACTACGCGGATGCGCTCGCGGGCGCAGCGCTGGCGGTCAACAGCGACGGCATGCTGCTGCTCACGGCCACCAACCGGGTTCCTGCCCCCACCGAGGAACTGCTGCGGGCACGCCCGGCAGTGGAAGATGTGGCAGTCCTGGGCGGGCCAGGCACCATCAGTCCGGAGGTGGACAAGGCGCTGCGGGAGCTAGTGCGCTAGCTCGGTAGCAACGAGGAGGGGGGACAGCGCGGGCGCTGTCCCCCCTTCCGTGTGCGGTGATCGAGCAGTGGGCGATGTCTTGCGTGATTCTGGCTCCAAACTAGTATTGGCAATAAGAATCCTTCAGAGTTGCAGGAGCCCTCATGACAAATGCTCGTCCCCATCCGTGGCGCCACAGCCTTGCCGCTGTGGCGGCTGCCAGCTTGGCCGTCGTCGGACTAGTGCCGACCACCGCCCTCGCGAACGAACCTCCCGCCGTCCTGTCGACCCCGGAACGGGAGCTGGTGCTGCGCTACGCGGCCCCCGCTACCCACTGGGAGAGCCAGTCCCTCCCCATCGGTAACGGGGCAGTCGGGGCCAATATTTTTGGTGGCGTGGAGCGCGATAAGCTCCAGCTCAACGAGAAAACCCTGTGGTCCGGCGGTCCGGGTTGCGCCAACTACGACTTCGGTATCTGGGACAAGTCCCAGCGGCCCACCGCGCTGGAAGAAGTACGGCAAACCATTCGGGCACGCGGGGAAATGGATGCCTCGCAGGTTGCCCGCCTCCTGGGCAAGGCCCGCAACTGCTACGGCTCTTACAGCCAGTTCGGCAGCCTGGAGTTCACCTCGCCGCTGACCGGCGCGACCAACTACGAACGCAACCTCGACATCAAGCGCGGGGTGGCCGCCACCACCTTCACCGTCGACGGGGTGGACTACCGCCGCGAATACCTCGCCTCGCACCCGGATAACGTCGTCGCGGTGCGGTTGAGTGCCTCCGCCAGCGAGAAGATAACCACCACGGTGGCCTACCGGGGCCTGCCCGCAGGCGGCACGGTGGCCGCCGACGAGCAAGGCCGCATCCGCCTGACCGGCGCCCTGGACTCCGGGAAAGACCCCAACGGCCTGAAGTACGTGGGCGAGATTCGCGTCCTCAACGAGGGCGGTAACCGAGTGGCCAACGAAAATGGCACCGTCACGGTAACTGGTGCCAATGCCGTGACCTTGCTGTGGACGGCCGGTACCAACTACGCCAACGTGCACCCGACCTACCGCGGCGACGAAGCCGACGCCCGCGTGACCGCCACCCTGGACGCGGCAGCAGCGAAGAGCTGGGATGACCTGCGGGCCGGACACGTGGCCGACTTCCAGCCAATCATGGACCGCGTGAAGTTGCACCTGGCCGGGGCAGACACCTCGCAGCTGTACACCGACGCGCTGCGGTCTGCCTATCGCGGCTCCAGCGACCAGGATCGGGCCCTGGAGGAACTGTATTTCCAGTACGGCCGCTACCTGTTGCTGTCTTCCTCCCGCCCGGGCGATAGCGAAGCGCACCGCCTGCCGGCCAACCTGCAAGGCCTGTGGAACAACTCGTCCACCGCCCCCTGGGGTGCCGACTTCCACACCAACATCAATATCCAGATGAACTACTGGCCGGTCTACACCACCAACCTGGCGGAAATGGACCTGCCTTACCTGGACTTCATTAACAAGTACCGGGTGCCGGGCGCCGACGCCGCGGAGCGCATGTTTGCCGCCCGCGGGTGGGTGCTGCACAACGAGGTCAACCCCTACGGCTTTGCCGGGGTGCACGACTGGGCGACGGCTTTCTGGTTCCCGGAGGCCAACGCTTGGCTCGCGCAGGAGTTCTGGCAGCGCTGGCTCTTCACTGGCGACCGCACCTTCCTGCAAGAGCAGGCCTTCCCGGTCCTCAAGGACACCGTGCTGTTCTGGTTCGACATGCTGGTGGAAAACGCCGACGGCAAGCTCGTGGTCTCCCCCGCCTACTCTCCGGAGCACGGGCCGTTCACCGAGGCCACCGCGATGGCGCAGCAGCTAGTGACCGAGCTATTTGTCTCCACCAAGGCGGCGGCCGAGGAACTGGGGATTGTCGATGAGTTCACCGCCGAACTGGACGCCAAGCTCGCCAAGCTGGACCGCGGCATCAAAGTTGGGCAAGACGGCCAGATTCTGGAGTGGCCCAATGAGGCAGTCGACGCGCGCGAGCGAGCAGCCGAACCGGCCCACCGCCACGTCTCCCAGCTCTACGCCCTGTTCCCGGGCACCGAGATCTCGGACGCTCTCAGCCCCGACTTTGCGAACGCGGCCCGCGAGACGCTCCGCCAGCGGGGCGACGGCGGCACCGGCTGGTCCATGGCGTGGAAGATCAACTTCTGGGCGCGGCTGCTGGATGGCGACCACGCCCACCTCATGGTGCGCAACCTGCTGACGCAATCGACGCTGCCGAACCTGTGGGACAACCACCCGCCGTTCCAGATCGACGGTAACTTCGGGGGCACCGCTGGTTTTGCCGAGATGCTCCTGCAGTCGCACGCGGGCGCCATCGACCTGCTGCCGGCCCTGCCCACTAACTGGTCGGCGGGCTCCTACGACGGACTCAAGGCCCGCGGCGGCCACACCGTTGGGGTCACGTGGGCCGACGGCACCCTGAGCCAGGCCCGGATCACTGCGGCGGCGGCAGGGCCGCTGAAGGTGCGGTCGGCCGAGTTCGGGGCGGCCGTGCAGGTGTGGGACGTCACCGCAGGCAAGCAGGTAAACGCCGTGGTGGCTGACCGGATCGCCACCTTCCCGGCTGAACTCGGCCACGTCTACGTGGTGCAGCCGACGACGGGCCTGGCGGCCAGCGCCGCCCCGGCTTCCTGGGGGCAGTCCTCTGGCGTGACGGCCACCATCACTGGTACTCCCGGGGCCGCCACCTTGACCTGGGAAGGGCCGGACGGGTGGCAACTGCCCGCCGCCACCCAGGTGACGCAGGCTGGCACCGTTGAGGGCACCGTGACTGCTCCCGCGATGCCCGCCGCCGCCCCGAGCAGTGTCACGTTGACCGCCGTGCTGACCGGAGAAGGCTGGGTGATCCGCAAGCCGGTGACCGTGCAGGTTATCGACCCGGCGGTCATCAGCCAGTCGCAGATGCGGATCCATGCGGTTTCCTCGCAGGAGACGGTGGGGGAGAACGCCCCGGCGACGAACGTCATTGACGGTGACACCGGCACGTTCTGGCACAGCCAGTGGTTCAACGCCTCCCCTAACCACCCACACTCGCTGACCGTGGACCTAGGGGCCAGTGAACGATTGGCATCGGTCACGTTCACTCCCCGGCCCACCGCTCCCAACGGGCGGATCAAGGGGCATGTCGTGGAGATTTCGCCCGACGGCAATGGCTGGGAGCGGATTGCGGCCGGGGATTGGCCGAATGCGGCCACGCCACAGACCGTGACGCTGGACACGCCGCAGGAGGCGCGCTACGTGCGTATCTCCACCTCGTCGTCCTACGGCCCGACCGGGGGGCCTGCGAACTACGTGTCGTTGGCGGAGTTCACGGCCCGGCGGGCTGTTGCTGCCCCGCCCCCAGGTGGGGAAGAAGAATTCGCTTTCGCGCTGCAAGCGGAGGCCAGTCCGCAGGCAGGCCAGTCGGTTGCCCCCGGCTCGACCATCGAATACACGATCCAGGTGGGCAACGACTCGGCGCAGGCGCGGCAGCTGATCTTCGGCGGCGTGCCGGTCAACGACAACGTGCAGATCAAGTCCCTGGAAGCCGCGGTGACTACCGCCGACGGGCAGGCAGCTGAAGTGTCGCTGGAGCAGGCCGGAGGCGCGTTTGGCTGGGAGGGCGAACTGCCGGCCAACGGCAAGCTGGAAGTGCATCTAGTGGCCCAGGTGGCGCAGGACGCTACCGGGGAGGTGCGTTACGGCTTCGTGGCGACCACTGCTCAAGATGCTGCCCCACAGACAGTGGTGGTTGCCCACCCGGTGGGGACGGCACCGGCGCCGACGCCGACTGCCACCCCGACCGCTACTCCGACGCCGACGGTTACGCCGACTGTCACCCCGACGCCGACGGCTACGCCAACGCCGACTGTCACCCCGACGCCGACTGTCACCCCGACCGCTACTCCGACGGCGGAGCCGCAGCCGGACGTGGTACGGCTAGCTGGCAAGAGCCGAGTGGCCACTGCGGTGGAGGTGGCCCGCCAGGGCGGCTTCACCGGTAAGGCTGCGGTGCTCGTCGACGGCACCGGTTACGCCGACGCCGTGGCGGCCGGCCCGCTCGCGGCCGCGGTGGACGGCCCGCTGCTGCTGACCGTCAGCCCGCAGCTCGAACCGGCAGTGCTCAGTACGCTGCTGGAAGGCAAGTACGAGACGGTCTACATCGTCGGCGGCAAGGCTTCAGTGTCCGAGATCAAGGAGCGTTCGCTGCAGTTGGCGGGCCTGCAAACCAAGCGCCTGGCGGGCAAGTCCCGTTACGGCACGGCTGCCGCGGTTGCCGGACAGGTCGAACAGGTGACGGGCCAAGTGGCGGCAATCTTCTTCGCTGACGGTTCCGGCTTCCCCGACGCCCTGGCTGCCGGAGCCAGTGCGGGGGCCAACAGCGGCGTCGTCCTGCTGACCGACGGGGCCCGCCTGCCGCAGGAGACCCGCGTCTTCTTGGCCAGCCACCCGCGGGCGCGCGTCGTCGGGGTCGGCGGTAACGCAGTCAGTGCCCTGCGGTCCGCTAAGTACCTCGATGGCGTGACGATGACGGCCGTGTCTGGGCCGAACCGGTACGCCACCGCCGCGCGGCTCGCGGAGAAGTTCGGGGCGCAGGCCACGGCCGTAGTGGTGGCCTCCGGCAAGGACTTCCCCGATGCGCTCGCCGGTTCGCCGCTGGCGGTCGCCAAGGACGCGGCCTTGCTGCTGACCACCCCGCAGACGCTGCACAAGGAAGCCGAGCAGATCGCGGCAGCCAAGCAGCTGACGGGTGTGTGGATTGTTGGTGGTACCGGCACGGTGTCAACCGCGACCGAGGACACTTTGCGGACGCTACTGCGCCGCTGAGCTGACCAACTGAAAGGCGGGAGCACTTCATGCATGAAGTGCTCCCGCCCCTTGTCTGAAGGACAACTGTTGTCGAGCCTGCGCGGCGACCGCCAGCAATCCTGGGTACCCCCCAACTTGGTGCGCGCGGGGCGTAGCCCTGCGGTGCGCTCCTAGCGGTCTAGGCGGCCGCTCCCCGCGGGGCGCGGGCTTGTGGAGGATCCGCCTGCACTACGGGCTCCAGGTGCACAAGTGTGCCGGTCTGCTGACGGCTGGGCTCGGTGGGCGTCGAGGGCGCCTGCGCGGCGGCGGTTGCCGACTGTGGGACGACGGCCTCCGCCGCAGAAGCCTCGAACTTCGGGAAGGGCTGGCGGTCGGCGTGGATCTGGGAAGCCACCCCCGCCAGGACTACCAGGGCGATGCCGACTATCTGGGGCGTGGCCAGCGCCTGGTCCAGTATCAAGAACCCGAGCAGCAACCCGAAGGCGGGTTCCAGCGCGGTGAGGGTGCCGAAAGCCGTCGGGGTCATGCGGCGCAAAGCTGACAGCTCCAAGATATAGGCGAGGCCGGGAGTGAGCAGCCCGAGGAGAGCAGCCAAGCCGAGAGCGGGCCACGTAATGTTTCCCCAGGCGCTCGGGATGCCGGGCACCGCCAGGCACAAGGCCGCCAGCGGCAGCATGAGGGCCAGCCCACCGAGGCCGCTGACGCTCTTGCCGACCTTGTGAGTGAAGATGATGTAGCCCGCCCAGCCGAGAGCCGACAAGCTGGCGAAGGCCACACCGAGCAGGTTCACCTGTCCTTCCCACGGCCGGGTCAATAGCAGGACGCCGACCAGCGCAACGCCCGGCCAGATTGCCAAACGCCAAGAACGGGACAGAAACACTGCGACAACCAGCGGGCCGAGGAACGCGATAGCGACCGTGGTGCCCAAAGAAATGCGGCTCAGGGCGGCCACGAACCCACCCGTCATGCAGGCGGTAGTGACCCCGAGGGCCAGCACGACCGGCCACTGCTGCGCTGTCAGGGAGCGCAGCGGGGGGCGCGCCAAACACAGAATGAAGATCGCCCCCATCGTCACCCGCAGCCAGGCCGCGCCTGCGGGCCCAACCTGCGCGGACAGGGTGACAGTGAAAGCCGAAGCCAGTTGCACCAGGAACATAGCGACGATGGTCAGCAGCCACGGCGGCAACAGGCTCAAAGGCGAACGGCGCAGCACGAAACCTCCTCTTGGAAAAGCGCCAGCGCGCAGCAAAAACGCCGCGCGCGAAGGAATGGGTTTTTGGAACGACTGTTCCTGACGAGGGAAGATTGTGCCTCGCCGGAGGCCGGTTGTGCCAGGGGAAAACTGTGATTTGGGGCGGCGGACGGCAGGAGGTGCGCCACAGGAGCGGGCCGGGATGGCTGGGGCATGAACGGCGGCGGACAAACGTATTACCTTGTGCGGATGCGCGGAGAGAAATGCTTTACGTTGCACAGCGGCGGGGAGGGAACCAATGGGTGATACGCGTGGGACGGAGTTAGTTGGGGAGGGCGCTGCGCGCGTCACAGTGGCCGAGGTGGAGCGGGTCGCCACGGCGTATCACCAGCAGCGATTCCGACTGGCTGGCGCGATTACCCTGCTTGTGGCCGCTCCGGCGGTATGGCTGGCGCTACTGACGTACACGCTCACCCCAGCTGCGGCGTTCTCGCGCGGGATCGCCCTGTGGTGGGGCGGCGGATTATGGCTCGGGAGCGTGGCGGTCGCGGCGGCACAGCTCCTGCAACGCACCGCGGCGATCGCCGCGGTGGTACCACGACACTGGCAGCAGGGAGGAGCTAAACCGCCCGCCGTGGCGTGGGGAGTGCAACTGGCAGAATCTCACGACCCCGCCCGTCGGCGGCGCCTGCTGGTGGCGCGGAGTGTGTGGGGCGGAGCCGTAGTGGTCCTCATATTGGCTGGTTTGTCGGCAGGAACTAGCGGCATGTCCACGCTTGGCTACGGGGCGGCGGCCAGCCTGCTGCTCACCGCCGTGGGCCTGGGCATCTATCTGCCCGCAACCTGGGCCACGGGCGTGGCTCGCAGACTGCGGGTGAGTCACTGATGAAGGCGGTGGGCTGCCGTCATGTCTTTGTTTGACCGCCATGCCCTTGGGCCACCATCATGTCTTTAGGTCACCATCATGCCCTTGGGTCACCGTCATGCCCTTAAAACACCGAAATAGGGACATGGTGGTGCCTTAAGGACATGATGGTGCCGTAAGGACATGATGGTGCCGTAAGGACATGATGGTGAAAGCGGCTCCACTTGGGCAGCTGCGGTGCCGGGGCGCGAATGGCGCGGTGTGACTGGTCTGTGCGGGCGGTAATGAGCAGGCAGAGTGGGGCAGCTGCGGCTAGCCGCACGCGATACCTGCACACCTGGCCGCACGCGATACCTGTGGATCCAGCCGCACGCGTCCTCGCGCGCTCCCGCAGCCACTTCGCAGGCCCCAGGCGCCCCGCCCGCCCCGCAAACAGCGGATCCCCCGAGGCATCGCCTCGGGGGATCCGCTTGTGGCTCCGACCGGTGTCGATCCGGTGACCTTTCGATTTTCAGTCGAACGCTCTACCAACTGAGCTACAGAGCCTCGATGGTCCGCTGCCCGGTGAAAACACCGGGCAGTTTCTCATCAGCGACCCCGACGGGACTTGAACCCGCGACCTCCGCCGTGACAGGGCGGCGCGCTAACCAACTGCGCTACGGGGCCTCGTGTGGCACGAAGCCGATTTTTGATCCGCGGCAAGCCGCTGATCCGTACCCCCAACGGGATTCGAACCCGTGCTACCGCCGTGAAAGGGCGGCGTCCTAGGCCGCTAGACGATGGGGGCCTTGGCGCTTCCGTTCACCGCTCTGGTAACTCGGAACGGAGGATAGCTTATGGGTAAGTGGGCCCCAGATGCAAACCGAAGTGAGCGTGAGCCGCAGCACATCGGTGCCGTGGACGCAAAAACGGCGGTATGGCGCGAAAAATGGCAGCATGGCTGCATGGTGGAAATCAGCGACGAAGATTTTGACGCCGCCGTGCGGGACGGCTTGGACCTAGTGCCCCCGGAGTTGGCGGAGCAGATGGACAACGTCGTCGTGCTGGTGCGAGACGAACCAACCGCCGAACAACTCACCGCCAACGACGGGCACGACCTCCTCGGCCTGTACGAGGGTACGCCGCTGCCCGAACGAGACTTCGGTTGGGCGTCCGGGTCACTGCCGGACTGCATCTTCATTTTTCGCGGTCCTCTCAAGCGGTGGTGTGCCTCGGAGGAGGAACTGGTGGAGGAGATCGCGGTGACGGTGGTACACGAAATCGCCCACCACTTCGGGATCGATGACGATCGCTTGCACGAACTGGGGTGGGCGTAGGTATCGCCTCCGCGGCCTACGATGGCGGCATGAATGCTGGGGCAAACATCGGTGAGGTGACAGGCCTGGTCGTGGCGGGCGTCGTCGCGGGCCTGGCGGGTGCCTGGCTGCTGCTGTTACTGCTGCGGCTGGTAGATCGACGCTACGCCGACCACAAGGAGCTGCGGCGCCCCATCGTGGTGCCAGTGTTCACCGTCGGCGCGGTGGGGGGAGCGCTGCTAAGCGCCCACATCAAGTGGCTGTGGCGGGGGCTGCGCGAACTGCCAACCTGGGCAGAGGTGTTGGATCGGGTGCTGGTTATTGCCCTGATTGCGGCGGTGACGTGGCTGGTGTCGCGCAGCTTGCGGATAGTGGAACTGCGACTAGTGGAGCGCAACGAGGCCGACGCGCGGGCCCTGCGCCGCATCCGCACCCAGGCGCAGGTGCTGCGGCGGGTCGGGCAGGCGTTCGTGTGGGCGGCGGGCGTGTTCGCGATCGCCATGACTTTCCCGGGGGCGCGGGGTACGGTCGGTTCGCTGCTGGCGTCGGCCGGTCTCATCTCGCTGGTGGCGGGGTTGGCAGCACAGAGCGCGCTCGGCAACCTGTTTGCCGGCTTGCAGCTAGCCTTCACTGATGCGCTGCGGATGGACGACGTGGTTGTCGTGGAGAACACCACCGGCAAGGTCGAAGAGATCACTTTGACTTATGTGGTGGTGCGGGTGTGGGACGATCGCCGCCTGATTCTGCCTTCCACCTACTTCACCTCCACCCCGTTCGAGAACTGGTCACGCCGCGACGATGCTATGCGCGGCACCGTCTTCTTCGACCTCGACTGGGCGGTACCGATGGGGCAGTTGCGGACCGTCGTGGAGGAGGTGGTGCACCCGTCGCCGTTGTGGGATGGACGTGAGTGCACGGTTGAGGTGACGAATGCCAAGGGCGGCTCGATTGAGGTGCGGGTGGTGGTTTCGGCAGCCAATCCGACGCGCCTGTGGGAGTTACGTTGCTTAGTGCGCGAGACTGTCGTGCAGTGGCTGCAACGGGAAGCGCGGGAATCTTTGCCGCGGACGCGCGTTGCCTCAGAGGCCTGGCCGGAGCAACCTAGCCTGCAGGCGGCAGCGGCTGTGGCCGACGCCGCCCAGCAAGCCAGGCAAACTGAGGGGCTGGCGCAGGCCGAACGCGAGCAGCAGGAGCTGGCGCGGCGGCGGGCGGCGGCCCGGAAGCGAACGAAAGGATTAGGGAAGAAATGACCGAGTTGAGCGATGCCCAGTGGCGGGCGAAGTTGTCTCCGTTGGCCTACCACGTGCTGCGGGAGGCGGGCACTGAACGTCCGGGCACGGGGGAGCTGCTGCACGAGCAGCGCGATGGCACCTACCAGTGCGGTGGGTGTGGGGCGCATCTGTTCGATTCGCTTACGAAGTTTGATTCGGGTTGCGGCTGGCCGAGTTTTTACGCCCCGGCAGATTCGCAGGCGGTGCGCCTGATCGAGGATCGCTCGCACGGCATGGTGCGGACTGAGGTGCGGTGCGCTAACTGCGACGGGCATCTCGGTCACGTTTTCCCGGACGCGCCGCAGACTCCGACGGGGGAGCGATTCTGCATGAACTCGGTGTCGCTGTCTTTCACGCCGAAGCCGTAGCGTGGGGGCGGCCGCACAAGTCTTGGGGGGCTTCGCTGGCTTAGGGGCGATCGTGCTCATCGGCTACGTGTTGGCCGCGCGCGGATTACTGGTGGGGGCGACGGGGCTGGCCAGCGACGACGACAGGCTCGGTTCGGTTGCCGACACCTTGACGCGGGTGTGCTTCTTCGCCGCCACCCCGGCGTTGCTGTTTCACTCCATCGTGCAGTCGCGGGCATCGTTTGCCTCCCGCACGACCTTGGTGTCCGTCGCCGTGCCGGTGGTGGTTATTGGCGGGGTGACGGTGTGGTCTTGGTGGCGGTCGCGCCGGTGGGGCAGTGCGATCGCCGCCGGGATGTGCGCGGGCTACGTGAACGCCGGCAATCTCGGTTTGCCGATCTCGGTGCTGTTGCTGGGGGATGCGTCCCCGATTGCGCCGGTGTTGCTCCTGCAGCAGGGGCTGGTGACTCCGATGGCGTTGATGCTGCTGGATCGCCAGGCGCGCCTGTCCGCCGCGGCTGCGTCAGCTGAGGTGGGGCGGCTGCGGGCGGCTTGGCAGCTGTTGCCTTTGCGGCACCCGCCGGTGGTGGCAGTGTTGTCGGCGCTGGTGGTGCGGGCCGTCGGGTGGCAGGTTCCCGACGTTGTCCTCACCAGCGTGCGCACCCTCGGCGGGGCGGCCGTGCCCCTCATGTTGTTGGCGTTTGGGATCTCGTTGCGGGGCCGCGGCCTGCCAGGGCGGGGGCGGGATGGACGCCAGGTGTGGGCGCTGAGCCTCTGCAAGCTGGTGGTGGCTCCCGCGCTGGCGCTCGGCGCGGGGGCTGCGTGGGGGTTTAGCGGGCCAGAGTTGGCGGTCGTTGCGGTCACCGCGGGGCTGCCGACGGCGCAGAATGTTTTCCTCTACACCAACCGGTTCAAGGTCGGCCACGAACTGGCCCGGCAGGTGGTGGCGGTGACGACGTTGCTGTGCGTCCCGGGGTTGGTGGCCGCCCGTTTACTGTGGGGCTAACGGGCGGCCGACGGCAGGCTCAGCTGGGCATGGCGAGCGGGGGCTGGCCGATCCAGGCCCGCAGCTGGTTAACGATCTGCAAGGTGCCTTCTCGTTTCCCGGCGGAGGCGAGGCCGAGTTTTTCCACCGTGTGGAGGACGACCTCGAAGCGTCCCTGCGGCCCCGTGACGGCCACGGTGTAGAGCTCCTCCGAGGTGAACGGGGCCTGGCCGAGGGTGATGTCGCTGACGGCGGGGCGGGGAATCTCCGCGGTCAGAGCCAGTCCCTGCGCTCCGCGTGTGTAAAGACGCATGGAGTGGGCGGCGGCCACCAGCACGGCCTTGTTTTTCAACATTCCCGAGGCGAAGGTTTTGGGGGCGGCGCCAGGGGTGATGAAGTAGCCGGGCCAGGCCAGCACCAGGGGGTCGGCTTGACGTTCTTGCTGCAGGATCTGGCGGTATCCGCCTTTTTCGCGCCGCAGCCACCAGACGAGCAGGGCGATGGCAAGGGCGATGGCAGCGATGATGTAGAGGACGTAGTTCCAGTCGTTGTTGGTCGCGCGCCTAATGATGCGAATAATCGCGAATGTGGCGACGGCGGTAGCGGCAGGTAGCAGCGCCTTCTTGCTTGCTTGCATAGAGATTTCTCCCTGTGGGCACTTGTGTCTTTACGCACAGTGTAGGGGGCGGGAGAAATGGGCATTGGTCCTAGTCCCGCCACCGCCTCTACCCTTAGGGTTGCCTTACTGGACTTCGTGTCAGCGAAGTGGGAAGTTATGAAGCGACCTGAAAGGGGTTCCCATGCGCGCTTTCTCGCGCCCGAAACTAGCTGCTGCCCTCGCCGCGGCGTCCCTGGCCCTAGTGGCCTGCGGTGGCACGTCTGCCGACGACGGCAAGATGAGCGGTGAGGACGGTACCGGCGCGGCGGACAAGCTCACGGTCTTCGCCACCACCGGTTACCTCGCCGACGCGGTGCACAACATCGCCCCAGAAGCCGAGGTCATCACCATGGTCGGTCCCGGCGGTGACCCGCACACTTACCAGCCCTCCACCAAAGACATCGAAACCATGCAAAAGGCCGACCTCGTGGCCTGGAACGGTCTGCACCTAGAGGCCCAGATGCTCGATCAGCTGCAGAGCCTGGGGGACAAGCAGATCGCGGTCGGCGAGATGCTGCCCAAGGAAAACCTCCTGGACTGGCCCGAGGAGGACGAGCACGGCAACCCGCTGCACGACCCCCACATCTGGAACTCGCCCGATAACTGGTCTCTCGTCGTCGGCTACCTGGGCGACAAGCTAGCCGAGATCGACACCAAGAACGCCGAAACCTACAAGAAGAACGCTAAGGACTACCAGCAGCAGATCGCGGACATGAAGTCCGCTGCCGAAGCCAAGCTGTCAACCATCCCGGCCCCGCGTCTGCTCATCACCGGGCACGACGCCTTCAACTACCTCGGCAAGACCTTCAACCTGGAGATCAAGGCCACCGACTTCGTTTCCTCCGAGGCCGCCCTCTCGCCGCAGGACCTATCGAACCTGGCCAAGGAGATCGCTGAGAAGAAGGTCCCGGTCATCTTCCAGGACAACCTGGCCAACCCGCAGGCCATCACTTCGCTGAAGGAAGCCATCCAAGCCAACAACTGGAAGGTCGAGGTTTCCGACAAGGAACTCTTCGCTGACTCGCTCGGCGCTGAAGCGGGTGTCGACACCTACCTCGGCGTTTTCAACCACAACGTCGAGGCCATCACCACTGCCCTGGGAGGAAAGTAACCCATGTCCACGCCGCTGGCCTGCCAGGCCCGCAACCTGACGGTCGCCTACCACGCCGCCCCCGTCCTTACCAAGGTCGACTTTGCGGTACCGCAAGGGGTGGTGATGGGCGTCGTCGGGCCCAACGGCGCCGGCAAATCCACCTTGCTGAAAGCCATGCTAGGGCTCGTGCCTCCCTTGGCGGGGCAGTCGCTATTCTTCGATGCGCCCCTCAGCCAAGTGCGCAGCAGAGTGGGATACATGCCGCAGGCCGCGAGCGTGGACTGGGACTTTCCCACCACCGTCCTGGACGTGGTCACCATGGGCACCTACGGGCGCCTGAAGTGGTTGGCTCGTCCAGGACGCAAGGAAAAAGACCAAGCCCGCGCCGCCCTGGAGTTGACGGGCATCGGCGAGCTCGCAGGCCGCCAGATCGGGCAGTTGTCCGGCGGGCAACGCCAACGTGTCTTCCTGGCCCGCACTCTGGCCCAAGGCCCAGACCTGTACGTCCTAGACGAACCCTTCCAGGGCATCGACGCCCGCAGTGAAGCCGCCATGGTCGAAGTGCTGCACTCCCTGCGGGAACAGGGCAAGACCATCGTCATGGTCCACCACGATCTGGCCACCGTTCGCCACTACTGCGACCACGTCACCCTGCTCAACAAGCGCGTCATCACCTGCGGCCCGGCAGAACAGGCCTACACCCGGCAGGCCATCGCCGCCGCCTACGACGTGTCCCACATCGACGACGCCTTCCTCGAGTTCGTCTCATGAACCTCCTGGAGTTCCTCGCCGACCACACCTACCGGATGGTCTTCTTCGGCACCGCCATCATCGGTTTTGTCGCCGGAGCCCTCGGGACCTTCGCCTACCTGCGCAAGCAGTCCCTGATCTCCGACGTCATCTCCCACTCGGCCCTGCCCGGGGCACTCGCGGCCTTCCTGGTCGCGGTCAGTCTGGGGGTAGACGGGCGCAACATGCTGGTGCTGACCGTGGGGGCGGTGGTGGTGGCCACCGTGGCCTCCCTGCTTGCCAACGCGATTGCCAACTACTCCAAGCTCGCTATCGACACGGCGATGGCCGTGGTCCTGGCCAGCTTCTTCGGCGGCGGCATGTTGCTGATGCGCATCATCACCAACGGGCGCTTTCCCGGCAAGGGCGGCATTCAAGACTACCTCTTTGGCAACGCCTCTGTCATCACGCGCGCTGACCTGTACACCACGGCCGTAATCGGGGCGCTGGCCCTGGCGGTGATGGGGTTGTTCTTCAAAGAGTTCGCCGCCCGCACCTTCGACCCCGCCCACGCCGAGGTGCTTGGCTTCTCCGGGCGCATCGTCGACGTGTTGATGTTCGGCACCATCGTGACCGCCACCGTGCTGGGCGTGAAAAGCGTCGGCCTGGTGCTGATGGTGGCCCTGGTGGTCACCCCGCCAGCCGTGGCACGGCAGTGGAGCCGCACCCTGCCAACAATGACGCTGCTGTCCGGCATCGTCGGTGCCGTCAGTTGTGGGCTGGGGGCCTATCTGTCCGTGTCCCTCGGCAAGGTGCCGACCGGCCCGGTGATCGTCGTCGTGCTGTTTGTCTTCCTCCTCATCTCCCTGCTGGCAGCCCCCGGCCGCAGCGTCCTAGCGCGGGCCTGGCGGCGTGCGGCGGCCAGGCGAGAGCTGAAGCTGCTGGCGATCGGAAAGGCGGAGAAATGAGTTTCGTATTCGGGGCGGGCCTGCTGGCGGTAGTCACCGCGCTGGCGTGTGCCCTGCCGGGCGTGTTCGTGGTGCTGCGGAAAAACTCGATGCTGGCCGACGGCATTAGTCACGCGATTCTGCCGGGCATCGTCGTCGGTTACTACTTCACCCACGATCTCGACTCCCCGTGGCTCATACTGGGCGCGGCGCTGGCGGGCCTGCTCGTGGTGCTGGGCAGCGAATGGTTGGGGCGCACCGGCCTGCTTACCGGAGACGCGCCACAGGGCTTGATCTTCCCGGCCCTCTTCAGCTTCGGCGTCATCCTGGTGACCTTGAACTTCGCCAACGTGCACCTCGACACGCACGCGGTGCTGGTGGGGGACCTCAACCTGGCGGCCTTCAACCAGTGGATCGTGGATGGGGTCTCATACGGCCCGCAGTACCTGTACGTCATGCTCGCGGTGTTGGCCGTCAACGTGCTGTTCATCGCGGCGACCTACCCGCAGCTGAAACTCGCCACCTTCGACCCGGCGTACGCCCAGATCCTTGGGCTGCGAGTACGCGGACTGAACACGCTGTTCATGTTCCTGGTCTCGGTGACGGTAACTGCCGCTTTCAACGTGGCGGGCGCCATCCTGATCTTGGCCCTCATGGTGATTCCCGCCGCCACCGCCTACCTGGTCAGTCACCGGCTGCCCGTCATGATCGCGCTCGCGCTTGGCATCGCCGCTGCCGGGGCCCTGGTGGGATTCCGGCTGGCGTATTGGGTGGACGCCGCCACCTCGGCGGGGATGGCGGTGTTCTATGGCCTGGTGTTCACCGCGGTCTTCGCCGGCCAGCGCCTGCACCAGTGGTGTCGGCGGCGCGCAGCGGTGCGCTCTCTAGCTTGACCGTGGTGGGAGCGGGTACCCGTTCAGACTGCCCGCCCCCACCACTGGTCTAGGTGGACCGGCAAGGTAGCTAGTCTCGTGGGGTCGCCCACACCGCCGCCGCTGCCTGCTCCCCAAGGGCGATGGTGGCGCGGCCGAGGGTGACGGCAAGCGTGCCCGAGTATGGGGCACCGGGCGCTACCCGCACCTGGGTGCCGATGCCCAAGCCGACGGAGGCGAAGTATTGCAGGAGGGCGGAGTCGTCGTCGGCGATGCGTTCGACGACGGCCGTGGCCCCCACCGGCAGTTGCGGCAGCTGCACGGCAGCCGGGTGGACGACGCTGCCGTCCGGATGGGGGATTGGATCGCCGTGTGGGTCTCGAGCGGGGTGATCCAGGGCGGCCGCCAGCCGGTCGACAAAGAAGTCAGAGACCACGTGTTCGAGTGCCTCGGCCTCCTCGTGCACCTGGTCCCAGCTGTAGCCGAGTTTCCACACCAGGAACGACTCGATGAGTCGGTGGCGGCGTACCATCGCCAGGGCGTGTTCCCGTCCCAATGGTGTCAAAGTCACTGCACCGTAGCGGGCGTGCCGCAGCAGCCCCTGGGCAGTCAGTTTCTTAATCGCGTCAGAAGCGGTGGAGAGCTTGACATTCACGCGGGCCGCGACGGCTGAGGGAGTGACCGGCGCGTCGGACCACTCCTGCAGCGCCCACACGGCCTTGAGGTAGTCCTGGGCGCTGGCCGACAATGAAGAAACCGACATGACCCCAGGCTAACCGAGTGATCCCACTCCGGATCCCCGCTCGGTGGCGTCCTGGCGGCAAATCTTGCTCCAGTGCCGCCCCGTGCGTCCTGCCGGGCGGGCGCAGCCACCTGCCGCGCCGCAGTGCCCCGCGGCGGGTGGCAGCACGGAGGAGCTTGGGCTTCATGCTGGATAACTTGGGGTGTTACCTGTCGCGGGCAGGTTTGGGGGTGATTAAGTCATCATAGGAGAAGATCTCTCTGGGGCCGAGGTGTTTGACGTTGGGCTCGGTCACCTCGGTCCAGGTGGCGTTTAGCACCACCTGCCGCAGTTCGGGAGGAATCTCTCCGTAGTATGGAGCGCTTATTGAAAAGGTCCACAATCCGTCACTGCGCAACACGTAATAATCTTCACCGGATTGCTCTGATCCTTCGCCGAAGTTGTAATAGTACCCTATGGCGGGGTTGCCGTCGATGGACGTAATATCCAACTTCTTTACGTTGGCGGTGTGTGGGATTAGCCTGTCTTTCGCGTAGCTGAAGGCTTTCTCTGGTCCTTGTCGCGAGTGTATCCTGTACACGCCTGACTGTCCCAGGAAATGAACTTGTAAGCTTCCGGTTTTGTCTGATGTATCATCCGGTTTGCTGAAATATGCAACATCGTTTCGGTCGGGAGAGTCTTCGTAAGTGATTTTCCAGCCGGGCGGGGCGGTCAGGTTGATCTGGTCCCGCACGACCATGTCTCCCCGTTCGGTGAAACGCGTGGGGACGGGGGTGGGAACTATGCTTAGCGGATTAGAGGTGCAACCGGTGATGGCAATGGCGGCGATCAGGGCGGTGGTGAAGAGCTTGGGCTTCATGCTGGATAACTTGGGGTGTTACCTATCGCGGGCAGGTTTGGGGGTGATTAAGTCATCATAGGAGAAGATCTCTCTGGGGCCGAGGTGTTTGACGTTGGGCTCGGTCACCTCGGTCCAGGTGGCATTAAGCACCGCCTGCCGCAGTTCGGAGGGAATCTCGCCATAGCGTGGAGCGCGTATCGTAAATGCCCATAGTCCATCGCTGCGAAACACGTGATAATCTTCGTCGGATAGCTCTGACCCTTCGCCGAAGTCGTAATAGTATCCCACGGCTGGGTTGCCGTCGATGGACGTAATATTCAGCTTCTCTACGTGGGCGGTGCGCGGGATTAGTCTTTCTTTCGCGTAGCTGAAAGCCTTCTCTGGTCCTTGCCGTGAGCGTATTCTGTACACCCCTGACTGTCCCAGGAAATGAACTTGTAAGCTTCCGGTTTTGTCTGATGTATCATCCGGTTTGCTGAAATATGCAACATCGTTTCGGTCGGGAGAGTCTTCGTAAGTGATTTTCCAGCCGGGCGGTGCGGTCAGATTGATCTGGTCGCGCACGACCATGTCTCCCCGTTCGGTGAAGCGCGTGGGGACGGGGGTGGGGACTATGTTCAGCGGACTAGAGGTGCAGCCGGTGATGGCAATGGCGGCGATCAGGGCGGTGGTGAAGAGCTTGGGTTTCATGCTGAATAACTTGGGGTGTTACCTGTCGTGGGCAGGTTTGAGGGTGATTAAGTCATCATAGGAGAAGATGTCTCTGGGGCCGAGGATTTTGACCTTGGGTTCGGTCGCCTCGGTCTGGAGGTATTGACGATAGTCTCGCGCAACATGGTAGATGGCTGGGTGTTGGCAGGTAGGGGACATATTTGGGAGACGGTATAGGTGAGAGAGTGCGACTTGGTCGTGGTCCAGTATCTTTGGGGCGCAGGCGCGGATTATCAGTACTGCCACTAAGATTGCTGTCTGCAGGAGTGTCTTATAGTCGATGTCCCCTTAAAGATGTAGTCAGGGGCAACACTAATGTCAATATAGCCCCGCTTGTTTCTCACGAGAAAAATGCGCCATCTGAACCGAGAAATTTCACATTCGGTTCAGTTACCTTGGTCCAGGTGACATTAACCATTGCCTGGCGTAGCTCGGAAGGAATCGGAGAGTTTCTCGGGGAGCATAGGGTGAGCTTCCATATTCCATCATTGCGATATACGAGATATTCTTCGCATGTCTGAGTCATGTCACCTACTGTCAGGCTGTAAGTGTAGGCTAAGGCCGGGTGGCCGTTTAAGAATTTTGTGTCCAATATTTTTGTGGGTGTATCGGGTGGCGCCGACAGCTGGGCGGCTCTTTCCAGTGTCTCTTGTGGATTGCCTTTGTCTAATATTCTGAATATTCCATACTGGCTGAGGAATTCTGCTAGCAGCAATCCGCCATCCCGGGAATTTTTTCCAGGCATGCGAATTTCGGCGACGCTGTTACTTTCAGGGTCGTTCCAATATGTCAAGTGCCAATCGGGTGGAGCTGCAAGGCGAATTTCGTCACGTGTCACCATGTCTCCTCGTCTGAGGTAGTGTGTTGGGAGCGGAGTCGTTAACATATCCAACGGCTCCAGGGAGCAGCCGGTCATGGACAGGCATAGTCCGATGGCCAGGATGTAGACTAATTTACCGCTAGCCATGAGGATTTCCATTTATTTCCTTGTTGGCCTCATCTGATTGGGTCTTGTTTAAAATGCTTCCAGTTGAGAGCTGTTTATAGGGGTCGGAGAGAGTTGTTTCTTTTTCGATGAACTCTTTAAAGCTTTTTTGTTGTTCTTCCGTTTGCTCGGTTAAGGGTATTAGTTTGCCGGTGGTTGGGTCAAGTAGCTCTATGTAAGGAGTGACCGTATCGCCATTTTTATTAATAAACACTTCCTCTTCGGCTGCTTGAAGAAGGAAAGCTAAGGTGAGATGTTGCATGCTGTCTTTGCTGGCGGAGGCTAATAGCTTGGTGGCCTCGGTCATGGCGTCGGTGCTGGGAGGGGCGGCCAGGTAGCTTGAGGTGAACTGTTTGAGAAAGGGGATGGTGGCGGTAGCGAGCGGGTTCCCCGAGGTTAGTGGCGTGACAGCGGCAATCTTGCCCAATATTTGGCGGGTTTCAGAGTCCTGTTGAAAGTTTTCAAATGCGTCGTTGAGATTGTTGATTTCGGGAGCTCGATAGATGGCGTCGTGTAGGCGCTGCCACTTTTCAATTGCGTATGTTATTTTTTGGGGTTGCTGTTGATCGGTGGGTAGGGAAAAGGCTTCTTCAAGATCTTGGCGAAAGCCTACGATCGAAGCGTTTTGCAGCACCTCTAGCGGAGCGGGCGGATCGTTGGGATCAATAGTGACTGGTACCCGCGCCAGATCGCTAAGAAATCCTCCATCTGCTACTAGACGAGCAGCTTGGTGTGAATTGAGCAGCAGGTCTCTGCGATCGCCATCATGTGGCTGAACTGGCAAGATTTGCTTATCGGAATCCCAAAAATTGTGGTCTTTAAGGGAGTCGGCGATGCCTTCGATGTGGGGGGCGGTGATGTGGGCGGCCCAGTGGCGGAGGGCTTGGTTTTGGTCGCCGAAGAGGTGTTTGGATAGGTAGGCGGTTGCGTTGTGTTCGCTCAGGCCGGTGGAGTTGTCCATGCCGTCCATGTAGCCCACGAGGAATTCCCCGGCGACTTGGGCGCGGGTTTTGTCTACTTCTTCCCAGGCAGCGGTCTGGGCAGGGTTCATGCCTTCGGGTGGGGGCAAGGGCGCGGTGGCTTGGGCCAGGAGACGGCCAAGAGCATCCCCGCCGTCTTGGAATCCGGTGTTTAGGTATCCGAACTGGTTTACTACGCGGTGGCCGGTCAGGTAGCGCACGGTGCTGATGTCTTGCCCGGTTTTCGGGTCGGTCAGGGGTGAGTCGGACAGGAGGAAGTCGCGCAGGGCCGCGCGGCGGTCGTATTCGCGCTGCACGCTGGGGTCGGCCTGGCCCAGAGCAGCATCGGCGTCCTGGTCGATGACGGACTGCAGCGTGCTGTGCGGCCCGTCAGAGGCCAGGAACAGGGCATGTAATGGGTCTAGCAGGGGGGCGTGTTCGAGGGGAAAGAGTAGTTTTTGGTAGGGCAGGGAGTGAGTGCTTTGGTGTTGGCTGTGGCTCCAGTTGACCAGGGCACTGGCGGCCGATTGTTGCCCATCGGCCGGGCTGTAGAACTCCGGTCCGAGGGCGAGTTCGGGATTGTTGGTCGCCGCGTGGCCGACTAGTTGGGTAAAGACATCGAAATTGGTGAGCTGGTCGTTGAAGTGCGCGGTTGGGTCTACCCCTTTGGCGCCATCACGCCGTAGCTTGTCTAGGAAGTGGTCGGTGAGTTGGCCGGGGGTGTTGCCGTCTCGGTCATGTAAAGCACTGGAGGCCAGGTCGAAGAGGGACTGGGTTTGGGCATCGGTGAGGTTTTGTCCGCCGGTGGCCAGCACGAAGGTGGTGCCCAACAAGTCCAGCATTTCTTCTTTGCTGCGACTCCAGCCGCCGGTGTGGCCCTCCACGGTGAGGTCTTCTTCGGCCAGGTCCAACGCGAAGCCAGCTAACTGCTGGGGCGTGATGTACCGGGTCAGGGCGGTCACCACAAACGGGTCACGCAAACTCGCCCCATAGGTATCAAAAAACTCATTCAAATCCGTGTTGGTGTGGTGCCGATTACGCAGGAAGTCAGCAATCAGTGGGGCCTGCGCGTCGGCCTGCTCCCAACGGGCCTGGGCCGCCACCAGGGGAAAATCAGTGGCGGGGAACAAGTGCTGGGCCAGGGCCGCTCGCCCCCGCCCGGTCACACTGGCCGGGGCAATGGCCTCACACGCCCCGCCTATCTGCCCCGCGGCCTGACCGATAGTCTCATCCAGGCCCTCAAGCAGCCGCTCATACCGCCCAACAATGGCCTGCAACTGCCCATCACGCTGCTCCTCTAGACGCCCGGCCTCTACCGCGGCCTCCATCACGGCCTGCGTGGGATTAGCGCTCAGCGCTACCCGCTGGGCCACCTCGGTGTTCACCTGGTCAATCAAGCCCGCGTAATGCGTGACCACCTCCCGATACTCTTCCCACAAGTCCGGAATATCGGTGTCAACCGCCTGCTCATAAGCCGCCGCCACCGAATCAATAACCCCCGCCAAAGGCCCGATCTGGGCCGCCACCTCCCGCACCCGGACCCCCAACGCGGTGATCTGCCCCGTATACGCATCGGCTGCCTGCCCCACCCACCCCGGCACCCCACCACCCACATGCCCCCACACCTGCGTGGCCTGCAAACGAGAACGCAACCGATTAACATCATCCACCAACTCCGCCAACGCCCCCCGCGGATCCTCCGGCAAAGGCATCAACACCTCAGGATCACCTAGCGACACAGACCGCTCCCATCTCTTCAGCGATAATCCGCGCTTGGTCATTAATCAGCTGCTCGGTGGCATCGTGGTTGCCGATCGCCGATTCCAAACCGGAGCCATAGAGCGCGCACGCGTCGCTGAACTCGAACGTCACATCGCTGAGCAGCTCGCGCATGCTCTTGAGTGCCTGTTTCCACGCCCGCACGCCGTCGTTAGTGCCCCGCGGCAGATTCAACGCGCACCCGTCCGTGTTCCAACTTTCCAGAACCCGTCCGGCGAACGCAAACGACCGGCTATCGTGCCAATCACACTTGGCACTCACCCCGGCACTCTCGCGGGAGAACTCCAATGTCTCCACCCCAACCACCCTCCTCCTCGACGGCTAGCAGCAGCCTAGCAGCGGCGCTCACGGGCACGGAGGGCCTGTGGATAACAAAATCAAGCGTTTGAGCAGTCGAGGTCCAGGAGGCGTCGGCCAGCACCGTCAGCAGCCCAAAAGTACGGTTAATGGAGGGGATGGCCATTGCAGGCCACGCCGATGCCGGGCCGTGGCAAGGTGTCCTGAGCCGATATCTTCTGCGCTGCGCTGCGCCTGGCCTGTTGGCGGCGGCGTCTAGCTGTGCACGGCTCCCGGGGAATAACCGCCCGCTGGCGGGCACCATCAGGTCCTTGTGTCACCATCGTGTCCTTAAAACACCGAAATAAGGACATGGTGGTGAGCCAAGGACATGGTGGTGAGCCAAGGACATGGTGGTGAGCCGTCGGCGAGATGGCGGGACGCCATACATCCACCATGACGCGCAGCCTGTACGCGCATTTCTACCGCTAACCCCAAAAGTACTGCTGGTAATACTGTCCTGGCCCCTCCGCAGGGCGGCGGGCGCTCGCGCCGCGCCTAGCTGGGCCGCTCTTCGTCCTGGCCCCTCCGCAAGGGTGCCGGAACAGCGGTGGCCGGGCTGCGGAACGCTGCGCGCCCAGCACTTGTGCGTGGTGCCCCCAGTAGGACTCGAACCTACAACCAACGGATTAAAAGTCCGGAGCTCTGCCAATTGAGCTATAGGGGCGTAGCAACCATCTTAGCCTGATCTCTCGCGTGCTTCGCACCAGCGCGCGACAATGGGGTCACCCTACCGGACCGCAAAGGAGTCGAAGATGAGTTCCCCCGTACACCCCCGGCGCCCGGCGATGCTGGAACCTGCCGACGCTGAACAGATCCGGGGTGACAGTGACCCAGCGCTGCGCTCAGAAGCCGCGAGTGCCACCGCGCACGCCCTGCTGAGCGGATTGCCCTTGACCCGGGAGGACGCGGAGGACGCCTCCGCACTTTTGGACGACGCGGGCGAGGGCGGCTTGGACGCCATCGCCGAGTTGTGGTCGCGTAGTCCCGCCACCACTGCCCCCGGCGCCCTGTGGCGCCTATTTCTGGTGCGCGAATGGTGGTCTAGTGACCCTGCCCAATTCGAGTCTGCCGCCGAAGTTGCTGGGGTCGATGCCATGGTGCTGCACCGGCAGTTGGAGACATTGTTCACGGGCGGCGGCACGCAGGCCTTCCCGGCGCTGCTGGATGCCACGGCGGGGCTGGTACGACAACTGTCGCGCGCTCACGCCGATGCGCCGCGGCTGGCGGCGATGGCCGACGAGTTGGCGGCAGCTGCGGGCTTGGCAGGCGCGGGGCGGCTCGAATAGGAGGAGCGCATGGTCAACCCGTACTACCACGCCGGGCAGCTGCCGCCCCCGCTGCCACCGCGCAGCAACGCCCCGGGCATCATCTCCCTGATCTTGGGGCTTTTGCTGCTCTTCGGTGGGCCGTTCGCTGGCCTGCTGCTGGGAATGTGGGGGATCGCCGATCGGTTTCCGGAGTTTCTCGATCCGCCGGTGCACAGCGAGGAGATCTCGTTTACGGCCAAACAGGACGGGAAGTATCTGTTCATGGCCAGCGGTCCCGGTATTCCCGCCAACCGCTGCCTGGTGAAAGATGCTGCGGGTAACTTGCTCGGGCCGGAGGTCACCAACTCCAAACAGGAACTGACGCTCTTCATCGACCGGGAAGAATTAGTATTCCAGCCGGGCTTTGAGTTCCCGGTGCGGGCAAACGAGAGATACACCCTCAACTGTTACCCCGAGGAGGGGGTCGTCTTCACGGCGGTGCCGAAGATCGACATCGACTTCTTGCCCTTCGGTTCGGTGGCTGTGCTCATCGGTTTCTTCGCGGGCGGGATCATTGTGGGGATCATCCTGATAGTGGTTGGCATCGTCTTGCTGGTGCGCAACTCGCGCCACCGCCGCAACTACGAGTTCTATCGGATGCAGCAGTGGTCGGCAGGACCGCCGGGGCCCTACCCACCGCACGGCCCTTACTAGTGGCACGACAACGGGGTGGGGGCCAAGCGTTTTAGCTTGGCCCCCACCCCGGTAGCGGGTAGTGCCTAGTAAGGCACCACCAGGTGGAACAGCCAGTAGGTGCCGGCCGCGACCAGCGCCGAAGCGGGAATGGTCAAGAACCACGCGACGACGATGTTGCCAGCAACTCCCCACCGCACTGCTGACAGGCGGCGGGTGGCCCCCACCCCCATGATGGAGGCAGTGATCGTGTGTGTTGTCGAGACGGGGGCGTGGAACAGGTAGGCCGCACCGTACAGCACGGAGGCGGAAACCCCTTCAGCGACGAAACCACGGGCCGGATCAAGCTCGATAACCTTGCGGCCGAGGGTGCGCATAATGCGCCACCCGCCCGCGTAAGTACCTGCCGAAATCGCGATCGCGGCGGCCAGCTTTACCCAGGTCGGCACGATGATGCCGCCCTCGGCGTCAAACACTTTGTGGGTGGCACCGTAGCCGCCGGCGATGAGGGCCATAACAATTACCCCCATGGTCTTTTGGGCGTCTTGCAGGCCGTGCCCGAGCGCCATCATGGCGGCCGAGATGGTCTGCAGGATCCGGAAGCGCCGATTGGCTCGGTGGTAGGGGCGGTTTCGCACCAGCCACAGCACCAGCACCATCACCAGGTAGGCGGCGATGAAGCCGAAGACCGGCGAGGCAAACATGGGGATGACGACCTTTTCGAAGATCCCGCCCCACATGACGGTGGTGGACGACGCCAACCCCGCCCCCACTAGCCCGCCGATGAGGGCGTGGGAGGACGACGACGGCAAACCGAACCACCAGGTGATCATGTTCCACACGATGGCCCCCACGAGGGCGGCCAGGATGATCACGAGGCCGTGGATGGCCTGCTTCGGGTCAGAGGATTGGGTGAAGCCTTGGACATCAATGATGCCTTCCCCAATGGTCTTGGCTACCTCGGTGCCCAGCAGGGCCCCGATCACGTTCATGATCGCGGCCATGATGAGGGCCGCGCGGGGGGTCAAGGCCCGCGTAGACACGGAGGTCGCGATCGCGTTAGCAGCGTCGTGGAAACCGTTGGTGTAGTCAAAGACCAAAGCGATGACGATAACGGTGACGACGAGGAAGAGCGCGAGCGACACTCATGCCTCCTTGACTGCGATCGTTTCGATGACGTGGGCCAACACCTCAAAGTGGTCGATCGCGGACTCCAAGGACTTGGTGACGTCCTTGAGTTTGATGATCTGTATCGGGTCCGGTTCGGTCTCGAACAGGGACGCCAACATGTGGCGGTAAAGCTTGTCGCCGGCGTTCTCTAGGCGGTTGATTTCCAACCAATATTCCTTGAGGGACTGCAGGTCGCGCAGGCGGGGGATGGCGTCGTTGGTCAGGGCGGCGCATTGCGCAATGATCTCGACCATTTCCACCAGGTCTGAAGGCAGCTCACCGAGCTTGTACAGGTAGATCAAGTCACCGGCTTCGTCGATCTCGTCTACGCAGTCATCCAAGGTGGCAGCCAACTCGGCTAGGTCGTCACGGTCAAGGGGGGTGACGAACGTGGAGTTCATCCGCGTGAAAACTTCGTGGATGGCTTCGTCGGCGGCGTGCTCGGCGTCGTGGAGCGTTTTCAGATGTTCTTTGCGCTCTTGCCGATCGACCGTGGCAACGAGGCTGGTCAATGATTGGGAAGCAGCAACGAGGCTTTGTGCGACCTTGGCGTACAGGTCGAACAAGTGGCCATTGGTGGGGGTGGGGCGCAGTCGCACCGTCATCTCCTGGTCCGGGGTTAGGGTCACACCGACGAGTGGTTACCCGAGGGTGCAAGAAAAGTATGCACCCTGCGCTTGGTGATCGGCTCATTCGAGTGACAAATCCCGCGGCCCATCCGCTGAGTGGGCCTTTTGCTCCCACCATGCGAAACGAGAAAACCGCCCGGCGGGGCGGTTTTGTGGGGACGTCGGGCCGGAAGGCGCCAGTCGGCGCGAAGGCCGCTCGAAGCGGCTCTGGTTGGAGCCCGGGGCTTTCACGACCCGACGTCACCGTCAGCCTACCCCACACCCAAACCCAAGTGTCGAATGGGGGACAAATGTGCCACGATTTACTCGTGCAAGTTGCTGACCGCCCCCTGCCTGCCCGCCCGATTAACGCCCAGGCGCCGCGCACGAGCTGGCGTGTCGGATTCATCGAAGTGGCGCTGGCAGGAGCCATGGCCGGGGCCGGCTATCTGCACCAGTGGGGGCCTGCCGTGCTCGCTGGCCTGCTGATCTTGGTGTTTGCTCGCGGCTGGCCGCCCTTGATCTACGTGCCCTCCCGTCGGGGTGGCCCCATCGTGATCGCCCTAACTGGGCTGGTAGCCCTGTGTTTGATTGCCGCCACCCACAACCTGGCTTGGGCAGCTATCGCCATGGGGTTTGGGGTCATGGGGGCGTTCATCCACCAGATGATGCGGGAACCTGGGCGCAAGGGGCTAGTGGAGAGCGTGGCGGGCATCGTTACTGGCTGCACGGTGGCCCTCTGTGCCTCAGGATGGGTAGCGCTGACCGACAACTCCCGTATCAAGCCGATGCTGTACATCGGGCTGGCGTCGTTGGCGGCCGCCGCGTTAGCCGCCGCCGCCCCATTGCCGAGCGTGGCCCGCAACCTGGTGACCGTGGGGGCGGGGGCGGCGGCGGGGGCCGCGGTTTCTGGCCCGCTGCTGCAACTGCGACCCTACGTCGAAGCCCTGCTGCCCTTTGCCCCTGAGTGGACGGGATTCGTCACCGGGGCCCTGACCGGGGCGGTTATTGCGATGTTGCGCACCAACGTGTGGAAGATCCTCTACCACCGGCACGGTGGCTTTAAGTTGACCACCGATGTCGCTGCTGCCCTCGTGTTACCGGTGCTGGTGTTGGGCTTGCCCTTTTACGCGGTGGCGCGAGCCGTAACCGGCTGACTGCCTCGCGGGCCTGCTCGGCGTAGGGTGGGCCCATGACAATGACTCTGCCTGAGGGCCTCGCGCCCGAAACATATCCGCTTGCTTGGCTCGTCGGCACGTGGCGCGGATTCGGGGAACTGGCTTACCCCGGCATCGACGCGACCCTCGTGCTGCACGACATCACGTTCGACCACGACGGGGGTCCCTACCTGCGGCAGGTGTGGACCATTTGGTCCACCGATCCCGCGGGGCACGCGGCCCTCCGGAACGACGCCACGGGCGCCGTCAACGTCGAGGTGGGGGGCGCCGAGGGGTACGGCGCGCTCACCCCGACCCAGATCTGGTCCACCGAGACCACCTATTGGCGGGTCCTGCCGGGAGCAGCCCCGGCCCCGGAAGGAGCTGGCACCGACGCCATTCCCGCCAGCCTGGAGTTGGTGAGTGCCGACCCGGCCGGGCACGTGGGCACCTGGACCGGTTCCGTGGCGGGCCCGCGGATCGAAGTTTCCAGCCAGTGTGTGTGCGCCACCCCGCAGGCCGCCCAAGTTGACTCGATGCGGCGCTTCTTCGGGCTAGTCAACTCCGAGCTGATGGTGGTCAGCTACCTGGCGGCTTTCGGCAATGAAGAAAGTCCCTACTTCTCCGGCCGATTGGCGCGCGTGTCATGACGCTGCCCGCGCTGCACCCGGACGCGGTGGCACCGACGGACGTCACCGGCCCCTATCTGGCCGCCCACTACGGGCAGGTGGCTAGTGAGTACGCGGCCTTAGTCGCGGGACGGGGGCTGGTTATTCGCTCCGATCTAGAGATCGTCGCTGTCTCGGGACCAGATCGGCAGTCGTGGCTCACCACCCTGGCTAGCAACGTCGTGCGGGAACAGCAACCGGGACAGAGTCGCGAGCTGCTGATCCTGGACCCGAACGGACGTATTGAGACCGCCGCCGGGGTGATTGACGACGGGGCCACCACCTTCCTTATTCTGGACGCCGGTAACGCCGAGCCCACCGTCGCCTTCCTTGAATCGATGCGCTTCATGCTGCGGGTGGAGGTGCAACGCCGCACTGATCTGGCCGCTGTCGGGGCGGCCTTGCAGGTCGGCGGTGACCGGGAGGCGGCCGCCGGGCAATTGGCCCACACTTTGGCCTTCCCGGGGGCGGTCGGTACGCCGTGGATAGACCCGTGGCCGGGCACCTGCGAGGGGGGCGCCACCTACTACTCCGGGGCCCACCCGGGGGCGGACTACGTCGTCGGCCTGAGCCTGGTGCCAGTGGCGAACTTGCCGCAGCTGGCAGCCGCCTGGAGCCAGCACGGTAGCTTGGCCGGGCTACTGGCCTGGGAGGCCCTGCGGATCGAACGGTGGCGCCCAAGTTGGCGGCGCGAGGTCGATGCGCGCAGCGTGCCACACGAACTGGATTGGTTGCGCACCGCCGTGCACCTGCAAAAGGGCTGCTACCGCGGGCAGGAATCGGTTGCCCGCATCGTCAACCTGGGCCGCCCGCCGCGGCGCCTGGCGTTCCTCCACCTGGACGGATCGCTCGACGTGCTGCCCGGCCCCGGCTCACCCCTGCGGGGCGGGCCGCGCGACCGCGAGGTGGGGCACGTGACCTCTAGTGTCTTGCACCCCGAACTCGGGCCGATCGCGCTGGCATTGCTCAAACGCGGCGTCGAGCCAACCGCGGAGCTGACGTGTCTGGCTGACGTGCCTGGGCGTCCCACGCCGGTAGAGGTCCCGGCCACCCAGACGGAGATCGTTAACGTGGAAGGCAAATCCTCGGTGTCTCCGGCGCAGCGGCCCGGCGCTGAACTGCGGGGACACCACTGATGCGGGCCGTGCTGACTCGCGTGCAGTCCGCCTCCGTGCGGGTGGACGGGCAGCAGATCGCCGCCCTGCCCGGGCCAGGGTTGCTGGCCCTAGTCGGGGTGCACGTGGACGACACCGCCGCCGACGCCGAATACCTCGCGCGGAAGATCGCCGACCTGCGGATCCTGGCCGACGAAGCTAGCGCCGTCGAGGTCGGTGCCCCCGTGCTGGTGGTCTCCCAGTTCACGCTGCACGGTGCCACACGGAAGGGACGGCGCCCCTCCTGGGGGGCGGCCGCTCCCGCCCCGGTTGCACAGCCGCTGGTGGAACGGGTCTGCCAGTTACTACGCGAGCGGGGCCTGCCCGTGGAGACCGGGCGGTTTGGCGCCATGATGGAGGTCGCCAGCGTCAACGACGGCCCCTTCACGGTGTTGCTGGATTCCCGCGCCTAGCCGTTGGCGGGGGAGCTGCTCGCCCTCGGTGAACATTCGGCCTGACTCTCACGCCCGAGGCGAAAACCGCGAAACGGGCCGCGGCTGCGTCGCTAGGGTTGAGCGAACGCCGGGTGAAGTGCGCCCGCGCTGAGGGAGGATGCATGTTTGAGCGCTATACGGACCGTGCCCGCCGCGTCGTCGTGCTATCGCAGGACGAGGCGCGTCGACTTGAGCACAACTACATCGGCACCGAACACCTCCTGCTGGGGCTAATCGCCGAAGGGGAAGGCGTGGCGGCCAAGGCCCTGGAGCAGATGGATATCACCCTGGAAGCGGTGCGCGCCGAGGTGGTGGAACAGATCGGCTCTGATGGTCCCGCGCCGAAGAACAATCTGCCTTTCACTCCGCACGTGAAGACGGTATTCCAGCTGGCGCTGCGGGAAGCGCTGCAACTGGGACACAACTACATCGGCACCGAACACCTCCTGCTGGGGTTGTTGAAGGAGTCCGACGGGGTCGCCACCAAGGTCCTTACCAACTTGGGGGCCAACATCGGCCAGATTCGGGACACCGTGCTGCAGATGGTCTCCGACCACCAGGGCAAGACCCCGGTGTCGGCGGGGGGACCGAAGGAGGCCGTGCCGTCGGGCTCGGCGGTGCTTGACCAGTACGGCCGGAACCTGTCGCAGGCGGCCCGGGAAGGCAAGCTTGACCCGGTGATCGGGCGGGCGGCCGAAATGGAGCGGGTCATGCAGATCCTCTCGCGCCGCACCAAGAACAACCCGGTTCTTATCGGTGAACCCGGGGTCGGTAAGACCGCCGTGGTCGAAGGGCTGGCGCAGGCGATCGTGCGCGGTGACGTGCCAGAGACGCTGAAGGACAAGCAGCTCTACAGCCTCGACATGGGTTCCCTGGTGGCGGGCTCGCGCTACCGCGGTGACTTCGAAGAACGCCTGAAGAAGGTGCTGAAGGAGATTCGCACTCGCGGCGACATCATTCTGTTCATCGACGAGATCCACGTGCTGGTGGGGGCCGGGGCGGCTGAGGGGGCGGTCGATGCCGCCTCGATCCTGAAGCCAATGCTGGCGCGCGGTGAACTGCAGACCATCGGGGCCACCACCCTGGATGAGTACCGCAAGCACATTGAGAAGGACCCGGCACTGGAGCGGCGTTTCCAGCCGGTGCGCGTCGAACAGCCGGACCTGGAGCAAACCGTGGCCATCCTGAAGGGGCTGCGGGATCGGTACGAGGCGCACCACCGCGTGATGATCACCGACGAAGCCATCCAGGCCGCTGTGACGCTGTCCGACCGCTACGTTAACGATCGGTTCCTGCCGGATAAGGCCATCGACCTAGTCGACGAGGCGGGGGCCCGGCTGCGCATTCGCCGCATGACGGCACCGCCGGAGCTGCGGGAGATGGACGAAAAGATCGCCGAATTGCGGCGCTTGAAGGAGTCGGCGATCGACGACCAGGACTTCGAAAAGGCCGCCGGGTTACGTGACCAGGAGAAGCGCCTGGTGACGCAGCGTGAAGAAAAGGACAAGGCTTGGCGCAACGGAGACCTCGACGATATCGCGGAGGTCGACGAAGACTTGATTGCCGAGGTGTTGGCGATGGCGACCGGTATCCCGGTGGTCAAGCTGACCGAGGCAGAGTCCGCCAAGCTCTTGAAGATGGAGGACGCGTTGCACAAGCGCGTCATTGGGCAGGACGCCGCCATCAAGGCCCTGTCGCAGGCCATCCGCCGCACGCGCGCCGGGTTGAAGGACCCGCGGCGCCCCGGAGGGTCGTTCATTTTCGCCGGGCCCACGGGCGTGGGGAAGACGGAGCTAGCCAAGGCGCTCGCCGAGTTCCTCTTCGGCGACGAGGACGCCCTGATCACCCTGGACATGTCGGAGTACGGTGAGAAGCACACCGCTTCGCGTCTGTTCGGCTCCCCGCCTGGCTACGTCGGCTACGACGAGGGCGGGCAGCTGACGGAGAAGGTGCGGCGCAAGCCCTTCTCGGTGGTGCTCTTCGACGAGGTAGAAAAGGCGCACGCCGACATCTTCAACTCGCTGCTACAGATCCTGGAAGAAGGCCGCTTGACGGACTCGCAGGGCCGGGTGGTCGACTTCAAGAACACCGTCATCATCATGACGACAAACCTGGGTACTCGTGAGATCGGCAAGGGGGTGCTCACCGGCTTCCAGGCAGACGGCGACGTCGCCACCAACTACCAGCGCATGCAAACCAAGGTGCGGGAGGAGCTGCGGCAACACTTCCGGCCGGAGTTCCTCAACCGCGTGGATGAGATCCTGATCTTCCCGCAGTTGGAGAAGCCGGAGATCGCCCAGATCGTTGACCTGATGATGGCGCGGTTGGATGAGCGCATGCGGGACCAGGACATGCAACTGGAACTGACCGAAGCTGCGCGCGCGCTGCTGGTGGAGAAGGGCTACGACCCAGTGCTCGGCGCCCGGCCGTTGCGGCGGGCGATCCAGCGCGAGATCGAGGATGCCCTCAGCGAGAAGATTCTGTTCGGTGAGATCAAGCCGGGGCAGAAGGTAATCGTTGACGCGGAAGGGGAGGGCCCGCTGGGTGAGTTCGTCTTCCGGACGTTCGCGGAGGAGCCCATCGCGGAGCTGGTGGGGGCGGAGGGGCAGGGCGCTGCCGAGCCCCCGCGCGGTCGCCACGCTGCGGACGCCCCGCACGACGCCTAACCAGCGTTAGCCCAAGGGAGGTGGGCCCGGAAAGTCCGGGCCCACCTCCCTTTTCTGCTCGGCGGTCGGGCGTGCCGCCCCGGTGGCGCGGTGACTGCCGCCTAGTCGGTGGCGGGCGGCCGGGCAGTTACCTGGTCCAGGGGAGCCAGCGGGGTGCCCGCTGGCGGGGCCGCGGGCAGGGCGTCGTCGGGGTCGCTTTGCCGCGCGGGCGGGGCGGAGGCCGCGTCCGGCGTCCCGGCGGCAGCGGCCTGGCGGTGCTGGTAGCGGCGCACAAGCCTGCGGGCCAGCCAGTACACAGCGCCCAGGACTAAGGTCCACACCAGCAAGAGCGGCAGCATCCGCACCAGTCCCTTGGCGAAGTTCACGAGGTTCTGCCAGCCTTCCCGGAATGCCGATGAGAAAGAATCATCGGGACTCTCGTAGGCGAAACTGGTGCGCAGCTCCAAGTCCAGGGTCGACATCGAGACCTGGTCCTCCAGCACGCGCAGCTGGGCCTTCAAGCCATCTAGCTCGCTTTGGTGGGAGGTCAACTGGGTCTCCACTGCGAGCAGTTCCTCCACCGAAGCTGACTTCTGCAACAGTTCACGCAACCCGGCAATAGAGGCCTCCAAGGTTTTGATGCGTGCCTCGGTGTCCCGGTATTCCAGGGTCACGTCGGAGACGGAGACGTTGGTGCTTTCCACCTTGCCGAGGTCGTCGAGGTACTGCAGGAAGCCGTCGAACTTGTCGCTGGGTACCCGCAGGGTCATGGTGGCCGAAACACGTCCGTCGGTGGTTGAGGTGCCGATGTTGTCCAGGCGTCCGCCCAGTTCCTGAATCTTGGTGCGTACCGCAGCCAGGCCCGCCTCGGGGTCGTCCACCCGGACCCGGGCCGAACCTGTCTGAATGAGCTTTTGCTCCTGCCGGGCTTGCGGGGCGGTGTTTTCTAGGCCCCCATCGGTCGCCGCTTCGCCAAGTGCAGCGGAGCGATTCGTGTCGGCGGGTACAGCGTGTTCGGCGGCCGGGGCTTCGCCGTGGTCGGCAGTGCTTTGGCTGCCACCACCGGACGCGCAGCCGACCAGGAGTAACAGGCCCGTGCAAGCCGCCAAAAAACGGGAATACGCAGTTTTCTTCATGCCCCCAATGTAGGGAGCATCACATTTGTGCGGCAGGGGCTGGGGCGAACGCCCCCACCTTCGATACATGATCGCAACCTGCGAGCTGGTGGTAGCGGTCCCGCCCTAGTGGCGGTCAGCGGCCACGCGGCGGCGCCGAACCAGGCTGGCCACCAGCAGGGCCCCCAGGGTCACGGCCGCTCCGCTACCCGCAATCGTCAGGGCGCCGTGACGCTGGGCTTGCGCGGGGGCGAGATCGGTGGCGGCGGGCCGGGCCAGCAGGGCCGGGGTGGCAGAGGGCAGCGGCGCGAAATCTGGGTTTGCCGGGCCAGGCAGACGACCGTCGTTAACAAAGGTTAGGGCCGCTACCGGGGAGATTAGCCCCCAGCCGGTAGCCCGGTTGTGGTCCGTGGGAGTGGCGCGGGAGGCAGTGGCCAGCAGCCGGTACTTCCACTGGGCGGGCCGCTCGTGCGGGAACCGTCCGGCCACCAGGGCGGCAATCCCGGCGGCGTAGCCGGTGGCGTACGACGACGAGGGTTGGTCACCGGCAAAAATGCAGTCGCCGGAGGCCAGGAAGGCGGAGGGCACCGCCATGCCGGGGGCGGCAATGTCGATGTGCTCGCCTTGCACAACGCTGGTGGATGGCAGGCCGCGCAGGTCGACGGCGGTGACCGCTAGGGCTTGGTCGTAGCCCGCCGGGAAACGGGGCGCGTTGGGGTCCTCTCCTTCACGCATGTTGCCGGTGGAGGCCACCACGAGGGCGCCCTGCGCGTCGGCGTACTCCACGGCCTCGCGTAGCGCTGGGTGATCCTCAGGGGTGGACAGGGCCACGACGATGATCTGGGCACCGTTGTCGGCCGCCCACCGGATGCCTGCGGCCGTCCGGCCCACGTCCAATCCCCGCCCGGCCTGTGTGGTGCGCTCGTCGGGATCCTGGTAGACCCGCACCGGCAGTATGCGGGCGGCCGGGGCGAGCCCCACCAATCCGGAGCCTTCCACCTGCCGGGCGGCGATCTGCCCCGCGATGGCGGTGCCGTGTCCGTACTCGTCGACGTGGGCATTCTTGTTGTCCAGCAGGTCCAGGCCAGGCAGCACGACGTCGCCCTGCAGGTGTGCATTTTGGGACGCTACCCCTGAGTCGACGACAGCCACCACGACCTCGCCGCGCGACAACTCCCACGCCGCGGGCATACCCAGCTGCGCGATGATCGGTGGGGGATCGGCGATGAGGCGCTCCACCCCGACCTCGCACTGTTGGGCGGCGGGCGACGGGCTGGGGGCCGGAGCGGCGTGTGCGGGCGCCCCGAGGCCAGCCAGCAGCAGGCCGACGCTGAGTGTCACCCCGACGGTGCGGCGGCACGCTGCCCGCCCGCTCACTGTTTCTCCACCGTCTGCCACACGGTCTCGGATGTCATGGTGCCGCCGGCGGGCACCAACTTGCCCCAGGCAGCCGGAATGTCGACGATATCCTCCGGGCTCCAGCCGAGGTGGGCCAGCGTCGAGGTCGGGTCGGCGCCCAGGCTGTGGGACTTGCCGATGTCGGAGATGAAAGAGACGGCCCCCAGGTCGCCCCCCGTCGTCAGCCGCACCAAGGCCCCCGAGCCGCCGCCGACGGTGACCGGGTTGGCGCCCAAGTCCTCCTTGGGGACGGGCAGGGCAGCCAACTGGGCGCTGAGGGTCTCCTCCTGGGTGGTTAGCCGCAGGCACGGCAGCAGGCCGGGGGTGGTGGGCAAGCTGATGGATGTCGGCCAGTCGGCGGGGGCGACCCCGTCGGCGTCGACCTGCAGCTGGGCGATGTCGGCCACCGTCACCGAGAGGGGAGTCTGGGTGAGGGCGTCGGACTTGTTTAGGCCGTACATCGCTTTGGCCACCGGCGACAATGGCGCCAAAGTTTGCGGGGCGGAAACCACGTAGAAGCGGGAGGTGTTTTCCTCCGCGACCTCGACGATGGTGCCGATGCTGGCGTTGGCCAGTTTCGGTGGCATGCCGGTTGTCGGTTGGCCGACGTTGGTGAGCGTCAGGGCAGTCAGTGGGCTGCCGGTGGTGAAGATGCTGAGCCAGGCCGCCGGAACCTGCGTGCGGGGGGCTGTCTCCAGCCCGAGGGCCAGCAGCACCCCGTTGCGGGACTCGGCGGGGATCGGGTGGGCGGTTGAGCCGTGCAGCAGGTAGACGTCCCCCTCGACCTCCACCAGCATGGTGGAGGCCTCCTCTAGTTCGGCCGGGGTGGTGGCCACCCACGTGTGCGGGCCGTCGGGCAGGGCGCAGGTGGTCCATTGGGACGATTGCAGTGCGGCGGCGGCGGGGACGTCGTCGGGCACGTCCGTGATACCAACCTGGGGTCCCCGGTTGATGCCGGCAATGGTCGAGGCCGAAACTTCGCTGGTTTGGTAGTTGCCGGGCTCGGACAAGAGCTTGGCGGAGGTGATGTTGGTGACCGGATGCAGGATGCCGTTAATGGAGTAGTAGCGGGCGCCGGTACCTTTGACGACGATTACGGTCGAGTTTTGCCAGTTGGCAGGCAAAGTTGGGGCGAAGCGACCAGCCACCGCCGCCACCGCCAGCAGCACCAACGCCAGCAGGAGCCCCACGAAGAGGGGCCGCAGGGGAGAGCGAGGTTCCAACTCCCGTCCCCCGGGGGCGCCAGAGGAGAACGCCGTGATCAGGCGTCGGCGGTTGAAGCGTTGGGCTTCGAGGATGTCCTTATTCGACGGCACTTAGATGACTCCCCACAAGAGTGCGGTCAGCGGCATGATGGCGAGCAGGGCCAACACGCCGCAGGCGTCGGCGATGCGGGTGAGGGTCGGACGCAACTGGGCGTTGACCACGTTGGTCACCAACAGCAGGATGGCCGCCAGCAGCACCGCGCCGCCGACCACCGGCACCCAACTCGGCTGCAGGAGCGCCAGCGCGAGGGTGGCCCCCACGGTCAACACCATGCCGGTGATCACGCCGACAAGCACCTCCACGCGGGAACGCAGAAAGCGGGTGGTGAGCATGAGCGACAGTCCGGTGCAGGCCAGCAGCGCTATCGCCGTGAGGGATCCCGCCAGGAAGGGGGCCAGGAACAACAGGGTCAGGCAGGCGCCGAGTTTGACGGAGACGACGAACATGTGGGAGGCCGCCACTTGGGCGGCTATGACGTCGGGGTTTAGGTCGTTGTCTATCTCCCCCGTGACCCGCACTGGGAAGCGGGCCAACGCCACCCAGGGGGCGGCCAGGGTCAGCAGGACGAGGAAAGCGAAGACGCCGGCCGCGGCCGCCGGGCTGGAGACGCCAGCGAACTTGGTTAGGGCGGCGAACACGCTCAGGCATACCCCGGCGGTGACTGGGCCCCATAGGGAGGCGTGGAGGTCACTGGGCAGGGCGAAGACCCCCAGGGCGCCGAGGGTGGTGCCCACCCCGGCGGCCAGCAACGCGGCGCTGTCCCACTTGTCCGAGCCCAGCACAGCGGCGGCGCTGCCGAGCAGTAGGGGCGCGGTGTGGACCAGCGACAGGGCGCCACCGCGGGATGGTACGCGGGCGACGACGGCGGCCGTCAGTACCACCAACAGTGCCCCCACGATGCCCACGGCGGCGGCTGCCGCCGAGTGGGTGCGATCAGAGGCGATGAGCAGGGCCGCGACGGCAATGAGGAGGGCGGCGGTGTGCGCCGACAATTGCAGCGAGTGGCTGCGCTTCCACGGGGCCTGGTCTTTCTCCACCGATTTGCTGACGACTTCGACGAGGTCGTCGTATCGTTGCTCGCGGGCGGCAGTCGCGAGCGGCTGCAGGGTTAATACCGACCCCGCGGCAACCTTCTGGGCCCGCAAGGATTTTTCTTGACCGAGGCGCTTGCCGACCGAGGTAAAGACCGCGTAGCCCTCAGAGGCGGCCAGGGTGTCCAGGCGCCCTAACGCCCGGGCCAGGCCCGGGAGCAATTCAGCCAGCGGCACCTCGGCGGGAACGGAGAGATCGGCGGTCTGGCCGTCGTAGGACACGGAGATTGGCAGCAGGGTCGGCGCTGACGCAGGTGCCAAGTCGTTCATTCTCTCCTCCAAGGTGCCTCATCGTGCCTCGAACCGATGCTAGGTTCCTGGCTCTGCCCCAGGCTACTGGCGTCCGCCCCGTTTCTGCCCCATACAGGTCCGTTCCGGTAGACGGCGGCAGTAATATTACCTACTGTGTGCGTTGTCACAGATAGTTTGCGACTGGGCATACTTATCTATCGATCCATTACTTGGAGGACAGTATGGAAGGACAGCTTTCGGCAGCCGAAGGTGCAATTCTTCGTGGTGCAGACACCGTGTCCAGCACTCGCGAAGAGCTTCGTGGTCGGTTGAAGACTCTGGAGTCGCAGATCGCCGCCATGGGTAAGGGATGGGATGGCCCCGCTGCTGCGGCCTTCCACCTGCTTATGGGGGCATGGACCGTGTCTTCGCGTACGGTGACCGATGCACTGGAGGACTTCGAGGCCAAGCTACGCGGGGCGCAGCAAAAGTACGAAGCCACTGACTCCGCCGAAGCGGACGTCTACACCTCGATCGCCAAGTCGCTCGGCTAAACGGACAGTAAAGGAGACATATAATGGACTTGAGGGTTAACTACGCTGTCTTGGCCACCGCCGCCGCTGACGTGGCCGCGGGTGCGGCCCACATTGAGTCGATCCTGGCCAACATGGACGCGGAACTGTCCCAGCTGAAGAGCAACTGGGAAGGTGATGCCCAGCAGGCCTACCTGATCGCCAAGGGCAAGTGGACCGACGGCATGGAAAACATGCGCGAGGTGCTCGCCCGCATTGGCCGGATGGTGGAGTCTTCGGGCGAGACTTACGCGTCTGTCGACTCGACCAACGCGCAGGCGTTCATGTAAGAACGCTCGCTAAGAGGGGTCCCGCCTGTTCATGCAGGCGGGACCCCCCTTTTAGCTGTGCCCGGATGTCTGGGCGTGTCTGGGTAGCCCTGCGACGGGACTGCGGGGACAACGCGGGCATTCGCTCCGGCCTCTGGTCCGCCAGGCGTCTGCGGCGGCTCGACGCGGCGGGCCGCTCGGCGACAGCAGTCTGCCTGGGTTCTTTCCGCCTAGCGTGGCGGCTCCGCACGGCGGGCGGCGCGGCGCGTACGCGGGGGACCAACGACGTGCACTTGCGGCCCAGCCGACTCGGGTGACTGGGAGGCTTTGCCGCTCCGGGGTTCGATGACATGCACCTGCGGCTGGGCCGGGCTGGCGCCTGCGGGAGGTGTCGACTTGCCGCCCCCCGTCGGGGCGGGCTTCGGCCTACCGTCCTCTGTCGGGGCGGGCCCCGGCCGGAGCAACACCGAGCGCGACAACTGGGCAGTCGTCGGCACCGGGCGGCTTTCGACCTTCGGGATAGGCCCCGTCAGCCCTTCCGACGGTGGTGTGGTTGACGGAGTGGCTCCCGGCAGGAAGCCGCCGGGCACGCGCGGGGTCGAGCCCGATGGCGTCACAGCGGAGGGGCTTGGCGCGCGGTGGGTGGGGACGGACGACGCGACTGTGTGCAGCCGAGGGGTGGCCGGGCCCGGGCCGTTGGCGCGGTGGCGACCAGAGGGCTCCCCGGTTCCCTCAGCGCTGCGGCGCGGGGTGATGTTGGGGGGTAGGGCAGCTGCGGGGGCCGGGTTGACGCCGTTGGCGCGCCCAGTGGTCGCCGCCGAGTGCGGGGGTGGCACGGGGGACACGCGGGGCCCAGCCTGGTGCTCCCCACCGGCGGTCGAGGGCTGCGCGGTGCGCGATGACGGGGGACGGGTGGGCACCGCGCGCGGCCCTGCTGCGGGCGGTGCCGGGTGGGGGACCGCGGGGTTCCGTGCGCCGGCGCCGGTGGGTGCTGTGGGGCGTGCCGCGCCGAGTGGTGCGGGTGGGGTGACGGGGCGGGGCATCGGGATGGATGCACCCGGCCCACCCGGTCCGCTCGGGTGCTGGCCGGTGGGCGTGGGGGCGGTTGGAGCCCCGGGGTTTCGTGCGCCGGTGCCGGTGGGGGCTGTGGGGCGTGCCGCGCCGAGTGGTGCGGGTGGGGTGACGGGGCGGGGCATCGGGATGGCTGCACCCGGTCCACCCGGTCCGCTCGGGTGTTGGCCGGTGGGCGTCCCCGCCCTGTCCTTGCCGCCGGATGCGCCCTGCCCGACGGCCGCGCTGGGTAGCCCCGCGCCGGCGGGAACGGCCACCCGCGACCGAGCCCGCTGCGAATGGGCCTCGCCGAGGGAGTCGGGACGCGAGCCGCCACGATCCGCGCGGCGGCCACCTGCCGGGGCGGCATGTTGCGGCGGTGGGGGCGGGAGCGGAGCAGAACGACCAGCGCCCGCTCTACTCGCCCCGACGTTGGCGGGGCGGCGAGCGTAACCCGCTGACGCGGGCACCGGTTGGCGCACGTCAACCCCACTGGTGCCGAGCAGGCGATCCACCCAGTCCTGGCCATTGCGGGACAGCGCGACGGAGACAGCGGGCCCCACGACTGTCAACAACAGCAGCGTCAACAACCCGACGCGGGCGAATGCTCGCCCAAGGCCCGGGGCCTGATTGGTGCCAACCCGCACCCAGGCGGTGCCCGTGACGTAAGCCCCGGGGGAACGGCCCAGGATCGCGCGCGTCAGCGCCAACACCACGAGTCCTTCCCCCACGATCATCCCCACGAAACCGGGTGAGGGACGCACTAGCCAGGCCACGGCCCCCAAGCCCGCCAGACACGCGACATCCAGCAGGTGCGCAGTCAGGAGTTTGCCGCCCGTCGCCGGGGCAACCTGCGGCAGCGGCGGGGCCCCGAAGGCCGGGAAGTGGGAATCGGAGGTTGCGGTGCGGGTCATGACATCACCTGTCGCACTAGGGTGAATAGGCCTGCCGCCAAACTAGCGGCTGGCAGGAGCGTTAGGAGGCTGAACGCCTCCACGAGATCCAAGAAACGACCGAAAAGCGGCGTTGTTGGTTTGGTCGTGTGCAGCACCGTGCCCACACAAACCCCACAGGCGGCCACCACCAGCATTGCCCCCATCGTGGCCGCCCCCACCTGGGGCAGGAGCGGCGAGCCGAGGGCGGTGGCCAGCACCAAGACGAGTGCCGTCAGGCGGGGCAAGGCACGCGCCCCGCGCTCGCGGTGGTGGCGCGGGGTCACCAGCAGCACGCCCAGGCACGCCAACTGCAGCGCGAGTGCCGCCCGCCCCGCCCAGGTAGCCAGTCCGATCAGCTGCACGTTCAGGAGGGCGGTCACCGCCACCAGGGTGCAGCAAAACAGCAGCAGAACCTGGCCACGGGCGGTGGCTTCCCGCAGGGAGCGTTCGACCCGGCGGTGGGTGATGGGAACGGGAGCGACGACGGCGGGCGCCCGCACCGTTGGGGCCGACGTTGTCACCAGCGGTAAGTCGAGCAACTGGCTGTCCGGCACCCGGAAGGTGTATTGGGGGGCGACAGTCACACCGACGGTGGCCAGTACCTGCACGAAGGGCGCCAACTGTGTCCACGGCACCCCGAGGGTGGCCTGCACGGTGGCGGTGATGGCGAGGCCCGCCCAGACGTAGGCGGCAGTCAACAAGACGGTGCCACGGGTCAAGGTCCAAGCCAAGAGGGCCCCCATCAATGCCCCCCACGCGGCGAGGGTGGGCAGCAGGCTGGCGGCGGCCAGGGCGTCGGGTGTCAGCAGGCCCGCCACGGCCAGCCCGACACAGGCCGTCGTCGGCGGGCAGAGCCACGGACTGGTCCACACGCGCCGCCGCGCCAGTAACGCTAGGGACAGGGCGAGACAGAGCGCCGCCAGCGCCCAACGCAGCCAAGCGGGTGCCCACGTTTGGGCCAGCCACACCTCTGCCACCAAGGTCGCTTCGAGCACGATGAGGATCCCAAAGGCGGCGACCAGGCCGAGCACGGGGTGGAACCAGCTGCGCGTGGCTTCGGTGATGGCCCGGACCTCCGCCTGCCGGGTGTCGGTGCCGCGGGTGATGGTCAGCAGGCTGCCGGGGGGCAGGTGCGAGCCGAAGACGTCGTCGAGGTCGACGGTTTTGCCGTTGTTGTCGGCGACAACCAGAGTGCCGGGGGTGTGGTCTATGCCCAGGTGGTCCAGGAGGCCACCCAGGGACGTGCCCGTGGGGACCGCGACGTCGTGCCTGCCGTAAACGTCGACGATGGTCGCGGAAGTCAAGGAGCCAGCCATCCAGTCCTCCTAAGTATCGCGGCCGCGGGCCGGGCGAGCGGGACGCCCCCGAGTGTCGACGATAGTACGTGGCCTATGGGGCAAGTAGAGGGCGAATGCACCGGTAATGACCCTGAGGTCAACACCCGGCAATGATCCCGCGTAGGATGCCGCTGTGTCTACGGCCACAGATATGGCCGCCCAAAGGAGGAACCCCATGGCCACCCTAGCTCCGGGTAGTCGCACGGCCGTCGCTCCGGAAATGCCTGAGGGGCAGTTGATGCTGCAGGCTCCACCCGACCAAGCCGAACCGGCCGGGGTGGGCAACATTTTGGCGATGGTGCTGCCGATGATGGGGTCGATGGGTGTCATGGCGTTCATGGCGTTTTCCCAGAACTCCAATCCGCGCATGCTGCTCATGGCCGGAGGCATGGTAGTGGCGATGCTGTCAATGGTCGGGTTCAACCTGTATCGCCAGATCGGCGGGCATCGGAAGAAGGTCTCGACGCTGCGGCGCGAATACCTCGCCTACCTCGGGGAGATGCGCGAGACGGTGCGGACGGTGGCCAAGCAGCAGCGGGCCTGCGTCAGCTGGCACTTGCCCAACCCGGACACGTTGGTGTTGCTGACGGAGGACGGGGTGCGCCTGTGGGAGCGGGATATGTCCGACCCGGGTTCGCTGAGCGTGCGCCTGGGCACTTCGCAACAGGATCTGGCGATGGAACTGGTGGAGCCGGAGTTGCCGGCCCTGGCCAACCCCGACGTCGTCTGCCACTCGGCGCTGAGCCGGTTCCTGGCGGCCCACTCCACGGTGGATCAGATGCCGTTTGGGGTGATGCTGGGTGACTTCAGCCATTTTGAGCTGTGTGGTCAGGTCGCGGACACCCGCAGCCAGGCCCGGGCTTTGCTCACCCACTTGGCGACTTTTTTGTCTCCCGAAGCTTTGCGCATCGCGGTCCTGACCACTCCGGAGGCGGCAAGCCAATGGGAATGGCTGAAGTGGCTACCGCACGCCCGCTCCACGCAGAGCACCGACGCGCTCGGGGCCGCCCGCCTGGTATCGACGGACGCGGCAGAGCTGGCAGGCCTGTTGGGGGAGGAACTGACCGGACGATCCCCGTTCACGCCGCGCGGCGATCACACCGACTGGCCGCACCTGCTGCTGGTGCTGGATGGTCAGCAGGCCCCGGCCGGGATTCTGCCGCTCATCAACGGGGCGGAGGGGGTCACGGTGGTGCGCCTGATGGCGTCGTGGGGCGCCTTGACCAGCCGGACCACGGTGCGCATGGTGTTGCGGCCAGGGACCGACGAATCCGATCCCGGGCAGATGGAGGTGTTGCTGCTCGACCATCCGCCGCTGGAGACCGTGCCTGACCAAATGGGGTTGGCGCAGGCGGAGGCGGTGGCGCGGCGGATGCTGCGGTGGCAGACCCAGTCGCGGCCCTCGGTGGAGGCGGCTGTCGGGCAGACGGACCCGAAGCGGTCGGTGGACCTGATGGAGCTGCTGGGCATCGGCGACATTCGCGACTTTGACCCGGAGCGGCAGTGGCGACGCCGGGAGGGGCGAGACCGGTTGCGGGTCCCATTCGGGGTCACCCCGGAGGGGGTGCCGGTGCTGATCGACATCAAGGAGGCCGCCCAACAGGGCATGGGCCCGCACGGGCTCCTCATTGGGGCCACGGGTTCCGGCAAGTCGGAGGTGTTGCGCACCATCGTGCTGGCGATGGCCCTGACCCATTCGCCGGAGCAGTTGAACTTCGTGCTGGTCGACTTTAAGGGTGGGGCGACTTTCGCGGGCATGGCGGATCTGCCGCACGTGTCTGCAATGATTTCCAACCTGGAGTCGGAGTTGTCGCTCGTTGACCGGATGCAGGACGCGATCCGTGGCGAGATGGTGCGCCGCCAGGAACTGCTGCGGGAGGCCGGAGCGTACGCCAACGTCACCGATTATGAGGCCGATCGGCGGGCGGGCAAGCACTCTTGCCCGCCACTGCCCGCGCTCTTCATCATTCTGGACGAGTTCTCGGAGCTGTTGTCGGCGAAGCCGGAGTTCATCGAGATCTTCGTGGCCGTGGGGCGCCTGGGGCGGTCAATGTCCATTCACCTGCTGTTGGCTTCCCAACGGTTGGAAGCTGGGCGCTTGCGGGGCTTGGACTCGCACTTGTCTTACCGTATGGGTTTGCGGACCTTCTCGGCTTCCGAGTCCCGAGAGGTGCTCGGGGTTGCGGACGCCTACGAGCTGCCGAACTATCCCGGGGTGGGGTACCTGAAGCCGGGCACGGACCAGATGATCCGGTTCCGCGCCTCCTATGTGGCAGCCCCACCGCCTGCCCGTCAGGTGACGGCGGGCTTGACGACGTCTGACGGCTCGGGCCGGGAAGTCAAGTTGCTGCCGTTCACGGTGGCGCCGGTGTTGCAGCGGGAGGACACCCAGGTGGCCAGCAACGAACCGACGGTGCTGCCGGGAGACGAACGCTGGGTCGGGATGTCGGAGATTGACATTGCGGTGGAGCAGATGCGCGGTAAGGGCACGCCCGCCCACCAGGTGTGGCTGCCGCCGCTGGAGGTGCCCGAGACGATGGATAGTCTGCTGGGCGACCTGACTGTGACCCCGGAGTTGGGGCTGCATTCGCCGAGTTGGCGGCAGCGGGGCCCGCTGCGTATTCCGCTGGGCATCGTCGACTTGCCGCTGGAGCAGCGGCGGGCCGGGCTGGAGGTGGAGCTGGCGGGTGCCAACGGGCACGTCGGGATTATTGGGGGGCCGCTGTCGGGTAAGTCGACGGCGCTGCGGTCGCTCGTGCTGGCGTTGAGCTTGACCCACACCCCGCAAGAGGTGCAGTTCTACATCATTGATTTGGGTGGGGGAACGTTCGCGTCGTTCGAGGGCGCGGCGCACGTGGCGGGGGTGGCCACCCGGGACCGGCAGGACGTCATTAACCGTATGCTCGCGGAGATCGACGCGATTCTGGCCGACCGGGAGAAGTATTTCCGGGCGCACCGCATCGATTCGATTACGACTTATCGGCGAGGGCGGGCGGCCGGTCAGTACGACGACGGTTACGGCGACGTTTTCCTGATCGTGGACGGTTGGGACAGCCTGCGGGCCGACTTCGACAGTCTGGATATGCGGATCCAGACGATGATGGCGCGGGCGTTGACGTTTGGGGTGCACCTGGTTGTGGGCTCGCAGCGGTGGATGGATCTACGCCAGCAGATCCGCGACGTGATCGGCACGCGCATAGAGCTGCGGCTGGGCGAGGCCAGCGATTCGACTATTGACCGGAAGGCAGCGATGAATGTGCCCGACGGGAAGCCGGGGCGGGGTTTGGAGATGAGCAAGCATCACATGCTGCTGGGCCTACCGCGCATCGATGGGGATTCGGATCCGAGCACGGTGGGGGCGGGCGTGACGCAGGCTTTGCAGGCTATCGCCGAGGCGGCACCGCACGGCCCGGGCCCGAAGCTGCGGTTGCTGCCGGAGCGTATCGAGGTGGCAGAGTTGTTGGCTTTGCCGGGCGCTGATCCGCAGGGCCGGGGGGCGGCCGCCAAGCTGGTGTTGGGGATCGAAGAGACTCGCATGGGGCCGTTGCTGTTCCGGCCCCGGGTCGAGTCGCATCTGTTGGTGCTAGGGGACCCGAAGTCGGGCAAGTCTTCCTTCTTGCGATTGTTGGCGCGTGAGGTGATGCGGACGCATTCCCCGAAGGAAGCCAAGATTTTCGCGATCGACCTGCGGCGCGCCATGCTTGGGCTGTTGCCACAGGATTACACGGCGGCCTACATCACGAAGCGTGATGATATTCAGGCGCAGATGGAGGGCCTGGCCAAGTATTTGACTACCCGGCTGCCCGGTAACGATGTGACACCGGAGATGTTGCGGGATCGTTCGTGGTGGACGGGGTCCGAGGCCTGGGTGCTGGTGGATGACTACGACCTAGTGGTCACGAGTGCGGGTAATCCACTGTTGCCGTTGCAACCACTGTTGGCCCAGGCCGCTGACATTGGCTTGCACCTGATTATTACTCGTCGCATGGGTGGGGCGTCGCGTGCACTGTACGAGCCGATTGCCCAGTCTATGAACGAGCTGGGGACGACGGTGATGTTGTTGTCCGGTAACCCGGATGATGGCGCGGTGATTGGGCGTGTTAAGGCTGTGCGTTCTGTGCCGGGGCGGGTGCAGGTCATCTCCCGGGATGCTGGTTTGCAGGTGGCGCAGTTGGGGTGGACGCCGGGACAGGGATAACGCGCGGGGTCGGCGGGTGGGGGTGTGGAGTGCTCCCCGGAAGTTGGGTCCGGTAATCGGGTGCCTTCTTCCGGGGAGCACTGCAGGTGTTTGGCGGCCCCCTTATTTTTAGTTTGGGGGTTGGTGGTGGCTGGTTACCATTCGTCGCTGTCGTCGCGGGGGGCGGGGCGGAGGTTTTGGGCGTTGCCTGCCCCATAGATGCTGGGATCGATCTGGGGGGCGTCTTCTTCCGTCAGGCGAGTGGGCTGGTAGCCCAGCAGGTGCGGCCGGGCCGCGCGTTGATCCTTCTTATCCTTGCCCCCGGCGGCACTGTTGGCACCCCACACCCCACCAGCGGGCCGGGCCGCACCAGCGGGGCGGGCCGAGCCGGTGGTGCCGGTTGGCTTGCCTGCCGGGCTGGTGGCCGTGGCCCCAACCCCGCTCACCGGCCCCATCCCCGCCCGGGCCGCGCCGGGCCGAGCCATCGCGGGCCGGGTACCACCAGTGGGGGCCTTAGCCCCCGCCGCGGTGCCGCTGCTAGGGGCGAGCATGCCACCCACCGGCGGGCGCGCCCCACCCACGCGCGCCCCACCAGTAGCGGTGGGGGCGCCCAGACCGGGCATACCCATCACCCCACCCATGGGCGCCACCCGCCCCACCGCCGCAGCGGTGGAAGATGGGCCCAGGCGAGAGGCCAAGGCCGCCCCACCCGCACTAACCCCACCCAACACCCCACCAGCCAAACCATGACTAGGCGGCTTAGGCAAGCCCGGAATCTGATAATCACTACGCCAAGCCGGAGAATCCAACTGATTGACAGCCGGCGGGGTATAACCCGTCACCGGCCCATCAGGCCGCAACTGCAAATGCACCTTCCCAATCGGGGCCACCGCCCCACTCGGCCCATCAGGCACCACCCCAACCGGACCACCCGAACCACCCGGCATACCCGGGCCACCCGGAACACTCGGGCCCGCAGGCAAACCCGGACCACCCGGCAGGCTCACGCCATTCGGCAAAACTGCCCCCCGCAAACCCGCGGGCAGGCCAACACTTCCCGGCGACCCGCCCCCAGGCAGACCGCCAGCACTGCCAGCGCCCCCAAAACCACCACCACCGCCAGCGCTGGTGGCGCCGCTACCAAAGTCGGCTGCCCGGAGGAAACTCTTCGTCCCGGGAGGGGGGCCGTACAAGACGTCGTTGCTGGACGAGGCTGCTTCTAGGCCGGTTTTGAGCTGCTTGATTGCTCCGCCGACCTCCCTGAGTGCCGTGTTCATGGTATTCAGGGTTTTCTCGGCCAGGGCGTCGCGTTGGGCCTTGCGGTCGGCCGCAATCGCCTCGGCTAGTTCGGGGCCGGACATCATCTCCCCGTTCTTATACGCAATCTTCACCTGCCCCAAACGTTCTTTCTCCGCCGGAGTCATCAACTCCGGCGACAACTGCGCAAACTCCTGCCGGGCGACATCCAACGACTCGATGGCCTGGGTGTACTGCTCGTTAGCATGCCCCACATGTTCGGCTTGTACCTCCAGTAGCCGAAACATCCGATCAGACCACTCAGTCAACTGACTGGCAGTCTGCCCCACCAGACCGGTGGCCTCACGGAACTTCTCCAGTGCCACCTTGCATTCCGCAATGGTGTCGAATAGGGGCCCAGTCTCATCGGCAGTAAATGACGAGGGTAATTGAGCTACTTGCTGCAGCTCTTTATATTTAGAGTCATCAGGCATGGGGGTCCTCCAACATTGTTATAGCTGTTTTATTCCATCCGCAGGTAAGGGGACGAGGGGTGCCCCTGGGGGTTGATGGGTTTATTGACAGGAACAAATAAATTCTTCTGCGATTTTTCGTCTATTTCGGCAACTATTTGATGAACAACTTCCTGTAGCTCTTCTTCGTTATTCTGGAACTCGCGTAGGGCGCGGTGGAGGCGGGTGGTGAATTCGTCAAGCTGGGCAATATTGCCCTTTAGGTGGGCGATGAATGTCTCCAGGAAATCGCGGTAGGCGCGGCGGAAATAGTCTGCGCCGGGTTGCACGCCCCACTGGGCCACGGTCTGCTTGTCCAGCCAGGACTCAGTGGCGGCGATGGAGGCCTCTAGGCTGGCCTTGCCGTCGCTCGCTAGTTGCGCGCGCTGGCGCTCGGCCAGCTCGTAGTCGACAGACAACTCTTCATTACTCATGGTGTGGGTCCTCACTGTCAGCAAACCATCGGGGCTGTGTCGTAGGTTACGCCATAGCCCCGTTGGGCGGCAGGGGGCTGGGTGCCATCAGGGGCGACGAGGGGGCGATAGCCCCAGTTGCCCTGGTAGTGCACGTTCCGTGACGGCTGACCTAGCAGGGGGCTGAATCGTAGGTGCGGACGAGGGGCCTGTGGCATCATGTTGCGCGTCACATGCGTCACATGCGCGACATGCCGATCGCTACCCACAGGAGGAATCATGCGCACACACAGGTTGGTTGCCCCGGTTCTGCTCTTGGCTCTACTCACGGGGCTTGGCGCTTGTACGGATGCCGAGCCCGGTGCCGCGACAACGGGTTCCGAATCTGCCAGCACAGGTGCTGCTAGTGCCAGGCCTACGGTCAGTATTTCTGCCTCGTCTGCGCCGACCCCTACATCCACTCCCACACCTACGGAGGAGGCTCTCGGTCCGGCGGGGACGGCGGTGGACAAGGACGGCAAGGCGTGGCTGGTAAGTGCTGACGGTACCTACACCATCGATATGCCTGAAGGGTTCTACTCTGACAGTGTGGCTACATCTACAGAAAGTCCGGTTGTCTTTCGGTCCTCTATTGACGGCAGCTCAGTTATTTATGTTACCCCGCGGTTGGATCAGCCGAGGGTGCCGTCGCGCGAGGAGATAGAGCAAGCGTTGCTCGGTTCATTGACTAACGAACCGCAGATTCGTGATGATCTTAACGAGTTTGCTGGAGGGCCCGCGATTGTCACGCAGTTCAAGCTTTTGTCGTCTATTCATAGTGGTGAGCCCGACTTTGACGGCACCATTCTTTCCGTGTTTACCGAAATTGGTGGCTCGGTGTGGGCGTTCAGCTTCACTGCCTCCACCCGCGAAGAGGCGGAGGCTCTGATGAAGCAGACAGCGGACTCTCTCCAGAAGCACTAGATTTTCGCGGGTTGTTAAATGAAATATGAATTGCTGCGGGAGTTTCGGTTGATTGGGAAACCTGGGACAAGACAGTTCGGTGCGTCGCCTGCGGGACGAACCGGTATTCAGCTGTCTATGATTGGCAGGCCGGTTTTCTATCTAGCGGCCTTGACTGCACTTGGGGCATGTGCTAGCCAGCCTCATTCGACCGTCGTTCCCATTGCCCCGAGCAGCACGCCGTCGGCTACCTCCAGTGCCGCTGCCACAGCCTCTCTCACCCCAACGCCCACACCGACGCAGGAGGCCCTCGGCCCCGAGGGAACCGCCATCGCCAAGGATGGCAAAGTTTGGTTAGTTTGCAAAGACGGTAGTTATACCATTGACGTGCCCGAGGGGTATTCCCCTATTACTCTTGAAAAGAGAGACAGACCAGAAACTATCTTGCAATCTAGTGTTGTGGCTGGCTTGAACGTCCAGTTTGCTCCGCGGCTGGATCTTCAAAAAATGCCCACGCGCGAAAAGATTGAAAGTGCGCTCGCGAGTCAGTTGACACTTGAGTGGCGAATTCGCGATGATCTCACGAAATTTGCGGATCGCCCGGCAGTTGTCACAGAATTTAAGCAGCTGGACCCCTCTGGTGAACCCGATCCTAACTACGATGGCACACTTCTTTCAGTCTTCACCGATATTGGAGACACGCGTTGGGTATTCGACTTCAATGGCAATACTCGCGAAGAAGCCGAAAGTCAGATGGTTCAAATTGCGGCAACACTTAAGAAGCAGTAAGTTTCAAGCGAAATAATACACGCCCCCAAGTGGTCGCATATCGGGAATAGGGTGGGCGTGGAGGAATTATAGAATGGGGAAATTTCATGCAGGCACGTGAAACCAGTAGCTTGGTTCTGCTGATTGGGCTGCTCGTTGGCCTTGGAGCGTGTGCCAGCCAGCCCGTTCCATCCGCGAGCCCTGTGCCACCGGGCAGCGAGTCTGCTACCCCGAGTGTTGCCAGCCCTCCGTCTGCCCCCGTTGCCTCTTCGTCTGCTGCCGCTCCTACGCCTACCCCCAGCCCCACTATGGAACCTCTAGGGCCTGCCGGGACGGCAGTGGATAAGGATGGCAAGGTGTGGCTGGTTAGTGCTGACGGCACGTACACCATAGATGTGCCCGAGGGGTTCTCTCTCGATCCCACGGCCGTGACTCCCGAAAGTCCAGTTGTCCTTCGGTCTTCTAGTGACGCAGACGCAGTTATTTATGTTACTCCGCGGCTGGATCAGCCGAGGGTGCCGTCGCGCGAGGAGATAGAGCAAGCGTTGCTCGGTTCATTGACTAACGAGCCGCAGATTCGCGATGATCTTAACGAGTTTGCTGGAGGGCCCGCGATTACCACGCAGTTCAAGCTTTTATTGTCTCGTGATTCCAATGATCCGGATTTTGACGGCACCACTCTTTCCGTGTTTACCGAAATTGGTGGCTCGGTGTGGGCGTTCAGCTTCACTGCCTCCACCCGCGAAGAGGCGGAGGCCCTAATGAAGCAGGCAGCGGACTCTCTCCAGAAGCACTAGCCTTCCGTGAGGAAGAATCTGTAAAGAGAGAAACGCTGAGCCAGGATACGTTCCCCCTTGCTGACAGAAAATCTGTCAATGCTCCCGTCCTATCGAGCCGAGCGGAGAGGCTCTGGTTGTTCCAGAAAGTCCTTAACAAAAATCTCGCGGGAGAAGGTTTCTGTCTGCATCTTGTGAGGCAGGTACCTAGGCACCGCAATCGTGGTTGCGATCAGTTATCAGACCTTACGTTGCGTACTGTTCGGCAAGTCTGTTCCTTATCTCAGTCCATCCTGAGGTGAGGCGGTAAGGGTGGAAGAGTGCTTGACGTGCCTGTGGGTGGGCTGACGACGAGGGCTTCCAGTTCGCGAGCCAAGGCTTCCAAATCGGCAACAGCGTCAGCGTCAGCGTCCTGCAGAGCGGCATGCCACAACTGAAGATTGTGCCGACTGATCTCTGTGTCGTCAGCCAGTGCCTTCAACCTATCTAGCAGGACCCAAAGTGCCTGATGAAACTGTGAGCTGGGTCCGTTTCCACCCAGCCCGAGGCGCGCATCGCGGACCAACGCCGTGCCGAAGCCAGTCTCGTTCGCTAGCGCGCTGCCTCTGAACAACTCGTCACGTATCACCTGAAGTGAGTCTGTTACCTCCTTCATCCGGTACTCGTCTAGTTGCACCTCGGCTTCACCCCTGGGGGCAAGAGTGACGGCGTGCAAGCTAACGGCATAGCGAGTGGCATCGGTGGCCAAATCTCGTGCCACGCTGGTGTACCTCTCCGCTAGTTGTTGCTCAGCATCTCGATACTGTTTGTTTAGTTCCTCCAGATTTCTTCGCAGGGCTGCCAATATTGCTGAATAACTGCCATACAGCGGGGGGTCAGCATCTGGTGAACTGGGTTTCGGAATCGAAAAAGCCAGAGGGGTAGGCTGGTGGAGCTGTTCTAATGCCTCTAGGGGGAACGGGCCCGCAAAGGTCACAGCATCGTGCAAAAGCTCGAACTCCATATCTAACTCTCGTTGGCTGCCTTGGGAAGCAGCTATGAACGTCTTCTGAGCTTCATCGAGTAGGGCAAGGATGTGGTTAAAGGTTAGGGCGGATAAACCCCATTCTATGCCAATGGTTGACCCGAGTTGCAAAGCCGCCTCTAATAGCGACAATAAAACTGGCTTGAATTGCCGAAGGAATCCGTTTTTAAAAGATGATATTCCGTGACCGTTCAGTGTGGATAGATTATTAGTGATTTGAGTGAGCTCGCTGCGAATCTCGCCGGTGACAGTTGGACTACGCATGATTGACTTAAGGGTTCCGTCGTAACCCTTAAGCATGGTAATTCCACCGCCGAAGCCATGCAGAGAAATAGCGCCGATGAAGTGGTAGTACCTCTGCTCTGCCGAGGCGATCTGCTCCGGGTCTGGCAGTGTGGTCCACGGTTCGAACAGTTGGTCGATCTCTTCTCTCACTGTTGTCAATGTGGCGCGGTAAGCGAAACCGTGATTGAAGTGCGTGAGGCGACGCTGGATCCCCAGGGGGTCAACATCCTCATAGTAGCCCGTAGTGTATCCGCCGCCTAGTCCTTCGTCGTCTGGGCGCGAGACATAGATAGTCCAAAGAGCCCCGTTCTTATAGCGGGTGGTGTAATAGGAATTTCGCCAAATTGTGAATCCATTCTCCACCATGAAGGCGTCCATCGCGGCACTTCGAAGGGTGCCAATTCCGGGTATTTCTCTCATCATGTAGCCCCTGGTGGTGTCAGGTGGTGGATTCAACGATTAGTCGGTTGAAGGCTTCCCGTGGTGTGCGGTAGCCCAGGGCGGCGCGGGGGCGGTTGTTGATTTCGTCGGCGATGGCGGTTAGGTAGGGCTGGTGGGTGGTGATGGTGGTGCCCTTGGGGAGGTATTCGCGTACCAGTCCGTTGGTGTTCTCGTTTAGGCCTCGTTCCCAGGGGGATCTGGGGTGAGCGAAGTAGACAGGCATGTTGGTAGCTGCGGTGAGTTTGGCGTGTTCAGCCATCTCACTGCCCTGGTCCCAAGTGATAGAGCCGGTCATCAACCCCCTGGCTACGGTCGTCGATGGAGACCATGCCCACGATCCGCGCCCCGGTTTTATGCCCGTTTTGGCGGGGTTTTCGGCTACTACGTTTGGATCTGAGCATGATGCCGTGCTTGGTTAGTTCGCCCTTGGGCAGGGCGTAGAGGTTCTGGTAGATAGCATCGTGTGACACGGTCAACCCTTGCACGTCGCGAGAACCAGGCAGGGCCTGTAGCGTGCGGTCTCCTGCTTCCGCACGCAACCTGCCTGCGATCTGACGCGGCGAGCAAGAACGGGCCAGATCTTGGCGCGCTCGTGCTTCCAGCACTGGATTGGCTGCGACTTTACGCGCCTTGAGACGACAACGCCGCTTCCTAGCCCGCGTGTTGGCAGCAACGATCCGGTACCCGCCTGCCTCAATCCCATTACGCTTAATCTCCCGGCAGACCACCGACAGATCCCGGCCGATCCGCCTGGCGATCTCACGTACACCCAGACCCGCCTGCAAACCAGCCCCAATCTCAACCCGATCCTCAAACGTCAACATCCTGCACACAACACCTCCCACCAAAGCGTTGCTTACACACTATGACACCATGCCTTCTTTTTTGTTGTGGGCGCGTGGAATACTTAGTACTATAAACGCGGTGCAAGATATACCCGCTATCAGAAATAGTGTCGCCATGCGGCGCTGGCGTGCGGCGTGACAGTAGTGGGCATCGTCACCTGGGGAATAGTTGCGATATCTTTGTGTGTTCGAGTTCCTGTCTTCCGGTGTTGTAGCTCTAAAGTGGTCATGCATGTGAGGAGTACTGCCGAGTTCTAGCACAGGCTGACAAACAAGGTTATTTATTCGAGGGTCAATCGTTCTGAAGCCGAGGATTGACACCAGTAAGATGGCAAAAATGACTATGAGCCTTCGGATGATTTTGCGTTGTTGGTTCACGTGGAGCTCCTTAGTCAAGTCTAATGTTTGGGGGTAGGTCTGGCTTGGCTTTTTTTATACCTAAAGGGCTGTTCAGTTCTTCCATTTCGCGAATTATAGCTTCTATTTCGGCCTTAATTTTGTCGTCTGATTCCTTCAGTGCTTTGTACCAGGTTGCCAGACCCTTTCTGCTGATATCTGTGTCTTCTGCCAGGTCCTGTAAAGCGGTGACAAGGTAGTCTAGAACTTGGTTGAACTCATGGCTTGGCCCGTTCCCGCGTAGGCCAATGCGGGTATCTCTTATCCAAGAGGTCCCAACGCTAATGTCACCGGCAAGGGAGATGCCTTGCAGGATCTCTTGATGTATTGTTTGCAGTGAAATATCTAGTTCGGTCATGGCGTACTGATTTACCACTAGGTCACTGTTCTCGGGTAAGGTGAGCGGGGAAGGGTCTGGTTGAGTGTCGAAGTTGGAATACTGAACTTCCATGTTGTGTAAAAGGCTTTGATAGTATTCCGATAGTTGTTTTTCCAGGTCTCGATATTGGGCATTGAGGTCGGCTAGGCCATTGGAAAGCTCGGAGATGACATCGGAATAGCTATGGCAGTTAGCTGGCTTCCCTCCGGTCTTCGTGAATTTTTTTGCGGCAAAGCTAGATACTTGTACTACTCTGTCTTTAGCTTTGCCGGAGGGGAGAAACGTGCCCGCGAAGGGTATGGCGGCCATTATTAGGTCGTGGATGAATTGTGGGGTGCTATTACGGCCGTCTGCGATCTCTTGGAATGATTTAGTGGCCTCAGCTATAATCGTATTTATATTGTAGCGGGCCGTTTCTGCTAACCCTCTCTCTATGCCTATTGTTGATCCCAGGGCTTTTGCCACTGCTGCGATGGAGGATAGTGATCCTTCGAGGCGGGTAAGGTAACCGTTGCTGAAAGAGGTGATGCCCTGGCCTCGCAGGCCGGTGATGCTTAGATTAAGTTGGGCTAGCTCGTTCCTAATTTGGCCAGCCGCGTAGGAGCTGGTGCTCTCCAAGTGATGTTTTCCATCGCCGTCAGTTACCAGCTTGGCGTTTCCGATAATTGGATCCAGGGAAACAGATGCTAGAAATAGGTAATATTTATTTTCCTCAGTAAGTATTTGTGTTGGGCTGGGTAGGGATAGCCAGGGCTCAAATGCTTGTTCTATGGTGTCGCGAACTGAGGCGAAGCCAGGGCTGTATGCGTGGCCATGGTCGAAATATTCCCTTTTGTAAGAAATTCCTAATGGGTCGGGGTATTCAATAGTTCCAGTTGCATGTCCGCCTCCGGTGCCTGACGTCCCGGGGCGTGATACGTAAATTGTTAAGCGTGAGTTGTCTTGATATTTTATCGCGCAGTATTGGTCGTTGAAGACTGTGAATCCATCGTCCCTCATGTATGCGTCAATCGCCGCGCGCTTTAACGCCCCCATACCGGGCAGCTCGCTGGTCACAGTGTGTACCTCCCACCTCGTTGTTGGTCTCGCGCTGGCCGCAATCTACCACCGATGCACCGGTTCAGGCAGGGCCTTGTGCGGTTAGGAGCGTTGGCACCGGCTCGTGCCGGTCAGGTGAATCCGGCCCGGTTGCGCCTCGCCGCCGGAGGGAGGCGAGGCGCACGGCGACAACCGTTACAGCTGCACGTGTATCGACTCCAGCGATTGGCCGCAGAGGCGAGACGGAGGCGTCGTCACTGTGTCCGAGCAGGCCGGTTACACATCGTTCACCCCGCCGCCGCAAAGACGCCGCCCCCAATCCGCCCATTGTGACCTTCGTCCCACTATGCTGGCAGGTGGCGCGTACGCGCCTGGGACTTGAGACAAGGGAGTTTCGCAGTGGCTGGATTCGTATACCGCTTCCATGAAGGCAACAAGGATCTGAAGGATCTGCTCGGGGGGAAGGGGGCGAACCTGGCCGAAATGGCCCGGTTGGGCATCCCCGTGCCGCCCGGCTTCACCATCACCACCGATGCCTGCCGGTCTTACCTCGCCACCGGTGAGGTGCCACCCCAGGTGCGGGTCGAGGTGACTACTGCCCTGCGGGAAGTGGAAGAGCAGCTGGGGCGCCAACTCGGTGCGGCAGACGATCCGCTGCTGGTGTCCGTGCGGTCCGGGGCCAAGTTCTCGATGCCGGGCATGATGGAAACGGTGCTCAACATTGGTTTGAACGACGCCTCCGTTGCGGGCCTGGCTCAGGTCTCCGGCAACCCGCGTTTTGCGTGGGACTCCTACCGACGCCTCATTCAAATGTTCGGCAAGACCGTGCTTGACATCGACGGAGACCGGTTCGCCGACGCTCTGGAGGCCAAGAAGGCGGAAGTCGGCGCCAAGGGGGATGTCGACCTGACGGCTGAGGACCTACAGGACCTCGTGGCCACGTTCAAGAACATCGTCACCGAGGAAACAGGCGAAGAGTTCCCGCAAAACCCGCGCGCCCAGCTCGATGCCGCCATCGAGGCCGTGTTCCGGTCGTGGAACACTGAGCGGGCTCGCATCTACCGGCGACGGGAACGCATTCCCCACGACCTGGGCACGGCCGTCAACGTCTGCACCATGGTGTTCGGCAATATGGGGGACACCTCCGGCACCGGTGTCTGTTTCACGCGCGACCCCTCCACCGGCACTCCGGGGGTGTACGGCGACTACCTCGTCAACGCCCAGGGGGAAGACGTCGTCGCCGGCATCCGTAACACCCTGTCGCTGGCCGACCTAGAGGAGCTCGACCCAGCCTCATACAAGGAACTGCGCCACATCATGCGGCGCCTGGAAACCCACTACCGGGACCTGTGCGACATCGAGTTCACTATCGAACGCGGCAAACTGTGGCTGCTGCAGACTCGGGTTGGCAAACGGACCGCGGCGGCCGCCTTCCGGGTGGCCACCCAACTGGTTGACGAACACCTGATCACCATGGACGAGGCCCTCGGCCGGGTCTCCGGGGAACAGCTCACCAACCTGCTCTTCCCCCAGTTCGATCCACAGGCCCAGGCCCAGCAACTCACCCGCGCCATGCCCGCCTCCCCGGGGGCCGCCGTCGGCAAGATCGCGCTCGACAATGCTGCCGCCGAAGCCTACGCCGCCGCAGGCGACAGCTGCATCCTCGTGCGCCGCGAAACCAACCCGGACGATCTGCCCGGCATGGTGGCCGCCGCCGGGGTGCTCACGGCGCGCGGCGGCAAGACCTCCCACGCGGCTGTCGTCGCCCGCGGCATGGGTAAGTGCTGTGTGGTGGGCGCAGAAGCAATGCACGTGGACCCCGCCGCCGGCACCGTCACCTTCGGCGACACGCAGCTCGCCGCCGGAGACATAATCGCGATAGACGGCACCACCGGAGAAGTGTTCCTCGGCGAGGTGCCCGTCGTCGACTCCCCGGTAATGACCTACATCTCTTCCGGCCTGGAGGCGGGCCTGGCTGCCGCCCCCGACCACGACACCCGGGACTTGGTCATCTCCGTCGACCGCCTGCTCTCGCACGCCGACAAGGTGCGCAAACTGCAGGTGCGCGCCAATGCCGACACCCCCGAAGATTCCCGGCGGGCTCGGCAACGGGGCGCAGCCGGTATCGGCCTGTGCCGCACCGAACACATGTTCCTCGGTGAGCGCCGACCCCTGGTGGAGGCTGTCATCCTCGCGGAAGAAGACGAGCGGCCAGAGAAACTGGCGGCACTACTGCCGCTGCAGGAAGCAGACTTCGCCGAAATGCTCGAAGTCATGGACGGCCTGCCGATGACCGTGCGGCTCATCGACCCGCCGCTGCACGAGTTCCTGCCCGACCTAACCGAATTGAGTGTGAAAGTTGCGGTGGCCCGGGAACGTGGCAAGGTCGACCCCGCCGACGAAAAGATGCTCGCCGCAGTCACCCGCATGCACGAAGCCAACCCGATGCTCGGTACGCGGGGGGTGCGGCTCGGCCTGACCTTGCCTGGCCTGTTTGGGCTGCAGATCCGGGCCCTGGTGCGAGCGACCGTTGCCCGGCTCGCGGCCGGTGGGGACCCGAAGCCGGAAATCATGGTGCCGCTCATCGGTTCGGTGCGGGAGCTGCAACTCGTGCGGGCCGAAGCGGAGGCCATCATCGCCGAGGAGGCGGCCGCTGCCGGGGTCAGTCTCCACATCCCGATCGGATGCATGATCGAACTGCCGCGGGCGGCCCTGACCGCTGAACGGATTGCCGAAGAGGCAGACTTCTTCTCCTTCGGCACCAACGATCTGACCCAGACGACGTGGGGCTTCTCCCGCGACGACGTCGAGTCGGCCTTCTTCCCGCAGTACGTTGAAGCTGGGGTGCTGGGCGTGAGCCCGTTCGAGACCATCGACGCCTTGGGGGTGGGGCAACTAGTGCGCCTGGGAGTCGAGCGAGGGCGGAGCACCAAACCCGACATGAAGATGGGCGTGTGTGGTGAACACGGCGGGGATCCGGAATCGGTGGACTTCTTCCACCGGGCCGGTCTGAACTACGTGTCCTGCTCCCCGTTCCGGGTCCCGGTGGCGCGGCTGGAGGCTGGACGGGCCGCCGTCACCCCGGTGGGGGACGCCACCGCCTGACGGTGCGCTGTACAGGGTGGGGTGAGCCTTGGGTGCTCGCCCCACCCTGCTGCTGTGCCTGCGGAGCGCGGGATACCAACCAGGGGGCGGACGAGGAGCGTGCGGTGGCCGCGGGACGCCTAGGCTGGGGGCATGACGGACAGCAGCGAGCGCGCCCGGGCGCTAGCCGAGGCGCTGCGCCGAGAACTGGGGGGCGAAGTAGACGTCACTGCCCGGCGCCGAGCGGAGTATGCGACCGACGCGTCCAACTATCGGGTGGTGCCCCAGCTGGTCGCCTTTCCGCGCGATGCCGACGACGTGGAGGCCGCCACTGCCTTAGCGCGCCACCATGAGGTGCCGGTGACGAACCGGGGAGCGGGCACGTCGTGCGCGGGTAACGCTATCGGCCCCGGCTTGGTGCTCGACTTCTCCCGGCATATGCACCGGGTGGTGAGCGTGGATGCGCAGGCGCGGGAGGCGGTGGTCGAGCCGGGCTGTGTGATGGCTGACCTGCAGCAGGCCGCTGCCGTCCACGGGCTACGTTTCGGCCCGGATCCTTCGACGTGGACCCGGGCCACCCTCGGCGGCATGATCGGCAACAACGCCTGCGGCCCGCACGCTGTGGCGTACGGGCGCACCGCCGACAACGTGCTGAGCCTGGAGGCCATCACTGGGGACGGTCGCCGCCTCCACGCCGCCGCCGGGCGCGAAAACCTGGCGCAGGTGCCGGGGCTCACCGAGCTCGTCGACGCCCACCTCGCCCCCATTCGTACCGGTTTTGGGCTTTTCGGGCGCCAAGTGTCGGGCTACAGCCTGGAGCATTTGCTGCCCGAAAACGGCTCCCACTTGGCCCGTTTCCTCACCGGCTCGGAGGGCACGCTTGCCACCTGGACGGCCGCGCGTTTGCGCCTAGTGCCGCAGGCGGCCGCGCCGGTTCTGGTCGTGCTGGGTTACCAGGACATGATTGCGGCCGCCGACGCCGTGCCGGCCCTGCTGGCGCACCGGCCGCTGGCCGTGGAAGGACTGGACGCGCGGCTGGTGGAGGTGGTGCGGCGCCACAAGGGGGCGGGGGCGGTCCCGGCCCTACCTGCCGGGCAAGGGTGGCTGATGGTGGAAGTGGCGGCCGCTGATGCCGCCGACGCGGAGCCGAAAGCGGCCCTGGCGGCCGCTATGGCCCGAGCGGAAGCGCTCGTGCGCGACGCGGGTGCCATCGAGGCACGGGTCTACCCGCCCGGTAGCCAGGCCACCGCCCTGTGGCGTATTCGCGCCGACGGGGCCGGGCTCGGGGGGCGCACCCCCGCCGGGGATCCGGCCTGGCCCGGGTGGGAAGACGCCGCGGTGCCGCCCGCGCATCTCGGCGCCTACCTGCGTGACTTCACGGCCCTGTTGCGGCGGTGCGGCGTCGACGGGTTGCTGTACGGGCACTTTGGCGACGGCTGCCTGCACGTGCGCCTCGATCTGCCGCTGGGGCGCAGCGATGGGCGGCAACGCATGCGGGACTTTCTGACCGAGGCCGCCCAGCTGGTGGCCCAGCACGGCGGGTCGCTGTCCGGGGAGCACGGCGATGGGCGGGCCCGTTCCGAGCTGCTGCCCCTCATGTATAGCCCCACTGAACTGGCGCTTTTCCGCGGGGTTAAGCACCTCTTCGATCCAGCTGGCTGTCTCAACCCGGGGGTGCTGGTGGATCCTGACCCGGTGGATGCTTCCCTGCGGCTGCAGGCCGCCCGCCCGGTGGTCGCGCTGGCGGGCAGGGGTGCCGGTTTCGCGTTTCGGCACGACGACGGCGACATCACCAAGGCCGTGCATCGGTGCACCGGGGTCGGCAAATGCCGGGCCAGCACCCGCACCGTCGGCGGGTTCATGTGTCCGAGCTACCAGGCGACCCGGGACGAAAAGGATGTGACCCGCGGCCGGGCTCGGGTGCTGCAGGAAGCGACAACCGGGCAGCTGGTGGGTGGGCTCGCGGCCCCCGAGCTGCGGGAATCCCTCGACTTGTGCCTGGCCTGCAAGGCTTGCTCGGCGGACTGTCCGACCGGCATGGATGTGGCGCGCCTGCGCTCCGAGGTGCTGCACCGCAGTTATCAGGGCAAGCTGCGGCCGCGTGTCCACTACGTGCTGGGGTGGCTGCCGCGCTGGTTGGCGCTGGTCGCCCGCGTGCCGGGGGCCGCCCAGCTAGTCAACTTCGCGATGGCCCTGGGGCCGGTGCGGCGCCTGGGCTTCCGGCTGGTGGGAGTGGACCGGCGGCGCCTGATGCCATCGGTGGCCCGCGAGTCGCTGGCGCGGTGGGCCAAGCGGGCTCGGTTGCCGCGCGGACTACCTAGCGCGGGAAACGACGACACCCCAGCTGGGACGGGGGAGAAGAAACGGTACGTGGTGTTGTGGGCCGACTCCTTTAGCCACTACCTCTCCACCGCTGCCGCCCGGGCCCTGTATCGGGTGCTGCGCGACGCCGGCTACACCGTGTTGCTGCCCGAGACGGAGGCCTGCTGCGGCCTGACCTGGATCACCACCGGGCAGCTGACCGGTGCCCGGAAGAAGCTCACCCACCTGCTCAGTGTGTTGGCGCCCTTCGCGAAGAACGGCATCCCCATCGTCGGGGTGGAACCCAGCTGCACCGCCGTATTGCGCGATGACCTGCCGGACCTCCTGCCGACCGACCCGCGGGCCCAGCTGGTGGCTGACGGCACCTACACGCTGGCCGAACTGCTCACCGCCCCCGCCCCCCTCGGGCCCGGTCCGCAGTGGCAACCGCCCGACCTGACGGGGGTGCAGGTGGTGGCCCAACCGCACTGCCACCATCACTCGGTGATGGGGTGGCAGGCCGATGCCGCCTTGCTGGCTCGCGCGGGGGCGCAGGTAACCCAGTTGCAGGGCTGTTGTGGCTTGGCTGGCAACTACGGCATGGAGCAAGGGCACTACGACGTGTCGGTGGCGGTGGCAAATAACTCGCTGCTGCCCGCCCTGGCGGCCGCTCCCGACGCCATCTACCTGGCTGACGGCTTCTCGTGCCGTACGCAGGCGGAGCAGCTGGCTGCCCGTTCCGGGCTCCATCTCGCGCAACTTTTGGCGGGCGAGGCGACAGCCACAACATGACTCTGGGACCGGTTCCCAGTTCGCCCGCGGCCCCGTGCCATAATCAAGACGCCAGCGGTCCCGCGAAAAGCAGGAAGTGTCATGTCTTTGTTCGAATTCGACAGTGGGCAGCTCAGTCCTGCGCAGTTCGGGCGAGCGGTGGACGGCGAACTGCCGGAAGAGCTCTTGCTGTCGGTTCGCGACAACCTCGACCAGATCCTCACCCGCCCCCTCTTCCCGGTGCTGCACGACATTGATGCCTCCGATGCCGCTGCCAAGACGCCGTGGGTGATCGCCTTGGACGGGGCGGGGCAGGCAGTCAGCCTAGAGGTGGTGGCCTGCCTGAACTCCCGCTCCTTGGCCGCCGCCCTGGCGCGTGCCGCTGAGGTGGCCACCCTCGGGTGGAACGACCTCGCCGCCGTCTATGCAGAGGGACCGACCGCCTTCCGCACGCAGTGGGCCGCTTTCCGCAGCTCCCTGCCCCCCACCATCGACCAGGGGCCACGGTTGACCATCATCGCTGGCGCGGTGGAGGAAGCCGTCCGCCCCGGATTGGACTTCCTGACCGCCTCCGGGGTCGAGGTGCGACTCCTGGAGGTGCGGGCGCTCAGCACCGGCCGCCAGTTCGTGGAGATAGTGAGCCTCGATCCACTTTTTGGGCTCGGACGCTCCTTGCTGGCCGCCCACACGCCCGAGCTGCCAGGAAGCGGGCAGCCGGTGGCAGGCGAGCCGCCGCTGCTCGGCGCTCCGGTTGAGGAGTCAGATGAACCGGCCGCCGCCCTGCCCGGCCCGGACGAGGAGGACTCGCCTGGTGCTGCCGCCGTTGAGCAGGCCGCCGGTATCAGCGAAGCAGAAGAGGGCACGCGCCGCCCGGAAGCTGGCACCAAGGAGCCAACTCCGGCCCGCTCGGGTCGGCAGCGTCGGCCCCGCCCCGCCCCGCAAGCTCCGCTCGCGGACGACACGCGCACCCCCGCCATGGGAATCCCCGAGGTCGAGGCGGCAATCGCTAACGCGCAGGCGAGCGCCGAGGCACAGGCCGCGCACGCCGACGTTCCACCTGCTGGCGATCCCGCCACCGCCGAGCTCCAGCTGGGGCCAGTGCGGGCAGCGGCCCGGTCGCGGCGCGCTGGCCGCCGGACAGCCCGCCACTCGGCCGTCGAAAAACGCCAGTCAGACACCGCCGCGCGGGCAGACCAGCCGCAGGCAACGGGACAGAAGCAGCCCGGGAAGGCGGAGACGCACGAGCCGACCGCGGCAAACGGGCCCGCCGCTGAGGTTGGGGCTGAGCCGCAGATAGAACGGCGCCGACGGCAACGCGCCAGCGACGACGCCCCCCAGCTGGGCCAATCAGATACCTTCACGCGCCTGCGGCAGGTAGTTGCAGCCCGCCGCCGGGAGCACGGGGAGGTGGAACTCCCGCCCCTGCCGAGCCGTCGTCGACTCCGCGAGCAAGCACCGACGATTCTGGACGAGCCCACCCCCGCGGTCTCGGACGCCGCCGCAACAAAGGGCGCGACGCCGTCCGGCTCGCAGCGGCAGCGCTCCGCCACCCGGCGCCGCCGCCAGGAGCTGGTCTCACCCCGGCCAAGGGCGGCAGAAAACCCTGCCGCTGCCGCGGCGCCCCCTGTCGCCACCCCGGAGCCTGGGGAACTGGCGACCGATGCGCCTACGGAAGTGCTGCTCGCCCCTGCAGCCCCGACGGGAGAACCAGTCGCCCTCGCGCCCGCGCCGCAGCCCCCGGTAAAGGCGGCAGCCGATGCCGTGGCAGTGGAGGCCGAGCCTGGGGCGGTCGCGGTAGCAGCTGCCGTGCCCGTGCGCCACGCCACAGAACCTAGACAGGGGCACGCCACCTACCCGGGGGACGAGACCGTGCCCCGAGTGGAGGAGGCCGCGGTCGAGGTGGTGACTGAGCGGTTGGCGCCGCCGACGACGGTGCCGGTCGAGCGGCGGCGCGAGCGGCAGCCAGCGCCTGAGGCGCCCCCCGTCACCGTGAACTCGCGGCCCGCCGCCCTCGTGCCGCCCGTCGGTGCGGCGCCTGCCTGGCCACCGGTGCCGCGTCCCGCCACCCCGCCGGTAGACCTGCCTGCTCCCATAGATACCGGATCGATACCGCGGGTGGCCACCGGAGCGGCCCCGCAGCGGCGCTCCATTTTGGAGGCGGCCCACGGGCGCCGGGCGCGCGGCGGGGTAGTGGTCGAATCGGCCGTGCCCACGCAACAGCTATCAGGAGAAGAGCAGGCTGAGGCCTCTTTGCTGGCGGCCATCTCCCGGGCCGCTGGGGAAGGCACGCCCCTGTTCTGGGTGGTGCCCAATGCCCCCCTGCCCGGTGAACCAGAGGGCTGGTTGGTGGAAACCGGCATTCGCGTAATTGACGGCACCGTCCTGCCCACACCGCGACTGGCCGCCCCAGAGGTGGGGGCCGGACGGGACCCGTGGGATGCCTGGCGCATCGGTTCCACTCGCGGTCCGTCCTTGGGGGAGGCAGGCCGGGAGATTCAGGCCCGTTCTGCCACCGCCCGCCGTAATCGGCGGTAAGGCGTGGCCAGGCAGGCGGGCAAGCGCGGCCGACCGTTGATCCGCCACTTCTTGACCATGAGCGATAGCCTCTATGAGGTTTACGGGTTCGGGCTATTGCTACTCGGCATGTTGGGGCTCATGCTTCACTTGGGTTTTACCATCACCTACCTGGTCAAACATGGCGTGTCTGGTGACATTATGAGTGCGGAAATGCAGGCCGCGACTGCGTTTCGTGCCGCCGTGGCGGTTGAATTGTTGAGCAGACCCAATGTGTTGCGGCTTGATTTATCTTCATATACTACTTTCTCCCTTGTTATAACTACGGCTTTCTCGCTCTTTAAAAGCGGGCTGGGGCAGCGAGAGGGGGAGAGCTCGCGCAACTGGGGGCAGAGTCAGGGGAGCGCCGCGCTGCTATGCGGGCAGTGCGTGCTGGTGGCGCTGTGGCTCCCTTCCTTTCCTGGTGTAGTGGCAGGGGCAAAAGTTACCTCGTGGTTGCTTGAGCTGGGGCTGGGTCTATTGGTTTTCTTTGTGGTAATGCGGCTACCAGAGAGCAACTTGTTTGAGACAAGGGAGGAGAGGGTTCGGCAACTGAAAAGACGCCTCAGGACAGTAAAAAAGCGGAGTGGCAAATTCTCCGTTTCACTGCGGCGGGAAGTTGAGGAGGCGGAGGAAGATTCGCGGGTCGTGCGGACGCGCAGGAGGTGGGTAGCAGTAGTCTGGGGCCTGTTTCTTGTGGTCGCGGTCTTCGCCACTGGGCCGCACGGGCGCTGGAAAATGGCTCCGGAGATTCGCCTGGAGATGTTTACTTTGCTGGCAGCCTGGGTGGGGGCGGTAGTCGGGCACTGGCTATTGATATCCCAGGCTGATTTTGCGAAAAAGGATAAGGTCTCGGTTAATGAGAGAGTGCTGTGGGCGGTTGTCGGCGGGGCGATGGCGGCATCGGTGGTGCTTAGTTTGATAGTGGTGGTGCAGAGAGACTTTGGTTGCTGGGCGTGGGTGTGGGGGCCGTTGGCTCTCGTGGCCGCGGCCTGGGGCGCCAAGTTCTTGGTCGGTAAGATGTGCGGTCACCAGGTCAGCTGGGAAGGCAGGCGGCGGCTGGTCGAGATCCTGGCGGTGCGGAGGCTAGTGCAACACCAGGGCATGCTGCAGGGGGCGCTCGCTGAGTGCACTCCTCAGCGCCCGCGGGTGATAGCCAGGGAGCGTAGAAGTGTCTTGCGGGCTGCCGGTGCCACCGCTGGCAGGCGTCGGGTCGGCAATAGGAACTCACCGCGTTAGCAGCAAAGCCAGTGGGGTGGCTAGGGGCGGCGGCCGGTCAGCAGGATCAAGGCGCGGCGGGCCGGGCAGTTGCGCCAGTCGATGCGGGCCGCGCGGTACTCAGCCCAATAGCTGGCAGCCCGCGCAAAACACAACGAAACGAAGGCCGGGTTGTCCGCAGCGAACTGGTGCCAGGCGGCCGCCAAGTCCGGTAGCTTGCGCAACTGGCCCGTAGCGAAGACCAACACGTCGTCGATGATTTGCGGGACGTATTCGCCGCACAGCTGCAGGACGTACGGGGCGTGCCAACCGTGCGGCTCCCACAGCATCAAGCGTAGCGCACGTTGCCGCACGAAGCCGTCAAGGGAGCGGGTCAGCCACGCCGCCCGCACCGTCTGCGCCGGGCCGGGCGCGCCGCCCGCTGCTATGTCGTAGTGCCGGTACGGGATGGTGAGCACCTCTTGCTGATAGATCAAGCGCGGGCCCAGCCGTGAGTAACTGTCTTGGATGAGGCGAGTGGGTGTTAGCTCTTCGCTGCCGACTGGGCAATCAGTGCGCAGACCAGCAGCGGCCAGCTCCGCTGCCACCGCCCAATCGCGGGGAACTGCCGCCGCCACGCGGGTTGCTATCGATTTGCTCTGCCGCATCCAGCCTCCTCTCCCGTCACCCTAACCAGAAAGTGAGCAATGAGCGGGGGAGCACACCCCGGGCGATCACCCGGGGGTGCCGTCCGGCCCGAGCAAGCTAGGCAACGCAATGCCGCGAGCTACGTTGGACTGCTCCGGGAACCTTGTCGTGGGGCGGAGCCGTACTGTGGGTCCCCCGGTGTCGCGGCTAGATAACCGCCGATCTTGTTGCCTACCTGCCTGCTGTCTCTGTCGCGCTCGGGGAATCAGAGGGTTGTTGCGTAGTCGGCTGGCGGGCAATCAGCTCCTGTTCCCAAGCGGTGCGCACGTGCTCCGGTTTGCCTGCGCCGCGGTAGGGGCGGCAGCCGGACACGTAGCTGGTGACCAGTCTGCCGTCAGGAAGCAAGTTGACGTTCACAAAGCCGCCATCGCGGGGGTTAAACCACTTATAAATTAGGCCGTATTCATCTTCTCTGCGGTATGTGTGCACAAAGCCAAGAGGTTTGATGTGATGTTCGCGCAGCTGTGCAATATCTGCCTCTGGGATGGCTTGTCCGAACAATGTTGGGCCGCGCAGCTTGTAGCCATAAACGGGATATCCACATGATTCTAGGGAGGATTCGTTGCTCTTCGGCAGCCATAGCTTTGTGCCCGCGCTATCTAGTTCCTGCATGAACTGAACAATGCCGGGCTCGACTTCGGAGATGAACTCTGCCAAGGATTGGCGTTCTTCCACCGGCAGTGCGCCATCTCCATATTGTGTCTCGTTGTTGCCCGGGGTGTTCACGCCGCATCCTCCTAAGGCTAGTGTGGCGGTAAGAATGAATAAAGCAAGTTTCCGATGCATGGGATTCCTTCGTCTTTCCTGGCAGCACGTGCGAGCTGCGTACTATTTCACGCCAGCCACTACCCGTCCGAAATCCTCCAGGGTTCCAGAATCTTCGTCGAAATAAACGGAGTGTCTGCCGAAGGGGTTCAAGCTGCCCAGGCCACTGCGGGGGTCGGGGGCGTCATCGGACAACTGGGTAAAGCCGTCCATGCCCATGGGGTTGCGCCCGAAATTCCAGTCGGTGCCGATGCCCTGCACAGCATCCCCGCTATCCACCCCGCTGACCCAGGCATGGCCCTCGGGCACGTTGTATTCCTCCACGCTCTGCACCCCAGAACCGGGCGAACCGAAGAGAATGACATCGTCGATCACCCCGGGGCGCACCCGGGCCGCGGCCATGCCAGTGGTGGTCGAGCCGTAGGAGTGCCCCAGGGCCGTCAGATGCGGATCACCTGCGCCGCTGGCCTCCCGCGAGGCCTGAATCCCCTCCAGATAGCCACTTAGCTCCTCGGCGCCCCGGTCGGCCAGCTTAGTGCTGGTGTACTCCGACACCGCTGATGGCTCCTCGAACCCGCCCGGGGCCTGATACCCCATCCACATCACCGTCGCCACCTCTTCTTCAGGGAGCCCGCCAGCCTGCATAGCTTCATTGCGCAGGTTGCCCATGTCATCTAGATAGCCCTCCATGCCTGCGACCTTCGACCCGATGCCCGGGGTGAAGACCGCCACGTGGGAGGCGTTGTCCACATCCCCCAGGGCAACAGCGGCCTTGACCCGGTCGCTGGAGGTATCCAGGGTGACGAGCGAACGGTCAGCATCGCCCAGCACGTGATCGTTGAGGTACTGCAAATCCTTGACCCGTTGGCGAGCAATATCCCGCTCGGCTGTCAGCCTCTGAAGCTCTACATTGGGGCGGGAAGTGCTAGGGGAGTGCCTTGCTGCCTCAATCTTGGCCTCAATCTCTGCCAGCTTGGCCTTCTCCGCGGCCAATTCATCGGGTAGGCGTTGCTTGTTGGCCTTTGACCGCGAGGCCATATCGATACCATCCAGGTTCCCGATGAGCTCCGGGTGCTCAGCTATCAGTTTGTCCTTCTCGGCCTGGCTCAAAGCCGACCACCAGGCCGCCACCTGTGTCGGTCCCCAGTCTTCGCCCGGCAGGTCGGGCAAGCCCTGCGAATTGCTCTTGCCGGTCTCGGTGACCTGGTAGGTGCCTTGCGCTACCGCATTCAACCGCCTCTGGTAGTTCTGGTCGGCCTCATCCGCCCGCTGCAACACTGTTGCTATCTGCTCGACCAAGGCCTTTTGTGCGGTCTGTAACTCAATACCTCTGCGCGCTGCGGTCCGATCAAGCGCCATCCCCGCGATATTGGCAGTGATAGTCACCGTTCCGGCATCATCGATATGCAGTTCGTTGAGCTGGGCGAACTGCTCGCAGTAAAGCACTTCCTGTTGCAGGTCCCACACTGCGTCGGACATCTCCGAGGTCGCCAGCATCACCTCGCCGATTTTTTCCACCAGCTCGTAGCCCTGCCTAGTCAGCGTCCGCAGCCGCCCCCGCAGCGCATCCGCCGTCAACCCCTCCGATTGCAGGCGTTTGCCCTCCCCCTCGAACAGATCACTGGCATCAAGCACCGCCTGGCGGGACTCAATTAACTCGTCGACCACCTCTTCCAGTGCATCGCGATTCCACAGGCGCAATTTCCCCCACGAAACCATCACTCCACCCCCGTAATGGCTCCAGTCAGCATATTCAGGCCATTTTGGATCATCTGGGCTATTTCCTCTTCTACCTGCCCAAACGTCGTAACAGCGTTGTTTACCCCGTCTTGTGTTTGCTCCGTGACGGTGGCTAGATCATCACGCTCCTGCTTCATCTTCTTCTCTGCCCCGGCAAAGGCCTCGCCCCCCGCCGAGGAGGGCAGCGCCCCCACCACCTGGCCAGCCAACCCACCGGCCTTCATCTTTCCCAATGACCCCATAGCCTTCCCCAATGATGCTTCTACTTGTTCGTAGTCGCCTGCAACTATGAGCAGATCAGTCACACCACTCACTCTCCCCAAGCACAAAGGAACGATCCAACAATCACCCTAACCACTACCACCAAGGCTGCCGCCCCACCCTTCCGCCCCTAATATGCCCCTAAAAGGCGCAAGGCTCCCGGGGCGTGACTAGCTCCAACAGGCAACTCATCTGGGTGCGCCGAACTAGCAGCTGGGCAGCTGCTCGGCCGCAGGAGGGAGAGAGTCAAACGTCCCCCTCCACCCCTGCGCTCGGGGCGGAGCGGGCGCCAAAAAATCGCGTAGCAGGGCGCTGATTGCGGCGTTTTCTACCAGGAAGCCGTCGTGCCCGTGCGGGGTGGACAGCACCGCCAGGCGACTATCCGGCACGTGGGAGGCGATCAGCTCCGACTCGCTCACCGGGAACAAGCGATCGGAATCAATGCCCACCACCAGGGTGCGGGCCTGGACTTGCCGCAGCGCGTGCGCGGGACCGCCCCGCAGGCGGCCGACGTCGTGGGCCAGGAATGCCCGCGTCAGCGTCCGATACGACCCGGCATCGAAACGGTGGGCCAGCTTGCGGGCATGGTGTTCCAGATAAGACTGGACCGCGAACCGACCGCCTCGCAGCGGCTCCTCCGCGTTTTGTGGCAGCCGCCCGAACCGGGCGTTTAGCTCGGGGGCCGCCCGGTAGGTCGTGTGCGCAATCGCCCGCGCCAACCCCAAGCCGGTGTGCGGCCCCTGCCCCGCGGGAGCGTCGTAATAGTCGCCGCCCGCGAATGCCGGATCTAGTTCGATGGCCGCCAGCTGCGGGTGGGCCCAGGCGATCTGGTCCGCGGTGGTGCGGGCACCCGAGGCGAGCACGGCCAGGTTTGCCACTCGCTGCGGTGCCAGCAGCGCCCACTCCAAAGCCCGGTGGCCACCCATGGAAGCCCCCACCACCAGGTGGAAGCGGGGGATGCCCAGGTGGGTGGCCAAACGCATTTCGGCCGCCACCTGGTCCCGGGGGGTCAGGTGCGGAAAGCGGGAACCCCACGGGCGCCCGTCGGGAGCCGCCGACGACGGCCCCGTCGAGCCTTGGCAGCCACCTAGCACGTTGGCTGCCACCACGAAGTACCGGTCCGTGTCGATCGCCTGGCCAGGCCCCACCACGTGCGGCCACCACGGCCCGCCCGGATGGGCGGGATCAACCCGTCCGGTCACGTGGGAATCGGCGGTCAGGGCGTGCAGGATGAGCACCGCGTTGGAGGCCGCCGCATTCAAATGCCCGAAGGTCTCAAACGCCAAACACACTTCCGGCAAATATTCACCACTCTCCGTCTCCAGGGGCCCCAGGGAGGCAAACTGGCGGTTGCCCACTGGGTCGCCCGGCAGCCAACCGCCACTGGCCCGCAGCTGCGCGAGCGGGTAGGTTGCCCGGCGGTGCGCCGTCATCACCGCACCGCCTCAGAAGCACAGGCCGCCAACGCCTGGGTGAGGTCAGCGATCAGGTCCGCGGCGTCTTCCAGGCCAATGGACAAGCGGACGGTGCCCGACGTGATCCCGGCGGCCGCCAGCTGGGCGGGTGTCAACTGGGAATGGGTGGTGGAGGCTGGGTGCGAAATGAGCGAACGCACGTCCCCGATGTTGACCAGGTGTTTGAACAGGGTGACGTTGTCCAGTAAGGCCCTGCCGGCGGCCAGCCCGCCGCGCAAGGTGAACGAGAACAGTGCTCCCGCCCCGCCGGGAAAGTAGCGCGCGGCTAGGTCGTGGTACGGGCTGGTTGGTAAAGACGCCCACGCCACCGACTCGACCTGCGGATGGGCAGCCAAGAAGGTGGCCACCTGCCAGGTGTTGGAAACGTGCCGCTCCATCCGCAGCGACAACGTCTCGATTCCTTGCGCTAGGAGGAACGCGTTGAACGGCGACAACGCAAAACCGAGATCGCGCTGTAATTGCGCGCGCGCCCGCAAAATGAACGCCAGGTTCACTCCCGTGGGGCTATCGACTCCGAAATCGCGGCTGTATACCAGGCCGTGGTAACTCGGATCCGGTTCGGTAAAACCCGGAAACCTTTCCGGTTGACGCGCGTAATCGAAGCGGCCGGCGTCGATGATTGCCCCGGCAATCGTGGTGCCGTGCCCCGCCAAATATTTGGTGGCCGAATGTACCACGATATCCGCCCCGTATTCGATGGGGCGCAGCAGGTAGGGCGTGGCCACGGTGTTATCCACCACCAGGGGCACCCCGACGGCGTGGGCGGCCGCGGCCACTGCCTCCACGTCGAGAATGTCGCCGCGCGGGTTCGGGATGGACTCGCCATAGAAGGCCACGGTCTGTTCGTCCGCTGCCGCCCGCCAGGCCGCCGGATTTTGCGGGTCCGTCACCCAGTGCGTCGTGATTCCGTATTGCGGTAGTACGTTTTGCAGGAGGTTGCGGGTGCCACCGTAGACCGAGGGGGAGGAGACGATGTTCTTGCCCGCCCGGGCCAGGTTCAGCAACGTCAAAGTTTCGGCCGCCTGCCCGGAGGCTGTCAGCAGCGCCCCGACGCCGCCTTCCAGATTTGCTAGCCGCTCCTCAACGACGCTGTGGGTGGGGTTGCCAAGCCGGGTGTAGATCGGGCCGAAGTCGTGCAGGGCGAAACGGTCGGCGGCTTGCGTGGCAGAATCGAAGACGAATGATGTCGTCTGATAAATCGGTAAGGCGGCCTCCCCGTGCGGCCCGGGGGTCTGCCCAGCATGAATCTGTCGGGTGGAAAAACCCCAGTTTTGTGCGCTGGGGGTGACAGGATTGTTCGCGGCGTGCGGCATGAATTGCTCCCAATTTTCCGGTGCGGTTTTGCGGAAAACAGTGACGAGCGGCGGGGCTGGCGACGCTAAAGAGCGCGGCGGCAGCGGCGGCGCGCGTCAGTGGGGCATTCGGCGAAACACAGCAGCAGGTTAACGCACAGTTAGCCTGCGGGTGTGCGGTTGTTCACATAGCGGACTGGTGGAGGGCGGGCGCGGCTGTGAAGTAGCAGACAGGTTGAGCCGCGCAGGCCCCGAGCCGTAGCCGCTAGTGTGAGGTTGAAGTGAAGGTTCAGGGTTTAGTCCCTGCGGTACATATTTCGGCTGAACGAGGTTCTTTTGGCTATTTCGCGGAGTGACCGAAGCAGCGGTTGGACAAAACGGATAATGGCGAGCGTGTGCGGCATGGTGGCCGTCGCGGCCCTGGTGGTGCCGTTGGCGGTGGCCGCGCCCAGCGACGACGAGGTCGACGACGCCCGGCGCAAAGAACGCAGTGCGGCTGCAGACGTGGCGGCCATTGAGCTGGAACTGGTAGACCTGTCGACCCGCACGGATGAGGCGATGCGGCAGGCCCAAATCGTCGACGAGGAGCACGCCCGCGCACGCGACGACCTAGCGCAGGCCAAACAGGACGCTGAGGAGGCGTCCACGCGGGCCCGCGCGGCCCGAGACGAGGAGCAGGCCGCGCGTGGCAAGCTGGCGCGGGTAGCCACCGAGGCCTACCGAGACGGTTCGTCCAGTTTGCACGTGCTGGAGCCCTACCTGGCGGAAGAAGGCCTGAGCGGGGTGGCGCAGCGGTCGGCGGCGTTGGACCGGTTGGGCACGCGCGCCGAGCAGGAGGTGCAGAGCTACCAGGCCCTGCAGGAGGCGGCTGGCACGTTGGAGCGGCGGGCGGAGGAGTCTGCCCAGCGGGTGGCCTCCGCCGAGGCGGAGGTCGCCGCCCGCGCCGAGGCCTCCCGCGCTAACGCTACGACTTTGCGCAGCGAGCTGGCGGCGATGGAGAGCCAGCGAGAGGAGCTGCTGGGCGAGTTAGCCAAGCGCCGGGGCACCACGCTCGAGCTGGAGCGTAAGCGGGAAGAGGAAAACGAACGACGGCGCCGCGAGCAGGCCGAGGCCCAGGCGCGAGCCGACTTCGAAGCGGCCGCCCAGGCGCGCCGTGAAGAGGAGGCCCGCCAGCAGCAGGCCCCGGCCCCCGCGCCGCCCGCACCAGCAGAGCCAGCCCCGGCGCCCGCCCCCGCGGGAGAGGAAGAACCGGAGGAAGAGTCGGCTCCGGCTCCGGCGCCTGCCCCGGCTCCGGCGCCTGCCCCGGCTCCGGCCCCGGAGCCCGAGGTGGAGGAGGAAGAAGCCCCTGCCCCCTCGGGGGGCGGACACGGCGCGTTGGCCTTCGCGCGGGCCCAAATCGGGGTGCCCTACGTGTGGGGTGGCTCTGACCGCTCCGGCTACGACTGCTCGGGTCTAGTGCAGGCCGCGTGGGGTTCGCAGGGTCGGTGGCTGTCCCACTCCTCGCGCGCTCAATACCGAGAAACTGCCCGCGTGCCGCTGGAGGCACTGCAGCCGGGCGACCTCGTGTTCTGGTCGTCGTCCGGCGCCCCGGCCGACATCTATCACGTGGCGATCTACGCCGGAAGCGGCATGATCGTGCACGCCCCCGTGCCCGGCACCACGGTATCGGAGGTGCCGCTGTACTACTCCGGCGGCATCATGCCCTACGGCGGCCGCCCTTAAAGCGACCACAGTTGCGGGGTGGGGCATACGCTCCACCCCGCAACTTGGTGTTAGCGACAGGAGGGTGTGGGGGCCTTTCCCTTGGGAGAGTAAGCGAAAGTCTGGTTGACCATGCCTTGAGGGCATGTTTGGTGCGCGGCCCGAGGGATTCGCCTGGTTGTGGGGTAGGCGAAGTGAGGGCGGTTAGGAATCACCAGGTGGGCGCAGGCAAGACTAGGCGGCGATGCCGGGTCGTGGCAGGTGTCCTGAATCGACAGGGACAGTGCTGTACCTGGCTTACTGGCGGCGGTGCCTAAATATTCACCATTCTTGGAGAGTCACCGCCCAATGGTGGGCCACCCCTCACGTCTTTGCGTGACCTTCGGGCTCTCAGGTCCTTGCGCGACCGTGATGTCCTTAAGGCACCATCATGCCCTTAAGTCACCACCATGTCCTTAAGGCACCATCATGTCCCTAAAACACCGAAATAAGGACATGGTGGTGAGCTAAGGACATGGTGGTGGGCTAGGGCATAGCGGTGGGCTAGGGCATGGGGGTGGGCTAGGGCCCTGGTGGTGAGCTAAGCCCCTGGTGGTGGGGCTAGGGGCATGGCGGTGAGCTAAGGACATGATGGCGGGCTAGGGCCCTGGTGGTGGGCTAGGGCATGGCGGCGAGCTAAGGGCGGACAGGACGGGAGGCGGAGAGGGGCTGGGCCGAGCAAAAGGGTGGGGCGTCGGCCTCCCGACGCCCCACCACGTAAGCAGCGGCAGGTCAGTGCCCGCCAGCCTCGCGGAAACGCTCGTAGGAGCGCAGGATCTCCGCCTCGGTCTCCTCCCGACCGGCCCAGTGGGCACCTTCCACGGACTTGCCGGGCTCCAGGTCCTTGTACACCTCGAAGAAGTGTTGGATCTCCAGGCGGTGGAACTCCGAGACGTCCTCAATGTCGGTGCGCCACGAGGCCCGCTGGTCAGAGGCAGGCACACACAGGACCTTGTCGTCCCCACCGGCCTCGTCACGCATCCGGAACATCCCGAGCGCGCGGCAGCGAATCAGACAGCCGGGGAACGTGGGCTCCTCCAGCAGCACCAGCGCGTCGAGAGGGTCCCCGTCCTCGCCCAACGTGTTGTCAATAAACCCGTAATCGTCGGGGTAACGGGTAGAGGTAAACAGCATGCGGTCAAGACGGATGCGACCAGTCTCGTGGTCAACCTCGTACTTGTTGCGGTTGCCCTTGGGGATCTCGATTGTCACATCGAATTCGAGCACCGGTCCTCCTTTCGTGGCCGCACGGCGCAGCCGAATCGAGCATCTGTCATATCCTTGCACGGACGAGCGAAGGAGCGGGAAGTTGAATCGTTCTGCGTGGATTGCGGCTGGCCTGAGCGTGGCCTGGGTGGTGGGCGTGCCCGGATACCTGGCCCTGGACGCTGCCGACGTGTTACCCGGCCCTCTGACATACGCCACCCCGATGCCGAAGGCGGCCCCGCCGCCCACCCCCCGCCCGCTCGCCGCACGGCAACCGTCCCCTGTCGCGGATGCGGACGGTGCCCCCAGCGTCGACGCCGGGCAGGTGTCGACGGCCGTGACCGAGCTGGCGGGTAGGTTTGCCGATCCCGTGAAAGTTTCGGTCTTGGTGACTGATGGCATCAGCGGGGAGGTGCTCGGGGCCGTCGAACGCTCCACCCCGCTGACCCCCGCCTCGTCGCTGAAGATCCTCACTGGCGTGGCGGCCCTGCACGATCTGGGGGCCGCCCACCGGCTGGAGACCAAGACGGTGTTCGCGGACGGCACCCTCACCCTGGTGGGTGGGGGAGATGTGCACCTGGCCGCCGATAAAGGCAACGGTAAAGAGGCGTCCGGCTACGCCGGGCTCGGAGACCTCGCCCGCGCCAGCGCCGACCAGCTGCGGGCCGACGGCATCACCAGCGTCACCGTGGCGCTGGACGACACCCTCTTCCCCGAGTCGGATTGGAGCCACCCCGACTGGTCCGGGGCCTCCCTGAGCTTTGTCGGTAAAGTCCAGCCGCTCGCCATCGACGCAGGTCGGGTGGCGCCGGGCGAAAACGAATACCTGCCCGACCCCGCATTGGCTGCCGCACAGACCTTCGTCGAGCACCTACAGGCCGCAGGCATCACGGTCACCGGCGATGTCGGGCGGGCCCCTGCCCCGGCCCAGGCCCAGCCCGTGGCGGCCGTCTACTCGGCGCCGCTGCTGGACGTCGTCGCCCTGTCGATGAAGAAGTCCGACAACACCGCCACCGAGGTCGAGTGCCGCCTAGTGGCACTGCAGCAGGGGCGCTCCGCCACGTTCGCCGACGCCACCGCAGCCGTGCAAGAGACGCTGCGGGGGCTGGGGGTGGACCTTGCAGGCATCCAGATGCGGGATTGCTCCGGCCTGTCCGACAACAACCGGCTGACCGCCGCCAGCCTCATCTCCACCCTGCAGATGGCACAAAACTCCAACGTTGCCAGCCTGCGGCTTTTCCCCTCCGCCCTGGCGTTCGCCACCACGCCCGACGGCACCCTACGCAACCGATTCCACGACACGGACGTGGTGGTGCGCGCTAAAACGGGCTCACTTTCGACCGTCTCGTCCCTCACCGGCACCGTGGTGACTTCCTCGGGCCGTCCCATCAATTTCGCGGTCATCGTCGACGGCTTTCCCGAAGGGCAGCTGGACACCGCGCGCCTAGAGATCGACGCGTTCATTGAAGAGCTGGCCGCCCTGTAACCCGGAGCGTCACCAGTTGCCGCACGCCCCGGTGCCTGACCTGCCCCCACCGCGCCCGCCCCTAGCCCCGCCGGGCCGGGGGGCCCTGCCGGTGCGGCGCGCCGTTGCCGCCCACCTGGCGACCCTGCCACCCAGCACCGAAGTGGTGGTCGCCTGCTCCGGTGGCCCCGATTCCCTGGCCCTGCTGGCCGCCCTGGCCGACCTCACCCGCCCGCACGGCCCGCACGCAGACCTGCGGCCCCGCGTCCTGCACGTCGATCATGCGCTGCGCCCCGGCTCCGCCGCCGAAGGGGCGTGGGTGGTGGCCACGGCCCACGCCGCAGGCCTGTCCGACGCCCACACCACCACCGTCAGCCTCACCGGCCCCGGCGGCCCCGAAGCCGCCGCCCGCGCGGCCCGCCGGTCCGCGCTCGCGGCCCACGCCGGGCCGGGGGCGGACATTTTGCTTGGACACACGGCCGATGACCAAGCCGAGACCGTGCTGTTGGCCTTGGGGCGCGGGGCCGGGCTGACCGCGCTGGCGGGCATGGCACCGCAGGCCACGCTGCCGGGGGCGCGGGCCGGGGTGCGGCTGGTGCGGCCCCTGTTGGGGTTGCGGCGCGCCGACACGGTGGCGGCTTGCGCCGCCTACGGGTTGACGCCCCTGCTCGATCCCACGAATCATCCGGAGGATTCCACCTGGCGCGCGGCGGACGGCTCGCCGCTGCGGCGCGCCGCCGTGCGGCACCGGGCTTTGCCCGCCCTCGCCCAGGCGCTCGGCCTGGACCCGGTGCCCGCCCTGGCGCGCACGGCCGCCCAGGTGGCCGCCGACGCCGCCGCGCTAGACGAGCTGGCTGCGGGGGCCTACACCGCCGCGCGGGCGGCGGCAGCTGACCAAGGCCTCGCGGCCGCGCCTGGGGACGAGGCGGGAGCCGCGGCACGTGTGATTCGTCTCGACCTGGCCACTTTGGCAGCCCAGCCTGCGGCCCTGCGGACCCGGGTGCTGGCCCGGGCCGGGCAGGCCGCCGGTTGGCGGGCAGGGGCGGTAACCGCCCGGCATTTGGCGGCCTTGGACCGCCTGTGTGCCACGCCCGGCATGCGCGGCCCGCTTGCTTTGCCGGGGGCCCGCGCCTGGCGGGCAGGCCGTGCCGTCGTGGTGGCAGGCGGCGGGTTGTGACAAGCTTTTCCTAAGCCAATACTCCGGGGAGGAAACGTGGACGCCAGGGACATGGGCGAGGACCTCAAGGAAGTCCTCATCACGGAAGAGCAGATTGCCGCCCGCTTGCGGGAAATGGCCGCCGAGATCGATGCGGACTATGCCGACAAGGGAGAGATCCTGCTGGTCGGGGTGCTGCGGGGGGCAGTCATGGTGATGGCGGACCTCTCCCGCCTGCTGCACACCCCAGTATGCATGGACTGGATGGCGGTTTCCTCTTACGGCTCCGGGACCAAGTCTTCCGGAGTGGTGCGGATCCTGAAGGACCTCGACACTGACATCACCGACCGGCACGTGCTCATCGTCGAAGACATCATTGATTCGGGGCTGACCCTGTCCTGGCTGGCCGCCAACCTGGAGTCCCGCGGCGCCGCGTCCGTCAGGATCGCCACCTTGCTGCGCAAGCCGGAGGCTGCCAAGGTCGAGGTGGAGGCGGCCTACGTTGGCTTCGATATTCCGCCGGAGTTTGTCGTCGGCTACGGGCTCGACTACGCCGAGCGCTACCGCACCCTGCCGTTCGTCGGCACCCTGGCCCCCCACGTGTACGGCGGTTAAGGCTCGCTGGGCGCGAAAACTGCCCGCCGGGAGCCCGCCGGTCGGTTACGGTTCCCTCACTGTTGAAAAATATGGAGAGTAGAGCCGTCGCATGAGTGAGACGAAGAAAACCCCGCTGGTCCGCAACCCAGTGATGTGGCTAGCCCCGTTGGCGCTCCTGGCGGGCCTCGGCTGGATGCTGTTTTCCATGTCCGCCCCGGCCCGCATCGACACCTCGGAGGGGCTGGAGCTACTCAAGGGCAAGACCGTTGAGCGGGTCGTCATCACGGAAGGCATTCAAAACGTCGTCCTGGAACTGAACGAGGCGTACCAAAAGCAGCCGAGCCGACCGGGGCAGGCGGCTCGCGACGTCGGCAAGACCGTGCAGTTCAACTACGTGCAGGCCCAGGCACAGCAGGTGGCGGACCTCGCCAAGAGCGCGGAGCCGAAGTACGGCACGAACTCGATAGTGCCCACCACCAGTTGGTTCGGCTCGCTGTTCACCCTGTTGCTGCCCATCGCCATCCTGGTGGGGGCCTTCTGGTTCCTCTCCAGCCGCATGTCGGGCGGCCGCCTGGGCGGCTTCGGCAAGTCCAACGCTAAGAAGTACAACAAGGAAATGCCGCCGGTGCGGTTTGTGGACGTGGCTGGCGAGGATGAGGCCGTAGAGGAGCTGCAGGAGATCCGCGAGTTCTTGGCCGAGCCCGCCAAGTTCCAGGCCGTGGGGGCCCGCATTCCCAAGGGAGTGCTGCTCTACGGCCCGCCCGGGACGGGGAAGACCCTGCTCGCCCGAGCGGTGGCCGGGGAGGCCGGGGTCCCGTTCTACTCGATGTCGGGGTCCGAGTTCGTGGAGATGTTCGTCGGGGTCGGGGCCTCGCGTGTGCGGGACCTGTTCGAGCAAGCCAAGCAGAACGCGCCCGCCATCATCTTCGTCGACGAGATCGACGCCGTCGGTCGCCACCGCGGCTCCGGCATGGGGGGCGGACACGACGAACGTGAGCAGACCCTGAACCAGCTGTTGGTTGAGATGGACGGTTTCGACGAGCGCACCAACGTCATCCTCATCGCCGCCACCAACCGGCCCGACGTCCTGGATCCGGCGTTGCTGCGGCCGGGCCGTTTCGACCGACAGGTCGCGGTCGAGGCCCCCGACCTGAAGGGGCGGGAGGCGATCCTGCGGGTCCACGCGCAGGGCAAACCGCTGACCACCGACGTTGACCTGGCGCTGGTGGCCAAGCGCACCCCCGGCTTTACGGGGGCCGATCTTGCCAACGTGCTCAACGAGGCGGCGCTGCTCACGGCCCGCTCCAACGCCCAGTTGATCGACAACCGGGCCCTGGACGAGGCCATCGATCGGGTGATCGCCGGGCCGCAGAAGCGCACCCGGGTGATGAACGAGAAGGAGAAGCAGCTGACCGCCTATCACGAGGCGGGGCACGCCCTGGCGGCCGCGGCGCTGCGCTACACCGACCCCGTCACTAAGGTGACGATCCTGCCGCGCGGGCGTGCCCTCGGCTACACGATGGTGTTGCCGACGGAGGATCGCTACTCCACCACCCGCAACGAGCTTCTCGACCAGCTGACGTACGCGATGGGTGGGCGTGTGGCCGAGGAAATCGTGTTCCGGGACCCGACGACGGGGGCCTCCAACGACATTGAGAAGGCCACCGCCACGGCCCGCAAGATGGTCACCAGCTACGGCATGTCCGCCGAGGTCGGGCTGGTCAAGCTGGGGGAGTCCGACGGTGCCGAGCCGTTCCTGGGGCGGGATGGCATCTCCCGGCGGGAGTACTCCGACGCCCTGGCGGCCCGCGTGGACGCCGAGGTGCGGCAACTGTTGGCCGCCGCGCACGCCGAGGCGTGGGAGATCCTCACCCAGTACCGGGAGGTGCTCGATGCCCTCGCGCTGGAGCTGTTGGAGAAAGAGACGTTGGGCGAGGCCGAGCTGGCGGAGATTTTTGCGCCCGTGACCAAGCGGGAGGCTCGGCAGCAGTGGATTAGCGCTGAAGGATTGGTGCCTACCGGCCCGGGGCCGCGGAGCCGCACCGAGGTGGCGGCCGCCCCCGGCGACCAGACTCCGGCAGGGGCGGACATCCCGGCGGATGCCGTGCCGCCCGCCGACGCCGCGCCGCAGGAGCAGGCGTGAGCCCCTACGACGCCGTGGCGGTCGAGCGGGCGGTGCGCGACCTGTTGCGCGCCGTCGGCGAGGACCCGGATCGGGATGGGCTGCGGGAAACCCCGGCCCGCATGGCCCGGGCCTATCAAGAATTGTTCTCCGGGCTGGGGCAGGATCCTGCCGCCCACCTGGAGGCGGTCTTTGACATCGGGCACGAGGAGATGATCCTGGTGCGGGACATCCCCTTCTACTCGGTGTGTGAGCATCACCTGCTGCCGTTCCACGGGGTGGCGCATGTGGGCTACATTCCGGGGGCGGATGGGCGCGTGACGGGCCTGTCGAAGCTGGCGCGGCTGGTCGAAGGCTTCGCTCGGCGTCCCCAGGTGCAGGAGCGCATCACCTCGCAGGTTGCTGACGCGCTGGTGGAGCGACTGGCCCCCCGCGGAGCGATCACGGTGTTGAGTGCCGAGCACCTGTGCATGTCCATGCGGGGGGTAGCCAAACCGGGGTCCCGCACGATTACCTCGGCGGTGCGCGGCATTATGCGCAACCCGGCCACCCGCGCCGAAGCGATGGGCCTCATCCTGGGACAGTGAGCTTTGCCCCTTTCAGGTCGGGGACAGCCTGCCTAGTTAGGCTGCCCCCGTGCATCAGATAGCTCTCACGCGGGGCCAGGAACTGGCCCGGCAGCTGGGTCTACCCCCCGGGCGTACGGCGCTGTTGGGGGTAGTAAACACGACGCCAGATTCGTTTTCTGACGGGGGCCAGTTTCTGGACAGCTCTGCCGCCATCGACCACGCGCGCAACCTGCTGGGGGCGGGCGCGGACATCGTCGATGTCGGTGGCTATTCCACTCGACCGGGAGCTGCGCCGGTTCCGCCGACGGAGGAGGCGGCCCGCATCCTGCCGGTAGTGCGGGCTTTGGCTGCCGACGGGGTCGTCGTGTCGGTGGACACCTTCCGTTCCGACGTGGCGCGCGCCGCAATCAAGGCGGGCGCTCGCATCATCAACGACGTCTCGGGCACGCACGCCGATCCGGCGATGGCCGAGGTGGTGGCGGACGCGGGTGTGGTCTACATCTGTCAGCATTGGCGCGGCACCCCCGAGACGATGGATTCGTTGGCCACCTACACTGACCTGCTTGGGCAGGTGCGAGACGAGTTGGCTTCCCGCCTGACGGCCCTGGAGCGTGCGGGGGTTGCCGCCGACAAGGTGGTAGTCGACCCCGGCCTGGGGTTCGCCAAGGATGCTGACCAGTCCTGGCAGGTGGCCGCCCACTGGGAGTTTTTTGCCGAACTCGGCCACCCGGTGTTGCTCGGGGCCTCGCGCAAACGCATGCTCGCGGCCGTCCTGGGGGAGGGCGGTCAGCGCCCGGCCCGGGACCGCGACGTGGCCACGGCCGCGTTTACCGCCTTGGCGGCCGCTAGCGGCGTGTGGGGGGTGCGCGTGCACGACGTCGCCGCCAGCGCGGATGCCCGAGCCGTGGGGGCCCGGTGGCGCCAGGCGCGCCAAACGTCAGATACACAGGAAAGTAACGCACACTAGAACTCAAAGCCCTTGTGGAATAGGAGCGAGACATGACTGATCGCATTACCCTGACGGGGCTGAGTGCCCACGGTTACCACGGCGTGCTGGAGCAGGAACGCGAGGAAGGGCAGACCTTCACCGCTGATGTCGTGCTGGAGGTGGATTCGCGGGCCGCGGCCGGCTCGGACGACATCGCTGCCGCGGTATCGTACGCCGAGGTCGCAGAGCGGGTGGTGGCGGTGCTGGCAGGTTCACCGGTGAACCTGATCGAAACGCTTGCGGCCCGCATCGCGGCGGTGGTCCTCGCTGATGAGCGAGTGCAGGCCGTGGAAGTGACGGTACACAAACCGCAGGCCCCCTTGAATGTGCCGTTTGGTGATGTGTCGGTGACCATTCGGCGACCACTGGAGGCACCAGCCGCGACCGTCCTGCCGACGGCAGGCGACCAGCTGGCGGAAAAAGCGCCCGCCGCCCAAGCGGAGGGTGGCGGGACCGGCGCGGAGGAGCCCGCGCCCAGTCGCGCCCCTGCCGCAGCCAGCACCGTCTGGCCGGCCTCGGAGGCGCCCCCCGCCCCAGCTTCGCTCTATGAGGCAGCGGCGGCCAGTCCGGCCGCCCCGTTCGATAACTCGCCCGCGTTGCGCTCCATGGTTTTGTCCCTGGGGGCAAATCTTGGCGACACGGTGGCGACCCTGGACGCGGCGGTGGCGGACATCGCCGACCTGGAAGGGGTGCAGGTCATCGGGGTCTCGCCCCTGGTGGTGACCGCCCCGGTCTTGGAGTACGGGCAGGCACCCCAGGATGACTACCGCAACATCGTCGTTACCGGCACCACCACGCTCGCGCCCCTGGCGCTGCTGGATGCGTTGCAGGAGGTCGAGGAGTGGTACGGCCGGGAGCGGCGGGACAGATGGGGGCCGCGAACCCTGGACATCGACATCATTGAGTTGGGAGGGCTGCAGCAGTCCAACGAGCGTTTGACTTTGCCGCACCCACGCGCCCACTCCCGCGCCTTCGTGTTGTATCCGTGGGCGCTGCTGGACCCGAGCGCCCACCTGGCGGGCATCAGCGCCTCGGTATCGCATCTGGCTGACACCGCCAGCGATCGTGGCGGCGTGCGCGAGGTGCACGACCGGTGGCGCTCGCTGCGTAGCGCCGCTGCCGTGGAGGAGGGACCGGGCGGGCAGCCCGCGCTGGCGGGACAGTCGGTGGCCAACGAGGCGCAGGCCCAGTCGCCCGAGCGCCCGTCCCCGAGCGAGCCCGCCCCGGGCTACGACGAGTCCGCCGCCATGCCTCCCAGCTACGCCCCCAGCGGGAGCCCCAGTTCCGAAACGGAAGACGACTGGGAGGAGCCCGCTGCCCCCGGTCCCGCCGTGGCCGCAGGGGAGCCCGACCAGGTACTGCCCGCTGTAGCGGCGGACGAGAGCGGCAGCAGTGCGCCCGCGGCGCCCGTGCCGACGAGCGAGCCACCGGTGCTGACCGACAGGCCCAGCTTCCGCACGGCCGCCGAATACGCGGATGCCGCCCAGAGCGCGGCGAGCCAGTTCGACGACGAGGTGGAGGACTTCTCCTTTGCCGCCGTCGACGCTGCGACTCCCAGTTACCAGTCCGCCGGGCAGGGGGCCGGGAGCTTCGCTCCGGCGGCCGCCGAGGAGGAACCCGATGCCTACGGGCACCAGCCCGAGTCCCCGACGGGGCCGGAGTTGCCCGCCGTGGTGGAGCCCGTCAGCGCGGACCAGGTGACGCAGGATGCGGACGAACACCACTATGTGGAGGTCAAGGCCAACACCCCGTCGGTGGTGGAGCTCCCCCCGACCGGGCACTGGCCGGAAGGATTAGTTAAAGCGCCCGACACCAGCGCGGTGCCCGGGCAGGGGGGCGCCCTGCGTGACGCCGACCTTGAGGTGGCCGACATTCAACCCCCGGACTACGAAGATATGCCGCCGTCGTACGCCCCTACCGGCCGGGTGATGACGGCCGCCCCGGCGCCCGCCGTTAGCCCGCTCGCGGAACCGCCGCAGGTAGCCGAGGAGGCCGCTGGGTGGGGGGACGATGCGCCGCAGGAGGACGGGGTTGCCGCCCCCATCGAGGAGGATTGGGCCCCGGCGGCGGAGGCCGCGGAACCGTCTCCGGTACCTGCCGCCCCGGTGACGCCCCCGCCCTCGGCTGCTGCCCAGGAGGCCGAGCAGGCGGGCGAGGGCCAGGCGCCCCAACCCCCCTCCTCGCCGACCGAGCAGCCCGGGACCCAACAAGGTGATGGGTGGGCAGAGACACCGTCGTGGGATGACGTCATCGGTGGCCGAAACTAATGGGGAGGCTGCGGTGGCGCACGCTGGCGCTGTTGGCGGGCGGCGCATACTTGGTGTGCACCGCGGCCCTCTTCGCCCTTGACCTCGCGGGGCGTTTGACACCTGCCGTCTCGCCGCTGTTGGCATTGCCCTTGCTGGCCTGCGCGGTGGCGGTGGTGCTGCTCGGGCGTCAGGTGCGGCGCCTGGTGCGCCGGGAACGCACGCGCCTGGAACACTCCGACGCGGTGCGCGTGCTCTTGCTGGCGCAGGCCGCCATGGTGGTCGCTGCCCTGACGATCGGCTACCTGCTGGCGCAGCTGTCGGTGGCATTGACCAATATTGCGGCCCCCTACCCTCAGGCGCAGGCCTGGGGCAGTTTGGCGGGGCTCGCCGCCGCAGGCCTGCTGTTGGGCGCCGGGTACGTGGTAGAAGGGTGGTGCGTGCTCGACGACGATGAGGACGGCCCCGACACGCCGTCGTCCGGCCAGGGCGCCGCCGCCTGACCGGCGCGCCCACTGGCTGCGGTGCGGGCCGGGCCGTAACGTCTACCGCATGGCTCGTCCCCAACCTCCCTCCTCCCGCCCGGCGCGCAGGCAGCCACCCGGCGGTCGTCCGGTCCGGCCGGTGCGTGGCGGCGGCCCGCGGCGCCCGTCCGGCCCGCCGCGGCGTCCGGCCCGCCCTCCGGCAGGCCGACCACGGATATTGATTCACCGGGTGGTGATTGCGGCGGTGCTGGGCGTGGGGCTGCTCTTGCTAGTCTTCTGGGGCACCCTGTGGCTGGTGGGGAAGATTACCGGGAGCGATGCCACGCAGGCCAATGAGCCGACGGAAATATTCACCCCGAGCGCCTGCGCGCAAGACTCGTTGCTGTTGACGAGCACCGCGCCCTCCACGGCCACCGCCGGGGAACCACTGAACATCGAGGTGAGCGTCTCTACGACCTCTGAGCAACCCTGCCTACTGGATGTGGGAGAGAAAATGCTTGGGATCACGGTGCACACGGGCGAGCAGCTGGTGCTGGATACGCGCGGCTGCGCCGCTGCCGAGGCCGAGCAGCTGCCGCTGCTGTTGCGACAGGGCGACACCTGGAAGCAGACGTTTACTTGGGATGGGCTGGTGCGGGGCGAGGGCTGCGAGGCGGGCAGTAAGGCGGCCGCAGGCACCTACGTGGTGCGCTACTTGCACGGCGAGCACAAGGTCACCGAGCCGACCATCATCACTTTGCAGTAGGGGGTTTTAGCCCCAGCGGTCGAAGTGACTGGCCTTGGCGAAGCGCCCGAGCCCGTCGTAGACGGCGCGGGCCCGCAGCGGGCCGACGCCGTCCACGGTTTGCAGCTGCTCCTGGGAGGCTTGCAGCACCCGGCGGAGCGGACCGATGGTGTGGATGATGGATTCGGCGACCACGGGCGGCAGCCGCGGAATGCGGGAGAGCATGCGGTAGCCGCGTGGAGACACCGGCAGCTCAAGACCGAGGCCCTCGGGGTCGGATAGGCCCAGGGAGGCGGACAGCGTCGTGTAGTCCAACAATTCGGTGGAGCTCAAGGAGGAGATGATTTCTTCGGCCTTGCGCACGAGGGACAAGGTGGCGACGTAGTCGCGCAGCACGTAGGCCCGCTCGGCTGCCAATCCACGCACCAGCTCATCCAATTGGAGGGATACGAGGCGACCGTCGGTGCCGAGCTCGGCGACGTAGCCGTCAATCTCCGAGCCAATCCGCAACACCATTTCCTGCCGTTGCAGCACGACGGCGACGTCCCCCACCGTCACCATGTCAGCAAATTCGAGCGCTGACAGGGTACGGGTTACTTCCTCCAGGCGCGACTTGTAGCGTTCCAGGGTCGAGATCGCTTGATTGGCGCGGGCCAGGATGTGGGCGGAGGGCTCAAGCACATGCCGTTCCTGGCCCAGGTAGAGGCTGATGGTGTTCATCGACTTCGACACGGAGATCACGGGGAACCGGGTTTGGCGCGCCACCCGCGCCGCAGCGCGGTGCCGCATGCCGGTCTCGGAGGTGGGGATCGAGGTCTCGGGGGTCAGCTGCACGTTGGCCCGCACGATGCGGCGCTGTTGATGGTCGATAACCAGGGCGCCGTCCATCTTGGCCAGCTCCCGCAGCCGGGTGGCCGAGAACTCCACATCCAGCTCGAAGCCACCAGAGCAGAGGGACGCCACGGTCTCGTCGTAGCCGAGCACGATCAGGGCCCCGGTGCGGCCCCGCAGGATACGTTCGAGCCCTTCGCGCAGCTCGGTACCGGGGGCCACTGAGGGGAGGGCCTGGCGCATCGACAGTAGCGGGGCCAAGCTGGTCACTGTGGCCTCCTTTCCCGTGCTCGCCGGGTAGTTTTCCGCCAATTCTAGCGGGGATGGTGAAGTGGATTAGGGGGCGGTGCCAGGAGCCACCTAGCGCAGCTCTTGGTTCCGTTGTTCGGGGAGGGCCAGGGTAGCGCCGCAGGCGGTGCCGAAAGCGACCGCGAAGAGGCCGAAGAGCAGCAGCACGCCGCCCCACTGCACGAGCAGCGGCACGGACAAGGGGGCGATGATGGAGGCGATGCGGCCAAAACCGGCGGCTGCGCCTGTCCCGGTGCCGCGCAGGCCAGTGGGGTAAAGCTCAGGGCCAATGGCATACAAGGCTCCCCAGGCCCCCAGGTTGAAGAAGCTCAACAGGCAACCGGCCGCGATGATCTGCCAGGACGTCGAGGCCAACCCGAAGCCGATGGCGGCCAGTGCGGAGCCGGCGAGGAAGAGGGTTAACGTCCGGCGGCGCCCCCAACGCTCGATGAGGACGGCAGCTACCGCGTAGCCAGGCAATTGCGCCAGGGTCATGACTAGGGTGAAGCTGAAGGATTTCGCGAGGGGGTAGCCGCTGGCGAACAGCAGGGACGGGATCCAGATGAATGCGCCGTAGTAGGCGAAGTTCATCATGAACCAGATGGTCCACAAGGCGGCGGTGCGGCCTGCGAGCGGGCGGCTCCATATCGACCGGGGTTGCCCCTGCGTGGCTGGTTTTTGCTCTGCTCGGGGCGGAGTCGCGGCAGCCGCGGGACCAGGTTGGCGGCCGGCCGAGGCCTCGAAGGAACGCACGATCTGCTCGGCCTCGGGGTGGCGGCCGCGCATCTCCAGGTAACGCACCGACTCGGGCATGCCGAAGCGCACCACGAGGGCGTAGACGGCGGGCACGCAGCCCAGGGCAAACGCCCAGCGCCACCCGGCGGGGGAGGCGGACACGACGTATCGGCCCACGAGCGCCGCCGCGATCCAGCCCACCGCCCAGAAGGCCTCCAGCAGCACCACCATGCTGCCGCGCACCCGTCGGGGCGCGAACTCGGAAATTAGCGTCGAAGCTACGGGCAGTTCGGCGCCCAGGCCAACGCCAACGATGAAGCGCAGCGCGACCAGCAGGGCGAAGGTGGGGGCGAGGGCGGAGGCCCCGGTTGCCAGCCCGTACAGCACCAGGGTGGCGGCGAAGACTTGGCGGCGACCGAAGCGGTCGGCCAGGCGGCCGCCGAGGACGGCACCCAGCGCCATGCCCGCGAAACCAATGGCGCCCAGCAGTGAGATCTGCCAGGCGGCCAGCTGCCAGTGGGCGGTCAGGGCCGCCATGACGAAGGCGATGAGGCCGACGTCCATGGCGTCCAGCGCCCACCCGATACCGGAGGCCCCGAGCAGACGCAGGTGCTTGCGGGTGACCGGGAGGTTGTCGAGGCGTTCTTGGCGGGAGGCGGGGGAGGAAGCCACTGGTCCTGCTTTCAGTTCGGATGGTCCCAGTCTAGTGCGGTAGCGCTAAACGCCTAGGGGAGGCCTATGGGATGGCCCGCAGGGCATCGGCCAGGGTGGAAACTTCGCTGACTGCGGCGCGGGCGGCAGCGTCGGGCAGTTTCGCCGTGGCCCCCGGCGGGACCAGGATCCGCTGCTGACCCAAACGCATGGCCTCGGCCACCCGTTGAGCCAAGAGGGGCACGCTGCGTACCTCCCCGGCGAGCGTGACCTCCCCCAGGGCGGCCAACCCGTGCGGCAGGGCGGCATCGCGGGCCGCCGACGCCACGGCTAGGCACAGCGCCAGATCGGCGGCCGGGTCGCGCAGCGTCATCCCGCCGACCGTGGCCAGGAAGAGATCCTTGTCTGCGAGCTTGAGGCGGGCTTGCCGCTCGGTGACGGCCAACAGCATGGCGGCCCGGGCGCTTTCCAGGCCGGAGACCCCGCGGCGCGGATTGGGCACCGTGCTGGGGGCCACCAGGGCCTGAATCTCGGCCAGCAGTGGCCGTCGTCCAGCCACCGTGACCGTGACGCAGGTGCCGGCAATGGGTTGACTGGCGGCGGAGCGGAAGAGGTGAGAGGGGTCCAAGACCTCCTGCAGTCCGGTGTCGGTCTGTTCGAAGCACGCCACCTCGTCAGCCGGGCCGAAACGGTTCTTCACGGTGCGCAGCAAGCGCAGGGAGGTGTGGCGATCGCCCTCCAGCGACAGCGTGGTGTCGACGACATGTTCCAGGGCCCGCGGGCCAGCGACCGTCGATTCTTTGGTCACCTGCCCCACCAGGCACACGGGGATGCCGCGGGACTTGGCTACCCGGGTCAGGGCCCCGGCCACCGCCATCACTTGGGCGACCCCGCCGACCCGGCCCTCGACCTCTTGGGAGGCAATGGTTTGCACCGAGTCAACGATGACGAAAGCCAAGTCGGGACCTGTCTCGTCGAGGTGCCCGATGATGGCGCTTAGTTCGGTGTCGTCGGCCACCAGCAGACTCGGCGCATCCGCCCCGATGCGCCGTGCCCGCACCGCGATCTGGTGCGTGGACTCTTCGCCCGACAGGTACAGCACGGGCTGGCCGGTGCGTGCGGCCACCTGGTGGGCGATCGTCAGCAGGAGCGTTGACTTGCCCGCGCCCGGCTCGCCGGACAGCAGTAGCACCTGGCCCGGCACGAGCCCACCCCCGACTATGCGGTCGAACTGGGACAGCCCCGTAGAAATGCGGTCCTGTGGCGCGTCTACCCCCACCTCGCGCACCGGGCGGGCCGTCCGGGCCGGGGAGGACCCCAGTAGACTCGGACCGCTGCCCCCGCCGGGCGGGGTACTTTCGGTGATGGTGCCGTACTCGCCGCAACGCGCACACCGCCCCGCCCACTTGACTGCCTTCGCCCCGCAGCTATTGCAGGCATAGTTGCTGCTGGTCCGTGCCATGGTGCCCCTTTCTCGGTGATGTCCTCACCGTAGCGCCGCCCACTGACAAGCCAGCGGCACTAGGGGCGGGCAGCGAAGCGTTCTAGCAGCGAGGCATCGCCGGAGACGATGATGACGTCGTTGGGGTAGATAGAGGTTTGGGGGGAGGCGTACTCGAAGGGTTCGCCGGGACTCATCACGCCGATCACGGTCACCCCGTACTTCGAGCGGATCTTTGATTCGGCCAGGGTGAAGCCGTGGGTCTCCTTCGGGGGCCGCATCTTGACGATGGAGAAGCCCTCTCGCTCCAGTTCGATGTAGTCCAGCATGCGGCCCGACACCAGGTGGGCGGCGCGCTGGCCGGCGTCGTACTCCGGGTAGACGACGTGGTGGGCCCCGATGCGTTTGAGGATGCGGCCGTGCTCGCGGGAGGTGGCCTTGGCCCAAATCGACGGGATGCCGAGGTCGACGAGGTTGGCGGTGGTCAGCACTGAGGCCTCCAAGGAGGAGCCAACCCCCACCACGGCGGAGGCGAACTCGGCGGCCCCGAGCTGTTCGAGGGCGTCGAGGTTGGTGGCGTCGGCCTCCGCCAGGGCCAGGCGGCCCGACCACTGCTGAACTTTCAGGGGGTTGGCCTCCACGGCGAATACCTCGCGGCCGAGCCGCTCCAGCGTCACCGCCACCGCCGAGCCGAACCGGCCGAGGCCGATGACTAGGGTGCCGGAGTTGCGGGCCTTGTCTGCCATGTCGCCTCCTTTGCTGCCAGCGGGCCTATTGTGTCATCGGGGACTGCCGAGGGCTAGCCAGGCGCACGATTCCGCCCCTGACGGCTGCTGCGTGCGGCTTGGGTCACAGATGCGTGACGTTGATCGCTTTAGTTTATCTAAATGTGTCAGTAAATGCCGTAGGGGTAGTGAAGATTGCTTGGCAACTCGCGCAAATTGAAGTGATTCAATGTTGGAATTCACAGAAAATTCATCGCATATCACAGGTGCTTTCATGGGATTTGCGTGGCTAAATATGTACATGGCCCAAGAACAAACTGGACTCCGCCTGACCCGCAAAGACGGGTCGCCACTCCGTGTTCTCGTTGTCGACAGTGAAACCAACATCGCCGAACTGCTGGCGATGACGCTGCGCTACGAGGGTTGCGACGTGCGCGTTGCCAGCTCCGCCCGCGCCGCCATCAAGCTTGCCAAGGAGATCGACCCGGACGCCGCCGTCCTGGACATCCAGGTGCCCGAGCTGGACGGGCTGGGGGTGTCGCGCAAGCTGCGAGAGGCAGACCCGGCACTGCCGGTGCTGTTCCTGACAGCCAAAGACGGCGCGGAGGACCGCGTCGTCGGTTTGACCGCAGGGGGCGATGATTACGTCTCCAAGCCCTTCAGTCTGGAGGAGGTGGTGGCCCGCCTGCGGGCCCTCATGCGCCGGGCCGCCCTCGACAAGGTGGCGGCCGAACCGGTGCTGTGCGTAGGGGATCTGACCCTGAACGAGGACTCGCACGAGGTCTTTCGGGACGGTGAGGAGATACGGCTGACCGCCACCGAGTTCGAGCTGCTGCGGTTCCTGATGCGCAACCCGCGGCGGGTGCTGTCCAAGGCCCAGATCCTGGACCGGGTGTGGCACTACGACTTCGGGGGGCAGGCCAACGTGGTGGAGCTGTACATCTCCTACCTGCGCAAGAAGATCGACGTGGGCCGGGATCCGATGATTCACACGATGCGGGGCGCGGGCTACCTGCTCAAGCCTGCGGAACACGCGCGCGCAGCGAGCTGACGGCGCTACGCCGGTCTGGTGGGGGGTCGGTCGGGCAGGGGCCCGCCGACCCCCAAAGCTATGTTCGTGATCATCCTGTGATGGCAGGTATCCGGGCCCGTGCGCCGCATATACGGGCAAATTGGCAATCGCAAATGATGACCGTCGTAATCTGATAGTAACCTGGGAGAAAAGCCGTGGTGGGGTCGTGCGGCGCGCGCAGCAAATGCTGGTCGGCTTTCTCGCGGCCCGCCGCCGGTTGTTAGCCGATGATGGGACGTTCCTCCGGGAACCGCACCACGCGGCGGCGATCCCGTAGTGCCAGCGCCGCGGCCAGCGTCATCGTGCCGGTGCGGCCAATGAACATCAGCGCGGTCAGCAGGTACTTGGCGGACTCCGGCAGCTTGTCGGTCACCCCTGGCGACAGCCCCACCGTGGCGAACGCCGAGATTACCTCGAACAGTGCCCGGTCCAGCGGCAGCCCCGTCAACTCCAGCAGCATCAGGGTTGAGGCTCCCACGGTGATAGCCCCGACGAACGTCACCGCCACCGCCAGCCGGATCGTGGGCAGGCCGATGCGGCGCCCGAAGGCCTCAATGTCCTGATCCCCCCGCGCCTCGGCCACGATCGCCGCCAACATCACCACCAGCGTGGTGACTTTGATCCCGCCCGCCGTGGAGGCCGAACCACCGCCGACGAACATGAGGGCGTCCTGCAGGAACCACGACGAGGACGTCATGTGTTCCGTCGGCACGATCGCCAGTCCGGAAGAACGGGAGTTCACCCCCCACGTCAGGGCCGCCGTCAGCTTCTCATTGAACGAGAAGCTCTTCAGGGTCAGCGGGTTGTTCCACTCCAGCAGAGACAGGGCCAGGACCGCCAGCACCGCCAGCCCCAGGTACGACGTCAGCGTCAGCTTCGTGTGCAAGGACCACTTGGCGGGGGTGCGCCAGCGCGCCGCCACATCCAGGATGACCGGGAAGCCGACCGCCCCCAGGACCGTGCCCACCACGATGGGGATGGTCATCGACCAGTCGCCGACGAACTGGGCCATGCCCTCCGGCAGGATCACAAAGCCTGCGTTGTTAAAGATGGACACGGCCATGAATGCCGCGTGCCACAGGGCCGCCAGCCAATCGTGGTCGAGGGTCAAAAAGCGCGGAAACAGCACCAGGGTCAGGAGGAACTGGGCGGTGAACGCCGTGATCACCACCGCCCGCATCAGCGTGCCGACCTCGCCGAGCCGCGTGAACTTGGTCTCCGAGGCGGTCAACAGCCGCTGGGTCAGCCCGATGTGCCGCGAGACGGCCAGGGATAGTAGCGAGGCCAGAGTCATGACCCCCAGGCCTCCCACCAGGGCCGAGAGCATGATCATGGCGTGCCCGAAGGTCGACCAGTAGGTGGCCGTATCCACCGGGGATAGGCCCGTGACGCACACCGCCGAGGTGGCCACGAAGAGGGCGTCGACGAATGGGGGGCGTTGCCCGGAGGCCGTGGCCGCCGGGGTCCACAGTGCCAACGTGACCACTCCGATGATGCTGGCGAAGACCCCGAGGGCGAGGCGCGCGGGCGAGGTGCGCGCCGCATGGTCAACGACGTCGCGGGCGCGGGCCGCCAGGCGTTTGACGAACACCTCTTTCCTCCTTTGTCGGTCGGCAGAAACGACCCTAGTAGCCGTCGCCGCGTGGGCAAATTGTCGCCCACGGGTGCCACCAGTGACGGGCCCAACTCGCTCGCAGGGCCCAAAGCCTTGTATCATGCGGCAGTCGAGGCGTGTGGCATCGCTGCGCGCGCGTGCCACTACAGCCAACTTAGGAGGATCAATGGGCTCCGTCATCAAGAAGCGCCGTAAGCGCATGGCGAAGAAGAAGCACCGCAAGCTGCTTCGCAAGACCCGTCACCAGCGTCGCAACAAGAAGTGACTGGCACGGGCCCGGCCCTTTGGGTCGGGCCCGTCGTGCCACACCTATGCCAGCTGCGGGTATCACCACGAAAGGGGGCGGCAGATGGAGGCTGAGGAGAAGCAGGCCAGCGTGCCTGCCGACTACGACCCCGGCCGCCTGCCGTGGGAGCACACAGAAGCCGAATGCCGGGCCGCCCAAGCGGCGTTCGGTACCGCCCCCGACGCGGCGGCGGGACACTGGCACTTTACCGAGGCCGAGTTCACGGCCTGGCGGGGGCTGCTGCACGGATCACTGGCGATCTACGACGAGCTGAACCGCAATCTGGAATCGAACTGTGGGATCTCGCTGGGGGAGTACGAGGTGCTGGTGCACCTGGTGGAGGCCCGCGGGCACCGTCTGCGCATGGCCCAGCTAGCCGAGACGGTGTCTTTTTCCCGTTCGCGCCTGACCAACACGATCAGTCGCATGGAGAAACGTGGCCTCGTCACCCGCGGCTCCTGCGCCTCTGATGGGCGCGGGGTGATTGCCATGCTCACGCGGGCGGGGGCCGACTTCCTGGCCGAGGTGGCACCCGTCCACCTGCGGGCAGTGCGCGAGCGCCTGGTGGAGCGCCTGAGCGAGCAGCAGTTGAGCCAGCTGGCCGAGATAATGGAGACCTTGGTGCCGGGTTCGACCCGTCCGCACCACTAAACCCTTGTTCCGCGTGAAAGACTGACTCGTATGGAACGCACCACCGTACACCTGTTGCGCCACGGCGAAGTTTTCAACCCCACCGGCATTTTGTACGGGCGCCTGCCCGGCTTTCACCTTTCCGAGCGGGGGCAGGCGATGGCCTTGCGGGTGGCCGACGTGCTGGCCGCGGGCGGGCACGAGGTGCGGGCGGTGCTGCACTCGCCCCTGGAGCGGGCCCGTGAGACGGCCACGCCCACGGCCGAGCGCTTCGGCCTGCCGCTGCAGGCGGACGTGCGCCTGATTGAAGCGGACAATGCCTTCGAGGGGGTGCCGGTCAACCGGGACCGTCGTCAGCTGGCCCACCCACGCTACTGGCCGCTGTACACCAACCCGCTGCGTCCCAGTTGGGGGGAGGCCTACCGAGCGCAAGTGGCGCGCATGTGCGCCGTCATCCGGGACGTCGTCAACGATGTGCCCGGCGGGGAGGTGCTGCTCGTCTCCCACCAGCTTCCCATCTGGGTCACCCGCCTGTTCCTAGAGCGCCGCCGCCTGTGGCACGATCCGCGCCGCCGCCAATGCGCGTTGGCCTCCTTGACGTCGCTGACCTTCCAGGATCGCCGCCTCGTGGGATTGTCCTACTGGGAGCCCGCCCGCGATCTGGTAGCGGGCAGTGCTGACATGGTGCCGGGACTGTCAGCGGCCAGCGAGAACCGGGGCTAGCGGGGCGGACCGTCTGCCCCGCCCCGACCCGCTAGCTTAGCCATTGCCCTCTGCGCGGTATTTGACGTCAGTGGGGCTGGGGCTGGACATGTGTGGTGGGGGCTGTTTTGCTTTGGGAGGGTGGGGGAAGGTCTGGTGGGGCATGCTGTGAGGGTGGGGAGGAATGTGCCTGGTTGTGGCGTTTGCGGAACGAGCATGGTCACTGCGGGCCACCATCATGCCCTTGTGCAACCATCACGCTCTTAAAACACCGAACTAGGGACGTGGCGGTGAACTAAGGGCATGGCGGTGGGCTAAGGGCGAGATGGCCGGACGTCACGCACCCGCCATGACACACCGCGCCCGGGCACCCATTCGTGGCGTCACCCCGCAAGTGTTCGCTTGCCTAATGATTAGGCGCCTTATAACATGCCGGTTTATGGGCGATGTTGTAGGCATGAAGCAGCAGCTGCTACTGCGCCGCATCGGAGACGATCCGGCGGCACGGTTGATTTTGGCCCTGCACACGACAGTCCGGCGCATTGACGCAGCCTGCGCGGAATTGTTGGCCAGGTATCACCTGTCTGAGGGGCGGCTGGCTGCCCTGCTGGCGATCGTCGAAGATCCCGGAATTATGCCGCGCACGCTGGCCGATCGACTTGATGTCACGACCGCGACCGTTACCGGGCTGCTGGACGGGTTGGAGCGTGCAGGGCTCATCGAACGACAAGCACACGGCAGTGACCGGCGAGCCCTTAGCCTCCTGCCGACTTCCGCGGGCAGAAACATGGTTGCGACCATCACCCCCATCTACGCACAATGGCTCGGCCAGTTAGCGAGCGGACTAGCCCCAGAGACACTTACCGACACCGAGCGAGCCCTGTCCATCCTCCAAGTAAATCTCGCTAACGGGACAACATGAACCTCGATGCCCAACGGCTGGCGGCCCTGAACCGGGGAGAAGTGGCCACCCGCACCCTCAGCGAGGCGCTGGCGATCGATCAGTTAGCGTTGCTGCAGGCGGTCGTGCCCGGAGCGGGGACCAAAGTGTTGGCCAACGCCGCCCAGGCGAGCTCACTGGGTATCTCCCGCCGTATGCGGATTATGGGACAGCTCCTTACTCAGGTTGACGGCGCCGCTACCCTCGCTCACCATCCCTCCGACACCGTCCGGGGGTGGATGTGTTTCGCTATTTCCCAACAACAGGCGGGCGATCCCGGGCAGCTGCTTGACCACCTGCAACCCTTCGCTGACGATAAGCACTTCGCCGTCCGGGAATGGGCGTGGATGGCAGCCCGTCCCGTGCTGGTCCGCGAGCTTGAGACGGCGATCGGTCTGCTCGTCCCCTGGACCGCGCAGCCATCCGAACGTATCCGCCGTTTCGCCAGCGAGGTCCTGCGCCCTCGCGGGGTGTGGGCAAGCCACATCGAGGTGCTCAAGGTAGATCCCAGCCTTGGAGAGCCTCTCTTGGAACCTCTGCGTGCCGACCCATCGCGATACGTACAGGACTCCGTGGCCAATTGGATTAACGACGCCGCCAAAACCCGTCCGGATTGGGCTGTCGAACTTTGCCGCCGCTGGAGTGAAGACAGCCCGACTCCCGCCACCACTCGCATCACGAAACGGGCATTGCGTTCGGTGCGACAGGTTTAGGACGTCGCGAGCAAGCCGTGCCCGGCCAGCAGCTGTTGCAGTGAACTCCCAGTGCCCGAGAGCAAGGGCTGGGCCGCGGGGCGGACCGTCCGCCCCGCCCCGCTAGCGCCCGCTAGACGTCCAGGCTGCGCCACCGCACTCCCGGCGGGACCACCACTTCGCCCTCGCCGGTCAGGTGGGCCTGAATGTCCCGGATGTCCTCAGCGCGCAACATGACGTGGGACTGCTTGTCCCCGACGTGGAAGCGCACCTGGTCGCCCAGCTCGAAGATCACCTCGTGCCGCGGCCCGCCGATCCGGAACTCTTCCCGTTCCGGCAGGGCATTGGCCAGCATGTCGCCGATCTGCGCGGCCGCTCGCCCTGGCAGGGAGATGATGATCTCGCCCGCCCACTGCGCGCACTTCAATTCGGCTACCCCCAGCCCGCGCATGCTTGAGCCGTCCGTGGCCCGCCCGGCGTCGATACGGGCGGCCAGCTCGGGATCGTCCCGCAGCGAGGGCCGATCCGGCACCGTGATAGCCCACGGGTATTGCTCCTGCAGCAGGTCGTAGAACTTCAAGGCCTGCCAGGCCATGGCGTCATAGACGTCGGGCTCCGTCAGCCCGAAGGCCTGCACGAACTGGTACTTGCCGCTCGGGGCCTCGGCGGGCTGCATAGTCGGGTCGTCGATGAAGCCCAGGCAAGTCAGGGGGCTGGAATCCTCATCGATGGGACGCCGCAGCTCCATGTGGTGCCCCGCCCCCAGCGGGTTGCCACTGGAGGCGACGTAGCGGCCCAGCTTGGCCAGCAGGCGGGCCGGCCACTGCGGCGCCGCGCCCAAGGTGTCGGGCGCGGCCAGCCGGAAGGTTAGCTCAAAGCCCCACCCGGACTCACCGAACTTGTCGGGCCCGTCCTGCTGGCCCCAAATGTCGGTGAGCCCGGCGCCGATGTAGTGCCAGTGTGGGCGCGGCTCGCGCACCCCGAAGACGTAGACCCAGCGCATCGGGGTGTTGACGGACAGCCGCGGCTCAAGCACCTCGCCGTCCACGCCCGGGTAGAGCCGCTCGAACTGGGCCAAAATCTGGTCCAGGGTTGTCACCTGACTCTGGGCGGGCTCCTCGTCGCGCTCGCGACCGCCAAACAGTCTGCCTAGCATTCCCATACTTGCGTCCTTATTCGTCTTCGACCACGTGCCAGTGCAACCCCGTGGGAGCCTCGTGTCTGCCGACGGTTTGCAGCTTGGCCCGGATGTCCGCCAGTGCCGCCGTCGGCAGGGTGATGCGGGCCTTGTTGCCAGTCAACTGGTAGTTGAACTTCCGACCCGCAGCAAACTGCACCTCGTGGTCCTTACCGGTGACGGAGAACCCCTCCTTGATGCGGAAGCGGCGCTCCAGGTGGGCAACTAGGCCCCGGGCAGTGGACAGGTTCAGGGTGACGATGAGCTTGCCCGCCCACTCCATGCAGCGCAGCTGCTGCGCGTGCACCGCCTCCGTGCCCCTACTCTCCTTCGCGATCCCCGTCTCGATCCGGGCGCGCAGTCGCGCATCACCGCGCAGCGACGTGCGGTCCAGGTGGGTGATACCCCCCGGGTAGACCTCTTGGTACAGGTCCAGGAAACGGGAGGGCTGCCAGTTCATCAAGTCCTGGAGGTCGTCGTCCGTCAGGCCGATGAGTTGCAGGAACTGGGCCTTGCCACCGGGCAACTGGACCGTGCCGAGCTCCGGGTCCGCAATGACTCCCAGGTGACGAATCTCCGTGCCCTCCGTGAAAGCCGCGCCGACGTCGATGAAATCGGCGGGCTCCAGGGTGGCCTGATACCCGAAGGCGTAGGAACCGAGCTTGCTCAGCAAGTTAACCGGCCACCGCGGCGGCTCGCTGTCCGGATTCTCCGCAAACGGGTCGGCCAGCCGGAACGTCAACTCGAAGCCCATGCCCGCCTTGCCGTCCTCGCCGGGGCTGGCGGCCCAAATATCGGACAGCCCCGCCGAGACGAACAGCCAGTGCGGCACGGGCCGTAACGCCCGAAACGCCAGCACACAGTCCAGGCGCGTGCCGTAGTGGGCCCCAGGTGATCCCGCCCGCATGGGCGGAATCTGGTCCGGATAGTGGCGGGTGCAGGCTTCCAACAGGGGTTGCCAGCCAGGCAGAAAAGAGGTGCTCATGTCACGAACCTAACAAGCGATGTCACCCACGGCGACTAGCCGACCGTCTCAACGACGTCGCCGGCGGAGTTGGTGATCTTGCTGACCGTCACCACGATCCGGAAGTCGTCCCGCCACTGGTAGGTGCCAGCCACCGGCTGCAGGTGCGCCAACAGCGCCTCCTGGTCCGTTGGGGTGAGGGTGAGGGTGGTCTGCCCAGTGGTCTGCTCCACCTGCCATTGGGGCCCGGGCTGGAAGAGCACGGCATGCTCCGGGCCCCGCAGCAGGAAGTCGTTGCCGAACGGCAGGCGGGAAGAGAGCGCCAACGGGAGTTCCCGCACGATCAAGGCCCCGATCTCTACCTCGTGCACCCCATCGGCCGCCCGGCGCCCGGCCAGCTCGGAGACGAACGTCTGCCCCATGCCGGAGCCGTCGGCCGCCCGTCCGGCGTCGATGCGGGCGGCCAGCGCCGGCTCGCTCCGCAGCGAGGCGCGGTCCAGGAACGTCACGCCCCGCGGGTAGCGTTCCATGAGTAGCTCGAAGAACTTCGCCGAGCGCCACGTCTTGGTGTCCGTCAGATCCTCCAGCGTCAGGCCGAGTATCTGTAAGAAGGCGACCTGGCCGCTGGGGGTGTCGATGGTGCCCAGATCCGGGTCGACAACGAAGCCGATGGCCCGCAGGTCAGTTTCTTCCTCCAAGGCGATCTTGCCCTGCAAATCCATGTGGTGGCCGGCGGCGAAGACATTGCCGGTGCCGAAGACGTAGCGGGCGAGGTTTTGCATCATGCTGACCGGCCACGTCGGTGCCGAGGCTGGGTCCGCAGTGGCGGCTGCCGGGTCAGCCAAGCGGAAGGTGAACTCGAAACCCCACCCCGACTCGCCGTATTCGTCGGGGCCGTCCTGCGCGCCGTACAGGTCGCTCATGCCGTAGGACACGTAGTGCCAGTGCGGCACCGGCTCCAGCGCCCGGTAGATGGACACCCCATCCAGTGGATCGTTGCCCCCGGCCGCCCACTTGACAATCGTGGCCAGCTGCGGTGGGTTGGGCTGGTCCGGGTAGACGACGTCGCAGGCCGCGTTGATGGCGTCCCAACCGGGGGCCGAGTCCGCATCCGCGTCTTCGTCGTCGTCTTCGTCGTCGTCTTCGTCGTCTTCGTCGTCTTCGGTGTCAGCGTTAAGCGCGTCCAGGTCGATGCCGAACTGGGAGAGCATCGCCGAGATTTCCTCCAGATTGTCTACGTCAAGCTCAAGTTCCTGGCCCGTGTCAGTGTCGGCTCCCGCCGGGAGCGCGGGGGCCGGGTTGTTGTCGGCGTTGCTGTCCTGGTCGAACCGGTTACCGTACTTGCCCATAGTGTTTCCTTCCCAAAACCGTGCCGAGTGGCACCGCAAACATAGTGGCTGCGGCCACGCGCCGGGCGGGGCAGGGGGTGGCAAAAACCAGATATCGCCAGATTGCGACACGCACCCCGGCAGGATTTAGGGCTGCGGCTCGTCGTTGGTGGGCGGGCCGCTCGGCTCATCGGGCTCGGGCGGGGTGGTCGGTTCTGCCTTGCGCTGGCGCCGCTCCTGCTCGCGGCGCCGCCGCCACTCCTCCCGCTTGAGCCGGAAGAGGAAGTCCGGGTCGTCGTCGGGGGCCAACTGGCCGCCGTAGGTGGGGCGCGGGGACGACGGGGGAGCGCCACGGCCGCGCCGCTCGGCCTCAATGCGGGGCAGTATGTAGCCAGCGAACAGCCACACCAGCGCCCCGATCGCGGGCTGGATGAGGGCAATCAGGAAGAACCAGGCCACCTTCGGGATACCGCGCAACCGGTCAGGGGAACCGTTGAGCAGCAGGTCAATCAAGGCAAAGATGGTGACGATGAGCGGGGCAGCCAGAAGCAAAGCACGCATGCCCCCACCCTACGGGGTGGCGCCCTTTTCGGCAGCTTGAGTGCCTAGGCGAGGAACAGCGCCGCACAGGCGGCCGCCCAGCCCAGGGCGGTCAACCCGGTGAACTTCAGCACCCCCACCAGGGCGCGACCGCTGGCGCCCCGAAGCACGGGCAACGCCAGCGCCCCGCCCGCCGCCAGGGTGGCCGCCGTCAGGGCCAGGCCGGGGCCGTGCGCCAGCCCGACGGCCCGCCCCGCCAGCCACGTCAGGGGCGCCGGGGCGAGCACCTCGCAGGTGAAAGCCGCCCGCGCCCCGGCGGGGCCAAGCCGCACTGCCAGGGTGCGTTTGCCTGCCTGGCGGTCGGTGGGAATGTCACGCAAGTTGTTGACCATCAGCACCGCGCAGGCCCACGCCCCGGCCGCGCCCGCCAGCCACCAGGCGGAGGGCGGCACGCTGCCGCGCTGCGTGTAGGTGGTGCCGAGGGTTGCCACCAGGCCGTAGAAAACAAAGACCGCCAGGTCGCCCAGGCCGGCGTAGCCGTAAGGCCGGGTGCCCCCCGTGTAGAACCAGGCCGCCACGATGGCCACCACGCCGAGGCCAATGAGCCACCACTGGCTCGCCACCGCTACCAGGACCAGGCCGCAGACCGCCGCCCCGGCGAACGCGGCAAACGCCGCCCGTTTCACGGCCGCCGGGCGGGCCAGCCCCGCGCCGGTCAGGCGGGGCGGGCCTACGCGGTGGGCATCGGTGCCCCGAATGCCGTCGGAGTAGTCGTTGGCGAAGTTGACCCCGACGGTCAGGCCCACCGCCACCGCCCCCGCCAGCAGAGCCCGCCCCCACAGCGGGGCGGGGGCCGCAGCGGCGGTCCCCGCCAGCACCGGGGACACGGCCAGCGGGAGCGTCCGGAGGCGGGCACCCTCCAGCCAGTCGCGGATGGTTGCCATCAGTGCTCTCCTTAACTGGACGGCGAGTTAGGGCCCGCGCCGACGGGTGACTCGGTGGGTCCACCCGTCACCAGGCGGCGGGCGAGGGCCGCGGCGGCCCGCCGATCTATTTTGCCAGGCCCCCGCACGGGCAATTCGTCAACCACCAGCAGCTCCTTGGGCACCCAGGAGCGGGGCAGCGCGGCGGCGAGCTCGCGGCGCAGCGCAGGCCAGGCCCGCGTGGGACCAACCCCCAGCACCACCAGGCGCTGACCCCACTCGGCGTCGGGCACCCCGACGACACAGACCGCCTGCATCCAGGGCGCGAGCGCCTCCTCCACGCGGGCCGGGTGCACCTTCTCTCCGCCGGTGATGACGACGTCGTCGGCCCGCCCCCACACGTCGACCACCCCGTCGGTAACCTCCCCGACGTCGTTGGTCACGTGCCAGCCGGCCGCGAAGGCGGCGCTGGCGGGCTCGTCCAGATAGCCCTCCGCCAGCATCGGTCCGGCCAGCCGCAGCCGCCCCCGCCCGGCCGCAACCCGCACCCCCGGCAGGGGGCGGCCGTTGTAGACGCAGCCTCCCGCGGTCTCGCTCATCCCGTAGGTGCGCACGACCGGCACGCCCGCCGCCCGCGCCCGGACCTCCACCGCCGGGGCCAGGCTCGCCCCGCCCACCAGCACAGCCCGCAGGCGCGCCAGCTGCGCAGTGGCGGCCGGGTCTGCCAGGGCGCGGGTCAACTGGGTGGGCACTAACGAAGTGGCAGCGCCGTCAGGGAGGTGTGCCAACGCGGCCGCCAGGGCCGGGGCCGTGAAACGGGACGCCTGGAAACAATCCAGGCGGGCCCCGGCCACCAGGCTGCGCCAGATAATGGCCAGCCCCGCGATGTGGTGCGGAGGCAGGGCCAGCAGCCAAGCGGGAACCGGTGACCCCAGAAAGGTGGCGGTGGCGTGGGCGGCCGCGTCTAGGGCCGCGGCCGCCAAACCCACGAGCCGGGGGGTGCCCGTCGACCCCGTGGTCGCCACCACCACATCCGTGTGTGGCAGCGCGGCCAAGCCCCGCTGCAGGGTGTCCAAGACGGTCGCGGAGGGGGCCGCAGTGACCGGAAAAACCACCGGGGCGCGCCCCGGGTGGGCCCGAACGGCGGCCAGGGCGGCCGCCAACTGGTCCACGGCTTCCGGGCGCAAATCGACGGACAAAGGCAGGATGCTGCGGGCAGGAGAAGACACCCAAGCAGGGTACGTCTCCTCCTGGGGGACGAGGGGCATACCTCACCGGCAGTACCCACCCACAGGGCAAGTCCCGCCGGGAGGTGGATCACAAGGGCCGGGCGCGCCGGGCAGTATTGCTACATGAGCACGGCACTGGTTCAGCGGCTCGGGACTTCCCCTCCCGGCCCGGTGCGGCAGGGTCAGGCTCGGTCGCCGAAGGTGCCGCGCCCGCGGCGCCCGTTGGCGGCCACCACCGCAGTGGTGTTAGCTTTCGCGGCGCTCACGGGATTGATCTGTCTGGGGGCCTGGAGCGCGGCGAAACTAATCTCGCTGACCGCCGGTTGGTTTGTGAGTTTCTGACCGGCCTAAATTGTGTGGCGGGTGGGAGTTGGAGGGCTCCCACCCGCCACCGCCTATCGAGGCCGGGCCGCGCAGCGGTCCCCGCCTAGAAGTAGTACGGGAAAGCGCTCCAGTCCGGGGCGCGCCGCTCCAGGAACGCATCCCGTCCCTCGGCCGCCTCGTCCGTCATGTAGGCCAGGCGGGTGGCCTCCCCCGCAAACAGCTGCTGGCCCGCCAGACCATCGTCGGCCAAGTTAAAACCGAACTTCAACATCCGGATGGCCTGCGGCGACTTGGTGGCCACGATCTCGGCCCACTGGCAGGCCCGCTCCTCCAGCTCAACGTGCGGCACCGCCTCGTTGACCACCCCCCAGTCCGCCGCCTGCCGCGCCGAATACTCGCGGGCCAGGAAGAAGATCTCCCGCGCTCGCTTATCGCCCACCTGCCGAGCCAGCAGCGCCGAGCCGTAACCCGCGTCGAAAGAGCCGACGTTAGCGTCGGTCTGCATGAAACGGGCATGCTCCAGCGACGCCACCGACAAGTCGCACACCACGTTCAACGAATGGCCGCCCCCGGCCGCCCACCCCGAGACCGCACAGATGACCACCTTCGGCATGGTCCGAATCAGGCGCTGCACCTCCAAAATGTGCAGCCGTCCAGCACGGCCCGCGTCCAGGCGGGCCCGGGTGGCGGCCACGTCGGCCGCGTGCGCGGCTGCGGCGTCCCCCACGGGCTCGCCCGCGCCCCGCCGCTCGCTCCCCTCCGCCACTGGCCGCTCGTAGCGGTAGCCGTCCTTCCCGCGCACCCGCTGGTCCCCCCCCGAACAGAACGCATACCCGCCGTCTTTCGGGGACGGCCCGTTGCCGGTCAGGATGACGGCTGCCACGTCGCTTTGGCAGCGGGCGTCATCCAGCACCCGGTAGAGCTCGTCGACCGTGTGCGGGCGAAACGCATTGCGCACCTCCGGGCGGTCGAACGCCACCCGCACGACCGGCAAGCTCCGCCCGGCGGCATCCACCCCCCGGTGATAGGTCACGTCCGTGAGGCCCTGGCCGATGTCCCGCCAGCGAGCGGGATCAAATGTGTCGGATACGAAAGGCAAAGAACTCATGGCTGTAGCGTAGTAAGTGGGGTGCGGCGGGGCTTTTGCCCACCGCGTCTATCCGCCCGACGGGCCTGGGGCGGGCCCACCGCAGGCCCGCCCCACCCCTAGGGGGCCACCAGTTTGTATCCCACCCCGCGCACCGTCAGCAGGCGGCGCGGCTGGGACGGATCGGCCTCGATCTTGGCGCGCAGGCGTTTGACGTGCACGTCCAACGTCTTGCTGTCCCCGAAGTAGTCCACTCCCCACAAACGATCCAGCAGCTGGGTGCGGGTGAGCACCTGGCCCACGTGGGCCGCCAAGAACGCCAACAGTTCGAACTCCCGCAGCGGCAGCTGCAGGGCCCGGCCCGCCAGGCGCACCTCGTGGCGGGCCTCGTCCACCTCCAGGTCACCGACCGCCACCGCGCTCGCGGGGGCGCCAAGCGGGGCGGGCGCGGGCGGACGGGTGCGGCGCAGCACCGCCTGGATGCGGGCCAGCAACTCGCGATAGGAGTAGGGCTTGGTGAGGTAGTCGTCGGCCCCCAACTCCAGGCCGACCACCCCGCCCATCGCCCGCCGTCAGGCCTCCTTGACGGCGATCGCCTCAATGGTGTTGGCCAGCGACTCGAACTTGTCGGTGCAGCGCTCCAGCACCGTGATCACGTCCTTAAGCTTGACGATCAAGCGCGGGTCTTTTTGGGTCTCAAACAGTTCAGTCAGCGCCTTGCGGAAGGCCCGGTCGCCCTCGTTTTCCAACCGGTTAACCTCGACCCAGTAGTCGCGTAGCTCCAGCGGTTTCTTCAACCGTGGCATGGCCACCGCCGTCTGCTCCGCACAGTGCTTCAACACATCAATCTGCGTCGCCAGCAGGTCCAGCAGGGGCTGCGGTAAGTCGACCAAGTCGTACAGGACGAAGAGGTCGCCTGCCTCGTCGAGGTAGTCCATGGCGTCATCCAACAGGGAGGCGAGCTTGTTGAGGTCCTCCCGCTCGAACGGCGTAACGAAGGACAAGTTGATGAGCTTGACGACGCTGTGGTTGAGCTCGTCGGCCTCGTGCTCGTAGGAGTGCAGCTGGTCCCGCAGCGCCACCCGGGTCGCGGCGGGTGCCCCGACGATGGAGGCCACCAGGTTGACCCCCTCCACCAGCAGGTTGGCTTGGGAAGAGAAGAGCTCAAAGAAGTCGGGGCCGTCGTTTTTGTGGAATCCCACGGTGATCCTCCGCGTCCGGTGGGGCTGGATTGCTCCAGCATAGGCCACCGGCGCGGCCCAGCGGCCGTGCCGCCCCCGCGGCGGGTGCCAGTGGGCTGAGCGTCGCGGCCCGGGGCGCGAGCGCCTCCGCCCTAGATGATTGAGTCCGAATCGGCTGGTTGGGTGCGGTGGGGTGTCCTGCCTGCCCCTCTGGCGCACCGTGCCCAATTCCCGCACGAGCGTCGCCCTAGTTGGCCACCAGGCAGGGACAGGCGCCATATACACCGGATAAGGCTCCCCCATGGACAACTAGGGCGACCCCACGTCGGCGCGGCCCCCAGATCAATGAGTCCGAATCGGTTGGTTGGACGTGGCGGGGCTGGGGGCACCCCCCCCAACCGCCCACGCTCACTAAACCCAAACGAACTCACGCATCTAGGCTGGGGGCATGGCCCTGCACACCACCGCCCTGCCGCTCAGTCCCGCCCTGACCCGCCACGGCGTGACGGCGGCCTGGGCCTACAGCGTGGACCTGACCACCCGCTTTCGCGGCATCACCACCCGCGAGGGGGTGCTGCTGGCCGGGCCCGGCGGGTGGGGCGAGTTTTCCCCCTTTTGGGACTACCCGCCCGCCGAATGCGTGCCGTGGTGGCGCGCGGCCCTGGCTGCCGCCCGCGGCGAGCTTGCTCCCGCCACGCATGCCCAAGTCCCCGTCAACGTCACCATCCCCGCCGTCCCGGCCGCGGCCGTCGAGCAGATAGCGGCCGCCCACCCCGGCGTGGCGGCCGCCAAGGTCAAGGTCGCCGAGCCCGGCCACTGCCTGGCCGACGAGTGCGCCCGCTTGGCGGCCGTGCGCGCCTCCCTGCCCGCGGCCGACATCCGCATCGACGCCAACGGCGCCTGGAGCGTGGACGAAGCGCTGGACAAGCTCCCGCCCCTGCAGGCGGCGGCGGGAGGCTTGGCCTACGTCGAGCAGCCCTGCCGCACCGTCGCCGAACTGGCTGCCGTGCGGGCCGTGGGCATCTGCCCCGTCGCCGCCGACGAATCCATCCGCCGCGCCGCCGATCCCCACGCCGTGGCCCGCGCGCAGGCCGCCGACTACATCGTCATCAAGGCCCAGCCGCTGGGCGGCAGCCTGGCAGCGGCCGCGCTCGCGGCCGCGGTGGGCCTGCCCGCGGTGGTGTCTTCGGCACTGGAGACCTCGGTCGGGTTGGCGCAGGGCTACGCGCTGGCTTGCGCGCTGGCCGACGCCGAGGGCCTGTCTTCTCCCCGCCCGGCCGGGCTCGGTACGCGCAGCTTGCTGACAGGCGACGTCGTGGAGGTCCCGTTGGCGCCGCGTGCCGGGGCCCTGCACCGCGCCGACCTGCCCACCAGCGCCCAGGTCAGCGCCGGGGTGGAGCGCGCCGCACGGCTTGATGCCGACCTGGCGGCACGCTGGAGCCAGCGCCTGGCAGCCGTGCTGGCGGTGGGCGGCCAGGCCGCCGCGGCGAGCGGCAACTTCCCGAGTTAGGCGTCCGCGGCGGCAGTGCCGCCGGTGATGCCGCGCTCGGCGAACACCTCCTTGGCGACAAAGACGGCGTTGAGGGCCCGCGGGAAGCCGCAATAGACCGACGCGTGCAGCAGCGCCTCGGTGATCTGCTCGGGGGTGAGCCCCACGTTCAGCGAGGCATTGACGTGCACCCTGAGCTGAGCCTCGCACCCGCCGAGGGCCGTGAGCATCCCCAAAGTCACTAGCTGGCGGTCCCGGGCCGCCAGCGCCGGGCGGGCGTAGATCTCCCCGAACCCCCAAGCGACGATCTGGTGGCCCAGCTCGGGGCAAATATCTTCAAGGGCGGAGAGCACCTGCTCCCCGGCCTGCCCGTCGATGGACTTAAGTACCTGCAGCCCGCGGCGAAAACGGACCGCGCGGGTGGGGTCGGTGTCCATGGTTATCCCTCCTGCTCTGCCGGACGACGAATCTCGGCCTCATAGAACGCGATCTTGGCCGCCAGCGCCCGCTGATGCTCCTGCAGCTGTTCGATGCGGGCGGCCAACTCTTGGCCGTGGGCCCGCAGCAGCTCCAAACGTTGCCGCATGGTGCCCTCGCCCTGGCGGCGCAGCTGGGCGTAGTGCTGCATCTGGGCGATCGGCATGTCGGTTTGCCGCAGGCGCAGCAGGAACCACACCCAGGTGACGTCGGCCTCGCTGTACCGGCGGCGCCCGCCGCTGTCTCGCGCGACGACCTGCAGCAGGCCGACACGCTCGTAGTACCGCAACGTGTGGGCGGACACGCCCGTGCGCGCGGACATCTCGCCGATGCGTAGCCCTTGGCTCATCGCGTCTCTCCTCTTCCAGTCGGTAGTCACGATAGGAACTAGAGCACGCTCTAAGTCAACGGGATGCGCCGTCGGTCGAGCCGTGGCTGTGGCGTCAGCGGCGGGGACGCGGCACACTAGGGGCGGCCCCCAGGCCAGGCAATCGCAAGGAGACGAGGATGAACCAGAGTTCACAGTTGTGGGCGCCGCCGTGGCTGCGTTACCCGCACATTCCCCTCGGAGCGGCCGGTTGGCGGATGGGGGCGGGGGAGAGCTACCTCATTCAGTGGAGCCAGTGGCTGGCATCCCTACCCGCCGCCGCCCAGCAGCAGTACCGCGCCTGGTTTCCGCCGCCCCCACACCAGCGTGACTTCTACGATCCCGGCTATGGACTGAGTGACCGCGACGAATACTGGACGGGGAGCCCGTCCGGGTATCTTGTGCAGCACTGGCGTGCTGCCGGGCGGCCGCGCTACAGCCGCGAACAGCTGGTGGCGGCGGGCTACGACGGCCAGTTCGTGCCGTTTTGGAAGCCGAACGCGGACGTCGTTGGCCCGGAAAGCTGCTGCCAGTGGCAGCCGACGCCTTTCCACTGGTTCGGCAACTATCGGTGCGCTGAGCAGTACCTAATGGCCGAAAAGGCGCGCGTGTTCGGTGACGACGCCAAGCTCGCCCAGATCATGGACAGCGACGACCCCGGTCACATGCGCAAGTTGGGGCGCCAGGTGCGCAACTTCGAGCCTGAGGTCTGGGACGCGGTGAAGTACTCGATCGTCCTGACCGCCAACTACGCCAAGTTCACCCAGGATCCGCAGCTGCGTGCATACCTGCTGTCCACCACTGGCAGCGTGCTGGTGGAGGCCTCGCCGCTGGACACGGTGTGGGGGGTTGGTTTCAGCCAATCCAGTGTCAAGGCCTATCAACCGGCCCACTGGCGGGGACAAAACCTGCTCGGTTTCGCCCTCATGGAGGTGCGCGACGCCATTGCCCGGGTGTACGCCAACATCGACCGCCTTGACCCGGCCACCGTCGGCTGAGGCGCGCCCCCGATAATGGGGGCCGCACACCCATCCGCTTGTAAAGGAGCCCCCGTGCCCCAGGCGCTTACCGCCCCCGCTACCGCCCGCCTACTGGTCGCGCAGTTGACTGCACTCGGCGTGCGCGACTTCGTGGTCAGCCCCGGTTCGCGCTCTGGCCCGCTCGCCCTGGCAGTGGCGCAGGCCGAACGGGAAGGCCGAGCCCGTTTGACGGTCCGGCTGGACGAACGTTCCGCCGCCTTCACGGCGGTCGGGCTGGCGCGGGCCGCCCAATTGGCGGGCACACCCGACCAGGCCGTGGCCATCGTGTGTACGTCGGGCACGGCGGTGGCCAACCTGCACCCAGCCCTCGCCGAGGCCCGCCACAGCGGGCTGCCGCTGCTGGCCCTGACCGCCGATCGGCCGCACGAGCTGCGGGGCGTGGGTGCCAGCCAGACCACCAACCAGGTCGGCATCTTCGGGCCCACCACCCTGGAGTTCTGGGAACTTCCCACCGGGCCGAGCCCTCGGCAGGTCGAGATCCTCGCCACCCGCGCCGTGACGGGCGCGCGCGGGGCGCGCAGCGGGCAGGCCGGGCCGGTGCAGGTCAATGTGGCGTTGGCTGATCCCCTGGTGGACGACGGGGCGGCGCTGCCCGCCGGGCACGTCATCCAGGTGGCTCCCACCCCACCCCCGCCGCCCGTGCTGCTTCCGCCCGGGGGGCGCACCGTGGTGCTGGCGGGAGACGGGGCCGGGAAAGCCGCGCGGCAGGTGGCCGAGGAGGCAGGCGTGCCGCTGTTGGCCGAACCGTCATCGGGTGCCCGCAGCGGTCCCTGCGCCATCGGCCCCTACCGGGCGCTGCTGGACCTGCCCGGACTGGGAGCCGACATTGAGCGGGTGGTGGCCTATGGGCGCCCCACGTTGTCGCGGCCCGTAACGGCCCTGCTTGCTCGCCCCGACCTGGAAGTCATCGTGGTGGCGCCGGGCGGGCCGTGGACTGATGTGGCCGGCCGGGCCCGCCGCATCGAGCGGTCCGTGCAACTGCCGCCGGGTGACGCGGCCTGGTTGGCGGCTTGGCAGGCAGCGGGGGCGCGCGCCCAGGCAGCGCTGGCGGGGCAGCGCGACGAGCTCACCCCGTGGAGTGCGTGCCTGGCCGTGTGGCAGGCCCAGCAGGCTGGGGGCGAGCCCCTGGTGGTGGGGGCCTCCAACGCCATCCGTCACCTGGACCTGTGCGCCCCGCCTGGCCCGGGCGGCCCCGTGGTGGCCAATCGCGGCCTGGCGGGCATTGACGGCACCCTGGCCACCGCCTGGGGGTTGGCGCTCGGCACCGGGCAGCTCGTGCGCGCCCTGGTGGGTGACCTGACTTTCCTGCACGACGCCAGCAGCCTGTTGCGGGGGCAACAGGAAGCTGAAGTGGACCTGGACATCATTGTCCTTAACGACGGTGGGGGTGCGATCTTCTCCTCGTTGGAAGCCCAGCAGCACGCCAGTGCCGTCGACTTCGAACGGGTGTACGCGACCCCGCAGGTCGCGGACCTGGCGGCCCTGGCTGCCGCCTATGGTGCCGACTATCAGCGGGCCGCGACCCTGACCGCGCTGCGGGCCTGTCTCGCCCAGCCGCTGCGCGGGCGACGGATCGTGGAAGTGCTGGTGTCCCGTGACGCTGTGGGCGAACAGTTAGCCCACATAATCGACCAGGCCAAGGAAGCGGCCCGTTTTCAGTAATCTTCGAGCCAGAGGCGAGAAATAAACCAGATGGCTGTGGTGTTGTGCCGCTGTAAGTTGTAAGGAGGCAAATTTATGGATAAGGAAAGCAACCGTCCCGCCCAGCCGTTTGTGGGGGAAAGCGTCAGCGATTCTCGCCCGCCCAGCCCGGGTCCGGCACAGACGCCTCCGGTCGGTGCAGTCAGCCCACACTTCGTCTCCCCGTCCCCCCAGGGCGGCGACGCGTCGGCGGCACCTGCCCCGGCAGGCGGCCCGCCAAGTGCGGGCGGCGGCTATCCGCAGCTGCCGAGCGCCCCCCGTCTTTCCTACCCGGCCCCCAACGTCCCGGGCGGGCTGCCGTCGCACCCACCCGTCCGGCCCTATCCCGGTCCTGCTGTTCCTGCCCCCACGCCGCAGCAGCCGCACCGCGCGGGGCCGGGCTGGCTGGCCGTCACCGCCATTGCCGTGGCCTGCTCGTTGGCCGCCGCTTTCGGGACCGCCGCCGTTGCCGGGGTCTTTAACGAGGAACAGGCAGGCCCCACTCCGCAAACCGCCACCACCACCGCGCCCATCGGGCTGGCCGCCGGGGCGCCAGACTGGCAGCGGGTGGCGCAGGCCGTTGGCCCGAGTGTGGTGGCCATCGAGCTGCGGGTAGGCGACAGCGGTTCCTCGGGTTCGGGTGTCATCACCGACGCCGAGGGACACATCATCACGAACCATCACGTCATCGCTGGCGGTGACCAAGGCACTCTTGATGTCATCCTGTCCGATGGGCGCATCCTGCCCGCCGAGCTGGTGGGGTCCGATCCTTCCACCGACCTGGCCGTCATCAAGATCAAGAACCCGCCGGCAGACCTCACCGCGGCAGAGTTCGGCACGGTCGACACGCTGCGAGTCGGCCAGCCGGTGGCCGCCATCGGTAACCCGCTCGGACTGGCCGCCACCATGACCACCGGTATCATCTCGGCGCTCAACCGGCCGGTGACGACCGAACAGGAGGTGCCCGCGCAGAACACGGGTTACGCGGCAGACCGGTACTCGTTCACCAACGCCATTCAGGTTGACGCCTCAATCAACCCCGGTAACTCCGGCGGTCCGCTTTTCGACGCCAGTGGCAAGGTCATCGGCATCAACTCCTCCATCGCCACCATCGGCATGCGCGGCGAGGGTGGCTCAATCGGCCTGGGCTTTGCCATCCCGATTGACGTCGTCGTCCTCATCACGGAGCAGATCAAAATCACGGGCACCGCCGAGCACGCTTTCCTCGGGGTGGACATGACCGATGCCTCGGTCACCGTGGATGGGGCTGGCTATCTCGGGGTGGAGGTACGCAAAGTCACCAGCGGCTCGGCAGCTGAGAGCGCGGGGTTGCGGCCGGGGGACATCATTCTCGCCATCGATGACACGCCCACTCTCGGCATGACCTCCCTCATCGCGGAGATTCGTGGCTTGGGGATCGGCCAAGAGGTCGAAATCAAGTTCGTACGGGACGGCAAGATCCAGACCGCTAGCGCCACTTTGACGTCGCGTCCGCTCAACTAACCCACCCTGAGAGGAGGGCCGTAACATGGGAGGCCAACTTCGCCGCTGGGGCTTGGCGGTGAGCCTGCCAGTGGTGCTGCTGGTGAGCGCCTGTCAGGCGCACTTGACCGCCACGGTGTACGAAGACCAGACCTACACGCTGGCCGCCCAACTATCCGTGCCGCGCTTCAGCGAGGAGCTTTTGCCGCAAAGCATGGCCGATATTTGCCAGCAGATTGCCGCCCAGGTGGAGCAAGCGGGCGGGCCAGCTGTGGCGACCAGCCTGCCCGCAAGCAACGTGTGTGAGCTGTCTTCGCAGCGTGAAACTCTCCCGGAGTCGGCCAACTTCCAACGCGTGGATGACACTTTCGAGATGACCATGCCCGTGGAGTTGACGGGCATTGTGAGTCAGGCGCAGCGGGACTACGGCAGCCTCGGATTGGACATCACCGCTGTGTTGGTCTTTCCCGGCAAGGTGTTGCACTCTGACTACGGCGCCGTGGAAGGCAACACGGTGACGGTCAAGGGCGAGGACTCCCTGGCGCCGGGCGGCAAGATCGTTGCCGAGGCGATCGGTGACTCTGACACCTCCCAAGTGGTGGTGCCCGCGCCCTGGGACCCGTTGCCGTGGCTGGTGGCCGGGGGTGCGGCTCTCCTCGTGTTGTTACTACTTTTGCTCGCCTGGCGCCGCGCGCGGCGCGCCCGCCGGGCCCGGCACTTCCAGCAGACCTATTACTGGCAGTAGGCCAGTGCTGGGCCAGGTGCCGTGAGCTGGTCTTGGTTCCGCTCGGAAACAGTCGGTGGTGGAACAAGCTGTGATGCGCTAGCGGCATTGGAGTAGCTGTCTTACAAGTCACGGGAGGGGTGACGTGAGGTAGTCTTTATTTATGCTGGAGCCAGCGGCCAAGACGAGCCCTTGCCGCAAACTTGCTAATTGTTTCGGAAGGAAAACTGCCTCTGGTTCACGGCTCATGTCGGCACTGTTTACCAACATGAGGTAATTGCCGAGGTGGTATCGACACGGCTTGAAGTCGCGGAGAATGAGGGAAATTGACTCCAATAGATGTTCTTGTAGTTGGCGGCGTAGGAGTGGACCACATTGTCCGAGTGAAATCCCTACCCCTTCCTGTCGTGGATTCCATGATGGTTCCACCCATCTTGACCGTAGTGGGGCACACGGGTAACGGTGTAGCCCTTGGCGTCCACGCGCTTGGCCGTGTCTCCGCCGTAGCGGACGTGATCGGAGATGACAATGAAGGTCAGCTCATTCGCGAATTTTACTCAGCCACTGGGATCTCACCGACGTTTGTCTCGCACAGCAGCGGCACGCGACGCTCGGTGAATCTGGTGACTGAGGAGGGGCAGCGTATGTCTCTGTACGATCCACGACAGCCGTTCGATTTTGTTCCCGATTCGTCGCTGTGGCGCAAAGGTATCGAGGAATCGCGTCACGTGCACGTCTCAATCATGAATTGGGCGCGATACGCCTTGCGGGATGCAGTTGCCGCAGGCCTGTCAACGTCCACCGACCTGCACGACTGGGATGGCGTCGCCGACTATCACAGGGATTTTGCCTATGGTGCCGACTATGTCTTCGTGTCAGCCGCGGCGCTGACGGACGAGCCCAGAGTGGTCGCAGACGTCTTCACCCACGGTCGCGCCCAGTTCGTGGTGGTAATGGCCGGCAGCGAGGGGGCCCGTGTGTGGCAACGGTCGGACCAGTTGCCGTTGCGGATCAATCCGATTTCTATCCCTGACCGTCCGGTCGTGGATAGCAACGGGGCCGGCGATAGTTTTGTGGCGGCCTTTCTGTGCCATTACCTGGACCACGGCGATATCGCTAAGGCTGCCCGTGCGGGCGCGGTGGGTGGCGCCTGGGCTTGCGGAAGCCTCGGGACACACACAAGCTTTGTTGACACTGACACGCTGGAGCAACTTTTAGCCCGTTGACGGCGTGGTGACGCCGACTAGATTGAAGGAGCTGAGTTGCCTAGCTCAGCCCGAACAGGCTGCAGTTGCGTATGAACACAAGACAGACACAGAAGGTTCCTGTGCAGGTCTGGGCGGTCCCTGCGGAGGTTTGTTGCTGCAAATCGCAGACAACCGCCATGCCAACCTCGCCAGAGGCGGACTGGTCCGGATACGCCGCAGCCGGAGCCGACCGGTGAGCACGCATAGGACAGCAAGCACGCGGCGCCGGATATACAGCAGGCGGGGCCGACCTCTTGGTCGGCCCCGCCTGTTTGGCTAACCGCAGGGTGCTAGGCGCTGCCCGGCGCCCTGCGGAGCGGGATCAGGCCCGGCGCCGTCGGGCAATGAGCAGCGCACCTGCCGCCATCGTGCCCGCAGCCACCACGCCGAGGGTGATGGCGTCGGCCCCGGTCTTCGGCAGCTGGGGCTTGCCCGGCTTGCTCGGGATAGAGGGGGGCGGTGTCGGGGTGGGAGTCGGGGTCGGCTTCGGCTTCTCGACGTACTGGTTGGTGATCGTCGTAACCCCGTTGTCGCCCTCCTTGACCAGTACCTCCGCCTGGTCGCCGACGATGGTCAGCGTGTAGCCGTCGCGCTGTGCCGCAGCGGTGTCCTCGCTAATGACGCACTTGGTTCCGGTCGGCAGCGACTTGCCGAGCGGCACCGGGGTGCCGTCCCCGGGCACCTCCAGCGTGCCGGTCTCGTCACCGCAGGTGTAGGTGAAGCGGAACTTGTCCTTGGCGAACTTGTCCACGCCGCCCACGCGCTTGGCCACCTGGAAGGTACCGAGCTGGCGGGCGTAGGTGTTGGTGAACACCACGTCCTTGATCGTCTCGTTGACGATGCTCACCTCGGTGACATCGGCGGTGGTGGTGACGTTGTAACCCTCGCGGGCCGCCGTGTCAGCCTTCTCCTTCAGCGTGCAGGTGGTGCCGGCGGGCACCTGCGGGCCGCGCACGACGGTCTGTCCGTCGCCGGGCACCTCCAGGGTGCCGGTCAGTTCACCGCACACGTAGTCGATGGCGAAGCTGTCCTTGGCGAAAGCCTCGGCGTTGTCGCCCGCCACGGCCTTCTTGACCTGGAACGAGCCAAAGTGGCGCGTGTAGGTGTTGGTCACCGTCACCTCGGCGTTGCCGCCCTTGGTGATGGCGATGGGCTGCTCCAGCCCCGTGGTCACCAGCGAGGTGTGCTCCACCTGGGCGTCGGCTTCGGTGATGGTGCAGGCGGCCCCGGCGGGGACGGCCTCAACCTTGGCGGTGGCGTCGTGGGCCAACGGGCCGACGTTGCCTTCCTTGACGACGGTGTCGCCAACCTTGCAGACGTAGGTGAAGGAGAAGGTCTTGGCGTCGTCCACCACATTGTCCCCATCCACCACGACCTTCTTCACGGTGAACGCCCCGAGATCCTGGGTGTAGGTGTTGGTGGCAGTGACGTCGGAGTTGGTGTCAGCCTGGATCAGGACGGGGTCGGTCAGACCAGTCGTCTCCAAGGTGACGTTGGGAATGGTGGCGTCGGCTTCGGTGATGGTGCAGGCGGCCCCGGCGGGGACGGCCTCAACCTTGGCGGTGGCGTCGTGGGCCAACGGGCCGACGTTGCCTTCCTTGACGACGGTGTCGCCGACCTTGCAGACGTAGGTGAAGGAGAAGGTCTTGGTGTCGTCCACCACGTTGTCCCCATCCACCACGACCTTCTTCAAGGTGAAGGAGCCGACCGCCGGGGTGTAGGTGTTGGTGATTGTCGTGCTCTGCGGCGCGCCGCCCGCGATCTGCACCACGGTGTCACCGGTGACCTGCAGCACCATGTTGGGCAGGGAAGCATCCTGCTCGGTGATCTGACATGCGGCCCCTGCCGGGATGTCGGTCGGCGAGTCGGCGGTCTGGCCGTGCTGAATCGGCCCGAGCACCCCCTTCTTCACTTCCTTGCCCGCCAAGGTGCAGGTGTAGTCGAAGGTGAAGCCCTTGTCGTCGGGCACCCGGTTGGCGGCATCGACGACGGTCTTGCTCACCCGGAAACCGCCGGTCGGCAGCTTCTCGGCGGTGTTGGTCAGCTTCACCGCGGTCGATTGCTTGTTAGCAACCTCGAACGTGATCTCGCTCGGTTGGGCGGCATTGTCAACGCCCGCGATCTCGAACTTCGGGTTGCTCCACCGCACCCCGGCAGGCAGTGCCGGGTTGGTGCTGGTCAGATCCTCGCTCAGCGTGATTCGGGTGCCGACGGGGAACGTGCCGTTGAACTGGGCGGTCTTACCGGGCTGCACCTCCAGGATGGCGGGGTTGGCGGGCGCCTGCCACTGCGGGAAGTCGCTCGGCTGCTTGTTGTCGGGCAGCACCCAGGCCGCCTTGACGTTCAGCTTGGTGGCGGGGTCCAGCTGGTTGGCGCCGTTTCCAGCCAAAGCCTTGGAGACCTTGAAGGAACCGAAGCCGTCCTCCATCGTGATGGAGATCGTGAAGGAGTCGGTGTAAGAAGTTTCGTGCGACACCACCTTGTCGCCGCCGACGAACGTCACCGTGTTTTCGTAGGTGAAGCCGGGCTGCACCTTACCGTTGGCGGTGTCGGGCACGGTGCGGTAGCGCACGACGTAGTTGTGGTCAGCCGAGAACGGGCCCTTCACGGTGAAGCGCACACGCGAGTCGTTGTCCGAGGACTCCACATCAAGGGAGAAGTTGCCCCACTCGGTGTGAACCCCTTCGCTGCTCTTGTCGGCGCGCGCCAGGTCTGCCCAGTCCATGTTCGGGCTGTCAGAGCGCCCCGTCATGGTCAGGCGAATCAGGCTCGGGTCCATCTTTAGGCGGTGCCCAGCCCCGATCACGTCGTCTAGCACCAAGGTGGTGGGGATCTGGTTGCCGTAGAGCGGCGCCAGCTTTTCTCCCCCGAAGCCGATGCTCCAGGTGATCTCCTCGGACAATTCGCCGGGCGCGTCTCCCCACTTGTAGGGATCGACAGGGTTCCACGGCTTCTGCGGGACCTCGCCCACTGGGCCGTTACCGGGGTTCGGCACGGCCACGGCGTTGCCGTTGATCTTGAAGGTCGAGGTGTTGGTGGTGGTCGAGTGGGAGGCCCGCATGGTGGCGGTGCCTTCACCGCGAATGCTGGTCTTGCCGCGGATGCCTTCCCCGAGGGTGCACTTGAAGAGGCGTTCCTCGATCGTGCACTGCCCGACCTTGTTGCCCTCAAAGTTTAGGTCGCGGGTGAGGGGGAACTCCCGGTTGTAGAAGTGGCTCGGCAGCTCGATGGCGAATTCGTCGCCCGGCTGCGGATTGGCGTTGGTGGCGTCCCAGGTGAACTTCATCTTGAAGTGGTCGTGGACGTTGATGGTCTCGCCGGGGTGCTCCGAGCCGTCGTCGTGGCTCTTAACTAGCTCGGTGATGTTGACCTGGATGGCGGGGTTAATGGCCGCGGCGGCATCGGACTGGCCAAAGACGAATAACCCGACACCGCTCAGCGCTACCGCCAGCGTGGCAAAGAACACGCTGCTTGCCCGGGCTATCCGCGGGCGCGAGTACCTGTGCATTTTCTGGTTCCTTAGTGTGAGAAAGGTGAATGCTGTCAGGCTAACAGTGGTGTGCACACAAGAGGGGAAGTCAGCTGCTGTGGAGCTACGCCAATGCGGAGCGCGGGCCAGTATGATCCGCCCAAAATGCGGAAAATTGTTCACGATCGGCCGGGTGGTCGTGTGCGCGAGATCATCCCGGTAAACGTTTGCCCGGGCAAAATTTGTTTGCCCTTAATTTGCCGCAGCGGGCGGCGCAGCTATTAATGCGCCAGCCCGACGGCAGTCAGCATGGGGCGCATCTTGGCTTCTGTCTCCGCCAATTCGGCGGCTGGGTCCGACTCCGCCAGCACCCCACCGCCGGCGAAGAGGCGCAGGGAGCGACCGTCGGGAGACAACTGCCCGCAACGCAGGGCGATGCCCCACTCGCCATCCCCGTCGGCCCCCAACCAGCCCACCGGGGCGGCGTAGGCCTCGCGGTCCATCTTTTCCAGGCGGGCGATCTGTGCCAAAGCTGCCACCCGCGGGGTGCCGCCGACTGCCGCCGACGGATGCAGGGCCGCCGCCAGCTGCAGGCTGGAGGTGGGACTGCCAGCGGGCAGCACGCCGGTGACATCCGTGGCCAAGTGCATGACGTTGGCAAGCTGCAACACGAAAGGATGCTCGGGCACGTTGAGGGTCGCGCAGTGGGAAGCCAAAGCGTCCGCCACCGACTGCACGGCGTACTCGTGCTCGGCCAGGTTTTTCGACGAGCGGGCCAGGCTCCCCGCCCGAGCGGCATCGGCGTCGTCGTCTCCGGTGCGGTGGATCGTGCCGGCCAGCACTCGGCAAGTGACCAGCCCCTGATCCAGGCGCACCAGCATTTCCGGGGTGGCCCCTAGCAGGCCATCAATGGCGAACGTCCAACAGTTCGGGTAGGTGCGGGTCAGGGACCCTAGCGGGCTGCGCACATCCAGCGGGGCGGCAAAGTCGATGGCCAGGTCGCGAGCGAGTACCACTTTGGCCAGCTTGCCTGCCCGCAACAGTTCGATTGCCTCGCCAACCGCGGCCTGCCACTGGGGGCGGCGCAGTGCCCCGGGCCGGGTGCGCGGCGCGCTCGGCGTGGTCGGCGGCGTATGGGCGGCCCGCAACTGGGCCAGCACGGCGTCCGGCCGTGGGGAGTCCACCGGCGCCGAGTCGATGACGGTCAGCCAGGCCCGGCCCGCCCGGCGCCCCACCACCACCCGCGGGACGACCAGGCGCGAGCGGCGCTCAGACGTGGGAGCGAAAGCTACCGAGCCGCAGGCCAGCAGTCCGCTGCCGAAAAGCTGCACGGGATCGTCGTTGTGCGCCTGCGCGGCGACCGCCCGCCACCAGGCTGACAGCTCCGCGAAGCGGCCCGCGCCGTTGGCCTGGTGGTCGGCAACCCGTCCCACCCCGACAAAGCCGTCACCGTCCCGCAGCCAGGTCACCGTGGTGGGGGAGGGGCTGGCCAGCTCCAGGAGGTCGCAGGGCAGTGCCGGGTGGTCGGTGATATCGACCGTTGCGGCGTGCAAAACGGGCGCAGTATTCATCGGCTCCAGGGTAGCTGGGTGCCACTGGGGTTGCCTGCCTGCCACAATTGGGGCCATGAGAGCCTCCCTGGACAAGCAGCCCGCCGAAGTGGCGGGCATGTTCGATCGTGTCGCCAAACGCTACGACTTGACCAACGATGTGTTGTCCCTGGGGCAGGATCGCCTGTGGCGGCGGGCCACTCGCCGGGCGGTGGGGGCGCGCCCCGGCATGCGGGTGCTTGATCTGGGGGCGGGCACCGGGACGTCGGCGGCCCAGTTCGCGCGCGCCGGGGCCGACGTGGTGGCTTGCGACTTCTCGCCGGGCATGATCGCGCAGGGGCGGCGCCGTTACCCGCACCTGACCTTCGTGCAGGGCGACGCCACGGACCTGCCGTTCGCGGACGCCGAGTTCGATGCGGTGACCATCTCGTTCGCGCTGCGGAATGTGCAGGGCACTGAGCGGGCACTGCGGGAGATGCTGCGCGTGACCAAGCCGGGTGGGCATCTGGTGGTCTGCGAGTTTTCCACCCCGACGGGGCGCCCCACCCGCGGGGTCTACGAGCTGTACCTGCGGCAGTTGTTGCCGCGCCTGGCCCGCGTCTTTTCCTCCAACGTGGAGGCCTACGACTACCTGGCGGAGTCGATCCTGGCGTGGCCGAAGCAGCAGGAGCTGGCGCAGCTGCTGAGCGAGTCCGGCTGGCAGCGGGTGGGCTACCACAACCTGTCGGGCGGCATCGTGGCACTGCATCGCGGGTTTGCGCCCCGCTAGGCAAGTTGGTGGCCCCGGGGTAAAAGTGACGGAGCCAACACTGGCGGGAATACGTGCGGACTGGCGCGCGAAAATAGGGCAGGTGTGGGCGTTAATCCGGCAGCAGGGCCTTTCGTCCCAGATGGGCCTATCCCCGCAATCCTGCGGAAAACCTGAGGGTGGGGACGGGGTGGTTAGCGCCTTAACTCGCCCGGTATAGGGTGCCTTGCGCGACCCTCCCCGTCAGGGCAGAGGTCTGCAATGACCGCGATGTTTTGTGTAGGAGCCCCCTTGAGCAACCTCCCCCGTGCCCGGTGTGGGCACGTGCGAGACCCCCAGGTGGAGCGCCGCACTAGCCACCGGGAGAACTCATGAACCCTTACGTGCCGATTCTGCTGATGCTGGCGGTGGCCTTCCTCGTGGCCGTCGGCGGCTTGGCGGTGTCCACCATCATCGGAACCAAGCGCCGCAACAGCGTCAAGATCGCCAACTACGAATGCGGTATCGACCCGACTCCCAGTGCGGGTGAGCAGGCTCGTTTCCCGGTCAAGTACTACCTGGTGGCCATGACGTTCATCATCTTCGACATCGAAGTGGTCTTCCTCTACCCGTGGGCCGTGTCCTTCGGCACGCTCGGGCTGTATGGCCTCGTGGCCGCCCTCACCTTCATCGCCCTCATCACCGTGCCCTTCATATATGAATGGCGGCGCGGTGGGCTGGACTGGGACTGAAAGGCACACCTGATGCAACTAGGCATTGAAGAAAAGGCGCCGTCCGGCTTCCTGTTGACCAGCATTGAGAAGATTGCGGGGCTTGCCCGCGAGAGCTCGATCTGGCCCGTGACCATGGGGCTGGCCTGCTGCGCCATTGAGATGATGGCCACCGCCGCCCCCCGCTTCGACATCGCCCGCATTGGCTCGGAGGTCTTCCGGGCCTCCCCGCGGCACGCCGACCTCATGATCGTGGCCGGGCGGGTGTCGCACAAGATGGCCCCCGTCGTGCGCAACATTTACGACTCCATGCCCGAGCCCAAGTGGGTTATCGCCATGGGGGCCTGCGCGTCGTCCGGGGGCATGTTCAATAACTACGCGCTGGTGCAGGGCGTGGACCACGTGGTGCCCGTGGACATTTACCTGCCTGGTTGCCCGCCGCGCCCCGAAATGCTGCTGCACGCCATCTTCGAGCTGAAGAACCAGTGCATCAAGGGCGCCCCGCTGGGCGCTAACCGGGTCAAGGCCGCCAAGGCCGCCGAAGCCGCCGCCCTGGCGGCGGTGCCCACGCATGAAATGAAAGGCCTCCTGGCATGAGTGATCTCGTTCCGGCTGAGCCGTCGGCCGACGCACTGGCCCCCGCGGCGCCGCCGCACGGGCGGCCCGCTCCCGACGTTATCGACACCCGGCACGGGCTCTTCGGGGCCCACACCAGCGGTGACACCTCCGGCATGGGAGGGCTGGTGCGCACGGTGGTGCTGCCCGGTGCCTCGCCGCGCCCGTACGGGGACTGGTTCGACGAAGCCGTGGAGATCCTGGAGGAGGTGCTGACCGAGCGCGGCTACCAGGTGGCCGACGTCATCGAGCGGGTCGTGGTGGACCGCGGCGAGCTGACGATCTTTATCGCCCGCGCCCACATCCTGGAGGTCTGCCGCATCCTGCGGGACGACCAAGACCTTCGTTTCGAGCTGTGCGTCGGCGTCAATGGGGTGCACTACCCGGGCGATGCTGGGCGGGAGCTGCACGCCTGCTATCAGCTCAACTCGTTGACCCACAACCGTACCCTGCGGTTGGAGGTGACCTGCCCGGATAGTGATCCCACCATTCCGTCGGTGGTCGCGGTCTATCCCGGTAACGATTGGCACGAGCGCGAGACGTGGGATCTGCTGGGCATCATCTTCACTGGCCACCCGGCTTTGACCCGGACGGCCATGCCCGACGACTGGGTGGGGCACCCGCAGCGCAAGGACTACCCGCTGGGGGGCATCCCCGTGGAATACAAGGGTGCCACCGTGCCCCCGCCGGACACGCGGAGGAACTACTCCTGATGAGCAACGACAACATGGACCGCGCCGAACGGGTCTTTGCCACTGGCCCAGCCGCCGAACCCGAGACCGTGGTGCCCGAGTTCACCGCCCACGGCGGGGACTGGGACGAGATCACCAGCCAGGTGGAGGAACTGGCCAACGAACGCATCGTGGTCAACATGGGACCCGTGCACCCCTCCACCCACGGGGTGTTGCGCCTCATCCTCGACATAGAGGGCGAGACGGTGCGCGAGGTGCGCGTGGGCACCGGCTACCTGCACACCGGGATCGAAAAGAACATGGAGTTTCGGACCTTCACCCAGGGGGTGACGTTCGCGACCCGCATGGACTACGTGGCGCCCATCTTCCAGGAGGTGGCTTACTGCCTGGCGGTGGAAAAACTCCTTGGCATTGAGGGAGACATCCCGGAACGCGCCAGCCTCGTGCGGGTGCTGATGATGGAACTCAACCGGGTGGCCTCCCACCTGGTGGCCCTCGGGACCTCCTCCAACGAGCTCGGGGCGACCACGATGATGACCATCGCGTTCCGGGCCCGGGAGGAGATCCTGCGGATCTTCGAGCGAGTGACTGGTTTGCGCATGAACCACGCCTACATTCGGCCCGGGGGCCTGGCGCAGGACCTACCGGAGGGCACCACCGATTACATCCGCTCGCTGCTGCCGAACATTCGCCGCGACCTGGGCGAGATGCGCGACATCGTGCTGGCCAACCCGATCTATAAGCTGCGGCACGTCGACGTGGGCACGATCGATCTGAGTGCCGCCCTGGCCTTGGGGCTGACTGGCCCGTGCCTGCGGGCGGCGGGGCTGCCCTATGACGTGCGCAAGACCCAGCCGTATTGCGGCTACGAAACCTTCGATTTCGACGTGCCGGTCTACCACAAGTCGGACGGCTACAACCGGGCCCGCATCCGGTTCGACGAGTGCTACGAGTCGTTCAAGATCATCGACCAGTGCCTGGCCCGCCTGGACGCCACCCCGGGCCCGGTCATGGTGGCGGACAAGAAGATCGCCTGGCCCGCGCAGTTGTCGCTGGGTGCCGACGGGCAGGGGAACTCGCTGGAGCACATCCGCGAGATCATGGGCACGTCCATGGAGGCCCTCATTCACCACTTCAAGCTGGTTACCGAGGGCTTCCGGGTGCCGGCCGGGCAGGTTTTCACGCAGGTGGAGCACGCCAAGGGACTAATGGGGGTGCACTTGGTTTCCGACGGTGGTACCCGCCCCTACCGGGTGCACTTCCGGGAGCCCTCGTTCTCCAACTTGCAGTCGATGGCGATGATGGCTGAGGGCGGGCAGCTCGCGGACGTCGTCGTCACCTTGGCCTCTATCGACCCCGTGCTGGGAGGGGTGGACCGCTAATGAGTCAATCGTGGAGTGCCGATGTCGAGGCACAGTTCCGGGCCGATGCGGCCGAGATCATCGCGCGTTACCCCGCCGGGTACGAGCGCAGTGCGTTGCTACCGATGCTGCACTTGGTGCAGTCCGTCGACTCCTACGTCTCCCCCGCCGGCATCACGTTGGTGGCCGAGATCCTGGGCCTGACCCGGGCCGAGGTTTCCGCGGTGGCGACGTTCTACACGCAGTACCGCCGCCACCCGAGCGGGGAGTATCACGTCGGGGTGTGCACGAACTCGCTGTGCGCCGTCCTGGGTGGGGACGCCATTTGGGAGGCGGTCTCTGCCCACCTGGACCTGGGGCACGACGAGACCAGCGCCGATCGCAAACTCAGCCTGGAGCGCCTGGAGTGCAACGCGGCCTGCGACTACGCCCCCGTGGTCATGGTCAACTGGGAGTTCTTCGACAACCAGAGTGTCGACAGCGCCCTACAGCTGGTCGACGATTTGGCGGCGGGCAAGGAGGTGGCCCCCACGCGGGGGCCGGACAAGCTGCCGACGTTCCGCGAAGTTTCCCGCACGTTGGCCGGTTTTGAAGACGGCTTGGCGGGCCAAGGGCCGGGGGCGGGCGAGGCCAGCCTGCGCGGCCTGGAGATCGCCCGAGCCCAGGGCTGGAGTGCCCCGCAGCCTATCGAGGAGGAGCAGTGAGCGAGCAATTTACTGCCCCCGGGACCCTGGCCCCGGTGCTCAGCGACATGTGGGATCAGCCCGAGTCGTGGACGCTGGCTGCCTACCGGGAGCGGGGCGGCTACACCGGCCTGGAGAAGGCCTGGGAGTTGGAGCCGGCCCAGATCACGGAACTGGTCAAGGCCTCCGGCCTGCGCGGCCGTGGAGGGGCGGGCTTCCCCACGGGGCTGAAATGGTCGTTCCTGCCGCCTGCCGACGGTGGTCCCCGCTACCTGGTAGTCAACGCGGACGAGTCCGAGCCCGGCACCTGCAAGGACATTCCCACCCTGCTGGCCAATCCGCACGCCCTCATCGAGGGGGTGGCCATCACCTCGCGCGCCATCGGCTGCGAGCACGCCTTTATCTACCTGCGGGGCGAGGTGGTGCACGTCTACCGGCGGCTGCTGGCCGCCGCCCGCGAGGCGCGTGAAGCAGGCTGGCTGCGCACCGGGCGTGACGGCGGGGAGCTGAAACTGACGGTGCACGCCGGGGCCGGGGCCTACATCTGTGGGGAGGAAACCGCGCTGCTGGACTCGCTGGAGGGCCGCCGCGGGCACCCGCGCCTGAAGCCCCCCTTCCCAGCGGTGGCGGGGCTGTACGCACGCCCCACCGTCGTCAACAACGTGGAATCGGTGGCCTCCGTCCCGGGCATCCTGCGCCACGGGGTGGAGTGGTTTACCGCGATGGGCTCGGAGAAGTCCCCCGGCCACGGCCTGTTCTCGGTGTCGGGGCACGTGGCCCGACCGGGCCAGTTCGAGGCCCCGTTCGGCATCACCATGCGGGAGCTCATCGAGATGGCGGGCGGTATCCGCCCCGGCCACCAGCTGAAGTTTTGGACGCCGGGTGGGTCATCCACCCCGATCTTCACGGAGGCCGAGCTGGACATCCCGCTGGACTACGAGGCCGTGGGGGCGGCCGGGTCGATGCTGGCCACCCGGGCGTTGCAGGTGTTCGACGAGACGACCTCGGTGGTGCGGGTCATCTCCCGGTGGACGGACTTTTATGCGCACGAGTCGTGCGGCAAGTGCACCCCGTGCCGGGAGGGCACCTACTGGATGCGGGCCATCATGCACCGCTTGGAGGAAGGCAAGGGGCATCCCGGGGATGTCGACTTGCTGCTAGACATCTCCGGCAACATCCTCGGCCGCTCGTTCTGCGCGCTCGGGGACGCGGCCGCCACCCCCATCCAGAGCGGTATCAAGCGATTCCGCGCCGAGTTTGAGCAGGGCCTGACCACGCCCGCCCGCGAGCTCTTCCCCTACGAGGCCTCCGCGTTGGGAGCTGTGTGAGATGACCGAGATGGTAAAGATCAAGATCGACGGCACCGAGGTCGAGGTCGAAAAAGGCACCCTCATTATTCGGGCCGCCGAGCAGGTGGGCATCCACATTCCGCGCTTCTGCGACCACCCCTTGCTGAAGCCGGTCGGAGCCTGCCGCCAGTGCCTGGTGGACGTGGCGATGCCGGACCGCGAAGGCGTCGTCCGCCCCATGCCGAAGCCGCAGGCCTCCTGCACCATGACGGTGGCCCCCGGGATGGAGGTGGCCACGCAGCTGACGTCGGCTACCGCCCAGCGGGCCCAAGAGGGGGTCATGGAGTTCCTCCTCATCAACCACCCGCTGGACTGCCCGGTGTGCGACAAGGGCGGGGAATGCCCCCTGCAGAACCAGGCGCTCAGCAACGGGCGGGCCACCTCCCGTTTCCAGGACGCCAAACGCACCTACCCCAAGCCGCTGGCCGTCTCCACCCAGATCCTGCTGGATCGCGACCGCTGCATCCTGTGCCAGCGGTGCGTGCGTTTCTCTAAGGAGATCGCGGGCGACGCCTTCATCGACCTGCAGGGGCGGGGCGCCAAGGAGCAGATCGGTGGTTTCGACGCGGCCGTGCTCGGGTTCGCCGACGCGGGGGCGCCCACGCTGGACCAATACGCAGGCCCGGGCGGCCAGGCGGGCCTAGTGGGTGGCATGCACCCGGGGCCCGTCGGCGCGGCCGAGCTCGACGAGTCGGGCCGCCCGTTCGCCTCCTACTTCTCCGGCAACACGGTGCAGATCTGCCCCGTCGGCGCGCTGACCAGCGCGGCCTACCGGTTCCGTTCCCGGCCCTTTGACCTGCTGAGCCTGGACTCGATCACCGAGCACGACGCCTCCGGGGCGGCCATTCGGGTGGACGTGCGGCGCGGCACGGTGCTACGCCGACTGGCGGGCGAGGACGCCGAGGTGAACGAAGAGTGGATTACTGACAAGGACCGTTTCGCGTTCACCTGGCAGAGCCTGCCCGACCGGCTCGACACCCCGCTGGTGCGAGACGAAAACGGTGCGCTCGTGCCCACCTCCTGGGCCGATGCCCTGGACGTGGCCGCTCAGCTCCTCGCCGAGGCGCGCGGGTCCACCGGCTTCCTGCCGGGGGGGCGCCTGCCCCTGGAAGACGCCTACGCCTGGTCGCGGTTTGCCCGCATGGTGGCCGCCACCAACGACATCGACGCCCGGGTGCGCTCCGCTAGCGACGAGGAGCTCAGCTTCCTGGCGGCACACGTCGCCGGGCGGCGGGGCGTGACCTACACCGAGCTGGAGCGGGCCGGACAAGTGCTGCTGGTCGGCTTCGAACCGGAAGACGAGTGCGGCACCGTGTTCTTGCGACTGCGCAAGGGGGTGCTGGCGGGCACCGCGCGGGTTGCCACCCTGGCGCCGCTGACCACCGCGGGCAGCAGCAAGCTGCGTGCCACCCGCCTGGCCGCCGCGCCCGGCGCCGAGCCGGAAGTGGTGGCGGGCATTGCAGCCGACGGCCCCCAGGCGCAGCTGGCGGCAGACCTGGCGGGCGGCGTGATCGTCGTCGGCGAACGGGCCGCCGCCGTGCCGGGCCTACTCAGCGCCGTCGTGGCCCTAGCCGAACGCACCGGTGCCCGCCTGGCGTGGATCCCCCGCCGGGTGGGGGAGCGGGCCGCCGTTGAGGTCGGCGCGCTGCCGGGCCTGCTGCCCGGCGGTCGCCCGCTGGCTGCCCCCGCCGCGCGGCGCGAACTGGAAGCCCACTGGGGCGGCTCCTTGCCGACCACCCCCGGCCGGGACGCCGCGGCCATGTGGGCGGCGGCCGCCGCCGGGGAACTGACCGCCCTGGTGATCGGGGGCGTCGATGTGCGCGACTGCCCCGACGTGGCCACCGCCCGCCGGGCCCTGGCCACCGCCCGCATCATCAGCTTGGAGGTGCGGCCGAGCGAGGTCACCGAGTACGCCGAAGTGGTGTTGCCGGTCGCGCCGCCGGTCGAGAAGGGCGGCACCTACCTCAACTGGGAGGGCCGCCGCCGCCCGTTCGGGCAGGTGCTTACCTCCCGCGCCCTACCCGACCGCGAGGTGCTCCACCGCTTGGCGGCCGAATGCGGCGTCGATCTGGGACTAGGCAGCTTGGCGGCCGCGGTTGCTGACCTGGAGGCCCTGGCTCCCTGGTCTGCCCCAGTCGAGTTCACCGCCCGCGCCGCCGGCCCGCTGTCCGTGCCCGCCGCCGGGCAGGCGCTGCTCGCCACCCACAAGCCCCTGCTGGACAAGGGCCGCTGCCAGGACGGTGAACCGTACCTGGCGGGCACGGCCCGCCGCAGTGTCGCCCTCCTGGGGGCCGCCACCGCCGCCGAACTCGGTGTCGAGGCGGGGCAGGAGCTGCAGGTGTCGGGCCCCGCAGGCACCATCACTTTGCCGCTTGCTTTGGCCGACCTGCCCGCCCGCGTCGTGTGGCTCCCGCAGTGTTCGGCAGGCAGCGATGTCCACGGCACTCTCGGCGTTAGCGCCGGGGCGGTCGTCCAGCTCAGCGCGAAGGCGAACCGATGAACACAACGATGAACCACTTTGCCCCAATCATTCCGGCTGGCACGATACCGGCCGACCCGTGGTGGGTGTCGCTCATTAAGGCGGTATTCATCTTGGTGTTCCTGATCCTGTCCGTGTTGATCGCCCTGTGGGTCGAGCGACGCGGGCTGGGACGGATGCAGACCCGGCGCGGGCCGAACGCGCACGGCCCCTTCGGCCTGCTGCAAGCCATCGCCGACGCCGGCAAGCTCATCTTGAAGGAAGACTTCTGGCTCGGGGGGGCCGACAAATTCATTTACGTGCTGGCCCCCACCATCGCGGCGCTGTCAGCGTTTACCGTCTTTTCCGTCATTCCCTTCGGGCCGAATGTCGAGATCTTCGGGCACACCACCGCGCTGCAGCTCACCGATAGTCCCATCGCGGTCCTCTTGATCCTGGCGATCACCGCCTTCGGGGTGTACGGCATCGTCTTGGGGGGCTGGTCCTCCCACTCGACCTACCCGCTGCTGGGTGCCGTGCGTTCCTCCGCCCAGGTCATCTCGTACGAGCTGTCCATGGGGCTGTCGCTGGTGTCGGTCTTCTTGGTGTCCCGCTCGATGTCCACCTCGGCCATCGTCGACGCCCAAACCGACATCTGGTGGTTCATTCCCCTGTTCCCGGCGTTCGTCATCTACGTCATCTCCATGATCGGCGAAGTTAACCGCCTGCCCTTCGACCTGCCCGAGGCCGAAGGGGAGCTGGTGGCCGGCCACATGGTGGAGTACTCCTCCATGAAGTTCGCCTGGTTCTTCCTGGCCGAATACATCAACATGCTGAACGTCTCGGCCGTGGCCACCACCCTGTTCTTTGGGGGCTGGCGGGCCCCCTGGCCGCTGTCGTGGATCGGCGACGGGATGTTGAACACCGGCTGGTGGCCGATGCTGTGGTTCATCGCCAAGATCTGGCTGTTCATGTTCCTCATGGTGTGGGTGCGCGGGACCCTGCTGCGCTTCCGCTACGACCAGTTCATGGCCCTCGGGTGGAAGGTGCTCATCCCCGGTTCGCTGGCCTGGCTCGTGGGGCTGGCCATCATGCAGGGGCTGCGCGAGTTCACCACCCTGACCAGCACCCAGGTGACCGTCGGGATCCTGGCCGTGGCCCTGGTGGCCCTCGTCATCATCTTCTTCCTGCCCGCCGCCTCCCCCGACGAAGAGGCGGCCAGGCTGGATGGACCGCAACCGCCGACCGGGCAGATCGACCCGTTCGCGGGCGGTTACCCGGTGCCGCCGCTGCCCGGCCAGAGCCTGCCGCCGTCGCCCCGGGCCGCCGCCCGCGCGGCGCGCGCCGCCCACACCATTACCGCCAGCGCGAAGGAGGCCACCGATGAGTGACCACACGCCTGCCCAGCGTCCCCAGGTCGATTTCGAACCGACGATCTCCTACGAACCGGATCCCAAGGGTCCACTCGGGCAACTGCTGGCACCGGTCAAGGGCTTCGGCATCACCCTGTCCTCCATGTTCCGCAAGCCGGTCACTGAGCAGTACCCGTTTGAAAAGCCCCCCACGCAGCCGCGTTACCACGGGCGGCACCAGCTCAACCGGTACCCCGATGGGCTAGAAAAGTGCATCGGCTGCGAGCTGTGCGCGTGGGCTTGCCCAGCCGACGCCATCCTGGTGGAGGCCGCCCCGAACACCCCCGACGCCCAGTATTCGCCCGGCGAGCGCTACGGGCGCGTGTACCAGATCAACTACCTACGGTGCATCTTCTGCGGACTGTGCATCGAGGCCTGCCCGACCCGCGCCCTGACGATGTCCAACGACTACGAGTTGGCAGACACCACGCGGGAAGACATGATCTACGAGAAGGCCGACATCCTCGCGCCGCTCGCTGAGGGAATGCTGCCCGCCCCCCACCCGATGGTGCCCGGCACCACGGACGCCGACTACTACCGCGGCAACATCACCGGCGTGCACCCCGCGCAGCGCGAGTGGGTGGAGGCCCGGCGTGCCGAAGCGAAGGAGGTGCAGCAGTGAACCTGCTGACCCACCCGATGTCCCTGACCGTCGACGGCACCCTGTCCGGCGGTGAGACGGTCCTGTTCGCCGTCGCCGCGCCCCTCATCGTCATTGCCGCCCTTGGGGTGCTGCTGGCCAAGAAGCCCGTGCACGCCGCCGTGGCCATGATCTTCGTGATGGTGCCCCTGGCGTTCCTCTACATAGCGCAAGAGGCCCCATTCGTGGGGGCCGTGCAGGTGGTGGTCTACACCGGTGCGGTGATGATGCTCTTCCTGTTCGTCATCATGCTCGTCGGTGTCGGCCAGACCGAGACCTGGCGGGAGCGCCTCCGCTTCCAGCTCCCCCTGACCGTGCTCGCCGCCCTTGGCACCCTCGGGCTGTTGCTGGCCTTCATCGTGCGGGCCACCAAGGACCTCAAACCGATCGGGCTGACCGAGGCGAATGCCGACACCAACCCGGTGGCGCTGGCGCACGTGCTGTTTGGCAACCACGTGGCCGCCATGGAGCTGACCGGCACCCTACTCATCGTGGCTGCCGTCGGTGCCATGACCCTGACCCACAAGCACCGCCACGGTCCCAAACAGGACCTGGCGGCCACCGCCGCCGCCAAGATGCGCGCCTATCAGGAGCGGGGCGTCCACCTGGGGCAAAAACCCGCCCCCGGTGTCTACGCCCGCACCAATGCCGCCACCGCCCCGGCCCTGGCCGGCACCGGCGAGGTGGTGGAAGAATCCGTCCCCCAGGTGTTGCGCGTGCGCGGGCAAGGCCAGGCGCTGGCCGAGGTTGCGCCCGACGTCGTCGCCGCGCTGGCGGCAGGCCAGCCGCTGCACGGCCCCGCCGCCAACCAGCGGGTTGGACAGTCCGGTGCCCTGGGGATGCCGGGCACCAGCCCCGCCCCCGCCCTCCCCCTGGACGCGTTGCCGCCCGCCTCCCCGCAGGCAACCGCCCCGGCCGAGCAGGAAGAGCACTGATATGCCCGTAAGCGTCTACCTAATCCTGGCGATGGTGCTTTTCATCATCGGCGCTGCCACCGTGCTCACCCGCCGCTCGGCCGTCATCTCCCTGATGGGGGTGGAGTTGATGCTCAACTCCGCGAATCTCACCTTGATCACATTCGCGCGCATACACGGCAACCTGGAGGGCCAGGTCATGGCCTTCTTCGTCATGGTGGTCGCCGCCGCCGAAGTGGTGGTGGGCCTAGCCATCATCGTGTCCATCTTCCGCAACGCCCGCAGCGCATCGGTCGACGATGTCACGCTGCTGAAGAACTGAGGGACCGCAAGTGACTATTCCACTGGACAACTACGTCCCCGGCGTCGCCGCCGTGCCGCTGACCGGGGCTGCCGCTGCTGCCTGGCTCGTCATTATCGTGCCGCTCATCAGCGCCCTGGCGCTGCTGTTGGCGGGCCGCAAGAGTGACAAGTGGGGGCACTGGCTGGCGGTGGCTGCCTCCACCTGCAGCGCCGGCTTCTCCCTGCTCCTGGCCGCCCAGCTGCTCGGCCTGCCGGCCGCCAAGCGGGTCATGGACTCCCAACTGCTGCTGTGGTTCTCCGCGGGCGACGTGCAGGTCGGCTACGGGTTGCGCATCGACCCCCTGTCGGTGACCTTCGCGCTGCTGGTCACCATCGTCGGCACCCTCATTCACATCTACGCCGTGGCGTACATGGCGCACGACAAGGACCGGCGGCGCTTCTTCGCCTACCTCAACCTCTTTATCGCCGCCATGCTCACTTTGGTGCTGGCCAACTCCTACACCCTGCTGTTTGTCGGGTGGGAAGGCGTCGGCCTGGCCTCCTACTTGCTGATCGGTTTTTGGAACTTCCGGCCGGACTACGCTGCGGCCGCCAAGAAGGCGTTCGTCATGAACCGAGTCGGCGACGTTGGGCTGTTGCTGGCCATGGGAGTCATGTTCGCTACCGTCGGCTCGACCGCCTTCACCGACATCGCCGAGCGCATCGGCCAAGTGCCGTCGCACTGGGTGAACGCCATCGGCTTCTTCCTGCTGCTGGCGGCCTGCGGTAAGTCCGCGCAGGTGCCGCTGCAGGCCTGGCTGGGGGACGCCATGGCTGGCCCGACCCCGGTCTCGGCCCTCATTCACGCCGCCACCATGGTTACCGCCGGCGTCTACCTGATGGTGCGCTCGGCCCCCATCTACCTGTTGGCCCCCGGGGCGGCCCTCGCCGTGGCCATCGTCGGGGCGATCACGCTCCTGTTCGGTGCCATCGTCGGATCGGCCAAGGACGACCTGAAGAAGGTGCTGGCTGCCTCCACCATGTCCCAGCTGGGCTACATGATGCTGGCTGCCGGTCTCGGCCCGGTCGGCTACGCCTTCGCTATCTTCCACCTCCTGACCCACGGGTTCTTCAAGGCCCTCATGTTCCTCGGCGCCGGCTCCGTCATGCACGGCATGAACGACCAGGTCGACATGCGGCGCTTTGGGGGGCTGCGCACCGCCATGAAGATCACCTGGGCCACCTTCGCCGTCGGCTGGCTGGCCATCCTCGGGGTGCCGCCCTTTGCCGGCTTCTGGTCCAAGGACAAGATCATCGAGGCGGCCTTCGTGGGCGACGGGGCGCGTCCCTGGATCTTCGGCACCATCGCCCTGGTGGGCGCGGGCATCACCGCCTTCTACATGTCGCGCCTGTTCTTCATGACGTTCTACGGTGCGCGGCGCTGGACCACCGACGCCGATACGGAGCTGGGTGGGCAGGTGCACCCGCACGAGAGCGGCGCCCTGATGACCGTGCCCATGCTGATCCTCGCGGCCTTCTCGGTTGTCCTGGGTGGGGTGCTGACCATCGGCGGGGCCTTCACCCACTGGCTGGAGCCCGCCATCGGCTCCACCCCGCACGTAGAACCCGTGCTGCCCATCGCCGTCATCATGGGCCTGACCTTGGCGCTGGTGGTGGCGGGGGCGGCTCTGGCCTGGCAGATGTACGGCAGGCGACCCGTGCCGCTGACACCCCCGGATTCGGTCTGGGCCCAGGCCGCGCGCCGCGACCTCTACGCTGACGCCCTCAACGAAAACCTCTTCATGCGGCCCGGCCAGGTGCTCACCAACGGCCTGGTGCTGACCGATCAGGTGGCCGTCGATGGCGCGGTGACCGGCACCGCCCGGGCAATCGCCGGGGCAGGCAAGCTGGCCCAAGCCACCCAAAACGGTTACGTCCGCGCCTACGCGGTCACCATCCTGCTGGGCGTGGCCGTGGCGCTTGCCGTGGTCTTCGGTGTGAGCCTGTAAAGGAGAAAACGACTCATGGAATCGACTTTCCCGCTGCTCACGCTCATGGCGGTGGTGCCCATGTTCGGAGCGCTGGCCCTGTGGTTGGTGCGCCCGCTGGCCCCCCTGGCGCGGCCCCTGGGACTGGCCTGCGCCGCCGGTCCGCTGCTGCTCGTGGCCGTCGCCTTCTGTCAGTTCGACACCGCCCAGGCCGGAGCCGTGCAACTCGGCGAGCGTTATGCCTGGGTGCCCGCCCTCGGCATCAGTTGGGCGCTGGGCGTCACTGGCCTGGGCCTGGCCATGCTGGGCCTGACCGCCTTCCTCGTGCCCCTCGTGCTGGTGGCCGCCTGGCGGGACTTCGACCAGGTCGCGCCCGGGGAGGACGTCGACCGGCGGCGGGCCGCCTTCACGGCCCTGGTGTTGGCCCTGCAGAGCTTCATCGTCATCATCTTCTCCGCCCGCGACGTCTTCCTGTTCTACATCGCGTTCGAGGCGATGCTGGTGCCCGCCTACTTCCTCGTCGGCTCCTACGGGGGTGCCAAGCGGCGGGCCGCGGCCCTGAAGTTCCTGCTCTTCTCCCTCTTTGGGGGGCTGATCATGCTGGTGGGCGTCGTCGCGCTGGGGGCCCTGGGGCCCGGCGGCCAGACGGCCTTCCTCATCGACACGCTGACCATCGCGCCTGTCGAGGGCCCCGCCGGACGCCTGATCTTCGTCTCGTTCTTCATCGCCTTCGCGATCAAGGCCCCCATGGTGCCGGTGCACACGTGGCTGCCCGACACCGCCGAACAGTCCCACCCCGGGGTGGCGACCCTGCTGGTGGGGCTGCTGGACAAGATCGGCACCTTCGGCATGATCGTCCTGTGCCTACCGCTCTTCCCGGAGGCCTCCCGCTGGGCCGCCCCGGTCATCATCGTGCTGGCGCTCGTCTCGGTGATCTACGGGGCGCTGCTGGCCATCGGCCAACGCGACTTAATGCGCCTGGTGTCCTACACCTCGATCAGCCACTTCGGTTTCATTGTGCTCGGCATCTTCATCGGCAACGCCACCGCGCTGAGCGGGGCCATGCTGTACATGCTGGCCCACGGCCTGTCGATCGCCCTCATGTTCCTGACCACCGGTTTCCTAACCCGGCGGGCAGGCAGCCAGCAGATCAGCGACTTCTGCGGCATGCAACGCATCACCCCGGTGCTGGCGGGCCTGTGGCTCTTCGGAGGCCTAGCCTCCATCGCCCTGCCCGGTCTATCCGGCTTCGTCCCCGAATACCTGGTGCTGATGGGCGTGCTCAGCACCAAGCTGTGGGTCGGCATCGTCGCCATGGCGGGAGTCGTACTCGCGGCCCTGTACATTTTGTGGCCCTACCAACGGGTCTTTGCCGGGCCGCCCGCGCAGGGACCGCAACTAACCGACCTGAACAAGCGGGAGATTGGCGCGCTCGCCCCGCTCGTCCTCGCCGTCATGCTGCTCGGCTTGGCGCCCCAGGTCACCGCGCTTAAGTACTTGGCCCCGGTGGCTGACCAAACGGTGGTAAACATCGCCCCTGTCCCGCAAACGCCCCTCCCCCTGGCGGAAAGGACCTCGCTGTGAACGTCTTGCAGGCCCCCGACATTGCCTGGGGGGCGTTAGCTCCCCTCCTCGTCGTGCTAGGGGCGGGCGTCGTCGGCGTCCTCGTGGAAGCCTTCGTGCCAGCCGGTGCCCGCCGCCCCACCCAACTGGTGCTGTCCCTCGGCGCCGCCCTGGTGGCCTTCGTCTTGGTGGCCTGGCGGTGGTTCACCATCTCGGCGCTGGCGGAGGCCGGGCAGGTTCCGGGCACCCACATGGTCGGCAGCGGGCTCATCGAAGACCCCTTCGGGGTCGCCAGCCAGGGCATCTTGGCTCTCTTCGGCTTCGTTGGTTTCCTGGTGGTAGCAGACCGCACCAGCCTGGGGGACGGGGCGTTCGTGGCCCACGCCGCCGACCGGCCGGGTTCGGCCGAGGAGGCGGCCTCCAACCGCGCCAACCTGCAGCAAACCGAGGTCTTCCCGCTGCTGCTCTTTGCGCTCGGCGGCATGCTCGCCTTCCCGGTGTCGGGCTCGCTCGTCACCCTGTTCATCGCGCTGGAGGTACTCTCCTTGCCGCTGTACGTGCTCACCGCCATGGCGTGGCGGCGCCGCCTGCTGTCGCAGGAAGCGGCATTGAAGTACTTCCTGCTGGGGGCCTTCGCCTCCGCCTTTACCCTGATGGGCATCGCCTTCCTCTACGGTTTTGCCGGTTCGCTACAGCTGTCCCACATCACGCAGGTGGCTGCCTACCTGCAGGCCGAGGCCAACAGTGCCTCCTGGAGTGGCGTGTGGCTGCTGGTGCTCGGCAGCGTGTTGGTCCTCCTCGGCCTGCTCTTTAAGGTCGGCGCGGCCCCCTTCCACTCGTGGACGCCCGACGTCTACCAGGGGGCACCCACCCCGGTGACCGGGTTCATGGCGGCCGGCACCAAGGCGGCCGCCACCCTGGCGCTGCTGCGGGTGCTGTACCTAGTGGCAGGGACGCTGCAGGAGCTGCTGTGGCCGCTGCTGTGGGGAATCGTCATCCTGACGATGGTGGTCGGCACCGTCCTTGGGCTGGTGCAAACCAACATCAAGCGCATGCTGGCCTACTCGTCGGTGGCGCACGCCGGTTTCGTGCTGCTCGGTCTCTTCGCCTTCCGGGCTCCCTCCCTGACCGCGACCCTGTTCTACCTGCTGGCCTACGGCCTGGCCACCATCGGGGCGTTCGCCATCGTTACCCTGGTGCGGGAACGCGACGCCGACGGACACATTCACGGCGAGGCCACCCACCTGGCGCAGTGGGCCGGGTTGGGGCGGCGCAGCCCGCTGCTGGCGGCCTGCATGGCGCTGTTCCTGCTGTCCTTCGCCGGTATTCCGTTGACGGCCGGTTTCTACGGCAAGTACTTGGCGTTCTCGCAGGCCGGCGCCGCCGGGAACTGGGTGCTGGTGGTGGCCGCGGTGCTGTGTTCGGCCGCTACCGCGTTCTTCTACGTGCGGCTCATCGTGCTCATGTACTTCACGGAGCCCGACGGCCAGCAGGTTGCCGTAGTGCGGACCGAAGGGCTGACGAACGTGGCCGTGGGCCTGTGCGCGTTTGGCACCATCATTTTGGGTCTGTGGCCCACCCCAGTTCTCAATTTGCTCGTCAATGCGGCATTCTTGCTGCCATGACCTTTGACGAGCTGACCGGGCCGCTGCAGCAACTCATCACTGCCGACCTCGCCGAGGTCGAAGAGCGGCTGCGGGCCGCCGTGGCCGACGCCGATACCGTGATCGGCGCGGCCACGGCCCACCTGCAGACGGCGGGCGGCAAACGCATCCGCCCGGCGTTGACCCTGCTGACCGCGCAGCTGGGGGATTACGCGGACCCGGCCCGCCGCGAGGCCGTGTTGAAGGCGGCGACGGCGGTGGAGCTGACGCACCTGGCGACCCTCTACCACGACGACGTCATGGACGCCGCTCCGGTGCGGCGAGGGGCCCCGTCGGTGCACCGCCTGTGGGGCAACTCGGTGGCGATTTTGGCGGGCGACGTGCTGTTCGCCCGCGCCTCCAGCATGGCGGCACGGCTGGGGCCGTCCGTGGTGCTGCAGCACGCGGTCACGTTCGAGCGGTTGTGCCGCGGGCAATTGAACGAAACGATCGGTCCGCGCCACGAGGACCCTGTCGCGTTCTACCTGCAGGTGTTGGCCGACAAGACTGGTTCGCTGGTGGCCCTAGCCGCGCGGGAGGGGGCCGAGTTGGCGGGGGCCCGCGAATACGGCGAGATGTTGGCCGAGTACGGCGACAAGGTCGGGGTGGCTTTCCAGCTAGCCGACGACGTCATCGACCTGTCCGACGCCGACACCGGCAAGGTGGCGGGCACCGACCTGCGGGAGGGGGTCGACACGATGCCGGTGCTGTTGCTGCGGGCCGCCCAGCGCAACGGCACCTTGGATGGGGACGGGCAGCGGATTCTGGCGGCCCTGAGCACCGGCCTCAGCGACGATCGGGAGCTGGCGCGCGTGGTGGCCGCCCTGCGGGCGCACACAGTGACGGAGCAGACGAGCCAGATGGCGCGGCAGTGGGCGGATGCGGCGGTAAAGTCCCTCGCGGAGCTGCCCCACGGGTCGGTGCGTCAGGCGCTGGAGGAGTTCGCGACCTTCACCGTGAGCCGCACGGCCTAACCGGCAGCAACATGAGAAGCCTCTAAGGACCGCTGAAGGTCGATTTCATGTCCGCTGGCTCTAATATCAGTGGAGGTAAGAAATCATGGCAACCAAAGAACGCAACCGACTGGTCCTACTAATCATGGGGATCGCCGTCTCGGCGGGACTGATCTTGAGTGGCTTGTTCGCGTTGGCCAGCCCGCCGGCCGCGGCCGACGTGCAGCCTGCCATCGTTATCCCCTCCCGGACGGCCCAGCCGTCCCCGACGGCCAGCGCATCGCCGTCGGCGAGCGCCACCCCGACCGCGCAGCCGCAGCCGACCGTGAGCGCCGCCCCGGAGCAGCCCCCGGCCCCCGCCGAGGCGCCGGCCCCGGTGCCTCCGGCGCCCGCGCCGCAAGTCCCGGCTCCGGAGCCGGCCGGGCAGCAGGTGTACGAGCCCGCGCCGCCGCAGGCGGTGTCCCCGGCCCCGCCGGTGCACGTGGGCGGTGGCCAGGACGATGATGACGACGACTTCGACGACGACGTCGACTTGGACGACGATCAAGACGACTGAGCCTGTCGAATCCTGGGCGCCCCCGCACGCGGGGGCGCCCAGTTCCGGTTGGCGGCGTGAATCTGGGGCTTTGGGCAGGATGTCGTGGGCGGCCTCATGCAAAGCCGGGTTATCGGCGGACGTGGGCTTTGTGCAGTATGTCGTGGGCGAGCCTCATGCAAAGCCGGGTTATCGACGTGAACCTGGGGCTGTGGGTGGGCGTGCTGTGGTGTTTGAGTTGGTTCGTCCGGCCAGGTTTGTGCGTGTCCCGGGTCCTTCTGCGGGGTGGGTGTGGTGCTATCAGCCAGCTGCTCGTGTGTCACCATCATGCCGTTGCGCCACCATCATGTCCTTAGCGCACCATCATGTCCTTAAATCAGTGCAACAAGGGCATGATGGTGCAACAAAGGCATGATGGTGCAACAAAGGCATGATGGTGCGACGATCCGCTGGCCGTTCCCGGGTGTGGCGGGGCCCCGCAGCCACGGTTGCTGGCGGACCTCACCCGCTGCATGTGGGTGCGGGCGTGGCGGTGCTCTGCCGCCGGACACCTGCTTCCGGCCATCGGTGCCGCCAGGCAGTTCACCAGGCGCCAGCTACACGAGGCGATACCCCATGCCGCGCACCGTTTCGATGCGGTCTTTGCCGAGCTTGGCACGCAGGTAGGAGATGTAGACATCGACCACGTTGGAGCCGGGGTCGAAGTCAAAGCCCCACACGGAGTCCAGGAGCTGGGTGCGGCTGAGGACCTGCCCGGGGTTGCGGAGGAAGGTTTCGGCGAGCGTGAACTCGCGGGCCGACAAGTCGAGCCACTTACCGCCCACGTGGATGCGGCGGGTGCGGAGGTCCAGGGCCAAATCGCCGTGGGTCAGCTGGTTGGCGGATTGGCTGGCCGCCGGGGTGGCCGACTCGTCGCGCAGCCGCAGGCGAATGCGGGCCAGCAGCTCCTCAAAAGAAAAGGGCTTCGGCATGTAGTCGTCGGCCCCGCCGGACAACCCCGCCACCCGATCGGCGACCGAGGAGCGGGCGGTGAGCATGATGACGGGGGTGGTCACTCCCTGCCCCCGGATCTGCTCAAGTACCTCGAAGCCGTCGATGTCGGGCAGGCCGACGTCGAGCAGCACCAGGTCGATTCCCTCCTGCACGGCGCGTTGGGCGGCCTCCACGCCGGAGGCGGTGATCTCGGTGGTGAACCCGGCCGCTTTGAGGCCTTTGGCGATGAAGGCGGCGATGCGGGTCTCGTCTTCGACAACCAGGATGGTGCTCATGGGGCGCTGTCCTTCGGATCGGAGGGGCCAAGTAACGGCAGGCACATGGTGAACGTGGAGCCCACGTCTACTTGGGAAACAATGTCGAGGTGACCGCCGTGGGCGGTGACGATGGTCTCCACGATAGACAAGCCCAGACCACTGCCGGTGATTTCGGGGCGGTGTCCGTGCGCGCGGCCGAAGCGTTCGCGCACTCGCTCCAGTTCGGCGGCCGGAATGCCGATGCCCTGGTCGCTGACCCACAGCAGCACCTCGCCGCCCGCCAGCCGCGAGCCGATGCCGATCTGGGTATCGGGAGCCGAGTACTTCACAGCGTTGGCTGCCAGCTGGAGCCAAGCCTGGGTGATGCGGGAGGCGTCCAGGTGGACGGTGACAGGAGCCAGCTCGGTCAGGTGCCAGCGGCGCGGCCCGAGCGCCCGCGCCTTTTCGAAGACCTGGTCGGTCAGTTCGTCGACCCGGCAGGCGGCGGCCTGCACGAAGTCGACCTCCCCGGCCTTGGCCAGCAGCAGCAGATCGTTGACGAGGGTCCCCATGCGGTCCAGCTCGTCGATCGCCAGCTCGGTGGTTTGTTGCACGTCCTGCGGGTCGTGGGCGTCGATGAGCTCAAGGTGACCGCGCACGATCGTGATGGGGGTGCGCAATTCGTGGCCGACGTCGTCGAGCAGGTGACGCTGGGCGGTCACGGAGGCTTCGACCCGGTCGAGCATCCGGTTGAAGGAACGGGCCAAAATCCCGAGGTCGTCGCGGCCGCGCACCGGCACGCGCTCCGTCAGGGCCTTGTCATCGATCATCTCGGCGGCGTGGCGTAGCTCGCCGATCGGGTGCAGGAGCCGCCCCAAGAGCAGGGCCGCAATGCCGGTCGCGGCGGCCCCGGCCAGCGCTGCCGCCGAGACGTAGAAAGCCATGGCGCGCCGCAGGGGAGCGGTGGCGGCTCGCAGGTCGACGACGTGCACCAGCGCCCCATGCTTGGCGCCGTAGGAGACGGGGGCAATCAGGATCCGGAAGTGACCGCGGGCGGTGCGGATCGTGTCGATGTGCGTGTGGGAGGACAGCAGATGCGGTTTGACAAACTCCAGCAGCTCGGGGTCCTCTTCCGGCCGCAGGGTGACGCTGCGGGCCGCAATCAAATGGAGGTCTTGGTCCCGGAAGGCCACCTGGCCCTCGTTGGGGCGCAGCACGGTGGAGCGCAGGTGGGCGTTGAGCACCCGAATGGGATCCGTGAACGGTTGGTTGGTGCGCGGGTCCACCCCTCGCTCGGCAACGTGCCGCAAGTGCTCCCGCACCCGCTGCAGGTGCACGGTGACGTCCGCATGGATGGAGCGGGCCTGCAACGCCCACAGGATGGTGCCGGAGGCGGTCAACGCGATGACCATGACGAAGACGAAGGCCCACAGGATGCGGGCCCGCAACGACACAGAGGACTCTGGGCGCGGGGCGGACACCCGCCCATTGTGCCGTGCCGCAACCGCGCGCGGGGAACCGGTGGGGCTGGTGTCGCCAGGCCCCGCCGATTCCCCGCGCGCAGAAGTGGGCGGCTTAGCGTCCCAGTCCGGCATAACGCCAGCCCGCCTCCCGCCACTGGTCCGGGTTGAGGGCGTTGCGGCCGTCGACGATGACCGGGTTAGCCACCCAGGTGGCCACCTGCGCCGGGTCGAGGTCGACGAAGTCGCGCCATTCCGTCAGCAGCAGGACCAGGTCTGCGCCCTGCAGGGCGGTAGCCGGGTCGGCTTCGCAGTGCAGATGCGGGTAGAGGCGGGCCACGTTGTCCAGCGCCTGCGGGTCGCACACGGTGACCGTCGCCCCGGCGTCCTGCAGACGCCGGGCGACATCGAGGGCGGGCGAATCGCGGATGTCGTCGGAGTTGGGTTTGAAAGCGGCCCCGAGCACGGTGATGCGCTTGCCCGCGACGTCCCCCCCGAGGTGGCGGCGGGCCAGGGCGAAGACCCGGTCGCGACGCCGCTGGTTGATGGCGTCGACCTCGCTGAGGAAGGACACGGCGTCCTGCACGCCCAGCTCGCGGGCGCGCGTCATGAAGGCCCGAATGTCCTTGGGCAGGCAGCCGCCACCGAAGCCGATGCCTGCCCCGAGGAACCGGTGACCGATGCGGGTATCGCGACCGATGGCGTCGGCGAGCACCGTGACGTCCCCGCCGGTGGCCTCGCACAGCTCCGCCATGGCGTTGATAAACGAGATCTTGGTGGCCAGGAACGAGTTGGCGGCCACCTTCACTAGCTCGGCGGTGGGGTAGTTGGCCAGCAGCCGGTCGATGCCCTCGGCCAGCAGCGGGGCGTAGACAGCGTCCAGGGCGGCTTGTCCGTGGGCGGCCGCCTGTGGGTCTTCCGACAAGCCGTAGACGATGCGGTCGGGGTGCAGGGTGTCCTCCACCGCGAAGCCTTCGCGCAGGAATTCGGGGTTCCACACGAGGGTGGCCCCCACGTCGGCCAGGCGACGTTCGACCTCGGCGGCGGTGCCCACGGGCACGGTGGACTTACCGACGACGACGGCCGGGGAGTTGGCTGGCAGCGCGTTTAGTAGCAGATCCACGGCAGACCACAGGTAGCTCATGTCGGCTGCGCCCGAGGAAGCCGACTGCGGGGTGCCGACCGTCAGGAAGTGCACCTCGGCGGCGGCGAGCTCGGTGACCGCGGGGGCGGAGGTGAAACGCAGCCGCCCGGACTCAAGCGCCGAGCGCAGCAGTTCGGGAAAACCGGGTTCGAAGAAGGGAGCCTGGCCCCGGCTGAGAGCAGCAGCCTTGGCGGCGTCGATCTCGACCCCGAGCACCTCGTGCCCGAGGCTGGCCATGCAGGCGGCGTGCACGGCACCGAGGTAGCCGCAACCAATGACAGTGATACGCATTTTCTGCTCCTTAGTTTTCTTTCTGGGGTGAAGCGAACGAGGGGGACAGGTGGGTGGCTAGCCAGGCGGGCAGCCAGCTGGCACTGGTGGGCCGGAACGCGTAGACGCAGGCCAACCGCAGGGCCGCCGAGCGGCGGTAGAGCGCCAGGCGGGGAGGCGAGATGGGCAGGCGGCTGGTCAACGCTTGCAGCCGGTCGGCCACGGCGGCGGCTACCTCGGTCGACCACACGCCTTGCAGGGCGCGCAGCTCTAGGTGCGTCAGGAGGTTGCCCAGGTCCAGGCTCGGCTCGGCGTAGGCGGCGGTGTCAAGATCGAGTACCGCCAGGGACGAGCCGGACCAGAGGAACTGCTTGTCGTGCAGGTCCCGGTGGCTGAGCACCAGCGGCTCGGCAGGCTGTGCCAATTCGGCGCACACCTGCTCGACGGCCCGGGTCAGGTGCGGCAGGTCGGGCAGGGCCTGGTGCGCCACCACCATGTCGAGCCAGCGCCGCAGGACTGCGGCCTCGTCGGCGCCCGTGAACGAACCGAGCGGCAGGCGGGCGGCGGTCACCTGCGGCCAGGTGTCGGCGAACCGCTCCCAGCCCGGCAGCCCGGCGGGGCCGAGTGCGTGCAGGGATTGGCCCGGCAGGCGCGTGAACTCTAGGTGGCTGGACGTGGCGGCCAGGAGGGCGGGGCAGGCGAGGCCTGCCCGGCGGCACACGTGCCCCACCTGGTGGGCGGCGCCAGCGGGCCCGCTGGCCCGTCCGGCCCGCAGGAGCTTGTGCACCCGGTCCCGGCCGAGCACCACGGCCCGGCGGCCGTAGCGGTGCACGACGAGTTCGCCCGCCAGGTGCGGATGGAGGTCGGGCAGTTTGGGGTCGGTGCGATGCGGGGTGATGGTGATCTTGCCGGTCGCGCTGATGTGGCCCGCTCGCAACTGTCCGGCGGGATCGCGCTGCTCGAAGGTGAGGCTGCCGTCGCGCCCGGGCCAGGCCCGCCGCACGTGGGGCAGCGCTCGCAGGATGGTAAACGCGGTCATACCAGCTGGCCTTCCAGGTAGGTGAGGTTGGCGCCAATGGCCGCCCGCCAGTCCACGCGCCCGGCCCGCAGCGGCTCCGTTAACCGCAGGGCGGCAGCGTGCAGGGCGGCGGTGGCCAGTTCGTGGGCGGGCGGCAGGTGGCCGCCTGCTGCGCGGTAGCCCGCCAAGAAAGCGCTGCCGGCGGCTGGGCTGACGTGGGAGAGGAACGAGCCCAAATCCAGGCTGGCGGGGGCGAGGCAGGCGCGGTCGAAGTCGGTCAACCACACTGGCGGGGTGGACAGGCTGCCGAAGGGCGCGGCCTGGTCGAGGAACGGTCCGGTGGCGCGAGCGCCGTGTCCGGGCGGCGTGGAGTCGGGGTCTGGGTGCGGCTGGCTGCCCACCAGCACCTGGTCGGGGGAGGCGTCGCCGTGGCTGAGTACCAGCTTGCCGGCCGGCAGGGGCGGGAGGCGGTCCGCCAGCTGGGCGGCGCGGGTGGCCAGCGCGGGATCGAGATGGGTGAGCAACGCGGCGTGCCCCTGCAGGGCCCGGTGGGCGAGGGCGGCGGCGGGCAGCTGGTCGGTGAGCGGCGGCGGCAGCTTCCCAGCCAGACCGTGCAGCTGCGCAAAGAGGGTGCCCGCCGCGCGCATGCCGGGCAGGGTCGGGTGGTGCCACAGGTCACCGTCTCCCGTGAAAGCCTGGGCGCTGGCGTGGGCACTGACCGCGCCCGACGGCAGGGGACGGGGGGCCGGGATCGCCAGGTGCGCGGCGAGGAAGTCCGTGAGCGCATTGACATGAGGCAGCGGTTGCGCGGTGACGCGGCAGACCGTCTGCCCGTCGCGCACCACCAGGCGGCGCAGCGGGTTGTAGCGCAGCAGGTGCCGCTGCGGGGCGGCGGGTTCCAGCAGCGGCAGGTGGGCGGCGAGCTTGGGATCGGCCGCTATCTCTCCCCACTGCCACACCAGGTCGTGGCCCTGCCACTCGGCGTCCACCCTGGCACCGGTCCGGGCCGCAATCCGGTCGGCCCGCCGCAGCTTGGAGTGGGAGCAGGGCCAGAAGGCCTGCACCCAGCCGGTTGGCTGCCCGGCGGGGTCAGCCACGGCCGCGATGACCGCCACGTCGGGCTTGATGCGCAGGCGGGTGACGCGGGCGGGGCGGCGCAGGCGGGCCGACAGGGTGGCAGGGTTGAGAATGTCGGCGACGACGGCCGCGGTGGTGGGAGCGCTCATTGGGAACCAGCCGGGTCGATTTGCCGCGGCGGCCGGGCGGCGGCCACCCAGTCACGGAAAGCGGGGGAGTCGACGAGCAGCTGCTGGGGCGGGCCGTCTAGCAGCACCCGGCCCGCCTCCAGCCACACGACGCGGGTGGCGCGCAGGGCAACCTCCACGTCGTGGGTGACGGCGAGGGTGGTGCGCCCGGCCACCAGCTGATCGATGGCGTCCAGGACGAGCCCCGCCGACTCCGGATCCAGCCCGGTGGTGGCCTCGTCGAGGACGACGACGGGGGCGCTGCGCAGCAAGGCGCGGGCGATGGCGATGCGTTGGCGCTGCCCGCCGGACAGGGTGCCGCCGCGCTCCCCGACGGTGGTGTCGTAGCCCGCAGGCAGGCGACAGATGAAATCGTGAGCGTGGGCGGCCCGCGCGGCGGCCTCGATTTCGGCGTCGGTGGCGGCGGCTCGGCCGAGCCGAATGTTCTCGCGGATGGTACCGGCGAAGAGCACCGCCTCCTGGTGGAGCACGGAGACGTTGGCCCGCAGGTGGTTGAGGTCCAGCTGAGGCAGGGGCACGTCGTCCAAGGTGACCTGACCGAAGGTGGGATCCTGGGCACGGGTGACGAGGTTGACGAGGGTGGACTTGCCCGCCCCGGAGGGGCCAATGATGGCGACGTATTCGCCGGGGCCGAGGGCGAGGTCGACGCCCTTGAGCACCGGGGAGTTCTCGTACTGGGTGTGCACGTCGTTAAAGCGCAGGTTGCCGACGAAGTGCGGCGGCAGGACCGGCACGGCCGGGGTTTGGATGGTGGGAGTGATGGCCATCAGGTCCGCGACGCGTTCCCCCGAGGCCCCGGCGCGGGCGATGCGCCCCGTGTACTTGGCCATATCGCGCAGCGGCTTCATGGTGGTGCGCAGGTACGTCACGAAGAGGACCAGCTCGCCCGGGGTCATGGCGCCGTCCAGCACGCGCAGGCCGCCCCCGACGATCACCGCGGCGGTTGCCAACCCGACAATGACGTCGGTGGAGCGCTCCAGGCGGGCGGCCAAACGCAGGGCTTTGACCCCCTCCAGCAGCGAGACCCGGTTGGCGCCGACGAAACGCTCTTCAATCTTGGCCTCTAGGCCGTAGGCCTGCACCACCTTGATGGAGGACAGGGACTCTTGGGCAGTGTTGGCCAACTGGCCCTCGCCCTTGCGGGTTTGTCGCGAGGCGTGGGTGATGCGGGACGAAGAGCCGCGCGAGGTCAACCAGAAGATCAAAATGGCGACCACCACGACGCTGGCTAGCAGTGGGTCCAGCCAGAACATGACGCCGAGCATCACCACCAGGGTGGCGATGTTGGCCAGCAGCGGCATGCCCGCCGAGATGGCGACATCCTGCATGCGGGCCACGTCGGAGACGATGCGCTGCACGGTATCGGCGCTGCGGTTGCGGGAGTGGAACTCCTGGCTCAGGCGCTGCACGTGGCGAAATACCCGGGCCCGCAGGCGCGCCGAGGTGCGTGAGCCGACCAGGGCGAAGCAGACGGTGGCCACGTAGTTACACACGGCCCGCATGGCGACGATCGCCACCAGCATCAGCCCGCACAACAGCAGAAAACGCACGGAGGCGGGGGCCCGGGTGCTGTTGGGGGTCAGGGCGGGCAACACCGAGTCGATGACGATCTTCAGGGGCCACGGCTCCATCACCCGAAACGCCACCTCGAACAGCAGCACGATGACCCCGGCCAACACCATGCCCCATTGGGGCTTGACGTCCGGGCCGACGAGCCGCAGGGTGCGGCGCAGCGGCCCAGCGTGGGCATCCGTCTCACGCATCGGTGACCCCCGCCAGTTCCAGGATCTGGCTCACCACCCCGGTCCACGAGTGGCGCTCCTCGGCCTGGGCGCGGGCCGCCTGGCCGAGCGCGGCGCGTCGCTGCGGGTCGGCGGCCAGGGCATCGAGGGCGGCCGCGAGGGCCGCCGGGTCAGACGGCGGCACGACGACGCCGCAGTCGGCCAGCACCTGCGGGATCTGGCCGATGCTGGTGGCCACCACCGGCAGGCCCGCCGCCAGGTATTCGTAGACCTTCAACGGGGAGAAGTAGTGGCCGTCGTCGGTCTCGGGTGCGGGATAGGGGGCCACCCCGATGGCGGAGCCGGCCAACTGGGCGGGCATATCGGCGGGCGAGACCGCGCCCCGGAAGTCGACCTGCAGGCCCGCCTCCGCGGCCTGGGCCTCCAGTTTGGCGCGCTCCGGGCCATCGCCGATGATGCGCAGTTGCCAACCGCCTTGGCTGCGGGTGGCGGCCTGCAGCAGGTCGGCCACCCCGTGCCATGGCTTGAGGGTGCCCACGAACGTGACGATGACGTCGTCGGCCTCCGGCTGGGGGGTGATCCGCTCGACGTTGACCCCGTTGGCCACGGCGTGCACCGTCTGGCTGGTGGGGGTGTGGGTGCGCACCCACTGGGCCACCGGCTCCGAGACACAGATCGTGGCGGCGGCGGCCCGGGCCTGCAGCCGCAGGGTCAACCAGGTGACCTCCTCATTGATGAGGTCCCGGTGGGTGCGCTGCTCCTCAATGAGGGGGGCGTTGACTTCCAGGATGCCGACAGCCGACGTGACGGTGGTGATGTCGGCCAGGGCCGGGGAGAACAACGAGTAGCGTTCGTAGACGATGTCTGGCTGGGTGGCGATGACCTGCCGGGCGATCTCGCCCGCGGCCGTGGCCTGGGCCTGCTCGCGTGCGGCGGTGTCCCCCGCGGGTACCGGCACCTCTATGACCTCCAAATCGGCGAGGTCGGCGGGCACGTCAAAGCCGCGCCGGGTGGTGTAGACGGTGACCTCGTGGCCGCGCCGCCGCAGCTCGCGTACCACTTCCTGAATGTGGACCGAAGCACCCTTGGTGCCAAAAACGGGGATCCCCGGGTCAACACTGATGTAGGCGATGCGCATGCTAGTTCCTAACGTTGTTCTGCCAGGCAGAAAGGTTCGCGGCCTGGCGGCGCGAGTCGAACTGTTCTTCAATGAGGGCACGGGCCGCGTGGGCCAGGCGCTTTGCGTCGTAGCTGCCGTCGTGGAAGCCGGTCAGGGCGTCCCGCAGGGCGGCCACGTCGCCGGGCGCAACCAGCACCCCGGTCTCGCCATCGCGCACCACCTCGGGCAGGCCCGACGTGGCGGCCGCCACCACGGGGGTGCCTGCCGCCATGGCCTCCAGGACGACGGTCGGCAGCCCGTCGATGTTGCCGTCGGGGGTGGGGATGCAGGGGGCAGCGAAGACGTCGGCCTGGCGCAACAGTTCGCGCACCTCGGCTTGGGTGCGTGGGCCCAGGAGCTGCACCTGCTCGGTCAGATCCAGCTCGTCGATTTGGGCCTGCAACTTGCCTCGCAATTCGCCGTCCCCGGCGATCTGCACCCGGGCATCGACACCGCTGGCGCGCAGCTGCCAGGCCGCAGCGATCAGATCCGCAAAGCCCTTCTTCGGCACCAGGCGCCCCACACTGAGAATCTGCAGGGTGCGGCCGGGCGCCTGCGGCACCCGGCACGGGAAGCGGTCCAGCTCCAGCGCGTTGTACTGCAAGGTGATGCGAGCATCCGTGCCCGCCAAGACTTCGGCGAGGAAGTCAGCGTTGAACTGGCTGATGGCGATCACACGATCGGCATCCCCGCAGACGCGGCGCAGCCACGCCCGGTCGACGGACTCGTGGTAGATGTCCTTGGCGTGCGTGGTCACCGTGTAGGGCACCCCCGTTAATTGGGAGGCGATCCAGGCGGTGCGCCCGGCCAGGGAGGCGAAGTGGGCGTGCAGGTGGGTAATCCCGTCGGCCTGGATCTGGGCCGCCAGGCAGACCCCCTGGGCGACCTCGTCGCCCGGCAAATCCCGCACGAGAGGGAGAATTTCGGCGAAACGCGCCGCCAGGCCCGCCTCCACCAACGTGCTGGTTAGCTGCGCCCACAGCTCCGACGGCTTCAGGGGCCGCGGCACCCACTTCACCTCGGCCCGCACCCGGGCGATCTCGGGGTGGAAGCGGGCGTCGGTGGTGGGCCGCAGCGCGTAGATGGTTAGGTCGTCCCCGTGCCCTTCCCGGGCCAGGATCTCGGTGACCACGAATGTTTCGGAAAAACGCGGATAGACCTTCAGGACGTAACCGATGCGGCTCATGCTGCACCCCCCACCAGGGCGCGGGCCGGCAGCTCCAGCAGCTGGGCGGCCAGCTGCGAGACCCGCTGGAGGCCGTCGCCGTCCACCTGGCTCCGGTCCACTCGCCGACGCACGGCGGTGGCGAGCCACTGCGACAGGGCCGCACTGGAGACCTGGGACTGCTCCAGCACATCGACCGCCCCCACCTTCTCCAAGGCGCGCGCCCGGATCAGCTGCTCCTGGCGGGGAATCTCTCGGGGCACGATGAGCGAGGGGGTGTCGGTGTCGAGAATCTCGCAGGCCGTGTTGTAGCCGCACATGGAGACCACGGCCGCCGCCGACGCGATGTGGCGGCCCAGCCCCGGCAGGGACCGCAGCACCTGGGTGGCGGGCCCGGCTGCCGCCGCCAGCTGGGTGAACGTGGCGTCGTCCAGCTGGGGGCCGGTGACCACCACGTGGGTGTGGCCGGGGGGCGGCGTGGCCCGCACGGCGGCCGCCAGCAGGCCATGTCCGTCTTCCCCGCCCCCAGCGGTGGTCAGCACGAAGGGGCCGCTCAGCGTGTGGTCGAAGGCGTCGGTGATTCGGCGGCCGTGCGCCAGGTAACCGGTGAACTCGATGCGGTCACACAGGGCGGGCGGGGCCTCGCCGGAGAGCACCTGATCGTGCACCTGCGGGTCGCCATAGACCCAGACCTGGTCCACCAGCGAGCGCAGCGCCGTCGGTTTGCCCAGGCGCTCCCACTCGGCGGCGACCACGTGCGGCGTGTCGAGCACTTCGCGCAAGCCCAGTACCACCCGGGCGGAGGGGTGGACGCGGCGCAGGCGCCGCAGCGGGGCCCGCAGTTCGTGCCACACCCCGTAGATGTGGCGGTCGACGATCACCAGGTCGGGGGCAAACCCCACCAGGGCGGCCTCCAGTAGGGCCGAACGCAGCGAGATCAGCGGGCCGGTCTCGCCCCCCAGGTGGCGCGGCTGGTAGCCGTCCTTGCCTTTGGAGATGCCCGGGATCGTCACCCAGTCGAAGCCATCCGGGAGGGGAAAACGGAAGGTGGGCGCGAGCCCGGAGACGATCAGGCCGGCCACCTTGCGTCCAGTTAGCGCCGGAATACCCTGCGCCAAGTGGTGGGCGATAGCCAGGTTGCGGCGAAGGTGGCCCAGGCCCTGGGAATCATGGCTGTAGAGCACCACGCGCAGCGGTTCGGTACCCATTGTGGTCTCCTAACTGGGGGCAGACGGATCTGGAGATAGCCGTAACTGTGCCGCCGCAGTCCTGGGGCACTATGAAGCGTGGGTTAGAGAGTCCTCATGGCCGAAAACAGGGGCAGATAGGGGGCGTTTAGTGGCTCCCCGGGGGCCCGGCGGGTCGTAAGGTAAAACGGGAAGTAGGAGGTGCGGGGCATGCAGGGCAAATCAACTGGGCAACTCGTTATCGGGGGACTGGTAGGCATACTGCTGCTCGTGTGCGCCTGGGGCAGCATCGCCCTGTGGTTTGGCCCGACGACCTTTCCGCAGCGTGGGGCGATCGTGCTGCCGGCCCCGACCCCGGCGGCGAGCGCCAGCCGCAGCGCCAGCACCCCCCAACCGACCCGGTCCCCGGCTAAGCCCACACCGACCGCTACCCCCGCCGCCAGCCCGACGGAGGAGGCCCCGGAGCCGCCGCCGGAGGCAGTGGAGCAGGCCGCGCCCGCCGAGACGGACATCGTTGGGGAAGTAGGTGGCGGCTCCCAGGGCGAAGCCGTGGTGGGCGGCCAACCGGCGGTGCCCGCCCCGCCGCCCGCCCCGGAGCCTGCGCCAGTGCCCGCCCAGCCGCCCGCCCAGCCCCCCGTCCCGGCCCCGCCTGCCGGAGACGAGGACGACGATGACGACGATGACCGCGACGGCGATGATGGTGACGATGACGACGACGGCGATGACGACGACGAGGATGACAGAGGCCCGCACTGGCACTTCCCGGACTGGCAGTGGTACGAGGTGGGCGGCTACCGCCTCGCCTGTGATGCCTGGGGCAACTGCTACTTTGCTCCCTATTAGTCCGGCGGCCGGACGGGCGGTGCGGGGGTGCCCACTAGCAGGCGCTGCTGCAGGCGCGGGGTGAGCCGACAAGACAAACCCGCCACGGCCGCCAGGAGGGCCAGGGTGCTGGCGGCGTAGGCACCCCGGGTGGCCCACAAGCGGGCCTGCGGATCACGCACGATGCGCACATAGACCGCGCGTTGGCTGCCATCAGTTAGGGGACTGACCAGAACCCAGGCGGGACCATCATGCGCCCGCACCCGGCCGACCGTCACGTGTGGCTCGGCCGCGTGCGCCCGAGCAAATTCGCGCACCGCCGCGTCCTGGGCCAGGTCGTCACCCCCCGGCGGCCCCGCCACCCAATCGGCGGCCCCCACCTGCCAGCCTGCCGCTGCTTCGTCGGCGCGCAGCTTGTCGACCTGCAGCTGCGCGCGGACGGCCGCTAGTGGTTGGCGGTAGGCAGGTGCCCGGGCCGCCAACTCCTCGTGTGCCCGCAGCAGGCGCGCGTGCACGTCACCGGTTACCTGGCGACTTTGGACCAGCGACCCGAATAGCCCCACCGCCAGAAAAGCAAAAGCCACGACCCCGAGGAGCGCCCAGGTCACTGGGGCAACACGGTCGCGGCGAGGTGCTTTCACCCTCCCATTGTCAAACACGTCTGCATGCACCCCGCCCGCCAGCAGGCCGCCCCCGGGCGGGAGGCGCGGAAAATAGCGGCAGCCAGCCTCCCCCGTCCCCGCGTGTTAGCCTCGGGCGGTGAGAACGCCCCACGTGTCGCTGGTAGTGCCCTGCCACAACGAGGAGGAGGCACTACCCACCCTCCACCGCGAGATCGTGGACGTAATGGCGCAGACCGACCTGCGGTGGGAGCTTCTGCTCATCGACGACGGTTCACGCGACCAGACCGCCGCCCGGATCGCCGAGCTGGCGGCCACCGACGCGCGCGTGCGCGGGGTGGGCTTCTCCCGCAACTTCGGCAAGGAGGCCGCCATGCTCGCCGGCCTGCGGTACGCCCGCGGCGAGGCAGTGGTCATCATGGACGCCGATCTGCAGCATCCTCCCGCCCTGGTGCCGCAGCTGGTGGCTCGCCTGCACCGTGGAGACGTCGACCAGGTGGTGGCTCGCCGCACGCGCGCCGGGGATTCGTGGGCACGCACCAAGCTAGCGGGCGTCTACTACCGGTGGGTTAACCGGCTGGTGGACGACGTCGAGCTGGAAAACGGCACCGGGGACTTTCGGATCCTCTCGCGTCGCGCCGTCAATGTGCTGACGCAAATGGATGAACGTTCCCGCTTCTCCAAGGGGCTGTTCTCGTGGATTGGTTTCCCCACCGCCGCCATCGACTACGACAACCGCCTGCGCGACACCGGCAAGTCTTCGTGGACGATGCGTTCCTTGCTGAACTATGGGCTGGACGGCATCTTGTCTTTCAACACCAAACCACTGCGGGTGGCGGCCGTCACCGGCCTGGCAGCCGTGGCATTGGCGGTGCTCTACGTGCTGTTCCTCATCGGCGACTGGGCGATTAACGGGGTGGCAGTGCCGGGGTATATCACCCTCATCGCCGCCATCGTCGGCTTCTCCGGTCTCCAGCTCCTGGCCCTCGGCCTGATCGGGGAGTACGTGGGACGCATCTACCAGGAGGTCAAGGCGCGGCCGCACTACGTCGTCGCGCAGGTATGGGAAACCCATGCGGAAGACCAGTAGGCAGCCACGCTGGGCCCTGGTGGCCCAGCTCCTCCGCTTCGGGGTGGTGGGGGTTGGTAACACCCTCAGCTACTACCTGTGCTATCGCGTCCTCCTGCTGTTCCTGCACTATCTGGCCGCACACCTGGGCGCCTGGCTGCTGGCCACCCTCGGCTCGTTCGTGCTGAACTGTTGGTTCGTCTTCCGGGTCCGACCCACCTGGCGCCGCTTTGCCCGCTTCCCCGTCGCCCCCCTGACCAACCTCGTCCTGTCCACGCTCGGGTCGCTACTCTTTGTCTCCGGGTGGGGGATCTCCGCCAAGTGGGGCACCCTGCTGGCCGGGCTGGTGGCCGTGCCTTTCACGTTCCTAGCTGCCCGCCTGGCGCTGGCCGACCACTCCGACCCCGAAAGAAAGACCAATGCGTGAGGCCCCCCGTACTGTGCGCGCGTGGAGCGTGGCAACTGCCGTGACCTGGCTGGCCGGACTCGGCGGGTGGTTGTCGCTGTGGCGCACCCCCATTTGGTCCACCGACGACCTAGTCTTCGCTATCCGCGCCGGGCACCCCGGCGGCGCGGTTCGGGGGGCCGAACTGTGGCACTTCGCGCAGGTGGACGTCTGGGAACGCAACGGTCGAACTGCCGACGCCTGGGGGCAGGCCATCTTCAGCACCGGTTGGGCCATCGGTCCGCTCATGGCCCTGCTGTGCCTGGCGCAGTCGTTCCTGTGGTGGCGCCTGCTGTGGGTCTGCCTGCGCCCCGCTATCCCGGCGCGCCTGGCCCCCGCGGCGGCGTGGGGCTGCGCGGTGGCCTGCCTGGCGGCCCCCTTCGCCCTGCATCACCTGGTGGCGCGACTCGCGGGCACCGTCTTCTTCTTCATGTCTGCCACCGTCGGCTACCTCGGCGGCATGGTGCTGTTGGGGGGCAGCCTGCTGTCCGCGCTCCAGCTGGTCCGCCGGGCTACCACCGCTCGCTCCTGGGGCCCGCCTGCCGTCGTCCTGCTCCTCAGTGGGGCCCTGGGGGCCATGCACAACGAGGTCATCGCCCTGCAGCTAATAGCCGTGGCGGTCTTGCTCAGCAGCGTGCTGTGGCGCAGGCGCGCCGCGTGGGGCCCGCGCGCGACTGTCTGGGTGTTGTTGGCGCTATCTGCGGCCCGGTTTGCCGCGCCCGGGCTGTGGGCGCGCACCCGCAAGGTCAAGGCGCCGTTGCCGCTGGAGGAGGCCGGCTTCCTCACCCGCCGCGCGGCCCTGGCCGCCATGTCGCTGCTGTCCCAGTTGGAGACCGCCGGCCGCCTGTACCTCGGTATCGCCCTGGCGGTGGTCGCCCTGGGACTGTGGGTGGGGTGGCACTGGGCCCGCGGCCGGGCACTGGTGGGGGCGCTGGTGGCCGGGCTGGGCGGCGGCGGGGCGCTCGCGGGCTGGCTCGTGCCGCGGCTGGTGGCGGCGCGGACGGCGGCCAACTGGGAGCGCAGCGCTTTGGCGGACCTCTTTACCTCCCGCTCGGCCCTACTGCTGGTGCTGGCCCTGCTGGTGGCGGGGGGCTGCGCAGTGGCTTTGGCGGGTTTGGCGGCCTGGCAGCTGGGCAGCCTGGAAGTGGGGGTCGTGTTGACAGCGGCCGTGGCCGCCTATGCGGTGCCGGTGGCGTTGGGCACGACGGGACCGCGCCCCTTCTATTTCGGTATCGCCTTGGCCTACCTGCTGGCCCTGGCCCTGGCAGGGCTGACCGTCGCGGCGCCCGCGCGCGGGCGGCTGACGGCCCCCGATGGGGCACCCCGGATCGCGGCGGCGGCCCCCGCCTGGCGCACCAGGGGCGGGCGCGTGGTCAGCGGGGCCGCTGCGGCAGCCAGCCTGGCCCTGCTGCTGGGCCCGGCGGGGCCCGGGGCGGGGCAACTGTGGCGGGACTGGGGCGGCAACATGGCCGCCTGGCGGCAGGTGGAGGACCAGCTGCGGGCGGCCCAGGCCGGGCAGGTCACCGAGGTGGTAATTCCCCGGCAATTGCCGCACATGCACCTGCTGGGGGACTACCTGACGGTCTCGGAGGGTTCCCCGCAGCGCCTGCATTTCCTCTACGACCTCGACCAATCCGTTACGGTTACCTTCAGCAAATGAGGCCGCGGCGCGGCAGATTGGAAAACCTTCGTGACGAAACAATTGAATGTGGCGGTGGTCGGCGCGGGCCCGGCCGGCATTTACGCCTCCGACATTCTGGCCAAATCCGGCGTCGACGTGCGTATCGACCTGTTCGAGCGGCTGCCCGCCCCCTACGGCCTGGTGCGTTATGGCGTGGCCCCCGACCACCCGCGCATTAAGCAGATCATCAACGCCCTGTACGGCATTTTGGCCAAGGGCGAGATCAATTTGGTGGGCAATGTCGAGGTGGGCAAAGACATCACGATTGCCGAGCTGCAGGCTCACTACGACGCCGTCATCATCGCCACCGGTTCCGACCTGGATGCCCCGCTGGACATCCCGGGGGTCGACCTGGAGGGGTGCTTCGGGGCGGCGGACTTCGTGGCCTGGTACGACGGACACCCCGACTACCCACGGCAGTGGGAGATAAAGGGCGAGCACGTGGCGGTGCTCGGGGTGGGCAACGTCGCCCTAGACGTGGCTCGTATCCTCGCCAAGCACGTCGACGACTTGCTGGTCACCGAGATTCCGGCCAACGTGGCCGCGGTTTTGCGCGACAAGCGGGTCACCGACGTGCACGTCTTTGGGCGGCGCGGGCCGGCCCAGGTCAAGTTCACGCCGCTGGAGTTGCGCGAGCTGGGGCACGTGCCGGGCGTGGACGTGATCGTGCGCGAGGAAGATCTTGAGTTCGACGCAGGTTCGCAAGCCGCGATTGCCGCCTCCAAGCAGACCAAGATGGTGGTCAAGACCCTGACCGACTACGCGCTGGTCGACGACGAGGAACGGACCGCGCCGCGTCGCATCCACATTCATCTCTTCGAGGCGCCGGTGGAGGTGCTCGGGCAGGACGGCCAGGTCGTGGGGGTACGCACCGAGCGCACCCGACTCAACGGCGATGGCAGCGTGTCGGGGACCGGGGAGTTCACTGACACCCCGGTGACACAGGTCTACCGCGCCATCGGCTACTTCTCTTCGCCGGTGCCGGGCGTGCCCTACGACGAGCAGCGCGGGCTGGTGCCCAACGTGGCCGGCCGGGTGATCGACGGCACGACCCCAGTGCCGGGGCTGTACGCGACCGGGTGGATCAAGCGGGGGCCGGTGGGGCTGATCGGCTCGACTAAGTCCGATGCGCAAGAGACGATCGCCAACCTGTTGGCGGATGTGGAGGCGGGCGTCGTGGGCGCCTCCCCGAAGGATGGGCGCGACGGGGTGCTGGCGCTGCTGCGCGAGCGCGGCGTGCGCTACACGGACGCTGAAGGCTGGATGGTGCTCGACGCCTACGAGCGCTCGCTCGGCCAGGGCGAGGGACGGGAGCGCATCAAGGTTGTCTCCCGTGACGCGATGACCGCGATCTCGCGGGGCGAGGAGTGGGACGGCCCACTCGTCTGAGCGCCCCCGGGTGCGCCGCCCGTGCGGCGCACCCGGCTCGGCCCTTAGCTGACTGCCGCCGGTTTGTCTGCCGTTGGGGCGGTGCGCCTCGTAGGCTGGGCAGGCAGAGAAAGGGGCGTGCGATGCACAACCATCACAACGGTTTGAAGACGGCGGTGTTGCTGGCCTCCATGCTGGGGCTGGTGATCGCGTTCGGGGCGGTGCTGTCCGCTTCGACCCGCAACGTCGTGTGGCTGGTGGGGGCCAGTGTGCTGTCGCTGGGGATGACGGCCTACTCCTATTGGAACTCTGACAAGCTGGCGCTGCGATCTATGGGGGCCTACGCGGTCACCCCGCTGGAGCAGCCCGAGATGTACCGGATTGTGGAGGAACTTTCCACGCGGGCGGGCCAGCCCATGCCGCGGCTCTATGTTTCGCCCACGGCCACTCCGAATGCTTTTGCTACGGGCCGCAATCCGCAAAACGCCGCGGTTTGCTGCACCCAGGGCATCTTGGATCTGCTCAACGAACGGGAGCTGCGGGGAGTGCTCGGCCATGAGCTTATGCACGTGTACAACCGCGATATTCTCACCTCCTCCATCGCGGCGGGTATCGGCTCGGTCATCACGTCGGCCGCCCAGTTCATGCTGTTTTTCGGAGGGCGCGATCGGCGTAACGGTAACCCGATCGCCATGCTGCTGGCAGCCGTCCTGGCCCCCATCGCGGCGATGGTGATTCAGATGGCGGTCTCGCGGACCCGGGAATATGACGCCGACGAAGACGGGGCCCGCCTGACCGGGGATCCTTTGGCTTTGGCTTCGGCACTGCAGAAGCTGCACGCCGGGACGCAGGCGCGGCCCCTGCAGCCGACCATGGCCACCGAGAACGTTTCGCATCTGATGATTGCCAACCCCTTCGGGTCGTTGCGCAACGTCTTTTCCACCCACCCGCCGATGGATAAGCGGGTGGCGCGGCTGGAGGCCATGGCCGGCTACGGGCAGGAACCGGAAAACCCGTACCGCTAGGGCAGGTTTTGGTGGGCGGCCCGCAGGAGCTGGCTATCTAGCTCGGCGCGGGCCGCTGCCACGAGGTGGGGGTGCGGGATGGGCGGGCGCAGGAAGTAGACCAGCAGTGCCCGCATCGCGGTCAGGCGGTTGCCGGCCTGCGCGAAAGCCACCGAGGCGGGGCCGTCGAGCACCTCGTCGGTAACCTCCTCCCCGCGGGAGGCGGGCAGGCAGTGCAGGAAGCAGACGTGGGGGGCGGCTCGTTCCAGCAGCTTTTGGTTGACCTGGAAGGCGGGAAAGAAGATGTCCATGCGTTCTTCTTTGCTCAACTCGGCCTCGTAGAGCCCGTACCACACATCGGTGTAGATGAAGTCGGCACCTGCCAGGGCGGCGGGGTCGTCGGTGACGGTGAGGCTGGCTCCGCTGACGGCGCAGTTGGCGCGGCCGAGCTCCTGGACTGGCGGGGCGAGCTGGTAGCCGACCGGACCGTAGTGCACGAAGTCCATGCCCATCTTGGTGGCGAGCAGCATCAGGGAGGTGCACACCTGGGTGGCGTCCCCCACGAAGACCACTTTGCAGTCGGCCAATTCCCGCCCCGGCGGCAGGTGCTCCAGCATGGTGATGAGGTCACCCATTTCTTGGGTGGGGTGGTTGTAGTCCGACATGCCGTTGATGACGGGAATGGAGGCGGCGGCCGCCAGCTCGGTGACGGTGGCGTGCTGCTGGACGCGGGCCATGAGGATATCGACCAGCAGTGACAACACTTTGCCGGTGTCGCCCATGGTCTCGTGGCCGCCCAACTGAATCTGGCCAGGGGCCAGGTATTGGGCGTGGCCACCCAACTGGGTCATGGCGGTTTCGAAGGCCACCCGGGTGCGGGTGGAAGCCTGTTCAAAGATCATGCCGAGGGTGCGCCCGGCTAGTAGGGGCGGGAAGTAACCGACGGCTACGCACTGCTTGAGGGCGCGGCCGAGGTCGGCGATGGTCAGCAGCTCGGCGCGGGAGAAGTCAGTGGTGTCGAGAAAGTCTTTGGGCACGATAACTCCTTTGTCTCAGGTGGGTGGCTTTAGGTGGTGGTGCGGGCGGGCGGCGGGCCGTCGAGGGCCATGCCGCGGTAGTCGCAGGCGCGGCGGCGGGCGGCGGCCAGGCGCAACGCTTCCCCGAGCAGGAGGAAAACGCCGACGGTGATAAGGCCCGGTAGTTTGGCCAGCTCGTCTTCGCTCCCGCCCAGCGGCACCAGGGTGGCGATGACGGAGAGGATGATGAGGGCCATCGGGACCCAAGTCGCCAGGCGCAGGGTGGGGGTGGTGCCGGCGACGCGGAAGACCCGTTTGGCCGTCGGGTCAGCGGTCCGGAGCCGCAACAGGGCCGGGAACATCGGCAAGTAGGACAGCAAGAGGAAGGCCACGTTGACCGAGAACAGGGTCCAAAACAGGTCCGCCAGGTGTAGCTGTTGTGCGAGGGGGGCCAGGCAGGCGAGCGCGGTGGCGATGACGCCGTTGGCCAGACTCACGCCCTTGGGCATGCCGCTGCGTTTGGTCACGGAGGCAAACAGGCGCGGCAGGTTGCCATCGCGGGCCGCGCACACGACCACATAGTTGACCCCGAAGGACCAGGAGACCATGTTGCCGACCAGGGTGAGGAGGAAGACCACCCCGATGGTGACGAGGAACCAGCTGCCCGCCCCCGTCATGATGCCGACGGCGTCGAGAATGCCGGAGTCGAGGCTGAGGTCGCGGGCGGGGATGGCGGCGGCCAGCCCGAAGGAACTGAGCAGGTAGATGGCGGCGATGACGATGCCGCCGGTGATGATGGCGCGCGGAATCTGCGTGCGGGGGTTGCGCATTTCCCCGGCGAAAGTGGCGATCACTTCGAAGCCCATGAAGTTGAACAGGATGATCGACAGGTAGGTCAGGGCCGAGGCGTCGAGTGACGGCAGGAAGGTGGCAGGCGACATGTCGCTGGCCCAGCCGTGGCGGGTGGCGTAATACAAGCCGAGGCCACCAACGGCAAGGGCGATGCCGATCTTCAACGTGGCGGCCAGGTTCATGATCCAGATGGAGTCGCTAGCGCGCGCAAAACTGAGGAACACCACCAACCAGATGAACACCAGGGAGATGGCCAGCCCCACCAGTGGGGGGAGGGTGTGCCCGGTCATGACCTGCAGCGAGGCGGGGAATAGCACCGCCAGGCTGGCCATCCACAGCGGGAAGTTGATCCAGTACCACCAGGCGACCCGCGAGGCCCACCGATCGCCGTAGGCGCGGCGTACCCAGTCGTATAGCCCGCCCTCGTCGGCCGCGTAGGTGGTGCCCAGTTCGCTCACCACCAACCCGTAGGGCAGACCGAAGGCGGCAATGAGGGCTAGCCACCAGAAGAACTGGGAGTTACCAATGGCGGCGGCCGGAGCGATGGCTTCGGCGACGAAGACGACACAGATGAGGGAGCCAATGACGTCGATGAGTCGGAACTTTTTGCCTCCGCTGGCCACTTTTCGTCACCGCCCCGCGGGTTGTTGTTGGGTGATGCAGTGGACGTTGCCGCCGCCGAGCAGGATTTCGCGGCCCGGCACGGTGTGGATTTGGCGGTCGGGGAAGAGCTGCTGGTAGGTGGCGATGGCGGCCTCGTCGTGTGGGTCGTCGAAGATCGGGAGGACGACGATGCCGTTGCCGTAGTAGGAGTTGACGTAGGAGCCGGCGAGCCGGTCCCCGGGCAGGCGCGGCAGGGTGCCGTCTACCGGGTCGACTCCGGCCGATTCTTCGGCTGTGATGTAGATCGGGCCGGGTTGGTGAATCTTGACTATCTCGAAGGGGCGGCCCTGGGCATCGGTTTCGTTTTGGAGCAGCTCTAGGGCAGCGACGGAGCGCTCCCACTGGGGGTCTGACTCGTCGTCGGTCCAGGTCAGCATGACCTTGCCGGGGGCGACGAACCGGCAGAAGTTGTCGACGTGCCCGTTGGTCTCGTCGAGGTAGACCCCGAAGGGCAGGAAGATGACTTTGTCGGCACCGAGGTAGTCGCACAGGTAGGCGGCGATTTGCTCCTGGGTGAGGTCGGGGTTGCGCCCGGGGGAGAGCATGGTCTCGGCGGTCACGAGGACGGTGCCTTGACCGTCGACGTCGATCGCCCCACCTTCTAGCACCAGGGGGGCGCGGTAGCGGTCTAGCCCCTCTATCTCGAGGACTTTGGCGGCAACTTGGTCGTCGGCGTCCCACGGGAAGTACAGGCCGTCCACCAGCCCGCCCCAGGCGTTGAACTGCCAGTCCACGCCGCGCACTTGCCCGGCGTCGTTGACGACGAAGGTCGGGCCGGTGTCGCGCATCCAGGAGTCGTTGTTGCTGATTTCTACGACCCGGACGGTGGGTGGCAGCTGGTGGCGGGCGTTGACGAATTGGGCGGCCGAGACGGCCATCGTTACTGGTTGGGCGCTGGCGATGGTGGAGGCGACGGTGGTGAATGCTGCCTGGGCGGGCTTGCCGCCGAGGCGCCAGTTGTCGGGTCGCTCTGGCCAGACCAGCCAGCAGGCGCTTTGGGGCTCCCACTCGGCGGGCATGCGGAAGCCGTCGGCTTTGGGGGTGGTGGTGAGCAGGGACATTTTCCCTCCTAGGGGCTGGCAAGCAGCCGAACGCGCGCCGGCTGCGGCGGAACGTTGGGGGTGAAGGCGGCGGAATGAAGGGCGTGGCAGGCGCGGGAAGGGCCCCGTTCTGCGGCAAAGCGAGGTTGTACATATGTACAAGTTAGTTTGCACAAATGTACAACATGTGATTTGCGTTACGGAGGGGCTTTGGTCCTAGGGGTGGGGGAGCAGGCGGTCGACTACCGCCTGCAGGTGGGTGCGCAGCGCCGCCAGGCCCAGCGTTTGGTTGGCGGCCTCCTCCAGCATTAAGCCGTCAATGGTGGCCGCCACTATCTGTACTGCCTGGGCGCGTGGCAGGCTGGGATCTGTGGGGGGTAATACCCGCTCAACTAACCCCAAGATGAGCTCCGTCCAGGCACGTGTCAATTCGCGGGCGGCCGGGTTGCGGGTGGCCTCCAAAAACATCTCGAAGAGCGCGAGGTCGTACAGCGGATCGGCCACTGTCTTATCGAAAAACATCTCGGTAAGCACCGCCACGCTGCGGTCGGCGGGAAGCTGCGCGGGCAGATCGTCAACCAATGCGTGCAGGCGTGCAGATTCGATAGAGATCGCGTACTTGACGGCGGAGAAGAGGAGATTTTCCCGATTCTTGAAGTAGTAGGTGGTGAGCCCCACGGACACCCCCGCCTCGGCTGCCACCGCTCGGTGCGTTACCGCGCCATGACCGCCTGCCCCGAAGACACGCACGGCGGCCGCCAGTATCTGTTCGATGCGCCAGGAACTGCCAATGCCGCGCGGTGAGAGACCGGCATGGGGCGGCAGGAGGGGGGTGGCAGGGGTCATAGTGCCCCAGTGTAAGGACAGCGGGCGCGTTGGCCTACCGAATGTTGTGCCGACAACGGGAACTGGAAAACCGAGGCGCGAAAAGGGCGATAGTCGCCGCGCAGTCGGCAGGCCAAAGGGGCGGCCGGAGCCGCCCCTTTGACATTGGTCTTAGCGGTAGTTCACAAACTGCAAAGCGGCATCCAAATCGGCTCCCTTCAACAGGGCAATCACTGCCTGCAGGTCGTCGCGAGACTTTGAAGTTACCCGCACCTCGTCGCCCTGAATCAGAGCCTTGACGCCCTTGGGGCCCTCGTCGCGCACCAGCTTGGTGATCTTCTTGGCGACTTCCTGGCTCAGCCCTTCGCGCAACGTGCCGACCAGGCGGTACTCCTTGCCTGACGCCTTCGGGGTGCCGTCCCCTAGGTCCAGGGCCTTTAGGGAGATGCCCCGCCGGACGAGCTTGGACTGCAGTACGTCCAGCACCGCCAGCACCCGGTCCGCGGAGTTGGCCACCATGGTCACGGCATCGCCGGTCAGGGTCACCGATGCTCCCACGCCCTTGAAGTCGTAGCGCTGGGCAATCTCCTTAGCCGCCTGGTTGACGGCGTTGTCCACCTCCTGGCGATCCACCTTGGACACCACATCGAATGACGAATCTGCGGCCATGACACTCCTAACGTCGCCGGTTGCCTGCGCCCATTGTGGCCGCAAAGGTGCGCAAATCCAAGGAGAACGGCGGCCCGCATCGGAAGGTGGGGGCGCGGTGACGTGCTTCACCGTCGGGAAAGTTGGCGCAAACCCCCGAAGTGTTGGTAGAGTCTGCGTCGCACTACTTGGCGAGTTGCCCGAGCGGCCAAAGGGAGCTGACTGTAAATCAGCCGCGGAATGCTTCGGGGGTTCGAATCCCTCACTCGCCACTGCGCCTCCGGCAGGGGGTGGGTTGTTCCAGCAGGAGCAACGGAGTGTGGCGGGTTTCACGCCCGGCCGGTTTGGAGAAATCCGTAGCGGCCAGGTAAAGTTTCCCGCGCCGCCCCGATAGCTCAGTCGGCAGAGCGTCTCCATGGTAAGGAGAAGGTCAAGGGTTCGATTCCCTTTCGGGGCTCTAGGCTTGCCCAGTGAAAGCTGGTGGGGCCACACCTGGCGGGGTAGCTCAGCTGGTCAGAGCGCACGACTCATAATCGTGAGGTCGCGGGTTCAAGCCCCGCTCCCGCTACGAAACAAGCAAACTGCGGCCCCTGGCTGCGAAACGGAGAAGTGAGGAATCGTGGCTTCCAAGTCTCAGGACGTCCGCCCGAAGATCACGCTCGCCTGCAGCGAATGCAAGGAGCGCAACTACATCACCAAGAAGAACCGGCGTAACACCCCGGATCGACTGGAGCTGGCTAAGTTCTGCCCGCGTTGCAACAAGTCGACCGCGCACCGCGAGACCCGCTAAGCGCAATAGTCACTGGCAGGTGCTCACCGGAATAACGGTGGGCACCTGCCGTTTTGTCTGCTCGGACGCGGCGGACAACTCTGCACGGCCGCCGAGCCCGGTGCCCGGCGCAGGCAGTAGCAAGCCGCCACCGGCGGGCTGCTTCGACCGCCGCTGCCGATCCACAGGCCGGTCAGCCCGCCAGGCGTGAGCTGAGCCTGCCTGGCGGGGATGGGGGTGGTAACGGCGCTTTCCGGCGGGCTGTCCCTAGCGCGGAGCCTTGCTGGCGGGGATGGGGGGTGCCCCACTGGCTGGGGCGGGCTCGACCATTAGCCGGCTAAAGGGTGATCCCAGCTCCAAACGCCGCCCGTTACGAACGGGCGCAAACCGCTGTAGGGTCGACGCTTTGTCTTCGAGGGCTGCGAAGCGCGCAACGGTCAGCGTCGATCCCGCCGATGCCCATCACACCCCACCGTCATGTTGTTGGTTCACCGTCATGTCCTTAATGCACCGCCATGTCCTTAAAACACTGAAATAAGGGCATGGTGGTGACGTAAGGGCATGGTGGTGACGTGAGGACATGGCGGTGGCGATGACTAAGGCGGCGTAAGGACATGGTGGTGCCGCAAGGGCATGATGGTGGCGACGACTAAGGCGGCGTAAGGACATGGTGGTGCCGCAAGGACATGGTGGTGCCACGATGACCTCTTAGTAGTCCCTGGGCGTCGCGGTGGCCGCGCGCGAACGCCTGGCTAACATGACCAGGTAGCTGCATATGCCCAGCAGGTCCGACCGGGAAGAGTGAGGGACATGAATACTGAAACTGTTCCCGCCTCCCCGCTTCCCGCCTCCCCGCTTCCCGCCGCAGCGCCGCCCGCCAACGCGCGAGACCAGGTCCGCACTGCTGCCCGGGCGGCCGCCTTCTTGCTGCTGCAGTGGCCCCTGCACCTGTTCTTCTTCGTGATGGTGGTGGTCTTGCTCGCGGTGGGCGTCGGCACCGTCATCATCTGGGTCGGCCTGGGGTTGCTGTTAGCTGGGCTCTGGACGGCTCGCGGCGCGGCCCAACTGCAACGGGCCTACAACCGCGGCGTGCACGGCCTGCTTCCCCCGCCCGACCTCTATCCGCCCCTGGACGGCCCCGGCGGAAACCGCTTGTGGCGGGCCCTGCGGCGCAGACAGCCGTGGCGGGACGCCGCCTGGGTGCTGGTGACCTTTCCGCTGGCAACCGTGACGTGGGTGCTGGCGGTGCTGTGGGTGTCGGTGCCGCTCGGGGCCCTGGCGACCCCGGTGCTGGAACTGCTCGAGCTTATCTTCCCCCACCAGGTGCGCAACGGGCTGGCGGAGGCGTTTGGTCTGCCCTACGACGTCTGGCTGGACCTAACCATCTCGACCGTCCTTGGGGTCATCTTCCTCCTCACCATGCCGCGCGTCTTACCCGCCCTGGAGCTGGCCCACGTGCGCCTGAGTGACCTCATGCTGTGCCGCGCGGCCCGCCAGGAGGAGAACATCACGCACCTGACCCGCTCCCGCCAGGCCGCCCGCCAGGCCGAGACCCGAGAGCTGCGGCGCTTGGAGAGAGACCTGCACGACGGTCCGCAACAGCGGCTGGTGCGGTTACAGATGGATCTGGCGCGGGCGCAGCGGCGCCTCACGCAAGAACCCGACCAGGCATCTGCATTGCTGACTGACGCCCTGGAACAGACACGGCAAACGCTGGCCGAGCTACGCCAGCTCTCGCGCGGTATCGCCCCACCGGTGCTGGTTGATCGCGGCCTGCTGGCGGCCCTCAGCGAGGCCACGGCCCGCTCAGTGGTGCCAGTGCAATTGCAGGGCACCATCCCGCCACTACCCGAACACGTGGAGGTGGCCGCCTACTTTGTGGTCTCCGAGGCACTGGCGAACGTCAACAAGCACGCGGCCGCCTCCCGGGCGGTGGTGAACCTCACGGTCACCGACGCACAGCTGCTGATCACCGTGGACGACGACGGACAGGGCGGGGCCGCGCTAGCCAAGGGGTTCGGCTTGGCAGGCCTAGCGGAGCGGCTGCGGGCCGTCGACGGGCAGCTGACCATTTTCTCCCCGACCGGCGGTCCCACCCGCATCCAGGCGGTGATCCCGTGCGCGTCTTGATCGCCGACGATTCGGTGCTGCTGCGTCAGGGCCTGGCCCTGCTGCTGGCCGAGGAGGGACACGAGGTGGTGGCCAGCGTGGCGGACGGCCCCGGCCTGGTATCCGCCTGCCTGACGCTGCGTCCCGACCTGACCATCAGCGACATTCGCATGCCGCCGAGCCACACCGACGAAGGGCTGCGTGCCGCCCTGGAGATCCGGCAGGCCTGGCCGACCGCGCCGGTGCTCATGCTCAGTCAGTACGTCGTGTTGTCCTACGCGGCCGAGTTGCTGGCCAGCGGCGAGGGGGCGCTCGGCTACCTGCTGAAGGACCGGGTCAGCGACCTGGAGCAGTTCTTTCACGCGGTGGACCGCGTGGCAGCCGGGGGCACCGTGCTCGACCCGGAAGTGGTGACCCAGGTGCTGCAGCGCGGCCGCCGCAACGACCCCGTGGAGAGCCTGTCCGCCCGCGAGCGCGAGGTACTGGAGCTCATGGCGGAGGGATTTTCCAACGCAGCGATCGCGCAGCGCCTGGTGTTGACCACGGGGGCGGTGGAGAAGCACATCCAGCGGCTGTTCGCCAAACTGGGGCTGCATGCTGACGCGGCGGTGCATAGGCGGGTGCGAGCCGTGCTGCAGCTGCTTGGCGGCTAGGCGGCACCCGGCCACGGCCCACTGGGGCGAGGACTTGGCGCTAGCCGCCAAAAGGACGCGGGTGAACTTAGGGGCGCCGTGCCTGCCCGGGCGGCGCCCCGCCGCCTAGGGTCGCGGGTATGGATATCACTGCACGCACCTACCCGTCCGTCACCTATGCCGTGGGGCAAGAAGAGCTCACGGCCTTCGCGGCGGCCACCGGCCGGGCCTGGGGCGCGGGCGCGAGCGGTATCGGGCAGGCACCTACCCCCGCCGCCCCCTGCTCCGTCGCGGCCCCGACGTTCGTGGCGATCGTGGCGCAGCGGGCAGAGGCGGCCGTGGTGGCCGACCCCGAGGTAGGAATAGATTTCGCGCGCGTGCTGCACGCGGCCGAGGTCATCGCGTTGCACGAGCCCATCCGGGCCGGAGATCAGCTGCAGGCCGAGCCCCGCATTAAGCGTCTGCTCAGCCGGGCCGGGACGACGACGCTCACCACCGAGACCACCGTGACCGGTCCGCGTGGGGTGGCCGCCGTCGTCACCTCCACGCTGGCCATGCTGCCACCCGCCGCTGCCCCCGAGCCGCCCACTGCGCCGCCGTCGCAGGCGGGGGAGGGCGAATGCGCGGCCGCCGCGCTTACCGCCGCGAGCTTGACTCCGGTGACGCTCGCCGTGCCGTCGCGCGCCACCAACCCGACGGGCTTCGAGACGACAGCTGCCGTGCACCTGACCCACGTGGTGCGCTACGCCGGGGCGTCGGGAGACTTCAACCCGATCCACCACAACCCGGTCGCCGCCCGCCTGGCGGGCCTGCCCGGCACCATCGCCCACGGCATGCTCACCCTCGCCCTGGCCGCCAACGCGGTCGAGGCCTGGGCGGGCGCCCCCGGGGCGGTCCAGGAGGTGCGGGCTAACTTCACGGGCATGGTGCCCATCGCCCCGGAGCGCGCCACGGACCTAGCGCTCGCGGGGACGGCCAGCGGCGCTAAGGTCAACTTGTCCGTCACCTGCGCGGGTGAGGCGGTGCTCGGGCGCGCGATCGTCACCCTGCGTCCGGCCGCCTCATGAGGCTGTGGTGGCACCCGGCTCGGTGGGGCGGCAGAGACACCACCTGCGCAATGTGGGAAGGGTAGCGCCCGGCCCCGTGGGGTGGCAGTGAGGTAGTCAGCAGCGTGCCCGGCGGGTGGGCAGCGGCGATGTGCCTAGTATCTGCTGGTGCACAGTATTCGTCGGGCTCGTTGGGCCACCTTCGCCATCTTTTTTGCCTGCGGGTTGGCGTTTTCCGCCTGGGCTTCGCGGCTGCCTGCCGTGCGTGACCTGCTGGATTTGACCCCGCAGCAGTTGGGGCGGATCTTGTTTGTCGGCTCGCTCGGGTCGATCTGCACCTTGCCGCTGGCAGGGATCATCACGAGCCACTTTGGTCCGAAACTCATCTGCCGTCTGGGGGTCATCGGGCAGGCCGTGACCTTGGTGGGGGCCGCGGGCGCGGCCACCCTGGGGAGCCGGTGGGGGCTGATTGTGGCCTTGGTGGCGCTCAATATTGTGTTTTCGCTGACGGACCTGGCGATGAACCTGCACGGCACGGCGGTGGATAAGGCCGGAGGGACCGAGCTCATGCCACAGTTCCACGGCGGTTTCTCGTTGGGCACGGTGGTGGGAGCGGGCATTGGGGCGGCCAGCTCGGCGCTCGGGGTGGCCGTGTGGTTGCAGATGCTCGCGGTGGGGGCGGTGCTTGTTGTTCTCGCGGTGGTCGCCACCCACCTCTACCTCCCGGTGCCGCCGCCGACGGGGGGTCCCAAATCCCGCGGGGTGCAGGCCCTGCGTGCTTGGGGCGAGGGCCGTACCTTGGCGCTCGGCATGATCGTGCTGGGCGCGGCCCTCACGGAGGGGGCGGCCAACGACTGGATCGCCCTGGCGACCGTGGATAGTTTTGGGGCGGCCAACTACTTGGGGGCAGTGGCCTTCGCGATCTTTGTCAGCGGTATGACCGCGATGCGTTTCGCCGGGACCTGGCTGGTGGCACGGTTCGGGCGGGTGCTGGTCATTCGTCTGTGTGCCTGGGCCAGCCTGCTCGGGGTGGTCGGTTTCGTTTCCTCCCCCTGGTTGGGCCTGGCGATGGTCAGCGCCGTCATCTGGGGGGCGGGCGCGGCCTTGGGCTTCCCGCTCGGTTTCGCGGCCGCCGGCGAAGAGCCAGTGCGGGCCGCGGCCCGCCTGGCGGTGGTGTCCACCATCGGGTACGGGGCGTTCCTGGCGGGCCCGCCGCTGTTGGGGGAGCTCGTGCACCACTTCGGCTACCGCTGGGCGTTAGGGGTGTTGGCCTTCCCGGTGGCCCTAGGTTTGCTCTTCGCGTCGGCGGCCCGACCCCGGCCGCTGGAAGATCAGTTGGCCGACCGAGAAACAGCCGCCTGACTCTGGCTGTCGGGCGGCGGCCTGCCGTTACCCTGAGGGGCATGACATGTGAAATGCCCGGCCCGGCGTTGTCCGCTGGTGAGCACTCGGCTCTCATCCCGCCCGTAACGTCCGTGCGGCACACGCCCGGCACCACCCCCGCCCCCACGTTGGCGGAATTGACGACCCTGCGGGTGGGCGGCGCCCCCGCCCAGTACCTGGAGGCCCACTCCGAGGAGGAGATGACTGCGGCCATTGCCGCCGCTGACGCGCAGGGGCAGCCGCTGCTGGTGCTGGGGGGCGGGTCCAATGTGTTGGCCCACGAGGACGGTTTTGCGGGCCTGGTGCTGCGCGATGCTCGCACGTCCGTCGTCGTGGAGGATGCCTCGGGCTGTGGCGGGGTCACCGTGCGCGCCACGGCAGGGGTGCCGTGGGACGACTTCGTGCACCGCGCGGTGGTCGAGGAGTGGATGGGGCTGGAGGCGCTGTCTGGCATTCCCGGCACGGTTGGGGCGGCTCCGGTGCAAAACATCGGCGCCTACGGTGCCGAGGTGGCGGGGACGCTGGCCTCGGTGCGGGTTTACGACCGGGAGCGCGGCCGGACCCGGTTGCTGCCGGTGGGGGACCTGAAGCTCGGCTACCGCACGAGCGTGTTGAAGACCTCGCGCAGCGAGACCCGGCCCGATGGCACCTCGTGGGGGGCCACCGGCCGGTATGTTGTGCTGGAGGCCACCTTCCAGTTCCGCAACGCCTCCCTCTCGGCTCCCGTGCGCTACGCGGAGCTGGCGCGCGCCCTCGGGGTGAACTTGGAGGACCGCGCCCCGGCGGCCAGCGTGCGGGCCGCGGTGCTGGAGCTGCGGCGCGGCAAGGGCATGGTGCTGGACGACGCCGACCACGACACCTGGTCGGCCGGCTCGTTCTTCCTCAATCCGGTGCTCAGCGAGGCCGCGGCGGCTACCCTGCCTGCTGACGCGCCGCGCTTTGCGGTCCGCAACCCGGCGCTAGCGACCAACATTTTGGACCCGGGCCCCGTGGTGCCGGGCCTGGTGAAGACCTCGGCCGCGTGGTTGATTGCGCGGGCCGGTTTCGCGCCCGGGTATGGAACGGAGCTGACCGCCGGGCGGGCCAGCCTGTCCACGAAGCACGTATTGGCTATCACCAACCGGGGAGCGGCCAGCGCCGCCGATATTCGGGCGGTCAGTAGCGCCATTCAGCAAGGAGTACGCGAGGCGTTCGGGGTCGAGCTGGAACCCGAACCGGTGGTGCTCGCTCCCTAGGCGGCGCACGGCCGCAGGCGGGTTAGCTTGCGGCCTGCCCCGCGGTGGCGGGGGCGGCCAGCCAGGCCGCGATCTCGGCGCGCCAGCGCGCCTTGGCCGCCGGGCTGGCCAGGCTCGCGTCGATTGAGTCGATGGCCAGCTGCGCCAGGGCGGCATCGTCCAGGCCGTGCGCGTCGCGGGCGGCCTCGTACTGGGCCACCAGGCGGGAGCCAAACAGCAGCGGGTCGTCGGCCCCTAGGGCGATACGCGCCCCGGCAGCCCGCAGGGTGGCTAGCGGCACGTGGCGGGTTTCGTGGTAGACCCCGAGGGAAACGTTCGACGCCGGGCACACTTCGAAGGCGATCCCCGCGTCGACTACGGCGGCCAACAGGGCAGGGTCCTCGGCGGTGCGGACCCCGTGCCCGAGCCGAGCGGGAGCCAGGTGTTCGACGACGGCCCGCACGTGGGCGGGGCCAAGGAGCTCGCCGCCGTGGGGGACCCCGGCCAGGCCGGCATCGCGGGCGATGCGAAACGCCGCCTGCCACTCGGCGGTGTTGCCGCGCCGTTCGTCGTTGGATAGGCCGAAGCCGACGACCTGCCCCGGGCCGTCCCCGGCGTACTGGGCCGCCAGCCGGGCCAGGGTGCGGGCCTCTAGCGGGTGGCGGGTGCGGGAGGCCGCCACGATGATCGCCACTTCGATGCCGAGCGCCGCGCTGGCCTGGCGGGCCTCATCCAACACGATCTCCAGGGCGGGAGTGATTCCCCCCACGAAGGGGGCATAGCTGGTGGGGTCGATCTGCAACTCCAGGCGCCGCGAGCCCTCGGCGGCATCATCCTCGGCCGCCTCCCGCAGGAGACGGCGCATCACTGCCTCGGAGCGCACCAGGGCGCGGGCCGCATCGTAGGACCGCTGGAAGCGGAACCAGCCGCGCTGGTCGGCAGGCACGTCGTACACGGAATCGGTGAGGTTCGCCGGGAGGCGGATGCCTGCTCTGGCCGCCAAGTCCAGGAGGGTGGCGGGGCGCATTGAGCCGGTGAAATGCAGGTGCAGGTGGGCTTTAGGCAGTTGGTGGAGATCCCGCATCGGGTCAGTGTCCCATGTAACTAGGGCCGCTCGAAAATCGAGGTCGTGCGTCGGTTAGACTCACGGGGTACCTCGGCGAGGGAAGAAATTCCGTTATCGACGCGGTGTGGGTTACGCCCGCGCTGACCGCTCGCCACCCACACCGAAAGGAAAGACTATGTCCCAGTCCGAAGACCGCCTGGTCATCACCGGTACCGTGCGCACCGAGTTCGGCAAGGGCGCTGCCCGCCGCCTGCGCCGCGCCGCCCAGACCCCGGCCGTTCTCTACGGCCACGGCATGGACCCCGTGCACTTGGCGCTGCCGGCCCACGCCCTGTTCCTGGCCGTCAAGGGCAATGCCAACGCGGTGCTGCACCTGACCGTGGACGGCGAAGAATCCCTGGCGCTGGTGAAGGACATCCAGCGTGACCCGGTCTCCCGCATTATCGAGCACGTTGACCTGCTCGCGGTGCGCAAGGGCGAGAAGGTCACCGTGGAGGTCCCGGTTGTCACCGAGGGCGAGTCCTTCCCCGGCACCATGGTGGCCGTCGACCTGCAGAACATCACCCTGGAGGCCTCGGCCACCGCGATTCCTGAGAGCCTCGCGGTCTCGGTGGAGGGCCTGGAGGACGGCACCGTGCTGCGCGTGGCCGACCTGCAGCTGCCGCGCGGCGTGCAGACCGATCTGGACCCGGAGACCGTCGTGCTGACTGTCTCCATCCCGCAGGAGGATCTGCCCGCCGAGGAGAGCGCCGAGGAAGCCGAAGAGGCCGCCGAGTAAGACGAAACGAGGCGGGGGTGGGCTGTGGCCCACCCCCGCTTTTGCGTGGCCGGGCCGTCGCGCATGCCGGGGTGCCCGATTGGTCGCCCTAGTTGGCCAGGGGCGCCGGTCCCTGTCTCCCTGGCCGGTGGGCACCCGCGCTGCTCGCCCTAGTTGGCCAGGGGCGCGGGCTCCTGTCTGCCTGGCCGGTTGGCGCCCGCGCCGCTCGCCCTAGTTGGCCACGGAGAGAGCACAGGCGCCATATACACCGGATGAGGCGCGTGGGTAGACAACTAGGGCGGTCCCCGCGCGCCCAGGCGGCCAACTAGGGCGGCGGCGCGTCTGTCTGCCTGGCCGGTGGGCACCCGCGCCGCTCGCCCTAGTTAGCTACGGAGAGAGCACAGGCGCCATATACACCGGATGAGGCGCGTGGGTAGACAACTAGGGCGGTCCCCGCGCGCCTAGGCGGCCAACTAGGGCGGCGGCGCGTCTGTCTCCGGCTGGCGGCAACTTTGCCGGGCGCGGGTGATGCGTCAGGATGGCCTCATGGGATCTGACGCGTGGCTCGTGGTGGGCCTGGGTAACACGGGGCGCAAGTATGAGGACAACCGGCACAACGTCGGCCGCATGGTGGTGGACCTGTTGGCGCGCCGGGCGGGGGCGAGCCTGGCCCGCCACCCGTCCCAGACCTACCTTGCCGATGTGCGCCTGGGAGTGGGCCCGGGCGGGGTGCCGGGGCCGCGCGCCATCCTGGCCCGCACTAACGGCTACATGAACGTCTCCGGGGGGCCGGTAAAAGCGCTGGCCGCCTATTACGGCATCGCTCCCGAGCGGTTGCTGGTGGTGCACGACGAGCTCGACCTTCCCGCCTGGACCCTGCGGCTAAAGCGGGGCGGCGGGGAGGGCGGCCACAACGGCCTGCGATCGATCTCCGGGGCCCTGGGCACCCGCGACTACCTGCGCCTGCGCTTCGGGGTGGGGCGCCCACCCGGGCGGCAGGACCCTGCCGACTACGTGTTGTCCGACTTCTCCGCGGCGGAGCAGCCCGAGCTGGCGCTCCAGCTGGAGCTGGCGGCCGACGCGATCGAGGACGTGGCGGTGCGCGGACTGGAGTTGGCCCAGATGCGGCTGCACGCCGCGCCTTAACACGGCGCGTGGCCGGTGGCGTGGCGCATTGGCCCGCGCTGGCCTGATCCGGGGATACCTGCCCGGCCACGGCGCGTCCGGCGGCCCACCTCGCCAGCAGGGCCGCCCACCCCGTAGGCTGGCGCGGTGCGACTTTCCGGACTGACTCCGCTGTTGGCCAGCGACCCCGCCGTCGCGGCACCCCGCGCCGCCTTGCACTCCCCTGAGGACCGCACCTTTAGCGTGCCTTTGGCGCTGCGGGGGGCGTTGTTAGCTGAGTTGGCGGCCCCCACGGACGGGGCGGCGGGCCGCCCCCTGGTAGTGCTGACCGCCACCAGCCGGGAGGCCGAAGACCTCGCGGCCGTGCTCGCCGACTACCTGCCCGCCGCCTGGGCCGACCAGATCGCGCTTTTTCCCGCGTGGGAGACCCTGCCGCACGAGCGGCTCTCGCCCCGCAGCGACACTATGGCGCGCCGCTCCGCGGTGGCCCGCCGCCTGGCCCATCCGCAAAGTGGGCCGCTGGCGGGCCCCATTCGGGTGCTCTTGGCCCCCATCCGGGCGGCGGCCGCCCCGATCGTGGCCGGGCTGGGGGAGCGGGAGCCCTTGCAGCTGCAGGTGGGCCAGAGCTGCGACCTAGCGGCGGCGGTGACGCAGCTGGCGCAGACCGGGTATCGCCGAGTGGACATGGTCGAGCGGCGCGGCGAATTCGCGGTGCGTGGCGGCATCCTGGATGTCTTCGTGCCCACCGACGCCCACCCGGTGCGGGTGGAGTTCTTCGGGGACGAGGTCGAGGAGATCCGCTCTTTCACGGTGGCTGATCAGCGCACCTTCGCCCCCGCCCCGCACGGCGTGTGGGCACCGGTGTGCCGCGAGATTCCGCTCGACGCCGCGGTGCGGCAGCGGGCGGCCGCCCTGGCCGGGCAGCTGCCGGGCGCCGCCGATCTGCTCGCCCAGATCGCCGACGGCCTGGCCCCCGAGGGCATGGAGAGTTTGCTGCCGGTGCTGGTGGACAAGCTCGACAATCTGCTGGACCTCGTGGCCCCGGATGCGCTGGTGCTCCTGCACGAGCCGGAACGTATCCGCACCCGGCTGGAGAGCCTGCTGGCCACCTCGGAGGAGTTCCTGGTGGCCGCGTGGTCGTCGGCCGCGGCGGGCGGCAGCGCCCCCCTTGATCTGCGGGGCGGTTCCTTCCTGCCCCTGCCGCAGATCCGGGCGCGGGCCCAGGCCCGGGCGCTGCCCTGCTGGCAGGTAACCAGCCTGCCGTCGCTGCCGCAGGCCGACAATCCGGTCGGCGATGCGCACCCCGCTGCGGGCGGCACGGACACCCCGGCGGCCGCCCAGGACCTGCCCCCTTACCGCGGTAACATTCCGGCGTTGTTTGCCGACGTCAAGCGGTGGTTGGCCGACGGCCAGCGCGTCGTCGTCACCACCCAGGGGCCGGGCATGGCCCGCCGGGTGGTCGAGCAGTTCACCGCCGCCGCCCTGCCCGCCACCCTCGCCGAACAACTCACCGCCGCTCCCGCGCCCGCCAGTCTCACCGTGACCACGGCCGCCCAGCTGCACGGCCTGACCAGCCCGGCGGCGGGCGTCGTCCTCATCGGCGAGGCCGACATCACCGGCCGGGCCGCCCGCGAGCAGGCCCGCGACCGGGCGGTGCCCGCCCGCCGCAAGAACGCCGTCGATCCGCTGCAGCTGCAGGCCGGGGACTATGTGGTGCATGAGGTACACGGCGTCGGGCGCTTCGTGGAGCTGATCTCCCGCACCGTCGGCCACGGCACCAAGGCGGGCAAACGCGAATACCTCGTCATCGAATACGCGCCCTCCAAGCGCGGCCAGCCCGGCGACCGGCTGTTCGTCCCCACCGACAGTCTGGACCAAGTCACCAAGTACGTCGGCGGGGACGCCCCCGCCCTGTCCCGCATGGGCGGCGCCGACTGGGCGAAGACCAAGAACAAGGCCCGCGCGGCCGTCAAGGACATCGCCAAGGAGCTGCTGCGCATCTACGCCGCCCGGCAGGCCACCAAAGGCCACGCCTTCAGCCCGGACACACCCTGGCAGCTGGAGTTGGAGCAGTCCTTCGCCCACGTCGAGACGCCCGACCAGCTGGCCACCATGGACGAGATCAAGGCCGACATGGAGCGGGAAGTGCCCATGGACCGGCTGCTGTGCGGTGACGTCGGCTACGGCAAGACCGAGCTGGCGGTGCGCGCGGCCTTCAAGGCGGTGCAGGACGGCAAGCAGGTGGCGGTCTTGGTGCCCACCACCCTGCTCGTCTCCCAGCACCTGGAGACTTTCACGCAGCGGTACGCCAACTTCCCCGTCACCGTGAAGGCCCTCTCGCGCTTCCAGAGCGACAAGGAGGCCCAGGCCGTCAAGGACGGCACCCGGGACGGCAGCGTCGACGTCGTCATCGGCACCCACCGGCTGCTGACCGGCGAGGTGCGTTTCAAGGACCTCGGCCTGGTGATCATCGACGAGGAGCAGCGCTTTGGGGTGGAGCACAAGGAGACCCTGAAGGCGCTGCGCGCCAACGTGGATGTGTTGGCAATGAGCGCCACCCCGATCCCGCGCACCCTGGAGATGGCGGTGACGGGCATCCGGGAGATGTCGACCTTGGCCACCCCGCCGGAGGAACGCCACCCGGTGTTGACCTATGTCGGGGCCTACGAGGAGCGGCAGGTGGCGGCCGCCATCCGCCGCGAGCTGCTGCGCGACGGGCAGGTCTTCTTCATTCACAACCGCGTCCAGTCGATCATGGACACTGCCGCCAAGCTCACGCGCCTGGTGCCCGAGGCCCGCATCGCGGTGGCGCACGGGCAGATGAGCGAGCAGCAGCTTGAGCGCGTGATCGTTGACTTTTGGAACCACGAGTTCGACGTCCTGGTGTGCACCACGATCGTCGAGACGGGGCTGGATATCTCCAACGCCAACACCCTGATCGTTGACCAGGCCTCCAAGATGGGGCTCAGCCAGCTGCATCAGCTGCGCGGGCGCGTCGGGCGGTCCCGTGAGCGGGCCTACGCCTACTTCCTCTATCCGGCCTCCCCGGCCCTGACGGAGACCGCGTACGAGCGGTTGCGCACCATCGCGGCCCACACCGACTTGGGGGCCGGGATGCAGGTGGCGATGAAGGACTTGGAGATCCGGGGCGCCGGGAACCTGCTCGGCGGCGAGCAGTCCGGGCACATCGCGGGTGTCGGCTTCGACCTGTACGTCCGGATGGTGGCCGACGCGGTCGCCGAGTACCGGGGGGAGCGGGAGCGGCCCGAGGCCGATGTGCGCATCGACCTGCCGGTGGACGCGCACGTGCCCGAGAGCTACGTCTCTCACGACCGGCTGCGCCTGGAGATCTACACGAAGATCTCGGCCGCCAGCGACGAGACGGCCCTGGAAGCGGTGCGTGAGGAGCTGGTCGACCGCTACGGGCCCGTCCCGGTGCAGGTCGAGCGCCTGCTCGTGCTGGCGCGGCTGCGGGCCGCGGCTCGCGCCCTGGGGCTGGCCGAACTGGTGGTGCAGGCCAAGCACCTGCGCCTGGCCCCCCTGGAGGTGCCCGACTCCCTGCAGCTGCGCCTGCGGCGCCTCTACCCGGGCTCGGCCGTCAAGCCCGCTATTCGGGCGGTCAACGTGCCGCTGCCGCGCCCCCGGGCGCTTGGCACCACTGCGGTGGACGACGACGAGCTGCTGGCCTGGGTAGGCCAGGTACTGGCCGACATCCAGCAGCCCTAACCGAGGTCTATCCGCAGGCGGCTGTGCACAGCCTGGGCCGCAGCCAGCAGCTGCGCACCGCCCCGTACCGTGCAGGTGAAGGGGGTCTGCAGCAGGTCTGTGATGTAGGCCTGGCAGTTGTTCGTGCGGCCTGTGAGCTGGCAGGTCGTCGGCGAGGTCGCGGTCAGCGTGCCCATGGTTGTTGGCAGCCAGCGGCTGGCGGTGGCGAGCGGGGCGTCGATATCGACCCGCGTGGGATGCTTCCAGCTGGTGCGTAGGTGTTCGGTGAAGACAGCTGCGGCGTCAAGGTCGCTGGGCGGGGAGAACTCGCTATCGGTGGCACGGATCTCGGTGATCCGGTCTATCCGGTAGGTGCGGGTTTGGCCTTGGGCGGTGTTGCGCCCGAGGAGGTACCACCGGTGTTGGCGAACCACTAAGCCCCACGGTTCCACCAGCCGCAGGTCGGCGGTGCCGCCCGCGACCGGTTGGTAGCGCATCTCGATCCTCACGCGCCGATCAATCGCTGTGGCCAGCTGCAGCACGATTGCGGGACTGGGAGCGTTGTTCGTGGCTTGCTCCACGGCGGTGACGGTGGCGAACACTGGGCGGGCGACGTCGACGGCCCGGGTGGGCAGGGCCCGCAGCACCTTGGCGGCAGCCGAGCGGGCAGCCTGACCGGTGGTGGTCTGCGCGTTTTGCATGAACAGCATGGCTACGGCCGTCAGTTCCTCCTCGGTGAGCACCAGGGGCGTCCTGGGGCCGCGCTCAATCCGGTAGCCCCCACCGGGGCCAGGGGCAGAGGTTATCGTGAAACCTCCCGCGCGCAGATTGGTGATGAGGCGACGCACAGCGCGCGGGCTTATCTCCAGCTGTTCGGCCAGTGCCTGGCCGGACAGGCCGGGGCGGAGCTGGAGCAGTTCGAGGGCGCGCAGTGCCTTGCCGAGGGAGCTGGCGGTATCCATGCGTTCATTAAAGATGGGGACGCAAATCGTCCGCAACGGTGCCTAGGGTGGTTGGCATGAGTACCGTCGTTCTTTTCCATCACGTCTTGGGGCTAACGCCCGGCATTGAGGCCTTTGCAGACACGCTCCGCGGCGTCGGCCACACCGTGCGCACACCCGACCTCTTTGCAGGCAGAACTTTTCCTGAGCTGTCCGCCGGGCTTGCCTACGTTGAACAGCTTGGGGAGGACGAATTGGGGCGGCGAGCGGCAGCGGCGTGCGCTGATCTACCGCCGAATGTGGTCTACGCGGGCTTCTCTTTGGGGGCCTCGGTAGCCCAACGGCTGCTGCAGAGCCGACAGGGCGCGGCGGGCGCCATCTTCCTGCATGCCTTCGTCGACCCGGAGCTGCTGCCGGGCGCCTGGCCGATCAATTGTCCGGTCGAGGTGTACGCGACGGAGCGCGACCCGTTCTTCGTCGGCGATGGGGACTACCAAGCCGCGCAGGCCTGCCAGGAGAGATACGGCAATCTGCGCCTCCACCTGTACCCGGGACGGGGACACCTGGTTTGCGAACCCGCCTCCCCGGATTATGACCCCGCTGTGGCGGACTTGCTGACGCAGAACGTGCTGGCCGCCCTGACCAGGATGGACGAGGCATGAGCGACCGCCCCGTCCCCGCAGAGATCCGCGTCGTGCCCTTGGAGCCCCAGACCTGGGACCTTTTCGCCGAACTAGTGGAGCGCAACAACGGTGTGTATGGCGGGTGTTGGTGCATCGGGTACCACCCCGAATGCGGCCAGGTACCCCGCGCGGCCCACCGGCAGCTCAAACATGAGCGTGTGCTCCAGGGGGAAGCGCACGCGGCCCTCGTCCTGGACGCCGACGGGCGGTGCCAGGCCTGGGCCCAGTACGGTTCGCCCGCCGAATTGGCGGGCATAAAGCACAAGCGTGCCTACGACAGACAGCCGCCGCCGCTGCCCGATTGGCGGCTCACCTGCGTCTATGTCGACCCGAAGCACCGGGGCCGGGGGCTGGCGGTCGCTGCCATCGCGGGTGCCCTGGAGCTCATAGCGGGGGCGGGCGGTGGGCTCGTGGAGGCGATCAGTGAAACCACGTACGGGCGCTTGGCGCAGGGGCGCTTCCTGTTCACCGCGACTGCGGAACTGCTGGAGAGCTTCGGCTTTACCAAGGTGTGGCAGGTAGGCAAACACGCCTGGATTCTCACCAGGCAGGTTCCGGCAACGGCTGCCTCCGGCGGGTAGGGCCGCCCGGCTCCACCCACCGGCGGAGCCGGGCGCCTTAGCTGCGGCAGGGGCAGCGGCTAGCTCTCCCAAGCAACCGTAAGGTGCTCGCCAGAGGGCGTGAGCTTGACGGCGAGGATCTCGTCCGTGTGCTCGGGGTCGATCAGGTAATCCAGGACGACGCCAGGCTCCTCCTTGTCCGGGTCCGCCAGCCACAGCCCGACGTGGTGGAGCACCATCGCGGCGGCAAACGCCGCCGGATCGGTCGGCAGCTGGTCGCCGCCCTCCATCTCCTGGACGTGGAAGGTGAGGTAGGAGTCCTCGGCGGTGAGGTAGGCGGTCAGGGCCGCGCGGGCCTGGCCGTCGACCTCCGGCAGGCGGCCCAGCAGGGCGGCGAAATCGTCGAGGGTGGCGGTGGCCAGCGGGGTGTCGGCGTCCGCCCACAGGGCGGTCTCCACGGTGAGAGGGCCGAGGGGGAGCTCGCGCTCCCAGATGACGTCAAAGTCGTCTAGGTCGGCGGTGGACAGGGAACCGAAGTACGGGTGCGTGCTCGTCGTCATGGTGGCAGCCTACGGGCGGGCACTGACATTTCGGAGGACGGGGCGCCGTTTTGCCGGGCGGTTGGACGGTGGCTGCTAGGGTCAAACTGTCTGCTGCAGCTAAGGAGCGTTCAATGGGGAACTCACTGGAGGTTGACACTGGCGGGGTGCGGGAAGCGGCCCGCGCCGTGCAAGCAGTGGGCGAGGAGTTTGAGGCGCTGTCCGATGGGGAGCTTTACCACGGCAGAGATTTCGGCGACAGCTTGCTGGCGCGGGCGGTGGAGAGTTATGGCAAGGATATAGAGGACCGGACCTACCGCCTGCACAACTGGTGCGTACGTTCCAGCGGGGCGCTGGAGGATTTCGCCGCCGACGTGGAGAGCACCGAAGAGGAGATCGAGTACGACTTCACCTACGAAGCGTTGGGGGTGAGCTGAGCCCATGGCCGGACTTTTCGCGGGGATGCTGCCCCAGGTCCCCGGAGATCCCGCCGCCATCTTGCGACTTGCCGACGATCTGCGCCGCAAATCGGCAACGGTCGAGGAGCAGGACAGTTCTCTGCGGCAGGTCGAGTGGCAGTTAAACGATTGGGAGGGGAAAACCGTCGCAGCCTGCCGCGAGGTGTTGCAGGGCGTAAAAGGCGACCTGGCTGAGCTGCAGGACGGCTATCTGCAGGGCAGTCGAGCGTTGGAGTATTACGCCTGGCAGCCGTGGGCCACGCAAGAGGAGATACTTAAGCTGCGGCGGGAGCTCGCGGCATTGGATGACGAGGCGGCCCGGAACTTTGCGCTTCGTGGCGTGGCGGGGGTGGTGGAGATAATTCCCCGCGTGCACGCCATCCAGCGGGACTACAACCAGTACTGCCGCCAGATAGCGAAAGATACCCAGGACTGTGCCGCCCAGCTCTATCAGGGGCTGCATATTGAGCCCGTGGTGTTGTGAACGAGCAGAACATCAATATCGGTCGCCGGGAACGGCTCACCGCGAGCGAGCTGGACCGGGTGCTGCTTGAGCTGAATAATCTCGACCCCCGCCGCATGAAACAGGGAAAAATCGGCGACTGCTACTACCTGGCGTCGCTGATGGCCGTGGCCAACTCGCCGCAGGGCCGAGACTTTATTGCTGGCTGCCTGCGGCCCCATTACGGACCGGATCGACCTTTAGGGTTTCTTGGGACGATTTTGAAAAATGTTTTGGCGATGTTAGTGTCGGAGTGAGATGGTAACTACTGTGAAAGTAAGTTATCGCTTCAGGGTGTTGGTCCTCGTGTTGGGGTTGCTTCTGGGTGTGCTTTGGGTCAAAGTGAAGGGGGTTGTCGTGCCTGATTTGGGGGCCGATGCTTGTGAGAGTGGAATGGTGTTGTCTGCGGCGGTAAATGCGATTACTCAGGTCGGAGAGGATATTGAAGTCAATCTGGCGGGGACTGAAAATATCGAGGGAGAGCTTGCGGCGCGGGTAACCAGTGCTGATGCAATATCGGGGCGCGGAAAGCAGGTTTTACTGCGTGTGGGGGAGTCCTTCGAGCATCCGGACGTCGGGAAATACACTCTGATGTCGGTGGAACGGTGCCGCAATTGGTTCGGTGAAAGTGGGGGTGGGAGCGTGGCCACGGTTTGTTTCGAGCCTGCCCCTGGTTTCACGCCAAAGGAGCGAGGATAGCGGCGACGGAGTGCCGTGTCGGCCCGAGGCAGTGCCCTGAGTGGGGAGCGGTGTGTGCCCGCGCTGGACTTCCCCGGCGGCTGCTTGCCTCGGTGTCCCGGGCAGCCAGCGGTGTGCGAACTGCTTCCCGTAGCCGAAGTGACCGACCCCGCCGCCCCGGGTGGGTGGCAGCGTCACTTCCTCCCCACGCGAAACGGCCGAAGGTCTTACCACCTGCCGGGCCGCACGTACTAGCGTTAGCCAGTGACTGATGACGTCATCGTCCACTGAACTAACAAGGAGTACACGTGGCTACCATTCTCGCTCTCGGAGGCCGGGAAATTCTGGACTCGCGCGGCAACCCCACCGTTGAGGTGGAGGTCGTGCTCGACGACGGCACCCTCGCGCGCGCCGCTGTCCCCTCGGGCGCCTCGACCGGTGCTTTTGAAGCTGTTGAGCGCCGCGACGGCGACGCTCGCTACGGCGGGAAGGGCACGCAGGGCGCGGTCGACGCGGTTGACGACATCATCGCCCCGGAACTGCTCGGCTTCGACGCCTCCGAGCAGCGCCTCATTGACGAGGCCCTGATCGAGCTGGACGGCACCCCGAACAAGGGCAAGTTGGGCGCCAACGCCATCCTGGGCGTGTCGCTGGCCGTGGCCAAGGCTGCCGCGGACTCCGCCGGCCTGCCGCTGTTCCGCTACCTCGGGGGCCCGAACGCCCGCGTGCTGCCGGTGCCGATGATGAACATCCTCAACGGCGGCTCGCACGCCGACTCCAACGTCGACATCCAGGAGTTCATGATCGCGCCGGTCGGGGCGGCTTCCTTCAAGGAGTCGCTGCGCTGGGGCGCCGAGGTCTACCACGCCCTGAAGGCGGTGCTGAAGAAGCGCGGCCTGGCCACCGGCCTGGGTGACGAGGGTGGCTTCGCCCCGAACCTGGAGTCCAACCGGGCGGCCCTGGAGCTGATCGTGGAGGCCATCGAGGCCACCGGCCTGAAGGCTGGCGACGACATCGCCCTGGCTCTGGACGTGGCCTCCACCGAGTTCTTCAAGGACGGCTCCTACGCCTTCGAGGGCGGCCAGAAGTCGACTGACGAGATGGTGGCTTACTACAGCCAGCTGATCACCGACTTCCCGATCGTCTCCATTGAGGACCCGCTGAGCGAGGACGAGTGGGACGCCTGGAAGGCTCTGACCGTCGAGATCGGCGACAAGGTCCAGTTGGTGGGCGACGACCTCTTCGTCACCAACCCCGAGCGCCTGGCCCGCGGTATCCGCGAGGGCATCGCCAACGCCCTGCTGGTGAAGGTCAACCAGATCGGTACCCTGTCGGAGACCCTGCAGGCCGTCGACGACGCCCACCGCGCCGGTTTCAAGACCATGACCTCGCACCGTTCCGGCGAGACCGAGGACACCACGATCGCCGACCTGGCCGTGGCCACCAACTCCGGCCAGATCAAGACCGGTGCCCCGGCCCGCGGCGAGCGCGTCAACAAGTACAACCAGCTGCTGCGCATTGAGGACGAGCTGGACGACGCCGCAGTGTACGCGGGCAAGTCGGCCTTCCCGCGCAAGTACGACGCCTGAGCTAGCTAGCGCACGCACGGGCGGGGGCGACCACCAGGTCGCCCCCGCCTTGCTGTCTGCGCCCAGCGCCGCGCCCTATTTGGCCGCCCGGGGCGGTTAAGTGGTAAATAGCTCCGCCTCTGCCGCCTGGATGGCCAACTCGGGTGCCCCCGCGCACGGGCCACCGCCCGACAAGGCCACCCGCCTCTACCCGGGCGCTGACGGGTGCCCCCGCGCACGGGCCACCGCCCGTCAGGCGCGTGGTACAGCCCGGCTAGGGGCAAGTCGATGGCGAGGGCGGTTGCTGCCCGGCGGTCGCGACGAGCGTGTGTCGCCGACCTGGGCGCAGGCTGCGCGGCCCCTGAAGCGCGCCTACGAGGTGGCTGAGAGGGAACTATGACGCGCGGAAAGGGGGAAGATGTGAGAAATCTCCCGCCCCTGGTGGGCGGGGCGTTTTTCGGCCCCGGTTTATACCGGTTTATTGCGGTTCGCTGCGGTGCCTGTTTGGCGCGTCGTCTCTTGGTAACGGAGCGCTAACGGCAGTAGCGAAGGTTTGGGGAAAATCAATGGCGGCGCTAGGGCGAACCCGGGGCGGGTGGGTGCGTGTTGCTATTGAGAGGCGTCGGGAGACTGCGAGACGATTGGACACATGCCTGACCACATCCCCGGCGGCCCGAAGCGGCCGCGTGTGCCGCGGAGTAGCGGCGCTGGTCGGCGCCCTTCTCGGCCTACCCCGCCAACGTCGTCGGGGGCACGGCGCCCGGCAGACAGTCCGCCTGCCGCCACTTCGCCCCACCCCACCCCGCCGCCGACGCCGCGCAAACCTCCGCCCAGTGAGGCAGCCCCCGCAAGCGCCGAGCGGCAAAATCGACGCTCTGGCCTTGGGCGCACAAAGCGGGCCGGGCGGCGGCCCAGTGGTCACCCGGGAAGCCGTCGCGTCGGCAGCCGCATCTTTGCCAGCAAAACCTCCACGGTGGCTGCCCCCAGCAGCATTCCTGCCCGCATCCGGGTTCCGCTGTTCGTTCTGCTGTGCATCCTGATCCTGTCCATCATCATCAACCCCGTGCGCGGCTACCTCTCCCAGCGGCACGAACTGGCCACTTTGCAGCAGAAAGTGGAGGCTGCCCAGCTGCGCAACGAAAAGCTGCGCGCCGAGTTGGAGCGGTGGGACAACGAGGACGTCGTGCGGCGTGAGGCCCGCACCCGGCTCGGTTTCGTCGCGCCGGGGGAGACCGTATTCGTCGTGCTGGACTCGCAAACCCTGGGCGGGTTGCGGCCCGCCCCGACCGCCAGTCCCAGCCCTCTGCCCGCTGACGCCCCGTGGTACGACCAAGTGTGGTCCGGGCAGCCCGCCCGCCCACCCGGTAAACTGCCTTCCTCCACCCCAACCCCCACGCCCAGTGGCAGTCCTGCGGCCAGTGAAGGAACCAGTGATGAATGACGACGCCACCCCGGCTGATCTCGCCGTCCTCGCGGAACAGTTGGGGCGCGTCCCGCGGGCCGTGCACTCGATTGCGGCCCGCTGCGTGTGTGGGCGGCCGACGGTGGTGCGCACCTTTCCGCGGCTGGAAGATGGCACCCCTTTTCCCACCACCCTGTACCTGACGCACCCGGCGGCGGTGAAGGCGATGAGCACGCTGGAAGCTGAGCACGTCATGGACGCGCTGGCGACCGAGCTGGCGGGAGATCCGGAATTGCAGGCTGCCTATGCTGCCGCGCACGCCGCCTACCTAGCCGATCGTGCTGCCCTCGGGCAGGTCCCCGAGATCGCCGGGGTGTCGGCGGGGGGCATGCCGCACCGCATAAAGTGCCTGCACGCCCTGGCCGGGCATGCCTTGGCGGCCGGGCCGGGGGTCAACCCGATCGGGGATCGGGCGCTGGCCTTGGCGGCGGAGCGGGGTCTATGGGATCAGCGAAGCTGCGCCTGCCCCCAGTCGGAAGGCGAGTCGGCGTGAAGCGGGTGGCCGTCATCGACTGCGGCACCAATTCCATCCGGCTCCTTATCGGCGATCTGACGCCGCACGGACTGGTCGACATCGAGCGGCAGATGCGGGTGGTGCGCCTCGGGCACGGCGTGGACGCCACTGGCAGGCTTGATCCGCAGGCCCTGGCGCGCACTATTGCGGCCACCCGCGACTATGCCGAACTGGCCGCGCGACACGGCGCGAGCGCGCGCCGCTTTGTCGCCACTTCCGCCACCCGCGATGCCGACAACCGGGACCTGTTCGTGCAGGCCGTCACCGACGTGTGGGGGACCGCCCCCGAGGTCATCAGCGGGCAGGAAGAGGCTGAGCTGTCGTACCGGGGCGCCACCGCGGGGCTGGCCGACGGCGGGCAGACCACCGTCGTCGACATCGGGGGCGGCTCGACCGAACTGGTGCGCGGGCGCGGCCGGGTGGAGGCGGCCCGCAGCCTCGACGTCGGCTGTGTGCGCCTGACGGAGCGGCACCTGGCGGCCAGCCTGGACGCCGCTGGGCGCCCGAGCGCAGCTGCCTTGGCCGCTGCCCGGGCCGACGTGCGGGCTCTGTTGGCGCCTGCGGTCGCCGACCTCGCGCTGGCGCGCACGCAGACCCTAATCGGCTTGGCCGGCACCATCACCACGGTCACTGCCCACGCCCTGGGCCTGCCCGCTTACGATCCGGGGGCCATTCACGGCGCGCGCCTGCCGGTGGCGCAGGCACTGGCCGCCTGCGCGAAGCTGATCGAGGCGACGCGCGCCGACAAGGAAGCTATGGGGTTCATGCACCCGGGGCGGGTCGATGTGATCGCGGCCGGGTGTGTCGTGTGGAGCGAGGTGATTACCGCCGTGGCCGAGGCGGTGGCGGCCACCGGGCAGGAGCTGACCCACGTGCGCACCTCCGAGCACGACATCCTCGACGGCATCGCCCTGTCGCTGGCCTGACCGCGCGCTGCCCGGGGGCCGCGCGCCGCAGCCGTGGCGGCGGGTCGCCGTCCGCCGGGGTGCGGGTATCGTCCGCTGCCCGGCAAGTGTTGGACTGGGGCGGGCCTCGACCACTAGCTAGACAGGCTAGACAGTCAGGCTAGTTAGTGGCACTATCTAGTCATGGCGGTTGGACAATGGCCCAGCGAATGGCTGCGGGGAGTGCTCTCCCTGGCGGTGCTGCGAGCGCTCGCCGACGGGCCCACCTACGGCTACGCCCTGGCGGCCGCGCTCGAGGAGGCCGGCTTCGGCACCATCAAGGGCGGCACCCTCTACCCGCTACTCAGCCGCCTCGAGGCCGCGGCGCTGGTGGAGACCGAATGGCGCGCTGGTGACGGCGGCCCTGGGCGCAAATACTTCCTGTTGACGGCCGCCGGGCGCGCCGAACTGGCCACCCAGGCCGCCCTCTGGGCCACCTTCGCCCGCCACACCACCCGCTTCATCGCGAAGGAGGAGCTATGAACGCCATGCCCGACGACAAATGGCTCGCCGAGATGACGTTGGAGCTACGGTTGCGGAACGTGCCCGGCGCCGCTATCGGCGACGCCCTGGCCGCCGTCGAGGCGCACTGCGCCGACGCGGGGCAGAGCGCCGCGGAGGCCTTCGGCGACCCCCGCCAGTACGCACGCTCGCTGACGCTGCCCACCCGCCAACCCACCGCAACGCTTGCCAGCCGGGTGGGGCTAACGGTGCCGATCGCCGCCGGGCTGGCGGGCGCCTTCCTGGCGCCCCCGCTCGTTCGCGCCCTGCACGCGGGCGCCGCAACGGCCGCCGTGAGCTGGGGCCAGCTTCTCTCCCTCGGGCTGGTGGGAGTGCTCGTGTGGCTGGCGCTGCAACTGCTGCGGCCGCTGCTGGAGAACTGGCTGGTGGGCACCGTCTTCTTCGGCGGGGGCGTGGTGGCGCTCGCCTTGCTGCCCCGCCTGGTCCCCGCGACGGCCTTCGCGTTGCCGCCGTGGCTGTTGGGGCTGGTGTGCCTGGCGCTGCTGACCGTGTCGGTCGTGGGTCAGTGGGCGGCGGTCAAGAAGTGGGACGACCCCATCGTCGACCCGCGGACGCCCACCCGGCGGCCCGCGCCCCTAGGGCAGGCGCCCCAGTGGCTGTTCGTGCTCGTGGCCCTCGGCCTCGGCCTGCTCGAGCTGGCCACGCTCCTGTGGTCGTGACCGTGTAGACGCGCAGGCCGCACCCGGAAGCTGCGCCTTAGCGCGGCGCCCAGGTGCGGCCGGTGCGAGTTGGCCGCCGCTGACCTGCCAGACGAAAGGTAACGCGGCCCCCAGGTGGCGGCCCGCCGCAGGTAGCCAGTTAGTCCAGTGCGTCCTCGCGTTGCTCGGCACTGTCCAGGCGGCGGTGTTCGGCGGCCCGGTGGTGCACGATGAGGCCCCCCAGCAGCGCCGAGAGCACCGAGCCGATGATCACCGCGATGGAGGCGTGATCCACCAGCTCCTGGCGGCCCGGGAAAGCGAGGCCCGCCACCAGCAGCGCCACCGTGAAGCCGATCCCGGACAACAAGCCAATGGCGGCCACGTCCTTCATGATCACGCCCTTGCCGAGCGTCAAGGGCGTGAACTTCACCAGTAGCCACACCGAGCCAGCAATCCCGAGGAACTTGCCGAGCGGGAGCCCCAGGTAGATGCCGATGGCCACCGGGTCGCTAAACGCCGCCCCGATGCCCCCCTCGGTGCCCACCACCGTCACGCCGGCCGCGAAGAAGGCAAAGATCGGCAGAGCGATCCCGGCGCTCCACGGTTGGATTCGGTGGGACACGTGATGCGTCCGGCCCCCGTGCGCGAGGTCGGCGTCCAACTCATCGTGCCGCCGGGCCGGCACCACCAGACCCAGGATTACCCCCGCGATGGTGGCGTGGATACCGGAACGCAGCATGAAGTACCAGGCCAACACTCCGAGCGGCAGCAGCAGCCAGCGGCTGAAGATCCGCTTGCGCACGAGGACCGCGAACAGCACCGTGGTGGCCAACGAGGCCCCCAGCCACGCCAGCTGGATCGACTCGGAGTAGAACAGGGCGATGACGATGATGGCCAATAGATCATCGACCACCGCCAGGGTCAGCAGGAAGGTGCGCACGGCGCTGGGCAACCCGCGCCCAACGATGCCCAGCACCGCCACGGCGAAAGCAATGTCGGTCGCCGAGGGGATGGCCCACCCGTTCATTTCCGGGGAGGAGAACGCCAACTGTGTGCCGACGTAGATCAAGGCCGGGCCGATCATGCCAAACACGGCGGCGATCATTGGCAGGGCCGCCTGGCGGGTATCGCGCAGCGAACCGACGGTGAATTCGGTCTTCAGCTCCAGGCCGATGACGAAGAAGAAGATGGCGAGCAACCCGTCGGCTGCCCAGTGCGCGAGAGACAGATTGAGACCGAGGGAGGCGGGACCCACGTGGTAGTGCGCCAGCTCGTGGTACCAGTGCGCCGCCCCGGTATTGGCCAGTACGAGCGCCAGCGCGGCCGCCGACAGCACCAGCAGTCCCGCAAAAGTCTCATCTCGCAGGCGGCCGGGCACAATGTCGAAGAGCTCATCAAAGGCCATGTGGCGGGAGCGGCGGGCGGGGGGCGAAGACTTATCGGTGCTCATCGTGAACCTTGTGTCGGGTTGCGTTGTTCTGCCGCTACGATAAGACCGCCGGGCCCCCATAGCCCAATTGGCAGAGGCAGCCGACTTAAAATCGGTATGTTGCGGGTTCGAGTCCCGCTGGGGGCACTGCTTACCGACGCACCGCTCGCTCGGGCCCGCAGTACGGCTCAGCGTTTGACGATGCCCGCCTCGTAGGCCCGCACGACCGCCTGCACCCGATCGCGCACATCTAGCTTGGCTAACACGTTGCCGACATGCGTCTTTACGGTGGTGGAGCTGAGCACCAGGTGCGCGGCGATTTCCGCATTAGACATGCCTTGGGCCATCAGCTCCAGCACCTCGCGCTCGCGGGCCGTGAGGCTGTCCACGCCGGGGTCGGACACCGGCTGCGGGCTCGCCCCAGCCTCGCTGGGCAGCTGCGTGGCGAACATCTCCAGCATGCGCCGCGTGATACGCGGAGAAACCACCGCCTCGCCGGAGGCGACCGTGCGGATCGCATCGGCGAGTTCCTGCGGGCGCGTGTCCTTCAAGAGGAAGCCGCTGGCCCCCGCCCGCAGCCCCGCGAACGCGTACTCGTCGAGGTCGAAGGTGGTCAGGATCAGCACCCGGGTGTGCGGGTGGGCGGCCACGATTTGGGCGGTGGCATCGATGCCGTTCATCCCGGGCATGCGCACGTCCATGAGCACGACGTCGGGGTGCAAGGTGCGCACCATCTGCACCGCGGTGGTGCCATCGGCGGCCTCCCCGACGACCTCAATGTCCGCCTCGGCGTCCAGCACCATACGAAAACCCATCCGCATCAACGGTTGGTCGTCGACGAGGAGGACGCAGATCTTCTCCGTCATGTCGGCAGCTGCCACGGGGTATCTCCTGCTTCTTCTTCATCCCAATGCATGAGCGCATGTACACGCCATCCGCGCTGGGTGGGGCCGGCTTGCACCCGTCCACCATAAACCGCCGCGCGTTCGGCCATGCCCAATATGCCCTTGCCGGATCCGGGCATCGGCGGCCCGGCAGCGCCGGCGTCGTTGTCGACGGTGATCTCGACGGCGCCCGTGGAGCGGGCAAGCCGCACGCTGATCTGGGGTGAGGCTGGGGCGTAGCGCAGGATGTTGGTCAGGCTTTCCTGCACAATCCGATAAACGGCCAGCTGGAGACCGTCGTTGTCAGGCAGGGCCCCACCCGTGCGCTCGAAGGTGACGGGCAGGCCGGCGTTTTGAAAACGATCCACGAGCTCGGCGATGTCGCGGGCGGCGGGGGCGGGCCCCAGGGGCACGGAAGGATCGGCGGTGAGATCCGCCAGCTGTAGCGACTGCGATTTGGCGTCGTTTGCTGCCCCGCTGCCCGCAGGCGCGTCGGTGGTTGCCGCGGCCGGGGCGGGCTGCGAATGTGCGGCTGCCGTGGGCAGCGAGGTAGTCGGCGGCGGTACGGGGGCGGGGGCATCGTCGCGCAGCACCCCCACCAGGCGGCGGGTGTCGGCCAGGGCAGCCCGCCCGGTGGTCGTCAGCTGCTCAATGGCGGTGCGGGCCAGGGCGGGATTGCGTTCCAGGTTGGCGGCCGCCCCGTCGGCCATGGTGACGATGATGGCCAGGGAGTGGGCGACGACGTCGTGCATCTCGCGGGCGATGCGGGTGCGTTCTTGCGAGACCGCCAGCTGGGATCGCTGGTCGCGCTCCAACACCAGCCGCGCGTTCGACTGCTCCAACTCCGCCAGCCGGAAGCGTTGCAGGCGCACCGCCACCCCGCTCAGGGCGGGAATCGTCAGGGCCATAGCGTAAATGGAGAGCACGAGCCCACTGGTGAGCATCGGCAGGCCGACGACCCACATCTCAAGTGCCTTAACGGCGATGGCGCCACCGACGGCGGGCCAGGTCAGCCACGCGCCCCGCAGCTCCGCAATGGTGTAGATAAGCACGCCCACCGCCGAGAAAGCGATGAAGAAGGGTGCGAAGTCCGCGCTCATGGTCAGCCACGGGTAAGACGGCGTCGGGGCGAGGAGCCGGAAGGTAACGGCCAGGACGACGGGGGAAACTACCAGCACCGCCAGGGCGAGCACGGGAAAGCTGCGGCGGGCCAGCAGGCAAATGACGCCGAGGAGCGTCAACGTAATGTCCCAGCCCTGCAGCGGTGCGTAGCCCAGGGAGCGGGAAGCCAGGGAAGACAGGATGATGACGGTGACGACGTAGGCGATGGCAATCAGCAGATCGCCGAGCACTTGGTTGCGCTGCCACCACTTTTCCAAGCGCGAGATGGAGGCAGAGGAGCGGCCCGGGCGGCACATGTTTCTTCCTTTCCCGCGGGGGATAAGCAGGGGGCGGACCCGGCGGTGGCCGGGCCCGCCCCCTGCTAGGTTAGGCGTCCTTCGACTTCAGGGTGGCCAGGCCCACCCCGAGGGGGAACAGGGACCACGCGGCCAGCGTCAAGACGTTGCGCAGGACGGAGGCGTCGCTAGCGGCCTCTGGGTTGAGTAGCGCCACGGCCGCCGACGTCGGCAGGTAGTCGATTAGCTTGCCGAGCGGCTCCCACAGCTGGCTGAGGAAGCCACCGGCGAGCTGGAGCACCACCCACGCCACAAACAAGGCGACGAAGACGCTGGTGATGGCCATCGCCGTGTTGCGGAAGGTGAAGCCGAACCCGGCCCCCATGAGGGCGATGGCGGTCAGGGCCCCGATGGTGGTCAGCAAGGTGCGCAGGTTGTCGGCATGGGTGGGGGACAGGATGTGGCTGTCACTGAGCACCAGGTGCGCCAGCAGGTTGATGGCGCTGTAGATGATGACCGACAGGATGACGGAGACCACCAGGATGGTCAGCACCTTGGCGAAAAAGAACGGGGTGCGGGACGGCACGGTGGTGAGCGAAGAGCGGATCTGGCCCGAGGAGTATTCGTTGGACACCGTCAGGGCGCCGAGCGTGCCGACCACCATCGAACCAAAGATCAGCGGCATGGTCAGCAGCAGGGGCATGGCACCTTCGCCGGCGGCCAGCGCTTGCGGCCGCCCTTCATCGGCGGCGGCTTGGAGGGCGAACATCATGATCAAACCGAAGCCGATGCCGATCAGCAGCGTGATGGCGCACACCCAGTAGCTGGAACGCAGCGACCAGAACTTGCCCCATTCGCTGGCTAGGACCCGAGGGAAGGTCAGGCGCGCGTTTGGCGAGATGTTGCGGGAGCGCTGGACGGAGCCGCCGACGGGGTGGGCGGCAGGGACCGGTTGGGGAAGTGAGTGCGACATGTCAGGCTCCTTGGCGTACGCCGGTGGCGTACTCGACGTCGTGCTGGGTCAGGGTCAGGTAGGCCTCCTCCAGCGAAGCGGTCTGCGGGGTTAGTTCGTGCAGCGTGATGTGGGCCGCGGCGGCCAGCTCGCCGATGTCGGCGGCGCTGGGGCCAAGAATGCTCAGCGCCCCATCGTTGTGCCGGGAGACCTGCGCGCCGGCGGCGGCCAGGCGCTCGGCCAGTGCTCCCGCCTGGGGACTGCGCACGAGCACCGAGGTGTTGGTGGCGGCAGCGATCACCTCTTTGACGGGGCCGGAGGTAATGATGCGGCCGCGCCCGATGACGAGCAGGTGGTCGGCGGTCTGCGACATCTCGCTCATCAGGTGAGAGGAGACGAAGACGGTCCGGCCCTCGGCGGCCAGCGAGCGGCACATCTGCCGCACCCACCGCACCCCTTCGGGGTCCAGGCCGTTCACCGGCTCGTCGAAAAGCAGCACCTCGGGGTCGCCGAGCAGCGCGGCGGCGATGCCGAGGCGTTGGCCCATCCCGAGCGAATAGCCGCCCACGCGCTTACCCGCCACCGACGTCAAGCCGGTCAACTCCAGCACCTCGTCAACCCGGCGCTTGGACAGGCCGTGGGTGCGGGCCAGGGCGAGTAGGTGGTTGCGGGCGGTCCGGCCGGGGTGGATTCCCTTGGCGTCGAGCAGTGCCCCGACCTGGGTTAGGGGTGCCGGGTGCTTGGCGAAGGATTGGCCGCCGACGGTTACCTGGCCAGCGGTGGGCTTGTCGAGTCCGACGATCATCCGCATTGTCGTGGACTTCCCCGCCCCGTTGGGGCCGAGGAAGCCGGTGACCGCCCCGGCGGGAATAGTGAAGCTCACGTTATCCACGGCGACCTTCGTGCCGTAATGTTTCGTGAGGCCTTGTGCCTCAATCATGTTGCCTCCTTCACAAGCTGATAAGTCCATTCTGGCGCAGCGCTGCGCGCCCCAAATAGTCGCCCAGGGCTAAACGCGTGGGAGGAAAAGCCGCCCTTGCGAATGACCCTCTCCTCCTGCGGAAGGGGGCGTTCGCCCGTCCTCCGCCCCAGACAGGTTGTGTAGGTGGCAGCGGGCGGGGACAATGTCTGTCAAACCTGAGCTAGGAGATGGCATGACTAACCCGGTGCTTAACAACAGCCCGATTTTTGGGGCCAAGGTACAGACCCGCCCACAGACCACCCCGGCCGGCTACCCGACGATGCCTGGCTATGCGCCCGGACAGTTTGGCCAGGCCCCGGGCTACGGTCAGGCGACCGCCTACGGGGCGCCGACCGCCTACGGGGCGCCGACGGGCTACGGGGCGCCGACGGGCTACGACCACCCGCAGCAATCTGAGATCCAGCGACTAAACGCGCAGTACGCGGCCCCGGCCGCCAACTCGGTGCAGACGGGGCGGATGTCGTACGACGACGTCATCATGCGCACCGGCATGCTCTTCGGTTTGCTGCTGGTCACTGCCGTCGTGGCGTGGATCATGCGCGACAGCGCCCTCGGCCTGGGCTTGACTATCGGGGGCGCGGTCGTGGCCTTCGTCCTCGGCCTGGTCAACGCCTTCAAGCGGGAGCCAAGCCCGCTGCTGATCAGCCTGTACGCATTGGCGGAGGGGCTGTTCCTGGGTGGTATTTCCGGTTACTTCGAGGATCTCTACCCCGGCATCGTGATGCAGGCGGTGCTCGCCACGTTCGTGACGTTTATGGTGACGCTGCTGCTGTTCAAGTCGGGCAAGGTGCGGGTGACCCCCAAGTTCACTCGCTTCGTCATGATTGCCACCCTGTCCTACGGGGTGTTCTGCCTGGTGAACTTCGGCCTGATGATTACCAACACGGTGTCCGACCCGTGGGGGTTGCGTGGCATTGAGGTCTTCGGGCTGCCGCTGGGGGTCGTGATCGGGGTTGTCGCGGTGATTCTGGCCACGATGAGCCTGCTGGTGGACTTTGACGCCATTACGAAGGGCGTGGTCAACGGGGCGCCGCGGAAGTACGCCTGGTCGGCGGCGTTCGGGCTGATGGTTACCATCGTGTGGCTCTACATTGAGTTCCTGCGGATCCTGGCGATCATGCGCGACAACTGACCGCCGCAGGCGCGAAACGAAAGGTATGGCGATGACGAACAATGTGACGGTGGCCGGTGAATTCGGGGTCAAGCCGACCCTGACCTTCCCCGCCACGCCTGCCCCCACTGAGTTGCAGGTGAGCGTGCTGCACGAGGGCGACGGCGAGGTGGTGGAGGCCGGCGACAAGCTGGTGTGCCACTACTTCGGTCAGGTGTGGGACGGGCCCGTCTTTGACACCTCCTTCGACCGCGGGCAGACCGTAGGCTTCCCGATCGGGGTCGGAGCGGTGATCCAGGGCTGGGACCAGGGCCTGGTGGGTCAGCGGGTCGGCTCCCGCGTGCTGCTGGTCATTCCGGCGGACCTGGCCTACGGGGCGCGCGGCATCCCGCAGGCGGGTATTCCCGGCGGGGCCACCCTGGTGTTCGTCACCGACATAGTCGGAGTTGAGTAGTCTGCACGGAGAAGTGCGGTGGGGGACGGGCGGAGCCCGTCCCCCACTGGCTTAGCGTGGGCGGGACCCCGCGCCCGCTGCGAGGCAAGTGCGCTGCGCTGCCCGCCAGGCGGGGTCGGTGGCGAGCAACTGGCGCGGCCGCCAGGGACGGCTAGCCGCGCGGCTGTGGGGCCAGCCACGGCCGGTAGGAACGCGGCGGCCCGCCGCCCCCCGCACCCGGGCGTGTCGCGGACCGGGGGTAGGGGCGGGGTTTAGCTTGAGCTGCGGCCACTGGGGCGGCGTCGACACGCCCCCCGCGCTCGGGCGTGTCGCAGGGTTTTGGGCAGAAAATCAAGCAAAGTCGTGAGGCGACTCACGGAGGTGACGGCGGGCTCGCACTTGCCAGTTCCTGGGGGAATGCTGGTAGAGTTGCCGGGCCGGAAACGGGAGGGGGCGTCGTCCTGCGGGACATGTCGCCCATCTCACGCAGGAATGAGTTGCTCGCCGCTAGCGCCATTTACGGGCCGTGTGGCAAACTTTTCCGGTTGCCCGAACTGGTTTCGGGCGCAAAATGACTTCCCAACCCGGGATTTTGCCCGGGAACAAGGAATATTCGGCCTCCACCATCAGGTGAACGTGCAGGGAACGCAGCGCACAAAATGCGACACGCCCGAGCGCGGGGGCCGGGAGATATGTTGGTAGAAGAGAGGTAGATCGACGCCATGGCGGAACAGAAGATCCGCATCCGGCTCAAGTCGTACGACCACGAGGTCATCGACAGCTCGGCGCGCAAGATCGTCGACACGGTGACGCGTGCCGGTGCGAAGGTTGTGGGCCCGGTGCCGCTGCCGACCGAGAAAAACGTGTTCGTTGTGATCCGGTCGCCGCACAAGTACAAGGACAGCCGCGAGCACTTCGAGATGCGCACCCACAAGCGGCTCATCGACATCATCGAACCGACGCCGAAGGCCGTCGACTCGCTCATGCGTCTCGACCTGCCCGCCGACGTCAACATCGAGATCAAGCTCTGAGGTAACCGGCAATCATGACTTCTTATCGAGACACCGTTCAGCGCAAGGCGCTCTTCGGGCGGAAGCTGGGCATGACGCAGGTGTGGGACGAGGCCGGTCGCCTCGTGCCGGTGACCGTGGTGCACGTTGGCTCCAACGTCGTCACCCAGGTCCGCACCCCCGAGGTTGACGGCTACTCCGCCGTGCAGCTTGCCTTCGGCGAAATCCCCGAGCGCAAGGTGACCAAGCCCCTGAAGGGCCACTTCGCTAAGGCGGGCGTCGCCCCCCGGCGGCACGTCGCCGAGCTGCGCACCGCCGACGCCGACCAGTACACCGTGGGCCAAGAACTGACCGTGGAGACCTTCGAAGCTGGGGTGACCGTCGATGTCACCGGCACCTCGAAGGGTAAGGGCTTCGCCGGTGTGATGAAGCGGCACGGCTTCGCGGGTGTTTCCGCCTCGCACGGTGCGCACCGCAACCACCGCAAGCCGGGCTCCATTGGCGCCTGCGCCACCCCGGGCCGCGTGTTCAAGGGCCTGCGTATGGCTGGTCGCATGGGCAACGCCCGGCGCACTGTCCAGAACCTGACCATCCACGCCGTGGACACCGAGCGCGGTGTGCTGCTGGTGACCGGGGCCATCCCGGGGCCGAAGAACGGCGTGGTTGTCATCCGCACTGCCGTGAAGGGGGCCTGAGATGACCACCCAGACCGTCGACCTGTACGACGCCAAGGGCGCCAAGTCCGGTTCCGTCGAGCTGCCCGCCGAGGTCTTCGACGTTGAGCCCAACGTGCCCCTGATCCACCAGGTGGTTGTCGCCCAGCGCGCCGCCGCCCGCCAGGGCACGCACTCCACCAAGAACCGCGCCGCCGTGGCCGGTGGTGGCCGCAAGCCCTACAAGCAGAAGGGCACCGGTAACGCCCGCCAGGGCTCCATCCGCGCGCCCCAGTTCACTGGTGGTGGCGTGGTGCACGGCCCGCAGCCGCGTGACTACACCCAGCGCACCCCGAAGAAGATGAAGCGCGCCGCCCTGCGCGGGGCCCTGTCGGACCGCGCCCGCAACGGCCGCGTCCACGTCATCTCCTCCTTCGGCCTGGAGTCCACCCCGTCGACTAAGGCGGCGTTGGCGGCCCTGAGCCACCTGACGGAGCGTTCGGCGCTCGTCGTGCTGGAGCGCACCGACGAGGTCACGGCGTTGTCCCTGCGCAACCTGCCGCAGGTGCACCTGCTGTGGGCCGACCAGCTCAACACTTACGACGTGCTCGTCAACGAGGACGTCGTGTTCACCGCCGGTGCGCTGCAGGCGTTCCTCGGCACGAACAGCGAGGAGGAGGCCAAGTGAGCATCGAAGCCGCGAAGAACCCGCGCGACATCATCCTCGGCCCGGTCGTCTCGGAGAAGAGCTACTCGCTCATGGACGAGGGCAAGTACACCTTCCTGGTGGACCCCCGCTCCAACAAGACCGAGATCAAGATCGCGATCGAGAAGATTTTTGACGTCAAGGTGGAGTCGGTTAACACCGCCAACCGCCAAGGCAAGACTAAGCGGACGCGCTTCGGCGTCGGCCGCCGTAAGGCAACCAAGCGCGCGATCGTCACGCTGCGCGAGGGCACCATCGACATCTTTGGCGAAGTCGCGCTGTAACGGGCGACTACGAACGAGATTGAAGGATCGTTATGGGAATCCGTAAGTACAAGCCGACGACGCCGGGGCGCCGCGGCGCCAGCGTGGCCGACTTCGTCGAGATCACCCGCTCGGAGCCGGAGAAGTCGCTGGTTCGTCCGCTCTCCAAGACCGGTGGCCGGAACTCGACGGGACGTATCACCACCCGGCACAAGGGTGGGGGCCACAAGCGCGCCTACCGCATGATTGACTTCCGGCGGCACGACAAGGATGGCGTGCCCGCGAAGGTCGCGCACATCGAATACGACCCGAACCGCACCGCGCGCATCGCGCTGCTGCACTACGCCGACGGCGAGAAGCGCTACATCCTCGCCCCGGCCAAGCTGCAGCAGGGTGACATCATCGAGCAGGGCCCGGGGGCTGACATCAAGCCCGGCAACAGCCTGCCGCTGCGCAACATTCCGCTCGGTACCGTGATCCACGCCGTGGAGCTGCGTCCCGGTGGTGGGGCCAAGATCGCCCGCTCGGCCGGTTCCTCGGTGCAGCTGGTGGCGAAGGAAGGCCGGTACGCCCAGCTGCGTATGCCGTCCGGCGAAATCCGCAACGTGGATGTCCGGTGCCGCGCGTCGATTGGCGAGGTGGGCAACGCCGAGCAGTCCAACATCAACTGGGGTAAGGCTGGCCGCATGCGCTGGAAGGGCGTGCGCCCGACCGTGCGTGGTGTCGTCATGAACCCGGTGGACCACCCGCACGGTGGTGGTGAGGGCCGCACCTCTGGTGGTCGGCACCCCGTGAGCCCGTGGGGTAAGCCCGAGGGCCGTACCCGCCGTCCGAACAAGCCGAGCGACAAGCTGATCGTGCGTCGCCGTAAGACCGGCAAGAGCCGCTAGAGGGGATAAACGATGCCACGCAGCTTGAAGAAGGGGCCCTTCGTTGACGACCACCTGCAGAAGAAGGTGGACGCCCAGAACGAAGCCGGCACCAAGAACGTGATCAAGACCTGGTCGCGCCGCAGTGTTATCACCCCGGACTTCCTGGGGCACACCTTCGCGGTGCACGACGGACGCAAGCACGTGCCCGTCTTCGTCACCGAATCGATGGTGGGACACAAGCTCGGTGAGTTCGCGCCCACTCGCACCTACCGCGGGCACGAAAAGGACGACCGTAAGGGCCGTCGCCGCTAGGCGAAGGCACCTGCGTTACAGAAACGGAAATGAGGCAGCAGATGGAAGCCAAGGCGCAGGCGCGGTTCGTCCGCACCACGCCGATGAAGGCGCGCCGCATCGTGGACGTCGTCCGGGGTAAGCGTGCCGCTGAGGCAATTGACATTTTGCGATTCGCACCGCAGCAGGCAGCGGAAGTTGTGCTGAAGGTGTTGGAGAGCGCCATCGCGAACGCGCAGTTCAAGGCGGAGCGCGATGGGGACAAGTTTGAGTACGACAAGCTACGGATCGTGGCGGCGTACGTGGATGAGGGCCCGACCCTCAAGCGGATTCGTCCGCGCGCCCAGGGGCGTGCTGCGCGGATCTTTAAGCGGACGAGCCACATCACCGTGGTCGTCGGTAACGAGGGGAAGGTGACCAAGTAATGGGTCAGAAGGTAAACCCGACCGGTTTCCGTCTGGGCATCACGACGTTCCACCGCTCCCGGTGGTTTGCGGACTCCACGAAGGAGGGGCAGCGTTACGCCGACTTCGTGCGGGAGGACGTGGCCATCCGCCGACTGCTGGAAGAGGGTCTGGACCGCGCCGGGGTCGCCAAGGTGGAGATCGAGCGCACCCGTGACCGCGTGCGTGTCGACCTGCACACTGCCCGTCCGGGTATTGTGATCGGCCGCCGCGGGGCGGAGGCCGACCGGCTGCGCGCCAGCCTGGAGAAGCTGACCGGCAAGCAGGTGCAGCTGAACATCCTCGAGGTGAAGAACCCCGAGATCGAAGCGCAGTTGGTGGCGCAGGGTATCGCCGAGCAGTTGGCCTCCCGCGTGTCCTTCCGGCGCGCCATGCGCAAGGGCATGCAGGCCGCCATGCGGTCGGGTGCCAAGGGCATCCGGGTGCAGTGCTCGGGTCGTTTGGGCGGGGCGGAAATGTCTCGGTCGGAGTTCTACCGCGAAGGGCGCGTGCCGCTGCACACCCTGCGGGCGAACATCGACTTCGGCTTCTACGAGGCCCGCACCACCTTCGGGCGTATCGGCGTGAAGGTGTGGATCTACAAGGGCGACCTCACCGAGAAGGAATTCGCCCGCGCCCAGGCCGAGGCCGGCCCGCGGGGTCGTGGCCGTGGCGAGCGTCGGGGTGGCCCGCGCCGCGACAGCCGTGGCCCGCGCCGCGACGAGGCGACTCAGAACGAAGCCCCGGCAGCCGAGCAGGCACCGGCGGCCGAAGCAGGAACGGAGGCCTGAGCCATGCTCATCCCCCGCCGGACTAAGTTCCGCAGGCAGCACCGCCCGCACCGCACCGGTGCGGCTTCCGGTGGCACCCAGATCACCTTCGGTGACTACGCGATCCAGGCCCTGGAGCCCGCGTACATCACCAACCGGCAGATCGAAGCCGCCCGTATCGCCATGACGCGGCACATCAAGCGTGGCGGTAAGGTCTGGATCACGATTTTCCCGGACCGTCCGCTCACCAAGAAGCCGGCCGAAACCCGCATGGGTTCCGGTAAGGGTTCCGTGGAATGGTGGATCGCCAACGTCAAGCCTGGTCGCATCATGTTCGAACTGGCTGGCGTTCCGGAGCCGCTGGCGCGTGAGGCCATGCGTCGCGCGCAGCACAAGCTCCCCATGAAGACTCGTTTTGTGACTCGCGAGGGTGGTGACGCCTGATGATCGGTAGCAAGGGCCTGTCCCCCAAGGAACTGGACACCATGGACAACGAGCGCTTGGCCAAGGAACTGGAAAAGGCCAAGGCGGAGCTGTTCAACTTGCGGTTTACCGCCGCCACGGGCCAGCTCGAGGACCACGGTCGTCTGAAGGCCGTGCGCCGCGACATCGCCCGGATTTACACCATCGTGCACGAGCGCGAGCTCGGCATCCGGACCGCCCCGAGCGAGAAGTGAGCGATATGGCTGAGAACACCGAGACCACGCAGGCTCCGCGGGGCGAACGCAAGGTTCGCCGCGGGTACGTGGTGAGTGACAAGATGAACAAGACCGTCGTGGTCGAGCTTGAGGACCGCGTGAAGCACGCGCTTTACGGTAAGGTCATGCGTCGGACCTCCCGGGTCAAGGCGCACGACGAGCTCAACGAGTGCGGCGTCGGCGACCTGGTTCGCATTATGGAGACCCGCCCGCTCAGCGCCACCAAACGCTGGCGCGTGGTGGAGATCCTCGAGAAGGCTAAGTAAGCCCTCACAGTCCCTTATTTGTTCGGCAAGGCTCGGGGAACCGAGAACCGGCTCGACGACAGGAGTTATTACTCATGATCCAGCAGGAGTCGCGGCTTAAGGTCGCCGACAACACGGGTGCGAAGCAGATTCTGTGCATCCGTGTCCTCGGCGGCTCCGGCCGGCGCTATGCCGGTATCGGCGACACGATCGTCGCCACCGTCAAGGACGCTATCCCTGGCGGCAACGTCAAGAAGGGCGACGTGGTCAAGGCCGTGGTCGTCCGTACCACCAAGGAGCGTCGTCGTCCCGACGGCAGCTACATCCGTTTCGATGAGAACGCAGCCGTCATCCTGAAGAACGACGGCGAACCGCGCGGCACGCGTATCTTCGGCCCGGTGGGCCGGGAACTGCGTGACAAGAAGTTCATGCGTATTGTTTCGCTCGCCCCGGAGGTGATCTGAGCATGGCGAAGATCAAGAAGGGCGACATGGTGATCGTTATCGCCGGTCGCGACAAGGGCGTTAAGGGTCGAGTCCTGGAGGTGCGCCCGCAGGAAGACCGCGTGATCGTGGAAGGTGTGGCGCGTGCCACCAAGCACGTGAAGGCCGGTCGGTCGCGCACCGGCGCGACCTCGGGTGGCATCGAGACCGTTGAGGCCCCGATCCACATCTCGAACGTGATGCTGGTTGACCCCGAAACGAAGAAGGGCACCCGCGTGGGCCACCGTGTCGAGACGGTGACCCGGGACGGTCGCACCCGCGAGGTGCGCGTTCGTTACGCCAAGCGCTCCGGGAAGGACGTCAAGTGAGCCAGTCCGTTTTGCCGCGCCTGAAGGCCAAGTACCGCAGCGAGATTGTGGCGGGCCTGCAGGAGGAGTTCAGCTACGCGAACCCGCACCAGGTCCCCGGTCTGGTCAAGATCGTGGTCAACATGGGTGTGGGCGAAGCCGCGCGCGACGCCAAGCTCATGGAGGGCGCCGTGCGCGACCTGGCCGCCATCACTGGTCAGAAGCCGGCCGTCACCAAGGCCCGCAAGTCGATCGCCCAGTTCAAGCTGCGTGAAGGCATGCCGATCGGCGCGCACGTCACGCTGCGGGGCGACCGCATGTGGGAGTTCTTGGACCGGCTGCTGTCCCTGGCGCTGCCCCGCATCCGCGACTTCCGCGGACTGTCGGCCAAGCAGTTCGATGGCCAGGGCAACTACACGTTCGGTCTGACCGAGCAGTCGATGTTCCACGAGATCGATCAGGACAAGATCGACCGCGTCCGGGGCATGGACATCACCCTGGTGACCACGGCGTCCACCGACGAGGAGGGACGCAGCTTGCTGCGCCGCCTCGGCTTCCCTTTCAAGGAGAACTGAGATGGCGAAGACCGCACTGATCAACAAGGCGAACCGCAAGCCGAAGTTCGGGGTTCGGGCCTACACGCGCTGCCAGCGCTGCGGCCGCCCGCACTCGGTCTACCGCAAGTTCGGCCTGTGCCGTATCTGCCTGCGCAAGATGGCCCTTGACGGCCAGCTTCCGGGCGTCACGAAGAGCAGCTGGTAACGACTACGTCGTAGGTCCCACGGGGATAAGCCCCGGAGGAAACCACGACGAGGAAGGGCTTAAGGCCCACAATGACAATGACAGACCCCATTGCGGACATGCTCACGCGTCTGCGGAACGCCAATGCGGCGTACCACGACTCGGTCACCATGCCGCACTCCAAGCTCAAGGCAGCGATCGCTCAGATCCTGCAGACCGAGGGTTACATCGGCGGGTTCACCGTCGAGGACGCCGAGGTCGGTAAGAAGCTCACGCTCAACCTGAAGTACGGGAACCACCGGGAGCGCGCCATCTCTGGCGTCAAACGGGTTTCCAAGCCGGGTCTGCGCGTGTACGCGAAGTCCACTAACCTGCCGAAGGTGCTCGGCGGTCTCGGCGTGGCCATCCTGTCCACGTCCTCGGGGCTGCTGACTGACCGTCAGGCGGCCGACAAGGGTGTGGGTGGGGAAGTCCTCGCCTACATCTGGTAAGGGAGGCTAGGCATGTCTCGTATTGGCAAGCTGCCCGTAACCGTCCCGGCCGGCGTCGACGTGCAGATTGATGGCGCACTGGTGACGGTCAAGGGCCCGAAGGGCACCCTGACCCACACGATTCCTACCCCGATTCAGGTGGTTGTCGAGGACGGTTCGCTGGTTGTCAGCCGTCCGAACGACGAGCGCGCCTCGCGGGCGTTGCACGGCCTGACCCGCACCCTGCTGCACAACATCGTGGTGGGCGTTACCGAGGGCTACGAGAAGAAGCTGGAGATCGTCGGTACTGGTTACCGCGTGACCGCGAAGGGCACCTCGCTGGAGTTTGCCCTGGGCTTCTCCCACCCGGTGGTTGTCGAGGCGCCGGAGGGCATCAGCTTCAAGGTTGAGGGCCCGAACCGGTTCTCGGTGCTGGGTATCGATAAGCAGTTGGTGGGCGAGGTCGCGGCCAACATTCGCAAGCTGCGCAAGCCCGAGCCTTACAAGGGCAAGGGTGTGCGCTACGCCGGCGAGCAGGTCAAGCGCAAGGTCGGAAAGGCTGGTAAGTGATGGCTATCTCGGTCAAGGGCAAGGGCAAGGCCGTTGCTCGCAAGCGCCGCCACCTGCGTCTACGCAAGCGCATCGTTGGTACTCCCGAGCGTCCGCGCTTGGTGGTTACCCGCTCCAACCGTCACATGGTGGCGCAGGTTGTGGACGACTCGGTCGGCCGCACCCTGGCTTCCGCCTCCACTCTCGAAGCTGCGCTGCGCAGCGCCGAGGGCAAGAAGGTGGACAAGTCTCGGCGAGTGGGCGAATTGGTCGCCGAACGTGCCAAGGCTGCCGGTGTTGAGGCCGTGGTCTTTGACCGGGGCGGCAACAAGTACCACGGACGTGTTGCTGCGGTCGCCGACGGCGCCCGCGCGGCCGGTCTGACCCTGTGACAAGCGCGACCCACGGAAAGCAGAGGAACATCTGATGGCTGCACCGCAGCGAGGTAGGGCCGGTACCGCCGGCTCGAACGACGGGCGCGAGGGCCGCGACAACGAGCGCCGCGGCCGCCGCGACGACCGTCGCGAAAACAACCGCCGCGCTGAGCGTGGCGAACGTGACCAGTTCATTGAGCGTGTTGTCACGATCAACCGGGTTTCCAAGGTTGTGAAGGGTGGGCGTCGGTTCTCCTTCACCGCCCTGGTCGTGGTCGGTGACGGTGAAGGCACCGTCGGCGTCGGCTACGGCAAGGCCAAGGAAGTTCCGGCAGCGATTGCCAAGGGCGTGGAGGAAGCGAAGAAGAACTTCTTCCGTATCCCGCTCGTGCGCAAGACGATCCCGCACCTGGTGCAGGGCGAGGACGCGGCTGGCGTGGTGCTGCTGCGTCCGGCCTCCCCGGGTACCGGTGTTATCGCCGGTGGTCCGGTGCGCGCCGTGCTCGAATGCGCCGGTGTGCACGACATTCTCAGCAAGTCGCTGGGCTCTTCGAATGCGATCAACATCGTCCGGGCGACGGTGGCGGCGCTGAAGCAGCTTGAGCAGCCCGAAGCGGTGGCCGCCCGGCGTGGCCTGCCGTTGGAGCACGTGGCACCGGCCGCGCTGCTGCGGGCGCGCGCCGAGGGCGAAGCTGAGAAGCGGCAGGCCAAGGAAAAGGCTGAAGCTGAGGCGGCAGCCGGAGGGGTCGGTGCGTGATGGCGAAGCTCAAGATCACCCAGAAGAAGTCGAGCATCGGTGGCAAGGACTACCAGCGGCAGACGCTGCGTACCCTGGGCCTGCGCAAGATCGGTCAGAGCACCGTGCGTGAGGACAGCCCGTCCGTGCGCGGCATGATCGCCACGGTGGCCCACCTGGTCACCGTTGAGGAGGTCGACTGACGATGGCTCAGTTGGAGGACAAGGTGACGCCGGAGGAATCCCGCGGCACCGGCAAGATCCTGCGAGTACACCACCTGCGTCCGGCTCCGGGCGCCAAGACCCCGCGCACGCGCGTCGGGCGTGGTGAGGGCTCGAAGGGTAAGACGGCGGGGCGTGGTACCAAGGGCACCAAGGCTCGCTACCAGGTGCCGGCAGGATTTGAGGGTGGGCAGATGCCGCTCCACATGCGCCTGCCGAAGCTGCGCGGGTTCAAGAACCCGTTCCGCGTCGAGTACCAGGTGGTGAACCTGGACAAGATCTCCACCCTGTTCCCGCAGGGCGGCAAGATCGACGTCGAGGCCCTGGTGGAGGCCGGTGCGGTGCGTCGCGGCCACCCCGTCAAGGTGCTTGGCACCGGCGAGATCACCGTGCAGGTGGAGCTCGTGGTTGATGCTTGGTCTGCTTCCGCTAAGGAGAAGATCGAAGCAGCTGGCGGTTCTATTTCCGCCGAGTGATGAGCCGGTGGGCGGCCCGAACGGGCCGCCCACCGCCACTTAACAAATTAAAGACTTATTGTCGGGATGATATTTCCCATGTTTCGCGCATCTGCCTGGCGAAGAGGCCGGCCGGTGTGCAAGTCTTCCCGAGCAGCGAGTACGCTTAGGGAGTTATCGCCACAGGGTGCACTTAGCGGCATCCCGCGCCATTGAGGAGGAAGTTTGCTCACCGCATTCGTCCAGGCGTTCCGCACGCCGGATCTGCGACGCAAGCTGTTGTTCACGCTTGGGATCATGGCGGTGTTCCGCCTGGGTTCCTACATCCCCACCCCGGGCGTGAGTTACAAGGCCCTTGAGGCCTGCGTCGACAGCCAGAACACCGGCGGCCTGTTGGACCTGGTAAACATCTTCTCAGGTGGCGCTTTGCTGCAGCTGAGCGTTTTTGCCCTGGGCATCATGCCCTACATCACGGCCTCCATCATCATCCAGCTGTTGCGGGTGGCGGTGCCGCGCTTTGAGGACCTGCACCAGGAAGGGCAGGCCGGTCAGGCCAAGCTGACGCAGTACACCCGTTACCTCACGATCGGGTTGGCGGTGCTGCAGTCCACCACCATCATCACCTTGGCCCGCACGGGCCGTATCTTCTCCGGCTGCACCGAGCCCCTGCTGGTTAACGACTCGGTGTGGACGTTTGTGTTGATGATTTTGACCATGACTGCCGGGACCGGCTTGATCATGTGGCTCGGTGAGTTGATCACCGAGCGGGGCATCGGCAACGGCATGTCGCTGCTGATCTTCACCTCGATCGTGGCGGGCTTCCCGGCCTCCATGCTTAGCATCGGGCAATCCAACAACGGTTGGACCAAGTTCGCCGTCATGCTGGCCCTGATTCTGGCCATCACCCTGGCTGTGGTGTACGTCGAGCAGTCCACCCGGCGTATCCCGGTGCAGTACGCCAAGCGCATGGTGGGGCGCCGTCTCATGGGAGGCACCACCACCTACATCCCGATCAAGATCAACATGTCCGGTGTTATCCCGGTCATCTTCGCTTCCTCGATTCTGGCGCTGCCGGCCCTGGCCGTGCAGTTCGCAAACCCGCAGGCCGGCTGGGCGCTGTGGATCCAGCGGCACCTGGCGCAAACCTCGTGGGGCTACCTGGCCATTTACGGGCTGCTGGTCTTGTTCTTCGCCTTCTTCTACACCGCCATCACCTTCAACCCGGACGAGGTGGCCGATAACATGAAGAAATACGGCGGCTTCATTCCCGGTATTCGGGCCGGCCAGCCGACCGCCAACTTCCTGCGCTACGTCGTGTCCCGCATCACCACGGCTGGTGCCATCTACCTGCTGATCATTGCGTTGCTGCCGACCATTGCGATGAACCTGTTGAAGATCGCCCAGTTGCCGTTCGGCGGCACCACGATCCTCATCATCGTGGGGGTCGGCCTGCAGACCGTCAAGGAAATCAACTCCCAGCTCCAGCAGCGGCACTACGAAGGGTTCTTGGCATGACACGGATGGTAATGCTCGGCCCGCCCGGGGCGGGCAAGGGCACCCAGGCGGCGCGCGTGGCGGCGGAGCTGTGCATCCCCGCCATTTCGACCGGCGAAATCTTCCGCGCCAACGTGGCCCAGGGCACCGATCTCGGTAAGCGGGCGCAGCAGTACATGGAGGCGGGGGAGTACGTCCCGGACGAGGTCACCAACCTGATGGTCGACGCGCGGTTGCAGGCCCCCGACGCGGCGCACGGCTTCCTGCTGGACGGCTACCCGCGCACCAGCGACCAGGTCAACGAGCTCGATCGCATGTTGGCCTCCCGCGGGCTGGGCCTGGACATCGTCGTCGAGCTGACTGCCGACACCGACGAGGTGGTGGCGCGGTTGCTCAACCGGGCCCACGAGCAGGGGCGGGCCGACGACACCGAGCCAGTCATTCGGCGGCGCCTGGAGGTCTACGCGGAACAGACCGCGCCCCTGGCGGCGGCCTATGCTGCCCGCGGCCTGCTGGTGCAGGTTGACGGTATGGGGTCCGTCGACGAGGTAACGACGCGGCTCCTGGCAGCTATCCGGGGCGCTTTGGCCGACCCAGAGGACTGACCGTGATTCGTCGCCGCAGTAAGCTGATCGATTCTTCCGGCCTGCGGCACATGCGGCGCGCAGGGCTGGTCGTGGCTGACATCCACGACGCCCTGCGCGCCGCTGTTGCCCCCGGTCGCACCACCGGCGAACTTGATGCCGTGTCCGCCGACGTCATCGAGGCGGCAGGCGCCTACTCCAACTTCCTCGGCTATCACGGGTTTCCCGCCACGGTATGTATCTCGGTCAACGAAGAGGTCGTGCACGGCATCCCCGGGCCTCGGGTGCTGCAACGCGGCGACGTCGTGTCGTTCGACTGCGGTGCCTACGTCCTAGACGAAGCCGGGCGCCAGTGGCACGCGGACGCCTGCTTCACGACGATAGTTGGCGGCTGGCAGGCGGGCAGCGCAGCCGATCAGGACCTGGTGCGCGTCACCGACGAAGCCCGGGATGCTGCCATCGCCCGCGTGGCTCGCCAGCTCGCGGCGGGGACCGCGCGGGTGGACGACGTGGGGGAGGCCGTGGAGGAAGTCGTGGAGCGCCATTTGGCCCGCACCGGCGTGGAGTACGGCATTCCGTTGGAGTTCACCGGCCACGGGATCGGCAACGAGCTACACACCGAGCCGGATGTGTTGAACTACCGGACACGCGGTCGCGGCCCCAAACTGCACCCGGGGATGGCCATCTGCATCGAGCCGATGCTGATAGACGCGGGGGATGCCCTAAACAAGGACGCCTGCGTGGTCTTAGACGACGGGTGGACTGCCGTGTCGCGTGGGGGCGGGCGCGCCGCCCATTCCGAACACACCGTCGCCCTGCTGGAGGGCGGGGTGTGGGTGCTGACCGCCCGCGATGGCGGCGCTGCCCTGCTAGCTCCCTACGGGCTGGCCCCCGTGGAGCCGCAGTGAACTGGCGCCCCCGGCGGGCAGACGAGGCCGTCCCTCGCCGAGTGTCGCGGGCGGGCAGCGGCGCCCGGCTGGCGGCCGTGGGCCTGGCACTCGGGTGGCTAGCGGCCTGCGCCGACTCCGCGCCGACGGCCTTGCCGACCGACACCCGCGTCGTCGTCGACCAAGAGACCGCCGCCCATCTGCTGGCGCAGCTGCGCTACGACAACGATCTCTTCGGGGCCGCCGCCGACCCGGACGGCAACTTTGCCGGGCCCTTCATCGACCCCTACGACGGGGTGGTCTACCTGGGGTTGGAGGCCGACAGTCAGCTCTTGGCCTACGCGGCCGAGCGGGCCGTGGCCCAAGAAGTCGGCCCCGGCATGGGCGTGGTCTTCGTCTCCCGTTTCACGGCCGACACCTACCGCGAACTGGCCGGTGATCTGCCCGGCCTGCTGCCCGGCGAGCTGGGGGATGTGGCGTTCTGGTACGACGGCAAGAGCGACAAAATTAACCTCGACGCCACGAGCGCGCAGCTGGGGTCGGCGCTGGAAGTCCTCGACCGGGAGCGGGTGCAGGTCGGTCGGTGAGGTCGCCGCGCCCCGCGCGTGGGCAGATTCACCTCCGCCCCGCCATTTGCCCGCTTTTGCCGCCCCGCAGAATCAACTATGCTTGCACGTCGGACGTGCGCGCCCTCCGCCACCCTGTAGGAAGCAGGCAAGGCGGTTCCCGGGGCGGGCAGCGGCGTCGGGAACCGGCGTCGAGTCCAGTCGAGATGTAAGGACACTGGTTCATCCATGGCCAAGAAAGATGGCGTTATCGAGGTGGAGGGCACCGTCGTGGAAGCCCTGCCCAACGCGATGTTTCGCGTGGAAATGAGCAATGGACACGTCGTCCTAGCGCACATCTCGGGCAAGATGCGTCAGCACTACATCCGGATCCTGCCTGAGGACCGGGTGGTGGTAGAGCTGAGCCCGTACGACTTGTCGCGCGGACGCATCGTCTACCGCTACAAGTAGCAACTAGCGCCGCTGTCGCGGCGGCGAGAGGACACACCATGAAGGTCAAGCCGAGCGTCAAGAAGATCTGCGATAAGTGCAAGGTCATTCGTCGCCACGGGCGCGTGATGGTGATTTGCGATAACGCACGTCACAAGCAGCGCCAGGGCTAAGACGCCAGTAACCCCCGCCACCACTCGGTGGCAACAGCGTCCCCCAACCCACTATGGGACCCCCAGTTTCGGAGGCTGGGGCCGACCGCGAAAATAGGTCGGAGGGCGGGCGACGGCCTCCGTTGTACCACAGGAGAAAACGTGGCACGTCTTGTTGGCGTCGACCTCCCCCGCGATAAGCGGCTTGAGGTTGCGCTCACCTACATCTACGGCGTTGGTCGGCACCACGCCAAGGAAGCTTTGGCCGCCACCGGCATCTCGCCGGACCTGCGCGTCAAGGACATGACCGACGAAGACCTGGTCGCCCTGCGTGACTTCATCGAGGCGAACTACAAGGTGGAAGGTGACCTGCGGCGCGAGGTGGCCGCGGACATCCGCCGCAAGGTTGAGATCGGCTGCTACCAGGGCCTGCGCCACCGGCGCGGCCTGCCGGTGCACGGTCAGCGCACCAAGACCAACGCGCGCACCCGCAAGGGCCCCAAGCGCACGGTGGCCGGTAAGAAGAAGAAGTAGTAGGCGAGCTTGCTCGCTCCGATGATCTCAGACCAGGAGTTTTAATGCCCCCCAAGTCCCGCACTGCGGCGGCGCGTAAGCCGCGCCGGAAAGACCGGAAGAACGTTTCTCACGGTCACGCCTACATTAAGTCCACCTTCAACAACACCATCGTGTCGATCACCGACCCGACCGGTGCCGTGATCGCCTGGGCCTCTTCCGGCCAGGTTGGTTTCAAGGGTTCGCGTAAGTCCACCCCGTTCGCTGCCCAGCTGGCTGCCGAGGCCGCGGCCCGCCGCGCGCAGGAGCACGGGATGAAGAAGGTCGACGTGTTCGTCAAGGGCCCCGGCTCGGGCCGCGAGACCGCCATCCGGTCGCTGCAGGCCACCGGCCTGGAGGTGGGGTCCATCAAGGACGTCACCCCGCAGGCGCACAACGGCTGCCGCCCCCCGAAGCGTCGCCGCGTTTGATGGGCCCGGCGGGGTCTCGCCCCGCCCCTACCGCGCTTCTGCGCGGGCAATCTACGTCATATAGCGGACGGAAAGATTCGAAAGGAACAAAGTGCTTATCTCTCAGCGTCCTACCCTGACCGAGGAGGTTGTCTCCGAAAGACGCTCCCGGTTCGTCATCGAACCGCTCGAGCCCGGCTTCGGCTACACCCTCGGCAACTCGCTGCGTCGCACCCTGTTGAGCTCCATCCCGGGCGCGGCCGTCACGTCCATCCGGATCGACGGCGTGCCCCACGAGTTCCGCACCATCGCCGGGGTGAAGGAAGATGTCACCGAGATCATCCTGAACATCAAGGACATCGTGCTCTCCTCGGAGCACGATGAGCCCGTGGTGATGTACCTGCGCAAGGCCGGGCCGGGCGTCGTGCTCGCCGGTGACATCACGCCGCCCGCGGGCGTCGAGGTGCACAACCCGGACCTGCGCATCGCGACCCTGAACGAAAAGGGCAAGCTGGAAGTCGAGCTGACCGTGGAGCGAGGCCGCGGCTACGTGTCGGCGGCGCAGAACAAGAGCGCCGACACCGAGCTGCAGCGCATCCCGATCGACTCGATCTACAGCCCCGTCCTCAAGGTCACCTACAAGGTTGAGGCCACCCGTGTGGAGCAGCGCACGGACTTTGACCGGCTGGTGATCGACCTCGAGACTAAGGACTCCATTGCCCCGCGCGACGCGATCGCGTCGGCTGGCAAGACCCTGGTTGAGCTCTTCGGCCTGGCCCGGGAACTGAACCTGGAGGCCGAGGGGATCGACATCGGCCCGTCGCCGACGGACGCCGCGCTTGCCGCAGACCTGGCGCTGCCGATTGAGGACCTGAACCTCATCGCCCGCTCCTACAACTGCTTGAAGCGCGAAGGCATCCACACGGTGGGTGAGCTGGTGGCCCGCTCTGAGGCGGACCTCCTGGACATCCGCAACTTCGGTGCCAAGTCGATCGACGAGATCAAGAAGACCTTGGCTGGCCTGGGCCTGGCCCTGAAGGACAGCCACCTGGAGACGCCGGTGAACGAGGACCCATTTGCGGGCAACCTGCAGTTCTCCGACGAGTACAACAACTGACCGGCGCAGACCCGGAAACTAGGAGACATCATGCCCAAGCCCACTAAGGGTCCGCGCCTGGGTGGTTCCCCGGCGCACGAGCGTCACATGCTCGCCAACCTCGCCAAGTCGCTCTTCGAGCACGGCCAGATCAAGACCACGGTGGTGCGCGCCAAGCGCGTCCAGCCGTTCGCTGAGCGCCTGATCGCCAAGGCCCGGCGCGGTGACCTGCACGCCCGCCGCACCGTCTTGAAGGTCATCACCGACCGCGGTATCGTCGCCAAGCTGTTCGAGGAGATCGCCCCGGCGATCGACCCGAACCGCAAGGGTGGCTACACCCGGGTGGTCAAGCTCGACCAGCGGCGTGGCGACTCCGCGCAGATGGCCGTCATCTCGCTGGTGACCGAGAAGGTTGCCAAGCGGGAGGTCGTGCGGGAGGCCGAGGCCACCGTGGCCGCCGCGGCGAAGAAGACCGCGCAGGCTGAGGCGGCCGACGCCGCGGAGGCGCCGGCACAGGCAGAGGAGCAGTCCGCCGAGTAAGGCAGACGCATGCTTGGTGGGGGGCAGGCCCGGTGACGGGCCTGCCCCCCACTGGCGTGGACGGCCGGGCGCGGTTGCGCCAACTAGGTCGTTGCGGGACCTGGGGCCTAGGGGCGGGGTTGCGTGGCCCACAAGCGCGGTCGGCCGGGAGGACACGGCCGGGCGAGCTCTCCGCCTGCGGTGGGAAAGTCGATCCACCCGCGGGTGGTTGGCCCAGCCAGCCCGGCCTGGGATGCTGGGCGCGTCGGAGCGTGTGGGCCGACGCTAACTCAGAAAGGAGGCACAACTGGTGCGCAGCAGTAAAGCGATTGCGGCAGTCGTGACGGGAATAGGGCTGGTGCTGGCCGGCTGCGGGCAGAGCGAGGCCGACGGGCAATCCGGCGCAGGGGCGGACTCGTCGGCCGCCGCGCAGCCAGACGGCGACGGCGGCAGCGAGGGCAGTGGCGCGGCGCTGGGGAAGTTCCACGCCGAGTGCGCCGGGAAATGGAGCTCCGAGTTCGTTGACGTGCCCGCCGCGCAGTGGCAAGAGCTCATGCAGCAGTTCCCAACCGAACAGGTGCGGCACACCGTGTGCGACGTGGCCGATGAGGCCATTGGCATTTCCGTCAGCGTGATCGCCGCCGATTCCCCGCTCGCCGCCAAGGCCCAGGAAGTGGCGGCGGGGCCGAGACCAACGGCCGACTCCCCTGAGGGCGGCGAGTGGAACGAGCGGGTGGTGCTGACCAGGATGTCCGCTGATCAGCTGCAAAAGCGCCAGCAGGAAGTCGCCGAGTTCGTGGCACAGGCAGGCGGCAGTGGCTACACCCGCTACGCCCCCCAGCGCGACGCCCTGGAGTTCTTCGGGCCGACCCCGGTGGCCAAACAGGTATCCGAGAAGTTCTCCGCCGCGGAGGTCTTCGTCAACCTTGCTGCCCTCAGCGATTTCGAAAAGCACTTCGCGGTGGGTGCCCAAGCCAAGGGCGACTATGTGCCGTTCCACGTGTGGCTGGACGGGGCGGTCAACGCCATCGGGCACCAGTCGAAGCTGGATTCCGTGCAGAAGATGGGCGGCAACATCTGTCTGACCTGGCAGCAGGAGGGACAGGAGCAACTCATCTTCCTTGCCCCCGACTTCCTGTTCTTCGGGGAGAAGACCATCGCCGAGGGGTTGCCCGAGCCCGGTGTCGAGTTTGGGCACGGCCCGTGGCTGGAGCTGGGGCCGGCGGCGTGCGGCGGCAAGGTGTGGCCGCAGGCGGTGGCCTTGGCCGGTTAGCGCGGGCGCGCCCCGGCGAGGGGCGGCCGCCGGGGCGTTGCAGGCCACGGCCGGCGGGCATCCAGGTGGCCCGCGGCGCCGGGCCGCGCGGCCACCCCACAAACAGCAGGGGGCTGGATACGCAACGTATCCAGCCCCCTGCGGCACAGCCACCTACATGTTCGGCGGTGGGGTGGCCGGGCCGAACCGGGTGTCGGGGAACAACCGATCCAGTTCCTCAAACAGCTGGATGGCGGTGCCGATCCCGCAGGACAGGTACTGCCCGAGCTGCTTGTCGCTCACGCCCTTCTCCAGGTCGACGCTGACCTCGGTGGAGACGAACAGGGTGCCGTTGTCGTCAACCACCACGTACGCCTTGGGCCAGATCTTCTCGATCGACCACTGGTTGATGGCCTCCAGAATCTTGTAGCGGGCCGAGGCCGGGGCCGTGATCGCCCAGCGCCCGCGCACCGTCAGCACCTCGGCGTCGGCGCCGTTGGCCATGAGCAGGAACCGGTGGTTGCCGAAGCTGGTGATGACGTCGCCGTCGTCGTCGGTGCTGAAGTTGTAGTCCTTGGACCGCATCCAGTCCGCCATCCGCTCGCGGGTGAACGGGCGCACGGTGTCAACGTTGGGGGCGGCCTCGTTGTTGTCCCAGAATCCCATCGGTGGTCTCCTTACAGGTCGATGCTCGGGGTGCCGAGCGAGTTGCCGTCTTCTGGGAAGCGCTCGTCGAGCGCGTCGAACATGCCCAAGCAGGTCGAGATGCCGCAGTCGAGGTACTGCGCGAGCTGCTCGTCGGTGGCACCGTCCTCCAGATCCACGCTGAACTCGCCGAAGACGGCCAGGGTGCCGTCGTCGTCCTGGCGAATGTAGCCCTTGGGCCAGATGCGCTCCACCGCCCAATCGTTGATGGCGTCCAGCAGGGCGTAGCGCTGGTCGGCGGGCAGGGACCGGGACCAGCGACCGCGCACCGTCAGGACCTCGTCCTCGGCGCCGTTGGCCAGCAGGTAGAAGCCGTGCCCCCTAAAGCCGGTCATGACGTCGCCGTCGGGGTCCAGATCGTAGCTGTACTCTTCGCGCTGCATGTACTGGGCCATGCGTTCGCGCGTATAGGGCGTGGGCACCTGCCCACCCTGCTCAGCGGGCGGGGGTGTTGGCTCGGAGCGGTTCCAAAAACCCATGGTGGTCCTTTCTGTCAATCACCTGAGGTTACTCGGCCCCTAGGGGCACTTGAGGCGGATTGGCTGAGGGAAAAAATAGTGGGCGCCCCCACTGGCGTGTGCTAATGGACACGTCGGGTTAGCGGCCGCAGAAAATCGGGGGAAACGGTGCCCGGTCGCGCCCCGGTCCCACTTTGGCGCGCGGGGGCGTTGGTAGACTGCCCAGGCGTTGACCTTTAAGGGAGGAACGCACGATGCAGGTTGGCTTCGATAGCGCGAAGTACATCGAAATGCAGTCCCGGCACATTGCCGAGCGCCGCGCCCAGTTCGGCGGCAAGCTTTACCTCGAGTTCGGCGGCAAACTCGTCGATGACATGCACGCAGCCCGGGTTTTGCCGGGCTTTACTCCTGATAACAAGATCGTCATGCTCGCCTCCCTGCGCGAGGAGGTCGAGATCGTGGTGGCGGTCAGCGCGCGGGACTTCGCCCGCAACAAGGTGCGCGCTGACTTGGGCATTCCCTACGAGGACGACGTCCTGCGGCACGTCGACGCTTTCCGGGACTACGGCCTGTACGTCGGCAGCGTCGTTATCACCCAGATGACGCCCGACAACCACCAGGCCGCGGCCTTCAAGAGCAAGCTGGAGCGCCTGGGGCTGCGAGTCTACGAGCACTATCCGATCGTCGGCTACCCGCACGACGTAGCCCGCATCGTCTCGCCGACCGGCTACGGTCGCAACGAATACATCGAAACTAGCCGCGACCTGGTGGTTGTCACCGCGCCCGGGCCGGGCTCCGGCAAGATGGCTACCTGCCTGTCGCAGCTCTACCACGACCACCAGCGGGGGATCGCTTCGGGCTACGCGAAGTTCGAGACGTTCCCGATCTGGAACCTGGCGCTGGATCACCCGGTCAATCAGGCCTACGAGGCCGCCACGGCGGACCTAGACGACGTCAACGTCATCGACCCGTTCCACCTGGCGGCCTACGGGGAGCAAACGGTCAACTACAACCGGGATGTGGAAATCTTCCCGGTGTTGACCCGGCTGTTTGAGCAGATCCTGGGCGCGAGCCCCTACCAGTCGCCCACGGACATGGGGGTCAACATGGCGGGGCACTGCATCAGCGACGATGCGGTGTGCCGGGCGGCCTCCCGGCAGGAAGTGATCCGCCGCTACTACAAGGCGCTGGCCTGCGAACGGCGTGACGAGGCCGAGCCGGTCCAGTCAGAGCGCATCGCCGTGCTGATGGGGTCGATGGGCATCAGCACCGCGGACCGGCCGGTGGTGGCCCCCGCCCTGCAATTGGCGGAGCAGACGCAGGCCCCGACCGCCGCGATGGAGCTGCCAGATGGGCAGATCGTCACGGGCAAGACCTCGGCGCTGCTGGGGGCGTGCTCGGCAATGCTGCTCAATGCGTTGAAGGTCGTGGCGGGCTTGGATCCGGAGGTGCGGCTCCTGGCCCCGGAGTCGATCGAGCCGATCCAAACCCTGAAGACCACGCACCTGGGCAGCCGCAACCCGCGCCTGCACACCGACGAGGTGCTGATCGCCTTGGCGGTCTCGGCCACCCACGACCCGGCCGCCCGCCAGGCGCTGGACTGCCTGGGCAAGCTGCGGGGGTGCGATGTGCACACGTCGGTGATCCTCGGTCCCGTCGACGAGGGCATCTTCCGCAGCCTGGCGATCCAGGTGACCTCCGAGCCCGTCTACCAGACCAAGTCGCTCTACAAGAAGCACTAGGGGTGGGGCGGTTAGTCTGGCGCCATGAGTGATGTGCGGGTGCGCCTGGATCTGGCCTACGACGGAACCAATTTCGCCGGGTGGGCGGCCCAGCCCGGTTTGCGCACTGTCGAGGGGGTGCTGAGCGCCGCCCTGCACACGATTACGCGTTTGCCGGTGCGGCTGACGGTAGCGGGGCGCACCGACGCCGGGGTGCATGCCGCCCACCAGGTGGCCCATTTTGATCTGCCGAGCGCGGTGTGGCAGGCCCTGCCGGGCCGCTCGCCCCGTTCCTCCGGGCAGGCGCTGGTGGAGCGCCTGACGGGGGTACTGGGGCGGGAGGCGGGCCCGGTGCGGGGCGCTAGCGACGTCGTCGTGCTGGGAGCGCAGGAGGTGAGCGCGGACTTCGATGCCCGCTTCGGGGCCCTGGCGCGCCACTACCGGTACCGGGTGGCCGACGGTCTTGCCCCCCGCGACCCGCTGCGCCGCACCCACGTGCTGTGGCAGCGCGGCGAGTTGGATGTGGCAGCCATGCAGCAGGCCGTCGGCGTGCTAGTGGGCGAGCATGACTTCCTGTCCTTCTGCAAGCCTCGCCCGGGGGCGAGTACGGTGCGCACGCTGCAGTATCTGCAGTGGGAACGCGGCACCGTGGGCAGCGATGCGGGGCTGGTGGTGTTGACGGTCGGGGCCGATGCCTTCTGCCATTCCATGGTGCGCTCCCTGGTGGGGGCGAGTTTGGCTGTTGGTTTGGCGAGCCGGGACGCGGCCTGGTTGGCCTCTCTCGTGGCTCGCCCGTGCCGCACGCAGGCCGCGCCGGTGGCTCCACCCCACGGCTTGGTGCTGGAGCGGGTCGACTATCCGCCCACCGCCCACCTGGCGGCGCAGGCCGCGCGCGCCAAGGTGGTGCGCCGCCTGCCGACACGCCCGTAGTGGCCATTGATGTGGGCAACGTGACAGTGCCGACGTTTGCCGGTCCTTTGACCGGCGGCCCTGCACCTGGGTAGTCTTGCCCCTGTTGTCCGCTCCCTTACCGGCGCCTCCCACTCGCCGAAGCCCCCGGAGCGGCCCAATGCAATGTCCACGGCGGACACGCCCTGCACGCACGCGTAGAGCTGGCCGCCGCCCGAACGAAACGAAGGCAACGCCCGTGCGCACCTTTACCCCGAAGCCCGGCGACATCGACAAGAAGTGGTACGTCATCGACGCCACCGATGTTGTCCTCGGCCGACTGGCGGCCCAGGCCGCGACCCTGCTCCGTGGGAAGCACAAGCCGATCTTTGCTCCGCACGTTGACACCGGTGACTTCGTCATCATCATCAACGCCGACAAGGTCGTTCTCACCCGTGGCAAGGCGGACAAGAAGTTCGCTTACCGCCACAGCCACTACCCCGGTGGTCTGACCGCCGTTTCGTACCGCGAGCTGCTTGCCACGCGCCCCGAGCGCGCCGTGGAGAAGGCTATTCGCGGCATGCTCCCGCACAACCGCCTCGGCCGTGAGCAGCTGAAGAAGCTCAAGGTCTACTCGGGCAGCGAGCACCCGCACGCCGCCCAGAAGCCCGAGGTGTTCACCATCGACCAGGTCGCTCAGTAAGCGGCTCCGTCCAGGATTTGAGGAATAACGTGGCAGAAGAGACCACTGAATTCGACGAGTTCGACGCGCCGTCGAGCTACACCACCGAAACCGAAGCCCCCGCTGCGGGCCTCGGCCAGTCCATCACCGCCCCCGGCGCGGCCCTCGGCCGCCGCAAGGAGGCTGTGGCCCGCGTCCGCCTGGTGCCCGGCACCGGGGAATGGAAGCTCAACGGCCGCACCCTGGAGGACTACTTCCCGAACAAGCTGCACCAGCAGTTGGTGCGCTCGCCGTTCGCCCTGCTGGACATCGAGGGGCGGTTTGACGTGATCGCCCGCATCCACGGCGGCGGCATCTCCGGGCAGGCTGGCGCGTTGCGTCTGGGCATTGCCCGCGCCTTGAACGAGATCGACATGGAGGCTAACCGCCCGGCGCTGAAGAAGGCTGGCTTCCTGACCCGCGACGCGCGGGCGATCGAGCGCAAGAAGGCTGGTTTGAAGAAGGCCCGCAAGGCCCCCCAGTACTCCAAGCGTTAAGCGCTGGTCGCTGCTGCTGGTGCCCGCCGGAGGTTTCCTCCGGCGGGCACCAGCGTGTTGGGGGGTGCTGCCGGGCGGGTGCCCGCCCTAATTGGCTACCGGGGGCGGTCATCCGGTGTATATGGCGCCTGTGGCGCGCTGGGAGTCAACTAGGGCGGTTGCTGGCAGCCGCGCCGGAGTAAGCGAGGGCGGTGCGTGACGGCTTCCCGGCCCTCGCTGCGCCGAAGTGAGCGGTGGGGGAGGGTTTGTCGCGTTGGCGCGCAGCCGGGAAAACTCGCTGGTTGCCCGGTCGGCAGGTAGGGCCCTGGGTGTGCCAACATGGCTGCGGCAACGAAAGGGAAACACGATGGCAAGACTCTTTGGCACCGACGGGGTGCGCGGGCTGGCAAACGCCGAGATCACGCCAGAATTGGCGCTCTCGCTCGGGCTGGCGGCCGCCCGCTGGCTAGGCGACAATCCTCCCGCCCGGGGCGGCAAGCCACGGGCCGTTATCGGGCGCGACACCCGCATTTCAGGTGAGTTCCTGTCGGCCGCCATCGCGGCCGGGCTGGCCTCCGGCGGGGTCGACGTCACCCGGGTGGGCATCGTGCCCACCCCCGCTGTCGCGCACTTCACGGCCACCTCCGATGTTGACCTTGGGGTCATGATCTCGGCCTCCCACAATCCGATGCAGGACAACGGCATCAAGTTCTTCGCCCGCGGCGGCTACAAGCTTGATGACGCGGTGGAGGACCAGATCGAAGCCCTGCTGACGCAAAGTTGGCAGCGTCCCACCGGCGGGGGCGTCGGGGACATCCACCGGGACACCGAGCGCGCCGACCACAACTATGTCTCCCACCTGGTGGGGGCCGTGGGGCCGCAGCGCCTAAAGGGGCTGCGGATCGCGGTGGACTGCGCCAACGGTGCCGCCTCCAATGTGGCCCCGATGGCGCTGCGCGAAGCCGGGGCCGATGTTGTGGTCATGAACGCCTCCCCGGACGGGGAAAACATCAACAAGGCCTGCGGCTCGACCCACCCGGAGCAGCTGCAGGCCGTCACGGTGGCCTCCGGGGCAGACTTCGGGGTGGCCTACGACGGCGACGCTGACCGCTGCCTGGCCGTCGACGCCCAGGGCACGCTCGTGGACGGCGACCAGATCATGGGGCTGTTGGCCCTGGCCCTGAAAGACGAAGGACGCCTGGCGCACGACACCCTGGTCACCACCGTCATGTCGAATCTTGGGCTGCAGCTGGCCATGCGAGAGGCGGGAATAACCACCGTGCAGACCGCCGTCGGGGACCGCTACGTGCTGGAGGAGATGCTGCGGGGCGGCTACAGCCTGGGCGGGGAACAATCGGGGCACATCATCGCCTCCCAATTCGCCACCACCGGCGACGGGGTGCTGACCTCCCTGCTGCTCGCGGCCCGGGTGCAGGACACCGGCTCCTCGCTGCAAGACCTGGCCAGCATCGTGCGGCGCCTGCCGCAGACCCTCATCAACGTCCCGAACGTGGACAAGGCGCGGGCGGGGGACAACGAGGTGCTGGCCGAGGCCATCGAGCGAGCGGAGGCTTTCCTCGGCGACTCCGGCCGGGTACTGCTGCGCCCCTCCGGCACCGAGCCCCTGGTGCGCGTGATGGTGGAGGCCCGCACGCAGGAGGAAGCCGACGCCGTGGCCCAGCGCCTCGCCAGCGTCGTCCGTGAACAACTCGCCCTCTAGACCCTCCTGGCGCGTGGGGGCTCTCCTGCTAGCGGAGGGCCCCCACGGGTATCTGCGGCGTTGGAGATGGTGCTGGGGGAGTAGGGATTGGCGGCCACGGCCAGCTACGGTTGTCCCGAGGAAGGGAGGGCCGCGTGGATTGGCTCCAGGATTTGCTGGTCGCGGCCGGTAGCAGCCCGTGGGCGCTGGTGCTGGTGTTGGCGTTTTGCATAGTCGATGCCGTCTTCCCGGCCGTGCCCTCGGAATCTAGCGTCATCACGTTGGCGGTGCTCGCCACCACCACCGGCTCTCCGAACCTCTGGCTGGTATTGGCGGTGGCCGTCAGCGGGGCGTTTGTGGGCGATATCGTCACCTTCCACCTGGGGCGGCGCGTGCCGCTGGAGCGCCTGCGATTCCTGCGCGGACAGCGGGCGCAGAGCGCTATCGGGGCGGCCCGCACCGCCCTGCAGCGACGCGGCACCCTGCTGATCCTGTCGGCCCGGTTCATCCCGGTTGGTCGGGTGGCCGTCAACCTGGTGGCGGGGGCCACCGGATTTCCGCGCCGCCGGTTCGTGGCTACCGCCTTGCTGGCCGCCGTGACCTGGGGGCTGATATCGATCTCGATTGGCACCGGCGTCGGGCACTTCCTCCACGACTACCCGCTCGTGGGGGTAGCGGTCGGCGTGTGCGTGGGGGTCGTCGTTGGGGTGGCCGTGGACAAGCTGGTGGCCCTCCTGGCCCGCCTTCTCAGCCGTCGCCAGCCCTCCGCGGCGCGCCCGGGGGGCCAGGGGGTCAGCGGGGAGGTGTCTTCCGGGAAGTCGACCTCCGCGGCGCGCCCGAGCGGCCGGGACTAGCGCTTGCGCAGCAGGAGGCGCTGCACGCGGTGACTGGCGTCCTTTTGCATTATTAACCCGGCCCGTCCCCGGGTCGGGGCAATGTTTTGCACCAGGTTCGGCAGGTTGATTTGCTGCCAGATGCGGCGGGCGTGGGCCACCGCCTCGGTGTCGCTCAAAGAGGCGTAAGTGTGGAAGTACGAATCGGGCCGCGAGAACGCGGTGTCCCGCAGCTTGAGGAAACGCTCGACATACCAGGAGGCGATGTCGCCGGGGCGAGCATCGACGTAGATGGAGAAGTCGAAGAAGTCCGAGACAGCGACGTTGAAGGTGCCGCGGGCGGTGGCCCGGGCAGGCTGCAACACATTCAAGCCCTCCACGATGAGAACGTCGGGGGCGCAGACCGTCTGATACTGCGCGGGCACGATGTCGTAGGTGACGTGGGAGTAGACGGGCACCTGCAGCTGCTCCACCCCGGACTTGACCTCGGTGAGGAACCGGAGCAGGGCCCGCCGGTCGTAGGATTCGGGAAAACCCTTGCGGTCCATGAGGCCGCGCCGTTCCAACTCGGCATTGGGCAGCAGGAAGCCATCGGTGGTCACCAGGTCCACGCGAGGGGTGCGCGGCCAGCGGCGCAACATCTCCCGCAGCAGGCGCGAGACCGTGGATTTGCCGACGGCTACCGACCCGGCTACCGCGATCACGAACGGCGTGGGGGAGGTGTGGGCACGTAGGAAACGCAGCGACTGCGTGGTCAACTCCTTATTGGCGGCGATATGCAGCTGCAGGAGCGCCGATAAGGGACGATAGATGGCGTCCACCTCCGCCAAGCCGATCGGATCGCCGAGCGACGTCAAGCGTTGCACATCGGCCTGCGTCAGCGGCAGCGGCGTGGCGGCGGCCAACGCGCTCCACTGCTCGCGCGTGAACTCAGTAAACGGGGTGTAATTGCGGGACTCGGCGGAAACGCTCACGGCTCTATTGTCCACGGTGGGCCGGTACGCTGCCCACATGATCGTTGGGATAGGGGTAGACATCGTCAACGTGCCTCGCTTCGCGGCGGCGCTGGCGCGCAGCGCGCGCCTGGGGCCGCGCCTCTTGACCGCCGCGGAGTTGGCCCGGCCTGCCCGCTCCCAGGCGGCCCGCTTTGCCGCCAAGGAGGCACTAGCCAAGGCCCTAGGATCCCCGGGCAACCTGCGGTGGCACGACTGCGAGGTGCGGGGTGGGGGGCAGCAGCCGCCCCGTTTCGCGGTGAGCGGTACCGTGGCCGCCGCGCTGGCCGCCCGCGGTGGGCGCCACATCCACCTGACGTTGTCGCACGACGGCGACCACGCCGTCGCCCTGGTGGTGGTGGAAGCATGAGGGCCGCCTGGCGGGCCGCCGCTGTGCGCGCCGCCGAAGCCCCCCTGGTGGCCAGTGCGCCCCCCGACCACTGGATGCGTGCGGCCGCGTGGGCCGTCGCCCGCGCCGCCAAGGCCCAGGCCCGCTCCCGCACCGGCCGGGCCGCCGGCCACCGGGCCCTGGTGCTCGTCGGCGGGGGCGCCAACGGCGGGGACGGGCTGTACGCCGCCGCCCTGATGGCCCGCAGCGGCTGGCCCGTCACCGCCGTGCTGGCCACCGCCCACCCCCACGCCCCCGCCCTGGCGGCCGCCCGCACCGCCGGGGTACAGGTGGCGTTGGCCCCGTCGCTGCCCGCCACAGCGGGCCTGAGGCCGCTGGGGCCGGCCCGCCTGCGGGCAGTAGCGGCCGCCAGCCCCATTTGGCTCGACGCCCTGACTGGCACCGGCGCGCGCGGCCCCCTGCGCGGCCCGGCCGCCGCGCTCGTCCACGAATTGCTGCCGGTACGGGCCGACACCCAGCCGCGCGTGGTGGCCGTCGACGTGCCCTCCGGCGTGGACGTGGACACCGGGGCGGTGAAAGGGGTGGTGCTGCGCGCCGACGTCACCGTCACCTTCGGCGACGAGAAACCCTGCCTCTTGCTGCCGCCCGGCTGCTACCTGGCCGGACAAGTGGAGCTGGCGCTGCCCGAACTGGGGGTAGAGCCGACCGGGCCCGCCCCCGCGGTCGTCACCCAGGACGCGACCGAGCTGGCGGCCCTGTGGCGCCGCCCGCGCCCCACCGACCACAAGTACACGCGCGGTGTCGTCGGCCTGCTGGCCGGCTCCGCCACCTACCCCGGGGCGGGCATCCTGGCCGCCGCCGGGGCCCTCGGGGCCGCCCCCGGCATGGTGCGGCTGCTGGCTGCCGACGGCCCGGGCCCCCGCCCGGCCCACGTCGCCGCCCAGCTGGCCGCCCACCCCGCCCTGGTCGCCGCGCCCGGCCGAGTGCAGGCCCGCGTGCTCGGTCCCGGCGGCGACGCAGACCAGGCCCCCGCCTACGCCGCCGCCCTGGCCGCCGCCCGGGCCGACGGCCTGCCCCTCGTGCTGGATGCCGCGGCTCTGGACGGCTTGGTGCCTCCGCTGCCGCCCGCCGCCCTCCTGACCCCGCACGCCGGCGAACTAGCGGCCTTGTTGACCGCCTGGGGACAGCCGCGCAGTCGCGCTGAGGTTGAGGCCGCTCCCGTGGCCGCCGCCCGCGCCGCCGCCCAGCGGGCGGGCTGCGTCGTCCTGCTGAAGGGGCACACCACCGTCATCGCCGCCCCCACCGACCCGCTCTACGTGCACTCCGGGGCCCCCGCCTGGCTGGCCACCGCGGGCACCGGCGACGTGCTGGCCGGAATCCTCGGCGCCGCCTTGGCCGCTGTTGGGGACGAAGTTGCCGCCCTGCCTGGCCCGCTCGCCAGCGGCGAGGTGGCGCGGTGGGCCAGTCTCGGCGTCGTCCTACACACCGCCGCTGCCCGCCGCTGCGGCGGACCCTTGAGCGCCAGCGCCCTGGCCGCCGCCGTGCCCGCGGCGCTCGCGGCGCTCCTGGCGCGCGAAGATGGGACAATGGGCCAATGACAACTGTCGGTCCCCGCATCGTCGTGCATCCCGCCGCGATCACCGCCAACCTGCGTGTGCTCGGGAAAATTGCCGCCGTCCCGCAGATCGCCATCGTCAAAGCCAACGGCTACGGCCACGGCCTGCTGGTGGCGGCACACGCCGCGCTGGCGGCCGCCGTCAATTGGCTCGGTATCGCCCAGTTCTCCGAGGCCTTGACGTTGGCCAAGCGGCTGCCGCCGATCTCCCCGCAGCCTCACGCTGCCCCGGCGGAGCCCACCCCGTCCGGTCTCCGCATTTTGACGTGGTTGGCCAGCGAGCCCGACCTCTACTTCCCGGCCGTGCAGGCGGGCCTGGACGTGTCCGTCTCGACCCCGGCGGACCTACAGGCGGTGCTGGCGGCGGCCCACGCGACTGGCTGGCGCGCCCGCGTCCAGCTGCAGATCGAGACCGGGCTGCACCGCTCCGGTTTCGCTCCCGCCGCCCTGCCCGCCGCCCTGGCCGAGCTGCGCCAGGCCGCCGCGGCCGGGCTGGCGGAGGTCACGGGCGTGTGGTCTCACCTGGGGCAGGCCGACGATCCACGCCCGCCCGCCGTGGCCGCCACGCAGGCCCAGATCGCGGCCTTCACGGAGCTGGCGGCGCTGGTGCGGGCGAACTTCCCGCACGCCCTGCGGCACTTGGCGGCCTCCGCCGGGCTGCTGCACTATCCGCAGGCCCGCTTCGACGCGGTGCGCCCCGGCATCGCCATGTACGGCCTGGACCCCGAACCGGCGTGGCCGCAGCTGGCACAGGCCGCAGGCGTGGACGCCGAGCGCATCGCCGCGCACACCGCGCAGCTGGCGCGCCTGCGTCCGGCCCTGGAGTTGACCGCCCCGCTGGTCGAGGTCAAAGCCCTGGCAGCGGGCGACGCCGTCTCCTACGGCGGCACCTGGCAGGCGCCCGGGCCCCGGTGGGTCGGCCTAGTGCCCGTCGGTTACGCCGACGGGGTGCCCCGTCACGCCTCCAATGCCGCCGAGGTGTGGGTTGGGGGGCAACGGCGACCCGTCGTGGGGCGGGTGTGCATGGACCAATTCGTCATTGACTTGGGTCCGCGGGAGGGGACGACGCCGCCGGTGGCGGCAGGCGAAGAGGTCGTCCTGTTCGGGTCCGCCCCGGCGCCCACCGCCGACGACTGGGCGCGGGCCTGCGGCACCATCGGCTACGAGATTGTCACCCGGCTCAGCCCGCGGCTGGCCCACAGTTAGGGAGGTTGCTATGCAGCAGATCGGCCCATTGCTCCTGCCCGATGCGCAGGCAACCCGCGCGCTCGGCGAGCGCCTGGCGCGCCTGGTGGCCCCCGGGGATTTGGTGATCCTCTCCGGGCCGCTCGGGGCGGGGAAGACCACTTTGACGCAGGGGCTCGGGGCCGGGCTTGGGGTCCGGGGGCGGGTGGCCTCGCCGACTTTCATCATCGCTCGCGTGCATCCCCACCCGGGCGACGGCCCGGCGCTGGTGCACGTGGACGCCTACCGCATCACCTCGCTGGACGACCTGGAGACCCTCGACCTGGAGGCCTCCCTGCCCGAGTCCGTCACCGTCGTGGAGTGGGGAGAGGGCAAAGTGGAGGCATTGGCGGAATCTCGGCTAGAGATTCGTCTCGACCGGGGGGCCGGCGCGGCCCCGGACGCCGAGGCGGAGCCACGCACCGTGACCATTACTGCCGTGGGGCCGCGTTGGCGGTCCCTGGCGAAGGAGGACCTGCAGTGAACGTGCTGGTAATCGACACCTCGGGGGGCGCGGCCGTCGGCCTGGTGCGCGACGACGAGCTGGTCAGTCAGGCACGCCACGCCTCGCCCCGCCAGCACGCCGAGCAGCTGGGCCCGCTCACCCACCAGGTGCTGGCGGCGGCCGGGCTCCGGCTAGCCGAGGTCGACTTGTTGGCGGTGGGCACCGGGCCCGCCCCGTACACCGGATTGCGGGCCGGGCTGGTGACCGCCCGGCTGCTGGCGTTCGCCGCGGGCCTGCCGGTGGTGGGCATGAGTCCGCTGGACGCCTTAGCGGCCCAAGCCTTCGCGGCGGGGGCGACCGGGCAGGTGCTGGTGGTCACGGATGCGCGCCGCCGCGAGGTGTATTGGGGGGCTTACGCGCAAGCGGACCCGGGAGTGACGCAGGTGGAAGAGCTCGGGGTGGGCGCTCCCGCTGCGGCGCCGACGGCCGGACGCAGCGTGGTCGGGCCCGCGGTGGGGCTGCTGCCGACGGACGAGATCAATATCGGGCCGTCGGTGTCCGAGCTCGACCTGGCCTGCTTTGGGCGGCTGGCGCGGGAGCGGTGGGCGGCGGGGACCGGCGGCGAGCTAGTCCCGGCCTACCTGCGACGCCCAGACATTCACCCCGGTAAATAGATGGAGGTGCGGTTGCGGCCCGCGCAGGTGGCCGATGCGCCAGCCCTCACCCTGCTGGACGCCGAGATCTTCGGGCCCGACAAGTGGAGCGCCGCCACGCTCGCGGCCGAACTGTCCCACCCCGCCCGGCGCTACTTTCTGGTGGAGCGGACGGGACCGGGCGGGGCCGAGCTCGGGGGTTTTGCCGGGGTCAGCCTCGGCGACGTCGCCGAGGTGATGACCATCGGCCTGCGCGCCGACTGGCGCGGCCACGGGTGGGGGGCGCGCCTGCTCGACACCCTGCTGGCTGAGGTGGCCAACGCGGGCATCGCAGAGACCTTTCTCGAAGTGCGCGCGGCCAACGCTCCCGCCCTCGCCCTCTATCAAAGTCGCGGCTTCGCGCAGATCGCGCGCCGCCGTCGCTACTATCGGCGACCCACCGATGATGCCCTGGTGCTTCGGCGGTCCACCCCCGGCACAGACGGCGATGGGCCGACCGCCAGGGGTTAGCGACGGCGGTCGGCCCATCTAGCTTGGGGGCGCCTACACCTCGGCGATCACGGTCCGGGCCTCCGGACGGGGAGCGCGTCGGGAAGCCGCGGTGTCCGGCAGGCCGATGTTCAGCACCGCAAACGGTACCCACGAGGAATCGGCGAGGAACTCTTCCTTAATGCCCGCCGCGTCGATGCCGGTCATGGGGCCCACGCCCAGGCCGCGCGCCCGCAGGGCCACCACCAGGTAGCCGAACTGCAGCCAGGCGTTTTCCCGCGCGATCTTCTCGGCGTTGCTCCGCACCATCTCGGCCGCGCGGAGGCCGCGCTCAGCCATCTCGTCGGCCAGGGCCGCGTCGTAGGCCAGCACGACGCTCAGGGGAGCCTCCGCCACCCGGTCCTGGTTGCCCTCCATGACCCGCTCCACCAGGCGCTGGCGCTGCGCGGGGGAAACCACCAGGAGCCGTAGGGGCGTGGAGTTGAAGGCGGTCGGGCCGAACTTGATCTCGTCCCACACCTCCGCCAACAGGTTGGTGTCGAGCTCCCCGGGCGGGAAGCTGCGCGCAGTGTGGGCGTTGACGAAGACGTCGGGCAAAGAGTGAGTCTGTTCAGTCATGGTCGCTGTAACGTCGTCTGGGGCGGACTATTCCCGGCGGCGGACTATTTCGGACGGACCCTTTGTCGTATTTCTTGACTGCGCGTCAGCAAAGCTGGGCGGGGGCTTTCAGCTGGCTCGCAGGAAAACGGCGGAATCTCGCCGCAAACGCCGCGGGACCTTGGTCCCGGCAAGAGGTCCCAAATGACACGGTCCGCGCCTCGGTAGCGTGGGAGCGTGTCCGAGAAAACAATTGTTCGCACTGCCGGGCGGACCAACGTCGCGCTGAAGCGCACGATGGCCGTTACCGGCTTCCTGTTCCTGTTCTTCCTCGTCTTCCACTGCTACGGGAACATCAAAATGTTCCTGGGTGAGGAAGCCTTCGACGGGTACGCCCACTGGTTGCGCGACCCCCTACCCCACTTCATTCCCGCCGGGTGGTTCCTCAACGCCTTCCGGGGCGTGATGCTGCTGGCCCTCATCGTCCACGTCTACGCCGCCGTGAAACTGTGGGCCTGGAACAAGAAGGCGCGCGGGCGTGACAAGTACGTCGTGAAGAAGGCCATCGCGGCCTCCCCGGCCTCCCGCTACGCCCACTGGACCATGCGGTGGGGCGGGGTCGTCATCTTCCTGTTCCTCATCGCCCACATCCTGCAGTTCACCACCCTGCACCTGCAGTGGGGAGGCGACTACCTGGCCGAAGGCGTCGGGCCCTACAACCGCATGGTGCTGGCCTTCAACGTCTGGTGGGTGTGGCTGGTCTACCTGATCGCCATTGCTGCCGTCACCCTGCACGTGTGGCACGGCGTGTGGAGCGCCATGCAGTCCATGGGCTGGGTGCGTGCTTCCACCCTGGTCGGCACCCGCCTCGTGTCGTCGCTGGCCGCCGCCGCCATTTTCATCGGCTTCATGGCCCCGCCAACCGCCATCTTGCTGGGCTTCATTAAGTGAGGGACAACGTGAACGACAAACTAATCGACGGCGTCTACCGCGAGGGTGAGCCGATCGCTGACACCAAGTGCCCCACGGGCCCGCTGGCCGAACGGTGGGAGAAGCGCAAATTTGGCGCCCGGCTGGTCAACCCCACCAACCGGCGCAAGCTGACCGTCATCATGGTCGGCACCGGGCTGGCCGGTGGGGCGGCCGCCGCCTCCCTTGGCGAGATGGGCTACAACGTCAAGGCCTTCTTCTATCAGGACTCCGCCCGGCGCGCCCACTCGATCGCCGCGCAGGGGGGCATCAACGCCGCCAAGAACTACCGCAACGACAACGACTCGGTCTACCGGTTGTTCTACGACACGGTCAAGGGCGGTGACTTCCGCGCGCGCGAGTCAAACGTCTACCGGCTCGCCGAGGTCTCCGCTGCCATCATCGACCAGTGTGTCGCCCAGGGCGTGCCCTTCGCCCGCGAATACGGCGGTCTGCTCGACAACCGGTCCTTCGGGGGCGTGCAGGTGGCCCGCACCTTCTACGCGCGCGGCCAGACCGGGCAGCAGCTGCTGATCGGTGCCTACCAGGCCCTGGAACGCCAGGTGCAGGCAGGCACGGTGGAGGAGTTCAAGCGCCACGAAATGGTCGACCTCATCATCGTCGACGGCAAGGCGCGCGGTATCGTCGCCCGCGACATGGTCACCGGCAAGGTCGAGGCCCACCTGGCCGACGCCGTCGTCCTGGCCACCGGTGGGTATGGCAACGTCTTCTTCCTGTCGACCAACGCCATGGGCTGCAACGGCACCGCCATCTGGCGGGCGCACCGCAAGGGCGCCTACTTCGGCAACCCGTGCTTCACCCAGATCCACCCCACCTGCATCCCCGTGTCTGGTGACTACCAGTCCAAGCTCACCCTCATGAGTGAGTCGCTGCGTAACGACGGGCGCATCTGGGTGCCCAAGCGCGCCGAGGACACCAAGAAGGATCCTCGCGACATCCCCGAAGCGGATCGTGACTACTACCTGGAGCGCATCTACCCGGCATTTGGCAACCTGGTGCCGCGTGACATCGCCTCCCGGCAGGCCAAGAACATGTGCGACGAAGGCCGCGGTGTCGGCCCGTCGGGCTTGGGGGTCTACCTCGACTTTGCCGATGCCATCGAGCGCCTGGGCAAGGACGCCGTCTCGGCCCGCTACGGCAACCTGTTCGACATGTACCAGCAGATCACGGGCGAGAACCCCTACGAGGTGCCGATGCGCATCTTCCCGGCCGTGCACTACACGATGGGTGGTTTGTGGGTGGACTACGACCTGCAGTCCACCATCCCGGGCCTGTACGTCACCGGGGAAGCCAACTTCTCCGACCACGGCGCTAACCGGCTGGGAGCCTCGGCCCTCATGCAGGGACTTGCCGACGGTTACTTCGTGCTGCCCAACACCATAAACGACTACCTGGCGGATGGGCCGTTCGAGAAGCTCGACGCCTCCCACCCGCAGGTGGAGGCGGCCCGGGCCGAGGCCGAGGCCCGCTTCAACAAGCTGCTGGCCATCAACGGGTCCCGCTCGGTGGACTCCTTCCACAAAGAGTTGGGTCACATCATGTGGGAGTACTGCGGCATGGAACGCACCGAGGAAGGCCTGAAGAAGGCCATCGGGCTCATCCGGGAACTGCGGGCCGAGTTCTGGCGCGACGTGCGCGTGCCGGGCAAGGGCAACGAGCTGAACCAGTCCCTGGAGAAGGCCGGGCGCGTGGCCGACTTCCTCGAACTCGGAGAACTCATGTGCATCGATGCCCTCCACCGGCGCGAATCGTGCGGCGGGCACTTTAGGGCCGAGTCGCGCACCGAGGAAGGCGAGGCCCTGCGCCACGACGACGAGTTCGCCTACGTCGCGGCCTGGGAGTTCGGGGGCGACGGGCAGCCGCCGATCCTCCACAAGGAAGACCTCGTGTACGAGTACGTCGAGATGAAGCAGCGGAGCTACAAGTGAACATTAACCTTCGAATCTGGCGCCAGAACGGTCCGACCGGTAAGGGCGCGATCCACGAATACCAGCTCAAGGGCATCAGCGACCACATGTCGTTCTTGGAGATGCTCGATGTGCTCAACGAGGAACTCTTCGCCAAGGGAGAGGAGCCGATCGCCTTCGACTCCGACTGCCGCGAAGGTATCTGCGGCCAGTGCGGTGTGGTAATCGACGGTGTGGCGCACGGTCCGTTGCGCACCACCACCTGCCAGCTGCACATGCGGTCCTTCAAGGACGGCGACACCATCACCATCGAGCCGTGGCGCTCCACCGGGTTCCCGATCATCAAGGACCTCGTGGTAGACCGCACCGCGTTCGACCGCATCATCCGGGCCGGCGGCTACGTCTCGGTCAACACCGGGGCGGCCCCCGACGCGCACGCCATGCCGGTGCCCAAGGCCGACGCCGACCGCTCGTTTGAGGCGGCCGCCTGCATCGGCTGCGGGGCGTGCGTGGCGGCCTGCCCGAACGCCTCGGCGATGCTGTTCACCGCCGCGAAGATCACGCACCTGGGGCTGCTGCCGCAGGGCAAGCCGGAACGCACCCGGCGCGTGGTGGCGATGCTCAACCAGCACGACGAGGAAGGGTTCGGTGCCTGCACCAACATCGGTGAATGCGCCGCCGTGTGCCCCAAGTCGGTGCCGTTGGACACCATCTCGACGCTCAACCGTGAACTCGGCCGGGCCCGCTGGGCCGGGGTGAAGGTCTAGCCTGCACTTCTCGGACGCGCCGGTGGGGGCGGGAGCTTGGCTCCCGCCCCCACCGGTTTTTGCGGGCGCGCCGGAATTGAGTCGTTATCACCTCTTCGTGACGAAGACATCCTGATCCTAGGAGGGGATGATGTGGCCCGGTGGATGGTAGAAGTCCTCTCGCCAGGGATCCAGCCCAACCGCCTCCGCATAGGCGCGAAGCATATCGTTGGTGAAACGCTCGTCCTGATGGGGGTGATCGTAACGACTGGTGTCCTCAAATGGTTGAGGCTCACCGTGGTAATCGAAGGTCCAGGAGCTGACGGGGCACTCGATTGTTTCGACCCGTCGGATGATGCCGCTGGGCGTCTCAGGGCCGAGAGTGAAGAAGTGTCGTGATCCCTGCTTCCTGTGATGATAGGACCAGGGTGGGATGGATCTGACCGCGTAGCCACGGACTCGAAGACGACGGGCGAGATCTGCGGCGACGGGAACGACTCCCACTCCTGCGGCGGTGTTGTCGAACAGGGCCGTCCACCCTGGAGCGGCGGTTGCGGTGACCAGAAGACTGGGCTCGCCTGAGAAGTTGGGTTGTTCCAAGGTGAGGAGCATGTCGCGTAAATCGCCGGTGGGGATGGTGTGGATCCGTCGATTGAACCAGCCCCGCCGGTAGCGGGGGAGGGCATGGAGGACCTGCTCGAGGGGCGTGTGCAGGAACCCGACGGTGTAGGTGAGGGGCTCGAGTTCGCCGCCGAGGAGCCGAGGTGGATCCGCGTTGCCGCCGTGGTCGTCGCGGTTGGGCGGGGGATCAGGCCAGAACGACAACAGGTCTTTAGGAATCTGGAAGAAGAGGCCCAGTTGGATGAGCCTCAACTTATCCTCCGGCGATGGGGTGACTTCGTACTCATACAACTCCCCAAGCAGCTGCTCCAAGGCTAATCCCCACTCGCCATATTTGAGAAGCTCTAGGATCTCTGAAGTTGTCCTCGGAGGTAGCAATGTTTCCATTCGAATGGCTAATTCCAGTATCGCCTCGGCGGCCTTAATGTGTTTCTTGAACTCCATGACGTTTCGTCATGCCTCGCTGTCGTGTGGCAGGTCGGCAAAGTAGTCGTCCATGCTCAAATTCCCAAGGACAGTAAGTTTCGTGGCGCAAACTCTGGCCCGGAGGGCTCGAGGTCAGGTGGCCTAGTCGGGTGGATGGCCATCGTACCCTGCCCACTGTTTCAATTGCAGTCCTCTTGGGGGGCGTTGCGAGTTTCTTGGAGGGGTAGCTGTGCTGGGGTGCCCGCCACTGGTTAGGTCTTCGTTGCGTAGGTGAGATCTGCGTTGAACCGATGTCGAATCTGCTGCGCCAGGGCTGGGTGTTTTTCCGTTCGGTTCGAGTCGACGTCCGGTGTCTCGAAGGAATGGGGGTTTGTTGGTTTGTTTCACGGCCTAGCCGATGACTGCTTGGGCGAGTGGGGGTGTCCATTCAAAGGATTTGTCGATGCTTCAACCCATGTCCGGCGCGCTGTTTTCCTAACTTCTTTTCCGCTGATGGGATAGTCGATGATTGAGCTCGTGAGGGGGAGATCATTGGGCAGAAGGACATCTCCGAGTGGATGCTTGCGCAGGCAAATAACAGGGTATGAGTCTGGTTGGCCCGCGGGAGGGGGCGGGGGCATGCTGCTCGGGCGCGCCGGTGGGCGGGGGCGGTGCCGCCGACGGTCGGCAGCGTTCAGCCCCGGCCGTCGGCGAGCCCCGCCACGATGGCTTCCACGGTGTGTCGGGCGTCCCCAAACAGCATGCGAGTGTTGGGCTGGAAGAACAACGGATTGTGCACCCCGGCGTAGCCGGTGGCGAGCGAGCGTTTGAAGACCACCACCGTGCGGGCCTGCCACACCTGCAGCACCGGCATACCGGAGATAGGAGACCCCGGTTCTTGGGCGGCGGGGTTGACGGTGTCGTTGGCCCCGATGACGAGCACGACGTCCACGCTGGCGAAATCGTCGTTGACCTCGTCCATCTCCAGCACCACGTCGTACGGCACCTTGGCCTCCGCCAGCAACACGTTCATGTGGCCGGGCAGCCGCCCAGCCACCGGGTGAATGCCGAAGACCACTTCCACCCCGCTCGCGCGCAGGCGAGAAGCCAAAGCCGCCACCGGGTATTGGGCCTGCGCCACGGCCATGCCGTACCCGGGGGCGATCAGCACCTTGCGGGCAGCGGTAAGCAGCTGGGCGACCTCGCCGGTGTCGATCTCGGCGATGGTGCCATCGGTGGGCTCCGCCGCCCGGGTCGCCGTCGAATCATCGGTCCCGAAGCCGCCGAGCAGCACGTTGCGGAAGGAGCGATTCATGGCCTGGCACATTAGGTAGGACAGGTAGGTGCCCGACGACCCCACCAGCGCTCCCGTGATGATCAGCACCTGCGAATCGACCAGGAAGCCGGTAAAGGCCGAGGCCCACCCTGAGTAGGAGTTCATGATCGAGACCACCACCGGCATGTCACCGCCGCCGATGGCCAGCACGAGGTGTGCCCCGAAGGCCAAAGCCAGCAGGGTCAGCAGCACTAGGCACAGCCAAGAAGTTGGTGAGCCTGCGGGGGTGAGAGCGAAGAGGACGGCGAGGCCGAGGGCCGCCAAGAGCGCCCCCAGGTTCAGCCAGTTGCGGCCCGGCAGCAGTACGGGGCGGCCCGGCAGTTTGCCCGCGAGCTTGAGGCCTGCCACCACCGAGCCGGTGAAGGTCACGGCCCCCACGAAGGTCGACAGCGCCACCTCCCCGAGGTGGAAGCGTCCCAGAGCCTGGGCGGCGGCGTCGGGGGCCGCGAAGGAGTTGTAACTAATCAGCACGGCCGCCAGTCCCACTAGGCCGTTGAGTACCGCGATGAGCTGGGGCATGCCGGTCATCACTACGCGCCGGGCCGCCACCGTGCCGATCACGGCCCCCAACGACAGGGCGAGGAAGATGAGCAGGCCGGTGACCACGAGGCCCCGGGCGGGCCGAGAAGCCAACGTCAGGGCGGTGGCCGCCCCGCCGGCCACCGTCATGCCGATGGCGCCCGCGATGTTGCCGCCCACGGCGGTGCTGTGCTTCGACAGTCCGGCGCAGGCCAAAATGAACAATGCGGCGGCTGCGAGGTAGGCCAGTGTCTCAAACTGGGTGAGAGCCCCCGGCCGGGCCAGGGCATTTGGGGTGATAAGTGCGGCAAACGCTACGGTCATGGTGCGCCTAGTCCTTCCGGAACATGGCCAGCATGCGGTGCGTGACCGCGAAGCCGCCGAAAATGTTGACACTGGCCAGCGTGATCGCCGCAAAGCTGAGCGCCGCGACCGCCGGATGCGGGTGCCCAATTTGGGCGATGCCGCCCACTAGCACGATGCCGGAGATGGCGTTGGTAACGGACATCAAGGGGGTGTGCAGGGCTGGGGTGACGTTGGAGATGACGTAGAAGCCGAGCGTCACGCTCAGCAGGAGCGTCACGTAGTGCCCGGTCACTTGGGCCGGGGAGACGAAGATGAGCGCCGCCAGGGCCAGTCCCGCTGCGAACAGTCCGCACAGGCGGCCGCGGCGCGCCCGCGCCTGGCTGGCACGGTCCGGAGCAGTGCTGTCTGTCGCAGCAGTGGGGGTGGGCGGTCCCGCGGGCGCCGGGGTGGCCGAGACGGTGACTGGGGGCGGCGGCCACAACACCTGGCCACGATCGGTGACGGTGATACCACGCACGATCTCGTCGGTGAGATCCAGCTGCAGCTGGCCGTCCCGCCCGGGGGTGAGGAGGCGCAGCAGGTTTACTAGGTTGCTGCCGTACAGGTGGGACGCTTGGGCTGGCAAGCGCGCCGCCAGATCGCGGTAGCCGACGATTTGTACTCCGCCGGGGGTAGTGACCACCTCGTCGGGCACGGTCAGGGTGCAGTTTCCGCCGTTGGCGGCCGCCAGGTCGACGATTACGGAACCGGGGGCCATGGCCGCCACGGCGGCTTCGTCCAACAGGACGGGGGCGCGGCGGCCGGGAATGTTGGCGGTGGTGATGACGATGTCGTGCGCGGCGGCCTGGGCGGCGTACAGGGCGGCCGCCGCGGCGGCTTGCTCGTCCGCTAGCGCCCGGGCGTAGCCGTCGGTGGATTGCGACGTGGCGGTGGGCAACGGCACGAACTTGGCGCCGAGGGACTGGACCTGTTCGGCCACCTCCGGGCGCACGTCGCTGGCGGAGACCTCCGCCCCCAGAGAACTGGCCGTCCCGATGGCCGCCAGGCCCGCCACCCCGGCACCGATCACATACACCCGGGCGGGCGGTAGCTTGCCGGCGGCGGTTATCTGGCCGGTGAACACCCGTCCGAAATGGGCAGCCGCCTCTATCACCGCGCGGTAGCCAACAATGTTGGCTTGCGAGGAGAGCACGTCCATTGACTGGGCGCGGGAGATCCGCGGTACAGCGTCCACTGCCAAGGCCGTGAGCTCGGCGGCACTTAGCTCTGCTACCAGCTCGGGGTGGCGAGCGGGTGCCAGACGGGCCAGCAGCGTCGCGCCGGTTCGCATGGATGCCAGCTGGGCGGCGGTGGGGGCGTCCAGGCTGATGACGATGTCAGCAGACCACACGGTGGCGGCGTCGCCCAGCTCCGCTCCGGCGTCTTGGTAGTGCGCGTCCGGAAAGCTGGCACGTTCCCCGGCTCCGCTCTCCACGGTGACCTCGTAGCCCAGCTGGCGCAGGGCCTTGACCGATGTGGGGGTGGCAGCCACCAGGGGTTGGTCGGGATGTTCTCGCGGAACTCCAATGCGCATCTGGCCTCCTTCGCGCCGTGACTTGCTGGCTGAGCAGCTGGCCAAAACATGATTTAGCCCACGTTAGGAGGCGGTGCGGTCGAGGGGAAGGGGCCTATGGCCTGGGTCACAGACGAAAAGGGGCGGTGCGTCGCACAGGGCGAGTGGGGGCGGGTGTCCTTGTGGCACCACCATGTCCTTAGTGCACCATCATGTCCTTAGTGCACCATCATGTCTTTGTGGTGACGCTGGTGGGGGGGGGTCGGTGGGTGTCCTTAGTGCACCATCATGTCTTTGTGGCACCACCATGTCCTTGGCGCACCATCATGCCCTTAATTCGGTGTTTTAAGAGCATGATGGTGCACTAAGGGCATGACGGTCAGCCCGGGTCGAGGCGAGTAGCGAGTCAACGGTGGGCCAGCGGGGCTGGGTGAGGCTCCGCAGAGGCGCTAGCGGAGCTGGTTGTTCTGTTTCCACATTTCCTGTGCGGGCAGGGATGAGGGGGCGACTGTGTGAGAGCATGCCTGTATGGGATCGACAAAGGTGTGCTGGAGCAAGAGCGGGGTGCGCAAGCTGGGGAGCAAATTGCGGAAGCATGCTGCTGGGAGTTAACTGCGGAAGAGTTCGAGGATGTAAAAGAAAGGATAGATAAATATCGTAAATCTTTCAATCCTCTCTTGAGTTCAGTGTACGAGCACCTTCATCTTGTGGCTGAAAATATGCCGTTTAGTATTGAAATAACTCGACGGCTAAAGCGCATGGAAACGATTGTGGGCAAGTTGGTCGAGAGGGAAACGGGGGCCGATCTGTCGCGCCTGCAGGACATTGCAGGCTGTCGGATGGTGGTCCTAGGGGGTTTGCCTGAACTGTATCGACTGCGGGAGGAGGTCTGCCGGGCTTGGGATGGGCGGGTGTGGAAGCTGGATGACTATGTGACTAATCCGCGCCTGAGCGGGTATCGGGCGGTACACGTGATTGTGAAAAGTGCTGATTCTTTCGGATTTGAAAGGCTGGTAGAGATCCAGCTGCGCACCGTCCTCATGCATGTGTGGGCAAACCTTGTGGAGCGTGTGACGGAGGTTGCTGGATGTAACTATAAACAGGACGGGGCTGGTGGAGTGTATGAGCACTTCCGTGAACTGTCGGATATTTCCTGGCGGGCAGAAAATGAGGATGTTGAGCTTGAGATCTTCAGCGATGAGCTCACGCTTGTCATGGGGAGCATGCTCAAGTACGCTGTCCCGGCAACGCGTCGACAAGGAGGGCGATGATGAGTGTATCGTTGAAGCACTTCCTACTCGTGTACGACCGTGAAACCGACCGCCTGCTGGAGCAGCGGGAATACCAAGACGCCACCGAGGCGGCTGAGGCCTACCGTGCCAAGGAACGGGAGTTCGACGGGCAGCCGCATATGGACATCGTCCTGATCGGTGCCCGCGACATTGAGACGGTTTGGCGGCTGCACTCGGCCTACCGTGACGGAGCAGCAGCCCGACTGCGCAGCCCGGATGTGCTGGAGGTGCTGTTGGAGGGCTTCCAAGTCTGAGGAGACGGGTGGGCAGGGGGCATGTCAGCGTGCTCCCCGCCCTTCCTGTCCCGTCGCGCGACCGCGCGGGGGTCTAGGCGCCAGTTTCACCACGCGCTGGGCTGGGGCCCGTGTGAGGTCCGTGCCACGCGGGCGCGGGGGCGCTAGTGCGGCCCAACGGTTCGCTCCGCGATGAACTGACATAAATTGACGTGATGCAAGCCACTCAACTTATGTGGGAATGCGGTACCGTGGAGGAGTCTTTCCGCCCAATGACGCCGCTGGGAGGGGTTGCCTTGCACGCCGCCGAAAATACGCCACGGGTCCTGCGGACCATCGATACGCACACCGCGGGTGGCCCGACGCGGGTGCTGGTGGGCGGCTTTCCGCCCGTGCGCGGGGAGACGATGGCGCTGCGGCGCGCCGATCTGTCCCGCCGCCTGGATCACCTACGTACTGCGGTGATGCTCGAACCGCGCGGACACCGGGACATGTTCGGGGCGCTCGTCATGGAGCCGACCCTGCCGGAGGCCGATCTCGGCGTGATCTTCATGGACGGCGGTGGCTACCTCAACATGTGCGGGCACGGCACGATAGGCACCGTCACGGCTGCTCTCCACTCAGGGCTGGTGCGCTCGCAGGGCAACCTTACCAAGGTGGTGCTGGACACCCCGGCGGGCTTGGTGCATACGGAGGCCCATGCTGTCGGCGGGGTGGTGCGCGAGGTCTCCTTCGTCAACGTACCGTCCTTCGTGTACGCCACTGCTGTGCACGTGGAGGTGGCCGGGAAAAAGGTGGAGGTGGATATCGCCTTTGGGGGCAGTTTCTTTGCTCTCGTGCGGGCCAGCGAATTGGGGGTGCAGGTGCAACCGTCGCAGCTGCCGCACATAACGGAGCTGGCCCTAGAACTACGGGATGTCATTAATGCGGAGGTGACGGTGCGGCACCCGCAGCTGCCGCATATTAATCGCGTAGATTTGGTGGAGATTTACGAAGAACCGCATGCAATTGGGGCGGACTGTTGCAATGTGGTGGTCTTTGGGGCAGGGCAGGTGGACCGTTCCCCCTGCGGGACCGGTACCTGCGCCCGACTGGCGCTGCTGCACGTGCAGGGGCAGTTGCGGACGGGAGACAGCTTCGTGCATGAGAGTGTCATCGGGACCCGCTTGCGCGGTGAGATATTGGCAGAGACGGCCGTCGGGGAGCACGCTGCTATCGTGCCCCGCATCACAGGGGCAGCATACGTGACAGGTTTCGGGCGCTTGGTGCTCGACCCGCACGATCCGTTGCGCCACGGCTTTCAGCTCGCTTGACCCCGGCAGTTGATTTAAATCGCAATAGTTGCGCGGTCGAAAATCCGGGACTCGGTTTTTGTTGCCTTAACAGGCTTCCTGGCGAATGTAGCGAAAATCATTAATGACCCCGGGGAATTGCTGCGGTAGTCTGCCAAACGTTCGCGGTATTCCCGAACCTGGCATCGCTACACGGAGTAAATAGTGAAAACCTTTCAGGCATTTTGGGCAGTAGGCATTGGTGGTGCCCTCGCCCTGGCGGCCCTCGCGGGTGGGCCTGCTGCCGCCTTTGCTGTCCCCGCGGCAGTTGGGGACGAGATACCCCTCGGCCACACCCAGCCGGTGGACGCTCCCCGCGGCGCCCCGGTCTGCCGGGCCGACAGCATCTACACCCCGGTTGGCACTCCCGCTGAAAGCGAAGTAATCGCCATTGACGGAGCCGGGCAGCCAATGACTACCGGTATCACCATCACGTCGCAGCTGCCCGCTGGCGTGACCTGGGATCCCGCCACTCGCATAATCCGGGTGGACGGCACGGTTGATGTGCCGCTGACCGTCATTCGCATCATGGTCACTGACCAAGGCTTGGTGGATCTGTGTGAGATGACGGTCGCCACCTACCGGTTGCCCGCCCCCACCATCACTTTGACCGACGCCCGCGTCGAAGTTTTCGTCGGGGAGCAGGTCGCTATGCAACTGCTGGTCGACGCAAAAGGCCGCGATCCTTTCCCCGTCACCATCCCCGCCTTGCCGGACTGGTTGACCTGGGACAAGCAGACCAACCTGATTTCCGGTCAAGCCCCGCGGGTAGGGGAGTTCCAGTTCGACGTGTTCGGTGACGGCGTCAAATATGCCTCCGGCACTGTCATCGTCAAAGCGAAGCCCGGGGCCGCCCCCAGCCCGGGGCCGAGCGGCGGTGCCACTGCCCCTCCGACACCCGCACCGCAGCCCAGTGTGACGGCTATCCCGACGTCGGCACCGCAGCCCAGTCCGACGACTATCCCCACCTCAACGCCACAGCCCTCCGCCAGTGCCACCGCGCCGCAGCCCGCCACGCCCGGACCAACATCCGCCCCGCCGCCCCGTGCGACTCCCGCCGCCCCTGGCGGTCAGCTGGCCCGCACTGGTGCCAACGCGCCATTGCTGGCGGGCGGTGCCCTGGCGGCGAGTCTGCTCGGCGCAGGCCTGCTCCAGCTGCGACGACGCCAGGGGCACTAGCGAAGACCAAGCGGCGAGCGTGACGCTGGCCGCCGCCAGGTAGGTCGGGTGGGATCTGGGGCCCGCCCGGCCTACCGCCCTGACAAGGAGCCGGTCGCGGGGAAGAGAGTTGGCGCTATAGGCTGGGGGGCGTGGAACCCCTCATCCTTGGTATCGAATCAACCTGTGACGAAACAGGTGTGGCCCTGGTGCGGGGGCGGACCCTGTTAGCTGACGTGACTGCCTCCTCCATGGACGAGCACGCCCGCTACGGCGGCATCATTCCGGAGATTGCCTCGCGCGCCCACCTGGAGGCCATGCAGCCGACGCTGCAAGCGGCCCTGGCACAGGCGGGGGTGAGCCTGGCGGAGGTTGACGCGATCGCGGTGGCCGCCGGGCCGGGCCTGGTTGGTTCGCTGACCGTTGGGGTGTGCGCGGCCAAGGCCCTGGCGCTGGCGCTCGACAAGCCGCTGTACGGGGTCAACCACGTTATCGGGCACCTAGCGGTGGACGAACTGGTCGACGGCCCGCTCCCGGCGGGTGCCGTGGGCCTTATCGTCTCCGGCGGGCACACGAACCTGCTGCACTTGCGTGACCTGGCCACCGACGTCGTCGAACTGGGCGGCACCTTGGACGACGCCGCCGGGGAGGCCTTCGACAAGGTGGGGCGGCTGCTGGGCCTGCCCTACCCGGGCGGCCCGCACGTCGACCGCCACGCCCAGGCCGGTGATAAGGACGCCATCCATTTCCCGCGCGGCCTGACCACCGGTAAGCACGTGGCCGCCCACCCCTACGACTTCTCCTTCTCCGGCCTAAAGACGGCCGTCGCCCGCCATTTGGAGGCCTTGACGGCGACGGGGGACCAGGTGCCGGTGGACGACATCTGCGCCGGTTTTTCCGAGGCGATCAACGACGTCCTGACAGCGAAAGCCTTCGCGGCCTGCCGACGGCTGGGGGCAGACACCCTCGTCATTGGCGGGGGCTTTTCGGCGAACTCGCGGCTGCGCCAGCTGGCCGCCGAACGTGGCGCGGCCGCCGGGGTGGAGGTGCGCCTGCCGCCCTTGCGTTACTGCACCGACAACGGGGCCCAGATTGCCGCGCTCGGCGCCGCCCTAGTGCGGGCCGGAGTGGCGCCCTCCGCCCCCGACTTCGGGCCGGACTCGTCGCTGCCGCTGGAGGTGCTCAGCGTCTAGGCAGACGAGACCTCCTGCGCGCTGCAACACGCGGAGGTGCTCAGCGTCTAGGCAAGCGGTGCAGGCTTACCGGACCTTGCCGGTGCCCTCGAAACGGGTGGCGTCGGCGGCGGAGGCGAACTGCCGCGGATCGAGGGGGCGGTCGGCTTTCATTTCGGCCACCAGGGAATCCACGACGCGCTCCAGGTTTCCGCCGTTGGCTTCCATGACGGCCAACTGCCGCTCGTAGGACGCCCCGAAAGTGAAGATGTCCCGCATCCAGGCCAGCTCCTGGCTGCATCCCAGCCGCTCGGCCACTGGCGCGAGGTCCAGCAGCATCTGCGCCAGGGTGTCGCTGACCAGCTCTTCGTTGCCCTCCTCGTCGAGAATGAGGATGGCTTCCATGCCGTAGCGGGCCGAGCGCCACTTGTTTTCGGCCACAAACCAAGGCGGCAGCACCGGCAGGGTTTGGCCAGCATCCAGGCGGGAGGAGAAATCTTCGACCAGGCAGTGGGTGAGGGCCGAAATGGCGAGGACCTCCTGAATGTTGGTGGCCGCGTCGCACACCCGCACCTCAATGGTGCCCAGACGGGGGGAGGGGCGGATATCCCAGCGGATCTCGTCGAAGCCCTCGATGACACCGGTGTGCAGCATGTCCCGTTCGTAGCGCTCTAGCTGCTCCCAGGTGTCGAACTGTTCGGGGGTGCCGGCAGTGGGCAGTTGCTGAAAGACCATCGCCCGGTTGGAGGCGTACCCGGTGGCCTTGCCCGCCCAGAACGGCGAGGAGGCCGCCACCGACTGCAGCTGCGCGAACCGGGTCAGCAGCGCTCGCATGAGGGGCAGCACCTTGCGGCGGTCTTCCACCCCCACGTGCACGTGCACCCCGTACAGCAGCATCTGTCGTCCCCAGTATTGGGTCCGCTTGACCAGTTCGGCGTAGCGTTCCTTGTTGGTCACCAGCTGGTAGGCGGGTTGGGCGAACGGGTGGGAGCCCGCCGACGCCAGCTCCACCCGCAGCGGATCGGTCACCCGCCGTACCTCGGCCACGGCGGCCCGAATGTCTTCCCCGCACTGCCCGACGGTGCGCCGCGCCCCGGAGACGACCTCGACGGTGTTTTGCAACATCTCGGGGTGGATGAAGGGGTGCTTGGCGGCCCCGGGCGGGCAGACCGCCTCCGTGACGGCTTGCGCGCATTGGCGGAGATCGCCGGAGTCCTGGTCGATGAGCTGCAGTTCCCACTCGATGCCGATGGTGGAGCGTTGCGAACTGGCGAAGTTCATGGCCATGAGGTCTCCTTACGCCGGGTCTGTTTCCGGTTGAACGATAACGGCGCGGTGGCGTCCTTGGAGGCGAGTGGCGATTAACGTTACCCGATTTTGGCCGCGGGGTCGCAGAGCCTCCCGTAGGGAGGAGGGGTCAATGTCTGCCCCGCGTTTTTTGATCTCGAGCTCGCCGATCGCGTTGTCGCGCACCCATTTCTTAAGGGTCGCGTTTTGCAGCGGCAGCACTTCCTGCACCCGGTAGGTGTGCAGGAAGGGACGCAGGTGGGAGGGGGGCAGCGTGTCGCCGGTGAGGTAGGCGATTTTGTCCGAGACCGGATGGGCGGTGAGCTGCTCGGCGAGGTACGCCACCATCCCGGCGCGTATGACCGCCCCGTCTGGTTCGAAAATGTAGCGGCCGAGTGGACCGGCCTCGACCTGGGTGTGTTCCAAACTGGGATCGCGGTTTGTGGGGTCGGTCAGCACCCGTGCGGTGGACTGGTTGTCGATGACGAGGGCGGAGCGGCCCGGGTGGGGGGCCAGCGGTCCACACCAGATCATCGCCTCCACCACCTCGCCGCCCACTGACGCCCACTGCACCAGCGAGTCGGGGGGCAGCAGATTGAGGTCGATACCGGGAGCCACTTTTACCCCGAGGGCGGGTACCGTGCGCCGCCAGCCCAACACCGTGTCCAGGGAGGGGGCCCAGTCCTCGGGACGGGACAGGCGCGAGGAGCCGGAGCGGCGCGCCGGGTCAGCGAAGATGCCGTCGACGCCGAGGGAGGCTAGGTCGAGGGTGGTGGCGTCGGCATGCAGCACCCGCACGCGCGGGAGGGGAGTGAGGTTAACGGTGGCGCAGGCGGCGGTAGCGGTGTCCTGCTCGACGGCCGTGACCTGCAGATCAAGGGAGGCTAGTGCTAGCGAGTCCCCGCCGAGCCCGCAGCCGAGGTCGGCGATGTGTGTGCAGCCCGCCTCGCGAAACCGTTTGGCGTGATGGGCGGCCACCTCTAGCCGTGTGGCTTGTTGTAGACCCGCCTCAGTGAACAGCATGCGGGCAGCGAAGGAACCAAATTTGGGCACCGCGGCGGCCCGCAGGCGGGATTGGGTGAGCGCACTGGCCACCAGGGGCGCGGGCAGGCCGTGTGCGCGCAGTTTCCGGCTCAGGACGTCGGCATCCAGGGCGGAATAAGGGGGGAGTGAGGCCAGCAGAGCCTGGCCGGCGGCGGTGAACAGGCCGGGGTTGAGTTCGGAGCACATAAATAAATCCTGGCATGAACTGGCGGCGTGCGCTGAGAGCGCAGCACTTGGCACTCGCCTTGACCGAGTGCCAAGTGCGCCATAGGCTTCAGCACAGTGGTGCGAGTACGTCTCGCCCCAGATCCTCTGGTCGACCCCCGCGACGGCGGCTAGAAGATCGAGCTAGCACTTCCGTCTGCACGAAAAGGAGGGGTCCGCATGTCGGTCTCCATCAAGCCGCTAGAAGACCGCGTGGTCGTCAAGGCGCTCACCGCTGAGGTCACCACCGCGTCGGGTCTGTACATCCCCGACACCGCCAAGGAGAAGCCGCAGGAGGGCACCGTCATCGCTGTCGGCCCCGGCCGCATCGACGACAAGGGCAACCGGGTCCCGGTTGACGTCAACGTCGGCGATGTCGTGATCTACTCCAAGTACGGGGGCACCGAGGTCAAGTTCGCGGGGGAGGAATATCTCATCCTGTCGGTGCGGGACCTGCTCGCGGTCGTCGAGCGCTGAATCCGTCTGGGTGAGGCTGGCCTCCGCGGCCAGCCTCACCTTTTTTGTGGGCCAATGCAGGCCGTAGAATCCCCCAATGAGCTTCCCACCACGTGACAACCTCAATCCCATCACTGGCCTGACCTACGATGACGTGCTCCTCCTGCCGGAGATCACGGACGTGATCCCGTCGGAAGTCTCCACGCGCACGCGGCTGACTAAGCAGATCGAGCTGAATATTCCGATGCTGTCGGCGGCGATGGACACCGTCACCGAGTCCCGCATGGCCATCGCCATGGCCCGCCAGGGGGGAATCGGCATTTTGCACCGCAACCTGTCTATCGAAGAACAGGCCCAACAGGTGCGGCAGGTCAAGCGTTCCGAATCGGGTATGGTCACCGACCCGGTGACGGTCGGGCCCGATGCCACCATCGCGGAGCTGGACGAACTGTGCGGGCACTACCGGGTCTCCGGCCTGCCGGTGGTGGACGAAAACGAGATCCTCATCGGCATCATCACCAATCGCGACCTGCGGTTTGTGCCCGCCGAAGAGTGGGCCGCGAAGCGGGTGCGGGACTGCATGACCCCGATGCCGCTGGTGACGGCTCCCGTCGGCGTATCGCACGATGAGGCCAAGCGACTGCTGGCGGAAAACCGCATCGAGAAACTGCCCATCGTCGACGAGGCCGGACACCTGCGAGGCCTGATCACCGTCAAGGACTTTGTAAAGTCCGAGAAGTACCCCGATGCCGCCAAGGACGCCGAGGGGCGGCTGCTGGCGGGGGCCGCTGTCGGCTACTGGGGGGACTCCTGGGAGCGGGCCGTGGCGCTCGCGGAGGCGGGAGTCGATGTGCTGGTGGTGGACACCGCCAACGGGGGCGCCCAGTTGGCGCTGGACATGATCCGCCGCATCAAGGCCGACCCGCAGTTCGCGCGCGTGCAGGTGGTGGGCGGCAACGTGGCCACCACGGAGGGGGCCCAGGCCCTCATCGACGCGGGCGTCGACGCGGTCAAGGCCGGGGTCGGGCCCGGATCGATCTGCACCACCCGCGTGGTGGCCGGCGTCGGAGTGCCGCAGATTACCGCCATCCAGCTGGCGGCCCTGGCTTGTGGCCCGGCTGGGGTGCCTCTGATCGCCGACGGTGGCCTGCAGTACTCCGGCGACATCGCCAAGGCCTTGGTGGCCGGGGCGGACACCGTGATGTTTGGTTCCTTGCTGGCCGGGTGCGAGGAGTCGCCCGGGCAGCTGGTGTTCACCAACGGCAAGCAGTACAAGCAGTACCGGGGGATGGGGTCGCTGGGGGCGATGACGTCGCGCGGCCGCAAGTCCTACTCCAAGGACCGCTACTTCCAGGCCGATGTGGACTCCGATGACAAGATCGTCCCCGAAGGTATCGAGGGCCAGGTGCCCTACTCGGGCACGCTGCGCGCCGTCATGAACCAGCTGGTGGGCGGCTTGCACCAGTCGATGTTCTACACGGGGGCCCGCACGATCGAAGAGCTGAAGGCGCGCGGGCGCTTCGTGCGCATCACCCCGGCAGGGTTGAAGGAGTCGCATCCGCACGACGTGCAGATCACCGTCGAGGCCCCCAACTACACGGGGCGCGGCTGACGGGGGAGGCTGGCGCCGCGCCTAGTCGCGTGGCGCCAGCCCCAACGCGGTCAACGCGGTGAGAGCAGCAAAGCCCCCCGCAAAGAGCGCGCGCGGGGTGTGGCCCGCCAGCAGTTGCCACAGGGCCAGCGCACACCACAGCAGCACCGCGCCGGCGAGCAGTAGCCAGGTGCGGCGGAGCCGGGCGGCAGGATCGGGCCCGCTCATCGGCGGCCTCCTTTACGCTTCCCGGTGCGGCGCGTTCTTTTCGCTGCCGCGGGGCGCGGACGGGGAGCGGCTGGGGTGCTGCCACCCGGTCGCGGCGGGCGGGGGGTGCTTGCGCGCGCCGCGCCCCCCGCCCCTAGTTGGGCGCGGCGGCGCAGCGGGCCGCGCAGGTCCCGGTAAGCCCGCCAGTAGGCAAACAGGGCCGCGATGGCCCAACCAAAGGTCAAGCCGGGGGTGGGTGAGCCGATCTGCCAGAGGCCTGCCAGCCCGCAGATGTTGCCCATTGCAAAGCTCAATAACGGGGAGGACGCGGGGGCGGGAGCGGGCAGCCGCAGCATGGCATCGTCTTTCGCAGGGGGACTGATCGGCTCATCTTACGGCCTGACCCTACGGCCACTGCGGGTCGGCGCCCGGGCCGGGCAGCTGGCGCCGGGCGCGCCAGGCGTTGAAGCTCTCGGCCCATTGGCGGTGGGCGGCGGCCTGCCAGGCGAAGAGCTCGTCGTCGGAGAGCTCGGACACCTGCGGGTGGGCGTGCACCAAAGCTGCCAGGACATCGAGGGTGGCTCGCACGTCGACGTCGGCGGAATGCAGATTTTCGTCCACCGGCACCTGGTAATGCTGCGTCAAGACTCCCAGGGTGCGCTTGCCTTTGCGCCAGCGGTCCACCGCCCGGTCGAGGACGAGCGGATCGAGCACCCGCCGCAGCGGACCGCCGAGACGTTCCTCTAGCGGGGCCAGGCCATGGCGCGTCAACTCGTGTCGCAGGATCCGCAGGTCGAAGGCGGCGTTGAACGCCACTAGCCAAGCGCCGTTTGCCAGTGCCGCGGTCAGTGCTTGCGCGATCTCCTCCAGCGCGGCGGCGGGCGCGACCCCGTGCACGCGAGCATGTTCGGTAGTGATGCCGTGCACCGCAGCTGCGGCTGGCGGGATCTCCACCCCGGGATCAATGAGCCAGGTAGCGGTGGTCTCGGCGACGCCCGGCGCGCGCTGCACGAGCGCTGCCGTGACGATGCGGTCTGCCGCCACGTCCACCCCCGTGGTTTCCGTATCGAAGCCCACCCAAAGGCCAGTAGTCCACATACGTTCGTCCTTTCCGAGCTCTATCGTGCCACCCGCCACCTACATCGGTAGGCTGGGCGCGTGAGCTACGAGATTGAGATCGGTCGCGGTAAACGCGGCCGCCGCGCCTACTCCTTCGACGACATCGCCGTCGTTCCCTCCCGCCGCACCCGCGACCCGGGAGATGTCTCCTTGACGTGGCAGATCGACGCCTACCACGTGCAGCTGCCGATCATGGCGGCCCCGATGGACTCGGTCATGTCCCCGGCCACCGCCATCGAGGTGGGGCGGCTGGGCGGCATCGGGGTACTGGACCTGGAGGGGCTGTGGACCCGCTACGCTGACCCGTCGGATCTGTTGGCGGAGATCGCGCAGCTCGCCCCCGCGGACGCCACCCAGCGCCTGCAGCAGATCTACCAGGAGCCCATCAAACCGGAACTGATCCACGCCCGCCTGCAGGAAATCCGGGCGGCGGGGGTGACGGTGGCTGGCAAGCTCTCGCCGCAGTTGACGCAAGAGAACTGGCGGACCGTCGTCGACGCCGGCGTGGATCTGTTCGTCATCCGCGGCACCACCGTCTCCGCCGAACACGTCTCGTCGCAGGCCGAGCCGTTGAACCTCAAGCGTTTCATTTACGAACTGGACGTGCCGGTGGTGGTGGGTGGGGTAGCCACCTACACCGCGGCCCTGCACCTGATGCGCACCGGGGCCGCTGGGGTCCTGGTGGGATTCGGTGGGGGAGCGGCGCACACGACGCGGCGCGCCCTGGGGATCCACGTGCCGATGGCCACCGCGATCGCCGACGTCGCCGCCGCCCGCCGGGACTACCTGGACGAGTCTGGGGGGCGCTACGTGCACGTGATCGCCGATGGTTCCATCGGGCGGTCCGGGGAGATCGTCAAGGCGATCGCCTGCGGGGCCGACGCCGTCATGCTGGGGGCGGCCCTGGCGCGCGCCACCGAGGCCCCCGGGCAGGGCTGGCACTGGGGCAGCGAGGCGCACCATCCGCGGTTGCCGCGCGGCGAGCGGGTGCACGTGGGCACGGTAGGCACCCTGGAGCAGATTCTGCTTGGTCCGGCCACCTCGCCCGACGGCACGCTGAACCTGGCGGGGGCACTGCGCAAGACCATGGCCTCCACCGGCTACAGCGACTTAAAGGAGCTGCAGCGGGTAGACGTGGTGGTGGCCCCGTACCGCAACTGAGCCGAACCCGGGCGGGAGCGCCGCGCTCCTGCGCGGAGCTGAGTGAAAACTCGGGTGGGCGCTGCCTTGTCTCCAAATAGACAGGAAGCGCCCACTTTTCTGTGTCTTTCCTGGGAGTGGAAAGTGTAAAGGGCCGGTAAGATCGGTGGTGTCCCTCATGGTCATGAGAGGCGCCAAAACTAGCCAGGAGCAAAATCACATGGCACAGCGCACTGCCACCGTTGCATCGAAGGTCGGGCTGCACGCCCGCCCCGCCGCCACTTTCACGGCCGCGGTCTCCGAGTACGACCTTGACATCGAAATTGCCCTGGAGGGCGGTGAGCCGGTGGACGCCTCGTCCGTGCTCGGCGTCATGACGCTAGGGGCAGGCCACGGCGACAAGGTTGTGCTGACCGCCGAAGGCGAGGGCGCTGAGGAGGCCCTCGATGAGCTGGTCAAGCTGCTAGAGACCGACCTCGACGCGTAAGCCGCACGCACAAGTTGGGGCCCGGGCGCTTGCCCGGGCCCCAACTGTTTGCCCGCCGCCTGCCGGGGCAAAGCACCGCCCTAGTTGGCTACCAGTGGCAGGGCGCCGCCTGCCGGGGCAAAGCACCGCCCTAACTGGCTACCAGTGGGGGCTATCCGGCGTATATGGCGCCTGTGCTTTCCTGGTGGTCAGTTAGGGCGGGCCGGCCACGCTGGGCCCCGCGCAGCCGCGGGCCCCAGTGCGGGCTACAGGCCGGGGCGCTTGCCGATGGTCAGCGTCACCTCGCCGGTGTGGGCGACTATCGTGCGTGACTTAGAAGACTTGCAGCGCCACTCCCTTGCACGTAGACTTGGTGCCGGTAGCTAGTGATGAAACAGTTCACCGAGCACCGATTCGAGGGCCCTGAGTGTTTACTTGGGGCCCTGCGCAAATTTTCGAGGCAAAGATGCTGCTTGCGTATATAGGCGAGATAGGTGAGCCCGGGGCATATGTCGGCCCGGAGCACAAGCGTTTTAACACAAGTCCTGCCTTTGGCTACGCTGGTTTCGTATTGAGCGATGACCGCGTGCGCCAGTTTGGTGCGCATTTTACTGCAAAGAAGCGTGAGCTGTTTCCGGAAAAAGGTAGTTCGGGGGAGCAGTTCGAAATCAAGGGTGCGGACATGTTTCGTCCCAGGATTGTCGATCGTTATCCGCAAAATGTTCGTGTGTTTAATGGTCTTATTAGTGCGATAGCCCGAATGGGAGGGGAGCTATTTTATTATGCGGAAGAAAAGCCGCTGGGTACCCCGAAGCAGACGAGGGTAGACCCGGAGGAGTTGGAGGGGGCAGCGATGGCCCAGACCCTCGATCGTCTTGCTCGTCATGCTGAGCGAAAAGGTGAGAATATTCTCGTGCTTATCGACCAGATTAATGAAAAGACGCGGCTGGCCAGGTTGCAGAAGATGTACGCCCATATCCTTGGGAGGGCTACGGATCATCATGAGATGCGCAGAATAATAGAACCGCCTATGCATGTAGATTCGCTGTTATGTGCGAATATTCAGATGGCTGATTGGATTGCGGCTATTGTTTCGCGGGCAGTGGACTACCAGCTCGTAAAAGAATCCAAACATGAATGGGTCACGCTTTCAAGGGGCGGGGTTCGGCTGCCTGAGAGAATGTTCACACACGAATCAAAATTGCATCTTCCTAGACGGGCTGTGGAACTGCACGGTGCTGAAATATTTGCAAACACGCGGAGGATCTATGGTGCTTCTAGAACTGGGATGAGGGTGCATGAGGTCATAGATCCAGCAATGAGTACAAAAATGCGCCGAATGGCGGAGGCTGCCCAGTCCGAGAAGACGAAATCTTAAAGAAGGGCGGGGCCCGGGCGCTTGCCCGGGCCCCAACTGTTTGCCCGCCGCCTGCCGGGGCAAAGCACCGCCCTAACTGGCTACCAGTGGCAGGGCGCCGCCTGCCGGGGCAAAGCACCGCCCTAACTGGCTACCAGTGGGGGCTATCCGGCGTATATGGCGCCTGTGCTTTCCTGGTGGTCAGTTAGGGCGGGCCGACCATGCTGGGCCCCGCGCAGCCGCGGGCCCCAGTGCGGGCTACAGGCCGGGGCGCTTGCCGATCGTCAGCGTCACCTCCCCGGTGTGGGCGAAGAAGTCGTTGCCCTTGTCATCCACCACGATGAACGCCGGGAAGTCCTCCACCTCGATGCGCCAGATGGCCTCCATGCCCAGCTCGGGGTACTCCACCACCTCGACCTTCTTGATGCAGTCCTGCGCCAGGCGCGCCGCCGGGCCGCCGATGGAGCCCAGGTAGAAGCCCCCGTGCTTGGCGCAGGCATCGGTGACGGCCTGCGACCGGTTGCCCTTGGCCAACATGATCATGGAACCGCCCGCCGCCTGGAATTGGTCGACGTAGGCATCCATGCGCCCGGCCGTTGTCGGCCCGAACGAACCCGAAGCCATCCCCTCGGGGGTCTTGGCCGGGCCGGCATAGTAGACCGGGTGGTCTTTCAGATACTGCGGCATCTCCTCCCCGGCCTCCAGGCGCTCGCGGATCTTGGCGTGGGCGATGTCGCGCGCCACGATGAGCGGGCCGGTCAGGGACAGGCGGGTCTTGATCGGATACTTGCTGAGTTCGGCGCGGATCTCGTCCATGGGACGGGTCAGGTCGATCTTGACGGCCGCCCCCTTCCCGGTGCCCGTAACCCCGTCGGTGGCTGCATCCAGTTCAGCGTCCGTGGTGGCGGGCAGGTACTGGCCCGGGTCGAACTCCAGCTGCTCCAAGAACACACCCTCGGGGGTGATCTTGGCTAGCGCCTGGCGATCGGCAGAGCAAGACACGGCGATCGCTACCGGCAGGGACGCGCCGTGGCGCGGCAGGCGAATGACGCGCACGTCGTGGCAGAAGTACTTGCCGCCGAACTGGGCACCGATGCCGATCTTGCGGGTCAGCTCCAGTACTTCGGCCTCCAGCTCCGTGTCGCGGAAGCCGTGCCCGGCCATGGAGCCCGCCGTCGGCAGCGAATCCAGGTAGCGGGCCGAGGCGTACTTGGCGGTCTTGAGGGCGAACTCGGCGCTGGTGCCGCCGATGACGATGGCCAGGTGGTAGGGCGGGCAGGCGGCGGTGCCCAGCGAACGGATCTTGGCCTCCAGGAACTGCATCATGCTTTCCGGGTTCAAGATCGCCTTGGTTTCCTGGAAGAGGTAGGACTTGTTGGCGCTGCCGCCCCCCTTCGCCATGAACAGGAACTTGTAGGTGAGCTCGTGGCCGGGGGCGGTGTCGGCGTACAGCTCGATCTGGGCGGGCAGGTTGGTGCCGGTGTTGCGCTCCTCCCAGGTGGTGAGGGGGGCGTTTTGGGAGTAACGCAGATTGAGTTTGGTGTAGGCCTCGGCGATGCCGCGCGACAGGTGCAACTCGTCGGGCCCCGCCGTCAGGACGTGCTGGCCGCGCTTGCCCATGACAATGGCGGTGCCGGTGTCCTGGCACATGGGCAGCACTCCGGCGGCGGCGATGTGAGCGTTCTTCAACAGGTCCAGGGCCACGAACTTGTCGTTGTCGCTGGCCTCCGGGTCTTCCAAGATGTTGCGCAGTTGCTGCAGGTGGCCGGGGCGCAGGTAATGGGAGATGTCGTGGATGGCTTCGGTGGCCAGTAGCTGCAGGGCCGCGGGGTCCACGGACAGGAACTGACGGCCGTCGGGGCCCGTCACCACGCTCACCCCCTGCGTGGTTAGGCACCGATACTGCGTGGTGTCCGGGCCGATGGGGAGGAGGTCCTCGTACAGGAACTCAGCCATATCCACTCCATTTCGCGACTTTGCTGGGCGACTCGCCCCGCACTTTAGGCCCGCCAACGACCGGGCTTGCGGCGCGGTGTGCCCGGCCCCGCCTGGTGCCCCTGCTGCGGCCGGAGGTTTCCTTGCTGTGGAGCGCCTTTTGGCTGCCCGGTGCCGGTTTGCGTCCGCTCGCCAATCGGGCGAGAATTAGGCAAACCTAATAAGGGGAGAAACATGACACAGGCATTCCGTATTGAGCATGACACGATGGGCGAGGTGCGGGTTCCCGCCGACGCGCTATACGCCGCCCAGACCCAGCGCGCCGTGGAGAACTTTCCCATCTCCGGGCGCGGGCTAGCCCCCAGCCACGTGGTGGCCCTGGCCCAGATCAAGCGGGCCGCGGCGCTGGTGAATGCCGAGTTGGGCGTCATCGAGCCCGCGGTGCGGGACGCTATCGTCGCCGCCGCCGATGAGGTCATTGCGGGGGACCTCATGGCCCATTTCCCGATTGACACGTTCCAAACCGGCTCTGGCACCAGCTCGAACATGAACATGAACGAGGTGCTGGCGACGTTGGCGAGCCGGGCGGCGGGCCAGCCGGTCCACCCCAACGATCACGTCAACGCCTCCCAGTCCAGCAACGATGTCTTCCCCTCCTCTATCCACATAGCGGCCGCCGCCGCCATCCGCGCCACCCTCGTGCCGGGCCTGACGCAGCTGGCGGAGTCGCTGGAGCGCAAAGCGAGCGAGTTCACCGACGTCGTCAAGTCGGGGCGCACCCACCTGATGGACGCCACCCCGCTCACCCTCGGCCAGGAGTTCTCCGGCTACGCCACCCAGGTGCGCAACGGCCTGGCCCGCGTGGCCGACGCGCTGCCGCGCCTGTACGAACTGCCGCTTGGGGGCACGGCCGTGGGCACCGGTATCAACACGCCTCCCGGGTTCTCGGCGCGGGTTATCGCCGAGATCGCTAAGCACACGGAGCTGCCGTTCGTGGAGGCGCCCAACCATTTCGAGGCCCAGTCCGCTCAGGACTCGCTGGTGGAAACTTCCGGGGCTTTGCGCACGGTGGCGGTGTCGCTGACCAAGATCGCTAACGATCTGCGTTGGATGGGGTCCGGGCCGCGCACTGGTCTGGGAGAAGTGGCGCTGCCGGATCTGCAGCCCGGTTCCTCGATCATGCCCGGCAAGGTCAACCCCGTCGTGCCCGAGGCCACTGTCATGGTGGCCGCCCAGGTCATCGGGAACGACGCCGCCATCGCGTTTGCCGGGGCACAAGGCAACTTTGACCTGCTCGTCATGCTGCCGGTGATGGCCCGCAACCTGCTGGAATCCATCGAGATCATCGGCAATGTGGCGCGGGTCTTGGCGGAGCGTACCGTTGATGGACTCGTGGCTAATGTCGACCGGTGCCGCACCTACGCCGAGTCTTCGCCCTCCATCGTCACGCCCCTAAACCGGGTGATTGGTTACGAAGCGGCGGCCAAGATCGCTAAGCACGCCGTCAAGGAAGGCCTCACGATTCGGGCTGCCGTGGAGGCGCTCGGCTACGTGGAGCGGGGCGAAGTCACGGCGGCGCAGCTGGACGAACTGCTCGATGTGACCACCATGACGGGGCAGTGATGTAGCTGCCATCCGGGCGGCGGGCGGGCAAGAGCCAGAAAAATGGTGCGACAATCAAGGACCAAAGGCTATTGCCCGCCCGACGACGTAGCGAAAGGACCGCCCGTGGCACGCAGCATCTACATCACTTCCCCTGAAGGCGCCACCGGGAAATCGACAGTCGCCCTGGGGCTCGTGACCCTGCTGGCTCGCGAGGTGGCGAATGTCGGCGTCTTCCGGCCGGTGGTTAAGGACATCGACAACGATCCCACTCTCGATCTGCTCGTCTCGCACGCGGGCGGCAACCTGGAGCGTTCCCGCTATGTCGGGGTCACTTACGAGGCGCTGCACGCCGACCCGGACGCGGCCCTGGCGCAGATTGTTGACAAGTTCCGCGACCTGGAGCGTGACTGCGACGTGGTGGTGGTTGACGGCTCGGACTACTCCGACGTGCCGGGGGGCGACGAGCACTCCTACAACGCGCGGGTGGCGGCCAACCTGGGGGTGCCGGTGCTTCTCGTGCTCTCCGGGCATGAGCGGACCCCGGAGGAGATCGCCCAGTCGGCGGAGCTGTCGATGAAGGAGATCTCCGGTGAGCACGCGTTCACCGGGGCGATTCTCGTTAACCGGGTAGCGGAGGGGCAGGGTGAGGCCGTGCGGGCGGCCCTGGCACCGCTAGAGACCTACGCGACGGTGCTGCCCGACATTCCGCTGCTGGCCGCCCCCAGCCTGGCCGACGTCATGCGGGCCGTCGAAGGCTCGCTTTTCGCGGGGGATGCCGAGCTGTTGCACCGGGAAGCCGAATCGGTGCTCGTGTGTGCGATGTCGCCGGAGCACGTACTGGAGCGTATCCGCGACGGACAGGTGGCTATCGCCGCCGGGGACCGGTCGTCGATGCTGACCACCCTGCTGCTGGCGCACCAGGCGGAAAACTTCCCGTCGCTGGCCGGCATCGTGCTGAACGGTGGCTTCCTCCCCAGCGCCCAAACCATCAAACTGGTGGAGGGCCTCGGTTCGTCCCTGCCGGTCATCACCACTGAGCTGGCCACCTGGGAGACCGCCGATGCCCTCAACGACCTGCGCGGTGTGATTACTGCCGCCTCCACCCGCAAGATCGAGCTGGCGCTGTCCACCATGGAGGAACACCTCGACGTCAACAAGATCATCGAGGCGTTGGACATCCCGCGCACCGAGGTGGTCACCCCGCTCATGTTCCAGGCCCGCCTGGCCGACCGGGCGCGGGCCGAGCGGAAGACCATCGTGCTGCCCGAACCGGAAGACGACCGCGTGCTGCGGGCCGCCTCCGTCGTGTTGGCGCGGAAGGTGGCCGACCTGATCCTGTTGGGCGACGAGGCGGCGGTGCGGGCACGGGCCGCCGAGTTGGGGTTGGACATTGCTGCCGCGCGTGTGATCTCCACCAGCGACGAGACTTACCTGGAGCGTTACGCCGCCGAGTTCGCGCGGCTGCGGGAAAAGAAGGGTGTGACCCTGGAGCAGGCCCGCGAGATCGTGCAGGACGTGTCCTACTTCGGCACCATGATGGTGCACATGGGTGACGCCGACGGCATGGTCTCCGGCGCGGCCCACACCACCGCCCACACGATCCTGCCGAGCTTCCAGATCATCAAGACCAAGCCGGGCACCTCGATCGTCTCCTCGGTGTTCCTGATGCTGATGCGCGACCAGGTCATTGTTTACGGGGACTGCGCCGTTAACCCGGACCCGACGGCCGAGCAACTGGCTGACATCGCGATTTCCTCGGCGGCCACGGCCCGCATGTTCGGGGTGGATCCGCGCGTGGCCATGTTGTCGTACTCCACCGGCGAATCCGGTTCGGGGGCGGACGTGGACAAGGTGCGGGAGGCCACTCGCCTGGTGCGCGAGCGGGCACCCGAGCTGAGCGTGGAGGGGCCGATCCAGTACGACGCCGCCGTGGACGCGGCCGTGGCCAAGGTCAAGCTGCCCGACTCCGACGTCGCCGGGCGGGCCACCGTCTTCATCTTCCCGGACCTCAACACCGGCAACATCGGCTACAAGGCGGTGCAGCGCTCCTCCGGGGCGATCGCCGTCGGCCCGGTGCTGCAGGGCTTGAACAAGCCGGTCAACGACTTGTCGCGCGGGGCCCTCGTCGACGACATCATCAACACGGTGGTTATCACCGCCGTCCAGGCCCAGTCCCGCTGACCTGCCGCCCAGGCAGCGGCGCTCATCCATCTCGCACACTAAAGGAGCTCAATCCCCATGTCACGTACTGTCCTCGTCATCAACTCGGGGTCTTCGTCTATCAAGTACCAGCTCGTGGACCCCGACAGCGGGCAGGCGTTGGCCGCCGGGCTGGTGGAGCGCATCGGGGAGGAAACCGGCCGGATCGAGCACCAGCACGCCGGGCAGGTGAAGGAGGTGCTCGGCCCGGTCCCGGATCACGGGGTGGGGCTGACCCGCGTGCTGGAGCTGTTCGAGTCCGAGGGGCCGAACCTCGCCGAGACGCATATTGTGGCTGTGGGTCACCGGGTAGTGCAGGGGGGCAAGCACTTCGCGGGACCGGCCGTGATCGACGACGCCGTGGTGGCGTTGATTGAGGAACTGGTGCCGCTGGGGCCGCTGCACAATCCGGCCCACTTGAAGGGCATTGAGGTGGCCCGAGAACTGATGGCCGATATTCCGCACGTGGCGGTCTTCGACACCGCGTTCTTCCAGGGACTGCCAGAGGAGGCGGCCCGCTACGCGTTGGACAAGGACACGGCGGAGAAGTACGCCATCCGCCGCTACGGGGCGCACGGCACCTCTCACCAGTACGTCTCGGGCAAGGTGAGCGAGTTCCTGGGGCGCGAGGATCTTAAGCAGGTGGTCTTGCACCTGGGCAACGGGGCCAGCGCGTCGGCGGTGGTGGCCGGGCACGCCGTGGACACCTCGATGGGATTGACCCCGCTGGAGGGCCTGGTAATGGGGGGCCGCACCGGAGACATTGACCCGGCGGCTGTCTTCCACTTGGCGCGAGTGGCGGGCATGTCGATCGACGAGATCGACCACCTGTTCAACCGGGCCTCGGGCATGAAGGGCATGACCGGGCACAATGACATGCGGGAGGTCTTCAAGCTGATCGAGGCGGGGGACCGCAACGCGGCCGACGCCATGGACGTCTACGTGCACCGACTGCTGAAGTACATCGGTGGCTATGCCGCGGTCATGGGCGGGCTGGACGCCGTGACCTTCACTGCCGGGATCGGTGAGAACGAGGGGCGCCTGCGGGCGCGCGTATGCGAGCGCCTGGCGCCGTTCGGGGTGAAGTTGGACGCGGAAAAGAATGCGGAGCGGTCCAAGGAGCCGCGGATCATCTCGGCCCCGGACTCGGCGGTCACCGTCTTGGTAGTGCCCACCAACGAGGAGCTGGCCATCGCCCGGCAGGCAGTGGAGCTGCTCGGGGTGTAGGGCGCGGCCGGTGGGCGACACGGCGGGCGGGGCAGCGGAAATTGCCCCGCCCGCCGTGTCTTGGCCGCGGGCCCACCGGCGGTAGGCTGGCGGCGACAAGGAGGCAGAAATGACGAGGTTTCGCGCCCAGGTGGTGCCCGGCGAGGAGCTGACGGTGGGGCCTCGGACCCTGAAGGTGCGTGGCGGGGTGTTGCTGCGGCAGTGGGACGAGGACGATCAAACCCACTACTACTGGGAGGAATGGCAGATAGCGGGCCTAGACGACCCGGACTCGTGGCTTGAGTTTGACCACTACCTCGACGAGGTCTGCCTCTACCAGCCGGTCTACTTCGTGGACGCCCTCAACCCGGAGTTGTTGCGCCCGCGCGCCCGCTTCGCCCTGCCCGACGACGAGGGCAACCTCAACCAGATCTTCGTGGAAGAGGTAGGTGTGGGCGAGGTGGTGGCAGCGGTCGGTGAGACCGACCGACACCTGCAGCCCGGCGACGAACTGGCCTACGCGGCCCTGCGCTGCTACGTCGGCGGGATCGAAAGCGAGGTCAGCGCCGAACGCTACGGGCAGCGCGACTACCTGGCCTACACCAAGCTGCGGCTCGACCTCGCCCAACAGCGCGAGGTATTCGGGCGACAAATCGCCAGCTTCGAGCTGGACTAGGCCGGGTGTATCGTTCCGCCGTGCCCAGATTCCAATCGCTGACGCTCCGGTTGCAGGCCGCCGATCCCGTGCGCCTTGACGATCCGCGGTTCGTGGCCGACACCCTGCGCGAGTTGGCCCAGCGGGCCGGGCTGCACGTGCTGACGGACGTCAGCCACCGCTTCGCCCCACAGGGGGTCAGTGTGGCCGTGCTGCTGGCCGAATCTCACGTGGCGATCCACACCTGGCCCGAGCACGCCGACGCCTACCTCACCCTCACCACCTGTCAGCCGCTGCCCGCCGCGCGCCTGGCCGAGCTGGCGGACTGGACCAGGCAGGCCTTCGCGGCCGCGCAGGTCACCAGTGCGGTGCAAGATCTGTAAGATGCGCCCGCCCAGCGCACTAGGATTTCGGCTATCGCCGCGCCCACCGACGGGCCCTGTAACTAGGAGACAAAATGCACGCCGCGTTGAAGATGACAGAGCTGGCCTGGCAGCCGGTGGCCTCGACCATCGGTTTTGCTTTTCTGGGTCTTGTGCTGCTCGTGTTGTTCGCCATCATTTTGAACTTCGGATTCAAGCTGGACCTGCGGCGGGAGCTGGTGGAGGACCACAACACCGGCCTGGGGGTAGCGGTGGCGGGGGTAGCGATCGCCATAGCCATCATCATCGCGGGCACGATCCTTAGCTGAGGCGGTAACGTGCGGGGCCTGCTGGCGGAACTGGCAGTGGGGCGGCACCTGGCCTTGGCTGGCCGCAACTGGCGCGTGGTTGGCATGCTGCGCGGCAGTGAGGTGCCGCCGGGGCAGGGCGAGGAGTTCGAGTGGGAGGAGTGCCACCTGCGCGGTGACGACCAGGCGAGAGCCTGGTTGTTGCTGGACTGCTACAACGGTCTCCTCAGTTTCCTTGAGCCGCTGGCCGATTGTGGTCTGCTGGATCTTGCCGCGTGGCAGCCCGGGCATGAGGCGGCGGCGGGCAGGCTGCGGGTGCAGTGGTGTGGCCATGGGCGGGTGGTGGCTAGCTGCGGGCAGGCGCCCGCGGTCGGTCAGCTGGTGTGGTACGCGGACCTGCACGAGCCGTCCACCGGGACGGAGTACCGGGTGGACGGGCAGGGGCAGCTGTGGCGGGCCATCCCCGTCACGCCCCGCCAGTGGCGCCGTGCCCGCCGTGCGCGAGGAAAGGGAAAGTAGGATGTCGAATTTTCGTGCTCACCTGGAGATGGGGCAGACGTTCATCCTCCGGCGTCACGCCCTGCGCGTGGTCGGAGCAGTGCTGCTGCGCGAGTACGACGAAGAAGACAAACGCGACTACTTTTGGGAGGAGTGGCAGCTGGCCGGAGCAGGCAGCGACGACGCTTGGCTTGAGTTCGACCACTACTCCGGCGACGTCCACCTGAGCATTCCCGCCTACTTCACTGAGCCGATTGACCCCCGCCATTTGCGCAAGGATGCCAGGCTGCGGATGACGGATGCGGCGGGGCGTCCCTGCCAGATCTGGGTGCGCGAAGTGGGGCGGGCCCAGGTCTCCAGGGCGCTCGGCAAGTGCCGGGCGTGGGCCACCACCGGCAAGCCCGTGCACTACGCCGACCTGGACTGCACGGTGGGGGTCGGCAAGGAGTTGCAGCTGTCGGTGGAGTGGTATCAGGGCGGCGAGAGCCGGGTGTATAGCCAGCTAAAGCTCAGCCGCGCCGAGCTGCGTGCCGTGTTCGGTCAGTCGTTCCAGTTTCGCGTCGGCCCCGTAGGCAGCAATATTTTCTCCAATCTCGGCACCGGCGGAAAAATAGTGGCTACGTTGGCGGCGCTGGGGATCGGCACGGCGGTCATTGCGGGGCTCTCGAACTCCGACCGCTGCGACCCGCTGGAGGACGACAACTGCGTGCAGCAACAAGACGGAAACTACCGATACGTCTATGGCGGGGGTGGAAGCGGGGGCGGAAAGTAACGGAAACAGCAGGAGGGAACCGGGCGGTTGATAGGCCGAAAACGCAAAGAAAAGCAGGCGCTCTTCGCCGCCGCCCTGCTGGTGGCAGTTGGCGGCATCATCTATGAACTTATTCTCGGCACGGCCGCCTCCTACCTGGTGGGCGACTCCGTCCTCAGCTTCAGCCTGGCCACCGGCATCACCCTGTTCGGGATGGGAATCGGCTCCCTGCTTGCCCCGCGTCTGCGGGCTGGGGCCGCCCCGTCGTTCGCCCTGACCGAGATCCTCCTCGGGTTGCTGGGGGGCAACTCGGTGTTGCTGCTGTATGCCGCCTTCGCCTACACCGAGTCCCACTGGCTCGTTTTCACCGCCATCAGCCTGGCTATCGGGGTGCTCATCGGCCTGGAGATCCCGCTGCTGGTGAAGATGTTCACCGAGTTCGGGCGCCCCAGCACCGTCGACCTGCTGTCCAAGGTGCTGGCGTTGGACTACTTCGGAGCCCTGCTGGCCTCCCTCGTCTTCCCGCTGGTGTTGCTGCCCTACCTGGGCCTGGCTCGCAGCGCCTACCTGGTGGCCCTGCTGAACGTGTCCGTCGCCGTCCTCATCCTGCAGCGCCTGCGCCCTGCCCGGTCCTTGCTGTGGGCGGCCCTGGGGGCCGTGGCACTGCTCGGGACGTTGCTGGTGGGCGCCTCGCTGCTGGAGCGGCGGATCGACAGCGCCAACTACCAGGACCCGGTGCTGCTGTACGAACAGAGCGCCTACCAGAAGATCGTCGTCACCCATTACGGGCAAGACACCCGCCTCTACCTGAACAACCAGCTGCAGTTTTCGTCCCTCGACGAGGCCCGCTACCACGAGATGTTTGCCGGGGCGGGGCTGACGAGCGTGCCGACGCCCCGGGAGGTGCTGATTCTCGGGGGTGGGGATGGGCTGCTGGCGCGCGAAGTGCTGCGCTATCCGAGCGTGGAGCACGTCACCTTGGTGGATCTCGACCCGGCCATCACCACCCTGGCGGCCACCAACCGCCACTTCACGGCCCTGAACCGGGGGGCGCTGCGCGACCCGCGGGTGCAGGTGGTAAACGCCGACGCCTTCCAGTTCGTCGCCGCGGCCACGGCGCACTACGACGTCATCCTGGTCGACCTCGTGGACCCCAGCCACGAGCGGGTCGCCAAACTGTACTCCAGCCAGTTCTACGGCAATCTGCACGCCCGGCTGCGGCCCCAGGGCGCGCTGGTGGTGCAGGCGACGTCGTCGTTCTTCACCCCGCGTGCCTTTGCCACCGTGGTAGCCAGCCTGCAGCACTCCGCCCCCGCGCGCACGATCCTGCCCTTCAGCGTCAACGTGCCCTCGTTCGGGGAGTGGGGCTTCGCCCTGAGCCTGGCCGACCCAGCCCAGGCGGCGGCGGGCCACCTACCGCCCGGGCTGCGGTGGGCCACCGACAAGCACCTAGCGGTGGCGCTGCGGGAACTGCCGCCCCGCCTGGAGCCCCTGCCGCCGTCGACCCTGCTGCATCCGCGCATCGTGACGGTCTACAACGAAGACCTGCGGCAGTGGCGCTACTACTAAGCCGTTACTCGTGCTGCCAGCTCGCCCACAGGGCGGCGTATTCCCCGCCGCGTGCCACCAGCTCGTCGTGCGTCCCAAGCTCCACGATCCGCCCGTCCATGACGACGGCGACCCGATCCGCGTCGTGGGCGGTGTGCAGCCGGTGTGCGATGGCCACCACGGTGCGCCCGGCCAGCACCGCGTCGAGGGACGCCTCCAGGGAGCGGGCCGCCCGCGGATCGAGCAGGCTGGTGGCCTCGTCCAGGATCAGGGTGTGCGGGTTGAGTAGCACCAGGCGGGCCAGCGCCAGCTCCTGTGCCTGCCCGGGGGGCAGCTCCCGGGCGCCCGAGCCGACCCGGGTGGCCAGGCCCTGCGGCAGGGCCGCCACCCACTCCCAGGCCCCGATCGCGCGCAGCGCGGCCTCCAGCTCCGCCTCGCTGGCGTCCGCGCGCGCCAAGCGTAGGTTGTCGGCCACCGAGCCGACGAAGACGTGCTGCTCTTGCGTCACCAGCACGACGTGGCGCCGCAGCTCTTTCTCCGGCAGATCGGTCAGGTTGACCCCACCGACCCGCACGCTGCCCGTCGTCGGGCCGTGAATGCCCGCCAGCATGCGCGCCAGCGTCGACTTGCCCGAGCCGGAGGGGCCCACCACGGCTAGGCGCTCGCCGGGCCGCAGCGTCAGGCTCACCCCGTGCAGTACGGGGCGGTCCGGCAGGTATTCGTAGGTCACGTCCCGCACCTCGATCACCTGGTCGGTGGGCGCGGCGCCGGTGGGGCGGCGGTCCGGCTCGACCTCGTCGACCCCGTAGATGCGGGCCAGCGACGCGAACGACACCTGCGTCTCGTCGATCCAAAACATCAGTTCGCCGAGCGGGGCGCGCAGCTGGTTGGCGTACAGGGCGATGGTGGTGATGGCCCCGATGCTGACCCACTGGTGGGTGTAGAGGTAGGCGCCCCACAGCACCGTCACGACGATCGGCAGATAGAAGCTGAAGGCGGCCTGGCTGATGACGGCGATGCGCAGGTAGAGCGTGTAGCGCTCCAACTCCCACATTTCCGTGATGCCCTTGTCGGTCACGGCCTTGCGGACCGGGCCGAGGTGGAGAGCATCGACGGTGTCGGCGTGCTCCACCGTCTCGGTGACGGTGCCGTACATGCGGGAGTTGGCGGCGCTGGTGGCCCGGTAGGCCAAGGTGGCGCGCCGCAGATACCAGCGCATGATCACCACCGCCCCCGGCAGGCAGGCAAACAGCGCCAGGCTGAGCAGCGGGCTGACGAACACCGCCGCCCCCACCGTGATGAGCACCGTGATGACGATGACCAGCACCCGGGGCAGGCCGAAACGCACCATCCACTGGATACGGGAGATGTCGTTGGTGGAGCGGCCCAGCAGGTCGCCGGTGCCGGCCCGTTCGACGACGGACAGCGGCAGGTGGGTCACCGCCGCCAGCAGCCGCTCGCGCACCGAGGCGAAGACGGACTCGCCCATGACCATGGCCGTCCGGTTAGCAAAGTACGACAGGGCCGCACTGGCCAACACCGCACCGACGATGAGCAGCGAGATCCGGTTGACGTACCCCAGGGTGGTCCCGGCCTGCACGGCATCCACCAGCCGCCCCAGCAGGAACGGGGTGGCCAGCGACACGAGGGCCACCGCGATCTGCAGGGCCAGCACCCAGGTGAAGTCCCCGCGGTATTCGCGCAAAATCTCGGCCGTGCGCCGCCGCACCGTGGCCGCCGAAGCAATAGGTAGCCGCATCAGTAATCCTCCTGCCCCTCGGCCTGCTGCGCCCCGACTGGGGGCGCGGGCGGGGTGGCCTCGGCGTCCCCCGCCTGCCGGGAGACCACCTGGCGGTAGCGCCGCCCCAGCCCCTGCCCGCGGTGGGCCGCATCCAGCAGCTCGCGGTGGGTGGAGACGGTCGGGCCCGCCTCCGCGTCCAAGAACACCACCTGGTCGCACGCCTCCAAGATGAGCGGGGAGGCGGACACCACGATCGTGGTTTGGTCGGTGCGGGCCTGCCGCAGGGCGTGGGCGATCCGCATCTCGGTGTGGGAATCGACCGCGCTGGTGGGCTCCACCAGCACCAGCACCGGCGCCTGCGTCGCCAGGGCCCGCGCCAGGGCCACGCGCTGGCGCTGCCCGCCCGACAGCGAGCGGCCCTTCTCCGTGACCTCGCCCCCCAGGCCGCGCGGCAACGACGAGACGACGTCGTGCGCGTCGGCCGTGGCCAGGGCCGCCAGCAGCGCCGTATCTCCCGGACGCTCCGCCGGGTTCGTGGCCCCGGCCGCGGGCGGCTCCCGGTCGGCCGTGCGCTCCAGCTCGATCAGCTCAGCGACACTGCGCGCCGCCGTATCGGTCACGCTGGGCGCCAGGTTGCCGCGCAGGGTACCGGTGAACAGCTGGGCGGTGGCGTGGGAGTGGACGATGGTGCCGCGCACGGCCGCCCAACCCAGCTCCCGCACGTCCGTGCCCGCGAGGGTGACCGCCGCCTGCTCGTCGTCCAGGCGGGCCAGGCGCGCGGCCAGCGCCTGCCCGGCCTCCGGTTGGGGCGCTACCAGCGCCGTCAGCTGCCCGGCCGCGAAGCGGGCGCCCGTCTCGGCGTCGACCAACTCCCCGACGGGCGCGCTCGCGGTTGTGGGGGAGCGCCGCTCCGCCAGCGTGCCGGCGATCGGTTCGATGGCCATGACTTCGGCGACCTTCTTGGCCGCCACCCAGCCGCGCGTGAAGCTGCGCAGCGCAAACGTCAGGGCGCCCAGCGGGCGGGCGAGGAAGGCGGTGTAGCCGAAGAATGTCACCAGCTGGCCGGGCGTGATCGCGCCCGCCACCGCCAAGCGGGCCCCCTGCCAGATGACTAGGGCGGTGAAGGCGCCCGGGAGCAGGGTCTGGGCCGCCACCAGCAGCGATTGCGGCCCGGCCACCGCCACCCCGGCGGTGCGTACCTGTTGTGATTGGGCGCGGTAGGCGGCGCTGAAGACGTCCTCCCCGCCGATGCCGCGCAGGATCCGCAGGCCCGAGACGGTGTCGGTGGCCAGGGTCGTCAGGTCGCCCTCCTGTTTACGTTGGGTGGTCTGTCGCTGGTGCAGCGGCTTGACGACGAGCGCCAGCAGGCCGGTGGTCAGCGGCAGGCCGAGCAGGATCAGCAGCGCCAGGGAGGTCGACTCGCGGAACATCAGCACGATCACCAGGACCGCGGCCACCCAGGTGCCGATCAGGCGTGGCAGAATCTCCACGGCGTTGCCCAGGTGCCCGCAGTCGGACGAAACGGTGGCGGTCACCTCGCCCGCCGACAGGGAACGGGTGGTGGCGGGCCCGACGTCGGCCACATGGTGGCCCACCGCGCGGGCCGAGAGCAGGGCGGTGCGGAGCCAGGCGAGCACCGCGTAGGCCTCGCCGAGCCCGTCCCCGATCCAGGTGTCGATGAGGATGAAAGCGAGCATGCAGCCGAGGTACAGCCACAGGGCGGGGCCGAAACCATCGGTGCTGAGCGCGTCGATGGCGTGGCCGAGGGCCCACGGCAGCAACGCGTGGGCGGCGGTGGCCACGACGGTCAGGGCGATGGCCAGGGCCAGGGGGCGGCGCGCTACCCGCACGGCGCGGCGCGCCACCGCCCCGCCGGTGTGCGGCCAGCGCGGGGCCGGGCCGGTGGGGGCGGGGTAGCCGCGCTCGAACCAGCCCAAGCCGGGCGTGGCACCCAAAGAGGGGATGGAAGAGTCTTTACGCATGAAAGGCCTTAAATCTGCAGTCGATGATGAGGGGCGGCGGGGTTGCGCAACTCGTGCCGGGTAACAGGCAACGGCCCGCCAAGCGGGGCGGGCGGGGCGACCAGCGCGGCGTTAGGAGAACAGCAGACTCATCATGGCGGGGAGTCTAACCCACGCACTGCGCAGCGGGTCAACTACGGGACAAGGAGTTTCAGACAGAACACAGCCAGTGTTGGGGGCGATGCGTTACTCGCGTGGTCTGCATACCCGCGTATCGTTCACTGGTCTTCATCCGCATCGTCGCCGGACAGAAGCTCGCGCTGCGGCCACAGCCCGGAGGAGGTGAACTCCACGAAGTCCTCCCCGCGCGCGAAGTGGCCGAAGTCGTCGTACAGCACCACCGGCCAGCGCTCGGTCAGGCGCCGCAATGTCGCCGTGAGGAAGTCGAAGTTCCGGTAGTAGAGCACGAGTCCTGCGCGGCCCGCCGCCAAACGGGTGAGGACTTCAAGCTCGGTGGGGGTGAACTCTGCCAGGAGCGTGTCCCCGCCGTCGTCAAGGTACAGATGATGCCGGGCTGTGTCGCGACTGATGAGCGTGCAGTAGAACTCCCCTTCTCGGGTCTGCAGGATGCCCACAGGAGCCAGGCAAGCACGCAACTCGGCATGCGTGGGCAACTGTTGGAAAAAGACCACCGCCGCGTCCATTAGCCACCTCTTGACCGCCCGCCGCTCGCCGTCAGTCTACATATCGGGACTCGGGGAGTCGGCCCCTTATGCTTAGCGGGTGACCACTACGCCCCCCGCCCCCCGCCCCGTTCTCGTCGTCGACTTTGGCGCCCAGTACGCGCAGCTGATCGCCCGCCGCGTGCGCGAGGCCCACATCTACTCCGAGATCGTGCCCCACACGCTGCCAGTGGCCGACATGCTCGCCAAGGACCCCGCCGCCATCATCCTGTCCGGCGGGCCGGCCTCCGTCTACGCCGATGGCGCCCCCGGCATTGACCCGGCTGTGTTTACCGCCGGGGTGCCAGTGCTGGGTATCTGCTACGGCTTCCAGACGATGGCGCACGCGCTTGGCGGCACCGTCGGGCGCACCGGCACCCGCGAGTACGGACACACCCCCGCCCAGGTCGATGCCGCCTCGTGTCTGTTCGCGGGTACCCCCGTGGAGCAGGCTGTGTGGATGAGTCACGGTGATGCCGTGCAGGTGGCGCCTGCCGGGTTCACCGTCACCGCCTCCACCGGGCAGACCCCGGTCGCGGCGTTCGAGGACGCCGACCGCCGCCTCTACGGCCTACAGTGGCACCCCGAAGTCTTGCACTCCCAGTACGGGCAGCGGGCGCTGGAGAACTTCCTCTACAACGGGGCGGGCCTGGCGGCGAACTGGACCCCCGGTTCCATCATCGATGACCAGGTGGCCAAGATTCGCGCCCAGGTGGGCGACGCCCGCGTCATCTGCGGCTTGTCTGGCGGGGTCGACTCTTCGGTGGCCGCCGCCCTGGTCCACAAGGCCGTCGGCGACCAGCTGACCTGTATCTTCGTTGACCACGGTCTGCTGCGCGCCGGGGAGCGCGCGCAGGTCGAGCAGGATTACGCCCGCGGCATGGGCATCCGGGTGGTTACCGTCGACGAATCCGAGCGTTTCCTGGCCGCGCTGGCGGGCGTGAGTGACCCGGAGACCAAGCGCAAGATCATCGGGCGGGAGTTCATTCGCTCCTTTGAGGCCGCCCAACGGGCCCTCATCGCCGAGGCCGGGGCGGAGGGGGCCGAGATCAAGTTCCTGGTGCAGGGCACCTTGTACCCCGACGTCGTCGAATCCGGGGGTGGCGAGGGCGCGGCCAATATCAAGTCGCACCACAATGTCGGCGGGTTGCCCGCGGACCTAAACTTCGAGCTGGTCGAGCCGCTGCGCACCCTGTTCAAGGACGAGGTGCGGGCCATCGGTCTGGAGTTGGGGGTGCCCGAGCAGATCGTGTGGCGCCAGCCCTTCCCCGGGCCGGGTCTCGGCATTCGCATCATTGGCGAGGTCACCCGCGAGCGCCTGGACGTGCTGCGTGCAGCCGATCTCATCGCGCGGCAGGAGCTCAGCGTCGCCGGGCTGGATCGTGAGATTTGGCAGTGCCCCGTGGTGCTGTTGGCCGACGTTCGTTCCGTCGGGGTGCAGGGGGATGGGCGCACCTACGGTCACCCGATTGTTCTGCGGCCGGTGTCCTCGGAGGACGCGATGACCGCCGATTGGTCCCGCCTGCCCTACGACGTGCTGGCCCGCATCTCCACGCGGATCACCAACTCGGTGCCCGAGGTCAACCGGGTGGTGTTGGACTGCACCTCCAAGCCGCCGGGCACCATCGAGTGGGAGTGAGACGCCGGTGGGGGCGCGAGGGGTAACCTCGTGCCCCCACCGCTGGTGTGTGGCAGCCGCCGGGGTGGGCTAGTCTCAGCGCTGCTTTTTCTTGGGCAGCAGCGACGCCAGGGCCGCCACGACGAACGCGCCCCCGACGAAGGCCAGCAGGCCCACGAACGAAAACTGCAGGTTCGGGCGGTAGCCGACCGCCGCGAAGGCCAGGCCCACCCCGGCGGCGATGACGAGCAGCGCCCACACCAACGCCAGCGGGCGTACGGCGCGGGCGACAACCGGTTGGGTGTCGCTAGCGCTCCAAACCGGCACCGCGGCGGTCGCCTCGGCGGGCCCGCCGCCGCTGAGGTAGGAGTCGGTGCGGGGCAGCGGCCGGGTCTGCCCGTCGGCGGGTGCCTGTGCGGCGTCGGGCAGGAACTCGGTGTCTGCCGTGGCGCGCGCGGCGGTGGTGTCCTCCAGGGGCGACAAGGGCTCGGTGGGGTTGTGGTGGTCAGGTTGCGAATTGCGCATGGTTTTCCCTTACTGCTGCTACGGCGGTTACTTGCGGAACTGGTGGACTTTGATTTCGCCGACCCCGCCGGTCAGGTAGACCACGGCCCGCGGTTTCCCCTCACCCAGGCGCAGCACGTGGGCGCCGCTGCCGTTAAAGCGCAGATGGCGGTTGCCGACCGGGCGGTGGAAATTGTTGTCTTCCCAGTCCCGGTCGTCGTCCCAGTCCCGATCGGTAGCGAAGTCCACCTCGTCAATGAGCCACCGCGAGAACTTCGACGGGGCGGAATCCTGCGCCACCATCGTCTGGTCCTCGAAGATGCGGGCCTCGATCTCGCCGAGGCCGATCTCGGTGTGGATCTCAATCGGGTAGCCCTCCGGCACCTCCAGGTTGATCTCTCCCGCCCAGGTGGCCACCGTCAGGGGCGCATCGAGCCTCTCGGTGCCGGTGAAATGCAGGTCGTGCTGTCCGAACAGCGAGGCGTGGGAGCGGAGTGTCGTGGAGTGCGAGAACAACATGAGGGGGCTCTCGTTAGTGGCGGCCAGCAAACGAGGGGAGGCCGTTAAGCTAACCAACCCGGCGGGTGCCACCACGAACGCCGTAAACAGCACCGACAACGTGGTTAGCGTGCCGCTGCGTCGCCCGCGCAGGGCCGCGACCGCCAGCCCGAGACCGAGCACCACCGTCAGCGCGGCGATCGCCCACATGGCGGACTGGAAGTAGCCGTTGCCCAGCCAGTAGGCCCCGGCGGCGGCGAGGAACCCTAGCCCCATAGTGAGCAGGGTGTGGGCAGAGCCGACCTGCGCCACGTGCGGTTTGGTGATTACGCGCGTGCGCCACGGCTGGGGCGGGCGTGGCACCCCCCACTGGGCTGGCGCGCCACTAGCAGCGCCGGTCGGGTAGCTGGCGGTGTCGAAAGGGGCGGCCGCCGGTGCGGCTCCCGCTTGGTCGTCGTCCGCGACACTGGCGGCCGCGGTGTTCGGTGTTCCTGCGGCCGCTGCGGCCGTGGGGGCGGCCCCGGTGCGCGGTGCCTCGTAGGTGGCGGCCCGCCAGCTCGGGTCCCCGCTTGGCCCGCCCACCGGGGCGGGGCCGGGGGTGAAGTGGCGGACCGGCTGTTGCTGGTCGCGCACGATCAGGATCACGGCCAGCACCGTCAGCGCCACTACGAACGGCCAGGACCAGGGAAAGAACACGGACAGGCCCCACGGCAACCCGCAGAAGCAGGTCACCAGTGCCCCGATGGCCCCGGAGCTCCACCGTCCCAGGGTGAGCTCCTCTAAGTGAATGCGACCGTCTTCCTCCTCGGGCAGCAGCAGCCACGCCAGCCCGTAGGCCAGCAGCCCCACCCCGCCGAAGAGCACCAACAGCGCCACAATGAGGCGCACCAGCGCCGCATCCAGGTTTATGCGCCGCGCCAGCGCGCCCGCCACCCCACCGACCCAGCGGTCAGTGGTGCGGGCTAGGCCCAGCTGCCGCAGCTGGGCAAAGAATCGGGAGACCCCGGTGGGGGATGCTTGGTAACTCATGTCTCTATTTCAGTCCCCTGGCCGCCGACGCGGTATCGGGATTGTCCCTGATCGTCCCCTGATTTCCGGCCGGAGGCCTACTAGGGGACGGGGCGGGCGTGTCAGGATGAAGCCATGCTTCCCGACCCGCACTTTGCGTCCGCGGCTGGTGCCGACGCCCCACGCCGCCCGGGGCGACCCGCCGCGGGCGGCGTGGGCGGGCCCGGGCCGACGACGGGGCCCCGCCCCCCGCTGGTGCGGCCTCGCCAGGGGCGCGTATTGGCGGGCGTGGCGGCTGGCTTGGCGGCGCATCTTCAGGTCGGGGTGCGTCAGGTGCGAGTGGTGCTGTTGGGGCTCGGGGTGGTGGGGATCGGTCTCGTTGCCTACCTGTGGCTGTGGCTCTTCGTGCCCGAGGATGACGGAAGGCCTCCGCTGCTGGCTCCCTCCCAGCAACGTTTGGCGGCGCGCCTGTACCGGGTGGAGACCGATGCCAGTCCCCAGCGCCTGGCGTTGGTCGTCGGGTGTGGGCTGCTGGTGCTGGCCGGCACGATTTGGCTGGGCTGGGAGCAGGTCTCGGCGGCGTCGCAGTGGCTGGCCCCGGCGGGGCTGGTATTGACGGGCGCGATTATTTCTTGGACCCACCTGGGGCGCGGGCGCCGTGGGGCGGCACACTTGGCGCCCCTGGCAGGTGGCTTGCTGTTGGCCGTCGTCGGGCTGGTGCTGCTCGTCAGCCGGGGACGGTCACTGACCGACCTGGTGGACTCGCTCGTGGTGGGGGTGACGATCCTGGTGGGAACGGCCGCCATCCTGACCCCCACCTGGCTGCGGATGCTGCGGGACCTCACGGCCTCCCGCGAGGCCCAGGCCCGGGAGGTGGAGCGGGCTGACATCGCCGCGCACCTGCACGACTCGGTACTGCAGACGTTGACGCTCATTCGCACGCGGGCGGGCGACGCCGAGACGGTGGCCCGCCTGGCACGCGCCCAGGAGCGGGAACTGCGCGAGTGGCTGTACGCGCAACGCCCGGAGGCCGGCACCTCGCTGGCGAGTGAGCTGCAGCGGCTGGCGGCCGAGGCGGAGGACCGTTACGGCGCGGTCGTCGAGGTGGTGACGGTGGGCGACATCGTGCCGGGGGCGTGGTGGGAGCCGTTGGCGGGGGCCACTCGGGAGGCGTTGGCCAACGCGGTGCGCCACGGTGCGCCCCCCTTCAGCTTGTATTGCGAGGTCGAGGACGCCCAGGTGACTGTCTTTGTCCGCGACCACGGTCCTGGCTTCGAGATGTCCGCGGTGCCCGCGGACCGGCACGGGGTCCGCGAGTCAATACTGCAGCGGGTGGAGCGGCACGGCGGACGGGCACAGGTGCGGCGGCGGGCTCCCGGAACGGAAGTAATGGTGCAGATGCCGAGCAGGCAGGAGGCCAAGGAATGACAACGGTGCTGGTGGTTGACGATCACGCACTGGTGCGGAGTGGGGTGCGGGGAGAGCTGGCGCGGGTGGCAAGTGACCTGCAGGTGGTGGCCGAGGCCGCCGACGTCGAGGGGGCGGTGGCGGCGATCACCAGCCTGCACCCGGAGGTCGTGTTGCTGGACGTGCACCTGCCGGGTGGGCAGGGCGGGGGAGGAGCCGAGGTGGTGGCCCGCTGCCTGGCTGCGGGCGTGCCCAGTCGCTTCCTGGCGTTGTCAGTGTCTGACGCGGCGGAGGACGTGGTGGCCGTGATCCGGGCCGGCGCGCGTGGCTACGTCACCAAAGCCATCCGCGCGGAAGAGCTGGCCGACGCGGTGCGGCGGGTGGCGGCGGGGGATGCCGCCTTTTCGCCGCGCCTGGCGGGCTTCGTGCTGGATGCGTTCGGCACGTCCGTGGCCGAGACCGCGATGCACGACGACGAGCTCGATCGGCTCTCGGCCCGCGAGCGCGAGGTGATGCGCTTGATTGCCCGCGGCTACACCTATAAGGAGGCGGCCAGCGAATTGTTTATCTCCGTGAAGACCATTGAGACGCACGTGAGTGCGGTGTTACGCAAATTGCAGTTGTCTAACCGACACGAGTTGACGCGGTGGGCGGCGGTGCGGCATTTGCTTTAGGTTCGTTGGCTGGGCAGGTTGAGGGCAAGCAGCGAGCGACTTTGTGCATCGCCTCACGCAGTGCTTGGGTGTCGCTGCAAGTCAAATGTGAGAAGAAAAACTCGCGGAGCGCAGCGAGGTGTTTGACGCGGGTGTCTCGCAGTTTGGTGCGCCCGGCGTCGGTGAGGCGGGCGTGGGCGGCGCGCCGGTCTTGATGCCCGGCGAGGCGAGTGACGTAGCCGAGGTCGACGAGGCGGTCGACAGCCCGGGTGGCGCCCGACGGGGTCAGGCGCAACTGTTGCGCCACTTGCCGCATTTGCAGGGTCTGTTCGGGGGCGGTGGCCAGCGCCGACAGCAGATTAAAGTCAGTGAGCCCCAGCCCGGCGTCGGCGGCGAGGCAGGCATCGAGATGTCGTTCCGTGGCGTGGAAGACGTCCGTACACAGCTTCCAAGTTTCCCACTCCAGCAGCGTCAGCGGGGAGGTGGTGCGGGTTTGCATGTGGCCCACGGTACCGTCAAACAGGTCTGTATTCACTTTTCCTCGCGGACGGGCCCGTGTAGCATGTCCGTGTCGTCCAAATTTGAAAAGGGAGAGTTTGATGACCAAGGTTGCGATCATTTACTACTCGGCCACCGGGCACGGCACCGCCATGGCCAAGGTGCTGGCGGAAGCCGCCGAAGCTGCTGGGGCTGAGGTGCGCGTGCGGCACATTGCCGAAACCGTTGACCCGTCCGTGTTCGCCGGCAACCCGGCCTGGACCGCCAACTACGAGGCCACCAAGGACCTCCCGGCCGCTACCGGCGCCGACATCGAGTGGGCCGACGCCGTCATCTTCGGCTCCCCGACCCGCTTCTCCTCGCCGGCTGGCCAGTTCCAGACCTTCATCGATGGTCTGGGGGGCCTGTGGTTCCAAGGCAAGCTCGCCAACAAGGTCTACGCGGCCTTCACCTCGGCGCAGACCGCGCACGGTGGCCACGAGACCACTTTGCAGAAGATCTACCAGATGGTGATGCACTTCGGTGGCATCATCGTCGCCCCGGGCTTCACCGACGCGGTGAAGTTCGGTGACGGCAACCCGTACGGTGTCTCGCACGCCACCGGTGCCAACAACACTGACGACCTCGCCGAGGCCACCCGCGCCGCCCTGAAGCACCTGGCGGAGCGCGTGGTCGAGGTTACCGGCAAGCTCGCCTGAGCTGTCGCAGCCTGCGGCCCCTGGCCGAGCTGACAGGGGGCGGCACCCGCACGGGTGCCGCCCCTTACCTGTCGGTGCGGCTAGCGGGTGAGGAACAGGCGGAAGGTTGGGGCCGGGGCGCTGGGGGTCGTGTCCACCACGTACCCCACGCCGTCGAGCAGGAAGTTGGCGATGCCCACCATGTCGTCGTCCACCTCGGTATAGCCGGTGAGATAGTCGCTGGCCGCCGCCACCCCGGCCGCCAGGGCCGCGGCCCCGTCGGCCACCTGCAGGCGGTAGTCCAGTTGCAGCAACACGCGGGAGCCCGGGGCGAAGTCCGCGGGCATTCCGCCGCGCAGCGCCCAGTAGGGCAGCCCGGCGGCCTTGGTGAAGACCTCGCCGTCGAAGCCGAGCGGGTATGCCGTCTCTTCGGGCAGGTCGAAGAACCGCTCGTCGTAAAACTGGGGTTCCAGTTCGGCTGGTACCCCGTCGTCTTGGGCGCGCCAGGCGGTGGCCCACAGCTCCAATAGCACCCCCGTGTTGCCTGGCGGGGCGGGGGTGGGGGCAGCGGTCAGTTCGCTGTGGGGCAGCAGGAAGCAGGCGTTGGCCCCGTGCTCGGGTTCCCAGAAGAAGCAGACGTTGTCACTGTCGCACTTAAACAGGTAGAGGGTGTGCCCGGCGGGCAGGCGCGCGAGCGCCGGGTGGGCAGCGAACTGGCCGAGGAAGCTCTGAGGCTGCCCGCACTCGCGGCAGGTGGGCCACAGGTGCGGGGGAAACCCGAGGGGCAGGCCGCCGACCTTGTGGGCGGTGGTGGGCCCGGCCGTCGACGGCGGGGTCAGGGACCAGGTGGGGAAGAACGTCTGCACCCGACCAGCCTAGCGGCGGGCGACGGCGAGGGCTGGGTAGGCTGGGGGAATGGATGATGCCGCTGCCCCGCCCGCTGTGCCCGCCGTCGCCCCGGAGCCGGAGTGGCCGGAGGTGGCGGGGGTGCCCGGGCAGCTCGAACGGGGAGAACTCGCTGCTGCCGCGCCGCCGCCCGCCGCGCCCGAGTTGGCCCTCCCGCAGCTGGACTTCGGGCCGGAACCCGACTTCGATTTCGGGCCGGAACCCGACTTCGTCGACGCTTGGGGGCCGCAATCGGCAGACGAGGCGGTGCCGCCAGCGACCGCAGAGCTACTTCCGGCGGATGCGGGGGCGCCGCTGGTTGATCCCGCTCAGGCGGCGGCCCTGCTGACGGGGCTGAATGCCCCGCAGGCGCAGGCCGTCACGCACGCAGGCAGTCCCCTCCTGATTATTGCTGGCGCCGGATCAGGCAAGACCCGGGTATTGACCCACCGGGTGGCGCACCTGATTGCCACCGGCCGGGCGCGGCCGAGCGAGATCTTGGCCATCACCTTCACCAACAAGGCCGCCAAGGAGATGCGTGAGCGGGTGGAGGCCTTGGTGGGGGCGGCGGCCCGCCACATGTGGGTCTTCACCTTCCACGCCGCGTGCGTGCGGATCCTGCGCCGCGAGTACCAGGCCGCGGGCCTGCGCTCCAGTTTCTCGATCTACGACGCCCAGGATGCCCAGCGGCTCATGGCCCAGATCGTTAAAGCCATGGGGCTGGACCCGAAACGCTTCGCGCCTAAGGCGTTCTCGCGGCGCGTGTCGGACCTGAAGAACGAGCTGGTCACCCCCGCCGACTTTGCTGACCAGGTCAGCGCCGCCAACCCGTTCGAACGGCACCTGGCGGCCGCCTATGCTGCCTACGACGCGGGCCTGCGCCAGGCGCACGCGCTGGACTTTGACGACATCATCATGCGCACCGTCGAGCTGTTGACCGCTCACCCCCAGCTCGCCGAGAAATACCGGCGGCGTTTCCGGCACGTGCTGGTCGACGAATACCAAGACACCAACCACGCCCAGTACGTGTTGGTGCGCACCCTGGTGGGGGAGGGCCCCGCCGGGCAGGCCAGCGAGTTGACGGTGGTGGGCGACTCCGACCAGTCGATCTACGCGTTTCGGGGCGCCACCATCCGCAACATCGAAGAGTTCGAGAAGGACTACCCAGCGGCGCGCACCATCCTGTTGGAGCAGAACTACCGCTCGACGCAAAACATTCTCTCGGCCGCTAACCGGGTCATCTCCCGCAACCAAGGGCGGCGCGCCAAGAATCTGTGGACGCAGGCCGGGGCGGGCGACAAGATCGTGCTGTTTGCCGCGGATTCGGAGTACGACGAGGCCCGTTTCGTCGTCGACGAGATCGACCGGTTGGTCGGTGGAGCCCAGGCGCGGGCCCTGGACTACGGCGAGGTGGCGGTCTTTTACCGCACCAACGCCCAATCGCGGGCCTTGGAGGACGTGCTGGTGCGTGCGGGCATCCCGTACCGGGTGGTGGGGGGCACGCGCTTTTATGAGCGGCGAGAAATCAAGGACGCCATCGCTTACCTGCGGGTGATCGCCAACCCGGATGACTCGGTAAACCTGCGCCGCATCCTGAACGTGCCCAAGCGGGGCCTGGGGGACAAGGCCGAGGCGGCCCTGGCTTTGCACGCCGAGCGGCACGGTATCTCGTTCGGGGGTGCGCTGGCGCACGCGGTGGGGCGCGCGGCGGTGAGCGCGGTCGGCGCCGCGCCCGTTACCGCGGAAACGATCACCGAGCCGGAGACAGGGCTGGTGGCTGCCGCCGCGTCGCCGGTGGCTGCCGCGTTGCCGACCCCGCCGCCGGTGGAGGGGCTGGCCAGTCGCACTCGCGGTCAGTTGCGCGAGTTCGACGCCCTGCTGGAGGAGCTGCGGGCGGCCGCGGCGGCGGGGGTGGGCCCGGCGGAGCTGCTCGACCAGGCGCTGGACCGGACCGGCTACCTGGCCGAGCTGCGCGCCAGCACCGACCCGCAGGATCAAAGCCGAGTGGATAACCTGGCGGAGCTGCACGCCGTGGCCCAGGAGTACCAGCAGCGCGAAACCGCCCCGACGCTGGCCGACTTTCTGGAGCGCATCGCCCTGGTGGCCGACTCCGACCAGCTGCCCGACGCACAGACTGGCCGGGGCGAGGTCACCCTGATGACGGTGCATACCGCCAAGGGCCTGGAGTTCCCCATCGTCTTTGTTACCGGCCTGGAGGACGGGACCTTCCCGCATGCCCGCAGCCTGGAGAGCGACGCCGAGCTCAGCGAGGAGCGGCGCCTGGCCTACGTCGCCCTCACGCGGGCTCGGCAGCGGCTGTACCTCACGCGCGCGGCGGTGCGCAACGCCTTTGCGGGCGCCACCGCGCTGGGGGCCTCCCGGTTCCTGGACGACATTCCCGCCGACCTGTTGGAGGTGCGGCGCGCGGCCACCAGCGTCGAGCAGTACCGGGGGCGCGGGGATGCAGGCACGCGGCGCCGCGCCGCGTGGGACGACGACGATTTCGCTCCCCCGATCGGCACCGGCCGCCCGCGGGGCGCCGCCCCCATCGGGCGGCTGGACCTGGCAGCCAAGCAGGCCCGGTCCGCGCCCGCGGCCAGCGAGGTGGCCACCGACGCCGAGGGGCAGGTGTTGCAGGCCGGTGACCGGGTCTCCCACGACACCTTCGGCCTCGGCACCGTGCTGGGCATCGAGGGCGTCGGCCGCAGCGCGGTCGCCAAGATCGACTTCGGGGCGGGCTCGGTCAAGCGCATCCTGCTGCGCCTGAAGTTGGTGACCAAGCTGTAGCCGAGGTGGGCGGAGGTGGTCTTCGCGGACGCGCAAGACCGCCAGGCGGGCGGTCTGCATAGACGGCCAGCTCCACGGCCCCGCCTCAGGCGCACCGCCATGTCCTAGGCGCACCACCATGTGCTAAACGCACCACCATGCCCTTAGAACGCTGAATTAAGGACATGGCGGTGCAGCAAGGGCATGCTGGTGCAGCAAGGGCATGATGGTTGCCCAGCGTCGGGGGTGCATGGGCCGGGCAGGCAGTCCGCCCCCGCGGGGGCGGGTGGCGCCGCGCTCGTCGACCCCGCCCCTAGCCCTCGCGGCGGCGCAGGGCCGCAAACGCTCCTGCGCGGGCCATGAGCTCGGCGAACGTGCCCTCCTCGACTACCCGCCCGGCATCCAACACCACGATGTGGTCGGCGTCGGCCACCGTGGACAGGCGGTGAGCGATGATCACCAGGGTGCGTCCGGCGGTGGCGGCCCGAATGCCCGCCAGCACCTGGGCTTCGGTGTCCGCGTCGAGCTGGCTGGTGGCCTCGTCCAGGATAGTGATGGGGCTCCGCCGCAGCAGGGCGCGGGCCAGTGCCAGGCGCTGGCGCTGCCCGCCGGATAGGCGCTCACCCAGCTCGCCCACCACCGTGTCCAGTCCGGCCGGTTCGTGAGCCAGCCACTGGCTCAGCCCCACCTGCTCACACACCGCCGCCAGCTCGTCGTCGCTGGCGGTGGGACGAGCCAGCAACAGGTTGGCGCGCACCGAATCGTTGAAAACGTGGGGCCGCTGCGGGGCGTAGGCCACCAGCTCCCGCAGGTGGGTCAGCGAGAGTTCCCGCAGGTCCAACTCGCCCAATGTGACCCGGCCGCTCGTGGGATCCCACATGCGGTCCAACAGCGCCGCCACCGTCGACTTGCCCGAACCGGAGGCCCCCACCAGCGCCGTGACCTGGCCCGGGCGGATGGTCAGGTCGACGTTGTGCAGCACGAGGGCGCGCTCCGGCCCACCGGCCGCGCTGGGATAGCGGAAGCTCACGTCGTGCAAGCGCACCGCCGCCCCCGGGTCCGCCTGCGCGTCACGCGGGCGAACCGGCTCGGACACCAGGACGGGGCGGTCAGTGATGGCAAAGACCCGGCGGGCGGCGGCGAAGGCCTGATCGAGATCGGCGGCAAAATCCTCCACCGCCAGCACCGGAGCAAAAGCCCCGAGGCTCACCCCCAACGCCAGGCCCAGCTGGCCGCTGCTCAACTGCCCGGCCTGCATGGCGGTGGCAGCCACCAGAAACACGGTGAGCAGTGCCCCGGCCGCCAGCGCCTGGTTCAAGCCGCGGCGGGCAGCGATGAACCCGTGCGTGATGTGCAGATCGCGCGTGATTTGCTCCTCCAGGCGGTCCAGCTGCGTGCTGCGCCGCTCCTGCGCCCCAAACGCCAGCACCTCGCGGACCCCCTGCACCGAGTCGGTGACGTGGTGTGCCAACTGGCCGCGCGTCACGCGCAAACGGCGGGCTGCTCCGTCGGTGGCCCGCGCCCCCAAGGCCGGGACCACCACCCCCACCAGCAGCAAGAAGGGAGCCAAGGCGAAGGCGAGCCGCCAGGAGGTGGCCGCCCCCAGGTAACCCAGCAGCGTCAAGGGGGCGACCACGGCGGTCACCAGCGGCACGAGCGTGTGGGCGAAGAACACCTCTATGCGGTCGACGTCCTTCGTCACCCGCGACATGAGGTCCCCCGCGTCCTGCCCCTCCGTCTGGGCCGGGGCCTGCGGCTGCAGCCGCGCAAAGAAGAAGTTGCGCAGCAGCGCCAGGGAGCGGAAGGCCACGTAGTGCCCGGCGTACTGCTCCAGATAGCGGGCCAGGCCCTTGGCCAGGGACAATCCCACCAGCACGACGACCACCCGACCCAGCGGCCAGGTGGGCTGCCCGGCCGCGCGGGTCGCCACCGCCCAGCCGCCCACCCCGAGCAGGGCCGCCCCCAGCAACAGTCCGGTCAGGCGGAAGAGCGCAGACAGCCCCAGGGGGGCCAGGACGGGGCGGGTGATGGTCAGCAGACGGCCAGCCAGCTCGCGGCGGGTGGTGGGCAGCGGGAGTGCCGCAGTGGCCGCGGCAGGCGTGGGCGGCGTCGGCAGGCTCGCCTGGGTGGGGGAGGGCAAGGTCTGGGTGGTCAACGCACGGTTCCTTCTACGAGGGCCAGGCGGCGATCCGCGTCGGCGATGGTGGCGTGGCGGTGGGAGATGGTCAGGGTGGTGCGGTCCCGGCCCAGGGTGCGCAGGGCGGCCAGGATTTCGGCTTCGGCGGCTAGGTCGACGTGTGCGGTCGGCTCGTCCAGCAGGAGGAACGGTGCGTCCTTTAAGATGGCGCGGGCAATGGCCACCCGTTGGGCTTCGCCCCCGGACAGGGCGGTGGCGCGCTGGCCGACCTCGGTGTCCAGCCCGGCGGGCAGGCGCGCCAGCAGCTCGCCTAGGTGGGCGGCGTGTAGGGCGGCGAGCAGTTCGTCGTCGGTCGCGGTGGGTTTGGCGAGCAGCAGGTTGTCGCGCAGGGTGCCGGAGAAGAGGTAGGTCGTCTGCTCCACCACCGCCAGGCGGGAGCGGATCCAGGCCAGGGGGGCGGTGGCCAGGTCGATCCCGTCGAGGCTGACGGTGCCCTGGGCGGGACGGGCCGTGGCCTGCACCAGGGCCGCCAGGGTCGACTTACCGCCGCCGGAGGGGCCGGTCAGCACGACGTTTTCCCCGGGCGCCACCCGCAGGCTCGCCCCCCGCAGGACGGGAGTGGCCGGGTCGTAGGCGAAGTGGGCGTCGCGCACCTCCAACTCTCCCGGGGCGGGCAGGGTGGTGGGGACGGTGGCGTCCGGCGCGTCGACGACCGCCGGGACCTGCGCAGTGAAGCGCTTGATCTCGCGGGCCGCCGCCATGCCGCCCATGCCGAGGTAGAAAAACTGGCCGATGCGATCCAGCGGGTCGAGCATGATGGTGGACAACAGCACCAGGGCCAGGGCCTGCCCGCCGGTCAGCGCCCCGGCCGCGTGGCGGGTCAGGGCCAACACGACCGCGCCGGTGATCATGCCCAGGGAAAAGACGGAATCGACCACCAGCAGCACGATCTGGTTGCCCGCCAGGTAGCGCATGACGCGGCGGCGCACATCTTCGGTGGCCTGCGCCAGCTGCCGGGCCATCGCCTGCCCGGCGTTCATCAGCACCAGGGCGGACAGTCCTTGGATGGCGTCGAGTTCCTGGGCCGCCAGGGCGCGGGAGGCGGCCCGGTAGCGGCGGGAGACCGACTTGAAGGCCAGCTGGAACAGGCCGACGGTGAGCGGCACCAAGGGAATGGAAATGGCCAGCAGTCCGGCCGCCACCGGGTCCAGGGCGATCGCCACGATCACCAGGATCAGGGCGGGGGTGGCCAGGGAGGCCAGCATGGGGCCGAGGAAGAGCGCCCGGTAGGTGGCGACACGTTCGACGCCGTCGGTGGCCGTGTTGACGATGCGGCCGGTGCGCTCCTGGGTGCGTTCGGCGACCCCGAGGGCGAAGACATGGTCCAGAAGTCGGTGTCGCTCGGTCCGCTCCACGCGGGGCAGCAGGCGGCCGCCGAGGAAGCTGGCCGCCCACGCCGTCAGGGCGCTGATGCTCAAGGCAGTCAGGGCGGCGGGAGTGATTGTGGGGGTGGTGCCTGCGGCGAGTTGGTCGACGCCTCGGCCTAGCAGGAGGTAGAGGGCGGCCAGGGCGGCCGACGACAGCCAAGCCAGGGCGATGATGGCCCACTTGTGCATTGCGAACCTTCCAGCGACACAACATCAGGTAAGGGGAACCTTAATTGTTTGCTGACAGGTTGTCACATCCCTGGGGTGTGATGCTGTCCGGGGGGCACCCGCGTTGTGTCCCTCCCGGCACGGGCGGGCTATGGGTGGTGGTTGGCGATGATTTGGCGGTAGTGGTCTTCGCGGGCTTTTAGGTCTGCTAGACGGGGGGCGAGTTCGTGGCCGTGTTGGGTGATGAAGTTGGTGTGGAGTTCCCATTCGGCGTCGTAGAGAGCCGCTTGCCAGCCTGAGGTTTCGCGGCAGTTGGCGTCGTGGGTGGCTACTTCGATCTCATCTGCGGAGGGTTGGCCGCCAGGTTGCCAGTTCCAGCGGGTGAGGAGGGATGGGGGCATGCGGTGGCGCATGGCGGGCAGCCAGGGTTCGGCCGGGAGGTCGGGGATGCCTAGGGGAGCCATGCATTGGCGCCAGCGGTCGGCGGCGGCGGGGAGTTCTCCGGTGTTGGTGTCCACGCTTAGGCGATTGAGGAGGGAGCCGGCTTCTTCTTCAGGGGTTTGGGGACCGGGAAAGTCTTCTGCTTGCTCCGGTAGTGGCTGCGGGACGTAGGCCTTTTCTTGGGGGGTGAGGAGGATGTCTTCGTTTGCTATTTCGCACTGGGCGATTTGTTCGTGGAAGGCATCCGATTTGTCCGCGTATGCCCCTTGGGGTACCAAGTCGCCTGGTTCTGTTACTCGGCGGTAGCCGAAGCGCTGGGCGGCGGCGGGGGTGAGTACTTGGAAGTTGCCGCTGCCTGCGAGGAATTCTGAGCGGGGAGCGTTTGAGTCCCAAATTACTTGGTAGTCGGGGAACCCGTTTTGGGCCATGCAGGGGGCGATGACCAGCGAATAGGCGTGCAGGCTGAGGGAGCGTTCTTGCCAGCCGTAGTAGGGGTCGGTGGGGAGCGTCCATTTGGCGCGGTCCTTAGTTATTGCTGGTGCCTGGACTGCGCTGGCTGTCTCCGGGGCGCTCGCTGCTGGCAGGGGTGCTTGCGGTGTTGCTGGGGCGAGGGGGGCCGAAGGGGCAGGGGCCTGCGCAGTCGAGTCGGTCAGCGCGGTGCAGCCCGCGGCCAATGTTGCTAAAAGCGCGGTCGCTGTCAAGGTCTTTCGCATGGGGGGCTTTCTGTGAGAGCGGGGTGGGGAGGCGGGCATATACCGCCTCCCCACCTTCTGGTCGAGGGCGGAGCCTAGACCTTCGTTTTGCCGCCGGTAAGGGTGCGCCACCACATAGCATCCCGTGTTCGAGGCCCATACTCGCCGTCCTCCGGAAGTCTATGCATGCGCTGTATCTTGAGAACTGCGTTGTGGGTCTCCCAGCCGTAGTAGCCGTCCACGCCTACTTGGGGAATGCCGTTGATCGAGCCGAGGCTTTTCTGCAGCGTTTCGGCTCCAAAGGTGCTCTTGCTGACGTCATAGGCGAGCCAGCAGTTTGTGAGAGAGTCAGGGGCGAAGGGGAGCCAGAATTTTCCCTGCTTGCCCCGCAAGATTTTTGCGCTCAAGCATTCGCCAGAAAAGAACGGATTGGCGGCAGCAGATGTTGCGGGAACGGTGAAGAATGCGATGGCGGCCACGATTGTCGCGGCGAGGAGGCGACTTTGCCTGAACATTCTTCCTCCTTTCGGGAGAGGGTGCCTGTGGTTGAATAAGGTAATCTGTGGTTGGTGATACGGCAAGAGGAAACTGGTCACTAAAATATTTTAGTTGGAATTCGGTGCGTGTGCGGAGTTGGCGATTGTTCCTAATGTTTGTGTCAGCTGTGTGTTCTATGTGGGAGAAGACGGGGAAAGCGGCCTGATCCTACCGGCCGCCCCGCCTTAAAGTCACCATCATGCTCTAAATGCACCACCATGCTCTTAATTCGGCGTTTTAAGGACATGGTGGTGCAACAAGGACGGCGGCGAGCGCGCCGCGTTGGGGTGGCCGCGCGCGCAAACGGGCCCCAGAGCGCTAGCCGCTCCGGGGCCCGCCTGTATCGCCCGCCCGGCCCCTACTTGCGCTCTGGCTCCGCGCGCAGCACCGGCAGCGAGGCGGCCTCCGAGCGGGTGTGCCGGTCGGAGACGATCTCCGAGACACTGCGCAGCTCCATCCACCACTGCTTCCGCGGCCGCCGGTTAACCAAATCGAGCTCGTCTTCCATGCGGGCGATCGGGCGGGTGCCCATCTTGGAGCCCATGAGACCGACGTAGCGTCCCTCGTGCGAACCCAGCAGCAGCTGCTCCACCAGGTCGCTGAGGGCGACATAGGCTAGGCGGGTGGCCAGCAGCCGGTCAAAGGGAGAGGGGTTGCCACCCTGCTGGATGTGACCGAGGACGTTCTGGCGCACGTCGTACAGGCCCTTGCCTTCCTCGGCAAACAGCCGAGCCAGGAAGTCCGTGGTGTACAACTCGCTGGCCTGCTCGCTGCGAATTGCCAGGTAGAGACGCCGCCCCTCCTGGAAGGACTTGATCATCTCCTCCGTGTCCTTCTTCAGGGCCTCCAGGGTGATGCCCTCTTCCGCGAGGTAGACCTTCTCCGCCCCCGCGGCCAGCCCGGACATGGCGGCCAGGTAGCCGCAGCGGCGCCCCATCGTTTCCGCCACGAAGCAGCGGCGCGAGGCCGAGGCGGACTGACGAATCATGTCCAGGGCCCGCACAGCCTCGTTGAGGGCCGTGTCGGCGCCGATGGCCAGCTCGGTGCCCGGCAGGTTGTTATCGATGGAGGCCGGAATGCAGATGATCGGGATCTGGAAGGCGGGGTAGCGGGACTGTTCTGTGTGCAGCAGGTGCGCGGACAGGTAGCCGTTGAAGCCCCCGATGATGATCAGCGCATCAATGCAGTGCTCCTCGATAGCGCGGCCCAGGGAGTACAGCTTCTCCACCTCCGGCACCGGGCGGCGGGTGCCCAGTTCGGCACCGCCTTCCCCGACCCACGAGTCAACCTCGCCCCACGTCAGCTCGCTGACCCGCCCGTCGATGAGTCCTTGGAACGAGCCGCGGATGCCCAGCACCGTCATGCCCAACTGCAGCCCCAGGCGGGTGACGGCGCGCGCCGCCGAGTTCATTCCCGGGGCCAGGCCTCCCTGATGCAGCACCCCAACTCGCGGGGCTCGCTCGGTGCCGTCAGGATTCTTGACGATGGCCCGCACCTGCTTCAAGAGCTCGGCCTGCTCCGAGAAGACCTCGTAGCCCTCCTCGGTGCCGGGCGGGGTGGCCAGGAACGAAAAGATGCGCACCATCTCCGTGAAGGACTGTCCGCGCGCCGAAATGGCTTCGGCGTAACGCTGCTCGGCCAGCAGATCCTTCACCGCCCGCGTGGCCGCCACCGATTCGCGCAGCGGCAGGCGGGCGATGCGGTTGCGGCGCACCCCCATGATGTGGGGTTCGTCGTCCTCGGTGGAGTTGATGACCTCCTGGGCGGCGGCGTAGCCCAGGAGTGTTGACATCCAGCGGTCGTAGGCTGACGGGGCGCCACCGCGCTGCACGTGGCCGAGGATCGTCACGCGGGCAGATTCGCCCATTAGGTCCTTGATTGCCTGTTGCACGTGGGTCGACGTGATCGGGGCCCCGTCGCGGTCCCGCGCCCCCTCGGCGACGATCACCAGCGAGTCCCGTCGTCCCTGCTCGCGGCCGCGGCGCAGGGTGTCGACCATGTCCTGTTCCCAGCCGGGCGCGGGCGGATTCTCCGGAATCAGCACGTAGTCGCAGCCACCCGCTACCGCGGCCATGAGCGCCAGGTAGCCGCAGTGGCGCCCCATCACCTCAATGATGAAGGTGCGCTGGTGGGAGGCCGCCGTAGACGAGATGGCGTCCAGGGCATCCACGATCCGATGCAGGGCCGAGTCGGTGCCGACCGTCATGTCGGTGCCGACCATGTCGTTGTCGATAGAGCCGACGACGCCGGTGACTGTCAGTTTGGGGTGGGCGTCGCGCACCTCGGGGCTGATCTGCCCCGTCTCCACCAGTTCGTCTAGCAGGCTGGGCCACTGGGTGCGAAACTCCTCGGTGCCTGTCAGTGAGCCGTCGCCACCGATGACTATGAGCCGGTCGATGCCGTGTGCCAACAAGTTCTTCGCGGCCGCCAACATGCCCCAGCGTTCCCGGAAGGCGTCCGAGCGGGCCGTGCCAATGACCGTGCCGCCCTTGTGGAGGATCGAGCCGACCGATTCCCACTGTAGTTGCCGCACCCCGTCGCCGCCCTCCACGGCGCCCTGCCACCCTTCCAGCACGGCGTATGGCTGGGCTCCCATACGCAGCGCGGTGCGCACCGCCGCCCGCACGACCGCGTTCATGCCCTGCGCGTCACCTCCCGAGGTGAGGATGCCAATACGGGGACCAGACACTGGGGCTGTTGCTTCTTCGGACATGGCAGGCCTTTCTTGCGGTTGCGCTGCCTGTAATTCTGCCTCACTTTGCTCCCGTCCCGGTGAGTCCGGTAAAAGCGGGGCGCGGACTACACCCAAAAACTTGGCTTGTCCAGGTACTCTGGTCCGTACCTCGACGCTGAGGGCCGGACAACGTAAGGAAACTTCTGTGGACTTATTCGAGTACCAGGCGCGCGATCTCTTTGCCGCGCACGACGTTCCCGTTTTGCCCTACGTGGTAGTGCGCGAGGCCGCCGACGTTGCCGGTCGCGTGTCCGAACTGCCAGCCGGGTTGCTCGTGGTGAAAGCCCAGGTCAAAACCGGGGGCCGCGGTAAGGCCGGTGGCGTTAAGCTCGCCCACACCCCGGCGGAGGCCCAAGAGCATGCCACTGCCATCCTGGGGATGGATATTAAGGGCCACCGGGTGGAGCGGGTGATGATCGCGCAGGCTGCCGATATCGCCGAGGAGTACTACTTCTCGGTGCTCTTGGACCGTTCCGAGCGGCAGTTCCTTGCCATGTGTTCCCGGGAGGGCGGGGTCGAAATCGAGACCTTGGCTAAGGAACGCCCCGCCGCTTTGGCTAAGGTCCCCATCGATCCGCGGGTTGGTATGACCGAGCAGACCATTACCGAACTGCTGACCAGGGCCGGGTTCACCCCCGCCGAGCAGCCGCCCCTGGCGGCCGTCATCGCCAAGCTGTGGGACGTTTTCGTGGCCGAGGATGCCACCTTGGTTGAGGTCAATCCCCTGGTGGCCACCCCCACCGGCGAGATCATCGCCCTGGATGGCAAAGTCACCCTCGATGACAATGCCGAGTTCCGCCACCCGGCCCACACTGACCTGCGCCAAGCCACCCCCGGCGATCCCCTGGAAGATCAGGCTCGCGCGGCCGGTCTGAATTACGTCAAGCTCGACGGGGATGTTGGGATCATCGGTAACGGGGCCGGGCTGGTCATGTCCACCCTGGACGTGGTGGCCTACGCTGGGCAGGACCTCGGCGTTAAGCCCGCTAACTTCCTCGACATCGGGGGTGGGGCCTCAGCCGAAATCATGGCTAAGGGCTTGGAGATCGTGCTTGGTGACCCCCAGGTGCGCAGCGTCTTCGTCAACGTCTTCGGCGGCATCACCGCCTGCGATGAGGTGGCCACCGGCATCATCACTGCCCTTGACATCCTCGGAGAGCAAGCCACGAAGCCCTTGATTGTGCGCCTGGACGGGAACAATGTCGAGGCCGGGCGGCAGATCTTGGCCGCCGCCAACCATCCGCTCGTCACCGTTGTCGACACGATGGACGCCGCCGCCCACGCCGCCGCCGCGGCCGCCGCCCAAAACTAGCGAGGAATCCCGATGACCATCTTTCTAGATAGCTCCGCCCGCGTCCTCGTGCAAGGCATGACCGGCGCCGAAGGACAGAAGCACACCCGCCGTATGCTGGCGGCCGGCACCCAGATCGTCGCCGGGGTCAACCCCCGCAAGGCGGGCACCAGTGTCGACTTCTCCCTGCCCGACGCCTCCGTGCAGGTGCCCGTCTACGGGTCAGTGGCTGCCGCCAAGGAAGCCACCGGGGCCAACGTCTCCGCGGTCTTCGTGCCGCCCGCTTTTGCCAAAGATGCCGTCCTGGAAGCCATCGCGGCCGGCCTGGACCTAGTGGTTGTCATCACCGAAGGCATCCCGGTGCACGACTCCACCCAGTTCGTGGCGGCCGCCCGCGCCGCGGGGGTGCAGCTGATCGGCCCCAACTGCCCAGGCATCATCAGTCCCGGGCAGGCCAACGTCGGCATTACCCCCGCCAACATCACGGGCCCTGGGCGTCTGGGCTTGGTCTCTAAGTCCGGCACCCTGACCTATCAACTAATGCACGACCTACGCGACATCGGCTTCACCACCTGCATTGGTATCGGCGGCGACCCCGTGGTCGGCACCACCCACATTGATGCCCTGGCGGCCTTCCAAGCCGACCCTGACACCGAGGTCATCGTCATGATCGGGGAGATCGGGGGCGACGCCGAGGAACGCGCCGCCGCCTACATCGCGCAGCACGTCACCAAGCCCGTCGTGGCCTACGTCGCGGGCTTTACCGCCCCAGAGGGCAAGACGATGGGGCACGCAGGGGCCATCGTCACCGGTTCCAGCGGCACCGCCGAAGCCAAGAAGGTGGCGTTAGAGGCGGTCGGGGTGCAGGTCGGGCGTACCCCCTCGCAGACCGCCGAGCTGGCGCGCGCCGCGCTGGCCGGGCTTGCGGCCCACTAGCGCCGCACCTCTCGGGTACCGGTGGCGGGCGGCGCGGCGCAACTCCGCGTGCCCCGCAGGTGATCTGCGCCTACCGCCCCCGCCGCCGAACGGTAGGCGACGCTCCGCGTGCCCACCGCGGGTGATCCGCCTTTCGTTCGGCGTGGGCTGACGGCTGCCGCCAGGCGACTGGGGCAACATGGACCTGATGCGTGCCCAAAAGCCTTCCCTTCTGCTTGCGCGTCTGCGGCGGACGCAGACCAGCGAGCCCGTCGCCGCGCCCAAAAGCCCCCGGCAAGCCGTGTGGGTGGGCGTGGAGGCGGCCCTGCTCGGGTGGGGCAGCGTCGTGGCGGCCGGTTTGCTGGCGTTCATCGGGCAAGCGTTGGCCGGGCAAGAGGCCTCCTGGTTTCGGGCGGTGCAGATATCGACGGCCGTGTGGGCCAGTGCACTGGGCTCGCCCCTGCTGGGGGTGGAGGTGCCGGTGCCCCTGGCACTAACGGGCCTGATCTGGTGGGTACTCACCAGCTTCCTGCGGCGCAGTCAGTTGACAACGTGGGCTGCCCTAGGCACCGCCGTGGCCGGTTTTGGGGCGACGGTCGTCGCGCTATTGGTGTTGGCGTGGGGGGCGGCCAGCCCCCTGTGGACCTTGACCGGTGCTGCCGGTGTGAGCCTCGCGGCCGTCGCGGCGGCCGCCGCCACCATCGAGCCGCTGGCTGCGGCCGCCCGCGAATGGGCCGGACCGTACGCCGAGACGACCCTGCGTTTCCTGCGCGTGTGCGGGGCCCTGTGGCGGGCCTTGACCCTTCTCGGGATGGGGGCGGCCCTGGGGATGATCCTGTGGCGGTGGAGCGCCGTCGCTGACACTTGGCAAGAACTCGGCACGGGGGTAGCGGGCGGCGTGGCCCTCGCGATCGTGCAACTGGCTTTCCTGCCCACCCTCGGGATGTGGGCGCTGGCTTGGCTGGCGGGTCCCGGTTTCCGCATCGCCTCGCTGTCGGCTTATACCCCGCACAGTGTGCTGCCGGGCGAACAGTCCCCGGTGCCGGTCTTGTCCGCCGTACCGCTCTGGCAGCCGGGCCTGTGGGTGGCCCTTACGTTGGTGGCCCTCGGGGCCTGGGTCGGGGTGCGGCACGAGAAGCGCTACCGGGAGGAACAGCTACCCGCCGGGCGGCAAATACTGGTGCTGCTCGGTGCGGCCGTCAGCCTCACGGCGATGTCGCTGGTGCTTGCCCTGGTAGTGGAGCGAGCGGCGGTGGGGGCCCTGGCCCCCGGGACCTTGTTCGCGGCCGCGGGGCCGCTGCCCGGCGGCATGGTGCTGGCCGTACTGTGGTCCTGCCTGGGGCTGACTCTCGGCCTGCTCGCCGCCAGCCCGACGGTGCGCGGCGTGTTGGCGCGGCAGATCCGGTTGACCGGCCAGGACGTGGCGACCACGGGCCGGGTCAGCGGGCAGGCCCTGCGCAGGCGGCTCCAGCGCTCCCGCCCGGCGCCGCCGGGGACGCCGCACCAGCGTCCCTCCCGCCCACAGCGGCACAGCTAAGATGAGGCCGTGCGCCTCGTAATCCTCGCCTCCGGAGGCGGTTCGAACGCCGCCGCCCTCCTCGCCGCTACCGAGCAGCCGGACTTTCCGGCCAGCGTCGTCGGTCTCGTCACCGATCGGGGCGGGGTTGGGGCGCTAGCCGTGGCGGCTGCCGCGGGCGTGCCCACCGCCACCGTCGCGGTCCCGGACTATCCCGACCGCGCGGCCTGGGACGTCGCCCTCACCAAGCAGGTGGAGACCTGGCAACCCGACCTCGTGGTTAGCGCCGGGTTTTTGAAACTGCTTGGCCCGCACTTCCTCGCTGCCTTCGGGGGGCGAACCATCAACACGCACAATTCCTTGCTGCCCGCCTTCCCCGGCATCCGCGGCCCCGCCGACGCGCTGGCCTACGGGGTCAAGGTGGCCGGGGCCACCCTGTTCGTCGTCGACGCCGGGGTGGACACGGGACGCATCCTGGCCCAGGTGGCGGTGCCCGTGGAGCCAGACGACGATGTCGCCAGCCTGACTGAGCGCATCAAGGTGGCCGAACGGGCGCAGCTGGTGCGCTGCGTGCGCGCCATCGCCACTACCGGCAGCCTCGACGAACGCACCTGGTAGAGCGCCCCTAGCGGGTAGCCTGGCGCGCCCGCTAGGCTAGGGGCGGCTGCAACTGGCGCGGATGGAAAACCATCGGGGAGCAGCGGACCACCGATACGTGAGCGTCGCCCGCCTGGGCGCTCACCGACCTCACTATCGGAAGGTGTCATGTCTGCAACTGCCTCCCCCACCCTTGCTGTCCTGCCCGTCCGCCGGGCCCTGCTCTCGGTTTACGACAAGACCGGCATTGTCGAGTTCGCGCAGCAGCTAGCGGCCGCGGGGGTGGAGCTGGTCTCCACTGGCTCGACCGCCGCGCTCGTTGCTGCCGCGGGCGTGCCCGTCACCCCCGTCGAGCAGGTCACCGGCTTCCCCGAGTGTTTGGAAGGGCGAGTAAAGACCCTCCACCCGGCGATCCACGCCGGCATCCTCGCTGATCGGCGGAAGCCGGACCACCTCGCCCAGTTGTCCGACCTCGATATCGCCGCTTTCGATCTTGTGGTCGTCAACCTTTATCCGTTCGCCGCCACTATCGCGGCGGGCGCCGACTTCGATGCGTGCGTGGAGCAGATCGATATCGGGGGGCCGACCATGGTGCGGGCCGCCGCTAAGAATCACCCGTCGGTTGCCGTCGTCGTCGACCCCACCGCCTACCCGCGGGCCCTGGCTGCGGTGGCCAGCGGCGGTTTCACCCTGGCCGAGCGGCGCGAGCTGGCGTTGGCCGCCTTCACGCACACCGCGCAATACGACGCCACCGTGGCGACCTACCTGGCCCAACAACTCGCCGAGCAGCCGGGGGAGCTACCGCCCGTGGTGGCGGGGATGGAGCGACGGGCGCCCCTGCGCTACGGCGAGAACCCACATCAGGCCGCCGCCCTCTACCACGACGGTACCGGCGGCATTGCCGCCGCCGAGCAGCTGCACGGCAAGGAGATGAGCTTCAACAACTACGGCGACACCGACGCGGCGGTGCGGGCCGCCTACGATCACGCCGAACCGTGCGTGGCCATCGTCAAGCACGCCAACCCGTGCGGCCTAGCCATCGGCCAGACCATTGCCGAGGCCTACGCCAAGGCCCACGCTTGCGATCCGGTCAGTGCCTTTGGCGGGGTGATTGCCACTAACCGGCCCGTCAGTTGCGACATGGCGCGCGCGGTGGTCGAGGTGTTCACCGAAGTGGTGGCGGCGCCCCACTACGAAGACGGCGCCCTGGAGATCTTGCAAACCAAGAAAAACCTGCGGGTGCTGCGCCTGCCCGCGCCGCCCCGCGGCGGACTGGAGCTGAAGCCCATTAGCGGCGGGCTGCTGGTGCAGCAACGCGACGAGCTGACCGCGCTCGGCGACGATCCCGCCCGCTGGCAGTTGGTTGCCGGGCCCGCCGCCGACGCCGCTACCCTGCGGGACCTGGCCTTCGCCTGGCGGGCGGTGCGGGCGGTGCGATCCAACGCCATTTTGTTGGCGGCCGACGGTGCCACCGTCGGCATCGGCATGGGCCAGGTGAACCGGGTGGATTCCTGCCGTTTGGCGGTGGAGCGCGCTAACACGCTCGGAACCCGAGTGACGGGGGATGCCGCCGCCGCAGCGGAGGTTGGGGGGGCGCGCGCGACGGTGGGGGAGCAGGCCCCACAGCGGGCCCGCGGCGCGGTCGCGGCCTCCGACGCCTTCTTCCCGTTCGCTGACGGGTTGCAGATACTGCTGGACGCCGGGGTGCGGGCCGTGGTGCAGCCGGGCGGCTCGGTGCGTGACGCCGAGGTTATCGCGGCCGCCGCGGCGGCCGGGGTGAGCCTCTACCTGACGGGGACCCGGCATTTCTCCCACTAAGGTGGGGGCGTGACAAAGCAACTGCCCACCCCTCGCCCCGCCAGCTCTCCGCGCGCCGGGGCGGGGGTGGGCATCGTCGTGGTGTTCATTGCGGCGGTGGTGGCCTGCGGCTGGTGGGTTTCGGTGCTGGCCGCCGTGCGCCTGCTGGCCGCAGGGTTGGCGGTGGAAGGCGCCTGGCGGGCCTACTTGGCGTCGCGCAAGCAGGCGTCGTGGACTGACGCGCGCGGCGGTTGGGCCGATGCCGCCCTCCTGGGGGCCCTGGCGGTCGCGTTGTGGTACCTATCGAGCCTGGCGCGGATCGATATTGGGTAAGGGCCTGCAGGTCCCGGCCGGTGGGGAGGAACAGGCCGTAGGCTTGAGCCAGGCCGGGTGAGCGCCCGGGAAACTTACCAACAAGGAGTTGCCACAATGGCTGAAACTCGCAAGCCGGTTAACGTCACGGTGACCGGGGCGGCTGGACAAATCGGTTACGCCCTGCTCTTCCGCATCGCTTCGGGCGCGCTGCTGGGCCCGGACACGCCCGTGCGTCTGCGCCTGCTCGAGATCACCCCCGCGTTGAAGGCGGCGGAAGGCACCGCGATGGAGCTGTTTGACGCGGCGTTCCCGCTGCTGGACGGCATCGACATCACGGACGACGCGAAGGTCGCGTTCGACGGGGCCAACGTGGGCCTGCTCGTCGGTGCCCGCCCGCGCACCAAGGGAATGGAGCGCGGCGATCTGCTGGAGGCCAACGGCGGCATCTTCGGTCCGCAGGGGCGCGCCATCAACGACCACGCCGCCGACGACATTCGGGTGCTGGTGGTGGGCAACCCGGCCAACACCAACGCCCTGATCGCGGCCAGCAACGCCCCCGACGTGCCGAAGTCGCGCTTCACCGCGATGACCCGCCTGGACCACAACCGGGCGCTGTCGCAGCTGGCGGCCAAGACCGGCGCGGGGGTGGCCGACATCGACAAGGTCACCATCTGGGGTAACCACTCCGCCACCCAGTACCCGGACATCACCAAGACGACGGTGCGCGGCGAGCTGGTCAGCGACCTGCTGGCCGACCGCGCCTGGGTCGAGGAGGACTTCATCCCCACCGTCGCCAAGCGGGGGGCGGCCATCATCGAGGCGCGCGGGGCGTCGTCGGCGGCCTCGGCGGCCTCGGCTGCCATCGACCACGTGCACGACTGGGTGCTCGGCCACACCGGTTCGTGGACCAGCGCGGCTATCGTGTCTGACGGCTCCTACGGGGTGCCGGAAGGCCTGGTGTCCTCCTTCCCGGTCACCAGCGAGGGCGGCGAGTGGCAGATCGTGCAGGGGCTGGAGATCGACGAGTTCTCGCGGGCCCGCATCGACGCCACGGTCAAGGAGCTGCAGGAGGAGCGCGACGCGGTGCGTGCCCTCGGGCTGATCTGAGTTTGCCCAGCAGCGGGGCGGGAATCACCTGGTGGTTTCCCGCCCCGCTGCTGTCTGCGCTCAGCGGCTGGGTATGCGGGAGACGGGGCGAGTGCCCTAAAGTAACAAGGCTATTGCGGTCAGCTTTTGGGGCGCCCATACCCTTGGAAACCTCACGACCAATACGGTCTACTTGCAGGCATGATCAAGAAAATGAAAAAGCGACTGCTAGCAGTGGGGCTGGTGCCTGTGGCGCTCCTGGCTGCAGCATGCGAGGTATCCACTACCTACACGTTCACCCCGGAAGGGACTGTGGACACCACGGTAGTCATGGACTTGTCTGCGGTGGATCCCCAGATGGCGGAGCTGCTGAAGGCGGGTGGTTCCGACATCTGTGCGGAGTTGGCCAAGTCGGCCAAGGAAAGCCAGGGCGGCATGCAGGGCGAGGTCGAGACTAAGTCCCTCGGGACAGCGGACGCGCCGATCTGTGAGGTGACCGTCCGCAACGTGCCTATCTCCACCCTGAACAAGGGGACGAAGGTGGAGCTGAAGGACGGCGTCTATACCGTTACCAGTGAGATACCGGAGGACCAGAAGGCGTCGATCGAGCCGCTGCTCAAGGGCGGGCCGGGCATCGATTTCTCGTTCAGGGCGGAGATGGTGTTCCCGGGCGCGGTGCAGTCATCGACCATCGGGACGGTCGAGGGCAACAAGGTGGTCATTACCTCCGTTGAGGAGCTGGCCAAGGGCGGCAAGATTGTGGCCTCCGCCGAGCCCAACGGGGCAGTAGGAGGCGGCCAGGACGAAGGCACCGAGCAGGGTGCAGGCCAGGAGCAGCAGAGCGGGCGCGAGGGTACCCTGCCCGCAGCAACGCCCGGGGGCAAGAGTGACCTGACTTGGCTGTGGATCACGCTGGGGGTCGTGGGCGGCTTGGCCGTGATTGGCATCGTGGTCGGGATCGTCATGCACAACAAGAAGAAGTCTGCGCCGACCGGGCCGCTGCCGGGGGGTTATGGGCAGCCGCAGCCGCCGCAGGGGGGCCAGCCTGGTTATGGGCAGCCCTACCCGCCGCAGGGCGGTCAGCCTGGTTATGGGCAGCCGCAGCCGCCCCAGGGTGGTCAGCAGTATCCGCCGCAGGGCTACGGGCAGTAGGAGCCAACGTTAAGGGGCCGGGTGCAGGAGCACCCGGCCCCTTGCCGCCGGGAAATGTGATGAGGGCTACAGCATCTGTGTCTGCGTGAAGTGGCCCCTTTGGGCGAGCAATGGAACAATTGTGCGCAAGTGCCCCTAGGGGCATGCCGACGAAGGCACGTAAAGGCACGAGGTAAGCAATGACGCAACCACGAAATAGGTCGCGGGTGGCAGCGCTGGCGGCGCTGACTCTCGCCTGTACTGGAATGACGACGGTCTGGGGCTCCACTGCCGCCCTGGCCGCCAACCCCGGCTCCAATCTGGCCTTGCCCAGCAAGGGGGCCACGATCACCGCTTCCGGCACGGAAGTCAACGACGGTCGGTGGACCGTCGCGATGGGGGCCGACGGGGACAAAACCACCCGCTGGTCTTCCAACACCGCGGACGACGCCTGGATTCAGGCGCAGCTGGCCCAAGCGACGGTAGTCGACCACGTGTCGATCTACTGGGAGCGGGCCTGTGCGCCAACGTTCAAGATCCAGGTCTCGCAGGACGGCACGCAGTGGACCGACGCCACGGAGGTTTTGCGGTCCGTGTGCCCGCAGGAGGCTGCGGCACTGGAAACCCCACAGCAGATCACGTTCAAGGATGATGTGAAGGCGACGGCCTGGCAGTTCGTGCGGATGCAGGGACTGGACCGCACGCCCATCGGTGGACAGAAGTACGGCATGAGCCTGTACGAATTCGAGGTGTGGGACGGGCCGGAGGCCGTAGAGCCGCCGCCGGTTGCCTCCGAGCGGCCGGCGCTGGTGCCGCTGCCCGCCAACCTGCAGTGGGGGACGGAAGGCGAGTTCTTCACCGTCACCGGGCAAACCGACGTTGTGGCCACCGGGGCGGCGGCGACCACCGCCCAGCAGCTCGCGGACGAATTGAAACTGGCTACTGGCTACGACATCTCGGTCGTGGGGGCCGCCGACGGCAACGACGACATCACCTTGACCCTGTCCGACACGGCGGACACCGGCACCCTGACCGGGGAGCAGGCCTACCGCCTGGAGGTCACCCCCACCGGGGTGCAGATCTCGGCACGCCACAACGCGGGCCTGTTCTACGGCACCCGCACCTTCAAGCAGCTGCTGCCCGCCGCCATCAACTCGCGGTTCCCGGTGCAGGCCACCTGGCAGGCGCCGACCGCCACCATCGTGGACGGCCCGCGGTACGAGTATCGGGCCATCATGCTGGACGTGGCCCGCTCGTTCCTGACGGTGGATGAGGTCAAGGCGGCCATTGACGCCCTGGCGGACCAGAAGATGTCCTACCTGCACCTGCACCTGGCCGACGACCAGGGGTGGCGCATTGAGATCACCAACGAGGGCAAGGACGCCGATGATCCCATCGACTACTCGTTGCTAACCAAGGTCTCGGGCAAGACCGCCATGACCATGCACGGCTACCAAAACGAGCTGGGGCACACCGGTTTCTACACGCAGGCCGAGTACCGCGACCTGGTGGCCTACGCCGCCGCCAAGCACATCACCATCGTCCCCGAGATTGACATGCCGGGGCACACCAACGCGGTGTTGCACGCCATCCCGCAGCTCAACACCCCCGGCTCCTCGCACGACGGGGGCGGGGTGCGCACCGCCCCGCCGAACGGCACGGGCAACGTCGGCTACTCCTACCTCGACCCGAACGATGCGCTGACGAAGAAGTTCATCCGCCACGTCTTCACGCAGCTGGCCGAAATGACGCCCGGTCCCTACCTCCACATGGGGGGCGACGAGCCGCACGCGATGGCGCAGCGCTACGGCCACAGCGGCTACGCCCGCAACGTGCGCGAGATCATCGACATCGTGCACTCCACCGGCAAGCGGACCGTGGGGTGGAACGAGTACGCCGAGTCCCGCCTGGACGCGGGCGACATGATCCAGTACTGGTACGGACCGAAGAACTACGTGCAGCGCTCGACCGCTAACGAGGGCACCCGGGTGATCATCTCGGACGGTAACAAGTCCTACCTGGACATGAAGTACCACGACAACACCCCGATCGGCCTGGTCTGGGCCGGCAAGGGCGACTTCGACCACTACTACAACTGGAACCCGGAGCGCATCATTCCGGGGGTCGACGACTCCAAGATCGCCGGCAACGAGGCGCCGATGTGGTCGGAGACCATCCGCGGCGGGGAGCAGATGGAGTTCATGGCGTTCCCGCGGGCCATCTCCCACGCCGAGATCGGCTGGACGCCGCAGAACCTGCGTAACCTGGGCGACTTCAAGGCCCGGATGGCCCGGCACCTGCCGCGCCTGACGTTTGCGGGCATCAACTACTACGACGGGGCCCGTACCGCGTGGGACACCGCGCTGGCCGGGGCCTATGACCTGGCCCGCCCGGGTGCCGAACGCGACCTGCAGGTGGCGTTCCTGGCGGCCCCGGGAACGGTGATTGATGGCAACGGCGTGCGGGTGGCCACGGCCGCCGACCCGTCGGGCGTGTCGCTGAGCAAGCTGAACGGCACGGTGACCTACACCGTCGACTTCGGGGACGGCACCGCGGCTGCGCCCGTCAGCATCTCCGCTGACCAGCCGCGCACCCCGGTGGATGGGGCCGGGCTGTACACGCTCTCGGCCCGCCACGCCTACGCGCAGGCCGGCACCTACACGGTGACCGTGACCGGATCGGACGGCTCGCGGGCCACCGGTACCGTGTTCGTGAACGCCGACGCCAACGTGCCGGAGGGCTCGCAGTGGGATCCCTCGGTGCCCCCGGAGGTGGCACTGGAGGTCGAGGAGGCCAGCGTCAACCAGCGAGTAGAGGCGGAGGGCCTCGGCTTCCAGCCCGGCGTGCCGGTGCAGGTGCAGATCGGCGAGCAGGTAGTTGGCTCGGTGCGTCCGGACGTGCACGGCGGCTTCACCGTGCAGCTGCCGATTGCCCCGGACCTGTACGACGGCGTGCACCAGGTGACGTTCACCCAGACGCTGGGGGAGGGCAACGTGCGGACCGCCTCGACGCGACTGCGCGTCAACTCCGGGGTCTTCCCGCTGGAAAACCCGGTGGATTTGACGACTCTGCCGCGCACCGCGGTGACCGCTGACTCGCAGGAAGAGGTCGGTGGCAACGGGGAAGGCTTCGCCTACCACGCCACCGATGGCAACACCCGGACCTTCTGGCACACGCAGTGGCAGGGCGGGCGTCCGGCTATGCCGCACTGGCTGCGGGTGGACCTCGGCAAGGAGATGGAGATTTCCGGTGTCGGGCTGCTGCCGCGGCAGGGGACCAGCAACGGCCGCTTCAAGGACTTCTCGGTAGAGGTCTCGACGGACGGGGTTAAGTGGACCAAGGTGTACCAGGGTCAGCACCCGAACATCGAATCCGAGCACATCGTGCAGTGCCGGTCCGCGCAGCAGGACTGCGACTTCCAGGTGATGCGGGGGCGGTACCTGCGGCTGCACGTGACCAGCAACTGGCAGGGTGACCAGTTCGCGACGTTGGCCGAGCTGCGGGTGGGTGCCCGCACCGGGAACGCCGAGCCGACCCCGACGCCGACGCCGACGGACACCCCGGCTCCGACGCCGACGCCGACCCCGACGCCGACGCCGACGCCGACGGACACTCCGGCTCCGACCCCGACGGACACTCCGGCTCCGACCCCGACGCCGACCGAGACCCCGGCCCCGGAGCCGCAGCGCATCGCCGGTGCCAACCGGGTGGAGACCGCCATTGCGGCCTACCGGGCGGGCAAGTTCGAGGGTGACACCGTGGTGTTGGTCTCCGGGAAGACTTACCCGGACGCGCTGGCGGCGGCCCCGCTGGCAGCGGCGCTGGACGCCCCCGTGCTGGTGACGATGTCGCCGCAGCTGGAGGGCGGAATCCTGCAGGTGCTGCAGGAGAAGAAGGTCGCCCGGGTGGTGATCGTCGGTGGTGAAGGCTCGGTCGCCGCCGCCGCCGCCCAGCGCTTGCAGGACAACGGTTTCGAGGTCGAGCGGGTCGCCGGTAAGAACCGCTTCGAGACCGCCGTGCAGGCCACCAAGAAGGTGGGTGAACACTCCGACGGGGTGCGCAAGATCTTCGTCGTCGACGGCACCAACTTCGCTGACGCGCTCGCGGTCGGCGCGGTGGCGGACGCGCACGACGGGGCGATCCTCCTGTCCAACGGCAAGAAGCTGCCGAGTGAGTCCCTGACCTACCTGGCGGGTGCCAAGGTCGAGGTCGTCGCCGTCGGCGGCAACGCGGCCAGCGCGGTCAAGGCCCGCTCCGATGTGGGCAAGGTGCAGACCGTCGTCGGGCGTAACCGCTACCAGACGGCCACCCTGTTTGCCGCGCAGTTCGCCCCCCAGGCGAAGTATGTGGCCGTGGTCTCCGGGGAGCAGTTCGCCGACGCGCTGGGGGCAGGCGCCCTCGCCGCCGACAACGGTGGTGTGCTGCTGCTGACCCCGGCGGGCACGCTGCACGCGGACACCGCCAAGTACCTGCGGGAGTCGCAAGTCACGCGGGCCGACGTGGTCGGTGGGGCAGGTACCCTGTCCGAGCTGGTGCGCAAGGCCGTGGGTTTGGCCCTGCAACGGTGAGGATTGAGGTAGATCACCTCAGTTGATTTATCCGAATGGGTGTGGCGCAGTTATCATTGCTGCGTCACACCCGTTCGGTTTACCCGAACAATTCCGACAATGTAGTCGACTGGGAACGCCCGAGTCGGTGGGCCCGCAAGAAGAGGATGACAATGAAGAGAAAAATGAGTTGTCGCGGCCCGGCGCGGCCCTGGCAACAGCTGTGGGCGAGCCTGGCGGCTGCCTCGCTGCTGGTGGCGGGCGGCACGTCGGCGGCATTCGCGGACGAGGAACTGCCCCCGGTGGAGGTGGCGGCGGACGAGTTAGCAGGGAAGAAGGTCAACTTCCCGGGCAATGACGGCAAGCCGCACCAGGTGACGTGGGACAAGAATTCGTTCTTCGTGGACGGCCAGCGGTTGCACGTGTGGTCGGGCGAACTGCACCACTGGCGGCTGCCGTCCCCCGAACACTGGCGCGATATCTTCCAGAAGCTGCGGGCCGCTGGCTTTAACGCCGTGTCCCTCTACTTCTTCCACGGGCTGCACCAGTCCCAGGAGGGGGGCGCGTACGATTTTTCGGGTATTAAGGACATCGACCGGTTGCTGACGATGGCCAAGGAAGAGGGGCTTTACGTCATTGCCCGCCCCGGCCCGTACGTCAACGCCGAAATCTCTATGGGCGGCCTGCCAGCCTACATGTCCAACTACACGCAGCACTCGTTGCGCAGCGTGGAGAACCTGGACTCGGCGAAGGAATGGCTCGGCAAGTTCAACGAGATCGCCAAGCGGCACCAGGTCACCGACGGTGGCGGCTCGATCATCATGTACCAGGCCGAGAACGAACTGCTCGGGGACGAACAGTGGCGGAAGGACTTCCTGCGGGAGTTGACGACGTTCATCAAGGGGGACGGCATCACGGTGCCGGTCTTCCACAACGACTGGGGCATGGGCGGACGCTTCCGCAACACCCAGGAGGTGGGCACCGACTTCTACGCCTACGACTGGTACCCGGCCGGCTTCAACTGCGGTAACCAGCGTGGCGGGTTCGCGGACGACGAGGCCAAGTTCCGGGGCATCGCCCCCAACACGCCCATGTTCATTACCGAGGCCCAGGGCGGGGCGTTCACCCCGTGGGGGGCGGCGTTCAACACCGACCAGTGCGCCGTCTACACCGACCCGGCCTTCACCCGTGAATTTGGGTTGGTCAACCTGGCCAACGGGGTGACCGCGTTCAACTACTACATGATCATCGGCGGCACGAACTGGGGGTGGACGGGCGCCCCGGCCTCTGGCTTCACCTCCTACGACTACGGCGCGGCCTTGAACGAGGACCGCCTCATCACCCCGAAGCTTGCGGTGCAAAAGGAGCTGGGCTACTGGCAGAACGCGGTGCCGCAGTTTGCCTCCATGGATCCGGTGGCGGCCCCGGCGGTGGAAGGGCAGGCGGCCCGCGGTGTCAAGGCCTACGCTCGCGTGGCCACCGACAAGGCCTCCTCGGCCACCGGCAACGGCACCCGTCTGCTGGCCTTCCGGCACGCCCGCGCCAACTCGGAAGAAACCACGCAGTTCACCGTGCCGCTGTCCCTGGGCACGGCCGGGCAGATCGATAACGGCGTGCCGATCGCCCCCGGCGACCCGCGGGTGGTATACACCGGCACCGTCACCGACGGGGAGAACGGGGTAAAGGTGCTGTCTTCCGACGGCGCCACCGCCACCCTGCAGTTCACCGGCTCGGCCATCGAGGTCACCGCGAACCCGGCGATCGGCGGCGGCAACGCGAATGTGAGCGTCGACGGGGAGAACGTGGGCAGCTTGCAAACCCACGTGGACGAGCTGCAAAACGCCCAGCCGGTGACGGTCCGCAAGGACTTCCCGGCGGCCGGGCGGCACACCGTGGTGGTGACCACCACGGGCGCGCAGCCCGTCAACCTGGCGAGCTTCCGGGTCTTCGGGGCCCAGCAGTCCGGCGGGCAGACCTTGGTGGAGGAAATCAACAACTCCGACACCAACCGCATCAAGTTCTCCGACGGCTGGACGCAGGCCGCCAACCAGGGCTGGACGGCCGGGGACATCAACAACGACGAGGCCTTCTCCAAGCGGGCGGGCGATAGCTACGAGTTCACCTTCACCGGTACCGGCATCGACATCATCGCTCCTTTCTCCAGCAACCACGGCCCGGCCGACGTCTTCATCGATGGCGTCAAGGTGGGGCGCACCGAGGAGCAGGTCACCAACAGCGCGGTCGGCCAGCAGGTGGTCTTCTCCAAGCGCGACCTGGATCCTGGGGAGCACACGCTACGCGTCGTCGTCACCGGGGAGAGCTTCGACGGCTCGACCGACACGTTCGTGGCGCTGGACGCGCTGCGCGTCTACGAGGGCCAGGCGGGCCCCGACGAACCGAACCAGCCCCCGGCCGGGGAGCTGGCTTGGAACCGGATCCCGCAGAAGGAAGGCACCTCGCTGACCCTGCAGGGTCGCGACGCGGTGCTGGTGACCGCCGACGCCAAGCTCGGTGACCACAAGTTGCTCTACTCCACGGCCCAGCTGTTCGTCAACGAGGACTTTGGGGACCGCCAGTTCGTGGCCGTCGTCGGCCCGCGGGACGGCGCCGGGGAAATGGTGCTGGCCTACGACGCTGAGCCCACCGTCTCGGACGGCGTGGAGAAGAACTGGGACGCCGACCGCAAGGAGCTGCGCCTGAACTTCACCTTCGGGGCCGAGCCCACCACCATCACGGTGCAGGGCGCCACCGGCAAGCCGCTGCAGGTGCGGGTGCTCGACCGCGAAGCGGCCGCCACCGCTTGGTTGCAGCACGGCGCCGCGGGGACCGGGAACCTGCCGGTCTTCGTGGAGGGACCCTACCTGGCCCGCGCCGCCGTGTTCTCGGGCAGCGAGGTCAACATTCTGGGCTCGGCCACCACGGCGCACCCGCTGCGGGTCTTCGCGCCGCAGGGCGTGACGACGGTGAAGTGGAACGGGCAGGCGCTGAGCGCGGGTGAGGTGTTCACCGGCCAGGCCGTCGCGCCCGTCGCGGTGGACACCCCGACCCTGACCTGGGTGAAGGCCGAGGAGAACCCCGAGGCGCTGCCGGAGTTCGATGACTCGGCGTGGCGCGTGGTCGACAAGACCACGACGGTCAACCGGTGGCAGCGGCCAGGGCGCGCCAGCGGCAAGGTGATGGGCTCCAACGCCTACAAGATGTTCGAGGGCGATGTGTGGTACCGCGGCACCTACACCGCGAACAGCGCCGAAGGGGTAATCACCCTGCAAGGTAACGGTTCTACCGGGCAGCCCGGCCACGGCCGCCCCCCGGCGTTCATGCTGGTGTGGGTCAACGGTCACTACGCCGGGGCAGTCCCGGCGGTGGGGCGCCAGCAGCGGGTTAACATCCCGGCTGGGGCCGTCCAGGCCAACGGGAAGGCCGTCATCTCGGTGCTGGTGCACAACATGGGGCAAAACCTCGACTGGAGCGACGACGGCCTGTCCCGCCAGAACCGCGGTCTGGAAGACGTTGCGATCTCCAACGGCGACGCTGCCTCCGTGGTGTGGAAGATTCAGGGGGCCCGGGACGTGGACAACCCCTTGGACGTGACCCGCACGATGTACAACAACGGGGGCCTGTACGGGGAGCGGGCGGGTTGGTACCTGCCGGGCTACCCGACCACTGGCTGGAAGTCGGCCACGCACTTGCGGGCCGACAAGCCGGGGGTGGCCTGGTACCGCAGCGCCTTCGATTTGGATGTGCCCGCGGGGCAGGACGTGTCCTTCCGCCTGGAGGTGCAGTCGTCGCGCTTCACCGCGCAGCGGCGTGCCGACCAGTCGGAGGTGCTGCTGTTCGTCAACGGCTGGAACACTGGCGTCTACGTTGGGGACATCGGTCCGCAGACGTCGTTCACCATTCCGTCCGGCTTCCTCAACCCGAACGGCCGCAACGAGATCGCGGTGGCGGTGACCGCCAAGACCGCGGGGCACGGACCGGACAACATCGTGCTGCGGCAGGTCAGCAACACCACTGGGGGGTTGTCTTACACGCCGCAGCTGCCGGGCGTCGGGGACTTTGCCCTGACCGCCCAGCCGACCCCGGCGCAGGTCGCGGTGGGCAAGCAGGTGTCCCTGACCGTGCAGCAGACCATTCCGCCGCTGGCGGGGGGCACGCTGTCGAAGGTCTTGGTTGACTGGGGCGACGGTGCCAGCGAAGAGGTCACCAACGGCAAGTTCGCGCACACCTACCAGCAGGCGGGTGAGAAGAACGTGCAGCTGCGTTTGGTGGATGCGGTGAGTGGGGGCACGCTCGCCCAGGCCACCACCAAGGTGACGGTTACCGGCCCCGGCGGTGAGCCCACCACGGAGCCGACCGATCAGCCCACCACGGATCCGACCGATCAGCCCACCACGGAGCCGACCGACCAGCCCACCACGGAGCCGCAGCCGGCGCCGCAGGTGAAGCGGGTGGCGGGACCGAACCGGTACGCCACCGCGGTCTCGGCCTTGGAGAGCGGTAAGTTCAGCAAGCAGGGTGTCGTGCTGGCAGGCGGCGGCTCCTACGCCGACGCGCTGGCTGCTGCCCCGCTGGCCGGGGCGATCGATGCGCCGGTGTTGTTGACCGACGGCAAGCACCTGCCTGCTGTGGTACGGGAGGCCATTGTTAAGTTCGGCCCGCGCACCGTCTACATCGTGGGTGGGGTGGGATCTGTCTCGCCGCAGGTGCAGGCCGAGTTGGAGGCAGCGGGCCTGCGGGTGCAGCGGGTGTCCGGACGGACTCGTTTCGAAACTGCCAGCCGGGTCAGCGTGCACACCCTGTCGCTGCTGCGGGCGCGGGGAGTGGATGTGTCGCAAACCAAGGTGTTGGTGGCCGACGGCATCAACTTCCCCGACGCGCTGGCGGCCGGGGCGGCGGCGTCGTCCACCGGTAGCGTGCTGCTGCTGTCCGACGGCACCAAGTTGCCGCAGGCCACGCGCGACTTCCTGGATGAGCAACTACCGGCGGCCGGGGTGGTCGCGGTGGGCGGCAATGCCATCACCGCTACCGACGGCCTAGATCGGCCCGTGCAAAAGGTGCGCGGAGCCAACCGGTACGCCACTTCCCTGGAGCTGGCAAAGGTGCTGCGGCCGCAGGCCCAGCGCGTCATTCTGGTCTCGGGCGAGCAGCCGTGGGACGCCCTCGGCGCGGGCGGTCTGGCCAAGGTCCAGGACGCCGCGGTGCTGTTGACCCCGGCCAAGAAGCTGCCGCAGGAGATCAGCGACTACCTGGCGGCCCAGCGGCGCGACGTGACGATCCTGGGTGGTCTGGGCTCGGTGTCTTCCGTGGTCCAGAACCAGCTGCGGGCGCTGTTGCGCTAGCTAGCAGGTAGACCAGTGGGGGGCGAGCCATCGGCTCGCCCCCCACTGGCTAGTTGGTGGTGGACTCAGCGCTTCTTGCCGGTCAGCCAGCCCCACACCAGCAGCACGATCACCGAGCCGCCGATGGCCAGCACCCAGGTGCGCAGGTTCCAGAAGGTGCCGAGGTCGCTGTCGAACAGGATGCCGCCCAGCCAGCCCCCGACGTTAGCGCCGACGACGCCGAGCAGGAGGGTGGTCAGCCAGTTGCCCTTGCCGTCGCGGTCGGTCAGCATCTTGGCGATGGCGCCGGCGATCAGGCCCAAGAGAAGAAATGCAAGAAATCCCATCGGTCACTCTCTTTCTGTGTTGTTTGTGGGTGGGGCGTGCGGCCCGCACCTCGGGGTGTCCGATGGGTCAAGTATTGCACATGCATTGGTAAAGAAAATGCATGGGTTTGCAAAGAGTGGTGGAATTGCAGCGTTTTGTCAAAGTTTGCATGCCTGAAGTCACAAGTTTGAAGTAATGAAGTGTGGCGCGCCCCACGGAAATAAGGGGATGGTCTCTGTCCGTGATGCCGGGCGCTGCCCACTCTCGTACGCTCCCGGGGAACCAGGCATGGGCGTTAGGCTGGCGCGCGAGATGAACGAAGATTTTGCATTCACGCGGCTAAACACCCAGTCCGGCGCGGTGGTGGAGCCGGGAGATGTCAGCCCTTTCTACGCGGAGGTGCGCCACATGTTGCGGGACGCCCCGCAGCGCGAACTGGCAGATTGGCTGCGGGCCCTGGCGGGCCTAGTGACCAAATCCGCGCACACCGAGCCCACCCGCTACGACATCCTGCAGCTGTTGCAGGCCGCGCTCACCGTCGATGCGGCGGACCTCCCACTGGAGGAAGCCAGCGCGCCGCCGCAGCTGCCGGGAGACGATGAGGGCGTCGTGCTGCCTGCCGAGCAGGCCCGCCAACGCGCGCTGGGGGTTATCGCCTTCCAGCTGGCGGACCTGCGGAAATTGGCGGCTGCGGGCACCTTGCACGACCCCCACCGCTTCTTCGGCGTGGTCTCACCCACCGGCAACTATTGGTACAACTTCACCCCCGAGGCATTCATCGAATGCGGGGCGGCCGGGCTGGCCGACACGGACCGGGAGGACACCGCCGGGTGGGACCTACTGGCCCTGTGGCTGGAGTTCGGGCGGCTATACGAGTAGCGACCGCGGCGGCGCGCCGGGGCCGGTCAGCGCAGGTGGTGGGCGGCGATTTGGGCGGATATCTCGCTCAAGCGGGTCACCCGTGCGGCCCACTGCGGCGCATAGTCCCACGCGGGCAGGGCCGCAGCGTAAAGGGATTGGCGGTTCAGGGCCCGCTGCAAGAACGGCAGGGCCGAGGCATCTACAACACCCTCGTCAACAAACTGGCCCAGCACGGTAGCGATGATCGAGATGTCGAGCGTGAAGATCTCGTACCAGTCGTCCACCTGCGGATCGGCGACCAGCTGCTGCACGCGCGCAGGGGAGGCCAGTGCGTCGGTGTACGCGGCCAGCGGCATCTCGCCGACCGACCGCACCACCCATTGGAGGCAAGAACGCACCGCGGCTCGCGGGTGCTTGGCGCGCCAGGCGCGCCATTCGGCTAGCGCCGTAAAACCTTCGTCCGAGCCGAAAGGAGATAGATCGTCGCCGCCGTCCCAGAAAAAGTCGTCCGGGATGAGGGCCTGCGCGTGGGGGTGAGCCCGCTCCCGGTCGATGCCCGGGTAATCCTCGTCTGCCACGCTGCGTTCCCTTCGATGCGGCACGGAGATCAGTATGCGCTGTCCGCCCTGACTTAGCGTAGTCGCCATGGGTGCGCGTCACCATCATGTCTTTGTGGCACCATCATGTCCTAAGCGCACCATCATGTCCTTAAAACGCCGAATTAGGGGCATGGTGGTGCGCTAAGGACATGATGGTGACCTTAGGGCATGGTGGTGCGGTGCATTAGGGGCATGATGGTGCGTTAGGGGCATGATGGTGCGTTAGGGGCATGATGGTGCGTTAAGGGCATGATGGTGCGCTAAGGACATGGCGGTGCGGCGCATCAAAGGCATGCCGGTGTTCCCGTCGCCCCGCCGGGCCTAGGCGAAGACGACGGTGCGCGACCCGTTGAGCAGCACCCGGTGGTCACAGTGCCACTTCACGGCCTGGGCCAGCACCCGCCGCTCCACGTCCTGCCCGATGGCCACCAGGGAGGCGACGTCGTCGGCGTGCGTCACGCGGGCCACGTCTTGCTCGATGATCGGGCCTTCATCAAGGTCGGCGGTGACGTAGTGCGCGGTGGCACCGATGATCTTCACGCCGCGCTCGTGCGCCTGTGCGTAGGGTCGGGCCCCCTTGAAGCTCGGCAGAAACGAGTGGTGAATGTTGATGACATTGCCCGCCAACTCCTCGCACACCCGGTCGGACAGGATCTGCATGTAGCGCGCCAGCACCACCAGCTCGGCCTCGGTGGCCGCCACCAGGTCCAGCAGCTGCTGCTCGGCCTGCGGCTTCGTCTCGCGGGTGACCGGCACGTGGTGGAACGGCACCCCGTAGAACTCCGCGATCGGCTGCAGATCGGTGTGATTACCCACCACGGCCACCGGTTCGATAGCCAGGCCCTGCGAGCGGTGCCGGAAGAGCAGATCGGTCAGGCAGTGGCCGTCCTTGGACACCATGATGATGGTGCGCAACGGCCGCCCCAGCTCGTTGACCTGGTACTGCATGCCGAAGCGCTCGGCCAGCCCCATCATGCCGCCCTCCATCGCTTCCCGGGAGGCGCCCGCCAGGTGCACGCGCATGAAGAACTGCCCCGTCTCGTGGTCGCCGAATTGCTGCGATTGCACCACATTGCCGCCGTACCCAGCGATCAGTCCGGTCACGGCGTGCACGATGCCCGGTCGGTCCGGGCAAGAGAGGGTCAGGATTAGCTCGGGGGCAGCAGCACTCGTCATGCCCGCAGTGTAACGACGCCACCGAGTGGGCGGAAAACGGTCCGTCTCTGGGACAATATGCCCCATGGATCTCACGCTCAGTGCCCTCACCGCCGCCGACGCCGGTGAACTGTTGACCATTCGTCGCGCCGCCTACGTCTCGGAAGCCCAGCGCCTCAAAGACCCCTACATCCCCGAGCTCACCCAGAGCTTGGAAGAGATAGTCGCCGATCTTGAGACTGACGGGGTGGTCACCATCGGGGCCCGGGCCACCGGTCGCCTGGTCGGCTCCATTCGGGTGGCCATCGACGCCACGCGGGCCACCATCTCGCACCTGGCCGTCGTGCCGGACCGGCGCAGCGAGGGCATCGGCCAGCAGCTGCTGTTGGCCATCCTGGACTACCTGCCGCCGACGGTGGGGGAGGTGGCCATCCAGACCGGGCGGGACGCGCTGGCGGCCGCGGACCTCGTCGGCCAGTCGGGCTCCATTGGTTCCCTGGCCCGGGCCTACCTCGCGCGCATCCAGCCCGCCCTGGACGCCCGCGGCCAGCGCTAGCGGGCAGCGCCCGTGGACGGGGCAGCCCCGCCGGTTACCTATTTCGACCAGGATCCGCTGGTGGCCACCGCCTCCAAGCTCCCGCACGGTTACGTTACCGAGGTGGTGGCGCTCGCGCCCTGCGAGCTGGATGGGCACCCGTGCGTCGTGACGTTGAACCTGGCCGGGCAGCTGCGGGTACGGGACGCGGCCACCGGCGTCGACGTTCGCCCGCCCCTGGGCGGGGGCCTGCACGATTCCACCTACTGGGCGCAGGACTACGACTGGCATCTGCACGTGGTGGACATCGACGGTGTGCCCCACGCGCTGGCCAGCGCGATCTTTGGGGACGTGGAGTGCTGGAACCTGGACACCGGCGAGCAGCGCGGCCGCGAGCCGGGGTACGTGCAGGTGCCGACGGGCGTGTGGATGCAGGACTTCGACGTGTGGCAGACGCCGGACGGGGAGTGGCGGGTGGCCTTCGTGACTGAGCAAGACGAGCTGCACGTCATCGATCCGGTGACCGGCCGTGCCGTCCGCCCGGCGTGGCAGTCGCAGGTCAAGGGGCTGGAGTGGGTGGCGGCCGTGCCGGGCACGGCCGGGGCGAGGTTGGCGGGAATGAGCTGGCGCGGAGAACTGGCGATCTGGGAGCTGCAGGCGGGCCAGACCAGCGAACGGGTCGTTCCCGGCGCCCCGGCCGACGAGGTCCTGGCCTACGTGGACGCCGCGGGGGCGGCCGGCCTGGCGGTATGCCACGAGTTCACGGCGGGGACGCTGGCGCGCTGGAACCTCGACACCGGGCAGCCCCAAGCATCCTGGCGCTCGTCGACGCAGTTCACGCTGCTCGCGGACGCAACCTACGGACCGGTGGCCTGCACGGTGCACGACGGGGTGTTCGAGGTGCGGCGGTTGGCCGACGGGGCGGTGGTGGTTTCCGCGGCGGCGCCGGACGCGGCCGGGGTGTGGCTCGTGGTGCCGTGCACTAACCAGGCCGGGCAGCCGCGCTGGGCCTGCTTCTGGGACGTGGAGATTCGCTTCCTGGATCCTGCCGCCGGGCAGTGGTCGGCGCCGGTGGCGATCAGCTACCCGGTGCGGGGGAAAACAGAGAACAAAGTGCACGGGGCCTGTGCCGTGCCCGGCGGCCGGTTGGCGTTGGGGCTGATCAACGGCTGGGCGAGCGTCGAGGTGCGCTGAGGCGCGGGGTTACAGCCGGGACCGAAACATAGGTGGGGTAGAGCACCCTGGCCCGCCCGCGCCCCAAAAATGGGGGGCCAGGCGCACCGCCTGGCCCCCCACCGGGTGACTTCGCTCAGCCCTTAACGGACCCGGACATCAGCCCGCCCACGAAGTACTTGCCGAGCAAGATGTAGACGATCAGCGTGGGTAGCGAGGTGATTACCGCCCCCGCCATGGAGGCACCGTAATCGGACAGGATGGAGCCGTTGGCCAGATTGTTCAGGGCCAGGGTCACCGGTCCGTTGCGCGTGTTAGAGAAGAACAACGCGAACAGGAAGTCGTTCCAGGCGGAGGTGAACTGCCAGATGAGCACCACCACGAAGCTGGGGATCGAGATCGGCAACACCACCGAGAAGTAGGTGCGCAGCATGCCGGCCCCGTCCACGCGGGCGGCTTCGATCAGTTCCGAGGGGATGGTCTCGTAGTAGTTGCGGAAGATCAGGGTCGTGATCGGGATGCCGTACACGACGTGCAGCAGGATCAGCGGCGGGATGCCCTGCGCGGCGTCGAACGGCAGCACCGAATCCAGCTTCAGCAGCATCTGCAGCAGCGGGATCATCACGGCCTGGTAGGGGATGAACATGCCGAACAGCAGGAGCGTGAAGACGATGTTGGCGCCCGGGAAGCGCCACTTCGACAGCACGAAACCGTTCATCGAGCCGAGCATCGCCGAGATGATCGAGGAGGGGATCACGAGGGCGAACGTCCGGGCCAGGGCCGGGGCGAGGGTGTCCCACGCCTTCGACCAGTTGGCGAACTCCCAGGTTTCCGGCAGGAACCAGGTGCGGGACGGGTCGGCTTCGCCCACGCCCTTGAACGAGGTGATGAACAGGACGTAGACCGGCACCAGGATGACTGCCAGGGAGAAGATCAGCAGCGCGTAGCGCAGCGCCTTGGACCAGGTTTTTTCGTGGTCGACGGCGGCCCCGGCCTTGGCCCGGCGGGAAGACAGCACGGTGGTGGTCATCGGTTCTCCTTACCCTGCTTGGCGTCGTACACCAGGTACGGGATCACCGCGATAGCCACCAGCGTCAGCAGGATGACCCCGACGGCGGCCGCGTTCGCGTAGTCGCTGTTGGTCATGAAGTTGTACATGTCAATGGCGGGCACCTTGGTGGAGAAGTTCCGCTGGTCCGTGATTGACATGATGAGGTCGAAGGACTTCAGCGACATGTGGCCGATGATGATGATGGCCGACAGTGCCACTGGGGCCAGCTGGGGGAAGATGATCTTCCGGTACAGCTGCCACTCGCTGGCCCCGTCCACGCGTGCGGCTTCCCGCAGCTCGTTGGGGATACCGCGGAAGCCCGCCAGGAACAGGGCCATCACGTAGCCCGCCAGCTGCCAGATGGCGGGCAGGGCGATGGCGAGAATGCCCCAGGTCAGGTTCTTGGTCCAGGAGTTTTCCAAGAAGCCCAGGCCGAGCATCTGGAAGAGCCGGTTGAGACCGGAGGCCGATTCCCCGGTGGCGCTGTTGAGCAGCCACTTCCAAACCACACCGGAGGCGACGAAGGACACCGCCATCGGGAAGAGGAAGACAGAGCGGAAGATCCCTTCTCCGCGCAGCGGCTTCTCCAGCAGCCACGCCCACAGGAAGCCGAGCACCAGCGTGCCGACGAGGAACACGGCGGTGAACAGCACCAGGTTGATCAAGGAGTGCTGGAAGTCTTTGTTGCCGAACAGATTGATGAAGTTATCGAGCCCGACGACTTTCCAGGCGGCAGCGCCCGTGGAGCGGGCGTTGTCGTACTTGTCCGTGAGCGAGGTGTGGACGTTGACTCCGATCAGGCCGTAGACGAAGATGCCGACCAAAATGACGGAGGGGGAAATTAGCAGGACCCCGGGCAGCCAGTTGCGCAGCCGGGAAGAAAACGAACGATGACGGGGCGCGGCCTGCAAGCTCTGCGCACCGTCTTTGGTTTTAGACACGACAGTTACCTCCAAATTGGTAAAGGTGGGAAGGGTGCGACGCACCCTTCCCACCTTCGCCCGTCAACGAATCACTTCTGCAGCGAGGAGGTGGCAGACACCAGCTCGGCCTGGAACTCTTCCAGGGTCGAAGCGCCCTCGGTGAACTTCTTGGTCACGTCGGAGATTTGCGAGGACACGGGGGCCGGGACGGCCGCGCCGTGGGCCAGCGAGGAGACGATGGTGTCCTCGCCGAACGACTTCATGGCGTTTTGCTGGTACTCGGAGAACTTGGCGATGTCCTCGGCACTCAGGTCGGAGCGGGCCGGGATGGAGCCCTTCACCGTGTTGAAAGCCACCTGGCCCTCGGGCGAGGAGATGGCCTTCAGCCAAGCCTTGGTGCCTTCGATGTTCTTGGCGCCCACCGGGACGGTGAAGGAGTCGGCGAGGAAGTCGAAGACGCCTTCGGTGCCCGGCACGGGGAAGTAGATGTAGTCGGTGCCGGCCTTCTTGCCGGACTCGTCGTAGGCGGCCAGGGCCCAGTCACCCATGACGTTGTAGGCGGCCTTGCCGTCGACGACGGGCTGCAGGGCGGGCTGCCAGTCTTCGTTGTGCAGCGCCGGGTCGGAGAGCTTCATGATGGCGTCGAAGTGGTTCAGGGCGCGGGTGACGTCGGCGGAGTCCCACTTGGTGGTGCCGTCCCACAGGCCGTTGTACTTCTCGACCCCGAGGTCGGCCAGCAGGATGGTCTCCAGCAGGTGCACCTGGGTCCAGGCCATACCCACCGTGATGGGGGTCTTGCCGGCGGCCTTGATCTTCTCCATGTCGGCGATCCACTCGTCGATGGTGGCGGGCACCTTGGTCGGGTCGATGCCGACCTCCTTCAGCACGGCCGGGTTGGCCCACACGACGTTGGCGCGGTGCACGTTGGAGGGCACGGAGTAGATCTTGCCGTCCACGGTCAGTCGGTCGAGCAGTGTCGCCGGGAAGGCCTTGCGCAGCTCGAACTCGTCGTAGAGGGCGGAGACGTCCATGATCTGGCCGGCCTCAATGTAGTCGGTGAGCTCAGCACCGGCGTGCGCCTGGAAGGTGTCCGGCGGGTTCTTGGCAGCTAGGTCGGCGGCGAGCTTCTGCTTGGCCTGCGAGCCGCCACCACCGGCGATAGCAGCGTTGTTGAACTCGACCTCCGGGAACTGCTCCAGGAAGACCTTGACCAGGGCCTCCAGGCCGAGCTTCTCGGAGCCTGCCTCCCACCAGGTCATGACGTCCACCTGGGTGGCCTTCGCGGCGTCAACGGCCTTCAGGTCCACTTCGGTGGCGGCAGCCGAGCCGCCACCATTTTGGGTCTTGGTGTCGGTGCCGCCCCCACCGCCACTGCAGGCGGCCAGGGCGAGGCTGGCGGCAGCAAAGGTCGCCACAACGGAAAGCTTGCGCATACCCAACTCCTTACTCAAACGTCGTTGTTCTTGGGCGCCGTGCCCGCGAGCTATGGTCCCGGAGGACCTTGGGTCTTCCCAGTGTGCCGCTTTACCTGCATTAGTGGACGGCACTCACTCGGTTTAGTGGGCAACAGTTTTCAAATCGTGACCTTACCGCAGATTTCTGTTCCCTGGCTGGGCGCCGAGCCGGACCACGGTAACTTCGCGGGAAGCAGGTAGGCTCTATCCCGTCGCAACTGGCGAGGGTGGACACCACCGGGGAGCGGCAACCTGACGCCTGACCGGTCGTCCGCCTGGGCCGGGAAGCACCCAAGAGCGCCGCTGGCGCCGCGATCAGGAGGTATACGTGACCACCTTTGACACCACCGCGTCCCTTGCAGAGTTCGACCCCGACATCGCTGCGGTCCTGGCGGGAGAACTCGCCCGCCAGCGCGACACCCTGGAGATGATCGCCTCGGAGAACTTCGTGCCCCGCGCCGTTTTGGAGGCGCAGGGCTCGGTGTTGACCAACAAGTACGCCGAGGGCTACCCAGGCCGCCGCTACTACGGTGGTTGCGAGGAAGTAGACAAGGCGGAATCGCTGGCCATTGCCCGCGCCCGGGAGGTTTTCGGGGCGCAATACGTCAACGTGCAGCCGCACTCCGGGGCCACCGCCAACGCGGCGGTCCTGCACGCCCTCATTCAACCCGGCGACCCGATCCTCGGACTGTCCCTGGCGCACGGCGGACACCTGACCCACGGCATGAAGATTAATTTCTCAGGCCGGTTGTACGACGTGCACGCGTACGGCGTCGACGAGCAGACGCACCGGGTGGACATGGACGCGGTGCGCCAGGCCGCGCTGGCCGCCCGCCCGAAGGTCATCATCGCGGGGTGGTCGGCCTATCCGCGTCACCTGGACTTCGCTGCCTTCCGGGCAATTGCCGACGAGGTGGGGGCCTACCTGTGGACCGACATGGCCCACTTCGCGGGCCTGGTGGCCGCCGGGCTGCACCCGAACCCGGTGCCCTTCTCCGACGTCGTGTCCACCACCGTCCACAAGACCTTGGGCGGGCCGCGCTCCGGCATGATCCTGGCGCGCGACGCCGAGGCTTTTGGCAAGAAGCTGGACTCGGCGGTCTTCCCCGGCCAACAGGGTGGGCCACTCATGCACGTGATTGCCGCCAAAGCCGTGGCGATGAAGGTGGCGCAGGGGGCCGAGTTCAAGGAGCGGCAGGAGCGCACCCTGACGGGCGCCCGGCTCATCGCCGAGCGGCTGGGGGCTGACGACGTGCGCGCCGCCGGTATCGAGGTACTCACGGGGGGCACCGACGTGCACCTGGTGTTGGTGGATCTGCGTAACTCGCCGCTGGATGGTCAGCAGGGCGAGGACCTCCTGCACGAGGTCGGCATCACCGTCAACCGCAACGCCGTCCCCTTCGATCCGCGCCCACCGCGCGTCACCTCGGGCCTGCGTATCGGCACCCCGGCGCTGGCCACCCGGGGATTCGGGGAGGCGGAATTCGCGGAAGTGGCCGACATCATCGCCACTGCCCTGGTGACGGCAGCCACCGGTTCGGTTGACCAGGCGACGCTGGCGGGCCGGGTGTGGGCCCTGACTGAGGCCTTCCCGCTCTACCCGGGGCTGGACTAATGCCGGGCACCGGCGTGCCTCGGGAGCACTTCCCGGGCGGGGCGCTGCGGCTAGACGGCAAGGCCCTGGCAGGCATCATTAAAGCGGAACTGGCCGCGCGGGTGGCGGCCCTGGCGGCGCGCGGCGTCGTGCCCGGCCTGGGGACGGTACTGGTGGGGGACGACCCCGGCAGTCGCGCCTACGTGGCGGGCAAGCACCGGGACTGCGCCGAGATCGGCATCGCCTCCCTGCGAGAGGATTTGCCCGCCGACGCCACGCAGGCCGAGGTGGAGGCAGCCATCGACCGATTGAATGCCGATCCGGCCTGCACCGGCTACATCGTGCAGCTGCCGCTGCCACGCGGCATCGACACCAATGCGGTACTCGAACGTATCGACCCGGCCAAGGACGCCGACGGCCTGCACCCCACCAACCTGGGGCGGCTGGTATTGCGGGTCAACGAGCCGGTCACCTCCCCGCTGCCGTGCACCCCGCGGGCGGTGCTGGAGATCCTGGACCGGTACGGGCTGGACCTGGCGGGCAAGGACGTGACCGTGGTGGGGCGCGGCACCACCGTCGGACGCTCCATCGGGCTGCTGCTGACGCGCCGCGCCTGCAATGCCACCCCGGTGCTGACCCATACGGGCACCGTGGACCTGGCGGCGCACGTGCGGCGAGCCGATGTGGTCATTGCTGCCGCCGGGGTGGCGGGCATAATCACCCCGGACATGGTCAAGCCCGGAGCGATTGTCCTCGACGTCGGGGTCTCGCGGGTGGCGGACCCTGCCGGGGGCAAGGCCCGCCTGCGCGGGGACGTGGCCGCCGGGGTGGACGCCGTGGCGGGAGCCCTGTCGCCTAACCCCGGTGGGGTAGGGCCGATGACCCGGGCGATGCTGCTGGCCAACGTCGTGGAGGCCGCTGAGCGAACGGGCTAGCCGTGCCGCAGGTCGCGACGGGCCAGGCCGACGCCGCCGAGCACTAGCAGCCCCACCGTCAGGACAGCCAGGCCCGCCACGGTGGGCCAGTGTGCGGGCTGCGTGGGCAGGTTGCCGCTGGCGGCCAAGGGCGAAAGGTGGATGGCCCACTGTGGCAGCCGGAGCGGTTGGGCCAGGAGCCCTACCACTAGGATCCAGGCGACCGGCAGCCAGGCCAGTGCGCGCGCTCGCGGCCAGCAGCCGACGAGCAGGGCCCCGCCGCCGACCGGGACGCTCACAGCGGGCAGGTAGGTGACTGCCGCTCGCAGAGTGTCGGAGAACGCGGTGGCTTGGCCGAGCGCTTGCCATTGGCTCAGTCCCAGGACTGTGGCGGCCGTTAGGTGCACCAGGCAGACGGTGGTCAGTGAGCTCAGGCAGGTGCTGGTCCACCACGCCCGTCGGGAGCGGGACCCGGCCAGCAGCAGGCCCAGGCGGCCGGCAGTTTCGTGCCCGCCGAGCGGCAGGAAGGCGGCCAGGCCAGCGGCGGCGGCGCACAGGCTCGTCACCAACAGGCCGAATTGGCTTACGAGGCGCGGGCCGGCGCCGCCGACGAGCGCGGCCAGGGTGGGGTTGCCCTCGAAGGCGGCAAGGAACTCCTGGCTTAGCAGGCCAAGCGTGGCGGCCCAGGCAGTGGCGCCCCCGAGCCACCCCCAGGTGAGGTGGCGGGTGAGCCGCCAGTGCAGGCGCAGGGGGTGGGCCAATTGCCGCCCGGTGGCTGGGCCGAGCCGGGTAGGCAGAGCGCCCACCCCCAGGTCTCGGTGTTGGGCGAGGGCGAGGGCGGTACCCAGTCCGGCGGCGGCCAGGGCCAGCAGGGCAAGAATGGGAGTCCAGCGAGCAGGTCCCCACGAGCGCGCCTCAACGACCCACCCCATCGGGCTGAGCCAGGTGGCGGACCAGGCGGAGCCGTCCACTACCAGGCGCAGTAGGTAACAGGTGGCGGCCGCAGCCAGTCCCAGTCCGCGCGCGGCGCGGGCGGGGGCTGCCAGCTGCGCTGCGACTAGGCCCACCCCGCTCCAGGCTAAAGCGAAGGCGCCCAGGGAGAGGGTGTAATGGGTGGCGGGGGCCAGCGGCAGGCCCAGCAAGTGCAAGCCGACGGCGGCGGTGGCGGCGAACAGCAGCCAGGCGCCCGTGAGGTTGAGGGCGGCGGCTAGCGGGAGCGCCAGGCGGTGGAGGGGGGCGGCGGTCAGCAGCTCGGTGGTCCCGGTGTCTTCCCAGCGGCGGGTCAGGTGTATGGCCAGCAGCACGCCGACGAGAGGGAGCAGCAGTTGCCCCATGAACCCGACCTCGTAGGCGGTGATCCCGCCAATGCTGGTGAGGTCGTAGGCCCGCCCGTTTATGGCTTGGGTGGCGAGGGACGAGCCAAGGGTGGCGGCATAGGTGGCGCGGTGGGCGGCGGTGGGGTACAGGCCGCTGACCCCGGCACCGATGGCGGTGACCAGACCGGTCAGCAGCAGGGGAGTGAGCAGTGTGCGCCAGTTGGTGCGCCACTGCAGGCGGGCCAGCGCCCGGATGCCGAGCGGGGTCATGCTGCGCGCCCGTCGTAGTGTTGCCAGAAGAGCTCCTCCAGGCTGGTGCCCGGCGGCGCGGCGGCCCGCAGCTCCTGTAGGGGGCCACTGGTCAGGGTACGCCCGGCCCGAATGATCGTGACCTCGTCGCAGAGGGCCTCGACCTCGCTCATGATGTGGCTGGAGAGCAGCACTGTGCGCCCCTGCGCCGCCACCTCGCGGATGGTTTCCACGAAACGGCGGGTCATGATGGGGTCCAGGCCGGAGGTGGGTTCGTCAAGGAGTAGGAGGGGAGCGCGGGTGGCGAGGGCAGAGATGAGTGCTACTTTCTGCCGGTTGCCTTTGGAGTAGGTGGCGGTGCGTCGCCGCGGGTCGAGCTCGAAGCGCGCGAGGAGCTCGGCGCGTCGGGCCGGGTCGGGGCTGCCTTGCAGGTGGGTGAGGAGGTCGATGCATTGCCCGCCGGTGAGTTGGGGCCACAGTACGGTGTCGCCGGGCACGTAGGCCAGGTGACGATGGGTAGTGGTGGTGTGGCGCCAGGGGTCGAGGCCAAAGAGCTGCGCGCGTCCGCCGGTGAGGCGGAGTTGCCCGAGGAGGGCGCGCATGGTGGTGGTCTTCCCCGCCCCGTTGGGGCCGAGGAAGCCGTGGACGGTGCCGCGTTTGACTCGCAGGTCGAGGCCGTCTAGGGCGGTGATGGCCCCGAAGGTCTTGCGGGCCCCCGCCAGCAAAATTGGAAAGTCAATGTCAATTGAAAGTGACTGTCTCATTTTGGCAGGGTAGCACCTACCCGCATGTTCATGTGGCAATATCGCCTGAGAAAACGTTACGAGGAGGCGCGATGGCTGGGCTGCGGCAACAGAAGAAACAGGCGGCCATGCGGCACATCCAGCAGGTAGCCATGTCCCTCTTCGCCCGTGAAGGCTTCACCAAGGTCACCGTCGAGCAGGTCGCTGCCGCTGCCGCCGTCTCGCCCTCTTCCATCTACCGCTACTTCGGCTCCAAGGAAGGGCTCGTCCTGCACGACGAGTACGACGACATCTTCCTCGGCATCCTGCTGGCGGACCTGCGGGCCGGGCAAAGCATCCTGTCCGCCCTGAAGCGAGGATTGGCGGCCATTGGGCAGGCCCACTTCCAGGACGATCAAGCCCAGTCGCTGGCCCGCATCGAACTGTGGGCCGCGCACCCCGCCATTCAAGCTGCGGCCAGCCTCTATTTGAGCGACCTGGCCGTCCAGCTGACTGATGCCATCGTCGTCGGTGGACGGCACGCCCGCCCGGCCGCCGCCTTCATCACCGCTGCGCTCCTGCACGGCATGGTGGCGGCCATCGTCACCTGGCACGCGGATGGAGGCCAGCGCCCCGTCGAGGACTACGTCCTGCAGGGGCTAGCGGGACTCGCCGAGGTGCTACAAGCGGACTAGCTAACTGGTCGTGTGTGAGGATGGGCCAATGCGTATCGCCACCGTCAACGTCAACGGCATCCGCGCGGCCTACAAGCGCGGCATGGAAACCTGGCTGACCACCTCGGCCCCCGACGTGCTGCTTTTGCAGGAAGTGCGCGCCCCGCTGGGCACCGTTGCCGCCCACCTCGGGGACGGCTGGCACGTCGCCGAGGACGTCTGCCGCATCAAGGGACGGGCCGGGGTGGCAGTGGCCAGCCGGGTTGCGCCCCTCGCCACCCGCAGCGGGGCCTACCCCGATGAGGTAGACGTCGACACCGGGCGGTGGGTGGAAGTTGACTTACCCGGCCCAGAGCGGCCCCTCACGGTGGTATCCACCTACCTGCACTCCGGGACGGTCGGCACCGAAAAAATGGACCAGAAGTACGCGCACCTCGCCAAGGTTGGCCAACGGCTCGCCGAACTGGCGGCGCAGGCAGCCGCCGGGGAGCGCGACGTCGTCGTGGGGGGCGACTACAACGTGGTGTTGGGCGCCGACGACATCAAGAACTGGAAGGGCAACCACAACAAAACCGCGGGGGCGCTGGATGATGAGATCGCCCATCTGCTGCGGTGGCGCGACAAGTTGGGCTACGCCGACGTCGTGCGCCTTCTGGTCCCGAGCGGGCCGGGCCCCTACACGTGGTGGTCCTGGCGCGGGCAGGCGTTCGACAACAATGCCGGTTGGCGCATTGACCACCAGTTTGTTACCCCGCGCCTGGCCGCCGCCGCCACCGCCGCGGAGGTGGAGCGGGCCGCCAGCTACGCCGAGCGCTTCTCTGACCATGCCCCCCTCGTGGTGACCTACCAGTTGTGAGGCTGCGGGGCACCCCCCGGCCGGGGGCGCCCCGCGGTGTCAGTAGCGAATCGCGTCGATGGGTTTGACGCGCACGGCGATCCACGCCGGGATAATCCCGGCCAACGCCCCGACCAAGGTCGCGGCCGCCAGTCCCGCCACCGCCGCGGAGACCGGGAAAGGTGGAAAGTCCTCCACGACGACTTGCAAGCGGGCGAAGGGAATATAGCGGAACGTGCCGATGATTACCGCCACTCCCACCACTCCGGCCACAAAGGTGGCCAGCACCGACTCCAAAAGAATGGAGAAGAATACTCGCCCGGAGGTGGCTCCCAGGGCGCGGCGAATGCCGATCTCGTGAATGCGGGCCCGCACCGTCACCACCGCGATATTGATCAGTGACAGTGCCCCCAGTGCCAGGACCACCACCCCAAGACCGGAGACGATCTTGATCATCTGGCTGTGGTTGTCCTCCACGAGCATTCCCTCGGAAGGAATAGGCATTACGGAATTTTTGCCGGTGACGGCCTCAATAACCTCGGGGATCGCCTGGCGCCCCGCCGCTTCCTTTTCCGGCGGTAGCCAGACCTCCAGCATTGTCTGAGAGTTTTCGTTCTCCTGTTTTATCTTCACCTTGTCAAACGAGGAGCGCAGCATATAGATCGACGGGGGTTCGTACTCCTGCGGCGGGGTGATGCCCACCACGACGGCCTTAGTTTCGGCGCCGCCCGACAGTCGCAGCGTGATAGGACCGCTTTTATCCAGCGCGTCGATTTCTGCGGCCAAAGAATGAGAGATGATCACCGCAGGCGCCAGGCGTTCTGCGTCCTGTTGGGTGAACCAGCGTCCCTCGTGCAGCTTTACGCGGTGGATCGGACCGTAATTAAGGTCGACGACTTTTGCTTGCAGCGGCATCAGGCCGCGCGGCACCCGGGCCTTAATGTCGGACACGTCCAGCACCACCGAGTAGTAGCGCACTGCGAACCGTTGCATGGCGTCGTCAATGGCCTTGAGCGTCTGCTCGCGGGTGGCGGGGGGCCGCTGGCCGCCGGTCTCCTCGGCTGCCATGCCCCCATCGGGGGTGATTTGGGTCGACAGGCCGGGTGTGACGAACATCTGCACGGTCCCGGGCCGCCCCGCATACCGCTCGATCGTCTCGGTTTGGGCCTGGGCCACGACCCGCCCGAACGCTATGACGCCCGCCATCACCGCCACCGCCACGGCCACCCCGATTAGCGACAACAGCACGCGCACGCGGGAAATGCGCACCTGGATCCAAGCCTCCGTTAACGAGCCGAGCAGCCCGATCATATTGTCACCTCGGGGCTGGGCAGCAGGCCGGGGCCTGCGGGAGCACTGGCGGCCAGGGCGGAAGAAACCTGTTGCCGGGCGGGAGCGCCCGCGGTCAAAGAGATGGGGGTCAAGACGCCGTCTCCCAAGGAATAGTGCGTGTGGGCGCGCGCCGCGATCGCCGGGTCGTGGGTGATGACCAGCAGCGCGGCGTTGCTGGCCGCCGCCGCCTCTTCCATCATGTTCATCACGTGGGTGCCGGTCTCCACATCCAGCGCGCCCGTCGGCTCGTCCGCCAAGATCACGCGCGGGTGCCGCACCAACGCCCGGGCCAAGGCCACGCGCTGCTGCTCCCCGCCGGAGAGCTGATCGAGCCGGGACTCCAGGCGCTCTCCCAACCCCATCTTTTGCAAGAGCTCAATCGCGCGCCGTCGGCGGGTGAAAAATGCTGCGTCGGTGGCGTACAGCAGGGGGGCCGCCACGTTATCAATGACCCCCAGCCCCGGCAGCAAGTTGAAGGATTGGAAGACGAACCCGAAGTTCCTGCCGCGGGTGCGGGCCCGGCGCTGGTCGCTCCACCGGGTCGTGTCCTGCCCCGCGAAGGTGTAGTTGCCCGCGGTGGGGGCATCCAGCAGCCCCAGGATGTTGAGCAGGGTCGACTTGCCGGTCCCGGAGCGGCCGACGATGGCAACATGTTCGCCTGCTTCCACCCGCAGGTTTATGTCGCGCAGGATTTCCAGCCGTTCCCCGGTGGGCAGCGTGAAAGTGCGGTTAATGCCCGCTAGATCTAGCAGCGGCATTACTGCCCCTCGGAGTCAAGGGGGGCGTCGCTGTCGGCGGGGTCAGCCGGGGCCTCCTCCTTGGAGCCTTCCCCTTCCTCGGTTCCCAGCCCGTCCAGGTTGGCAAACGGATCCAGCTCCTTTTCCTGGCCGGGAATGAATTCGAGAATCTCGTCCCCAGCCTGCAAACCCGACTTGACTTCCACCATGAAACCGTCGGAAAGCCCTAGCGAAACCTGGGTGCGCTGCGGTTCCTGCCCGGGCACTATCTTCCACACCGCCCCAGATTCGTAGTCGCCCTTTACCGCCGTCGTCGGCACCAGGAGTACCCCGCTGGCGTCGCCCATGTGCATCGCCATCTTGGCCGCCATGCCCGGGTAGACGGTGATTTCCCCGGGTACCCCGCAAGAAATGGTGGCAGAGGCCGCTTGGCCCGACGCATTGTCCCCCGGCGCGGGAGGAGCCCCAGCACCGCCGGGGGCCGGGGCGGGCGCGGGGGCAGGTGCCTGCCTCTCCTCAGAGGGGCTGGCGATCTTCAGGTCGTGGCAGTCAAACGGCGCGGGGCCGGGAGTGACGGTGATGGTGGCAGATTCCGGAACCGCCGTCATGCGGTAGCGCTGTGCGGGGGTGAGGCTGGCCTGAATCGAGAGGGTGCCCGGCGAAATGGAGCCCGCGCTGGCGCCGATGCTCAATTCCTGCCCCTCCAATACCGAGAATTTTACCTTCCCGTTGGCGTTGGCGTAGATCGTGCCGTAAACGGTGCGGGTTTGGCCGGGCACAGAGGTGGCATTACCTTCTTCGTCGCGCTGCTCGGAGGGCTCAGTTGTCTCCTCGCGGGTGACGGTAATTAAGGGGGCGCCCACCTCCACGTAGTCGCCTTCCGATACCTCGAAACGGGCCACCTTGCCCGCCGCTGTTGCCTTAATTTCGGTGGCAGGATCCACTACCACGGACCCGTCCAGGGTGAGGTCTTGGGAGATGTCACCCACATTGGCCACTACCGTGGTTGGCGAAAAGTCTGCCCACGGTTCCTTCGCCTTTTCTCCATCTGGTGAGTTGAAGAAGGCTAACTTCACTAAGGCGACGGCTATAACTGCCGCCATTAGCAACCGAAGAATTGGCATGATAAGTCGCTGCATCCAGGCCTCCCGGGATAGTGGTCGGTGGTAGCTTAGTTGTTTGGTAGCGCAGAGCCTCTCCCCTTGCTGGGGGAGATAGGGGGCACTAGATCATCCCTGAGGGGGACGGGAACGGCGGGCGGCCGTCTGCGCTGCAATCGCCGAGTTAGCGCGCTGCACCGAGGTTTTTTCTGCCACTTTGGCGGCAGGCACCAGCCCCAGGCTTTGGCGCAGTTTCTTGGCCCGCGCCTCATGCTGGCGTAGCCGCCACCGCTGCCAAGCCCCTATCAGGCCGCCCCACTTCGGGTTGGGCACGTGTACCGCCGTGGCATCCGCGCGGGGAGAGACGTCCAACTGGCCGGTGACGCTCTGGTGCGGCCACAAGAGGGTGTGCGGGCTGGACAGCGTGACGTAGTTCGGGCGGTCCTTGGCGTGTTCACGCAGGCGGTCGTTCACTTCCGCCGGTCGCGGGGGATTGGCGATCCAGGCGCAGGCGTTGAGGTAGAGGCGGGCCAGCAAGTTCACCCACAAAAGCAAGGCGGCCAGGGCGGCAAATGAGGCCAGCAGCGGGTTCTTCGCGGTCGAACCAATGAGCGAGGTACCCGCTACCCGCAACGCTCCGGAGGCGATGCTGGCCAGCACCAGCCCGTAGAACATGTCGCGGCCCGGGGGGCGCACCGAGGCCGTGACCCGAATCAGGAACCAGAAGACCCCGGCATCCACGACGGCCGCGATCAGCAAAGACGCTACGCGTGTCAGCCACACCGTCGTCTCCCCGGACAAGCCCAAGAACTGGGCGAAGTCGCGCCCAAAGATGGTGGTAGCGGTGGACAATGCCGCAGTCAGGATGGTGCCGAGGGCGAGCGCCAGGAACCCGGTGAAGTCCCGTAGCTTGTCTACCACCGCGTTGGTGGGCACCAGCACGATGCCGAACATGGCACGCGTGGACGCCTTGAGTGCCGCCATTACCCGCATCGCTGCCAGCACCAACACCACGATGGCGATGATGGACGCCACCGATAAGCCGGTGTTCACCACCAAACTATCGGGATTGATGATGCCGTCCTTGCTGGGGGTGCTAACCAGACCGGGCAGCGAGGCGTTGATCGCATCGATGGCTGCCAGTCGCAGGGTCTCGTTGCCGCCCAGTACCCGCATGAACACGGTCCACGCGATCGTGAGCCCCGCCCCGATGGAGAACAAGGCGGCATAGGAGATGCCGCCCGCCAGCAGGGCCCCGTTGGCGGAGCTGTAGCGCATGAGCGCCCGCGACAGGCGGGTGTTCATCCACCAGGCGATTGCAAGCTTGCCGCGCGCGGACACCCCGGGGGTCTGCAACACGGCACGCAAAGAAGGATTGGCGTTTTCCACCCAGCCAGGCTAGGGCCTCGCCCCCCGCTCTGTCGCCTCAAAGCCTGCTCGAGGTGAAGAACGCCTCACGGGCCGACGGGACCGGTGGCGGTTTTTCCCGGCCGCCGCATCGACTAGCGTTACCCTTGCCCGCCAACGATGAAGGGAAATGCAATGTCGCAGCAGGCGTCAGTTCGCCGCACCGCCACCAAGCTCGCCGATGGCCGCGAGTTCTTCTATTTTGATGACAGCCCAGAGTACGTCTCGGGCGAGAAAACTCGTCGTTTGGATGATCCCCGCCCCCTGCCTGACCGTTTCGTCGATGCCCACGGGCAACCGGTGCAGGCCCCCCAGATGCGGCGCGACCCCCTGACCGGCGAGTGGGTGCCGATGGCAACGCACCGCATGAACCGCACGTTCCTGCCTCCGGCCGACGCCAACCCGTTGGCCCCGGCCCGGCCCGGGGCGGACTACTCCGACGGGGAGATTCCGGACACCGATTACGACGTCGTCGTCTTTGAGAATCGTTTCCCCTCCCTGCTGGCCACCCCCACCACCCCGCTGGGCGGGCAGCCGACCCCCCTGGAAGGGGAGGAACTCTTCCTGGCGGCCCCCGCGGCGGGGCGCTGCGAGGTCATCTGCTTCTCGCCCCGCCTGGAGGAGAACCTGGCCAGCGTGGGGGTAAAGCGCATGCGCACCGTGATCGAGGCGTGGGCCGACCGCACCCGTGACCTCTCCCAACTGCCGGGCATCGCGCAGGTTTTCTGCTTTGAAAATCACGGCGCTGACATCGGTGTGACCCTGCACCACCCGCACGGCCAGATCTACGCCTACCCCTACATCACGCCCCGCACGCAGGCCATGCTGCGCCAGGCCACCCCCTACCGGCAGCGCACCGGTCGCAATCTCCTCACCGAGGTACTGGCCGCCGAGCTGCGCTCCGGGCGGCGCATCATTGCCCAGACCGACCACTGGGTGCTCTACGTGCCGGTGGCGGCCCGCTGGCCCGTGGAGATGCACCTGGCGCCGCGGCGCGACGTGGCTGACCTCGCGGAGCTGACCGACGCGGAGAAAGCCGACCTGGCCCCCCTCTACCTGCGGATGTTGCAGGCCGCCAACCGGTTCCACCTAGACGCCGACGGCAACGGCATCGAGCTGAACTACCTGGCCGGGTGGCACCAGGCCCCCGTGGGACAGGGGCGGGAGGACTTGCGGCTGCATCTGCAGTTTTTCTCGTTCCTGCGCAGCCCCGGAAAGCTGAAGTATCTGGCAGGCTCGGAGTCGCAGATGGGGGCCTGGATCTCCGATACCTCCCCCGAGAAGATCGCCGACCGTCTGCGCGAAGTTTTTCTGGACGAAGTGGAGTAACCCAGTGGAAGACTTGACATTCCTGCCCGCCCTGAGCGCCGCCGAGGGCGTGACGGGCGCCAGCGCCCTCTTCGCCACCACGTTTGGGGCGCAACCCGCTGGAGTGTGGGCCGCGCCCGGACGGGTAAACATCATTGGCGAACACGTCGACTACAACGGCGGCGTGTGCCTGCCCATCGCGCTGCCGCACCGCGCCTACATCGCGGTTAGCCCGCGCGCGGACCGACGCATTCGCCTCGTATCCCCCCAGACTGTGCTGGCTGTGGACGAGCTGGACCTCGACGTCATCGGCCCGCGCGGTAGCGCCGGGCAGGTCGACGGCTGGGCCGCCTATCTGGCGGGCGTGGCCTGGGCCCTGGAACAGCAGGGGCACGGCCCGCTGCCCGGGTTCGATGCCGCCCTGTACTCGTGCGTGCCGCTGGGGGCGGGATTGTCGTCGTCGGCCGCTTTGGAATGCGCGATGGCAGTGGCCCTGGACGAACTGGCGCAACTAGGGTTGGCGGGCAGCCAGGAGGGGCGCCTGGAGCTGGTGCGGGCCTGCCGGGCCGCCGAGAACCAGATCGCCGGTGCCAACACGGGGGGCCTGGACCAGTCCGCCTCCCTGCTGTGCACCGCAGGTCACGCCCTGGAACTGGACACGCTTGACGATTCGCTAACCCAGATTCCGTTCGACCTCGCGGCCGATGGCTTGACGCTGCTGGTCATCGACACGCGGGCCCCCCACCAACTGGTGGATGGCCAGTACGCCGAGCGGCGCGCCACCTGCGAGGAGGCGGCCCGGATCCTCGGGGTGGACCTGCTGCGGCGGGTCAAGGAAGTGCAGGACGCCATGCTGCGCCTAGACGACGCCGTGGCCCGCAAGCGGGTGCGCCACGTCGTCACCGAGATCGGCCGGACCCGGGAGTTCATTGACGTGCTCGCCAGCGGCCCGCTCACCGGGGAACGGCTCGCGCACGCCGGGCGGCTGCTTAACGCCTCCCACGACTCCCTGCAACACGACTACGAGGTGTCGTGCCCCGAATTGGACTGTGCCGTGACAGCCGCCCGGGCCGCCGGAGCGCACGGGGCGCGCATGACCGGCGGCGGCTTCGGGGGCAGCGCCATCGCCCTGGTGGACACCGACATGGTGCCTGCGGTGGCGCGGGCCGTGCGGGACGCCGCCGCAGCGGCGGGGCTGGCCGAGCCAGCCTTCATCCTGTCGGTGCCGAGCGCAGCGGCCGAACGGGTCGGCTGATGCTCCACGCCATCATTCCCGCCGGCGGCGCCGGCACGCGACTATGGCCCCTCTCGCGCCAGGCGCACCCGAAATTCCTGCTCGACCTCACGGGCAGCGGCCGCAGCCTGCTGCAGCAGACCTGCGACCGGCTGGATCCCCTGGCGGCCAGCACCACCGTGGTCACCGGGCAGGCCCACGTGGCGGCCGTGCGCGAGCAGTTGGCGGAGGCTGTCGAACTGGTGGCCGAGCCATCCCCCCGCGACTCCATGGCCGCCATCGGCCTGGCCGCCGCCATCTTGGCGGCCCGGCACGGCGATGTCGTGGTCGGTTCATTCGCGGCCGACCACGTGATCCGTGCCGAGGCGGCCTTCCAGGCGGCCGTGCGGCAGGCGATAGCCGGGGCACAGGCGGGCTGGATCGTCACCATCGGCATCACCCCCACCGCGCCCGCCACGGGTTTCGGTTACATCCAGCAGGGTCAGGCGCTCGCGGTGGCGGGGGCCCCCAACCTGCGGCAGGTGGAGGTCTTCACGGAAAAGCCCGCCCCGGAGGTGGCCCAGGCCTTCTTCGCGGCGGGCAGCCACGTGTGGAACGCCGGTATGTTCGTGGCTCGCACCAGCGTGTTGTTGGCGGCGCTGGAGCGCGAACTGCCAGCCCTGGCGGCGGGCCTGACGGAGATCGCCGCCGCGTGGGACACCCCCGAGCGGGAGGAGGTGCTGGCGCGCCTGTGGCCGGGCCTGACCAAGATCGCCATCGATCACGCCATCGCCGAGCCTGCTGCCGCCCGCGGGCAGGTGGCGTGCGTGGCGGCAGAGTTCGGGTGGACCGACGTGGGGGGCTACGACGCCCTGGCCGAGCTGCTGCCCGCCCGCGACGGCGCCCACGTGCTCGGCCACGCCGAAGTGCTGACCCTGGATTCCCCCGGCTCGCTGGTCACCGGGGGGCCGGGCCTCGTGGCGGTCCTGGGGGTGCCGGGGGCGGTGGTGGTGCGCACGGACGACGCGCTGCTGGTGACTACTCGGGCACACGCTGAGCGCGTCAAGGACGTCGTCGGCCAGCTGAAAACCAGCCACCCGACCGCTTTGTGACATATCCCGCGCTCAAGCTGTAAAGCGGGTTACGAAGCGGCAACAGTGCGGGCTGCGGGGCCAACAAGCCCGCGAGACTGGCTTAGACTCGCGGGGAACCTCCCGGCTCTTGCAGCCCGCGTGGCGGCACCCCCAGCCCGGGAATGACGAGAGGAAAAACGTGAAGAACTCCCTAAAGCTCGGCGCGTTGGCACTGGCTGGCAGCATGGTGCTCGCCGCTTGTGGCGCCGCACCGGAAGCCAAGGACAAGGAAACCGCCGCTCCCGGCACCGCCATGGCGTCGGAAGAGGGCACGGACAAGATGGAAGGCGACGGCCAGCCGGTTGCCGACTTCAAGGCGTGCATGGTTTCGGACGAGGGCGGCTTCGACGACCAGTCCTTCAACCAGACCGCGGCCGCTGGTCTTGACCGGGCCGAAAAGGAACTCGGCATCAAGATCAACAAGCTGGAGTCCAGCTCCGAGGCTGACTTCGTGACCAACGTCGAGTCCCTCATTCAGGACGACTGCACTCTCATCGTGGGGGTCGGCTTCAAGCTGGCCGACGCCCTGACCGCGGCCGCTAAGGCCAACCCGAACGTGCACTTCGCGCTGGTGGACTCCGGCTTCGGGGAAGGCGCGGAGAAGAACGGCAAGCCGTTGATCTTCAACACCGCCGAGGCGGCCTTCCTGGCCGGGTACGCGGCGGCCGGCACCACCAAGACCGGTAAGGTCGCCACCTTTGGGGGCGCCCCGATTCCGTCGGTGAAGATCTTCATGGACGGCTACGTGGCCGGGGTGGAGAAGTACAACGCCGACAAGGGCACCGCAGTGCAGGTGCTCGGGTGGGACGTCGCCAAGCAGGACGGCTCCTTCGTCGGTAACTTCTCGGACGTTCCCGCCGGGAAGACCATGACCGAGGGCTTCTTGTCGCAGGGCGCCGACGTCATCATGCCGGTGGCCGGTCCGGTCGGCCACGGCTCGCTGCAGGCCGTGAAGGAGGCCAACAGCGGCGCGAAGGTGATCTGGGTTGACACCGATGGCACCGTCTCGGTGCCGGAGTCCGCCGACTTCATCTTCACCTCGGTGCTGAAGGCGATGGACGTGGCCGTGTACGACACCGTTGCGGCCGCCTCGAAGGGTGAGTTCAAGGCCGAGCCGTACATCGGCACCCTGGCCAACGAGGGTGTGGCGCTGGCCCCCTTCCACAAGTTCGACAGCCAGGTGTCGGCCGAGCTGAAGGCCGAGCTGGAGGCGCTGCGCGCTGACATCGCCTCGGGTAACCTGATCGTCGAGACCAAGAACCAGCCGAAGTAACGGCACGGTGCAGGCCGGGCGGCCAGCCACGGGGAACTCCCGGAGCTGGCCGCCCGGTCGCGTATGGGGGCGGCCCCACGCTCAGCGGCCGCAGGCACGGTATTATCAGGAACCCAACATGGGCGTTGGCCCTGCAACGGCGAAATGTGAGGAGACCAAGTGCAGCTCGAGTTACAGGGCATTACTAAACGGTTCGGTCCCCTGGTTGCCAATAACGCCATCAGCCTGGATCTGCGGGGCGGGGAAATCCATGCGCTGCTGGGGGAGAACGGGGCCGGAAAGTCCACGTTGATGAACGTGCTCTACGGGCTTTACGAGCCCGACGAGGGGCGGATCCTGATCGACGGGGAGCCGGTGCAGTTTGCGGGCCCGGGCGACGCGGTTCGCGCCGGAATCGGCATGGTGCACCAGCACTTCATGCTGGTGCCGGTGTTCACGGTGGCGGAGTCCGTGGCCTTGGGGTACGAGCCGACCGGCCCGCAGAACTTCCTCAAACCCATCGGGGTGCTGAACCTGCGGCAGGCGCGCGCCAAGGTCCGCGAGATTTCCCGGCGCTTCGGCTTCGACATTGACCCCGATGCCCGCATCGAGGACCTCCCCGTCGGGGCCCAGCAGCGGGTGGAGATCATCAAGGCCCTGTCCCGGGATGCCTCGGTGCTGATCCTGGACGAGCCCACCGCCGTGCTCACCCCGCAGGAGACCGACGAACTCATCGAGATCATGCGGCAGCTGCGCGAGGCGGGCACCGCCATCGTCTTTATCACCCACAAGTTGCGTGAGGTGCGGGCCGTGGCCGACAAGATCACGGTCATCCGGCGCGGAGCCGTCGTCGGGACGGCGAGCGCCACCTCCACGGAAAAAGAACTCGCCTCCCTCATGGTGGGGCGTGACGTCAACATGATGGTGGATAAGCCGCAGGCGCAGGTCGGGCAGGTGTCCCTGGAGGTGCGCAACCTGACGGTGCGGGGCGGGGCCACCACCCCAGTGGTTGACGACGTTTCCTTTGACGTGCGCGAGGGAGAAATCCTCGGTATCGCCGGGGTGCAGGGCAACGGGCAGACCGAGCTGGCCCAAGTGCTTCTCGGGTTGGAGGAGCCCGAGATGGGCACGATCACCCTGGACGGCAAATCGTTGCCGGAGTTGTCGATTAAGGAGCGGCTCCAGCACGGAGTGGGTTACGTGCCCGAAGACCGTTCGACCGACGGCATGGTCAAGCAGTTCAGCATCGCCGAGAACTTCATCCTCGACATCTACGACACCGCCGACTTCGCCAAGGGGCCGTCGATTAACCCGACCAAGGTTAAGAACAATGCGCTTAAACGGCGGGACGAATTCGACGTCCGCCTGACCTCGATCTACGACCCCATCTCCACACTGTCGGGTGGTAACCAGCAGAAGGTGGTGCTGGCGCGCGAGCTGTCCCGGCCCCTGGAGTTGCTGGTGGTCTCCCAACCCACGCGCGGGCTCGACGTGGGGTCCATCGAATTTGTGCACAAGCGCCTGGTGGCCGAGCGGGATACCGGCACCGCCGTCGTCCTGGTCTCCACCGAGCTAGATGAGATCTATGCGCTGTCTGACCGCATCGCCGTCATGTATCGCGGCCGCATAGTCGGCATCGTTGATCCCGACACCCCCCGCGACGTGCTGGGCCTGATGATGGCTGGGGCATCCCTGGCTGAGGCTCAGGCCGCCGCGGCGTCCCACCCGTCCCACGAAAACGAGGTGCCAGCGTGAGCGACCCCCAGTCGGTTGAGAAAACGGAATCGACCGTCCCCGCAGCTCCGGCGCAAAACCAGCTGTTGCGGCAGTTGTTGTCGTCCAACCCGCTGCTGATCTTCCTGTCCTGTGTGCTGGCCTTCGCCTTATCGTCGGTACTGATCGTGCTCGCTAACGAGGATGCGCGGCAGGCCGCTGGCTACTTCTTTGCCCGCCCCGGGGACTTCCTGTCGGCGGCGTGGGGAGCCGTCGTCGACGCCCTGACGGCGCTGGTGCGCGGGGCCATCTTCGACTGGACCAAGGACAACCCGCAGCAGATGCTGCGACCGCTGACGGAGTCGCTCACTAACGCGGTGCCGCTGATCCTGGCGGGCCTCGGGTTGGCGGTCGGCTTCCGGGCCGGGTTGTTCAACATTGGGGCGCAGGGGCAGCTGTTGGCGGGCGCCACGCTCGCGACCTGGGTGTCGCTGCACACGACCCTGCCCGCGGTAGTGGCCTTGCCGCTGGCGCTGCTCGCCGCCGCCACCGGTGGGGCGTTGTGGGCGTCGATCGCGGGGGTGTTGAAGGCCCGCACTGGCGCCAACGAGGTGATCGTGACGATCATGCTCAACTCGATCGCCTTCTTCGGGGTGCAGTACCTCCTCACCAAGGACACGTTCATTGGGGAGGGCAACTCCAACCCCAAGTCCCTGCCGATTCCGGAGGCCGCGCAGTACCCGCGGCTCCTCGGTGACTCGTTCCGGCTGCACTGGGGCTTCCTGGTGGCGCTGGCTGCGGCCGTGGCCGTGTGGTGGCTGCTGGAGCGCTCCACGTGGGGATTTGAGTTCCGCGCCACCGGTTTCAACCCGCACGCGGCCCGCACGGCAGGTATCTCGGTCAACCGGGTGACGGTCGCGGTAATGGCGGTGGCCGGGGCGCTGGCCGGTTTGGCAGGCACGGCCCCCATCTTGGCCACAGAGAAGGCCCTGACCGACGGCGTGGCTGGCTCCTACGGATTTGACGCCATCACCGTGGCCCTGCTGGGCCGATCGCGTCCCTGGGGAACGGTAATGGCGGGCATCTTGTTCGGGGCGCTGCGGGCCGGCGGCACCCTGATGCAGACCGCCACTAAGACCCCGATCGATATCGTGCTCGTGGTGCAGTCCATCATCGTGCTGCTGATCGCCGCCCCGCCGTTGGTGCGCATGATCTTCCGCCTGCCTGCGCCCGAGCCCAAGCGCCAGGAGGTGGCCGCATGAGCACGCCAGAGACAACGCTGCCGGCCGCGCAGCCCACGGAACACAAGTTGGTGCGGCCAGCCCAATGGCGCAACCCGATCCTGTACGGCGTCTTCAGCCTGCTGCTGGCCTACTTTGTGTTCACCGCCTCCGGGAAGACCACCTTCAGCGTGAACACCGGCACCGATTTCTTCGACATTCCCCCCTTCACCCTGCCCGCTCGCTTGACGCTGGCGGTGCTGACACTGCTCGCGATGGCAGGCACCGCACTAGTGACCTGGAACGAGTGGCGGCGCGTCCGCACCCCCATCTATGTGCCGATCGTGGTGGGGGTGGCCTTTGCCCTGGGCTTTTTGACCTGGGTGGCGGCGGGCACCAGCGGCATCATCACCATCGTCACGCTGCTGGCTGGCACCCTGGCCTTCTCGGTCCCCTTGATCTTCGGCTCCCTCACCGGGCTGATCTGTGAGCGCTCCGGCACCATCAATATCGCCATCGAAGGGCAGCTGCTGACGGGGGCGTTCCTGGCCGCCGTGGTGGCCTCCCACACCTCGTCGCCCTGGATCGGGCTGCTTGCGGCCCCGCTGGGGGGCATCCTGTTGGCGCTGCTCCTGGCGCTGTTCACCATCAAGTATCGGGTGGACCAGATCGTCACCGGGGTGGTGCTGAACGTGCTGGCTTTGGGCCTGACGGGCTTCCTGTTCTCTACCGTGCTGACGGCCGACCGGGCGACCTGGAACACCGCCACCCCGCTGCCGCGCCTGCCCATCCCGGGATTGCATCGGCTCCCGATCATCGGTCCGGTGTTCTTCAACCAGACCATCCTGATCTACTGCATGTACGTGGTGGTGATCGTTGCCCAGTTCATGCTTTTCCGCTCCCGGTGGGGTTTGCGTATGCGGGCGTGCGGGGAACACCCGAAGGCCGCGGATACCGTCGGTATCAAGGTCAACCGGACGCGCTTCAACAACCTGGTGCTGGCTGGCGCTTTGGCTGGTTTGGGCGGCGCCTACTTCACGATCGGCTCCGGCCTGGCCTTCACCAAGGACATTTCCTCCGGCTACGGCTTCATCGCCCTCGCCGCCATGATCCTGGGCAAGTGGAATCCGCGCGGTGCGGTGGTGGCGGCCCTGCTGTTCGCCTTCTCCAAGCAGCTGGGTTACACCTTGTCTAACATCGGGGCCGGCTTGCCCTCCGAGCTCCTGCTCATGGTGCCCTACGTCATCACCGTGCTGGCGGTCGCCGGTTTTGTCGGCAAGGTGCGGCCCCCGGCCGCCGAGGGGGTGCCCTACCCGTGATCGATTTCGACACCCTGCTGGAGCACGCGCGCCAAGCGATGACTATGGCTTACGCCCGCTACTCCCACTACCAGGTGGGGTGCGCGGCCGAGGTGGACGACGGGCGCATCATTACCGGCTGCAATGTCGAGAATGCCTCCCTCGGCCTCACGCTGTGTGCCGAATGCGGCCTCATCTCGGAGTTGATCCGCGGCGGGGGCGGCAAGTTGGTGCGTTTCGTGTGCGTGGGCCCGGAGGGGGAGGTCATCACTCCGTGTGGACGTTGCCGCCAGCTGCTAGCTGAACACGCCGCACCCACTATGGAGCTGTGGCTGCCGGTAGGCGTGGTGTCGGTCGCCGAGATGCTTCCCGGCGCCTTCACCCCCGCCGATTTGCTCGCCGCCCAAGCCAAGGAGAGGAAGACCGATGGCTGAACCTTTCGATGCTGTCGACATTATCGCCACCAAACGGGATGGGGGACGCCTGAGCGACGCCCAGATCAACTGGGTGGTCGACGCCTACACCCGTGGCGCGGTGGCCGACGAGCAGATGAGCGCCCTGGCGATGGCCATCTATCTGCGGGGCATGGACCGCGCGGAGATCGCCCGGTGGACGCAGGCGATGATCGACAGCGGCGAGCGCATGGATTTCTCCTCGCTCGGCAAGCCGACCGCCGACAAGCACTCCACCGGTGGGGTGGGGGACAAGATCACCCTGCCCCTGGCCCCCCTGGTGGCGGTCTTCGGGATCTCCGTGCCGCAGTTGTCGGGGCGGGGCCTCGGCCACACCGGCGGCACGCTGGACAAGTTGGAATCGATTCCCGGCTGGCGGGCAGCCCTCAGCAACGACGAGATTCACGCGATGCTGCGGCCGGGCGGGCCGGGTGCCGTGATCTGCGCGGCCGGCAGTGGCCTGGCACCCGCCGATCGCAAACTGTACGCGCTGCGGGACATCACGGGCACGGTCTCTTGTATACCGCTGATTGCCTCTTCGATCATGAGCAAGAAGATCGCGGAGGGCACCGGGGCGCTGGTGCTCGACGTCAAGGTTGGCTCCGGGGCCTTCATGAAGGATCTGGCCACGGCCCGGGAACTGGCCGAGACGATGGTTGCGCTTGGCAGCGACGCCGGAGTCAACACGCGGGCGCTGCTGACAGACATGTCGGTGCCGCTCGGGCGCACGGTGGGCAACACCCTAGAGGTGCGTGAGAGCCTGGAGGTGCTGGCGGGCGGTGGTCCGGCCGACGTCGTGGAGCTGACGGTGGAACTGGCGCGCGAGATGTGCGCGGCCGCCGGGCAGGGCGAGGTCGACGTGGCGGCGGCGCTGCGCGACGGGCGCGCCATGGACGTGTGGCGGCGCATGATCGCCGCGCAAGGCGGGGACCCGGACGCGGCGCTACCGCAGGCCGCCCACACCGAGCAGGTGCGGGCGGAGCATGACGGGGTGGTGGCCGAGCTGGATGCCCTGGCGATCGGGGTGGCGGCCTGGCGCCTGGGGGCGGGCCGGGCCCGCAAGGAAGACCCAGTGCAGGCCGGGGCCGGGGTGGAAATCCACGTGGAACTCGGCCAGCAGGTGCAGGCGGGCCAGCCGCTGCTGACCCTGCACACCGATACCCCGGAGCGGTTCGCCCGGGCCCAGGAGCCCCTGGCCACCGGGGTGCGGGTGGCTGCCAGCGGCACCCCGGTCGCCGCACGCGGGCCGGTAATCCTGGACAGGGTCACCGCGTGACGGTAGTTACGCAAGGCCTGGCCCGGCAGATCGACCCCACCACGTGCGGCTCCGCGGTGCTGGTGGCGGTGCAGGCGGCCGGGCAGGGACGTTTGCACGAGGTGCTACACCAGGACGAACTGACCCGCCTGCCCGCGCAGGTAGCCATGAAACTGGCCACCAGCCGTCGGGCGCTCGGGCCGCTGTCGTGGCCGCGCAGCCTCGGCACTCCGCCGTGGACGGCCGCCCGGGAGGCTCGGTACCCGGGGGTGCGCTACGCGGTGGCGTGGCTGGCCCCGTGGCGACGTCCCCGCCGCGACGCGTCCGTGTGGCACACCCTCTTCTCGGCGGCGAGCCGGGCCATCCCGGTGCCGTTGTACGTGGGCGGGGCCCCGGGGCGGGGGACGCAAGGCTTGCCGCGCCACGTCGTGCTGATCTTGTCGGCGCGGCCGGGCGACGGGTGGCAGCCCGCGGTGGTGGCCGGGCAGGTTACCGCCGACGTCGTGTGGCGGCTCTACGAGCCGTCCAGCGGCACCATTCACGAAGTTTCGACGGCGGAGCTCCACAGCAAACAACCCTGTGCCGCCTTTGGTGGCTGGTCCCACGTGTGGGCCGCCCTGGTTCCCTACCCGGAGGATTAAATGGAACGCGCTGCGCTCGCGCAATTGATTGACCACACCCTGCTCAAGCCGGAGGCTTCCGCGCAGGCGGTGGCCGACCTGGTGGCTGAGGCCCGGCAGCTGGGCACCTATTCGGTGTGTGTCTCCCCGAACAAGCTGCCGTTGGACCGCCCGGCCCTGGGCGAGGTGAAGGTTGCCACGGTGTGCGGTTTCCCGTCCGGGGCACACGACCCGCGCGTCAAGGCCGTTGAGGCCGAGCTGGCGGTGGCGGCGGGCGTCGACGAGGTCGACATGGTCATCGACGTGGCGCGGGCCCAGGCCGACGACTTCGCCTACACGGAGAAGGAGATCGCGCTGGTGCGGGCGGCCTGCCCGGCGCCGGTGGTTTTGAAGGTCATTATTGAGTCGGCGGCCTTGAGCGACGAGCAGATCGTGGGCACCTGCCAGGCCGCCGAACGGGCGGGGGCGGACTTCGTCAAGACCTCCACCGGTTTCCATCCGGCCGGGGGCGCCTCGGTGCACGCCGTGCAGCTGATGGCCAAGACGGTGGGCGGCCGCCTGGGGGTGAAGGCCTCCGGGGGGATTCGCACGGCGGCGGCGGCGCAGGAGATGGTGGCGGCGGGTGCCACCCGCCTGGGGCTGTCTGCCTCGGCGGCCATCCTGGCCGAGCTGGACTGAACTAGCCGACGAGCCGCAGGGGGAGCGCTTCAGATGAAGTGCTCCCCCCGCAGTTTTGCTGCGGCCGCCCTAGATGCCGAGGACCGCGCGAATCTCAGTCTGCAGTTGCGCGAGGCGGGCCTGCGCCCGCGCGCGGGCGGCGGGCAGCTCCTCCACCCCGGCCACCGGGGTAATGACCTCCAGGTAGCACTTCAGCTTCGGTTCGGTGCCCGACGGGCGCACGATCACCCGATCCTGGGCCGCGGTCAGCAGCACCATGCCGTCAGTGGCGGGCAGGGCGAAACGCTGCCACCCAGCGGACAGGTCCACCACCTCGGTCACGGGCGAGCCCGCCAGCTCCTGCGGCGGCTGGGCGCGCAAGTTGGCCATCCCCGTGGCGATGAGCGAGAGGTCGGCCACCCGGATCGACAGGGGGGCGGTGGCGTGCAGGCCGTGCGCCACCGCCAGCTCGTCGAGCAGTGCCGACAGGCTGCGGCCTGCAGCCTTCACCTGCGCGGCCAAGGCGGCCAGCCGGACGGTGGCGGAGATACCGTCCTTATCGCGCACCCCTGCCGGGTCGACGCAGTAACCGAGGGCCTCCTCGTAGCCGAAGGCTAGGCCCTCCACCCGCGAGATCCACTTAAATCCAGTCAGGGTGGTGACGTGCTCCAGTCCGTGGGCGGCGGCGATCCGGCCAAGCAGCCGGGAGGAGACCACCGAGCTTGCCAGCACCGTGCGTGGTCCACCGACGGCCAGGGCCGCGGCCTGTTGCCCGAGCAGCGCGCCCACCTCGTCGCCAGTCAGCTGCCGCCAACCCGCGGGGGCTTGCGGGTCGGCGATGGCGGCCGAGCAACGGTCGGCGTCGGGGTCGTTGGCAATAATGAGGTCGGCCTGTACGGAGCGGGCCAACGCGAACGCCAGGTCGAGGGCACCGGGCTCCTCCGGGTTGGGGAAAGCAACGGTCGGGAAGTCGGGATCCGGCTGGGCCTGTTCAGCGACCTCGTGCACGTCGGTGAAACCGGCCGCCTGCAGGGCTGCTCGGCAGGTCTGTCCGCCCACCCCGTGCATTGAGGTCAGCACGATCCGCACTTGGGCCGCCTGCGCGGCGGGCAGAGCGGTGCCCGGCAGCTGTGCCAGGCGCTCCAGGTAGGCCGCGACGATCTCCTCGCCCAACACCTGCCAGCCGTCCGCGGCGCGGGCCACGGCGTCGGCGGCGGGCGCCGCGGCGATCCGGGCGGCGATCTCGACGTCGTGCGGGCTGACGATCTGGGCGCCCTGCCCGCCGTCGGTGACGGCACGTCCCCCCAGGTAGACCTTGTAGCCGTTGTCCTGTGGTGGATTGTGGGATGCGGTGACCATCACCCCGGCGTCGGCCTGCAGGTGCCGCACCGCGAAGGCCAGGACGGGAGTGGGCAGCGGCCGGGGCAGCAGCAGTGCCCGTCCGCCGGCCGCCGTCACCACGGCGGCGGTATCAGCGGCGAAGTCGGCCGAGCCGTGGCGAGCGTCGTAGCCGATGACGACCACGGGCGCGGCGGGCACCGTGTCGAGAAGGTAGCGGGTCAGCCCCGCCGCCGCCCGAATGACGACGGCCCGGTTCATCCGGTTCGGCCCGCCTCCCAAGCGGCCCCGCAGTCCCGCAGTGCCGAACTGCAGCGTGCCCGAAAAACGGTCGGCGAGTTCGGTGCGGGCCTCCTCGCAGCCGTCTTCGGCGGCCGTCAACAGGGTTTGAAGCTCCGCGCGGGTGGCGGGGTCGGGATCGGTGGCGATCCACTGGCGCACGGCCTGGAAGTCAACCATGACTTGGTCCTTTCTGTTCAGACCATGCTACGGCCTCTGCCCGCGGCGGACTAAAAGTGTTGGCGGGCCCACTGCGCCAAGGGCTGAGGGTGAAGCCCGAGCTGCTCCTGGGCGCTGGTGGCCGGGGCAATGGCCAGGGCGGGCAGTGTTCCCAGGTGCGCGTAGAGCGCCTGAATGCCGGCCGCGGAGCCCTGCAGGGCGGGCGGCAGCTGGGCGGCGAACTCCTGCGGGGACAGCGCGACGTAGCGCACGGGACCGGTCGGCCCCGGCGGGCAGGCGGCGGCCAGCTCCGGGCCGGTAACCGCGGGCAGGTGACCGACGCCCACCACGCCGGTGGGTGCGGGTCGCTGCAGCAGTTCCACCACGACGGCGGCGACGTCACCGTGGGACGCCCACGACACCGGCAGGGTGGCGGGCAGGGGGTAGCGCAGCTCGCCGTGGGCCCGCAGCGGCTCGGTGACGTTCGGCAACAGGAGATTTTCCAAGAACAGGCAAGGGGTGACGACGGCGTGGGGGAGAGCGACGGTCGTCAGGGCAGTCAGGAGGGTGGCGAGCGGCCCACGGGTGGGGTCGGCGCCGCTAGTGGAGATGACCACGCGGGCAGGCCGGGCGGTGCACAGCCCGACAGCCACGCTCTGGGCGTACTGGGTCTGCCGCGCTGGGGTGGCCAGTGGCAGGTGGAGGAACACCCCGTCGACCCCCTGGTAGACGGCCGTCAGGGCCGCCGGATCGGCGAGGTCGAGGCCGGGGCCAGCAGCGGGGTGGCGCACGCCGCCGACGACCTCGTGGCCCGCAGCAAGCAACAGTTGGGAGACAGGGGAACCTTGGGCGCCCGTGGCGCCGTGCACTAGGTATCGCATACCCTCCATTAGTGCAGCTGCTGCACCGGTTACGTCAACTGCACTAATGGAGAGTCATGGAAGGAAAACTCCCCACCTGCGGCGTCGCCCGCTTCCTTTTGCTGCTCGACGGCCCCTGGGCCACGCTCATCGTCCGCGAGTTGCTGCCCGGCCCACAACGCTTCAGCCAGCTGCGCACCAACCTGCCCGGTATCAGCGGGCACACCCTGACCCACCGCCTGCGACGCTTCGAACAACACGGGCTGGTCGTGCGCACCGCCTACCCCGAGATTCCCCCGCGCGTGGTGTACGAACTGACGGACCTCGGCCACGCCCTGGCCCCCGTGCTCGCGGCCATGGACACATGGGGACGCAGCGTGCCGGACGAAGTGTTACGTCCCGCCCAGTAGGCTGCGTGCATGACCACCCCCGCCGCCCGCCTAGCTGCCGCCGACCTGACTAAGTTGTCAGTCGTCGAGATCGCCACCCTTCTGGTCGATGTCCCCTCCGTCTCGGGCCAGGAGACCGCGCTCGCGGACAGTATCGAGGCATCCCTGCGGCGTCTCGATCACCTGCGCGTGCACCGCGACGGTGACGCCATCGTGGCAGCCACCCAACTCGGCCGCCCCGCCCGTGTCATCCTGGCCGGGCACCTGGACACGGTGCCGATCGCCGGTTCCCAGGTGCCATCGACCCGTCAGCTACGCGACGGTGTGGACACGTTGGTTGGGCGCGGCAGCGTCGACATGAAGGGCGGGGTGGCGGTGCAGCTCTACCTGGCCGCCAGGCTCCGGGCCCCGCGCTGCGACGTCACCTACGTCTTTTACGATCACGAGGAAGTCGACTCTGCCCTGTCTGGTCTCGGGCGGGTTGCGCGCCATCACCCCGAGTGGCTAGCCGGGGACTTCGCGGTGCTCCTTGAGCCGACAGGTGCGCACATCGAGGGCGGCTGCAACGGTACATTGCGGGTGGAGGCCACAGTGTCCGGGCGGGCGGCGCACTCCGCGCGGGCCTGGCGGGGCGACAACGCCATCCACCGGGCGGGGGAGATTCTGCAGCGTTTGGCGGCCCACGCGCCCGCCACCGTCGAGGTGGACGGTTTGGCCTATCGGGAGAGCCTATCGGCAGTGGGAATCACCGGCGGTATCGCCACCAATGTCATTCCGGACAGCTGCACCGTGACCATCAATTATCGATTCGCCCCCGCCAAGAGCGGGCCGGAGGCGGTGGACTCCGTCGCGGCGCTGTTGGCGGGCACCGGTGCCCAGCTGGCAGTCACCGACCTGGCGGCCGGGGCACGCCCCGGGCTAGACCAGCCGCTGGCGCGCGAGTTCGTGGCCGCCGTGCGCTCCGCCGCTAACGCCAGTGGCCGCCAGGTGCAGGTGGGGCCGAAATACGGGTGGACGGACGTCGCCCGTTTCTCGGCCCTCGGCATCAGCGCCGTCAACTACGGGCCGGGGGACCCCATGCACGCCCACACCGACACCGAGGGCTGTCCCGTGGCGGATCTGGAGGCGTGCGTCGCTGGCCTGACCGCCTGGCTCACCGAATCATCCGCATGATGGGCAGCTGCACGGTGGCGGTCAACGGGTAGTGGCCGCGGGCGCCATCGGCCCGGAAACCGTGCCGCCGATAGAACGCCTGGGCGCGGGCATTGCCCGCCGCCACCCACAAGAATGCCGGGCTTTGTCCCAACGCGGCCGTCAGCAACTCGGCGGCCACCCCCGAACCCTGCGCGGTGGGGTGCACGTAGAGCGCGTGCAGTTCCCAGTCGCGCACCGCCCCCGCCGGGGCGGGCCCGGCGGAGGCAAAGCCCACCAGCGTGCCACCGGCGTAGGCCAACCAGGGCCAGGCAGCCGTGCCCCGGGTCAGTGTGCGCGTCCAGCGCGCCACGGTGTGTTCCACCAACCGCTCCCGCCACACGGACGGCGGGACAAGGGGACCGTAGGCCGCCTGCCACACCAGGTGATGGAGCGCCCCCAAGGTCGGCGCATCGTCGGGGCGGGCCGGGCGTAAGGCAAAACGCATGGGGCATGGTAACAAGCGGCGTTGCCCGCCCGCGGCGCCACCGGGACGCCGCTAGGGTGGGCGTGAGAAAAAAGCCGAAGACAAGGAACCATTGATGTCCCGCAAGTTTGACTACTACAAGGGCCCCACCGTGTTGCGGGGCGAGCAGATCCCGGCGGAAACCACTGATGCGCGCCTGCTGGCCCCCGAACCGAAGGCCGACTGGGTCCACACCGACCCGTGGCGGGTGCTGCGCATCCAGGCCGAATTCGTGGAAGGCTTCGGGGCGCTGGCGGAGCTAGGCCCCGCCATCTCCTTGTTCGGTTCGGCCCGCACGGCCCCCGGCACCCCCGAATACGCGCTGGCCGAAGAGACGGCTCGGCTGCTAGTGCAGGAGGGATTCGCGGTAATCACCGGCGGCGGCCCAGGCGTGATGGAGGGCGGCAACAAGGGCGCCACCGAGGCAGGCGGCACCTCCGTCGGCCTCGGCATCGAGCTGCCGTTCGAGCAGGGGCTCAACAGCTACGTCAACCTCGGGGTTAACTTCCGCTACTTCTTCGCCCGGAAGACCATGTTCGTGAAGTACGCGCAAGGCTTCGTCATCCTGCCCGGTGGGTTCGGCACGCTCGACGAGCTATTCGAGGCGCTCACCCTGGTGCAGACCCACAAGGTGCGTTCCTTCCCGCTAGTGCTCGTCGACTCGCAGTTCTGGGGCGGACTGGTGGATTGGCTCCGCGACACGTTGGCGGCACGCGGCATGATCTCCCCGGGCGATGTCGACCTCTTCACGGTGGTCGACACCCCGGCCGAAGCCGTGGCCCACGTGGTCAAAGCGGTGCACATCCTGAACGGCAACGGCTAGCCGCCCCTAGCTCGCCCCAAATATGTGTGACGTGTGCCGCTTGTCAGAATTTCAACTTGTGCCACGCCGTAGAATAGACGGGTTAACGTGTGCTGCGCACACGGGAAAGTAACGAGGGAGAAGACATGGCTGCTATGAAGCCCCGCACTGGCGACGGTCCGATGGAGGTTACCAAGGAAGGTCGCAGCATCGTCATGCGGGTCCCGCTGGAAGGCGGCGGGCGGCTCGTCGTTGAGCTTTCCGGAGAGGAAGCCCAGGAGCTCGCGGGCGCACTCGCCAACGTCGCCTGAACACTGTCAAGGGGGCCGGTCATCGTACCGGCCCTCTTTCGTGCCGTTCCTGCAAGTGAAGGAGTTTGTTCGTGTTTAGTCTGCCCGACACCTTGGCCCTATCAGCGGCCGACGCCGCCCTCGGTGCCCAGTTGCGCTCCGCCCACACCGCCGCCCGCGCCGGGGTGTTGGTGTTGGGCGACAATGCGGACCTAGCGGAGCAGGTGGCCGAACTTGACTCCCTGTTGGGGGGCAGCGTTGACGCCGCTGCTTGGCAGACCGCGCTGGCTGCCACCAGTCACCCCATTGTCCCGCCGCCGGGGTCCGTGCTACCTGCGGTGCGACGCGTACGAGAAGGTGGGCAGAGCACCGCCGAGCGCCGCCGCGCGGCCGCCGCCGGGACGCTGGCGAGTGACTGCGAAATTCTCTACGTGGTGGCAGGTCCCGCGCCAACCGACCCCGCTCCCGCGGCGGCCGCGCCCTGGACGCCCGCGCAGGCCTGGGCGGTGGGGGTGCTGGAGGGGGCCGCCCGCCTGGAAGTCTTCCCGCAGCGCACCACCCCGAAACGCGTGGTCTTTTTCGGGGCGCACTACCCGGACGAGCTGGTAGCGCAGGCCCGTACCTGGGCCCGCAGCGTCTGCCTGGCGCGGGCGCTGGCCAACACGCCGTCCAACCGGAAAAACCCCGTCTGGTTCGCCGAACGCGTGCAGGAGTTGGCGGGCGACTGGGACACCGTGCGCGTGAGCGTGGCCGATGAGACCCAGCTGGCCGAGCTCGGTTGCGGCGGCCTGCTGGCGGTAGGCGGCGGCTCGCAGACCCCACCCCGCTTGGTGACCGTGCAGTACACCCCGCAGACGCGCGGCAAGGTGCCGACGGTGGCGTTGGTGGGCAAGGGCATCACCTTCGACACCGGCGGCATCTCCCTGAAGCCGGGCGAGGCCATGGCCATGCAGACCACCGACATGTCGGGGGCTGCCGCCTGCCTGGCCGCCACCCTAGCCTTGGCGGAACTACAGGCACCCGTGCAGGTGGTGGCCGTCTTGGCGTTGGCGGAGAACCAATTCGCTGGCGGTTCCTACCGGCCCAGCGACGTGCTGCAGCTGCACGACGGCACCACCGTCGAGGTGGTCAACACCGACGCCGAGGGGCGCCTAGTTCTGGCCGACGCCCTCAGCTACGCCCGGGTCACCTTCCGCCCCGACTACCTGATCGACATCGCTACCCTGACCGGGGCCGCCACCCTCGGCCTGGGGCGCTACCACGCTGCCGCCTATACCCGCGACGACGCGCTCGCGGCCCTGACCGAGCAGGTAGGCAGTGCCTGCGGAGACCAGACGTGGCGCCTGCCGTTGGCTGCCGCCTACACTCCCGCCCTGGACTCGGCGGTGGCTGACCTCGCGCACGCCGAACGGGAAAGGCACTTCGGAGCGGGCTCCATCACGGCAGCCCTGTTCCTGGAGCGTTTTGGCGGGCAGGCGCCCCACTGGCTGCATCTGGACATCGCCGGGCCGGGCCGCAACGGCGGGCAGGAGACAGCGGTACCGAAGAACCGTGGTACCGGTTTTGGTGCGGTGCTGCTGACCGCCTTAACCCAGGCATTGGTTGCCCGCCACTGACGCGCCCACACGCGCTGGGGCCCGCAGACGGACACGTCCGCGGGCCCCACAGCGCAGCGGGAGGACGGCTTAGCGGCGCACCGCCACTAGCACCCCGTCGCCCACCGGCAGCAGGCAGGTGACGAAGTCGTCGTCATCGCGCAGGTGTCGCCCGAGCTCCCGCGCGGCCACCGTCTGCGGGTCGCGGCGGGCGGGGTCGGCTACCTGATCCCCGGCCAAAGCATGGGTAAACACTGCCAGTCCACCCGGCCGCAGCAGTCGACGCGCGTGCTCCAGGTGGTCGCCGTGGTCCAGGGCGTCGGCGTCAATGACGACCATGTCGTATGCCCGCGAGGCCATGCGGGGCAGCACGTCGAGCGACTGCCCGCAGATCAGCCGCGTGCGGGCCGGCGATACCCCAGCCGCCGACAGTACTCGGCGCGCCGACTTCAAAAACTCGGCCTCCGTGTCCATGGAGGTCAAAACGCCGTCGGCTGCCATGCCCGCCAGCAGCCACAAGGCTCCCACCCCCGTGCCGGTGCCCACCTCCAGGACCGCCCGTGCCCCGGAGGAGGCCGCCAGCATCCGCAACGCCGCCCCCGTCCCGGCAGAAATGGTGGGGCAGCCGAGCTCGTGAGCGTAGGCGCGCGCGGCTAGGAGGGCGTCGTCTTCCGCCACGAACTCCTCGGTATAGGTCCAGGACTGAGATTTGTCCGTCACAACCGCACTTCCTTCCACCACTTCTTCTCCTGCCGAGACTACCGCGCCGCCCGGGAAAGACCGTGCACATTTGCGGGCATGCCGAGCGACCCGGCGCTGGCGGGGGAGAGTGGCTCCCGGGGCGGGCTACTGCGGTCCCGGGCGTCCTAAACCGGCTGGACGCCCAGCTTCAAACCCTGCAGGCTGCGGCGGCGTTTGCCGAGCACCTGGGCCACCTCGCGCAGGGCGGTAGCCGCGGCGTCCTCGGTGTCGGCACCCGCTATGGGTTCGCCGAGGTCGCCGCCGCGGCGCAAATCGATAGATAGGGGCACCTGGGCCAGGAGCGGGACGTCGTAACCCAACTGTTCTGTCAGGTGTTCGGCGACAGCCGCCCCGCCCCCGGCCCCGAAGAGCTCCAGACGGCTGCCGTCCGGCTGCGGCAAGTAGCTCATGTTCTCCACCACGCCCACCACGTGTTGGTGGGTCTGCAGCGAGATGGAACCCGCCCGCTCGGCGACCTCGGCGGCCGCTAACTGCGGGGTCGTGACCACCAAGATCTCGGCCCCGGGCAGCAGCTGGGCAATCGAGATAGCGACATCGCCGGTGCCCGGCGGCAGATCAAGCAGCAGCACGTCGATGTCCCCCCAATGCACATCCCCGAGGAACTGGGCGATGGCCCGATGCAGCATGGGGCCCCGCCACACCACCGCCTGTCCCTCCGGGACGAACATACCGATGGAGATGACCTTAATGTCGTGGGCGACCGGGGGAATGATGGCGGTATCGACCTTGGTGGGGGGGTGCTCGACGCCGAGCATGCGGGGAATGGAAAAACCGTAAATGTCGGCGTCCACCACTCCCACCTTTAGTCCCGCACGGGCCATAGCTACCGCTAGGTTGGCGGTGACAGTGGATTTGCCGACCCCCCCTTTGCCGGAGGTAACGGCGATGACCCGGGTGAGATTGTCGGGGCGGTTAAAGGGGATCTCTGGTTCCGGTGCACCGCCGGTCAGCTTGGCCCGCAGTTCTTTCTTCTGCTCCTCGCTCATCACCCCCATAGTGACCTCGACGTTTTCCACCCCGGCCACGGCCGCCACCGCCGCCGTGGTGTCGGTGGTGATGCGTTCCCGCAGTGGACAGCCCGCAGTGGTCAACAGAATGTGGACCTTCACGGTCGAGCCGTCGAGCACCACGTCGTCGACCATGCCGAGGTCGGTGATGGGGCGGCGGATCTCCGGATCGTTGACGGTCGCCAGGGCGGCGTCGACTGCAGAACGTTCGATGGTCATGGCTCCATCGTAGGCTGCCCTGGCCCCTCACGGTTAGTTGCTTAGGCAACAACCGGTCGTCAGGCGGGGGACGGAGGCCCACTCACCCCGGCGACGGACTAGGCCTCAGCCTCGCTCTCGGGGTCAGCCTCCGTCTGTTGGGCCTGCACGATCTCCTCTAGCAGCGCCCGCAGCTCGCTGCGCACAAAGTCCCGTGTGGCCACGTCCTGCATCGCCATGCGCAGGCTGGCGATCTCCCGCGTCAGGTATTCGGTATCGGCCAACGCCCGTTCGGCCCGCTGCCTGTCGGATTCGGCCGTGACCCGGTCGCGGTCATCCTGCCGGTTTTGGGCCAACAAGATCAGGGGTGCGGCGTAAGAGGCCTGCAGCGACAGCATCAGTGTCAGGGCCGTGAAACCCAGCTCGGCCCGGTCAAACCGCAAATGGTCCGGGCCCAGCGTGTTCCAACCGATCCAGGCCACACAAAATATCGACAGGTAGATGAGGAACTTGGGGGTGCCAGAGAAGCGGGCTATCCCCTCGGCGGCGTGGCCAACCGCATCGGACTCCAAATCGATGCGCGGCAACCGCAGGCGCCGACGCGGCAGGGGCGTGTCGAGTCGCTCAGCCATGGTCCACCTTCCTCGTCATTGCCTCGTCCGTGATCTCTTCGTCCGCTTCCCGCCAGTCTTCCGGCAGCAAGTGGTCCAGCACGTCGTCGACAGAGATAGCCCCCAAAAGCCGGTTATCTTCGTCGGTCACTGGTAGTGCTGTCAGGTTGTAAGTGGCCATAAGCCGCGTGACGGTACCGATCTCCACCTCCGGCGAGACCGCCTCCAAGTCAGTGTCGATGATCGTACCAAGCGCCAAGTGGGGAGCCTCACGCAAAGCGCGCTGCAGGTGTACCACGCCCAAGAAACGACCCGTGGGAGTCTCCAGCGGTGGGCGCACCACATACACCATGGCTGCCAAGGCCGGGGGAATGTCCTGGCGGCGCACCGACGCCAACATCGTGGCGACCGTGGCCTCTGGCGGCAGAATCACCGGTTCGGTCGTCATCAGACCACCGGCCGAGTGCTCGCCGTAGGCCATCAGCCGCCGCACATCCGCAGCTTCCTCCGGCTCCATTAACTCCAGCAGCTCGGTCGCCACCGGCAGCGGCAGCTCGCCCACGAGGTCGGCGGCGTCGTCGGGCTGCATCTGGTCCAGCACGTCGGCGGCCCGCCCCGCCGCCAAATGCGTGACGATCTTGACCCGGTCTTCCTCCCCCAACTCCTCCAAGACGTCGGCCAGGCGCTCGTCAGACAGCTGCGTGGCAACCTCCAAGCGGCGGGCCTCCGGCAGCTCGCGCAGCTCGTCGGCGAGGTCGGCAGGCTTGAGAGTCTCAAACTGGCTCAACAGCACGGAGGCGTCCTGGGGGTGGGCTGAGGAAGCCGTCAGACCCTTGACCTCAGAGACGCTCACCATGAATGTTTCCCCGCGGCGCAGCCCCAAGGCGCCGGTGGAACCGGTGCGCTGCACGAACAGGGTGGTAGCGGTCCAATCGCGGTTTTTCTGCTGTTCAATGGCTACGTCCTGGACGGTGGCGGTGCCCGAGCCGTCCTTCAAAGTTACTGTCTTGTCCAGCAACTGGCCGATGCCAAGCACCTCGATGGCCCGTTGAGAGAAGCGCCGCATGTTTACCAGACCAGTGGTGATCACCGCGCCCGGTTGAATGGCGGTGACCCGCGAGAAGGGGAGGAAGACGCGGCGCTTGCCGGTCACCTCGATCACGATACCGATCGCCCGCGGGGTGCCGGAGGGACGCGGCAGCAGCACGACGTCGTGCACCCGGCCCACTGGGTCGCCGATAGGGTCGAAGACAGTGGTGCCCGCCAGACGAGCGATGAAAACCCGGCCAGTGGTGGAACGAGAAGGGGAAGTGGTGCGCACGCAGCTAAGCCTAGGCGGCAATTGGCGCCGGGGATACTGCGTGCGCGGTATCCCGCGCTGTCTGGAGGCAGCCTGAGGTGGCGCCGACAGTTCTCCCGGCTGGGGGCAGCGGGAGGCATTGCCCCGCCCTGAGCGAATTAGTGGGCTCGCCGCTTCCCGGCCAGGTAAAGCATTGGCATGATTTAGGCATGGCACGTTTTAGCGTCAATGAGCTTCGTTACCCGACCATGCCGCACGGGACCGTGGTGGCGTCTTTCCGTAACTATCGGGATGCCCAGGCCGCGGTCGACAAGTTGGCGGACGCGGGCTTCCCGGTGGAGACGACGACGATTGTTGGCTCCGACTTGCACATTGTCGAACGAATCACGGGGCGGCTCACCCTGAGCAAAGTAGTGGCGTCCTCACTCATGCAGGGCGCATGGTTCGGCATGCTCATTGGTTTGTTCTACGTGCTGTTTGCCGCGCCGGAATCTGCGGTGCCCATCCTGTTGGGCGGGGTGGCTATGGGAGCGGCGTTCGGGTTGGCGGCGGGAGTCATCCCCTACCTGCTGTCTGGGGGAGAGAGAGACTTCTCCTCCGCGAAACAGGTGGTGGCCTCGCGGTACGACGTGCTGGCAACCACCGAGGTGGGGCGGGTGCGGTCGCTGCTGGCCGGAGCCCGGGGCGCCATCTCGATGACGGACGCGCCAATCGGGCAGCCAGGCCCCACGGTAGCAAGCAGTGCCGGTGCAGCCGGGGTGGCTGCCGCTGGCGGGCACGCAGCGGACGGCCCCACACAGTTCGGTTCCCGCGCTGACGAAGAACCCAAGTTTGGGGTGCGGCTGAGCCCGGAGCAGTTGGCCGCCCACCTGGCGGCCCAAAAGGCGCGTATGGCGTCGGCCACGGACCCTAAACAGGGGGAGCAATCCCCGGCGGGAGTTAAGGCCGACGCATTGGTTGCTGAGCAAGGGAGCAGCGAGCAGGCTGCGAAGGCCCAGGAGACCGGTGAGCGCGACGAAGACGATCCGTTCGTGCCCCGCAGCTAGTCCGCTACGTGCCCCGCGCCGGGCCGTGGTTACCCGGTTTACTGGTGGTGGTAGGCTGCCGCCAAGTACAAGCTCTTCAGGCCGCTGGAGGGGCAAGGAGCCGCCAATGTCCGCGCAGATGGGGATGAGGTTCGGCGCGCAGATGGCTGCCGCCGGGGCGGTGCGATCCTGCGCCGTGCAGGTGGAAGACATCCTGAGCGAACTCGGTGATGCCTTGGAGGCGGGCGCTGCGGGCGTCACGGCGGCAGGCATCGGGGAGCTGGCGCGGGCGATGGAGGCATGGGGAACAGTGGCGTTCCAGCTGCCGGGCGAACTGAACGGCTATGCCGACGCCCTGACCCGCACGGACCGCACCACGCAGGCAGCCGATGCTGACGTGGAGCGGGTGGTCGCGGAGATACAGCGGCAGCTGGAAGGAAGTTGAATCGACAATGCTGATATTTCGCGACGCAGAAGCCATGTGGATCCAGGACGGACTACAGCAGGCGGCCATTGGCTTGGAGGAAGCGGTGGATGCCACCCGCGAGGAGGTGGCTGGCCGTTTGGGAATGTGGGTCTTAGAGTCCGTCTCCCGGCAAGCACAGCTGGGTTTTGATGAACGGCTTCGGGCACGAGTGCAGGAGATGACGGCCGTGTTGCGGGCCGGAGCGCAGGCGATGGCAGAGGTGCGGGAGATAGCCCAGCACACCGAAGAGCGCAACGTGGCGCTCATGGACTGACGAGCATTAGCAAGGAGACAGGAAGAACATGGGGTTGCACGATTTCGAGGTCGACATGGAGGCCTTGTTTACGGCCGCCACCCAATGTGCGGAGGCGGTACAAGCCAAAGTTGACTACGACGTCGAGGACTACCTGCCGAGCGAAGACAGCGTGGCCAACGACGAGGTGTGGCAAGCCATAGACGAGTTCCAAGAACGTTGGGAACAGGGCGTGAACAACCTGGTGGATGACATTGAAGAAGTGGCCGGACGCCTGATGGGGGTCTTGATGAGCTACGCCGACTTCAACGTTCGCAGTCGCGAAAAAATGCAGCCCGTGACGGCCCTGGCGGCGCAGATGGATACTGCTCCGCTCCGGCAGGAGTAATTCCACGATGGGGGCGTGGAGTCGGGGGGTGCCGGATTTGTGTTTTGAGGGTGATCCGGAGCAGGTTCTTGAGCGGTGTGGGGTGTTGCGGGGGCGAGCGCGGGTGTTTGCCGATATTGGGGTTTCGTTGGAGCGGGTGCGTGCTGATGGTTGGCGGGGGCGGGCGGCGGATCGTTTTCGGGAGCGGTTTGCGGTGGAGCCGGGTCGGTGGCAGGCGGCGGCTGGGGCGTTGGAGGAGTATGCGGGGGTGTTGCGGCTGGCGCAGGCGGCGGCGGTGGGGTTGCGGGAGCGGTATCGGGTGGCTGTCAAGCAGAGTGAGGAGGCGGTAGCGGCGTATAGGCGGCAGGTGGCGGCTGCGCAGTGGCAGGGTGCTGGTGGGGTGGGGTTGGGGTCGTTTGTGGATCCGGGGCAGGCGGAGCGTGATGCGGTGGTGGGGGAGTTTTTTGGTTGGCAGGTGCGTTTGGGGGCTGCGGGGCGGGTGGCGGCGGCGAAGTTGCGGGC
>NZ_MQVS01000010.1 GCF_001907235.1 Buchananella hordeovulneris
CAAAACTGGCTCACCCACCTCACCGACTACGAACTCACCAACCCCCTCAACCAACTCACCCAACCCACCCACCACTACCAACACCCCCAACAACTCACCCCCACCCTGCCCGATCTTGACCTGCACACCGGCTTTGAGAGCGTGGCGCGGTCTCGCTCCTGGCAGTGGGCGCAGTTCGGGGGAGACCGTCAGCTCGCCTGGCTGTACCTGGCCGAGTTGGATTTGTCGCTGCAAGTGTCCTTGGCCTTGGCCACGCGCACGGCGCAGGCCACGGCCCACAGCGGGCGTTTAACCTGGGAGGTGTTGCGGGACAGGCAGTTGCGGGACATGCTGCAGGGCTCCGAAGCGCGCGACGTGAAGCTCCGGGATTTCCCGCCGGAGATTCCGTGGGAAGAAGTGCCGCGCCGGATCACGAGCGAAGTTTTGACGTTTCTAGCAGAGTTGAGGAAGGCATGAGCAGCGGACGCCACGACCTTGGGCTACGCATCACCCCGTTCGAGAAGTTGTACGACCTCGATGCGGTCGTCGAGTTGGAGCGAGACGACACGCCATTTGTCCGGGAGGCCGAAGAGTCTCGCGCCCAACAACTCGCCACCTTATTCCAGCACGATTACTTCGCGGACTACTGGGGTTTTCGTGAGCCGCCGTTTGTGCGGGTGCCGGGGCCGCAGCGGCGGGCCTGGTGGGCCCAACACCTGCGGACGCACAACTCCCACCCCACGGACGTGCGGCGCAGCGGCCCGGCTATACACGTGCCGCAGTGGCTGGCGGCCGTGCTGCGCACCAACTGGGAGGGCTCGCTGGCCGACATTCTGGCTGACCTGGGGCAGTACGGCCCCGACGTCCTGCTGGCCCGGGGCGTGCTGCACTGGTTCGCCGCGGCGGAGGTGGCGGCGGCCCGCACGGCCGCTGCCGACGCGGTAGCCCACCTGCAGGAACCCAACGAGCTCGACTTCCCCGAGTTTCGCACCGCGCTGTTCACGTTCGCGGCCCTGCATCCGCAGGCGCACGCCGAGCTGCGCCGCCTGTACGCCCTCATCCCGGATGATCTGCCCGCCGGTGCGCACCCGCCCACCCCCCGCTCACCCGTCGTCTGGCTCACGGTGGCCGACGCCCTGGCCCTGCCAACCCCCGCCGAGCGGCGAGAGTTTGCGCGCCGCACCAACGCCAAGGCCCCGGGGCTGCGCATGCTGCTGCCGTGGCTGATCTCGACAGGCACGGCGGGCCTGTCCATTGCGGACCGCTACCAGCTACCGGAGGGATTCATGCACGAGCGCGCCCAGGCGATTACTGGCCCCGCCCAGGTCAGCTACATGCTGCGCCAGTTGGGGCACGACACCGGCAGGCAGGCCTGGCAGTGGCTCGCCGAGCACCTGGACGCGGTGCTGGCCGCCGACCTATCGACCGCGGAGGTGGAGGAAGTCGTGCCGCTGCTGCGCCTGGCGTCCCCCGCCTGGCGGGCGGCCGCGCCCCGCACCGGGGCCTGCGGCCCCGCCCTCGCCCAGGTGGAGACCGAGGAGAGCCTGCCGCTGGCCGACCCACCGGCGTGGTGGCAGGCGGCCGCGCAGCGGTTGCCGAAGGCGCAAGAGCTGCCCTTCCCCCTGGCGGCCCTGCCGCCGTTGCGGGTGGACGGCCGCCGCCTGGCCGCGGCGGAAGTGGCCCAGCTGGTGCAGGCGTTGCGCGCCAAGAATCGCCACCCGCTGGTCACGGCGGTGCGCGAGCACGTTGACGCCGTCGAGCTCGACGACTTCGCCACCACGTTGCTGCTGCTGTGGCTGGCCCCCAACCCGTCGGCCAAGCAGGCCTGGCTGATGACGGGCGCGGGCTGGTTGGGGGGCGACAAGTTCGTGGCCGCCCTGGCGCCGCGGATCCGCTGGTGGCCGAGCGCCCAGCGCTTCCAGCGCGCGGTCACCGCCCTGACGGCGCTGCACCACGTCGGCTCAGCGCGGGCCCTCAGCGAACTGGCGGATATCACCAAGAACATGAAGACCGCTTCCGTGAAGCGGCGAGCCGCCGAGATTCTCACCGAACTGGCGGCCGCCCGCGGGTTGAGCCCGGACGAGTTGGAGGATCAGCTGGTGCCCGACGGCGGCCTGGACGCCAGCGGGCGACGCCGCTTTAGCTACGGGGCACGCCAGTTCGTCTCCTATCTCACGGACGCTTACAAGGTGGTGGCCCGCCAGCTGGCGGCAGACGGGCAGCCGCAAGGCAAAGAGTTAACTGGGCTGCCGGATCCGCTCGCCAGCGACGACGCCGACCGCGCCTGGGAGGCCAAGTCCGAATTCGCTGCCTTCAAGAAGCTGCTCACCGGGACGGTGCGCACCCAGAAGCAGCGTTTTGCGCGCTTCATGGTGGAGGGGCGCCGGTGGCGGGGCGAGGACTTTGCCGCCCACATCGCCACGCATGTCGTGCTGCGGCATGTGCTGCGCGGGCTGGTGTGGGGCGTGTGGGACGGCGAGGAGCTCACCGCCACGGCCCGTCTGGACGCCGACGGCCAGCTGGTGGACGCCGCCGACGAAGCTGTCGCTGTCGCTGGGCGGGAGGTCAGCGTCGTCCACCCGCTGCAGCTCACGCGCGCCGACCGCCAAACCTGGGCCGGGGTTCTTGCCGACTACGAGCTGGCCCCGTCGTTCAAGCAGCTTACGCACCCCACCGCGACGCTGCCCGCCGGGCAAGACCCGCAGCTGCCGACCGCACCCGTCGAGCCGCGCAAGCTGGTGGCGGCGGCCAAGAAGTTCGGCTGGGAGGCCGCCCCGCCCGCCGACGGCGGCTACTACCACCTGCACGCCTGGCCGTCGCGGCTGCTGGGGGTGACCGTCGTCCTCGTCCACTCGCCGGGCCTGGCCGCCTGGAGCGTCAAGGAGTCCGAGCCGCAAACCCTGTCCGCCCTGTTCGTGGTGCCGGGCACGCCGCCGCTGCGGCAGCTGCCGCACACGCCCCCGGCCGATGCCGTGGCGTGGTCGCAGGTGCCCGCCACCCTGGTCAGCGAGGTGTTGGCAACGTTGGCCGCCCTGTAGTTGGCACGGGTGTCGCTGTCTGGTCGCAACCCTGCGACACCCGCCCCACGGGTCCCGTGCCGCTCCTAACCTGAGGGCGGGCCGCCGCGCCTGCACCCCAGCTGGGGTATCGGAGTTAGGAGGGGGACGTGACGCCACTGGATAACGCACTGGAAGTGAGTTTCTACATGGAGACTCCCCAGTTTGTGGACATGGCGCAGGTGGCCGCCGCCCTGGCCGTGCCCGACGCGGCCTACCACAGCAAAGGCCAGGTGCACTCCTCCCGCAACAAGCGCGTGCAGATCGTGAGCAGCGTGTCCTACTACTCGTTCGGACGCGACCGCCACGCCGCAGGGGCGGACAAGATCGGCGACGTGCTGGGACTGGTGGCGGAACGACAAAGCCAGTTCGCGGCCCTGTTCGCCGAGCACGACTTCGAGCGCACCTTATTCATCTACACCTGGCCGGGGCAGGACAACGGCCAGTTCGAGTTGTCAGCCCCGCAGGTGTGCCTGCTGGCCGAGCTCGATGTGGCGCTGTCGGTGGTGCACTATGGGGCGTGAGGTGCCGACGAACAGCAGCGACCTGGGGTTGGCCATCACGCCCTTTGAGGCCCTCTACGACAGCGCCCACACGGCAGACATTCCGGCCGACGCCGCCCCCTTCGATCCGGAGGCGGAGCTGGCCCACGCCGAGCAGGTGGGTTGCAAGACGCACTACCAGCAGGGACCGACGCTCTACGACTGGTGGTTTCCTACCGCTCCCCTATTTACGACCTTTCCGGGCGTCGAGCGCCGCAGCTGGTGGCGGGAACACCTGCGTTCGCTGCGCACCAGTGAACGGGTGCGCCCGACATGGTTGGCGGAGGAACTCATGGTGCCCGATTGGGTGCGCACCATCTTGCTCAGCCGGTGGGAGGCGACGCCGCGCGCCCTCGCCCGGCGGCTAGCCAAACAGGGGGCGGAGGTGTTGCTGCTGCGCGGTCTGCTCCACCTGTTAGATCCGGTGGCCGTGGCGGCCGCCCGCGCCGACCTGCCTGCCGAACTGCCGTGCCCGGTGCGGCGCGACCGGCAGGGCGTGTGGCGGGTGTTGGATTTGACGGCACTGCGGGCGGCCGGCCTGGGTTGCTTGTCGGCGACGGCGGCGCGCCGCCTGCTGGCGGAGATTCCCGATGGGGCGCTGGCCGAGCCGCAACTCACCGAGGTGTGGCCCTTGGCGCTGTTGGCCCCCACCCCGCAGGAACGCGTCGCCTTCGCGGTGCGCACGGGCTTGCGGCTCACGACCTGGCGGGCGGTGGTGCCGTGGCTGGTAGCCACCGGGCAGACCGGCCTAGCCCTGTTGGGCGAGCAGATCGCGGCCGCTGCCCCACCCATCGCCCACACGATGGCGCGCACCGCGGCGGCAATGCTGCACGGGCCCGCCGCGGCCCCGCTCTTCCTGGACCTGTTGGCCACCGGGCAAGCGCCAGTGGCTGACCGGTGGTTGACCGCCCACGCCACGCAACTGATCGCCGCCCCCGTGGATACCACCCAGGCGGCGGTGGCCGCCCGCTACTTGCGTCAGCTACCGCTGGCCGAGTTGCAGACCCACCGGGCGCAGGCGTGCCCGCAGCTGCGGCCGCTGATCGACGGCATCATCGGGGCAGCCCAGCTGCCGCACCTAGATGCGGCCACTAGCTGGTGGAGCCAGGCGCAGGCAGCCAAGCGGCTGCGCCACGTAGCGCCGGTGCCCTTCCCCCCGGTGCGCCTGCCGCCGCTGGTGGTGGATGGCCAACGCCTGGCAGCTCCCGAACTGCAGACGCTGCTACGGGCCCTAGCGGTGGGGGCCTGCCCACCCCCGCCTGGGACATGCACGGAGACCAGGTGGGCGGCACAGCAGCCCCACCCGTTAGTGGAGGCGGTGGCGGAGCGCCTATCCCCGGCCGCCCGCAGTAGCTTCGCGCGCGAGCTGGTGGCCCAATGGCAGGTCGCGGGCCGCCCCGCCAAGCAGGGCTGGCTGGCATCGGCGCCCCGCCAGTTGCGGGCCCGGCCCCCGCTAGAGAGAGGCAGGTGCTGATGGGCACGTCTGCTTCTGGGGCTGCCGCGGCGGACCTGGGCCTCCAGTTGACGCCGTTCGAGGCCCTGTACGCTGGAAAGGCACCACCGTTGTTCTTCGACGACACGCCGGTGCGCCAAGCGGCCGAAACGGAACGAGCGGGGCGCATCGTGCGCCGCATCGAGTTCACTGACATCGCCCCAGACCTGCGTTTTTCTTTCCGTGAACCGCTGTTCACCAAGATTCCGAGCCCGCGCCGGTTGGCGTGGTGGAAAAAGCACTTGGTTTCGCTGCGGGGGCCGCGCCGCCAACCGGCCAGCTGGCGCGACAAGTTTTGTGACCTGCCCGCCTGGCTGGCGGCCCTGCTGGCCGCCGATTGGCGCCTGCCTTTGCCCGAGCTGCTCGCTTCGCCCGCTGGGCAGCGCTGCGAAGCCCTCTTGCTGCGCGGCCTGGTGGCCGGGGCGACACCGGCGGAGCTGGCCGCCGCTAAGGCCCAGCTGCCTGCGGTCCTGCCGTGTCCCATCTCCGGTTTTGGGCAGATGGTCGACTACAGCCTCTTCCAGGCCGTGGCGCTTGGGGCCCGCGAGCCGACCGAGGTGGCCTCCGTCCTCGCCCAAGTGCCGCGGAAGTGGTGGGCCAGCGAGGCCTTGCGCCGTGGACCAATGTTGGCGCTGCTCCTGCCCACCCCCGCCGAGCGGGTGGCTTTCGCCGCCGAAGTGGGGCTGCAACTGCGGGAGTGGTGGGATGTGGTGCCGTGGCTGGCGGGCACGGGCAGCCTCGGGCTGCCACAGCTGCGCCGCTGGCTGGATGGCGTGTCCGCCCAGACGGCGCACTTGCTGCTGAGTGTGGCCGCCGAGTCCGCTACCGGGCCGGGCATGGGGCACTTCTTCCTGTCTGCCTTGGAGAGCAAGTCCCCGGCCCCGGCTGCGCAGTGGTTACGCGCTCACCTACCTGATCTCGGCCAGCTGACCTTCACCCCGACCGAGGCGGCGACATTGGTGCCTTTCGTGCAGGGCGCCAGCGACCAGGTGCTCCGCCAGCTGCAGACCTCCAGTTCGCACCTCGGCCAAGTGGCGGCCGCGAGCCTGCGGGCGCGTCAGGCACCGGTGCTGTTGCGCCCCCACTGGGGCGGGCACGCCCACACCCCCCGGCAGACGGTCGACGTCGGGGTGCCAACTGCGGAGCTGCCGCCTTTGTGGGTCGGCGAGAGCCGACTGGGTGACGAACTGGTGGCAGAGCTCGTGGAGACGCTGAGCCGTGACGCCCACACGGAGCTGGTGGAGCGGGTGCGCAGCGAGATTGCCCCGACGGTCCGCGACGATTTCGCACTCGCTCTCCTGTACGCCTGGCTGCGCAGCGACGACCCAAACCGGCATTGCGGGTTGCTCACCGGGTGCGGGCGGATCGGCGGCGATGGGTTTGTGCACGCCTTGGCTCCCCTCCTGCGCAGCTGGCCGCTGGAGAACCAGCACCAACGGGCGGCGGCGGGTTTGCTGGCGTTGGCGCGAGTCGGCAGCGATGCGGCCCTGAGCGAGTTGGCGCAGCTGGCGAACCACCGCCGGTTCGCGGCGCTCAGGAAGAAAGCTGAGGCGGCGCTGACGCAGTTGGCGGCCGGGCGGGGGCTGACGCGGGACGAGCTTGCCGACCGTGTCCTGGCTGACGGCGGCCTGGACGAGCGCGGACACCGCCTCTTTACTTACGGGTCTCGGCAGTTCCGGGCATTCCTCACCCCGGAGGGCAAACTCGTCGCCCGCCTGTTGGATGCTGACGGCAACCCCGTCGGCAAGACCTTGGCTAGCCTGCCGACCCTCAGCAAGAACGACGACACCGCAGCAGCCCGCCAGGCCAAAGCCGAGTTCGCGGCCTTACGGAAGACCATCACCACCCTCACCCGGGTGCAGTTGCAACGCTTCGAGACCAGCATGCTCGGCTCGCGGGCCTGGAGTGCCGCCGACTTCACGACCTATATCGCCCCGCATCCCCTGTTGCGTTCCCTGCTGGCGGGGCTCGTATGGGCGGTGTGGGACGACCAAGAGCTGGTGGCCACCGGCCGCCTCGCGGACGCCACCCTCCTTGACCTGGCCGACGAGCCCGTACAGTTGCGCCCCGAGCACACCGTGACCGTCGCCCACCCCCTGGATCTGACATCTCAGGTTCGCGCATCCTGGTCCCAGGTCCTGGCTGACTACGAGCTTCCTGCCCCTTTTCCGCAACTGGCCCGTCCCACCCTGTCCCTGCCCGCTGCCGCCCGCACGGCATTGCTGCTCCCCGACCTGCCGGACGGCAGCGTTCCCGCCGCTCCCGCCGCGCGCCTGCTGGAGACCCGGGGGTGGCGGCGAGGACAAGTGCTGGAGCACGGCACCTACTACCTGCACTACTGGCCACTGCCCGGAACCCAGCTCACCGCGGTGCTGACTTGGAGCCCCGGGATCGAGGTGGCCCACCCCGCTGCCAGCGAAGACCAACGCATCACCGGGATGTACCTGGTTCGTGGCGAGGCCAGCGCCCAAGAGTTGGGGCGCGGCACCCGCCAGGAACTGGCGGCCTGTCAACTCGCCAAGTGGGGGGAGCTATCCCCGCCCCTGGCCAGCGAAATCCTCACCACCTTGCACGACCTGGAGCACTGACATGGAACGCACCGAGCTGCGCTACCGCGCCGACGGCGTGGAAAAGTTCTGGGAGATCAGCCTCGATAAGGAGGGGCTGCGCGTGCGGTGGGGCAAGGTCGGGGCCCGGGGCACCACCCGGAAGCTGGCCAACCCGTACGGCGACTACCTGCTGCGCAAATACCAGTGGTGCATCGAAGACAAGCTGCGGGCCGGCTACTACCCGGTCGGCGAAGAGCCAGTGGCGCCCCGGCCCGGCCGCCCGGCCGCCAGCCACCGCCTGGCGGGTCCGGCCAAGCCGAGTGGCGTCCCCTCACCCAACGGTGTGGACGAACCAAAAGCAGGCATACCCACTGACGACGGAACACCAGGCACCCCCGCGACAGCAGACACTGAGACGAGGCAGGCGTCGCCGCCCCTGCTCGTCAGCCCACTGCCCGCCACCGACCTGGGGCTAAACCTGACCCCTTTCGAGGCCTGCTACTGCCTGGACGAGGCCGCCGACCTCCCCCCGGCGCCCGCGTCGTTCGACCCGACCGCCGAAGCCGAGCGGGCGGCCCGCATCACCCACCTGACGCCCGCCGAATACGACTACCACACCGGCCACTGGCTGACCTGCACCGAGCCACTGTTTGCGGCCCTGCCGAGCAGCCAGCAGGTCAAGTGGTGGCGCGAGCACCTCGCGCGGCTGCGGGGTGCCGACTCCCCACAGCCTTATTGGGTGGGCACGGACCAGTTCCTGCCCACCTGGCTGCGGGCCACCCTCACCATTAACTGGGACAAGTCGCTGCGGACGGTGGCCGGGCAGCTGCAGGAGTACGGGCCGGATGCGCTGCTAGTGCGCGGCCTGCTCGCGCGCCGCCCCACCACCGAACTGGTCGCTGCCCGTCAGACCCTACCCACCCCACTGCCGCCCCCACTCCAGCAGGTCCACGGCATGTGGGTATTCGCCGACCGCAGCATCCTGGTGGCCGCTGCCCTGGAGGTACTGGAACCGCAAGAAGCCCGCGACCTGCTGGCCACCGTCCCGGACCAAGTACTGGGGCAGCTCAACACCGGCGACGCCTGGGTGCTGTCCCTCCTCGCCCCCACGCCCGCCGAACGGGTCGCCTTCGCCCGCCGTACCGGGGCCCGCCTGCCCGATTGGCGCGGCGTGGTGCCGTGGCTGGTCGCCACGGGCGCGGCCGGGTTCGGGCAGCTACTGGCGTGGCTGGGCCAGGCCGACGCCGACGTCGCCCCGATGCTGGTGGCCGAAGTCGGGCGGGTGGCGCACGGCCCCGGCGTCGTGCCGTTCTTCCTGCGGGCCCTGCGCACCCGCGGCGCCGCCGAAGCCGACCGTTGGCTGGCCGCGCACCTGCCGCAACTGCTCGCCGCCCACCTGCCTGCCGCCCTGGCTCGCGCCGCGGTCCGCTACCTGCGCGCGGTCCCACCCGCCCACCTGGCCGCGGTGGCGGGGCAGGCGGCGGCCAGCCTGCAACCGTTGCTGGCGCGCGAGCTGGCGGCGGCCGCCCTGCCCGAGGCGGACAGCCCCGAGTGGTGGCGCCACGCCGTGGCGGCCCGCAAACTCCCCCGCGGCGGCAGCGTGCCCTTCCCGGTGGCGCGCCTGGCACCGCTCGTCGTGGACGGTCACCGCCTGAGCCAGACTCAAGTGACGCAACTGTTGCGGGCGCTCGCGGCGGAGGATCGCCACCCGTTGGTGGCGCAAGTGGCGCAGCGGGTCTCCCCCGGACAGCGGGACACTTTCGCCCTGGATCTGCTGGAGCTGTGGCTGGGGGCGGGGGCGCCCACCAAGCAGGCCTGGCTGCTGTCGGGGGCCGGGTGGCTGGGTGGGGACGGTTTCGTCCACGAGCTCAGCCCCCTGATTCGGGCCTGGCCGGGGGCCAACCAGCACCAGCGAGCGGTGCGCGGCCTCGGCGCACTGGCGCGGGTGGGCAGCGACACGGCGTTGACGGAGATCGTGACGATCGCCGAGAAGGCCAAGTTCGCGGGCATCAAGGAGCGGGCGGCCGCCGCCCTGGACGAGATTGCGGCGGCGCGCGGCCTGCGGCCGGAGGAGCTGGAGGACCGCGTGCTGTCGACTTGCGGTCTGGACGAGCGCGGGCGGCGACAGTTCTCTTACGGGGTGCGGCAGTTCGTGGCGCATGTGACCCCGACGGGCAAGCTGGCGGTGCGGCGCCTAGACGACGGCCGCCCGGCCGGTCCGGTGTTGGCGCGCCTGCCCGCGGCCCGCCAAACCGACGACGCCGACGCGGTGGCAGCCGCCCAGGCCGAGTTCCAGTCGCTGCGCAAGAGCGTGGCGGCGGTGGCCGCTGCCCAGGTGACGCGGTTCGAGCGGGCGTTGGTGTCCGGCCGCCGCTGGCCTGCTGCGGATTTCGAGCGTTTCATCGCGGCGCATCCCGTGCTGCGCGGACTGCTGGCGGGCCTGGTGTGGGCCGTGTGGGAGGGCGAGGAGCTCGTCGCCAGTGTGCGCATTGATGACGACGGCACCGTGGTTGATGTCGCCGACCGGCCGGTGGCGCTGGCCGGGCGGGAGCTGTCGGTGGCCCACCCGCTGGACCTGGGCGAGCCCGAACGAGCCGGGTGGGCGCGCACCCTCAGCGACTACGAGCTGGTGCCGCCGTTTAAACAACTCGACCGGCCGCTCCTCGGCCTCGCGTCCGGGCAGGAGCAGGAGCTCCGGCTGTCGGGCCTGCCAACTAACCGCATTGAGCCGACCCACCTGGCGGGCCTGTTTCAGCGTGGCGGCTGGCAGCCGGGCAGCCCAGTGTGCGGCACCGTCGTGCAATTACATGCCCTGCCGCTGCGCGGCGTCGGCCTGACCCCGGTGCTGGTGCACACCGGCTTCGACCGGGTCTCCGGCATGGCGGGTTCCCGCGACCAGCAGGTGCTGGAGTTGTTTGTGCTGCGCGGGGAGGTCAATCCGCGGGAACTCAGCGAAGGCGATTCCGCGGAGCTGGCCGATTACGCGCTGGTGCCCTGGGGCCGGGTGCCGCCCCGGGTGGTCAGCGAGGTGCTCGGGCTGCTGGCCCGCGTACGCGGGTAGCGGGCAGAAGCCTCACCCCGTCGCAGAACTGCGACGCGGCCGTCGTCCCGGATGTGAGCGGGGAGCCCTAAGGTGTGAGCCATGCCGAAGAAGCCTGCATCTACCACTACCCAACCGTTGACTGTAGACACCGCCGCCCCGGACGATCTCGGGCTGCGTTTGACAGTGTTCGAGGAGCTGTACGCCCCCGGGGCCACGCAGCCGCTGCCACTAGACGAGACTCCTTTCGATCCGGACGCCGAGGCTGAACGGGCCGCGCGCATCGCCCGGGTCGACACCTACAAGGCCTCCTACCGTGTTGAAGGTTTCTGGCGGTTCACCGAGCCGCTGTTCACTGGCATTCCGCGGCCGGAGCGGGCCGCGTGGTGGCGGGAGTACTTCAAGCAGCACGCCCCGAAGGGCATGCCAAACTGGATCGGCCCGCTGGAGATCCTGCCCGCCTGGCTGGAGACGTTGCTGCTCCTGGACTCCCGGCGGCCCCTGCCCGAACTGCTGGAGGCGCTGCACAGCCTGCAAAAGCAGCACTCCCACTACCACGTGGTGTGCCAAATCCCGGCCGCACTGCACCTGTGGAGCGAAGCGGAGGTGGCGGCCGCGCGCGCCGCCCTGCCTTCCCCGCTGCCGCCCCTGATCGTGCCCACCCAGCGCGGCAACTACATCCACGACATGCTGGACGCCAGCCCGCACCTGCAAGCTGCTTCCCTTGCCGCCCTGTCGGAGGCGGATATGGCGGCAATGAGCGGATCCGCCACCGGATGTTTGACGTCGTGGTCGTACACTGACACCGTTTTGCTCAGTCTCGTCTTCCCCACCGTGGAGCAGCGGGTGGCGTTTGCCCGCCGCACCGGGGCCAACATCAGTTCCTGGCGGGCGGCGGTGCCGTGGCTGGTGGGGACCGGCACGGCGGGCTTCCCTCTACTGCTTGAGACCGTGAACTCGCTCGGCAAGGAGCACGCCCTGGTCGTCGTCCAGATGCTCGCCGAGGCGGGGCACGGCCCGGCAATGACCGAGCTCTTCCTGGACTTGCTGTCCACCAAGGCTGGCCCGGCTGCCGACCAGTGGCTGCGCGCCCACCTCCCCCAGGCGCTGGCTGCGCGCCTGACCCCGGCCCGGGCCGCCGCCCTAGCCCCGTTCCTGCGGGAGGTACCCATTGCCGAGCTGCGGGCCGTGGCCGAGCAGACCAGTGGCGCCACCCGCGCCGTCGTCGACGAGATCCTGGCGGAGGCCGACCTGCCCGAGCTGCCCGCGGCCAGCGACTGGTGGGCGGCGGCGCGCGGGCGGGCGGAGTTGCCCCCGGCCAGCAAGCTGCCCTTCGTCCCGTCCGTTCTGCCGCCCGTGGTGCTCACCACCGTCGACGGCTCGGTGCGCCTGTCGCAAGAACAGGTCGGGGAGCTGCTGCGGGCGCTGGCGGCCCCCGAGCGCCACCCGCTGGTGGAAGCGGTGGCCGAGCGGGCGACGCCCGCCAGCCGGGACCGGTTCGTCATCGGGGTGGTCGCCGCTTGGCTCACGGGCGGGGCCCCCAACAACCGTGCCTGGTTGCTGACGGGCAGCGGCTGGCTCGGCAGCGACGGCTTCGTCCATTACCTGACGCCGCTGGTGCGGGAGTGGCCGGGCGTGGCGCAACACCAGCGCGCTGTGAAGGGGCTGACCGCCCTGGCCAACGTCGCCTCCGAGCTGGCGTTGAGCCAGATCTCGGGCATCGCCGCGAAGGTGAAGTTCGCCGCGATCAAGAAGCGGGCGGGCGAGGCCATGGAGGAGATCGCCGCGGCCCGCGGGCTCTCCCGCGACGAGCTGGAGGACCGCATCCTGCCCACCGGCGGGCTGGACGCGCGCGGTCAGCGCCACTTCGACTACGGGGCCCGCCGCTTCGTGGCGTACCTGACCCCGGAGGCCAAGCTTGTCTTCCGGCTCCTGGATGAGCAGGAGCGCCCCACTGGCAAGGTGCTGACCTCCCTGCCTAAGCCCAACAAGTCTGACGACGCGGACCGCGCGGCGGCCGCCCGCGACGAGGCCAAGGTGTTGAAGAAGACCGTCACCACGCTGGCCAAGCTGCAGGTCGAGCGCTTCGAGCGGGCCCTGGTGACGCAGCGCCGCTGGGCCGCCGCCGATTTCACCAACTACATTGCCGCCCACCCGCTCTTGGCTGGGTTGCTGGCCGGGCTGATCTGGGCCGTCTGGGACGGCGATACGCTGCGGGCCACCGGGCGCCTGGAGGAGGGGCAGCTGGTGGACCGGGACGACGAGCCGCTGCAGCTTGGGGATCTGCACGTCACCTTGGCCCATCCCCTCGATCTCGACGAGGAGACGCGCGCCGGGTGGGCCGAGGTGTTGGCCGACTATGAGCTGACCACTCCCTTTAAGCAGCTGGATCGCCCGGTCTATGCGCTGCCGACCGGTCAGGGCGACGACTTCTTCCTCCAGGGTCTGCCCACCGCCCCCATAGCCGCAGCCAAGCTCGTCGGCGCCGCCACTAAGCGCGGCTGGCAGCGCGGGGCGGCCCTGGACGCGGGTGTGTACTGCCTCTTCGGGTTGCCGCTGCCGTCCTGCAATGTCACTGCGGTCCTGCTGTTCGAGGACGGCATGTGGATGGGCTCGCCCAGCGACAACGAGGACCAGAAGCTCAGTCAGCTCTACCTCCGGCGCGGCTTGGACGACCCCGGCTCCCTGGGGTGGGGCGATCCGGATAAGGACCGCGCGGACAACCTCCTGGTGCCGTGGCACGAGCTGCCGCCCGCGCTGGCCAGCGAGATCATCGCGCTGGTCGAGCAGCTGCGCGGTTAGGCTCCCCGGGCCGGGCATCTTGCCCGGCCCGGTTTCCTCTGCCCGGCGAGGCCCGGTCGCCACTGCCCCAGCCCGGTCGCCACTGCCCCAGCCCGGTCGCCACTGCCCCAGCCCGGTCGCCACTGCCCCAGCCCGGTCGCCACTGCCTCAGCCCGGTCGCAACACTGCGACACCGGCGGGGCCAAAAATGTGAGCGGCACCTCCTATGCTCGGGGCCGTGAAGACGCGACTGCATGACCCCGCTGACCCGGACAAGTTCTGGTATCTCGACGCCGTCACCGACCAGGTGACCATCAAGTTCGGCCGCCACGGTGGCCGCGCCACCACCCGCACCACCCAGTATCCGGACGCGGAGGCGGCGGCCGCGGCCGCCGCCAAGCAGGTGGCGGCCAAGGAGAAGGCGGGGTTTGTGCCCGATCCGCGTGGGCCGCGCCGGGCGCTGCGCCCGGGTATCGCCCGCCCGGCGGGTGGCAGGGCCCGCGCCACTGCCCCGGTGGAGCCGCTGCGCGTCGACACCGCGGATCCGGCGGATCTTGGGCTGATCGTCTGGCCGTTGGAGGAGGCCTACCTGCCGGGCGCGCCGGTGGCGTTCGCCCCGGAGGCGGGACCGTTTGATCCGCAGGCGGAGGCCGAGCGGGCGGCGCGCATCGCCCAGAAGGCCGACTTCAAGGACGGCAGCTACCTGGTGCCCCGGTGGGTCTTCACCGAGCCGGTCTTCACGGGGGTGCCGAGCCCGGAGAAGGTCGAGTGGTGGAAGAACTACTTCCGCCGCCACCGCACCCGCGGGGAAAACATCTACCGGTACGGCGACGAGTGGGTCGAGTTGCCGCCGCACGTGGCCGTGTTCCTGGAGGCCGATTTCTCTCTTCCCCTGAAGGAGCTGGTAAAGGTTTTCAGCGAGCGGCGTCAGACCCCACTGCTGCTGCGGGGCCTGGCGGGTGGACGGCCCGAGGCCGAGGTGGCGGCGGTCCGCGCGAACGTGGCCACCAACCTGCGCACCCTGATGCAGCACGGCAGCTGGTGGAAAGCTGATGTTTTATTCCCAACGATCGGGGCCCTGGAAGCGATACCGGAGGAGGAGCTACAAGAGGTAGCGGAGCAGTTGACGCACCGCGGCTCATCAGAGTGGATGCTATTCACGCTGGGGCTACCAACCGCCGCCGCGCGCGTGGCCTACGCCACCAAAGTGCGCTATGGCTGGATGCGGACGTGGCGCAGCGTGGTGGCCTGGCTGCTCGGCACCGGCGCGGAGGGGTTTGCCGCGTTGCGCGCCTCGGTTGAGGAGGCCAGCAAGCCGCAGGCGGAGGCCATGGTCAAGGAAGCGGCGCTGCGGCTGCACGGCCCCGGGGCGGTGGCCCTGTTCGCGCAACTGTTGGACACCGCGGCGGCGGGCCCGGCCACCGAGTGGCTCACCGACCACCTGCCGCAGGTGCTGCGCGCCGCGCTTTCCCGCCCGCAGGCCAGCAAGTTGCTGCCGCTGCTGCGGAACCAGCCGCTCGCCGAGCTGCGGGAAATCCATTCCCAGACCACGGGCGGTATCCACGCGGTAATCGGCGAGGTGCTGGCAGAAGGCGAGCTGGCAGAGCTGGCGGCCGACGCCGCCTGGTGGGTGGAGGCGGCCACCGACCTGCCGAAGGCGGTCAAGCTGCCGTTCCCCGCCAGCGCGCTGCCGCCGGTGGTGGTAGACGAAGCGGGCACGCTAGTGCGGCTATCGCAGGCCCAGGCCGGGCAGCTGCTGCAGGCCCTGTCGGCGCCCGAGCGGCATCCGCTGGTGGCCGCAGTGGCCGAGCGGGCGACGCCCGCCAGCCGCGACCGGTTCGCCGTCAGTTCCCTGGAGGGATGGCTGCGGGCCGGGGCCCCCAGCAACCGTGCCTGGCTGCTGACCAACTCCGGTTGGCTCGGCGGCGACGGCCTCGTGCACTTCCTGGCGCCCCTGGTGCGGGGGTGGCCCGGGGAGGGCAGGCACCAGCGGGCGGTCAAGGGGCTGACGGCCCTGGCCAACTGCGGCAGCGAGCTGGCGCTCGCCGAGATCGCCGCCATCGCCGATAGGGTCAAGTTCGCCGCCATCAAACGCCGGGCGGGCGAGGCCATGGAGGAGATCGCCGCCGCCCGCGGCCTGTCCCGCGAAGAGCTCAACGACCGGATCGTGCCGACCGGCGGCCTGGATGAGCGAGGACAGCGGCACTACGACTACGGAGCCCGGCAGTTCGTGGCGTACCTAACGCCGGAGGGCAAGCTCGTCGTCCGCCAGCGCGACGAAACCGGACGCCTGAGCGGCAAGGTACTGACCAGCCTGCCGCGCCCCAACAAGAGTGACGACACCGCCCTCGCCGACGAGGCGCGCGCCGACTTCCAGACGGTGAAGAAGACGGTGACGGCACTAGCCAAGAGCCAGCTGGCACGCTTCGAGCAGGCGCTGGTGACACAGCGCCGGTGGCAGGCAGCGGACTTCACTGCCTTCATCGCCTCCCACCCGGTGCTGCGCGGTCTGCTGGCGGCGCTGGTGTGGGCGGTGTGGGACGGCGAGACCCTGGTGGCCACCGGCCGCCTAGAGGACGGGCAGCTGGTGGACATCGACGACGAACCGGTGAAGCTTGCCGGGCGGGAGCTGTCCGTCGCCCATCCGCTGGACTTGGAGGCCCAACACCTGGCGGATTGGGCGCTAACGCTCACCGACTACGAGCTGTCGGCCCCGTTCAAGCAGCTGGACCGCCCCGTCTACACGCTGCACCCGGACCAGGGCGACGACATTTTCCTGCACGGCCTGTCCCCCGAGCCTGTCCCGGCGGGCAAGCTGATGGGGTCCCTGACTAAGCAGGGTTGGCAGATAGGCGAGGTCGGCGACGGCGGCATCTTCACCAGTTTCGTCCTGCCGTTGGCAAGCGTCGGCTGCACCGTGGTGCTGGAGTTCGGTGACGGGCTCTGGCCGGGCTACTCAAGCGACCAGGACGATCAGACCGTGGAGCGCGTCTGGCTGGAGAAGGGTCTGCTGTCCGGCAACTGGTACACGCCGCCCGCCAGCGAGGCGCAGACGGTGCGGTGGGACAGCCTGCCGCCGAAGCTGCTGAGCGCCACGCTCGGCACGTTGGTCCCGCTGGGTTGGAGCTGAGAGCACGAACGTCTTGCGGGATAATGCCTGCGGCCGGAAGGAGAAAACATGGAGATGCAGCGGCCCCCCGCCGAGCTGCGGTACGCCAAGGAACTGGAGTTGCTGCGCAAGCGCGACAAGAAGCTGGGGCGCCCGGTGGCGCCCGGCTGGCAGCTGTCTGCCCAGTCAGTGGTGGAGTTCGTGCTCGGGGACGGCAAGCAGGTCTCTGAGAAGTATGTGGGGCGCCGGTCGCTGGTGGAGCGGTGCGTCGTGTCGCTGGCCACCAACCGGGGCCTGATGCTGATCGGGGAGCCGGGCACCGCCAAGTCGCTGCTGAGCGAGCTGCTGGCGGCGGCCATCTCGGGCGACACGACGCTGACCGTGCAGGGCTCGGCGGCCACCACCGAGGACGCCATTAAGTATTCGTGGAACTACGCGCTGTTGCTGGCCGAGGGGCCGACCCCGAAGTCGCTGGTGCCCGCCCCCATGTATCGCGGGATGACGGGCGGCAAGATCGTGCGCGTCGAGGAGATTACCCGCTGCGCGGCCGAGGTGCAGGACTCCCTGCTGTCGATCCTGTCGGACCGGGTGCTGTCGATTCCCGAACTGGACGACGCCCACCGCACCGTCTACGCCCAGCAGGGTTTCAATGTCATCGCCACCGCGAACACGCGCGACCGGGGGGTCAACGAGATGTCTGCCGCCCTGAAGCGCCGGTTCAACTTCGAGACCATCGGCGCCATCGAGAGCCTCAAGGTCGAGATGGCGCTGGTCGAACGGGAGACCGACGCGATGCTGCAGGCCGCCCAGATTCCGGCCCGGCTGGGGCCCGACGCCAGCGAGGTGCTGACGCGCGTGTTCCGCGAGCTGCGGGCGGGCAAGGCCGGGAAGGATGGGGTGGAGCGCTTGTCGTCGCCGATGTCGACGGCCGAGGCCGTCTCGACGGGGATGGCGGCGGCGGTGCACGCGGCCTGGTTCGGCAAGGGCACCCCGGGCGGCAAGGAGCTGGCTGAGGCCATCGTGGCCTCCGCCCTAAAGGATGACCCAGAGGATGTCTCCAAGCTGCGCGCCTACCGCACCCGCCACGTCAAGAAGCGCGACGGGCTATGGGCGGAGCTGTACGAGCACCTGCCGTAGGGGTCCAAGCCTGCCAAGATGGGCGACGATTTTGTTAGTCTCGCACTTAAGCTAAACAGTCCAAATCCGAGGCAGGATGGGCAATGAAAACGTTTGTCATCGTCGTGGTAGCTATCGTCCTTCTCGTGGTTGCGCTCTCGGTGGTCGTCGGGCTGCAGCACGCCAAACGACGGAAGTCGGGAATGGCTGGCCCCCACCCCCAAGTCACCGGACAGGGACGACAGGTGCCTGACACGCCACCCCCGCCTGCCAATCGGTAGCTGCCCGGCTGCTGCTTTACCTTGGTGGCCGCGCGGGCACGGGGCGCTGCGGCGCGCTGGCCACGGTGTCGAAACGAGTGGAGGCGAGGCGCCGCTCGGTGACGGTCACGAGATCGAGCACATCCTTGGCGGCGAAGTGGCTGCGGCCCCGCCGCCCGCCGGTCTCGGTGAGGATGCCCGCGGCGGTCAGCTCGCGCAGCGCGTTGGCGGCAGACTTGTCGCCGATGTCGTACAGCTGTTGGGCGGTGGCGACGGTGAGCACCGGCGTGCCGGGCAGGCCCGCCAGGATGCGGGCCTCGGTGGAATCGGCCCGCAGCGCCCGCTTGCGGTCCGCGGCCGCCCGATGCGCCGCGAGCTTGTCGTCCCACTCCGCCCGCACCTGCGCTATTTCCGCGCCGAGCCGGGCAACCTCGCGGCAGGCGGCCGCCACCGTGTCGCAGAAGAACTCCAGCCAGGCCTGCACGCCCGCGGTGGCCGCCTGCGAGGTGGGCGCGCCGTCGTACCGGTAGGCGGTCAACGCCGCCTCGTACCGCTCGGAGAACGTGGCCAGGATCAGGCTGACGGGCAGGACCGAGGCGCCGCCGGGGGTGCGCCGGGCGAACGCCGTGTGGATGAGCGCGCGCCCGACACGTCCGTTGCCGTCGGGGAACGGGTGGATCGTCTCGAATTGGGCGTGCACGAGGGCGGCCTGCACAAGCAGGCCGTGGGCGGCACCCGACAGGTAGGCGGCCAGGTCATCGAGCAGGGCGGGCACCTCCGCCGGCGGTGGGGGCACGAAGGCAGCGGTCAGGGGGTGGTACTGCGAGCCGCCTACCCAGTTCTGGGTGTGCCGCACCCCCTGCAGGTCCGGCTGCTCGGCGAGCAGTGCGCTTTGCAACTCCACGATGTCGGCCCGGGTGATGGCCTCCGCCGCCGCCAGGCGGGAGATCGCCTGTTTGACGATGGTGGCGTTGCGGGCCACCGCCCCCGCCGACTGGTTGGAGGCCGGGCGCCCTTCCGCCAACTCGAGTTCGGCCTCGGCGACGCGGCGGGCTGCGGGCGTGACTCCCTCAATGTACGACGAGGCGATGGCCTCGCTCCGCAGCAGAAAGTGAGACAGCCCCGCGATATCAGCGGCGTGCTGCCCGAGCCGCAGGGCATGGATCTCGCGCTCCGTCCGCGCGATCCGGGCATCAAGCTCCGCGGAGAGAACCAGAGGCCGGGCACGCAGCAGGTCGGGCACATAGGCGCGGTAGGGTCCACTCATCCGGTCCCGGCGGGCCATGCCCTCGACCATCGACTGCCAATGTTGTGATGACCAATGTGCCACAGTCGCTCCTTCCCACCGGAAGGATAACCTCTATCCTTCCGATTACGGCATGTGATCGAGAAAGTAAACATTTATCCTTCCTCTCTCGGCTGGTTGCACGGATACTTACCGTCGATCCTTCCCCGCCTCCCACTGCGTGGGGAAGGCTGGCCGTTTTCCTTCCACCATCGGCCCGGCGGGGAGAGAATCGTCCCGTGACGAACGTGAGCGCTGCGGGCCGGGCGGCCGAGGCCCGCCTCGCGCCGCTGCTGGCCGAGGCCTACCGGGTCTTCGCCTCCCCCACCCCGCCCTTGCCGCTGCTGGTGTGCAGCTGCAACGTGTGCTTCACCCCGGACGCGCAGGCGGCGTTCGTGCGGTTCGCGTTGCCGGAGATACCGACGGGGTACCTGCTGGCTTACCTGACGAGCGTCCCGCTGGAGGTGCCGGGAGACGACGACGCCACCCGCCGCGGCGTCGTCCAGCGCGCCCACTTCCTGCCTCGGGTGCTGACGGGACTGGTGCGCGGTGAGGAGCTGAGCCACCTGGCCGAGGTGACGTTGGAGAAGTTCGACTTCGCCTGCCCGGGCGCCTACTCCCCCGCCCAGTTGGCGTTCCTGCGGCGATTCGCGACCGGTTGGGCGGCGGACCTGTGCACCCATCCGCACCCGTCCTCCCGCGGCTACCCGGCCCTACCGGTGCTGTTGGAGATGTGGCAGCGCGCCGGGCTGGACGTGACGGCCGCGGTGTGTGAGGTGTGGGCGGGCCACGCCGCCGCGGTGCCCGCCATCCGCAACTACCTCGCGGTCCTGGAGACGACGAACCCGACTACTCCCGCACCGGAACCGCAGTGGCGGTTCCTGGAGCAGTGGGCGTACCGGCCCGCGGTCCGCGCCGCGTTCACCGCCGGGCTGGAGGCGGCGCTGCTGGCGGGCAGCGAAGAGGAGGGCGAGACCCAACAGTGGGAGGCCTGGTACACCTACCTGTCCGGCCTGTAGTTCCCGTGATCGCCACCTGTCGTCGCTAAACTGGGGCGACGTCGCCAACCTCCACCAACCGCCATGCCCACCGATCTTGCTGCCTTCGCCCTTGCCGCCGACCAGCTTTTCCCGGCCACTCCGCCACCACTGCCGCTGGACGTGTGCGACGGGCCGTGCTGCTGCCTGCCCGACGAACAGGCGGCCCTGGTGGCTGGCCCCCGGCTGGCGATCCCGTCCCAGTTGTATTGGACTTACTGTTGGGCCGCCGTGGGGCAGGACGCGCGGGTGACAGCGGCAGAGATTCGCTACTTCTTACCCCGGGTGTTGGCCGCCTCCGCGGCCGGGGAGTCCCCTGCCCTGTGGGAGGACATGGTGCCGAGCAAGGTGGGGTTCGCCGAGCCGGGCATCTACACCGCGGCCGAGTTGGCGCTGGTACGGGACTTCGCGCGTGCGCTCGTTACCCACCTGTGCCTCCACGCCGAACCGAGCCCGCCGGATGAGACGCACTTGGGCGAGATCATCGCCGGGCTGGCCTGCGGCGGGCTCGACATCACCACCGAGCTGTTGGCGCTGTGGCGCGAACACGGTGCCGCTCCCCTGGCGCGCGCCCACTTCGCGGCCATGACCGCGGACCTGCCGCCCAACCCGACCCCGGCGGACTGGTGCGCCGCCCTCTGGCTGCATGCGGAGGACACCCCGGCCGAGCTCCTGGCGGACCTCGCCGCCTGGTACCACGATCCAGCTACCAGCGCCGCGCTGACCTAGCGCTCGCAGCCGCAGGCCTGGCAGCCGTCGTCGACCTAACGTCCCTTACGCCCCCAGGGCCACCAGCTGCGCTTGCTGCTTGCCTGCGCTGGGAAGACCCCCGGCACGTGTCGCCGCAGCAAACCCACCAGGCGAGCGGAGTAAAAGCCTGTGGTCGGCGCCCACTCCAGCTCGCACACCTCGCGGTCGGCCCGCGGCACGGCGTGCCCGTCCACCCAAAACTCGCTCATGGGCTCGCGCCCCTCCATGCGCCCGTAGTAGACCGAGACCAAGTGCAGGTCTTTGTCCAACGGCAACTCGGTGAGCACCTGGCGCACGAACGGTTCCAGCTCCGGCGGCGGGGCCGGAAAATCCTCTATGCCATAGCCCTTAAACAAGTAGCCGCGCGTAAACAGGGAGTAAGTGTGTTCCCCCACGGTCACTACGGTCTCGTCGCAGTCCCCCTCCCCGCCGGTCAAGCTCGCAGCTAGTGGGTGCAGCAGGCTGTGAGTGAAGGACCGCAGGTTGTTGTCCAAGACGTCGCCGGTGTCCCGGCCCAGGTCTGAGTACACCTCCTGCAGGTCCCGGCCATCCGGGCAGCGAATAAGCACCGTCAGGGACGACGACGCGGAGCCCGACTCGTCGTCCTCCACCTCGGCCTCCGCCACGATCGCCACCGGCACCGCCGCCTGCGTGCGGAACCACCCGTCCCGCACCTCGCCCGGCACGCCGTGCGCGCGCAACATCTCCGCGATGTGGTCAATCAACTGGTGTTGCTGCGGCATGTTCTGCTTCTCCTGTCCTGGATGCCTGGTCCGCTTCAGTATAGAGACGCAGCTCACAGACGGTTGCGGGTTAGCATGATCACAGAGAGGAGGCACTGTGGGAGAAGTGACTGGTATGAGGCTGGGTGCCCAAAGCACCGCCGCCCGAAAAGTGGAAGTGGCAGCTGACGACATCGACCAGCAACTGCAAAACCTCACCAACAAGCTCGCTGCCCAGGAAGGGCAGATCATCGGCTGTGGCGTTGATGTCCTCGCCAGCGGCCTGCAGATCTGGCTAGGCAAGGTCGGGGCGGTGTCGGCGGCGCTAACTGGTTACGCTGTCGGCCTGCAACAAGTCGACACCACCACTACGCAAGCCGAGGAAGACGCCGTCCAGAAGTTTGCAGCGTTGGCAGCCGAACAGTTGGGTGGAACACCGTGAGCAACATTTCACTTAAGTTCTCGGCCACAGCAGCCCAGGAAATTATCAACCTACTTGACGAACAAGCCACTGAACTACAAGAAACTGTAGACAGTACCCGACGTGACGTCGACGGTTTGATAACACAGTGGGATACCCGTTCCGACTCCCGGGCCGCCCAGGTGGACTTTGATGCCCGGCTTGCCCAACGCACCACAGAAGTCGTCGAGACCCTGCAGGCCGGAGCACGCGCCATGGAGAAGATTGCTTCCCTGGCACACGATGCCGAAGTCCGCGCCACCGCGATTATGGATTGACTATGCCCGATTATGACTTCGAAGTTGACCTGCAGGCCTTATACACGGCGGCTGACGAAGCCCGCAAGGTTGTCGAGCTGAAGAAAGAACACGACATTGAAGACTTCGTACCTGCCGCCGCAGACCTGGCGTCCTCCGAGCTGGCGGCGGCGTTCGACGAGTTCCAAAGCCGCTGGGAAAGAGGGATAAACAATCTCACGGACGATCTCGAAGAGGCAGCTGGGCGTCTGGCAAAGGTAACCAAGACCTATATGGACTTCGGCATGGCGGCCGCGGAAGCGGCCACCGAGTTCGAGAACAGCGCCATCGCCCTGTCCGACTCTCCGCTCCTGGGAGGCAGCTCGTGACCATCTCCCACAGAGGGGCCCCTGACTTCGTTATCGAGGGAAACTTGGAGGCGTTGGACCAGAGTGTCACTGCGTTGTCCGAACGTGCCACCAATTATGAGACTATCGCCACCTCCCTGGGCAGCATTCGGGCTGAGGGCTGGAAGGGACGAGCGGCGGACCGATTTCGTGAACGTTTTGACCTGGAGCCGGATCGTTGGCAAAAGGCTGCTGACGGATTTCGCCAAGCCTCCGATGCACTGAGCACCTTCCGCACGAAGCTCTCCGAGGCCAAAAATATTGCCCTGCAATGCCGAGAAGACTATGCGGCGGCGCAAACTGAGACAGAATATGCACGCAAGGCCTACGACGCTGATGTGGAGGAAGGCTACCGCCGCAAAGCCGAGTGGGAGGCCACCAACGGGCCTGGCACGTTCACTTTGACAATTGTCCCGTTCACGGACCCGGGACAGCCCAAGAGGGAGCAGGCCGAAACAAAGTTCACACAGGCAGTAACGGTGCTGACAGAGCAGGCCAACACTGCCGCCCAAGCCGTACGCGAGGCGTGCACCCACGCCCCTGCACAACGGAGCTGGTGGGGGGAAGCAGCAGCTGCAGTAGGCGAGTTCTTCGGCGGCGCCGCCGAGGCTGTCATCGGCTTGTTGACCATGCCGGGCACTCCCATCTCCATCATCGGTGAGCTGTGGAAGCTCGGCACTGGCGAGCTAACCCTGGAGGAAGCTGCTGCCAAGTTCTCCCTCGGGATAGAAGACGCGCAAGCCGCCTTTAATGCTATGACTTCTAATCCGGGCGAGTTCTTCAAAGCCATGGGGAAAGCGATCCTGGACTGGGACACCTGGGCGGACAACCCCGCTCGAGCGGCGGGCAAGCTATTGCCCGACGCCATTGTCGCCGTCGCCACAGCAGGTAGCGGGGCGGCCGCCACACGCGGCGCAACCGGGCTCCAACGATTGACTTCGAAGGCTGACGACTTAACCGATGTCGTGCGAGTAGCTGACGACCTGGGGGACATCCGGAAAGCAGACCGGGCCGAGCCACCAAAAACCCCACAATCTTCACCCAACCAGTCGCTCCCCGCCAGTCCGCGCCACAAGAGGACCGAGGACGGACCAGACGACTCTACTCCCGACGACCGCATCAAAGAGATCACCGACACGGCTGACTCTGGCCGCACCAAAGTCAGCTCCCGAAAGGAAAAGGAGACCACCCAGTACTTCCTAGAAGGAGGCGACCTCGAAGCGAAGGCTGCTTTTGAGCGCATCGTGGGTGATGCCAAACAAGTTCCTAAGCCAGTCACCGGTTTTGATCTGGTAACTTCTGAACTGCCCGACGGCACCAAAGTTGTCTACCGTTCCTATAGCTCTCAGGGCTCACCCACGGTGGAGATCCAGTACCCCAGGATCAAGGATCCGCTCACTGGGGAGGAAAGCCAACAAATCACCAAACTGCGGTTTGAGGAAGGCAACTAACTGATGCGGCTATTAACCGACAATACTGACCTCGCGTCCCTGCGCGCCCTCCAACGCCAAGTTTTCGCCGGGTTTGCCTGCCTGCGCGCGGATTGGGTGGCCCGCATCGGTGCCACGGTGGTGGCCCTACCTGCCGACGGCGGGTTGGAGGAAGACCATCTTCCGCCGATCTTGGCCGCCTGCGCGCCGTTGGCTGACCGCACCTGGATCGCCACCGACGCCAACCCGACGGACCCGCCGGGCACCGGCCGCGCGTTCGCTTTCCACATGACGGCCGCGGAGCTGGCGGCCGTGCAGGCCGAGCTGGAGTTCCTGCCGACCTACATTTTCGACGAGCAGCTGACGACAGCCCTGACTTTCAGCCCCCTGGACTACGGCATCGCCGCCGCCACCAGCGAGGTCATCGACCGCCTCACCGGCGGCTTCACCTCCGCCCTGGCCGAGTTCCAGCGGCACGTCACCGAGCTGGAGGATGGGGAGACCGAGCGAGTGGTGGCCAACCTGCGCCGCTCCTTCGCGCCCGCCCTAGCCCACTTCCACCCAGGGCCCGGCAGCGACTTCCACCCGCACCTGCCCGGGCAGCCGGCGGCCTGGCTAGAAAAGCTACCCACCCACGCCACGGTCAGCTACCGCAGCTTCCACCCCAGTCACATGGTGTGGCCGACGGTCATCGTCCCGCAGACGCTCACCTGTTCTGCCGATCCCGTGGTCGCCACCGCCGGTGGGCGCGTGCCCGGGCTGACCGTCGTCGTCGGCCAATCCAGCCGCGACCTCACCGGCATCAGCCCGCACCCGGCCGCCCTAGAGCTGGTCTACCCCGCCAACACCGCCTTCTCCTACCTCGGCGAGCACCAACTTGGTGAACTGCCGGTGCGCCTGTACGAAGAGGTACAACTGGGGGCCGGTGGGATCACCCCGCCGAGCCTCAACGTCGAGGCCGCGCTGGCGGCCGTGGCAGAGGAGCTAGCGGCACACCGGGACGACCCGCTGCCAGTCCCCGCCGACTACTGCCAACGCTTCGTCGGCGAGAGCGGCAGCATCTAGGAGGCGTACGGCGAACCGAACCACAGCTTGTACCACGCATAGAAGTTGAGATTGCCGTGGCTTGCGCATGCCCCCTCCAGGCCCGCCAGCGCGGCCGGGTCAGGCTGATAGGGCGTGTAGTTGTACAGGCCCGCGGTGGCCTGGTTGCTGATGGTCAACTCGGTGCCGCCACATTCAGGCCGCGGATGGTATCCCACCTGGTGCGGCACCCCCGCGACGTGATCGAAGTCTTCCGGGTAGGCGCGGTAACGCTGGAACTGCCAGGCGGCGCGGTAGACCTGGTTGAAGAAGCCGGCGACGTCGCCCGCACAGGTGGCGCCGTCCGGACACCCGTACCCGGTGGCTGAGGCGTAACGCCACTCCTCCAAGCCCCGCCCCGACGCGGTTACCAGCCCCTGCTCCTTTTGCAGCAACACCAACAGCACCTCAGGATTGACCTCGCAGGCAGTCGCCACCTGCGATATGACCTCGGCCGCGCCCATGTTCGAGGCGTCAGCGATCTCGGCGCAATGTTCGTTGGCAGGCATGGCGGGCACGTCGGTGACGTAGTGCGCCAGGCAGGGGGTGCCGTCGCTGCCCGGCTGGCAGCCCTCCCCCTGCACAGTCAGGAATTGGTCGATATCGGCGGCCGTCATGGTGGTGGAATCAAAGAAGACCTCATCATCAATGATGCGAGCCGGGTCGAAGCCCGTGAAGTCCAGCTGCGTGCCGGTGAACGTGGCCACGGGCCGCGGCGGCCGTGCAACGTCAGCCCCCAGCCAGCTGGCCGCCCATAACACCGCACCGCCCACCCCGACACTAACCAGCCCCAAGGCGAGCCACTGGCGCGCAGAGTTCTTCTTCCTTCTCACCGCGTCATTGTGCCCTGCCCGCCGCGTCGCGGCACCGAGCCAGCGGCCGCTGTGGCCAGGTCAACTTTTGTGTCACCTGTGAACATCACCCAGCGGGATGCCCCGATGGGCCAAGCGGCTGCCACCTCGTAGGGTGGAGGGGTGGAATTGACGCTCGTGCGGCAAGAGGCGCGCGCCCTGCTGGCGCGCCACGGCTTGCCTGATTGGCACCTGCGGTTCGATCGGGCCAAGCGGCGAGCCGGGCGCTGCAGCAGCGCTCACCGCACCATCTGGCTGTCGGCGCCGCTAATGGCTCTCTACCCAGCGGAGGCGGTTCGCGAGACAATCCTGCACGAGATCGCCCACGCGCTAGTGGGCGACCACCACGGCCACGACGCCGTGTGGCGGGCCCAGGCGCGCGCCATCGGTGCCAGCGGCCGCGCCCGCCTGCCGCTAGACCTGCCGACAGTGCCGGGAGCCTGGGTGGGGCGTTGCCCCTTCGGACACGAGGTGCAACGCTACCGGCGCCCAGGCAAGCGGGCGGTGTCCTGCGCCCGCTGCAGCCCCCGCCCGGATCGGCGCTACCTGATCACCTGGGAACGCAGATAGTTCAGCAGTGCCGGGGTGGCTTCCTCAATGACCGTCAGTGTCTCCGCGAAGTCCGCCATGTCGCCGTACCACGGATCGGCCACATCCAGCTCACCCGCGCGGGCCGCGGCCGCCACCGCGGCGGCATCCTGCTCCTGCCATGCGGGCAGGAACTCCGTGAACATGCGCAGCTCGATGGGCTGCTGCCCGGCGGCCCGGGCGGCCGCGGCTTCCTCCGCTCCCACCAGCGCTATACCCGCGCGGTCGGCCACGGCCCGCAGGCGGGCGGCGTGCTGCTGCGTCATGGCCAAGACGAGGTCCTGGTCGGCGAGCTCAGCGGCCGTGACCTGGTGGGCCCGGTGGGCGGCACCGGTCGGATAGTCGGCGGCCCGCAGGGTCGCCGCAGCCCGGTGATCCACCCCGTTGCCGCTCTCCTCCGCACTCACCCCAGCGGAAGTTACCTGCACCGCTAGGCCCTGCCGCTGCGCAATCTCCCCGACCACCAGCTCGGCCATCACCGAGCGGCAGATATTTCCGGTGCACACCATCAGCACGCGCGCGCTCATCCCTCTTCCTTTCCGCCCGGCCCGCGCCGGGAATCAAGCAGCAACGCTACCTCGCCCGGCCAGAGGGCCGGGCAGCCCGGCAGCCCCGGCAAGGCACCGCCCTAACTGACTATCCACACGCCTCATCCGCCACATACACCGGATAGACCCCGCTGGTAGCCAGTTAGGGCGGGCATCCGCAACCAAAACCCCGGGCAGGCTCGCTATTTGGCGGCGCGCCCCGCCTCGCCCAGCACCGCATTGGACACGGAGCCTTCCCCACCCACGGCGGTGACAACCTGCGGCTTAAGGCTGGCGATCGCGGCTCGCGTGGTGGCGGGCAGCTGCCGCGGTTGGGCCAACAGCACGGGCCCACCTGGCAGGGTGCCTGCCAGGACCGCATCGGTAGTAATGTCCCCCCGCACCAGGTAGATACGGGAGGCGCTCTGGCCCAGCACCCGCACGTAGTAGTCGGCCACCTGCACGGCCGTCTCATAACGGTTCTTGCCCGCCAGGCGGCGCACAGCGGCACCGCCCCGCACCTCGTTGACCCAGCTGTTCGGCACAGTGCCTTCCCCACCGAGCACCACAACTTCCCCGACCCCCAGTCGCCTCACCTCGGCGGCCACGGCCCGCTGATTGGCGCCATCAGCATCGACGTACAGCAAGGGCCCATCCGGGAGGGCCCCGCCCGCCACTGCGTCAATAGCAACATCGCCGTCGGAACCAGTTGCGGCTGTCAGGTAGACGCGCTTGGCTTGCTGGGCGCGCGGAAAACCGTGCCAAGACACTGCGATCGCAGACAGCACCCGGTTGGGGCCCACTAGCCGCTGGCTAGCGCCCGCCCCGGAAGTGGAACGCAGGTTGCCTACCAATGCATCAGCCACCCCGGTGGAGTCACCGAGGGCAATCAGGCGGCTGGGCCGCAGTTTGTGGGCCTGGCGTTGCACCGCATCCGGGGCCACCGATTTGCCGGGCGGTACGAGCAGCACCGGTCCATCCGTCAGGACGGTTGCGGGCAGGGCGTCATACAGTTTGTCTCCCCGGTTGAGGTAAACGGTGGAAGCCCGGTTCGGGTAGGCGGCATCCGCGACCGCCGCGGCCGTGGCGTACCGGTCGCGCCCGGCCAGGCGCCGCACGTTGTCGGGCAGGGGCTGTGCGACCGGCGGAGCAGGCGGAGGTGCGACCGGCTGGGCGGGCTTTTCCTTGCCGGGGATGTGCGGCAGGCGCGGGTCACCGAACCACTCGGAGTAGATGTAGACGAAGTTGCGGTTACCGTACGCGGAGCAGCCGTCACCCTCAACCCACGTGCCGACCCGCAAGGCCGCGTCATTGGGCGTGTAGGGCGTGTAGTTGTACAAACCGGCGGTGGCGGCGCTCTTCATCGTGACTGACCGCGTACCACAGGACCGGTTGGGGTGATACAGGACGTTGGCGGTCTGCCCGTTGCGGAAGTTAAAGCGCTCCGGCAGGGCCCGGTAGCGCTGGAAGGCCTGGGCGGCCAGGTAGATCTGGTTGGCGAGCCCGAAGTAGTCGGAGTCGCACACCGCTCCCTCGCCGTCGGGGCAGCCGTACCCCATCGCGATCTGGTAGGTGCCAGGCGACTTGGGGCGGGTGGCCGCCACTAAGCCTTGCTCCTTTTGCATCAGCACCAGCAGGGCTCGTACGGACACACCACAGGCGTTCGAGGTCTTCCACAGGATCGTGGCCACATCCTCGTTGGGGGCGCCGACGTACGGCTGCGAGCAGTAGCGGTGCGCAGGCTCATTGACGGTAGTGACCCGGTAGTCCTTCAGGCACTTGTGGTCCCCCTGCGAGGTGCAGTTGCGCCCGTGGTGGTTGATGAACGCCCGGATCTCCGGGATCGTCATGTCATTGCGGGTGAAGAACTGGTTGTCGTGGATCAGCAGGCCCCGGTCGAAGGGGAAGGGTGGCTTGTAGCCGTAGGTTGTCAGCGGCTCCACCTGCCCGGGGGGAGGCAAAGTGAGCTCGTCGCTCTCGTCCCCGGGGCCGGGCGGGGAGAACTGGTAGCCCAGTTCGGCCAGTTCCTCCACCGTCAGGAACCGATTGTCGGTCGCCGGGGCACTCGGGCTGGGGGACACCGCCTGGTTGGCCTCCCCCGCACTCGGCCCGCCGGTCGGTTCCCCCGCACTCGGGTCGGTAGTCGGCTCCGCTTCGTCCGCGGCGGGAGCGGGGTCACCGTCGTTGGCGCTGGCGGGCTCGCTGGCCTGCGGCGCCTGCGGGGCGGGGGTGGGCGCGTCCGTAGGAAGACTGGAGGGCGCGGTTGGGGCCAAGCTGTTAGGCGCGACTGTAGCGCCGCCGCCGGTCGGGGTATCCGTAGGCTCAGCGGCCGGGGTGGGGGCCGCGGCCACCGCCCCGGCGGCCACTAAAGACGTGGCTAACACAGCCACCGCTGCACTAGCCACAATTCTTTCAAAGAATTTACACATAAAAGCTCCCTCGAACGATTAATTGCCTCACCCTAAGCCACGAAAGAGCCACATTCAATGACGCATGCTACAAAAATCCGGCGGCCACGCCACTAAGCGCCGCCGCCGGATTAACTGCCGGGTCTTAGAATTCCCAGTCCTCATCTTCGGTGGCCTCAGCCTTACCGATGACGTAGGAGGAACCCGACCCGGAGAAGAAGTCGTGGTTTTCGTCGGCGTTGGGCGACAGCGCCGCCAAGATCGCCGGGTTGACGTCGGTGGTGTCCCGCGGGAACAGCGGCTCGTAGCCGAGGTTCATCAACGCCTTGTTAGCGTTGTACCGCAGGAACTTCTTTACGTCCTCGGTCAGGCCGAGCGGATCGTAGAGGTCTTCGGTGTAGTTCTCTTCGTTGTCGAACAGCTCCAGCAGCAGCTCGTAGGTGTAGTCCTTCAGCTCGTCCTGCCGTTGCGCGGAAGCCTCGGCCACCGCCAGCTGGTACTTGTAGCCAATGTAGTAGCCGTGCACCGCCTCGTCGCGAATAATTAGGCGAATCAAATCGGCAGTGTTGGTGAGCTTGGCGTGTGCCGACCAGTACATGGGAGCGTAGAAGCCCGAATAAAACAGGAACGACTCCAGCATCGTGGAGGCCACTTTGCGCTTCTCTGGGTCGTCACCCTGGTAGTACTGCATGATTATTTCAGCTTTGCGCTGTAGGTGCGGGTTCTCTTCGCTCCAGCGGAAAGCGTCGTCGATCTCCTTAGTGGAGATCAAAGTGGAGAAAATTGACGAGTACGACTTGGCGTGCACCGACTCCATAAAGGCGATATTGGTCAGCACCGCCTCTTCGTGCGGGGTGCGGGCGTCGGGGATAAGGGACACCGCCCCCACGGTGCCCTGCACGGTGTCCAGCAGGGTCAACCCGGTGAATACCCGGGTCGTCATCTGTTGTTCCTCCGGTGTCAGGGTGTGCCAGGACTGAATGTCGTTCGACAGCGGCACCTTTTCCGGGAGCCAGAAGTTGCCGGTGAGCCGGTCCCAGACCTCCAGGTCCTTCTCATCCAGCAGCCGGTTCCAGTTGATCGCCTGGACCACTGAAGACAGCTTCAACTTATCTACCACGTCGGTTCTCCCTCATCTTGCTCAAGTAGCCATGCTAGGCCAGCCTGCCGCCTGCGGCACAGTGCGCACCGCCGACAAGCCTGCGGCTCAGGCTCCGGCAGCGTCACGCACTAGTCCCCCCAGCACCGGGGTCAGGTTACGCCGCAACAGGGCCGCGACGTCGGGCTCGCCGAGCACGAGCGCCTGGTTGGTCGACCGCTCGACCAGCGCCATGATGACCTGCACTAGGTCTGCCAACTGCCCGCGGGCAGTGAGGTCGAAGGCACGCAGCAGGGAGGTGAGCAGCTCCTGCCAGATGGTGTGCACGGTGGTGAGGATGCGCTGCAGCGCCGTGGAGGTTTCTGGGTGCCGTCCCACGTAGAGCGAAATCTCGGTGTAGAAAATGTAGGTTTCCTTGTCGAGACTCGTCACCTGCTGTAGAGAGGCGGCCAGCAGGGCAATGCGCTCAGGGAGCGGCAGCCCGTGCGCGGTCGAAATTTGCGCGGACCGCACCCGCCTTTCGGCCTGCCGCAAGACTTCCGCGAAGGTGTCGTGGGCTAGGCGTCGCACGAGCGCCTCCATGTCCGCGAAGTTGGAGTAGAAGGCCCCGCGAGTAAAGCCAGCCGTGTTGGCGATGTCACCGACGCTGATGTACCCCAGGCCCCGGGTAGTAATCAGGGTCCAGGCGGCCTGCAACAGCTTGCTTTGGGTCGCGGCCCGGCGCTGTGAGCAGGCTCCCAACTTGAGCGACGGATCATCCCAGTGAGACTGCAATTCCTCTCGACTAGCCCGAATGCGATCCGCCACCTCGGACATCTTTACCCGGGTCATCGCCGCCACCTCCTGCCGTGCAACACTGCCGTCCCCTCTTGCTGAACGACACGTGGGCCCAGGCTAGCTAGCTGACGGCGACCCTGGCGACATTACGGCAACCAAGCTTCCCTCCGCAGCTGCCACACTAGAACAAATCTGTGGTCGAGATCGGTCCGCCCACTGCGGCGAACTCGGCCTGGGCGGCGGCCAGCAACTGTCGATCCGCAGCCAAATCGAGAAGTACCGCGGCCAGTCCGTAGGCCCCATCAACGCACGCGGCATCGGCCGCCGGGCTGGCGGCCGCCTCGGCCATGGCCCGCGTGTGCAAGGCCACCTCCTCGGGGGCAATCTTGAGCAGCGGGTGAATGGCGGGCATGAGCTGGGAAACGTTGCCGAAATCGGTGGAGGCCGCCAGGGTTTCTGGCACGACGCCGCGCGGCAGCGGACGACGCCCACGCCGCTGCTGGGCCCGCACCCAGGCCGCCGTCATCGTCTCGTTGGTCCGCACTGGTAGCACGGGCGGCCGCGGGTCCCACCGCACTTGCACCCCGCACCCAGTCATGAGCGCGGCCCCCGCCGCGCAGTCGTCGACGCGCTCGCACAGGTCCCGCAACGTGTCGGCTTCCTGCGAGCGGACGTACATTTTCACTACGGCCTCCTCGGGGATGATGGAGGCCCGCTGCCCGCCCTCCGTGACCACGGCGTGCAAGCGATCGCCGGGGGCCATGTGCTGCCGCAGCAGCCCCACACCCTGGTAGAACAGAGCGGCGGCGTCCATGGCGTTGCGGCCCATGTGAGGCTGGGACGACGCGTGGGCCGCCACCCCCGTAAACGTCACGGTGAGGCGACGGCAGCCCAGCCACAGTTGGTCGGCCAAGTCGTAACCGTAGGCGTGGGTCATGACCGCGCACGCCAGATCGTTGAAGTCACCCTGCCGGATCATGGTCTCCTTGCCGGTTCCACCTTCTTCGGCGGGGGTACCCAGGAGGACGATCCGGGCCGGGACGCTGCCGGGACGGGTGCGCTCCAGCTGGGCCAGGGCCAGAAAGGCACCCACCGCGGTGGCGGCCATGACGTTGTGACCGCACGCGTGGCCGATGCCGGGCAGGGCGTCGTACTCGCAGCAGATCCCCAGCGCGGGGGCGGTGGCCGGGCCGAACTCGACCCGCAAGGCCGTGTCTAGGCTGCCCAGCCCAACGGTGGCAGTGTGCCCGTGGCGGGCCAGCAGCTCTGCCACCGCAGCCACCGACTGGTGTTCAGCGAACCCCACCTCGGGGTGGGCGTGCAGTTGGTGCGCCAGGGCCACCAGCTCCGAGCCGAGCTCCTCCGTCAGCGCGGCCAGCGTCGCCTGGTCCGCCTCGCTCGCGCCCTGCTCGGGCGGCAATGCCGCGGCCTGCTCGCCGCGGCGGCGCGCGATCTGGGCCGCCACATGGCCCGCGTAGGCCGTGGAGGGAGGGGTCGGGGCGGGCAGGGCGGACGGCGACAGGCGAGTCATGCGGTCATTGTGCCGCACCGTCGCCCGCCACCCCCAACCACGCCGTCAGCCCTGCCGGACCGTGCCCTGCCGGTCTCGCCGGAGCGCGCCGCCCTCAGCCCGGCCACCGGGTGCGCCCACCGGCACTACCAGGGCCAGGCACCCCCGGCCCCGAGTTTTGGCCATTAGCCCCTTCAGCCGAGCTGGGTCTCGTCGTCCGGATCGATGACCGCCCCCGCGAACTGGGCGGCGTGCAGGCGGGCGTAAGCGCCCCCGGCCGCCAGCAGCTCAGTGTGCGTACCCTGCTCGACAATGTCGCCGTGCTCCATAACCAAAATGAGGTCGGCGTCGCGGATGGTGGACAGACGGTGGGCGATCACGAAGCTCGTGCGCCCCTGCCGCAGCGCTGCCATTGCCTGCTGCACCAGCAGCTCAGTGCGGGTGTCGACCGAGCTGGTGGCCTCGTCCAGGATCAGCACCGCCGGGTCGGCGACGAAGGCCCGGGCAATGGTGATGAGCTGCCGTTGGCCCGCCGAAACGTTGGCCGCATCCTCCTCCAGCACCGTGTCGTAGCCGTCGGGCAGCGTGTGTACGAAGTGGTCGACGAAAGCCGCCTGCGCCGCGGCCAACACCTCGGCGTCGGTGGCCGTGTGCCGCCCGTAACGAATGTTCTCCTTGATGGTGCCCTGGAAGAGCCACGGGTCTTGCAGCACCATGCCGGTGCGCCCCCGCACGTCGGCGCGCCGCAGGTCCGCGATGCGTTGGCCGTTCAGGGTAATTTGCCCGCCATCGAGTTCGTAGAACCGCATCACCAGGTTCACCAGCGTGGTCTTGCCCGCCCCGGTGGGGCCGACGATGGCCACGGTCTGTCCCGGCGCCACCCGGAATGACAGGTCACGGATGAGTTCGGTGTCCGGGTTGTAGGAGAACCGGACGTTCTCGAAGGCGATAGTGCCGTCCCCGGCAGCGGGCGCGGGAGCGTCGGCGGCGTCGGGGCTCTCTTCCTCCGCATCCAACAGCGCGAAAACCCGCTCCGCCGAGGCCACCCCCGACTGCACGGCCGCCGCCATCGCCCCCAGCTGCCCGAGCGGTTGGCTGAACTGCTGGGAGTATTGGATGAAGGCTTGAATGTCGCCCAGTCGCAGGTTGCCGCCCGCCACCAGCAGCCCCCCGAGCACGGCGATGGCCACGTAGGTGAGGGAACCAACGAAGGTCATCACCGGCATGAAGACGCCCGAATAGAACTGCGCCTTGAAGGAGGCCCGAAAGAGTTCGTCGTTCTCGGCGTCGAACGCGGCCTGCTGGTCCTTCCCTCGCCCGAATGCTCGCACCAGCGTGTGCCCGGAGAAGGATTCCTCGACCCGCGCATTCAGCAGCCCTGTTTGCTTCCATTGCGTCTTGAACGCCGCCTGGGAACGCGGCCCGATCACCCCGAACATGACGCCCATGAGCGGCAGGCCGATGAGCGCCACCAACGCCAGCTTCCAGGAGATCGTGAACATCATGAGCAGCACGCCCAGGACCGTCAGCACCTGCGACAGGGCGCCGGACAACTGCTGTTGCAGCATGTTGGTGAGATTGTCGACGTCGTTGGTCACGCGCGACAACAGGTCCCCGCGGGAGGTCTTGTCGAAGTACGACAGCGGCAGGCGATGGATCTTGTCCTCCACCCGTCGCCGCAAACGGTGCATGGCGCGCACCACGGCCACGTTCAGCAGGTAGCCCTGCGCCCACATCAGCAGCGCCGAGACCAGGTAGATGCCGGCCACCAGCAGTATTACCCGCCACAGGGCCGCGAAGTCGACCCCCTGGCCGGGCCGCAGCTCCATCACCGCCACCATGTTGGCCACCTGTTCCTGCCCGGCGGCTCGCAGTTGGTTCACCACGTCGGCTTGGCTCACGCCTGCCGGCAACGACCGGGACACGAAGCCCTCAAAGACGAGGTTGGTGGCGCGCCCCAGCACCTTCGGGGCCCACACCGCCAGCGCCACCCCCACCAGCGCGCACAAGAACGCCACGGCCACCATGGCCTTATAGGGGGCAAACAGCCGCAGCATGCGTTTGCACGACGGCCAGAAGTTGTCGGCTTTACCAACCGGCGGCGCAAAGTCCAAGCCGCCGCTCTCCCGCCCCTTTTCGATCAGCTCGTCTTCAGTCAGCTGCGCGTTGTCTTTAGTCATCAGGCGGCCTCCGCCCCGAGCTGGGAGTCAATAATTTCTTGGTAGACGGCGCACGACGCCAACAGCTCGGCGTGGCTCCCCAGGCCGACGACGCGACCCTCATCCAACACCAGGATGCGTTCAGCTTCCTGAATCGTGGAGACCCGTTGAGCAACGACGATCTTGGTCACGTCTGGCAGCGTCGACCACAGGGCGGCCCGCAGGCGGGCGTCCGTGGCCACATCCAACGCGGAGAAGGAATCGTCGAAGACGAGGATGTCGGGCTGGGCCACCAGGGCGCGGGCAATGGCCAGTCGCTGCCGCTGGCCACCCGAGACATTGGTGCCACCCTGCGAAATGGGCGCCGCTAGTTGGCCCTCTTTGGCGGCCACGAAGTCTTTGGCCTGGGCGCATTCCAGGGCCGCCCACATGTCTTCCTCGCTGGCCTGCGGACGTCCAAACTGCAAGTTGCTGGCGATCGTCCCGCCGAAGAGGTAGGGGCGCTGCGGGACGAGCGCCACTCGGCCCGCTAATGTCTCCTGCGCTAGCTGCCGCACGTCGACTCCCCCGACCAGCACCTGCCCAGCCGTGACGTCGACCAGCCGCGGAATGAGATTGGTGAGGGTGGTCTTGCCGGCCCCGGTGGAGCCGACGATGGCGAGGGTCTGGCCTGGTTCCACCGTGAAGGACACGTCCTGCAGCACCGGGCTCTCGGCCCCGGGATAGCCGAAGCTGACCTGGCGAAACTCTAGGCGGCCCGGCGTCGGCAGCTGCGTGACGGGCGAGTCCGGGTAGTGCAAGGACGTGTCGGTGGCCAGCACCTCGTGGATGCGGCGGGCGGCCACCACGGCCCGCGAGATGAAGATCGTCAGGAAGCTGCCCATCACCACCCCCATGAGGATCTGCATCGCGTAGGCCATGAAGGCGAACAGGGTGCCGACCTGCGTGGTGCCGTTGTCAACCTGGGCCCCACCGAACCAGATGATGGCGACGATGGTGATTTCCAGGACGAACATGACGGCCGGGAAAAGGAAGACAAACAGGGAGCCGACCCGCCAGCCGATGTCCAGCATGTCGTCGTTAGCCTGGGCGAAACGCTTCTTTTCCACCTCCTCGCGCACGAATGCGCGCACCACCCGGATGCCGCCCAGCTGTTCGCGCAGCACCCGGTTCAGGCCATCGAGCTTGTCCTGGTAGAGCCGAAAACCGGGGATCATGCGGCCGATGATGAGCCCCGTAATGACCAGCAGCACGGGAATGGCCACCGCCAGCACCCAGGCCAGGCCGACGTCGTGCCGCACCGCCATGATCACACCCCCGATTGCCAGCAGCGGGGCGAGGACCAGCATGGTCACCGAGACCTGCACCAACATCTGCACCTGCTGCACGTCGTTGGTGTTGCGGGTGATGAGGGAGCCGGGCCCGAAGTGCGAGACCTCGCGGGCCGAGAAGCCAGAGACCTGGTGGAAGAGGGCGCGGCGCATGTCGCGCCCCACGGCCATCGCCCCCCGCGACCCGAGGTAGGCACCGACGATGGCGGCGACGATCTGCACGAGGGCCACGGCCAGCATCCAGGCCCCGGTACGCCAGATGTAGGCGGTGTCCGCCTTGGCCACGCCGTTGTTGATGATGTCGGCGTTCAAGGTGGGGATGTAGAGAGTGACCAGGGCAACTATGGCTTGCAGCACCACCACTCCGACAAAGAGCGGCCAGTGAGGCCGACCAAACCGAGAGAGAACTTTTAACAAGACCATACTCACTCCACCTAACTCCTACGGCTGCCCGCGCCCGCGTTGACAGCCCGACTACTGTACCCTTGGACCCGGTCGTGCATGGCGACTCAGCCCGGGGCGATTGCTCTCGCCGTCGGGGGCTCCTCGGGCCCGGTCACACGTGACGACTCACCCCTGCCGATACCGCCGGAATGCTTATCTGCCGTCGGCATGTGCGATAGCACACCGCCCTCACCTAAACCGCAATACCCCAGTATTTTTGTGGCAGAATGATTATCGCAAGCACCTCTAGCCCCGTCTCCTCGGTGTCGGTAGTGCAAGTTCCCGGGGAAGCGCCGCTAATACGCAGTATTACCGAGCCGAAACGATGTGAACGTGAACACTCATTCAGCTTCCACGAAGGGCACGGAACGCAAACGCGCTGTCGTTGAAGCCGCCGCCGCAATTTTACGGGAAAGCGGCCCGGCGGCAGTTACTCACCGAGCCGTGGCCCGCCGAGCCCGCAGCTCGTTATCCGCTACCACCTACTACTTCGAAGGTATCGCCGACCTCCTGCACCAGGCCGGCAGGGCCAACATGGCGCGGTGGGCGTCGCGGGCCGAGCGGGTGGCCGAGCAGGCGGAGGCCGCGCCGGGTTACCTGCCCGACGACGCCCTAGTCGAACTGCTCTTAGAGGCGTGTATCCCGAAGGATGAGAACCTGCAAGCTCACTACAGTCAGCTCATTTCCTCCGGCAACTCGACCCTAGTTTCCAGCGCCTACCGCACCGGCAGGTCACGCCTAAACGCCGCGGTCATCCGGATCCTGAACTGCCGCGAGGTGCCGCTCAGCGCTGACCTCGTGATCGGGGTGGTCGACGGAGCGGCCGTATCTGCACTGTCGGAAGGACGGGACGTGCACGCCACCATCAGGGAGCTGCTCACCTCCCTCCTACAGGCCACCAATCCCCACCGCTAGCCCCAAAATCCCCACGCCTAATCCAGGTAAGCGGTTGGTTCCCGTGGGGAACCAACCGCTTACTATTTCCAGCTCCGACCTTAGACGCGCGCCTCTTCCCGCGCCGGTTCGAGTTCGCTAGGTTCGGGCAGTTCGTGCTCGTGCTTCCTATCCAGGAAGATAGGCGCCAAACCACCGATGATAATAAGCGCACCACCGAGCATGCCGACAACCGTGAGTTTTTCCCCGAAGAAAATTAGGCCACACAAAATAGCCACGGGGCATTCCCAGTAGGAAATCGTGGAGTATTCCACGGCCGGGAGGTTGCGTCCGGCCACGACCAGGAAACCCAGGGCAAATAGGCCACAGACCAGGAACAGGGTCGCCGCCCAGCCCCACTGCTTCGGCGTGAAGGTAGAAACGCCGTGCCACGGCTTGAGCACCAGCGACATGGCCAGGGCCGCAATGGCCGCCCACAGGAAGTTCCACACGCCCCGCACCACGGAATCCATGTCCTTGCGGTAGCCGTAGAAGAACATCGCCAGCCCGTAAAACACCCCGGACAGCAGACCAAGCAAGTCACCGAGCGCCTTCTTCGGGAACTCTGGGGTGGAGGCCTCGAAGCTCAGTCCGAAGGTGAAGCTGCCTTCCTTGAAGTCTATGACCCCAATGGTGAAGAGCATTCCGACGAATACCATGGCCAGGAAGACGGCCGCCAGCGCGGAGATGTGTTCCTTCCGGAAAATCCGGGCCAGGATCGTGCAGAACAAGGGGCCGGTGTAGATGAGGAACACCGCGTTAGCGATGGTCGTCATCAACGTCGAGGAGATGTAGCACCCCAGCGACAAACCGATGCAGACGCCGCCCATGATGACCGAAAAACTCACCTTGGCTTTGGCCACGTCGTGCAGGCGCTTCATGATGAAGGCAATAATGAGGAAGCCCACCAGGCCAGTGGTCATGCGCCCAAAGGCCAGGAACGAGCCAATCACCGATTTATCGTCAGGACTCAGATCCTGCGTGGTCATGCGTGACAGGGTTCCCACCAGGCCCATGCCTGTGGCAGACAAAAGCATGGCGATAGCACCAAGCTTGGTGTTCATCAGGTGACCATTGACGTCACGTTTGGCAGACATCGTTGTCCTTTCAATCTGGGGTTAGTGCAAGGAACGCGGGTTATGTTGGCGGGGCCGGGGCCCCGCCAACCTGAGGGGCCGCCCCGCTCACTTCATGAATGAGCGTTGGTGCCGCGGAACGGCGAACTCCATCGTCAGCCCAGCTACCAGGGCTACCAAGGCCAGGTAGAAGGCGGGGGCGATCGACTCGCCGCTCCACTTGATAAGCGCGGTCGCGATGAACGGCGCCGTGCCACCAAGCAGCGCGTTGGCGGTGTTGAACGACAGGGCGAAACCGGAGTAGCGCACCTCCGTGGGGAAGCTCTCGGCCAGGAAGGTGGCCAGGGTGCCGTCGTTGATTGTCAGCATGATGGCGAACAGGATCTGACCGATCAGGATCACGGCGATGCCGCCCTGCCCCATGAGCCAGAAGATCGGCACCGAGAGCAAGGTGAAGGCGCCGCAGGCCCACAACAACATGGTGCGCCGCCCGAAGCGATCAGAGATCCGGCCGCTGATAAGCACGAAGATGATGTAGATCGCCAGGGTAATGGTGGTCAGGAGCGTGGCCGTGCTCTCCTTGACCTTCAATTCCTCGTGCACGTAAACGGGCATGTAGCTCAGCAGCAGGTAGAAGGCCACCGCGTTCAGGCAGGCGACCCCGAAGCCCACACACACCGCCCGCGTGTGCTCCCGCACCAGCTTGACCAGCGGAGACTTCTGCTGCGCGATCTTCTTGTCGGACGCCTCCCGCATCTCCTGGAACTCGGGCGAGTCCTCCAAGTGCACCCGGATGTAGCGGCCGATCAGGCCCAGCGGCCCGGCCAACAGGAAGGGGATCCGCCAGCCCCACGAGTGCATGTCGGCATCACTGAGCAGGGCGAACAGGGCCGAGACCAGCAGCGACCCACCCAGCAATCCGGCGGCGGTAGAGGCCGGCACCAGCGAGGTGTAGGCCCCGCGGTGTTTCTCCGGAGCGTACTCGGCCAGGAAGGTGCCGGCGCCGGCATACTCGCCCGAGGCCGAGAAGCCTTGGATCAGGCGCAGCGCTAGTAGCCCAAGTGCCGCCCAGATGCCGATGCTGGCGTAGCCCGGCAGCAGCCCGATGAGGAACGTCGAGCCGGACATGATGAGGATCGACCACGCCAGCGCCCACCGGCGGCCCAGCCTGTCGCCCCACCAGCCCCACACGACGGCTCCGACGGGCCGCAGCAGGAAGGACATGGCAAAGACCGCATAGGTGGACAGCAGCTTGGTGGTGGGGTCACTCGCGGGGAAGAACACGTCCCCGATCACCAATGCCAAGTAGCCGTAGGAGGCGTAGTCAAACCATTCGATAAAATTTCCAATGAAGCTGGCCGTGGCAGCACGCCGCAGCACCACATGCTGCTCGTGCTTATCGACCCTTAGATCATCTGCCATGATCTTTCTCCTCTAACCCAGATTTCTTTTCTCGTACGGGCCCGGCCCCGGCTTACGCCGGGGCCCCGACGCCTCCGCTTAGCCACCTCACACGCCCTGAGGTGGCTGCCCGTTAGAACGTCGGACTTTTGGCTGCCGGAGCCCAGCTAGTGGGGGAACTCTGCGTTGAGCACATCGACCATCCCGTGGACGATCGACTCCGTTAGCACTTGCCCCTTTTCGGCACTGGCGGCCGCCGCCGACGACAGGCACCCGGAGGCGGGTGTCCGCTCGGCGATGGCTGGCAGCACGTCGTAGGGGGGAATCTCGGCGGGCGGCAGGTCCATGACCGCCTCCATGTCGACCAGATCTGGCAGATGCAGCAGCATCAAGGAGGTCTCCATGACACCGCCGTGTTCCACATCCCAGCCGGGGAAGCCGTCGGGGTACAACCGCTCAATCGTTTCGGGGGACACGAAGTCCCAGTAGGACAAGATGACCACCTTGGGGGGCGTGACACCACTGCGCGTAATGTCGCGCAGCGCCAAGTCCACACCCTCGTAGACAAACTGGTAGTTCTCGTAGTGGCCGTTGACGAAGGCAATCTCGCGCACCCCGTGCCGGAACAGTTCGTTGACCAGCGTGCGGGTGGTTTCAATGACTAGCGCAGCATCGAAGCCGAAGCTGCCAATGATGTGATTACCACCGCCGGAGCGTTGCTGGGACTTATACCCCATGGTGATAGTCGGGCCGACCAGCGCCCCAACTTCTTTCGCCACCAGTTCTGCCACCAGGGTCGACAGATAGGTGTCCACCCCGAGCGGCATGTGCGGGCCGTGTTGCTCCACCGAACCGACAGGCACCAGCAGCACGGTCTTGCCGTCTGCCACCCGTTCCCGGTAGGCGAAGGCGTTCAGGCGCATGATGTTAACTTCGGACATTTCGCACCTCCTGGCGCCCACTAGTCAGTGGGCGGCAGTCACCCCTTCTTCGATCGCGGTCTTCTGGCTCTTTTTCTGCTGATGCGTCGAGAAGACAATCTGCGAGACCCCACCGGCGACGATCAACCCACCACCGATCAACTGCATGAGGCTAATTGGCTCGGAGAACAGGGCGATGCCAAGCAGGGTGGCCATGATGGTCTCTTGGTAGGAGATGGTTGCCAACTCCCCGGCCAAGAGGATCTTGGCGGCCACCGTCAGGAAGAAGAACGCCCCGAAGCCGGTCACGCAGGCGGCGATCACCAGCACGATCCATCCGCGCGTGGTCATGCCACTCAGGTCCGGTGGGCTGAAGACGAGGATCGCGCCGATCGTGCAGATGGCGAACAGGAAGTTGAACAGCGACCGCACATCGGAATCGACATCCGTGCGGTATCTACTGAAGAAGAGGAACAAGCCGTAGGCGACCCCGGAGGCCAAAGCAACTAGGTTGCCCTGCATATACTTCGGGTCCAGGTCAAGAGTGATAGCAAAACCATCCGCGCTGGTGTATTTGATGATGCCGATGATCAGCAAACATCCGACGAACACCGCCACGAGGGACAAAGCCGTCACCTTCGTGAAGGGTTCCTTCAAGAAAATGGTAGCGAGCACCGTCGAATAGATCGGACCGGTGTAAATCAGGAACGCGGCGTTAGACAGGGTAGTCATCTGCGTGGACATCACGTAGAGCCCGGAGAGCAGACCGAGGAACACACCGCTGAGGAGAATCATCGGACTGAACTTCAACTCCTTGAGCTTCTTGAAGCGACCAAGGACCGCGAAGATCAGCACCATCCCAATGAAGCCGGAGAAGCTTCGACAGAACGAAATAAACATGCCCGGCGCTTCAATGAAGCGCGCGAACGCTCCGATCCCACCCATGAGGCTGGAGGAGAGGAACATAAATGCGAAGCCCTTGAGCTTCAGCTTGCCTTGCGAATCCATCCGACACCCACTTCACCTTCTGTGTTTAAGAGAGGCCCTGGGCGGGGCTCACGCCCCGCCCAGGGCCAATCACTGTCAGACCAGCGTCGGGTCTTCGACCTGGTTGCTGAAGTAGTCCTCGCAGCCACCTTCGCGGTAGACGTCGGCGGTCGCGCAGTGCAGGGCCCCACCGAACGGGTAAGCGTCGCGGAACGGCACCGGGATAACGTTCATGCCGAGCTTCTCCATCTGCTCCATCTGGTGGACCTCGGAGGCCTCGCAGATGACGGTCTTGTGGTCCAGAACCAGGCAGTTCATGGACAGCCAGACCGAGGAGTAGCACAGCGGCGGCGGGGTGTCGTGCGCCGGCATGGCGGCGTCAACGATCTGCCAGTCGTTCGCCTCGAAGATCTTGCGCTGCTCTTCGGGCAGACGACGGTGCGGGTTGTTGATGATCAGGCCCGGCCGCAGCGGCACGAAGGTCGCGTCGATGTGGATCGGGTAGGGGTCGCCGGGGAAGTTCACGGCGTGGATCCGCAGGTCGGGGTAGTAGCGCTTGAACCACTCCATGGCGGTGCGGTTCGTGGTCAGACCGTGCTGAATGAACAGGTCCTTGCCGAGACGCAGCACGTCGGCGGCGTCCCACATGGGCTCCACCTCGGTGGTGACGAAGTCCTTGTTGGCGGTACGCACGAGGCGCTCCTCCAGCGAGATCTTCTCGTCGTAGTAGTTGTGCTTGTAGGAAGCGTCCGTCAGCCGCGGCCGGGGAGCCTGGGTCCACTTGAACTCCGGGTCCTCGTCGAAGTACTGCTTCATCAGCGGCCAGTAGGCCAGGTACTCGAAGTAGCGGCAGCGGAACGAGTTGGCCGAAGCCATGATTTCGTTACCGATGGTCAGCAGGATGTCGCGGGGCGGCATGCAGGTCATCATTGCGTCGGTGCGGAAGTCCGGGGTGATAACCGGCTGGTTCCACTGCAGCGGGGTCGGGCGGTCAACCACGACGCCGTGCTCTTCCAGGGTCTTGGCCAGGAAGTCGAGCTGGGCGTTGGCCTTCTCCACGGTCTCCAGCGGCCGGGGGCCCCACATACCGCGCATCTCAGAGTCGATCGGCACCTTTTCCGAGGTGGCGGGCTCCTCCGGCGGGATCACCGAGTTGTCAGCGCGGCCGACGATGACGCGCTTCAGGGGGTCGAAATCATTCCACGAGTTGACGATCTTCGCCAATTCAATCACTCCTTCGTGAGCAGCTTTTTTGAGATCTGGTAGTCAATGGAAAATGTGGGACTAATTAGTCAATAACCTGCCGGTTGACTCCTTTCTGTAAAGCTGGGCGGGGCCCGGCCAGCTCGCACGCAGCCGGGCCGCCCGCCTTTAAGCTGTGACCCGCGTTCCGGCTTCCCCGCGCACAATGCGGGCCGCGTCTTCGAGTCGGCCAATGACGGCCTCGCCGCCAGTGGCGTCCACGAATCGGCACACCGCCTCCACCTTCGGGCCCATGGAGCCAGCCGCGAAACCTTGCGCCCGCATCTCCTCGGGCGTGGCCTTCTCCAGTCGCCGGGCGTCCGGAGTGCCGTAATCCAGGTAGACGCCGTCGACGTCAGTGAGGATGATCAGCAGGTCAGCTTTGAGGGTCTTCGCCAGCAGCGCCGCCGTGAGGTCCTTGTCGATGACGGCCTCCACTCCTGCGAGCTTGCCGTCCTCGTCGCGCACCACGGGAATACCGCCACCGCCGGAGCAGATGACAACGCTTCCCATCTCCAGCAGCGCCTTGATGGCGTCGGCCTCGACGATCTCCTGCGGCTGGGGCGAGCCAACCACCCGCCGGTAGTACTCGCCGTCGGGCTTAACCACCCAGCCGCGCTCGGCGGCCATCTTCTCGGCCTGCTCTTGGTCGTAGACCTCGCCGATGAACTTAGTGGGGTTAGCGAACGCCGGATCGTCCTTGTCGACCAGGGTCTGGTTGATCAGCGCCGTGACCTGGCGGCCAGGCAACGCGTTTTGCAGGTTTTGCAGCAGCCAGTAGCCAATCATCCCCTGCGTCTCGGCCCCGAGGGTGTCGAACGGGTAGGGCTGGCTCAGGCGCGTGTCCGCCGCGGATTCCAGGGCGAGAACCCCGACCTGCGGGCCGTTGCCGTGCGTGAGCACCAGTTCGTGCTCCTTGGCCAGCTCGGCGAGTGGACCGACCGCCAGCTTGACGTTCTCGATCTGGTTCAGGGCGTCTGGCTTCTCCCCGCGCTTGAGCAGGGCGTTGCCTCCGAGCGCAACAACGATTCGCATCTGTCAGCTCCCCAGGGTGGCGACCATGACCGCCTTGATGGTGTGCATGCGGTTCTCGGCCTGGTCGAAGACGATGGAGGCGTCGGACTCGAAGACCGCGTCGGAAACCTCCAACCCGTCGGCCAGCCCCGTCTTGGCGTAGATCTCCTCCCCTACCTTCGTCTTGCGGTCGTGGAAGGAGGGCAGGCAGTGCAGGAACTTGGTGTCCGGGTTGCCGGTCTTCGCCATCAGCTCCTCGTCCACCCGGAACGGCCGCAGCAACTTGATGCGCTCGTCCCAGACCTCGGCGGGCTCACCCATCGAGACCCAGATGTCGGTGTAGACGAAGTCGGCGCCCTTGACACCGAGCTCGACGTCGTCGGTCACCGTCACCTTGCCGCCGGAGGCCGCCGCCAGCTCTTCCGCCTTCGCGACCACCTCGGGGGCGTTTTGCAGCTCGGCGGGCGCCACCATCCGCACGTCCATGCCGATCATGGCGCAGGAGATGAGCAGCGAGTTACCGACGTTGTTGCGGGCGTCACCGACGTAAGCGATGGAGATCTCTTCCGGCTTCTTGCCCGAGGCCTCCAGCATGGTCAACTGGTCAGCGAGCATCTGCGTCGGGTGCCAGTCATCGGTCAGGCCGTTCCACACCGGCACCCCCGACAGCTTGGCCAGGGTTTCGACGTGCTCCTGCTTGGAGCCGCGGAACTCGATGCCGTCGTAGAAACGGCCGAGCACGCGGGCGGTGTCTTCCACCGATTCCTTGTGCCCCATCTGCGAACCGGACGGGTCGAGGTAGGTGACCTGGGCGCCCTGGTCGTAGGCGGCAACCTCGAACGCGCAGCGGGTACGCGTGGAGGTCTTCTCGAAGATCAGGGCGATGTTCTTACCCTTGAGCTTCTGCTCTTCGCGCCCCTCCTTCTTGGCGGCCTTCAACTCGGCGGCGAGGTCGAGCAGGCCCTTCCACTCCTCGGGAGTGAAGTCAATCTCCTTGAGGAAGTGGCGTCCGTGGAGCGGGTGTGTCATCGTTGATCACCTTTCTAAGTAATCTGGCTGAATTGTTGGGGCAAAAGTTCACAGGGATTCGCGCAGCGTCGGACAAGACATGCACCGCGGGCCACCCCGACCGCGACCGAGCTCGTCGCCCGGCACGGTGATTACCTCGATGCCCTGCTCGGTAAGGTAGTCGTTAGTGACGAAGGTGCGCTCGTAGGCAACGACGGTGCCGGGCGCAACCGCCAAGACGTTAGAGCCGTCGTTCCACTGTTCGCGCTCGGCGGCCAGGGCGTCAATCGGCGGGGTCAGGATCCGCAGGGAGTCCAAACCGAGAGCCGCCGCGATGACGTCGTGCATCTTTTCTGGGTCGTTGTGCGTGACGTGCAACCGCTTGCCGTCAGTGCCGGGGCGGATGGTTTGCGAGGCCAGCATGCCGAGTTCGCCGTACTTCACGAACGTGCCTTCGTCGGCCATGGTCATCACGGTGTCGAGGTGCATCTGCGCACGCTCTTGCTTCATCTCCAGCCCGATCACCTGGGTGACCTCACCCTTTTCAAACAGCCGCTCGGCCAGGCGCTCAATGCCCTGCGGGCTGGTGCGCTCGCTAATGCCGACCAAGACCGCGCCGTTGCCGATCACCAGGACGTCCCCGCCCTCGACGGTGGCCATATCGCTGTTCATCTCGTGGTTCCAGGCGATGGACTCGATGTCAGCGAAACGTGGGTGGAACCGGTAGATGACCTCGGCATTGATGGTCTCCGGCTGCCGGGCAGGCTTACGCATGGAGTTCACCGACACCGTGCCGTATACCCAGCAGGAGGTGTCGCGGGTGAAGAGGTGGTTCGGCAAAGGCGAGATCACGAAGTCGCAGTCGTCCTTGTATTCCAGCACGCTGGACTGCACTCCCGGAACGAGGTCCTGAAACTCCTTCTTGGTCATGCCGGCGATCAGCGCTTCGGCCAATTCCTCGTTGCTGATGGACTGGGCGTAGCCGCGCAACGCTTCAGCTAGCTCCGGCCCGTAGGCGGACGGGGTGAAACCGTCCTGGTAGATGACCTCTCGCGCCCCTTCGACCTCCAGGGCCTCAGCGAGCAGTTTTTCGAAGTAGAGCACTTCCGCTCCCGACTTCTCCAGCGCCGCAGCGAAGGCGTCGTGCTCCTTCTGCGCGCGCTCCAACCACACCAGGTCGTCAAAGAGCAGCTCCCCCATGTTGGAGGGGGTAATCCGTTGCAGTTCCCTGCCTGGCCGGTGGATTATGACCTGACCTAGCCGTCCGATCTCCGAACCGACGTGGGGCCTCATAGTGTTCCTCTCACTCGTGCGCCTTTGCCAATATGAGCTTTGTCACTTGGAATTGGAACTACCGTACCAGCGCCGCCGAGACTCGACAAGGGGTTTTGTCGATGAATTGAACGAATCTTGCCTGTAACGGCCGTTCCATGTTTCTGCAAGATGTTGCGCGTGCCACAAACCGCGGAATCTCGCGGTTTTCGGCGTGTCAATTTGCTTCTGTATCGACGCGCGTGGTATCGATGGGAGCGTCGCTAGCGGGGTCCGGAGGTGTCGTAGGTCCACCTCCGGACCCCGCTAACGCACCGCCCGCCACCAGCGTCAGGCCGTAGCAGGCCAGCCGAATGTCGGGACGCACCGACCAGTCCCGGTGCGGCAGGCGAGAGAACCCCGCCCGGTGGTAGAGGGTGTGCGCCCGCACCATCCACGGCGCCGTCGATAACACCAACGCCTTGGCATCGGCCTCCACCGCCAGCTGCACACATGCCGCCAGCAACGCACGCCCGATCCCCTGCCCTTGCCACCGTGGATCGACCGCGAGCATACGGATCTCCGCCTCCTGGGCTGCCGCCACTTCGGTCAGTGCCGAGCCTGGCGGACACCACGTGACCGTCCCCACCGGACGGCCCCCACTGCGCGCCACCAGCACGACGCTCGTCTCGGCACGGCCCGCCACATCGCGTAACTCGGCGTAATAGGGGTCGGTGAGAGGCATGCCGCTTGGCAGGTAGGCCCGCACGGTCAGCTCGCCGATCTCGGCGTACTCACCGTCCCGGGCAGGGGATATCTCCCAGCGCGCCGCGTTGTGATCCGCAGTCATGTTCCCAGCGTAGGCACTCGGTGGTGCCTTGCGCAGACGCTGGCACTGCCCGAAAGTGGCTGTCATGCCCTTGTGTCACCACCACGCCCCGGTGGTAACCGCTCCTCCCGGGTAACCGTCATGTCGTTGTGTGGCGGCACCGTCATGTCGTTGTGTCACCGTCATGTCGTTGTGGCACCGTCATGTCGTTGTGGCACCGTCATGTCGTTGTGTGGCGGCACCATCATGCTCTTGTTGCACCGTCATGTCGTTGTGGCACCGTCATGTCCTTAAAACACCGAAATAAGGGCATGATGGTGCACTAAGGGCATGGTGGTGCCACAAGGGCATGATGGTGACCAGACGTGCTCCGTTGGAAACAAACATTGACGGCCTAACAACCAGCGCCTACCTTCGACGGCCAGCGTTGTGCGCCACGGCCAGCGGTTGGGGGTACGGCCAGCGTTATGCGCCACGGTCAACGGTTGGGGGCGCCGGACGGCTCCCGCCCGGCGCCCCCAACCGCCAACAAACCCAGCACCCCGGGGCCTACACCGCACCCGAGGGGCCGCGCCCGCCAGCCCGGTCCCGGCGCCCCGTGCCCTACAGCATGCAGGACACGCAGTCGTCGACCTGGGTCCCGCTCAACGCCATCTGCCGCAACCGGATGTAATAGATCGACTTGATGCCCTTGCGCCAGGCATAGATCTGGGCCCGGTTGACGTCGCGAGTAGTCACGGTGTCCTTGAAGAACAGGGTCAGGCTCAGACCTTGGTCAACATGCTGCGTGGCCACCGCGTAGGTGTCGATGAGTTTCTCGTAGCCGATCTCGTAGGCATCCGTGTAGTACTCCAGGTTGTCGTTCGTCATGAACGGCGCTGGGTAGTACACGCGCCCGAGCTTGCCTTCCTTGCGGATCTCCACCTTGGAGACGATCGGGTGAATGGAGGAGGTGGAGTGGTTGATGTACGAGATCGACCCGGTGGGCGGAATGGCTTGCAGGTTCTGGTTGTAGATGCCGTGCTCCTGCACCGAGGCAGCCAGCTCCCGCCAGTCGTCGATCGTGGGGATGAAGTGCCCGGCGAACAACTCCTGCACCCGTGGCGTCGTCGGCGCGAACGACTCAGTGAGGTACTTTTCGAAGAACTCCCCGCTGGCGTACTTCGACTCGGCGAACCCCACGAATGTCTCTCCCCGTTCAATGGCCAAACGGTTGGACTCGCGTAGAGCGTGGAAGAGGACGGTGGCGAAGTAGACGTTGACGAAATCCAATGCCTCGGGGGAGCCGTAGTGAATGCGTTCCCGCGCCAAGAAGCCGTGCAGATTCATCTGCCCCAACCCGATGGCGTGCGATTCGCGGTTGCCGCGATCGATGGAGGGCACCGACCCGATTGAGGTCGAGTCGGAGACGGCCGTCAGGGCCCGCACCGCCGTAGCCACCGTCTTGCCAAGGTCCCGGGAGTCCATCGCGAGCGCAATGTTCATCGACCCCAGGTTGCAGGAGATGTCCTTCCCCACGTGGGCATAAGACAAGTCCTCGTTGAGCTCGGAGGCGGTAGAAACCTGCAGGATCTCAGAGCACAGATTGGAGTGCGTGATCTTGCCCGCGATCGGGTTGGCCCGGTTCACGGTGTCCTCGAACATGATGTAGGGGTAGCCAGATTCGAACTGGATCTCCGCCAGGGTCTGGAAGAACTCCCGGGCCTTGATCTTCTTCTTGCGAATCTTGCCGTTGTCGACCATCTCGCGGTACTTCTCAGTGACGTTGATTTCCGCGAACGGCACCCCGTAGACGCGTTCGACGTCGTAGGGGCTGAAGAGGTACATGTCCTCGTTGTTGCGCGCCAGCTCGAAGGTGATGTCGGGAATAACCACCCCCAGTGACAGGGTCTTGATGCGGATCTTTTCGTCCGCGTTTTCTCGCTTGGTATCCAAGAAGCGCATGATGTCAGGGTGGTGGGCGTGCAGGTAGACGGCCCCCGCGCCCTGCCGGGCCCCGAGCTGGTTGGCGTAGGAGAAGGAGTCCTCCAGCAGCTTCATGACGGGGATCACCCCGCTGGACTGGTTCTCGATCCGCTTGATCGGGGCGCCGTACTCGCGCAGGTTGGATAGCAGCAACGCCACGCCGCCGCCGCGCTTGGAAAGCTGCAGCGCCGAGTTGACTCCGCGCGCGATGGACTCCATGTTGTCCTCGATGCGCAACAAGAAGCAGGAGACCAGCTCGCCGCGCTGGGCCTTGCCGCAGTTGAGGAAGGTGGGGGTGGCGGGCTGGAAGCGGCCCTCAATGATCTCGTCGACGAGGGTGCGGGCCAGCTCTTCGTCGCCACGCGCTAGCGTCAACGCCACCATGCACACGCGGTCCTCGAAACGCTCCAGGTACCGTTTGCCGTCGAAGGTCTTCAGCGTGTAGCTGGTGTAGTACTTGAAGGCTCCGAGGAAGGTCTGGAACCGGAACTTGTGGGCGTAGGCCTGTTTGAAAAGCTCCTTGACGAAGGCGAAGTCGTACTGGTCCAGGACTGGCTTTTCGTAGTAACCCTCGTCAACCAGGTAGGTGAGCTTTTCTTCCAAGTCGTGGAAGAAGACCGTGTTCTGGTTGACGTGCTGCAAGAAGTACTGGCGCGCCGCCGCCCGGTCGGCGTCGAACTGGATCTTGCCGTCGGCGTCGTACAGGTTGAGCTTGGCGTTGAGCGCGTGGTAGTCCAAGCCCGGGTCGCTGACTTCTTCGGTACCGGTGTCCGTCAGAGTTTCTGCCACAGCTTTTTCAATCCCTCCACGACGTTTTGCACGTCGTCGTTTGTTCCTAAGAGTTCAAATCTGTACAGCAGTGGCACCCCCAGCTTGGCGGCGACGATGTCGCCTGCCAGTCCGTAGGCGCTACCGAAGTTGGTGTTTCCCCCCGTAATGACGCCGCGGCACAGTTCCCGGTTTTCCTTGACATTCAGGAAACGAATGACCTGTTTGGGCACGGCACCTTTCTGGCTGCCACCCCCGTAGGTCGGCACGATCAGGACGTAGGGCTCGGTGACCAGCAGCGGGGCGTCGGTGGCGCGGAGGGGAATGCGGTGGGCGGGCAGGGCGAGGCGAGCGACGAAACGGTGCGTGTTTTGCGACACCGACGAGAAGTAAACCACTTGCGGTTGGTGCGGCGCGCGGTCGGTTGTCGTCACTATCCCTCCCCTGTTGGGCGACAGGCAGCGGGCCGCAGTTACTCCTGCGGCCCGCCATCGCTGCGCCTAGATAGCTACCAGCGTGGCACTTTCGGCGGCGGCTGCGGCGGCGGCCTTGATGCGGTCGGGGCGGAACCCAGCCCAGTGCTCGTCGCCGGCGACGACGACGGGGGCCTGCGTGTAGCCCAGGGAACGGACCAGATCGAGGGCGGCGACATCCTCGGTGAGGTCGACCACGCGGTAATCAACCCCGGCCTTGTTGAAGGCGCGGTAGGTGGCGTCACACTGCACGCAGCGGGGCTTGGAGTAGACCGTGATGCTCATCTTCGTCGTTCCTTCGCTTTGGGGGTGGCCCGGGTTTTGCCCTGGACTTACCGCAAATTACCTGACTGTCATTTCCCGGCGAGCCGACGGCTGCGCGGGCTTTGAACACTACCCCTTGGGGTGGAGTGATGCCACCACCCCAAGATGTCGTGGTCCGGCGTGTCGCTCACAGTTGCCGAACTCCCCCTGTGGACACCCGGTGGATAGCCTCCCACTCTCCCCTGCCCGGCGCGGGCGACCTTTGCCAGGCTCCGTGCGCCGGACAGCAGGTGCGCTAATGACAAGCGTGTCATTCCTCCCTGTGGACAACCCGCACACACTCCCCACCCCGCCTGTGAATATAACGATTAGATAACGAGGCGGGTAGGGCGTGTCCCCTGTGAGTCCCCTGACAGCGTGCCTTCCACCCGCCCGCACCCCGTAGCCTGGGACAGAAAGGAGCCGCCATGCCCGAGGGCCACGTCATTCATCGCCTCGCCGCCGCCTTCACCCGCACCTTCGCGGGCCAGGCCGTAGCGGTCACCAGCCCCCAAGGTCGCTTCGCGGCCGCCGCCGCCCTGCTAGACGGCAGCGTCCTCACCGGTGCCGAGGCGCTCGGTAAGCACCTGCTGCTCGACTTTGCCGGGCAGCGCACCGTCTGGATTCACCTCGGCCTCATCGGCAAACTCCGCCTCGGCCCCCTGCAACCGCCCGCCAGCCCCGAGACCCTCCGCCTGCGCGTCGCCAACACCACGCACGCCGCTGACCTCCGCGGCCCCCAATGGTGCCGCCTCCTCACCCCCGCCGAGCGGGCCGACGTGGTGCGCAGCAGTGGGCCCGATCCGCTCCGGCCCGCCGCCGATCCCGCCCCCACCTGGCAACGCCTGCAACGCTCCTCCCAGCCCTTGGCCCAGCTCCTGCTAGACCAAAAGCTCTTCGCGGGGGTGGGCAACATTTTCCGCATCGAGGTGCTCTTCCGGCACGCCATCGACCCGCACCTGCCCGGCAAGCACCTGCCCGCGGCCGTCTTTGCCTCCGTGTGGGCCGACTTGGTGGAGCTAATGACCCACGCCGTCCGCACCGGTTCCATCGACACCGTCGCCCCCGCACACCTACCTGCCGCAATGGGCCGACCCCAACGTGACGACGCCCACGGCGGCGAGGTCTACGCCTACCGCCGGGCCGGGCAAGCCTGCTACGTCTGCGGCAACCCCATTGCCCGCGAGACCCTGGCCGGTCGCAACCTGTTTTGGTGCCCCACCTGTCAGCCCGCTGGCAGCCGCGGCACCCCCAGCCCCGCCACCTGGCCCACCGCCTAGCCGCCCTGGGACCCCGGCGCGGGACGCGACCACGTCGTTCGGGTTGACGGATTGTGTGTCACCGCCCTGGAACCCCAGCGCGGGACGCGACCACTGCCCCGTTCCGCGAGTCCCGCCCCCTACCTTCCCTGGGGCACCACCAATCCCGCCTCGTAGGCCGCTATCACTAGCTGCGCCCGATCGCGTGCCTGCAGCTTGGCCAGCAGGTGGCCGATGTGGGTCTTCAGGGTGCCACTGGAGATACCGAGCGCGACCGCGATCTCGCTGTTGGCCCGCCCGGCGGCCACCAGGCGCAGCACCTCCACCTCGCGGGGCGTCAAACCCGCCAGCTCGCGCCGCGTCGGGCTAGGGCCGGCCGTCACGTAGCGGGCGATCAACCGCGTCAACACCTGGGGTGCCACCAGGCTCTCCCCCGCCGCCACGCGCCGCACGGCCTCCACCAGCCGTTCCGGTTGGGTGTCCTTCAACAGGAAGCCGGCCGCCCCGGCCCGCAACGCCCCCACCACGTATTCGTCGAGCTCGAACATGGTCAGCACCAACACCCGGGCGGTGGCCGTCACCGGATCGGCCGCGAGCGCGGCGGTGGCGGCAATACCGTCGCCGTCCGGCATCCGGATGTCCATGAGGACCACATCGGGGCGCGTTTGACGGGCCAGTTCAAGGGCAGCGCGGCCGGTGGCAGCCTGCCCGACAACTTCGCAACCGCCGCTGTCCAGGATGAGGCTGAAGGAGTGGCGCAATAGTTCCTGGTCGTCGACGACCAGCACTCTGGGGCCCGACGTCACGGTGTCACCTGCCGAGGCAGGCTTGCCTCCAGCTGCCAGCCGGGGCCGCACGGGCCGGCCTGCAGGCTACCGCCAACGGCGGTGGCGCGCTCGCGGGCCCCGGCTAGTCCCTGCCCGGCCCCGGGGCCGACCGGTTGGGCGGTACGGCCGGGGGCGGGCCCGGCATCGGTGATGGTGAGGCGGACGTGGGGACCGGTCGCGTCAACGGTGACGGTGGCGGTGGTGGGGGCGGCGTGGCGCACGACGTTAGCCAGCCCTTCGCGTACGAGCGCGCACACGGTGGGGGCGAGGTCAGGGCCGATGTTGTCTGCGGCCGTCAGCTGGAGGTGGGCGTCGACGCCACCGACGGCCACGGCCGCGACGAGGGCAGGCAGGTCGGCCAGGGTGGCGGTGGGTTGCAGCGGCGCCGCCTGGTCGGGGCTGCGCAGCACCTGCACCATGCGCCGCAGTTCCGTGGTGGCCTGGCGGGCGATGGTCTCGATGTCTGCCAGGGCGGCCTGCGGGTCCTCCCCCGCCCCGGCCGGGTTGGCGGCGGTGTAGCGGGCGGCGGCGGCGCGGACGGTGATCATGCCGAGGCCGTGGGACGCGAGGTCGTGCAGTTCGCGGGCGATGGCTAGGCGTTCTGCCTGCACGGCGTTGGCTGCCGCCCACTGGGTCAGGGCGTCCTCGTACTGGGTACGGGCCGCGCGGGCGCGGGCCAGCGCCCAGGCGACGACGCTGCCGAGCCCGACCGCCATGCCGCCCACGAGCAGCGCGGTCATGCCGCGGGAGTCCGTTCCGCTCACGCTGCTCACCAGCACGATGAACCCGATCAGCCCGGCGGTGATTCCCCAGGCGGCGGGTTGACGTTGGGGGCGGGGGAGCGTGTGCACGTCCCGATGGTAGGCGGCCGGGCCACGGTGCCGCATCGGACCGTGGTCCGAGAGACCGGGCGGGCAGTCGGCGTCTGGCTGCCGCCCGCCCGGAGGAAGCGGCCCAGCCGCCGCGGCGGCTGCAATTGGCGGCATGTTTGAGATTGCTGCTGTCACGAAACGGCGGGGGGCCCGCCCGGTGCTTACCGACGTCAGTTTCGCTGCCCGTCGCGGCCGGGTTACCGCCTTCCTGGGCGCCAACGGGGCGGGAAAGTCTTCCACGCTGCGGATTCTGCTTGGCCTGGACCGGCCCGACGCGGGCACCGCCACTGTCGCGGGGCGTCCCTACCGGGAGCTGGCCTGCCCGGCGCGCACTGTCGGGGCGGTGCTCGGCGGGCCTGGGGCGCACCGCTCCCGCACCGGGCGTTCCCACCTGGCGTGGCTGGCGGCCGCCGCGGACCTGCCCGCTCGGCGGGTGGATGAGGTGCTGACCGTCGTCGGACTGCGGGAGGCGGCACGGCGGCGCGTGGGCACCTACTCCTTAGGCATGGGGCAACGACTCGGCCTGGCCGCGGCCCTGCTCGGCGAACCGGAAGGCCTGGTGTTGGACGAACCGTTCAACGGCCTGGACCCGGAGGGGATCCGGTGGCTGCGGGAGCTGCTGCGGGGCCACGCCGCGGCCGGGGGCGCGGTCTTGCTGTCCTCCCACCTGATCGGCGAGGTGGCGGGCCTGGCCGACGACGTCGTCCTCATCAGCAGCGGCCGCATCGTAGCGGCTGGGCCGGTGGATGCGGTCGTCGGCCCGCACGCCGACCTGGAGAGCGCCTACTTTGCTCACACCGCCGCTCCGCACCCGCCACAGGTGGCGGCATGAAGCGCGCCTATCTGCGGGCCGAGGTCCGCAAGTTCCTGACTTTGCGCTCCACCTGGATCGCCCTGGGAGTGGGCGGGCTCGGCTCGCTAGCCCTGACCGTGCTCAACGCCCTGACCGTGCGCCAAGCCCTGATCACTGGCGAGGTGGCCAACTTGGCCAGCACCTCGCCGTTCGACACCGCGCAATCCGCGCCCGCCATCGCCCTCACGGTGCTCGCCGTCGTCTGGGGTGCGGCCAGTAGCGGCGCCGAGTACGCCGCTGAGCAGGTCGACGGGCCGGGTGGGCGCGGCATCACCACCACCCTGTTGGCCCTCCCCCACCGACGGCGCCTCCTGGCCACCAAGGCGCTGCTGGTGGCGGGGGCGGCCGCGGTGGTTGGCATGCTCATCCTGGTGGCCTGCTGGGCGACGGCCCGCGGCCTCCTGCCCGCTGCCGCCGAGACGGTGCCGACCGGGCAGGCGCTGGCTAGGGTGGCGCGCTCCGGCGGGTACTGGGCCGGGATGGCGGTCATCGCCCTGGCCCTGACGGCCCTGGCCCGCAGCGAGGTGGTGCCCCTGGTGCTCCTGGTGGTCAATTCCTCCCTCGTGTCCGTCTCGCTGCTGGCCATCCGGGTGCTGCCCGCGGCCCGGTGGCTGCCCGACGCCGCGGCCCGCAACCTCTTCGGTTTGGAGGCGGACGAGCTGGGCGGGCCCGGTCCTCTAGTGGGTGGGCTGGTGCTGAGCGCCTGGGCGGTGGGGTTGCTGGCGCTCGCGGCGGTCTTGCTCGACAGGCGTGACGCATGAGCGCCGCGACGGCCTGCCGGCGGTCGCGTCGGTGCCCACGCCCGCTAGCGGCGGAGCTGCGCAAACTGTCCACTCTGCCGCTGACGTGGTGGACGCTGGCGGGCACCGCCACCTGCGGGGCACTGCTCGGCCCAGCGTTGGCGGGACTGCCCGCCGGGCCCACCCCTGCCAGCCTGCCGACGGTATTAGTCGGCGCTGCCCCCTATCTGGCGGCCGTGTTGGCGCTGCTTGGGGCGCTGCCGCGGGGGCACGAGTACGCGGGGCGGCAGTACCTCACCGCCCGCCTGGCCTGCCCGCGCCCCGGGCGGGGCGCCGCCCAGGCGGTGGCCGCGTTGGGTTTGGTGGTGGTCGGCGCGGTGGTCGCGGTCGGCGCCACCGCGCTGGGGGCGGGGGCGGCCGGGGCCGTCGCCAGCACGGGCCATCCATCCACGGCGGGCACCGCGAGTGGCTGGATCCAGGTCGGCGGCTGGGTGGTGGCCTATCTCGCGGCCATCGGCTTCCTCACCCATCTGCTCGGTAGCCTGACGCGGCGCCTGGTGCCCACCCTGACCGTGGCGCTGCTCGGACTGCTGGTGGCTCCCGTCGTGCTGGGGGGCCTGCCGTCGGTGGCGCGGTGGCTGCCGTCGGCGGCCCTGCCGGAACTGCTGACCGCCGGGCCGAGCGGGCGCGGGCTGGTGTTGCTGGGGCTGTGGGGGGCGGTCCTCACCGGGGCCGGGGCGGCGCGCCGGTGGCGGGCCGACGCTGACGGCTAGCGGGCCACCAGCCCCCGAACTCCTAATTTGGGAGCAATTAGGAGCAATTAGGAGTTCGGGCGGTGGTGGGCCTACTTCTTGGCGCCTTTCACCGAGCCCTGCATCTGCCCGGCCTGCCGCCCGATGGCGTAGCAGGCGTAGTTGCGGGCACCGAGTTCGTACTCCACCTGGCTGGGGCCGGTCATGTACACCTCGTACTGCGACTGGCCGTAGTCGATGCCGACATAGTCCCTGAACGCCTTGACGCACAACGGCTCAAGAATGCCCAACAGGTTGTCCTCGCCCGGGTACTCGGCGGACGGCAGCGGGGCAACTTCCATGACCTCACCGTCGTGGGTCTCGCTGCAATCCACGGTGTCCGGCTGACCGACGGCCCCGCCGTAGAAGCGCGGCCAGTTCAGGCACTCCCCCGGTTGCGGATTGAAAGTAAAGATGGTTTCGATCCCGGGGCCAGGCTCGTCCACTTCGTCAAACGACTCATCCGTGCCGAACGGCGCTTCGGTCTCTCTCACCTCCCGCCCCGCATCTGGTTGCGCAGTCGGGGTGGCGACGGTGGCTTTGCCGTCGTCCTTACCGAGGAGGAAGAAGGCGGCCACACCCCCACCAACCGCCAACACAGCCACCAGGGCGATGAGGATGGCCACCGTTGCCCCGGACTTGCGCTGCGGCGGCATGCCATACGGCGGCGAACCGTAGCCCCCCGGGGCTCCGTAGCCCCCTTGGGGCACCCCCGCGGCCGGATACTGCCCCCCGGGATAGGGCGTGCCTGGCACTGGGCCGCTCGGGTAGGCCCCGCCGGGCGGCAGCGGCCCGCCCACCGGATAACCCCCGGGGTAGGTGCCACCCGGCAACGCCTCACCACCGGGATAGTTCCCCGGCTGCCCCTGCGGTTGCTGACCGCCACCTGCCGCACCAGACTGCCACGGGTTGGGGGACGGGGAACTCGGCGGATAAGACATGGCAAACAACTCCGTTCGGGATGCAGCAACGCCACCTGTGGCGCAGCTCATACTCTACCGTTTTATTCAGCACTCCACGACATTGACGGCGAGACCACCCAGCGACGTCTCCTTGTATTTCGAGAGCATGTCCACCCCCGTCTGCCGCATGGTTTCAATGACGGTGTCCAACGACACGGCGTGCCGCCCGTCGCCCCACAGCGCCATGCGCGCCGCATTGATCGCCTTGACCGCAGCGATGGCGTTGCGTTCGATGCAGGGAATCTGCACCAGGCCCGCCACCGGGTCACACGTCAGCCCTAGCGAGTGCTCCATCGCGATCTCGGCAGCGTTTTCCACCTGCCGGGCCGTACCGCCGAGGGCGTCAGCCAGCCCGCCGGCCGCCATCGCCGAGGCGCTGCCGACCTCGCCCTGGCAACCGACCTCGGCGCCCGCAATCGAAGCGTTGGTCTTAATCAGGGCCCCGATCGCGGTAGCCGCCAGCAGGAAGCGGCGCGCCCCTGCGTCACTCGCCCCGGGCACGAAGCGCAGGTAGTACTGCAGCACCGCAGGCACGACGCCCGCCGCACCGTTGGTGGGGGCGGTCACCACCCGGTGTCCGGCCGCATTTTCCTCGTTGACCGCCAACGCGTAGAGGTTGACCCAATCGATGCCCGCCAGCGGGTCGTTGCCGGACTGCCACGAGGCGCCCGCATCCCCGCGACGGCCGGTCAGCTGCGCCCGCAGGGCCGCCGCGCGGCGCGTCACGTTCAGGCCACCCGGCAGGACCCCCTGGGTGCTGCAACCATCTTCGATGCACTGTTCCATCACGGCGCGAATGTGGTCGAGGTAGGCATCAACCTCGGTGGCGCTGCGGGCCGCCTCCTCATTGGCGCGCACAATGTCTGCCACCCCCAGTCCGGCCCGCTCGCAGACGGTGAGCAGCTCGTCGGCCGTGCTGAACGGGTAGGGGGCGGCGATGGCGTGGACGGCCCGCGTGGTCTCGCTGGCCAGGGCCACGTACTGCCCGTCTGGCCCCTCCTCCATCACGAAGCCGCCGCCCACCGAGTAAAAGGTCCCGACGGCGATCTGCTCACCGGCGGGCGTCAGGGCTGTCAGCCGCAGGCCGTTGACGTGGTAATCCAGGCAGGTGCCGGGCAGGAAGCGCACGTCGTCTTCCATCGAGAAGGGAATTTCCCGCCCCGCCACGGGGGTGGTGCCGGTCTGGCCAACATGCGGGAGGGCCGCAGCGACCACCGCCGAAGACACGCTCTCGGGCTTGTGCCCGGCCAGGCCCAGCAGAACGGCGCGGTCGGTGGCGTGCCCGCGCCCGGTGGCCCCCAGGGAGCCGTACAGGTCGACGGTCACGCGCCCCAGGGTGGGAGCGGCGGGGGCGGCCAGCTGTTCGGTCAGGCGCCGAGCGAAGACGAAGGCCGCCCGCATGGGGCCAACCGTGTGGGAGGAGGACGGCCCGATACCTACCCGGAAGATGTCAAAGACGCTCAGCGGCCGGGGGGCGCACGCGGCGGGGGCCTGGCCCGCGACGACAGCAGCGGGCAGCACCAAGTCTGGCTTACTCATTGCTAGATCGTCTCACGACGCCAGCGGATACTCGAAGAGTAAGTCGAGCAGGCTGTCGTTGATAAACACCGCGTGCTTGCCATGTTTCTCTTTGCGAAGCACATGGTTATCGCTGAGGATTCCCATCCACTTACTTGCCGTCTGCCGCTGGGCCAACCTCTGCTGCACGACTTCCTCGATGCGCACATACGGCTGCCGGAAGAGGAGTTCCGTTAGGGCCGTAGCGTCTCCCCGTGGGATCAACTCTCGCACCTTGTTGGCTACCTTCGCCTGCAGGTCGGTGATCTGGTTGATAAGGCTGTACGTCCACTCGGCTGTCACCTCGCATGCTCGCAGCATGAACAAGACCCACTCTTCCCACTCATCCCGTTCGGTGACGGCCCGCAATCGTGCGTAATACTCGTCTTTGTGACGCACCACGTAGCCAGAGAGGTAGAACACCGGTTGCGTGAGAATGCCAGAAGCTGACAGCACCAAGAGATTTAAGACGCGACCAGTGCGACCGTTGCCGTCGGTGAAGGGGTGAATCGCTTCGAACTGGTAGTGCTGAAGTGCCATCACCACGAGGGGATCCAACTCTTGGTCCTTGTCGTTGATGAATTCTTCCCAGCGCGCCAAGTGCGACAGTATGACTTCTCTTCCCTCAGGTGGGGTGTAAAGCCGCTCTCGGGTAGCAGGATTGCCAATGAAGGTACCTGGCTGCGAACGCACGTCGACTTCGTGCCCGCGCAGTGCCGTGCAGATTTTCCGCGCGGTGTTGACCGTCACAGGCCGTTCTTTCAGCGCTTCGTATCCTGCCCACAACGCCTCCCGGTAGCGCAGCGCCTCTTTCACCGCCGGGGTGGCTGCCGCAGTCGCGGGCAGGTGAGCGGCCCGAAACAACTCGTCGTTGGTGGTGACGATGTTCTCGATCTCGCTGGAGGCTTGTGCTTCCAGCAACGGCACGGTGCTAGTGAGCATCGTGGGATCGGGCAGTCGCCTACATGCTTCTTCGAGTCTGGTCAACGCCCGACTGGTTCCCACCAGCTGGCGCAACACCCCGAGGGTCTCGATCTCCGCCTGCGGTGGCAGTGGTGGCAGGGTTTGATACGGCCGATCCGGATTCGTCCACATGGCGACATGGTATGACAACATCTGGACGTCATGTACATTTTGGGGGCGAAAATGTACACGTTCTCGCCTCATGTACATCACGTGTACATGTCCATGTCCGCCCGCAGCCCGGCCGACCGCTTCAGCCCGGGAAGTCTTGCCCGAGCAGATCCAGCAGGGCGGCGGCCTTGACCACGGTCTCCTGCCACTCGGCCGCCGGCTCCGACAGCGCGATGATCGCCCCGCCCACCCCGAACGACACCGCGTGCGGCTGCACCACGAGCGTGCGGATGACGATCGACAGGTCCACCGCGCCAGTGAGAGAGAAATAGCCGAGCGCTCCGGAATAGACACCCCGCGGCCCAGCCTCCAACTCGTCGATGATCTCCATGGTGCGCAGCTTTGGCGCCCCGGTCATGGAGCCGCCCGGGAAGGCGGCCTGCACACACCGCACCGGGCTCACCCCCGCGCGCAACTGTGCTGTCACCGTGCTGACCAGTTGGTGGGCGCGCGCGTGGCTCTCCACCGCAAATATTTCCGGTACCCGCACCGTGCCCGGCTCCGCGCACACCCCGAGATCATTGCGCACTAGGTCGACAATCATGAGGTTCTCGGCCCGGTCCTTCTCGCTGGCGGCCAGCTCGGCCGCGAGCGCGGCGTCGGCGGCCGGGGTGGTGCCGCGCGGGCGGGTGCCCTTGATGGGACGGGAGGTCACGTGCCCGGCGGCGTCTACGCGCAGAAACTGCTCGGGAGAGGTGGAGAGCACCGCCACCTCCGCTAGGCGCAGGAAGGCCCCGTAGGGGGCGGGGCTGAGGTGGCGCAGCCGCAGGTAGGCGGGCAACGGCTCCAAGGTGCCGGGGGCCGCCAGGTGGTTGGTGAGGCACACCTCGTAGGTTTCCCCGGCCCGCAGGGCCGCCTGGCAGTCGGCGATACGCGCTAAATAGGCCTGCCGTGGATGGCGGGCGCTCAGGCGGCCGACGCCCGGGGTCGGCCGGGCGGGTGCCGCCGCCGGGGCTGGGCCAGCGGGAGCCGGGGCCGGGTCAGGGTGGGCGGAACCGGCGGGAGCCGTGCCAGGGCCAGGCCCGGGGGCGGCGTTCACCTGCGCCGCGCGCACCTTGGCCACGACGGCCGCCGTGGCGGCCAGCCACTGCCTGCTGCCCGGTCCGGCCAGGGTCAGCAGGTGGGCGGTGGCGGTGGCGTGGTCCACGACAACGGCGCGGTCGGCGAAAAGGAGGGCGGCGTCGGGCGTGGGGGCACGGTGGGCGGCCGCGGCCCCGCACTGGGCCTTCAATTCGTAGCCGAGGTAGCCGACCCACCCGAGCGCGAAGTCGCCCGGCACCGGGTCGCCCTCTACCTCCCACCCGGCTAGTTCCTGCTCCAGCCAGGTGAAGAGGTCGGTGGTTAGCACCTGGTCTTGGCCGTCGGCGCGCACCGTGACGGTGCCGGTGGCCACGTCGGCGCGGGCCAGGCGAGCCTGGGGCCCGCTGGCGTCCCCCAGGATGGAATAGCGGCCGGGCGCCGCCCCCGAGTCGAGCCAGAACGCCGGATTGCTCTGCCCATACAGGGCAGTAAAGAGAGCCGCCGTGTCGCGCGGGGCCGGGCAGGCCTGACTGATTACGCGGACCCGACGGCGCGGGGTAGCGGCGGGCGGCGTGCCCGCAGCGAGCGCGGCGGCGGATGACGCACCCGCGGGCGCGGAGGACGCCCCGCCCCTCTCCTGCGCCGCCCGGCCATCCGCCTGCCGAAGCGTCACCTGGGGGCGGGAACCTCCCGCCCCGGCGGCGCGCGAGCCGCTGCCCACGCGGGCCAGGTCAATAAAGTTGGCGAGCATCGCCAGGCCCGCCTCCGTGCGAATCGACTCGGGGTGGAACTGCACTCCCCACCGCGGCAGCTGCCGGTGGCGCACCCCCATGACGATGCCGTCGTCCGTCCAGGCGTTGACAACGAAGTCGCTCGGTACCCGGGTGACGGCCAGGGAGTGGTAACGCACCACCCGGGTGGGATCCGCCAGGCCCGCGAACGCCCCCGTGCCGTCGTGCCGCACCCAGGTCTCGCGGCCGTGGCACGGGGCAGGAGCGAGGTCCACCTCGCCCCCCGCCAGGGCACACAGTCCTTGATGCCCCAGGCACACCCCCAGCACCGGCACTCGGGCGGCGGCGATGACGGCGGCGCTGATGCCGAAATCCCGGGGACGGGCCGGGTGGCCGGGGCCCGGCGAGATGACGACGGCGTCGTAGCCCGCCAGCTCGCCCGCCCGCCAGTCGGCGGCATCGTTGGGCAGCACCGTCGGCAGACTGCCCGTCAGCTGGGCGAGGTATTGGGCGAGATTGAACGTGAAAGAGTCGTAGTTATCGACGATCAGCGTGCGCACGACGCTCAGGGTTGCTCCTCGGGGATGGTGCGGTAAACCTGTGTCAGCCAGTCTTGCACAGCCTGCCCGCTGGGCAGCTCTTGCCCATCGATGTGCGTCACCGCTCGCACGCCCGCGACGGCGTTGGTGGCTAGCACCAGGTCGGCGCCCGGCAGGTCAGCCACCCGCAGGGGCTGGTAGCGGGTGCGGCCCGGCAGGGCAGCGTCCAGCAACCGCTGGGTTACCCCGGCGAGGCTGGCTCCCTGCGCCCAGGTGAGGGTGCCGTCGCGCACCATCCCCAGGTTCGCCGTGGTCAGTTCGGCGATGTGGCCGGTGGCGGTAAGCAGCAGGGCGTCGTCGGCCCCCGCGAGGCGGGCCGTGCGGGCCGCCCACAGCGCCGGGCACATCCCGAGGTGTTTGCGGTGCGGCAGGGAGCGCACCCCGCGCGCGGTGGCCAGCCGCAGTGGGGAGCCGGGCGGCAACGGCCGGGCAGTGAGCAGGACAGCCGGGTGGGCGGGGGCGGCCAGGTTGCCCAGGTGCAGCTCCGGGTCAAAGATCGTCACCCGCACCACGGCCTGCTGGCCGCGCCAGCGCCGCAGGCAGGCGCGCACATGTTCAACATCGAGCGTGACCCCAAACAGGGCGGCACAATCGGCCGCCAACCGTTCCAGGTGCAAAGTCAACCCGCGCACCCCGCGCGCGGTTAGACACATGGTGGTGAAGTGCCCGTAGCCGGTCAACGCCAGGTTCGTCAGTTGCGCGGCAGTTACTGGCCGCCCGTCCAGCTCGGGAGCGGGCAGGCTTGGGGCCATTAGCGCGAATCCTGCCCCGACTTTCGCAGGCGGCGCAGCTCGCGGTCCGCGGGCATGCCCACGATCACCGCATACCCCAGGAAGATGACAGCGGCCACCAGGTACCCCCACAGGGGCAGCGCCCGGGTAAACAATTGCACTAACGCAATACCCACAAAGATGACCCCGAGCACCCGGAAAATGAGGACGCGCTGGCGCAGTTGCTGCACGCGATTCGGCTCGCCCATTGGTCTTGGCCTTTCTCCCCACCGACTGTTGTCCGCACAACATAACACGGGGGCGCGACGCCCGCACCGAAAGGCGAAACAATGAGGACATGACTGAGCGCATGAATACTGAGTCCTTCAACCTGGACCACCGGACGGTGGCCGCCCCCTACGTGCGGGTGGCTGACCGCAAGACCCTGCCCGGGGGTGATGTGCTCGTGAAATACGACGTGCGCTTCACCCAGCCCAACCAGGCGCACCTGCCGATGGCTGCCGTGCACTCCATCGAGCACTTGACGGCCGAATTGATGCGGAACCACACCACGCAGCTGCTCGACTTTTCCCCCATGGGCTGCCAGACGGGCTTCTACGCCCTCACCCTCGGGCTGGAGCCGCCGGAGTTCCTGGAAATATTGGCGGCCACCTGCCGCGATATTCTCGCCGCCCGGGAGGTCCCGGCCGCCAACGAGGTGCAGTGCGGGTGGGGCGCGAACCACTCGCTGGCGGCCGCCCAGGCCGCCGTTGAGGCCTTCCTGGCGGGCCGCGCCGAGTGGGAGGAGGTGCACCGCGCATGAGTCAGCCCGTCGCCGTTATCGTGGTGGCCATGCCGCAGGAGGCCGCCCCGTTCGAGGCTGCCGCGCGGGCCGCCCACCCGTGGCCTGCCGGGGGTGCCGCCGCCCAACTACTGGAAATCGCCGACCGCCCCGTGGTGCTGCTGCGTACCGGCATTGGTCTGACCGCGGCCGCCAGCAGCCTCACGGCGCTGCTGACCGCGCTGCCGCGCGTTGCCCCGCCCCCGCCCGTCATCTCGGCCGGTACCTGTGGCGGCTTGGGCGCCGCCGTCGAGGTTCGGGATGTCACGATCGGCACCTCCTTCGCCTACGCCGACGCCGACGCCCGCGCCTTTGGCTACGCCCCCGGGCAGATCCCCGGCCAACCGGCCTGCTTCCCGGCGGCCGCTAGCCTGCTGACCGCTGTCCGCGCTGGTGTGGAGGCCGGGACGCAGACCCTGCCGCGCCTGCATGAGGGACAGCAACTGTCAGGCAATTCCTTCGTGACCGCCACCAATGCCGCTGCCGTGCGCGCCCTCTTCCCGGACGCAGTCGGGGTTGATATGGAAAGCGCGGCCCTGGCGCAGGTGTGCTTCGCCCACACCGTTCCGTTTGCCAGCGTGCGCGGCGTGTCCGATCTGTGCGGCCCGCGCGCCGACCAGGAGTTCCACGTCGGGGTGGAGGTGGCGGCCCAGGCCAGCGCCGACGTCGTGCTTGGCCTGTTGACGAAGTTGTAATCTGCCCGGCCCGTGCACCGGCCCGCCCGCTCGGTACAGTGTTGGCGTTTTGACTTACAGGAGGCACAAATGACTCTCGGGTATCCCCCGCAGAAAAAGTCCCGCTCTTGGGTCACTATCTTGGTGACCGTGCTGGTGGCGGGCCTGGCGGCTGTCGCTGGCTACTTCGCGTCGTCCCACTTGTTCGGTGGGGAAAAATCGGCCGAGTCGCGTCCGGCGGCGTCGGCAACCGCCTCTGCTGCGGCCACGGACCCGGCCGCCCCCCAAACGCAGGAGGCTACCCCGGCGGACGAGGCCACCGCCGACGCCCCGGCTGCCGCTGGTGGTCAGGTGGCTGGCGATCTGGAGCTGGGGGCGGACAACGTGGTGTCCAACGCCCGCATGGAAGTAAAGTTCCCGGCGCAGCCGACGGTGCAGGAGGTCGGCGCTGGCGAGCAGCAGTTGAAGTTCTGGGCGGTTATCCACGAAGGCAAGCAGTACTACGCCGCCTACGTCCCCCAGCGCACCCCAGGCATCACCCTGGATTCGTCGATCATGGGGGCCATGCAAAATAGCGGCTCGACGTTGAAGAACACTGAGGATTGGCTCATGCCGGGCGTGGAGGCCAAGATCGGGCACGGCGAAAGTCCCGCAGGGCCCGTCACTTTCATTACCGCCCTCGCGGTAGACGCGCCTGACCAGTTCATGGTGTGGCAGGTGGGCGGGGAAATGGATCACGAGTTCTTCACCTCGTTCAAGGTCAAGTAGGTTCCGCGGGCGCGCAGCGCCCGGTGGCGGGCGGGTGGCGCTGGCCCCCGCCCGCTGCCTATGTCCCGACCCCCAACAGCGCGACCATTAGGTAGACCAGCAGCACTTTGGTGACGATGCAAAGGGCATAGAGGGTGGCATAGCCTGCGTCGATCCGCTCGTCGCTGACCTGCAGGTTGGCGGCAGCCACCAGCGCGGGTTGCCCCACCACGGCCCCCAAGCCCCCGGCAGTGCGCGGACTGGAGAAGCCAAGGAGGCGGGCGGCTAGGGCGAATAGCAGGCAGGTCACGCCGCACAGGAGGGCGGCGAAGGCAATGACCTTCACCCCCGCGAAGGTGAAGGCCTCGCGCATGAAGGCAGGCCCGGCCCCCAAACCCACGCAGGCCAAAAACAGCAGCAGCCCCACCTGCCGAATTGTCAGGTTGGCGGCGTAGGGAAGTTGCCAGCCAAACGGTCCGGTACGTTCGAAGTGGCCGAGGATAGTGCCGACCAACAGCGGCCCGGCCGCGGCCCCGAGGGAAAACGTCAGTCCCCCGCCGAGCGGCACACTGAGCAGGCCCACCGCCAGCCCGAGCGCCAGCCCCAGACCCACTGCCACGGGGTCTATCTCCGACAGGCGCCGCTCGGAGTCGCCAAAAAGTTGCCGCACGTCGTCCAGCCGCTCGGCGGGCACCACCGCCAAGACCCGGTCACCTGGCTGCAGGGTCAGCGATTCGTTGGCCAGCAGGTCAAGGTCACCGCGGCGCACCCGCATGATCGTGCCGTGGAAGCGCCCGGGGAAGTCCAACTCCCCGACGGTGCGCCCGATGACGTGCTTGTTGGAGACCACGAAACGCAGGTGATCCACTTCGTGTCGATAATCCGCCAGGTGCGTATCGGTTTCCTCGCCGAGCGCGGCAGCGGCCTGCGCCACATGCTTGGCGGCCCCGACGACGACAATCCAGTCACCCGCCAGCAACTGGTCACCGGGGAGGAACACGCGGGTTACTCCCCCGCGGGCCAGGTAGGAGATACGGACCTGCCCGGCCGCCAACAGCGGGACGGCAGCCGGGTTGGTGTCCGCTTGTACCCGCAGCGAGGTGGCCTGCAGGCCTGCCCCTGCCAAGCTCTCGGCGTCGCGCCGGGCCGGGAACCTGCGGGTAAGGACGACCGCTATTACCGTTAGGCCGACCACCACGCCGACGGGGTAGGCCAGCGCGTAGCCGACGGCGGCCTCGGGGCTGCCGCCGGTGGCGACGGTGGCAGCAGACAGGGCCGGGGTGGAGGTCAACGCCCCCGCAAACGTGCCCAGTGCCAGGGGCGTGGGCAGCCCCAGGAGCGGGGCGACCAGGACGACGCTGCCAGCTGCCACCACGAGCACCGCGACACTGGCCCCCATGAACGGCAGGAAGCGTTTGAGTTCGCGAAAGAAAGTCGTACCCGCGCTCAAGCCCACGGTGTAGACGAAGAGGGCCAGTCCGAGGGATCGCACGAGGCCTAGGCCCTCCCCGAGGCGGGGATCCAGGGCTCCCACGGCCAAGCCAACAAACAGGGCCCCTGCTGCCCCGAGCCGCAGCCGCCCGAGCGGGAGCGCGCCCAGGGCGGAGCCGACAGCGACCACCAGAAAGATGGTCAGCAGCGGCGACGAAACGAGGGTGTCAACTACCGCATCAATCACCCTCCCAGCCTACGGGGCTCGGGCCGCGCCGTGCCCGCTGCGGGCAGCATGCAGCGGACTGGCACCAGCGGCTGGGCTGGTCCTTGTTAGGGTGCTGCCGTGCACATAACCCGACTTGCTCTCGCTGACGACGCCGCTACCTTGCTGGCGGCCCAAATGTTGCACGCCCGCACGGTGGAGTCCGGGGAGGAGGTGGGCGCGTTCCTGCCTGTTGAAGCCGTGCAGGCCCTCCGCCGCCCCTCCCCGACGCACGAGCGGCTCATCTGGCTGGCACAGGATGACGATGGGCAAGGGCTGGGGGTGGCCTACGCCCACTGGTACCGGGGCGAGGCCAACACCGATATGGCCTTCACCCACGTGTGGACGCGGCCGGAGGCGCGCGGGCGCGGGGTGGGCCGCGCCCTGTACGCCGCCTTGTTGGCGGACTTGCCGCCGCAGCGCACCCGGATACTGTCATACGTGGTCGCCGATCCAGCGGATGGCCCGCTGGCGAGTAGTCAGGCGCCCGGCCCGCGGTTTGCCCGGGCCGTGGGGTTGCGCGTCGGCGAGTTGTGCCACCTGCGGCGCCACCCGTGGCCGACGTCGGCGGCGCTGCTGGATAGCCTCGACCCAGCGGTGCCGGGGCCGGACGGAACGACGCGGGTGGGCGACTACACGATCGAGGTGTACGTCAATGGGGTAGCCCCCGAGCTGCAGGAGGATGTTGCGCGCCTGCACGGCATGGTGGAGGCCGAGGTGGAGGCCGGGGACATCGACTACGAGCCCGAGCCGTTCACGGCCGCCGACTACCGCGCGGGCATCGCCCGGGCCGTGGCCAACGGGACGCGCCGGGTGGAGGCCGTGGCGGTGTGGGTGGATCCTGCTGGTCGCCGCCGGGCCGTCGGCGTGAGCGGCTACGCGGTGCCGCCCCAGCCTGACGCCAATATTGAGGTGCTGGAGACGCTGGTGGAGCGCGACCACCGCGGGCACCGGCTCGGGTGGGCGGTCAAGTGCGCGGTGGAGCGCCAACTGCTGACGATGGACTTGCCGCACCCGGCAGTCAGCACCTGCACCGCGGATGAGAATGCCTACATGCTGGCCATCAACGATGCCCTGGGGTTCCGGGAGGTGCTGCAACTGGCGGACCTAATCGGGCAGCGGGCCGAGATTGCGCAGCGGCTGGCTGCCGACCGCTAGGGGCGGCGGGCAGGCGGCTCAGCTGCGGCGCCCGCGCAGGGCGTCGAGCTGGCGCCGCTCGCGTTTGGTGGGGCGCCCGGCGCCGCGGTCGCGGACGAAGACGGGGGCGTCGCGCACGGTCAGGCGGGGTGGGGTCAGGTCGGTGTAGTGCTCGGCGGCCAGCGGGGCTCCCACCCGCCGCAGGAGGAGCTTTTCCACCCGCAGCACCCGGTCAAAGCCCTCGATGCGCAGCCGCACGACGTCGCCCACCCGGACGTCGGCTGAGGCTTTGGCGGTGGCATCGTTGATCTTCACGTGCCCGGCGCGGGCGGCCGCGGTGGCCAGCGACCGGGACTTGCAGGCCCGCACCGCAAACAGCCAGACGTCGACTCGCACTGCGCTTAGTTCGGTCATTGGGTCATATTAGGCGCCCATAGGATGGGGGCAGGAGGGCCGAGAGATGAAGATTCCCACGCAGGTCACTAGTGCCCAACTGGTACGGGCGGCGGCAGGCTTCAAGGTGCTGGGCAACCCGTCTCGGTTGCAGCTGCTCATCCAGCTGGCGGCGGCGGAGTTGACGGTCTCGCAGCTGGTTGAGCGCTCGGGTCTGTCTCAGCCGCTGGTTTCCCAGCATTTGCGGTCCCTGCGGGATGCGGGCCTGGTGATGGCGCAGCGGCACGGCAAGGAGATTCGGTACCGGATCGCTGACGAGCACGTCATCCACGTGGTGGCCGACGCCCTCACGCACGCCGAGGAGGCGGCCGCCGCGGGGTAGCCGGGCGTGGTTTGCCGCGGTGCAGGCGGATTGAGGAGACCGGGCAGATGAGAACCACTCCCATTTAAATGCAAGTATTGCAATTTGTTTATATGTGTGTCATGCTGGGCGCACCCAACCGAGGAGGAACCCATGAGCGACCACAAGCAGGCCGAGCACACCACCGCCGAGCACGAGCACGGCAAGGACTGCGGCCACGAGGCCGTGCAGCACGGCGACCACGTGGACTACATCCACGACGGTCACAAGCACGCCCAGCACGGCGACCACTACGACGAGCACTGAGCCGCCTGCTCAGTGTGTTAGTGCCCCGGCCCGAATGGGCCGGGGCACTGCCATACTCACGGGCCCCCGCGAAGATTTTCGGCTCCGGCGGACTAGTGGCTGAGCTGGCTGCGGCCGGTGGCGGTCCGGAGCAGGTCGGCGTCGATGTGCTGGGCGATGCGCTCAATCGTCTCCTCACTGACCCGGCGGCCCGCTAGCGGGGCTTGGCCCGCCGGGGCGAGGACTTCCCGCCAGGCGTGAATCTGCTCGTGGCGGTAGAAGTGCCCGTGCCCGGCCGGGGCCAGGCCCGCGAACGGCAGGTCCGTGAACAATTGCCAGAAAGTCACCCCCCACGTCCACCGCATCGCTGGGTTGACGTCGCTGCCTGCCGCTTCCCGGATCCAGGTCGGCGCAGCGACGAAAACGTGCGGCTCCCACCACACGACGGGATCGGAGGCGTGCTGCAGGAACACCACCCGCGGTTGACTCCACGGGATGTAGGCGCGCCCGTAGGCGTCGGCCCGCAGCTGCGCGGGCTTAGTAATGAAGCGGATGTGTTCTCCCGACCCGATGACGGGGGCAACCTCGGGACTGCCTTTTTGCCGCCCGGCCGTCAATTCTCTGTGCAGCGGGGTCCAGCGGGGCACCCCCGTCCACACCGCCCCGTCCACGCGCGCCAGCATGTCGGCCGCCGACGCGAATGCCCCCAGCCCGCCGTATGCCCCCAATGAGGTGCCGGTGACCAACAGGGCGGGCCGCTGCCCAGCTGGCCGGGCCGCCAGCCGCTCCTCCACCGCGGTCAGGAGCTGGCGAGCCGCAAGCTGGGGAGATTCGCGGTCAGAAAGCAGGGCCGCGAAGGACGGCAGGAAGGAGTACTGGATGGCGACGGTAGCGACATCGCCGCCGCTGAGGTACTCCACGGCCTGCACGCTGTACTCGTCCACCCACCCCGAACCGGTCGTGGTAACCAACAGGAGACAGTCCCGCTCCCAGGCGCCGGTCCGCTCCAGTTCCCCCAACACGGCGGCCACCGCGTCGTCGATCGTCTGGTGCTGGATGAGCCCGGCGTAGATGCGGATCGGTTCGCGGGCGGGGCGCCCGGTAACCTGCGCGATCTGGGTGGCCGACGGCCCGAGGGTGAGGAAACTTTGCCCCATGCGCCCCAGCTGTTCCCAGTCCTGGCTGGAGGCCGGGGAGCCGGAGCGTTCGGCCTGCGTCGGGCGCACCGCTCCCGCCTCAACGCCGACGTTGGCGCGCGCGAAATGCTCGTAGAAGAACCCGAGCACATTGCGGGCCACCACCTGGTTGAAGACAACCACCAGCCCCAGCACCACCGCGATCGCCACCGCGGTGTCGAGGAACGGGAAACGGATTCGCCGCCGGGTAGCCGCCCGCAGGCGTCGCCAGGCCCGCCGCAGGGTGACGAAGACCAGACGCACCAGCCACGCGAACACCAGCGCCAAGAAGAGGCTGGCGCTGTGCTCCCACCAGGCCGGTGGAGCCATTTCCACGAGCTCGGCGGTTACGGCGGCGGCGTGATAGGAGCGCCGCAGCGACACTGCCATCCAGACCACCACCAACCCGGCAACGAGGGGGCCCAGCCAGCGCCGCACCCACGGGGCGACGCCGATTTCCAGGCGTATCCCGCGCGCGATGAGATCCCAGGCCGCGCCAAGGGCCGCGCCCACGCCATACATGACTGCCACCGTCACCGCCGTCAAAAGGGACTGGGTCAGCCAGGTGCGCGGCAGCAGGGACGGGGAGAAGGAGGCCACGTAGGCAAAGGCCGCGACCAGCAAACCCACGCGGGAGTGCCGCCCGATCCAGCTCTCCGCCCGGCGGCGCACCGTCCGCCAGCGCCCCTGCCCATCAGTCAAGCCGTGGCCCCACCCCGGGAATAGAGGCCGGGTCACCGGGCTGAAGGGGCTCCAGCTGCCGGGTGTGCCCGAGCGCGCCGTACCACTGACCGGAGGCCTTGATGTAGCGATCCTGCGTGACGGGATCGACGCGGGTCAGACCGAACCGCTTGTCGTAGCCCAACGCCCACTCGAAGTTATCCAGCAGGCTCCAGGCGAAATAGCCGTGCACGGGCGCCCCGGCCTCGATCGCGTCGAGAACGGCATGCAGGTGGGCACGCAGGTAGGCAATACGCTGCGGGTCGTGCACGTACCCATCGGCGTCGACAGTGTCGGGGAATGCGGCCCCGTTCTCGGTAACTTCCAACGGCAGCCCCGGGAAGCGGGCAGCCAAGGTGGTCAGCAGTTCGGTCAAGCCGGCTGGGTCCTGATTCCATCCCATGTCTGTGGTGGGACCAAGGGGCCGCAGGAACTCCACGTCCTCGCTGCCGGGCCACGGGCTGGTCTGGCCCCAACCGGAGGCACCCTGGTGAAGGTTGCCCGCCACCCCGGGGCGCACCGTATCGGTGTAGTAGTAGTTGACACCGAGGCTGGCTAGCGGCTGGCGGGCCAACACGAGGTCACCGTCGTGCACGAAACCCCAGTCGGTGACGCCGGCGGTCTGGTCGATGAGGTCTTCCGGGTAGGCGCCCGCGAATTGGGGACCGAGGAAGATCTCGTTAGCGAGGTTACGGATCCGCTGGGCGGCCGCCTGGTGGGCGGGGTCGGCGGCCAGCGCGGGACGGATCACCTGCAGGTTGTGGGTAACGGAAATCTTGGCTTCGGGGAGCACCGACCGGATGGCGGTGGCCGCCGAGCCGTGGGCAAGGTTGAGGTGGTGGGCGGCGGCCAGCGCCGTCGCCCCGTCCGTGCTGCCAGGGGCGTGCACTCCCGAGGCGTGGCCAAGGAACGCCGCAACCCACGGTTCGTTTAGCGTCGTCCAGGTCTCGACCCGGTCCCCCAGCTCTCGGGCGAGCACCTCCGCGTAGGCACCAAATTGGAGGGCGGTGAAACGATTGGCCCAGCCCCCTTGGTCTTGCAGCCACTGCGGCAGATCCCAGTGGTAGAGGGTGACGACGGGGGCGATGTCGAGGTCACGCAGGGCATCGAGCAGGCGCTTGTAGTAGTCCAGGCCCTCCTGGGTGGGGGCGTGGCCAAGACCGCCAATGATGCGAGGCCACGCGATGGACAGCCGATAGGCGTCCAGCCCAAGGCCTTTGATGAGGCCGAGGTCTTCCTCCCACCGGTGGTAGGAGTCGCAGGCGACGTCGCCGGTATCCCCGTTGGCGACCTTGCCGGGGGTGTGGCTGAAGGTATCCCAGATGGACGGCACCCGCCCTCCGGCGCTGACGGCGCCTTCGATCTGGTAGGCGGCGGTGGCCACCCCCAACCGGAGGGTGGACGGGATAGGACGCAGTTGCGGCATGGAGGTCTCCTGGCAGGCCGACGGTGATGCCTCCATGGTGCCACCCCCACACGCTCCACAAACACTAAAGTGCCTGCCTGATTCCCTCACCATGAGGTCAATTCAGCAGTATCCTGACCGCTGTTAGTCGGAGCCGATGGAGGGTGATGGTGCCCGATTTTGCTGTTGATTCCGAGCAGTTGGCTGGGATGGCGGAGAAGTTGGAGTGGGTGGGGCAGCAGGTGGGGGCTGTCAGCCCGCCGGGGGGTGGTGTTGCGGCGAGGTTGGGGGGCTGGCAGTTGTTGGGGGCGTATTTGGCGGCCGACAGCAATGCGCGGCAGCGGGCCGAGGCAGTGGAGTGGTGGTGCGGGGCTGCCGGGCAGGGGGTGCGGCGCGTGGCGACGTCGACGACGGCTGCGGAAGAGCAGTTGGCTGCTTCTTTCGCCTATGACGAGCACAAGTTTTAGGGGCTAATGGTGGGGTTGTTTGCGGGCTGGATTGGGGACGTGCCGGGGAACGAGGAGGAGTTGTTCGCGGCCAGTGCGGGGTTTTTGGCGCGGGCGCAGGAGTTGGAGGAGCGGCGTTGGCAGTTGCGCGACGTGTTGCGCCTGGCCCCGGATTGGGCGGGCCAAGCGCGGGAGGCTTTCGCGCAGGAGTTGGATAAGGTGCAGGTCGATGTGGCGGACTTGAGTGTCGGCTACGACGGCGGGGGCCAGGCGTTGGAAGTCTTCGCTTGGGTGGTGCGCGACGCTAAACGGCAGGTGGCCGATATGCGGGCGGCCCTGGAGGGCTTGGATCGGCAGTTGGCGGCCGCCGCGGGGGATTATCGGGTGGTGAAGTATCTGGAGTTGTTGCCGAGCGCGGGCCGGATTGACGGTGACTATGCGCGCCTGGTGGCTCGGGTGCGGCAGGAAGAGGAGGCCTGTGCGGCTCGTCTGCGGGAGTGTTTCCACGTTGAAGCCGTCCATGTGAACGAAAACGGGGTCTATCTCAGCGACCGGCGGGCGTTGAGCAGTGCGGAGCTGGCGCGTATCTGGGACGGGTTTGCTGGGTTGCGGCCCACCGACATGACGCAGGGCTACATCGGGGACTGCTACTACCTGGCGGCCCTGATGGCGTTGAGCAACACCCCTGACGGCAGGCGCACACTGCAAGAAGCGATCCAGCCACGGTATGACTCCCGCGGCAACATTGTTGGCTTCCTGGTCACGGTCTACGACGACCCCCTGCACCCCACCGCCCGTGCCCAGCGCACCGTGTTCGTCGACTCGGTCTACGCCAATGGCACGAACTTCACCAGCCCGAACATGTTCTCTATCTTCGAATCAGCCTACGGCCAACTCCACCCCGAGGGCACCCGCCCCGGCCCAGCAGGCATCTACGGCGGGCTTATCGACGAGGCCCTGCGGGATGCCGGCGATATGCCCAGCACGGTCATCGAACGCTCAAAGGGAATCTGGGGCCTGGGCGAGGGATACTCGCCAACCAAGCAGGCGCAGATCGCTGCTGCCCTGGAAAGCCAAAAACCGGTCACAGCATCCACCACCATGGTCCCAGCCGAGTACTTCCCTCACCGAGGTGCCGCGCTAGTCGCCGACAGTACCCAGCCCGCCCTCCCGCCAGTCAAGCTCTACTACCTCCACGCCTACATGGTCGAGGCGGTGGACGAGGGCGGGGTGACCATAATCAACCCGCACGGATACAATCTGGAAGAAGGAGGCGGTAATCGTGGCGCACGATTGAAGCTTTCCTGGGAGGATTTTGGGCATTATTTCGGCAGTGTGGCCATAGGGGAGTGACATGCCTGCATGGAAGAACATTTATTGTGCTCTAGCCGTTCTGCTTACCCTCGGCATTGCTGCCGGGTGTAGCACCCCTGACCCCACGCCCTTGACTGGAGAGGAACTTAAAATGCAATGCGCTGACGGCATCATCATTTCCCAAGGACACGCCACCGTGTTGAGGCCTGACCGGGAAGGCAAAGTTGCGGTACTCGTCTCCGGACCGAGCTTCGAAGACGGCATCGCCACCGCTGCGATCACCGTTAGCTTTCCCGGCACCAACAAGCCCGGTGCCGATAGGCCCCTAAGGGCCGGGGAGTCGGTGTCCCACCCCGAAGTCGGCACCTTCACGCTCCTGGACGTCAAACTCGTAGAAACACCGCCCGACCAGGCAGGCGGCGGCAACTTCGCCGTCTACTGCTTCCGCCCCTCCCCCACCTTCGACCTCGACACCGACCGCCTCACCTGGACCAAAGACCAATAACACCATGCCCACCCACCTCCCCAACCTCACATCCGCGGCACTGTCCCTCACCCTCGGCATAGCGACCGGTTGTAGCACCCCTGACCCTGCGCCTTTAAGTAGCGAGGAACTTAAAATGCAATGCGCCGATGGCATCATCATTTCCCAAGCCCACGCCACCATTTTGCGCCCAGACCGGGAAGGCAAAGTTTCTCTTATTGCCTCCGGTCCTCGCTTCGAAGACGGGGTAGCTGCTGCTGGATTGGGCGTTGGATTCGACGTGCCAGGCAAGCCAGGGGCATATGGTTCCCTAAGGGCGGGGGAGTCGGTGTCGCATCCCGAGGTCGGCACCCTCACTTTGTTGGATGTCAAGGTTGTGGAGACGCCGCCCGGCCAGGTCGGCGGCGGCAACCTCGCTGTCTACTGCTTCCGCCCCACCCCCACCTTCGACCTCGACACCGACCGCCTCACCTGGACTAAAGACCAATAACACCATGCCCACCCGCCTCCCCAACCTCACATCCGCGGCACTGGCTCTTACCCTCGGCATAGCGACCGGGTGTAGTACCCCTGATCCAAACCGCCAACATAACGATTTATCCCTATCGATATCTATTGGTGGCCACCGCAACTAGGCTGAGCTCACGCTTTACGTGATTAGGAGTCGCCATGCGCCGCAAGTTTGTTATCGCGGCCGCGCTATTGGTCGCGGCATTATTGGCCGTCCCCCCGCTGATCGCGGCCGCGTCCGCCCCGCCCGGCCGGACGGCCCCCGGCAACGTACCAACCGCGGCCCCCACCGTCGCCACCCCGTCCAACAGCCCCAGCGTCAAGCCGCCATCCACCCTCCCCACCCCGGATCCCAACAAGCTGGGGAGCAACGTAACCGACGAGCACGGCCAACGGCTCTGGTTCGGGGAGGAGAGCCCGGAAGTCGCCGCACTCGGCGCGCAGGTCGACGAAATCTGGCACGTCAACATGCACAACATCGCCGGCACGGCCCTGACCTCGGATCGGCGGGCAGTGGAGGTCTACCTACGGGACCTAGACGGCCCGGGCGGGGCCGAATTGCAGGCCCTAAAGGAACAGGCAGGTGAGCGCCTCATCCTGATCCCGGGCCGACGCCTGCTTCAAACTGACACCCCGCGCATCAGCGATCTCATTGCCCAACACGGGCTAGAGATTCCGGAAATGGCGGGACTGTCGATCAACATTTTGACCGACACCGTGGAAATCACGGTAGATGAGCGGGTGGCCGCCCAACTACCAGGCGGCAAGAGCCCCGGGCTGGCCGAGCTGGAACGCCTCCTGGCCGCACAAGACACTCCCGTGACCATCGTCCCCGGCGCGATCTCGACCTTCGACTGAGCCAACCCCCGGGCCGGGCCGTCGACCATCGGCGGCCCGGCCCGCTTCCGTCGACGGTCTGCCGCGACCACTACTCGGCCAGCAACACGTAAGGCGAGATGGACTTGATGCGTCGAGTAACGAGCCAGGCCACCAGCCCCGAGGTCACCACCAACACCAAGGGCACTACCCACACGGGCCAGGTGGGGCTGGCGACGTCTATCTTCAACAGCCCCAACCGTCGTAGCAGGGCGCGCAGCAGCGGCAGGAAGGCCCACCACCCCGCCCCCGCCCCCAGCGCGGAGCCGACCAGCACCGGCGGCAGCACCGCCCACCGCACCTGGCTGGCCACCTCCCGGTGCGCGAAACCGAGCGCCTTCATGATCCCGAGTTGCAGGCGGCTTTGCACCACCACGGTGCTGACCACCAGGGACAAGATCAGCACCACGATCGTGCCAGTGAACGCCGAGATAGTCCCCGCCAGGACCGGTACCACCTGGACGTAGCTCTTTAAGGATCCGACCAGCAGGGCGTACCGGTTCGTGGCCTCCACCTGGTCGCCGTAGCGGTCGCGGATTTGCCCCACCACCGCGTCGATGTCGCCAGTCACCTGCAACGCGACGGAACGCGGCTCGAACGCCGGATCGAGGCGCTGGAAGGCCGCAGTGGGGAAGTAGGCAAAACGGCCAAGCTGCGTCACTCCGCTGACGATGCCGGTGACCACGTAGTCGGCGCGCTGGCCCGCGGCCTCCACCGTCCACACGTCTCCCACCGCTAGACCGTAGTGATCTGCCAGGCCCGTGCCGAGCGCCACCTCGTTGGCGTGGCGCGGCCACCGCCCTGCGTACAGTTGCCCATCGCCGAGCTGGGAGTAGGCGTCGGTGAGGAAGTAGAAACCGCCGATATCGCCGAGGTCGCCCCGCCGGTACTCCATGAGGTAGCCGTCACGCACCCCCGGCAGCTGGCGGCTGGTGCGCAGCACCTCCTCCAAGTCCCCCTCCGGCTTGACGTCCACGTTGACATCCTCGACGTCGCCCACCAGCAGGCGGATGGCGCTGTCGCCATTCCCGAGGGTGGAGGCCAGCGAGCTGAGGAACACCCCCGTGAAGGCGGCAATGGCGGTGATGAGAAGCACCGCGCTACTGCGGCCCGCGGCCTGCCCGGCAGCCTTGATGCCGAGCAGCGGCGCCAGGGGGCCGCGCGTGCGTTCCAGCGGCAGCCAGGTTCGCCGGAAGGCGTGGTCGCTGGTGCCGCCGCGCAGGGCCGCCACCACGGGCGTGCGGCGCAGACGCCAGGCGACAAGCAGGCCCGTGGCGAGCACGACGAGCGTCAACACGGCCGCAACCCCCAGCACTAGGGGCACCGCCGACTGCGGGCGCCAGGTGATGCCGGTCTGGGCGCGCAGCAGCGGCTGCAGTTTGCCCAAAGCCGGGGCCGCCAGCACTCCCCCGAGAAGGGCACCGCCCGCCCCCAGCAACACGAAGGGAGCCATGCACGACACCATCACCTGCCACACCCCGAATCCCATAGCCCGCAGCACCCCCACCTGGGGCAGATCGCGGACGATGGCGTTGCGGAGCATGAAGCTGAGCACGACCACCAGCACCAGCAGCACCAGCGCCGCGAACGACAGCAGCGTCAGCGAGATGATGGCCATCGGTGCGCGCACCGCCTCCTCCAGCAGCCCCAGGTCGGTGGTAAAGACCGCCAGTTCGGTGCTGGCCGGCAGCCGGGCGGCCTGCAGGGCGGCCCGCTCCGCCTCGACCTGGGCACTGTTGGCCTCCGTCGCGTTGGCGGCCGCCACCTGCCACGCCTCCCCGGTGAAGGCCTTGTCCTGCGGGGAGTCGGCCGTCCCGACGCGCTCCTGCAGCGCCGCCAGGTCGGCCGCCGGTACCCAGATCCAGTAGGTGCTGATGCCCGGCACCCCGCCGTAGGTGTCCTCCACGAAGCCTTGAATGTGGAAGGAGTGGCGCGCGCCGTCGGCCGTGATCGTCACCTCGTCGCCGAGCTGGTAGCCGCCGACATCTTGAAAGACGCGCGAGACCCAGGCGGGCTGCGGGACGGGATGGGCCAGTTCCGCCACCACGGTGCGTTGCCCCAACTGCTGCCGCCCGTCCACGGCCTCCACGACGAAGGCCTCGCCGAACTTTTCGCCGTTCCGGTACGCCGAGTTGTGCAGGATCACCACCGGTAGGCTCTCCAGCCGCGACACCCGCGGATCGGCCGCCAAGTGCTGGCGGAACTCGGTGGCCCCCGGCGCGGTCGGCACCACCACCATGAGCTCCGGGGCGTGCCAGGCCCGCCGCTGGGCGTCGATGGCGGCGGAGTGCTTGGTCAGCAGCTGCAGCGCCACCCCGGCCAGCAGCCCGGATACCACGCTCAACACCGTGACGATGCAAAGCAGGGGCCAGTGCTTGCGCACCACGCGACGAATCAGCAGCCCGGTGCCTCCCATGCTCACCACCCCATCTCGGACAGAAAGGCGGTCAGTTGCCCGGTGCGGGCCGCCTCGTCGCCTGCCAAGGTCAACTCCCCCGCCACCTTGCCGTCCCGCAGGTAGCAGATCCGGTTGCCGCAGATGGCCGAGCGCACGTCGTGGGTAACCATGACGATGGTTTGCCCGTCGGCGTGCACCTGCCGCAACAGGTCGAGCACGGCGTCGGAGTATTCGGAGTTCAGCTGCCCGGTGGGTTCGTCGGCGAACAGCACCGCCGGTCTGTTCATGAGCGCGCGGGCGATGGCCACCCGCTGGGCCTCGCCCCCTGACAGCATGGCGGGGAACTTTTGCAAGTCCCGCGCCTGCAGACCGATGCGTTCGGCCAGTTCCTGGGCGCGAGCATTGACGACGCGACGGCTACGTTCCTGCAGCAGCCCGGCGACCAGCAGGTTGTCCCGCACCGACAGGGCGTCGAGCAGGTGGACCTGTTGGAAGACGAAGGCACAGTGTTGGCGGCGGAAACGGGCGCGCTTGTCTTCAGACAGCTGCGTGATATCCACGCTCGAGATTTCGACGCTGCCGAGGGTGGGCTTGTCGAGCCCGGACAGGGCGTAAAGCAGCGTCGACTTGCCGGCCCCCGAGGGCCCCATGATGACGGTGAAGGACCCGGCGGCGATCTCCAGGTCGAGGTTGCGCAGGACGTGCTGCTGCACCCCATTGTGCGAGAACGTCTTGGACAGTTTGCGGGTACGGATGATCGCCGGGGTGACGGCACGTTGCGGCATGTCTCTCTCCTCTCGGTGAGATTCACGCTAGTGACCGCCCGGCAACGTCTCACTTACAGTTTTCTTACAAACCGCCTACAGTTGCGGCTCCCACGACCACCCGGGGTCAGGCCAGCGGCAAGCCGACGGTGAGGGCAAAACCCGTGGGGGTGTTGGCCGCGGTGATATGTCCGCCCATGGCGCCCACCAGCTGACTGCAGGTGTACAGGCCGAGGCCGTGGCCGGGCACATTGGCCGCGTTTTGCCCGCGGTAGCCGCGTTGGAAGATGGCCGCCAGTTCGCCGTCGTGCACCCCGGGACCGGTGTCGCTCACCAGCAGCCGCAACTCGTCGTCGTCCAAAACGAAGTCGATCCGCGGGTCGTGCCCGGCGTACTTGCGGGCGTTCTCGCACAGGTTTTGCAGCACCTGACTCACCCGCACCGGATCGGCCAGCACGAGGGCCGCCGGGGGCGGGGCAACCACGGTCCCTTCCAGGGTCGCCTGCGTGCACAGGTGCGCTAGTTGGGAGGAGGTCAACGCGACGGGGGTGACCGTCAGCTGGCTTTCCGGGGTGGCGGAGGCCGCGAAGATGTCGTCCACCAGGGCGGCCACCTGGTGGCTCTTGGCCACGAGCAGGTCCAGGCGCTCGCGACTGGCAGGGCCCGTGGTTTGCAGGGCCAGCAACTCGGCGGTGGCGCTGAGCGTGGACAACGGGGTGCGCAGGTCGTGTCCCAGTTGGGCCAGCAGCTCGGCTTTGGACGCCTGCACCGCCAATTCGCGGGCGCGGGCGGCGGCCAGCTCGCTGCGCAGCAGGTCGAAGGACTGCTGCCAGGCCCCGAAGGCGTCGTCTTTCTCCCGCAGCAGTGGGGTGTCCAGACGGCCCGCCGCCACCTCGGTGGCAAAGTTCTCCAGCCGACGGAAGGGTCGCACCAGGCGTCGCCAACCCCACCCGGCCAGCCCCAATCCCACCACCAGCAGGGCGGCCAGCAGGCCGGTCAGTTGCCAGGCCAGCTGCTGGTGGGCGGCGCGCAGGGCGGCGAGCGTGGCGGGATCGGCGTAGAGGAAACCCACCTGCCGCCCGTCCACGACGACGGGCGCGCCGAGCAGGTGCCGCCGGGCCGCGGCGGCCGGCAGGCTCTCCCCCGCCGTCAACTCGGTGATGGTGGAGGCGATCAGCTGCCCGTCGGCGTCCACGACCGCCACCGGCAGCTCCAGGCCCACCAGCGGGGTCGGCGAGGTCAGTGGCCAGGCCGCCGTCACCTCCTGCACGACGCTGTTGAACGCCACGGCCTGGTGCGGCACCGACCGGGACAGGCTCACCCAGAGCAGGCCGATGGCCGCCCCAACCGCGGCGAGCAGGGCCACCACCGCCCACCGCAGCCCCCGCATCAGCGCGCCTCGAACAGGTAGCCGCGGCCCCGCACGGTGTGCACGTAGGTCGGGGCGTCCGGGTCGGGTTCGATGCGGGTGCGCAGGCGCCGCACCTGGACCGACAGCGCCCCTTCGGAGGTGAACAGGTCGCCCCACACCGCCTGGGTGATGTCGGCCTTCGGACACACGGCCCCGGCGTGGCCCACGAGGTGGCGCAGCAGGCGATCCTCTTGCGCGGTGAGCGCCAACTCCTGCCCCGCCAGGTAGGTGCGGCCGGTGTCGGCCTCGATCCGCAGGTGACCGTCGTCGAAGAGCACCGCCACCGGGGCCGCGGTCTCAGCAGCGCGATCCAGGCAGCGGCGCACCTTGGCCAGCAGCACCGCCAGGGAGAAGGGCTTGGTGACGTAGTCGTCGGCCCCCAAGGTCAGGGCCCGCACCTGGTCGACCTCCGCCTGCCGCGCCGAGACGACGATGATCGGCCCGGCGTACCGGGCACGCACCTGCTGGCACAGCTCGAAGCCGCTCAAGCCCGGCAGGTTAACGTCCACGATCAGCACGCCCGGCGGCTGCCGACTCACCGCCGCCAGGCCCTCCTCGCCCGTACCAACGTGCTGGACGGTGAGGCCGAAGGCCTGCAGGTAGTCGGCCGTGGCCAGGGCGAGGTCCGGTTCGTCCTCGACGATCAAAACGTCCATGCCTGGCTCCCCTGCGGTCGTTACCCGTCCACTGTAGTGCCGACTGCGAGCGCACACAGGGCGGGGGCGGGCTGCCCTTGGCCACCCGCCCCCGCTCCGTTGTCTGGCTTAGCCGACGATGGCGACCCCCAGCTGCCGGGGGCCGTGCACGCCGTTGATGCGCACCAGCTCAATGTCGGAGGTGGCGCTCGGTCCGGCGATCCAGGTCAGGGGTCGGGTCGGGTGCTCACCGAGGATGGCCACGGCCTGCGGGACGGTCGGCTGGATCGTTTCGCGTTCCAGGACGATCACGTGCTTGTCGGGCACCAGGGTGATGGCGCGGCGGCCTTGGTCTTCCTGCCCGTCGAGCACGATGGTGCCGGACAGGGAGATGCCGAGCCGACAGCAGGTCAGCACCGCATCGGTGGCATCCAGTTCGTCCTTGCTTAGGGGCTGCTCGCGGGTGTCGACCCGCACCTCGCGGTCACCGCGGGCGGCGGCCTGCTGGTATGCGGCGGGCAGGCCAGCGGGGATCACGACGCTGCGGGCCTGCCCGAGCAGGGCGTCGATGGCGTCGGCCACGGCCTGCCTGTCGGCCACCACCCGCACGTCAGCCCCGTAGTCCTCCAGGGACTCAACCATGGCCTCGACGACGGGCGCCGAGCCGGGAGCGTGCTCCCCCACCTGGCGGTAGTCGCGCGGCACCGGCGGGGCGGGGGCCCGCTGGGACTTGGCCAGGGCGTCACGTACGCGGGCCAGAATCGCGGTTTTGGCGTCCATCACTTGCCTTTCTTTTCGCCGTGCGTGCGGTCCCACCACTGCCGGAAGGTCTCTTTGGGGGCCACCGGCAGGTCACGCACCCCGGTCCACAGGGAGGCGGGGAAGGGCAACGCTCCGATGCGGTTCTTCTTGCGGCCGAGCAGCCGGGTGACCTTCAGGGGTTTGGTGGCCAGCTTCCAGGCGCGGGCGCTGGACATGGGCCGCGTGGAGGCCTTCATGCCGATGTCCCACATGTCCGGCAGGGTCTTGCCGGCTTCCTCCACGCTGCGGGCACGCAGGTGGATGAGGACGTCGGGGATTTCGATCTTCACCGGGCATACGTCTCCGCACGCCCCACACAGGGAGGAGGCGAAGGGCAGGGTGTGGACGGGGTCGTCGTGCTTGAGGCCCTGGGTCAGTTGCGGGGTGAGGATGGCCCCGATGGGGCCCGGGTAGACGGAGCCGTAGGCATGCCCACCGGTGTGCTGGTAGACGGGGCAGATGTTCATGCAGGCGCCGCAGCGGATGCAGTGCAGGGCCTGCCGTCCGATGGCGTCGGTGAGGACGCGCGAGCGGCCGTTGTCCATGAGGATGAGGTGGAACTCTTGCGGTCCGTCACCCTCGTGCACCCCCGTCCACATGGAGGTGTAGGGGTTCATGCGCTCCCCGGTGGCCGAACGCGGCAGCAATTGGCTGAAGACCTCCACGTCGCGGAAGCGCGGCACCACCTTCTCGATGCCCATCAGGGTGATCAGGGTGTCGGGCAGGGTCAGGCACATGCGGCCATTGCCTTCCGACTCGTAAATGGACACGGTGCCGGTTTCGGCGATTCCCATGTTGGTGCCGGAGACGGCGACGGTGGCCTGGAGGAACTTTTTGCGCAGGTGCATGCGCGCCGTGTTGGTCAGCTCCTGCGGGTCGGTGGACAGGTCGCGCGGGGCGTTTGGCATCTTGTCGAGGAAGATGCCGCGCACTTCGGCTCGGTTGCGGTGAATGGCGGGCACGACGATGTGGCTGGGCATGTCGTCGGCCAACTGCACGATCATCTCGGCCAGGTCGGTCTCGTGGGCCTTGACGCCCCGCTCGGCGAGGTACTCGTTCAGGTTGGTCTCTTGGGTGGCCATCGACTTGACCTTGACGACGTCGTCGACGCCCTTGGAGCGGATGATGTCCAGGACGATGGCGTTGGCTTCGGCGGCGTCGCGGGCCCAGTGGACGATGCCGCCGTTGGCCTCGACATTAGCGGCGAACTGTTCAAGCAGTTCGGGCAGGTTGCTCATGACCTCGTGCTTGATGGCGGCCCCGGCGGCGCGCAGCTCTTCCCAGTCGGGCATTTCTTCGACCCGCAGGGCCCGCTTGCCGCGGATGGTGCGGGTGGCGTAGCCGAGGTTGCGCCGCATCTGGGTGTTGGCCAGGGTGCGGTGGGCACCTTCCTGGAAGGTGGGACCCCAGCGTAGGGTATCGGCGGGCTGCTTGACGGTGGTGATCCAGCCGCCGGTGTTTTGGGCCCCGGCGGGGCGGGGCATGCCCAGGAATACTTCACTCATCGCGTACTCGCTTCCAGGCTGGCGGGGGCAAAGGAGACGTTGCCGACGAACGGGGCGTCCTGGGTGGAGGCCAAGATTTCGGCCATGTGCATGATGCGCACCCCGGAGTTGAGGCGCGCCAGGCCGCCCCCGATGTTCATGAGGCACGAGTAGTCGCCGGTGGTGAGGATCTCGGCCTGCGTGGACAGCACGTTGGTCATCTTGGCGGCCAGCATGGCGGCGGAGGTCTCGTGGTTTTTCATGGAGAAGGTGCCGCCGAAGCCGCAGCAGACCTCCGCGTCGGGCAGGTCGACGAGGTCGATGCCTTGCACGGCGCGCAGCAGCCGGTAGGGCCGGTCACCGACCTTGGCCACCCGCATCGAGTGGCAGGTGGGGTGGTAGACGACGCGATGGGGGAAGTAGGCGCCGACGTCGACGACGCCGAGCACGTCGACGAGGAGTTCGGACAGGTCGTAGGTGTGCTTGGCGATGGCGCGCGCCTGGTCGGCCAGGGCGTCCTGGCCGACGTGTTCGAGCACCATGGATTGTTCGTGCCGCACGGCGCCGGTGCAGGAACCGGAGGGGACGACGATGGCGTCCCACTCCCCGTCGAGCACGGGGGTGAAGGTGCGCACGTGGTTGGCAACGATGGAGCTGGCTTCCTTGAAGTAGCCGGTATTGGCGTGCATTTGTCCGCAGCACACCTGGCCCTCCGGGAAGACGACTTCGTGCCCGAGTCGCTCCAGCAGGGTGACGGTGGCTTGGGGCGCCTGCGGGAACATGGCGTCCCCGATACATGTTGCGAACAGGGCGATACGCACCTGCATCCCCTCCTTTGGGTGACCACTAGGTTTAGGTTTGCCACGCTAAGGGGCGACGCAACCAGTTTCATACCTCGTCGCCTTTTTTCGTTGCAAATAAGGCGATAAAGCGCTTCACTGACCCGGAGGGTGGCGGCGGTGCACGGCCAGCAAAACGTGACACGGCAGGCACGAAATGGGCGGCGCGGGGGCGGCCTGGCCGGGCAGTTAGGTACCGAGCAGCTGCAGGGCGCCGATGCCGCGCCAGATCATTTGCAGCCCCACCAGCGCCGCGATCCACAGCAGCGTGATCTTGGTTTCGTACTCCAGGCGCGGAGCCAGACGGCTCAGCCAAGGGAAGATGCGGTGGCCAAGCAGGGCGGCCAGGCTGAGCAGCACGATGGCAGGCAGCACCATGACCAGGCAGTAGGCGGCCAGCAATGCCAGCTTGCCGCCCCAGCCCACCGGCATGGTGGACATGATGCCGGTGGCGGCCAGGTAGGGAACCATGGTGACCACTTCCGTCAGGGAGGCCCCGAGGCCGAGCACGATCATGGCGCCGAGGCTGCTGGGCCGGGGGCGGTCGGCAAAGACGTCGCGGCCCGGCTCCGGCTTGGGGGGTGTGGGCCAGAGGATGCCGACCCCGGCCAGGCCAAGGCCGAGAACCAGGGTGAGCCAGTGGAAGGCCGTGGTGCGCTGCAGGGCCGTAAACGTGGAGCTGAGGAGATCGATTCCGGCTACCAGTGCGATACCGATGGCGAAGTACACCAGGCTCACGGTTGCCAGGTAGACGGTCAGGGCGACCGGCTCGACTCGGCGGCTGCGCACCACCAGGGCCAGCGGTATGACGAGCGTGCCCAGGCTCATGGAGTCCAGGAGTGCTAGCGCGCCGAGGGTGAGGTAGTTTTCCACGTCTTCTCCCGCCAACTTAGAAGCGTCATACGTTCGTACGACAGACATCGTACAAGCGTACGAGGGATATAGTGAAAGCACCATCGCGATCTGCCCGAGGAAGCTCATGCGTGCCGCCCTACCCGAGACCAGCACCGGATTGCTGGACCAGCCCCTCGGCGAGGCTGCCGCCCGCACCGCCGACGCCGCCATTCGCGTCATCGCCAGCCAGGGTTTTGACAAACTCAGCGTCCGCAGCGTCGCCAGCGAACTCGGAGTTGCCCCCGGCACCGTGCAGTACCACGCCTCCTCCCGCCGCGCCCTCCTCACCACCGCGCTAATCCGGTCAGTGCAGCGCCAGGCCCGGCGCATTACCGCCCACCAGGTCGACCCCACCGATCCGGAGAGCCTCGTCCAGGCCCTAGCCGAGCTCCTGCCCACCGGGCCGGTGCAGCGAGAAGACGCCGCCGCCTGGGTAGCCTTCGGGGCCGCCGCCGCCACCCGACCCTGGCTGGCTGGCCCCTACTGGCAGGCCCTGCAAAAGTTCCAAACCTGGGTCGAAAGCACCCTGACCGCCGCGCAGCGCTCTGGCGCACTGGCCGCGGAGGTAGCGCCCGCCGCCACCGCCCGCCTCGTGACCGCCCTCGTCAACGGGCTCACCCTCGACCTGCTGAACGCGCCCCCGCTCCCTACCGCCGACGTCGTCGCCCAGCTGCGCCGCGGCCTGACCCTCCTGCTGCCCCGGCCCTGACCCACACGCTGAGCGGCCCCCGCCGAGCGCACCAGGCAGCGCGGCGGAGGCCGCAGCGAAGCGGGTGGGTTACCCGGCGGGGGCGAACGACGCCGGGTCGGGCAGGTAACCGCCCAGCCAGCCCTGCGACGCCAGGAACACCAAGGCGCACAGCAGCAAGATCAGGCCGATGGAGAACGGCGCGGCCTTGCGCAGGATCTCCGGCTCGCTGCCGGGCGAGTCGATGGCGGTGGCCGCCACCGCCAGGTTCTGCGGCGAGACGATCTTGCCGAGCCCGCCACCGATCGTGTTACCGGCCAGCAGCACACCCGGGTCAAGGTTAGCTCCCGCCGCCGCGGTCGACTGCAGGTTGGCAAACAACGCTCCCGCGCTCGTGGCCGAGCCCGCCACGGCAGTGCCCGTCCAGCCCAGCAGCGGCGAGAGGAACGCGAAGGCGCTACCGGTGGTAGCCAGGGCCGCACCAATGGCGGTGGTCTGTCCCGAGAAGTTCATGACGAACGCCAGGGCCATCACCAGGGCGATGGTCAGCAGGGACAGACGCAGCGTGTAGATGGTCTGCGGCAGGGCGGCCAACGAGCGCCGCAGCGGCATCTCGAAGTGGCCGGGCCGCCCGTAGTGGGCGTAGATGAGCGCCACCAGGATGCCGGTGACGAAGATCCACGTACCCGGGTTGGACAACAACTGCAGCTTGTAGACGGCAGAGCCCGACGGCTGACCGTCCCCGGTCAGCAACTGCCCGTACAGGCCCGGCCAGCGGATCTCCAAATCGGTGGCCTTCAGGGCGGCGTCCACGTCCACCCCAAGACGCCACAGCTTGGTGAAGGCGATGATGGCCACGACCAACACGTAGGGCGCCAGGGCCAGCACGACGCGCTGCCGGTTGGGCACGTCAGCGGCGTCCACGTGGCTTTGGTGCTCCTGTGGGGTGGTCGGGGTGAAGAAGCGCAGGAAGACATACCCAGCAGCCAAGCCGAGCAGCGAGGCGGTCACGGCGGTCAGTTCGTAAGACACCAGCGGGGTGAAGAAGTGCCCGGCGGCGGTGGCTGCGCCGACGACGATCCCCAGCGGCCACAGCTGCTTAATTCCGCGACGGCCGTCCATGATGCCGAGCAGCAGCAGCGGCACGAAGATGGCGATGAGCCACGACAAGCGTCCCATGACCGTCCCCACGTACAACGGGTTTTGCCCGCCCAGGCGCCCCGCCGTCGTCACGGGAATCGCCATCGCCCCGAAGCCCACGTTGATGGCGTTACCAACCATCGTCAGCACGGCGGCCTTGATCTTGGGCACCCCCAGGGACACCAGCAGCGCCCCCGTGATGGCCACCGGGGCCCCGAAACCGGCCAAACCCTCCAGCAGGCCACAGAAGCTAAACGCGACGATGAGGGCCTGGGCCCGCATGTCCCCCTTGCCGATCGCGTTGAAGACGGCCCGCAGGTCGCCACTGCGCCCCGAGCGTTCCGTGAGGGAATACAGCCACACAGCGGCGATGATGATGTAGATGATCGGCACCAACCCTAGGGCCACCCCCTGCGTGGCGGACAGCGCGGTCAGGTGCGCGGGCATGCCGTAGGCGAAGATCGCCAACACCGCCGACAGCCCCAGGGCGGCCAGCGAGCACCAGTGCGTCTTGACCTTGAACACCCCCAACAACACGAAGAACAAAATCAACGGGGTGGCGCCCACCAGGGCGGTCAACCAGACACTGCCTCCCACTGCACTGACGTCAGGGGTGTATCCGAACGGAAGTAGATTTGGGGACATCTGTCGCCTCCGGGGTCGATTGCATCGCGTGGGCAGGTTACACAACGACGCGGGCGGGAAGAGAAATTACGCTCCCTTCCCGCCCGCTCCGTGGCCTCACACCGGCGCTAGTTAGGCGCGCCGCCGCTTGGCAATGACCAGGGCACCACCGGCCAGGGCTAGCAGCCCCGCGATAGAGCCAATGATCAGGATCGGGGAACCGGTCTTGGCCAGTTGCTTACCCGGCGCCCCCGGGGCGCAGGCGGCCTTCTCCGCGTCGGTCTTGTCGCGCTCACCGGCCTCGATGGTGACGACGGGCTCGCCCATCTTCCAGGTCTTGGTGGCCTCGTCGAAGACGGCGGAGGTCACCGTCTTGGTGCGAGTCTGCTTGACCTTCGGGGACTCGCAGGTGACCTTTTCGTCCTGCCATTGCGAGATCTCGACCTTGCTCTCCGGCTTGCACTGTTCGTGCTCGGCCATCGTCTTGTCGCGCTCCTGCGTCTCCTCGGTCACCACCGGAGTGCCCGGCTTCCACGTCTTGGTCGCGTCATCGAAGGTGTACTCAGTGACGGTCTTGGTGCGCTTCTGCGTGACCTTGGTGGACTCACACGTGACCTTGCCGTCTTCCCAGGCAGAGAATTCGACCTTGGGCTCGGGCTTGCACTGCTCGTGCTCGGCCTGCGTCTTGTCGCGCTCCTGCGTCTCCTCGGTCACCACCGGGGCGCCCGGCTTCCACGTCTTGGTCGCGTCATCGAAGGTGTACTCAGTGACGGTCTTGGTGCGCTTCTGCGTGACGGTGGGCTTGTCACAGGTCAACTGCTCATCGGCCCACTGCGAGAACTCCGTCTTCGTCTCCGGCTTGCACTGCTCGTGCTCGGCCTGCGTCTTGTCGCGCTCCTGGGTTTCGGTGGTCACCACCGGGGTGCCCGGCTTCCACGTCTTGGTCGCGTCATCGAAGGTGTACTCAGTGACGGTCTTGGTGCGCTTCTGCGTGACGGTGGGCTTGTCACAGGTCAACTGCTCATCGGCCCACTGCGAGAACTCCGTCTTCGTCTCCGGCTTGCACTGCTCGTGCTCGGCCTGCGTCTTGTCGCGCTCCTGCGTCTCCTCAGTCACCACCGGGGCGCCCGGCTTCCACGTCTTGGTCGCGTCATCGAAGGTGAAGGTAGTCACGGACTTCGAACGCGTCTGGGTAACGGTGGGCTTGTCGCAGGTGATGGCCCCGTCGGTCCACTCGCCGTACTCAATCCGGTCGGCAGGCTTGCACTGCTCGTGCTCGGCCTGCGTCTTTTGCCGCTCCTGGGTTTCGGTGGTCACCACCGGGGTGCCCGGCTTCCAGGTCTTGGTGTTGTTGTCCCACACGTGCGGCGTGGTGGTCTTCGTCCGAGTCTGGGTCACCGTGGTCTTAGCACAGGTAACCTCCCCGTCCTCCCATTGTCCGAACTCGACAAGATCCTGCGGCTTGCACTGCTCGCGCTCCTGCTCCGTCTTGTCACGCTCCTGGGTTTCCTGGGTCACCACCGGGGTGCCCGGCACCCACTGCTGGGTGCCGTCGTCCCACGTGAAGGGAGTGGTGGTCTTCGTCCGGGTCTGGGTCACCGTGCCCTTCTCGCAGGTGATGGCCCCGTCGGTCCACTGACCAAACTCGACGCGATCCTGCGGCTGCGGCGGGCGCTGAGTGCACTGCGGGTCAGTGCCCCGAGCGGTCAGCACCGCGGTGGCCACGAACTGGTCGGTCAGGTTCAGACTGGTACCAACCCGCACGTAGAAGTCGACGACACGCGAGTTCATGGCCGGCAGGTCACCGATGTTGATCGTCCAAGTGCCGTTGCCGTTGTCGACGACGGCCCCCTGCGTCAGCGGAGTACGGCCAGCCCGGTATTGGGTGTAGGGCTCGTTGCCCCAGGTGTTGACGTTGTCGACACCCCCCTGGAGGTCAACAAACACCTCCTTGCCGCGCACTTCGGGCGGCAAGGTGAAGATGACCTTGGCGTTCTTCAACGCCTTGTTGGTGCCCAGGTTGACGCGCCAGTGCTGCTTGGTGGTGCCGGTGGCCACCCGCACGGGGGTCGGGTCGGCCCCATCCTGATAGTGGTGACCGATCTCCATATAACCTGCGTGCCCGAGCTTCGGGCTCACTTCCTTGATGAAACCAGTCCACTGGTAGTTGGTGCCAGCGGGGTTGCCCTTCTCGTCGTGCACCAGGTTTCCGTAGTTCGGGTCGTTCTCGGCCAAGTCGATGTCGAGCACCGACTGGGCGGTCCACGAAACGTCACATCCCTGCGTGCCTTCGCCGGGCTGGGTGCCCCGGTTAAGCGCAGCAGCAGTGAACACCGTGGAAGCCAATAGCGTCAGGGCGCCGACACCGGCGACTGTCCCCTTTGCCCATGCCTTCTTCTTGCTCATTTCCTGCCTTCTGTTAATGGAAGCGTGTGGCTGATCTAGCCCACTTATAACGGCAAGCTACCAGCGTCCTTTCAGCTGGAAAAGAGCACCCTTCCGGACTCAAAAACCTACATTCACCAATGCAATTGTGAGCGAAAACACTAATGCATATTTATGCGCCATAACGGCGCGGATTGTCCACCGACTGGACGCAGGTAAATTGCACGCACCACCCGTCTCACTTTTGCGCGAAAATACAATGAGCCCCCTCAACTTACTGGGTTTTCTCACAGGCGTTACACAATTTCTCAACTGCTCGCATCCTTCCGGCTCGCCACCATCCGCAAGCAAGTGCAGCGAACTGAACCCAAAGTCCCAGTTGGTAACGAGCGGGCATAGGCCAGGAGTGACCGTCACGAAAACACTCTCGCCAACGATCGTGACTGTCGACACAAAAACTGCCGAACACTGGAGACAATCCCCAAAAAAGGGACTTATTTCACATGCGTGGCGCCCGTTACAGAAGGCAGGCGCCCACCAGCTGGCCTACCTAGCCCCAGACCAGGGCTTGCGCGGGGTCGGACATGACCCGGGCAATATCCGCCAACACGCGCGAACCCAATTCCCCGTCAACCAGCCGGTGATCGAAACTCAATGACAGCTGCGTGACCCACCGCACGGCGAGCTGCCCGTCCACCACCCAGGGGCGCTGCGAAATAGCGCCAAAGCCCAAGATGGCGGCCTCGCCCGGGTTCAGGATTGGCGTGCCTGCATCGATCCCAAACACCCCAAAATTGGAGATGGTGACCGTGCCGCCCCGCATAGCCGCCACTGGGGTCGTACCCGCCCGCGCCTGCGCAATAAGTTCCCCCAACTCCCGCCCTAACTGGGCCAGGGATTTACGCTCCGCGTCCTTAATATTGGGCACGAGCAAACCGCGCGGGGTCGAGGCAGCTACCCCCAGGGCCACATGGTGGTGGTAGATGATCTCCCGCCGCTCTTCATCCCAGGTGGCATTGATTTCCGGGTGGCGCCGGATGGCCAGCAGCAGCGCCTTCATGACAATCAGCAGCGGCGTTACCTTTATGCCAGCAAACTCCCGATCCGCTTTCAGCGCGTCCACCAGCTCCAGGGTGCGGGTGACATCAACCGTGTGGAATACCGTCACGTGCGGTGCCGTGAATGCCGATTCGACCATGGCCCGTGCCGTCGCCCGCCGCACCGAGGAGGCGGGCACCCGCGTCGAGCGCCCGTCAGGAGCGGTCACTCCGCCCGTCAGCCACGAGGCGTCCAGGCCACCGTCGACCTTCGCCAGGGTGACATCATGCGCCAACGACAGGCCGGGGGTGCCCGCCGCCCCCGGCGCCCCGATCGCGCCCGCCCCGTAGAGAGCGTCCCGCTTAGCCACGTCGTGCAGCAGTGCTTTAGCGTCGTGCTCGGCGGCGTAGGCCAACACGTCAGCCCGCCGGATTACGCCCTGCTCGTCGCTGCTAGGCACCTCTGCTAGCGCAATCCCCAGCTCGGCCGCCAGGCGGCGCACCGGGGGCGTGGCCCGGCGGGTGCTCGGCCCGCGCTGCTCCGCGTGCGGCCCGTACGGAGTCAACTGCACCGGGCCGCTCGGGCCGCCGCGGCGGGGACGCCGACGTTCGGCCAACCCGGCCGTGCCGTAGCCCACCAGCACCGAGCCAGAGCCTGCGCGTGGAGCATCGCTGGCAGCGACCAGGGCAGCGGCGGGGCCGCGGAGGGAAGGCTCTCCCTCCGCGGCAGGCACTGGTGCGACACCGACGCTGCCCTCCGCCTGCCCGGGCGCCGACGGGGCCGTTGCCTGCCCGTCGTCGTCCGTGGTCTCTCCCCCCGCCGCCGCGCTCGCAAACTCAACGAGCGGGCTGCCTACTGGCAGCACCTGCCCGACCTCCGCCAACAACGCCGTGACCGTGCCCGCGTGTGGGCTGGGCAGCTCCACGATCGACTTGGCGGTCTCTATCTCGCACAGCGGATCGTCGATGCTCACGGTATCGCCCACGGCCACCAGCCACGTCACCACCTCGGCTTCCGTCAACCCTTCGCCCACGTCAGGCAACCGAAATTGCAGCATTTTTACCCCCTATTGCAGTGTGCGGTCCACGGCGTCGAGCACCCGGTCAAGGCTCGGCAACCAGGCGTGTTCGTGCTTGGCTGGCGGATAGGGCGTGTGGAAGCCCCCCACCCGCGCCACGGGCGCATACAGGTGCGTAAACGCCCCCTCGGTGATGGCCGCCGCTATCTCCGCCCCTGGTCCCGCGAACGTAGATGCTTCGTGCATGACCACCACTCGCCCGGTCTTCTGGGCGCTAGCAACCAGGGTGGGCACATCCAACGGGTTGAGGGAACGCAAATCCACCACCTCTGCCTCCTTGCCTTCCTCGGCCAGGACGGCGGCCGCCGCCAGGGCCGTGCGTACCATCGGCCCGTACGCCACCAGGGTGATATCGCTCCCGGGCCGGACGACGCGCGCCGAATGCAGACCGTAGGCCAGTGCCTCCGGGGAGATGTCCGGCCGCGTGGTATCCACTTCGGCCTTGTCCCAATAGCGCGCCTTGGGTTCGAGCAGTATCACCGGGTCAGGGCTCATGATTGCCTGATACGTCATGGTGAAGGCGTCCTGCACACAGCCAGGGGTGATAACCCGTAGGCCGGGGGTGTGCATGAAGTACACCTCGGGGGACTCGGAGTGGTGTTCGACTGCCCCGATACCGCCAGCGAACGGGATGCGGATTGTTACCGGCATCTGCATGGCCCCGCCGGTGCGCTGCTGCATTTTTGCCAACTGGGTGGTGATCTGGTTGAAGGCCGGAAAAACGAAGCCGTCGAATTGGATCTCCACCACGGGCCGGTAGCCACCTTGCGCCATGCCAATGGCGGTGCCAACTATGCCCGCCTCTGCCAGCGGGGTGTCTCGCACCCGTTCAGCGCCGAACCGGGCCTGCAGGCCGTCGGTGACCCGGAATACCCCTCCCAATTGTCCGATGTCTTCGCCCAGCAAAATGGTGTGAGGATCTTCGGCCAGCGCGAGCGCCAGGGCGGCGTTAATCGCCCCGACCATAGTTAGTGTTTGCCTGGTCATTGGCTGCTCTCCTCCGACGAAAACGAGGCTTGGAATTGCGTAAACCACTCCTGTTCCGCGGCAATCAGCGGATGGGGCAGGGCGGTGACGTGAGCAAAAAAGCTCACCGGGCTCCCCGGATCGATGGCAGCGATGGCAGCCCGGGCTTCAGCTGCCACTTCCCGGCCTTCCTCCTCGATCCCGGCTGCGCGGGCGTCGTCGAGGAGGTCGCGGCGCCGCAGGAAGGTGGCCAGGCGCGCAATCGGATCCTTGGCGGCCCAGGCTTCCTCCTCTGCTGCGGTGCGGTAACGAGTGGGGTCATCGGAGGTGGTATGCGCCCCCATGCGGTAGGTGACGGCCTCCACGAAGCTCGGCCCGCCGCCGGAGCGAGCGCGGCGCAGGCTCTGCGTGAGCACCGCGTAGCTGGCCAGGGGGTCGTTACCATCGACCCGCACGGAGGGGATACCGAAGCCGGGGGCGCGGGCCGCGATAGGCACGCGGGCCTGCACGGTGGTGGGCACTGAGATCGCCCACCCATTGTTCTGACACAAGAACACGACGGGGGCCTGCGTGGAGGCCGCAAACACCATGGCCTCGTTGACGTCACCTTGGGAGGTGGCGCCGTCCCCGAAGCAAACGACGACGGCCCTGTCCGGGTGGGACTGGCCTGCCGCCTGGGCATCGAAGTTGAGGGCCTGGGCGCGCCCGACGGCGTGGTGGGCCTGGGCACCGATGACCAAGGTTGGCACGTGTGTGTTGGTAACCACCGGATCCCAACCTCCATGACAGGCTCCACGGAAGAGGGAGAGGATCTGGGCGCTGGTGATGCCGCGGGCACGCAGCAGCAGTTGCTCGCGGTAGGAGGGGACAAGGATGTCGCTGGCCTGCAGCGCGCGGGCGGTGCCCGCCTGAATACCTTCCTGGCCACGCAACGGGACCCACAGGGCAAGTTCCCCGTGCCGTTGCAGATTGGTGGCGGCGGTATCGAAGTGCCGCGCCAACACCATGCTCCGATACAAATCGACCAAATCGGTATCCGTGAGGTCCGCGAGATAGGGGGAATAGGTCTCGTGCTCCGTCAAGGTGCCGTTCGCGTCGAGCAGCCGAATCGTGGCGGGGGGTGTGATCACGCGGTCCGTCTCCTTCCTGCCGCCGAGGCAGTAGTTGCGTGCCAACAGGCGGCACCTACGCCACCGTAACTTACGCCGCCGTAGGTTTGGCAGTGGGCAGGGCAGACAATGTGCACCACGCCTCCTGGTGGATTCCCACAAGCCATCGCTAGTTAGGCATACCTATCTTGCTGGGCGCAGGCGAACTAGTATCCATTTATGTGACCACGCAACGAACCCGCCCCCCGACCCGCCGCCCCAACCGGGGGTGGGTGCCAGACCAGCATGGAGCGTGGGCGATGCTCGTCGTCCCCCCACTGTTGGGCATGCTTCACGGCGGCGGAAGCTGGCGGCATCTGCCGCTCTTCGTCGCCTGGTTCGTCGGCTACTTGGCATTTCATGCCTGGACCCTGTGGTTTAAGACGAAGGCTCCGCGGCGCGCCCAATACTTGCCCCCACTGCTGACCTACGGCACGGTCAGCGCACTGGCCACTGCGGTGACGCTGGTTAGCGCTCCCGGGCTGCTGGGTTGGGCAGTGGCGTTCGGGCCACTCTTCGGGCTTGCCATTGGGGAAGTGTGGCGGCATGCTGAGCGCTCCCTGCTCTCGGGATTCGCCACCGTGTTGGCGGCGGGCCTATTGACCCCCATCGCCGTGAGCGTGAGCCCGGCAGCCAGTGCTGAGCTGGCAGCGCCGCCGACGGCCGGGCCGGGCTGGACACAATGGCTCACCCACCAGTTGGGCTTCCCCGGCCTTGGCATGTCACCGTCAGGCTGGCTAATAACCGCGCTGCTCACCGGGTATTTCCTCGGCACCGTCCTGCACGTAAAGGCGCTAATCCGCAAACGTCGCTCTCGCGGCCACTTTGCCGCCTCTGTCGTTTGGCACGTGGCGATGCTGGGAACAGTGGTGTTGCTAGCTCTCGTTCCTGGCTTGGTGGTAGGCGTCGGCAGCGGGCCGCTGTGGGGACAGGTAGCGGTGTGGCTGCTGCTGACCGGGCGAGCGGCAATAATGCCTGCCCGTCAACACCGCGGCAACAAACCTTTCAGCCCTCGATTCATCGGCCTACTCGAAATGGGGGCGACTCTCCTGGTGACCGGAACCCTGCTGCTGTTTTAGTGAGGGCGAGCCGACCTCGCAGACGCAGCCGGGACTGCTGGCAACAGTTGGGGGCTGCCTGTTTGTGTCGGCAGCCCCCAACTTCTTGCAGCCAAGTCCTAGCCGGTGGTTACCATTCGTCGCTGTCGTCGCGGGGGGCGGGACGCAGGGATTGGGCGTTGCCTGCCCCATAGATGCTGGGATCGATCTGGGGGGCGTCTTCTTCTGTCAGGCGGGTGGGCTGGTAGCCCAGCAGGTGCGGCCGGGAAGCCCGTTGATCTTTTTTGTCCTTGCCCCCGGCGGCACTGTTGGCACCCCACACCCCACCAGCGGGCCGAGCCGCGCCGCCGGGGCGGGCCCCACCAGCGGGGCGGGCCCCACCAGCGGCGCTAGCCGGCTTGCCTGCCGGGCTGGTGGCCGTGGCCCCAACCCCGCTCACTGGCCCCATCCCCGCCCGGGCCACGCCCGGGCGGGCCATCGCGGGCCGGGTACCACTAGCGGGAGTTTTAGCCCCCGCCGCGGTGCCGCTGCTAGGGGCCAGCATGCCACCCACCGGCGGGCGCGCCCCACCCACGCGCGCCCCACCAGTGGTGGTGGGGGCGCCCAGACCGGGCATACCCATCACCCCACCCATGGGCGCTACCCGCCCCACCGCCGCAGCGGTGGAAGATGGGCCCAGGCGGGAGGCCAAGGCCGCCCCACCCGCACTAACCCCACCCA
>NZ_MQVS01000011.1 GCF_001907235.1 Buchananella hordeovulneris
ACCAACACAAACACAACACATTAAACACAAACCCAGACACGACCAACACAAACTCATGCACACACCCGCTCTACAGTTACAAACCCACCAAACAACACCCCCCCCACCCGGGGGGCAGGAAACACGGTGAGTTAAATAAACGTGCGGCGGTCACAGCGTCAGGGAAACGCCCGGACCCATACCGAACCCGGAAGCTAAGCCTGACAGCGCCAATGGTACTGCACCCGCCAGGGTGTGGGAGAGTAGGACACCGCCGCCACCACACCCAGTGGGCCCCCCAACAACACAGTTGCGGGGCCCACAACCACAACCACCAACTCCGCAAGCCGCGCGTTCCACTCCACACCCCGCCACCGTCGAGTGTGCGCTAGCGTGGTGCCGTATCGACCCGGTGTGTCGAGACAGAAACGGAGACCACCTTGTTCCTGGCCTTGCGCGAGATTAGGCACCAGCCAGCCAGATTCTTGCTAATCACCATCGTGGTGGTGCTGGTTAGCTACCTCGCCTTTTTCCTAACCGGCCTGGCCTATGGTCTGGCCAGCGCCTATTCCGAGGCCATCCGTAACTGGTCGGCCAGCGGGGTGGTGACCACCAGTACCGCCAATCAGAACCTCATGGCCTCCCGCCTGTCCGCTCGGCAATTGGAGGTGGCTAGTGAACAGGCCCCCGCGGCGGCCCCGTTGCTACTGCAAGCGGTGGTGTACGTCCCGTCCGCCGGGCAGGAGGAGCGGGCTAACGCCTACCTCTTCGCCGTCGACGAGGCCGGCCCGGCCGCCCCCGCGGTCACGGAGGGCCGCTACCCGCGCGCTGGCGGCGAGATCCTGCTCGATGCCACGCTGGCGCGGGAAGGATTTGCCCTGGGCAGCCAGGTGCAGCTGGCCGATTCCGATACCACCTGGCAGGTGGTGGGATTCACCGACGCGCAGCGTTTCCAGACCGCGCCAGTCATGTATGTCAGCATCGACCAGTACCGGGACCGCTTTGGTTACCTCCTGGCCGGGCGCGATGGGGAGGTGGCGGCCCATGCCGTCGTTCTTGGCCCGAATGCGACCCCGGACGCCGCGGCCTTGGAGGAGGCGGGGCTGGAGTACCTGTCCAGTGACGCTCTAATATCAGCGTTGCCAGGCTACAACGCCCAAGTATTGACCTTCTCCCTCATGATCGGCTCCTTGATCGGCATCGCTACCTTAGTGTTGGCGATCTTCATCTACGTGTTGACGCTGCAAAAGCGTTCCCTCTTCGGCATTATGAAGGCGCAAGGTATCCGCACCTCTTACATAGTGGTATCCGGCGCGGTGCAAACCTTCTTCCTGACCATGGTGGGGGTCGGCATTGGGCTGGCCCTGGCCTTCGGCACCTCTGTGGCCCTGGCGGGCAAGGTGCCGTTCGCCGTGTCTCCGGTCTTGTTCGCGGGCGTTATCGGTGCCTTCCTGCTTGGCACTGTCATCGGCGGACTCGTGCCGATCCGCACCATTTCCCGTATCGACCCGATTGAGGCGATTGGCTGATGATTGAGTTAACCGGTGTCACGAAAGACTTTCAGCAAGGCGACGAGACCATTCACGCCCTGCGCTCCACCGATTTTTCCGCCCACCCGGGGCAGCTGGTGGCCATCATCGGGCCGTCCGGCTCCGGCAAGTCGACGTTTCTGACCATCGTGGGGGGCCTGCAAAGTCCCACCTCGGGCCGGGTGGTGCTCTCCGGCATAGACATCACTGACGCCACCCCGGCCCAGCGCTCTGCCGCCCGCTTCGACAAGCTCGGCTTTATCCTGCAGTCCTCCTCGCTGGTGCCGTTCTTGCGGGTGGAAGAACAGCTTTTGCTACACGACAAGGTACGCGGTCGCCGCACGGACCTGCAGCGGCGCGCCGAGCTCCTGGAGCGGCTGGGATTGACGAAGCTGGCGCGAAAATACCCCGCTGATTTGTCCGGCGGTGAACGCCAGCGGGTAGCGATCGCTACCGCCCTCATGCACGATCCCGACGTCATCCTCGCCGACGAACCCACCGCGGCCCTGGACACCTCCCGCGCCTTCGAGACCGTCCAGCTGCTGCGTGAGCTCACCCACGACCTAGACAAGATCACCATCATGGTCACGCACGACCAGCGGCTGCTGCGCTACTGCGACCGGGTCTACGAAATCCGGGACGGGGAACTATCTGAACGCCCCGAGGTGGCCGGCGGGGAGGACGTTGGGGAGCACGACGCCGCCCAGGCCGACGCCGCCCACTCCCGCCTAGGCAAGTAAGCGGCAGGGCCCCCGCGGGGGCCCTGCCTACCGGGGATGAGCCACAGGGACGGTGTGAATATCGTGTGGGCGCCGACGGGGGAGCAGCCGACCGGCTAGATCCAGCGTTCGGACCACATGCGTTGCTGCCATTCCTCGTACGGGATGTAGTCGCCGACCCAGATCGGCCAGAAGAACCACGCCACGGCCACCACCAGCGCCGTCACGCCGCCCACCAGGGCCCATTGCCGCGCCCGCCAGGTGCGCGTGGGGGCCCACAGCCAGGCCATGGCCTGGCCCCAGGTGGCGCCCTCGACCGGGGCCGCGGGGAGCGGTCCGGCGCCCGGCGTCGATTGGGCGGCTGGCTGTTCCGCTGCCGGTTCACTGGTCGACTCGGGCACCGCCGGTACCGCCGGTTGCGCGCGCCGCGCGCCCAGCCACTGGCAGAGCAGCGCCACCGCGTAGGTAAGCGCCAGGCAGACCCAGGGGGAGAGCACCACGGTGTAGAAGGTGAAGATGGTGCGGTTGAGGTACTGGAACCACGGCAGGTATAGGCCGCCGTAGGCGGCCAAGATCAGCCAGGCCCGCCAGTCGCGCCTAAAGATCGCCCCCCACAGCACTAGGAGGAGGGCGGCGGCCCCCAGCCACCACACGGCCACGTTGCCGATGGCCAGGATGGCCTCCACGCACCGATCGGAGGCGCACGTCTGCCCGGCCCGGTGAGAGAAGTCATCGGGCCAGTAGAAGGAGGTGGGGCGCAGCTGCAGCAGCCACCCGAACGGGCTGGACATGTAGCTGTGCTCGCTGGTGACCCCCACGTGGAACGTGTAGATGGCCTTGTGGTAGTCCAACCAGTCGGCAATGGCATCGGGCAGGAAGCTCGGGGTCCACGGTTCGCGGCCCGCCAGGCGTTCGGCCGCGGCCCACCCGTGCTTGTAGGCGCCCGGGTTGCTGAACCACTTCAACCAGGTCGCGGTGTAGGTCAGGGCCGCCACCCCTACCAGGGCGAAGAAGGCCGGGATACCGCCGCGCACGATGCCAGCCTCTTCCCAGCGACGCACCCCCACGGCCCGGCGGGCACCCAGCTCCCAGCCCAGCACCAGCAGCCCGGCGGCCGCCAGCATGTACAGGCCCGACCACTTCACGCCGCACGCCAACCCGAAGGCCACCCCGGCACCGATGAGCCACCAGCGCACGCCGGTGCGCGGCCCGTAGTGCGAGGGGGTGATGCCGCCGTGGCGCGCCAGATCGCGGGCCATAGCCCCGCGGGAGACGTCCCGGTCGACCACGATGCACACCATGGCCACCAACACCCAGAAGGTCAGGAAGATGTCGAGCAGCGAGGTGCGGGACTGCACCAGGTGCTGCCCGTCCAGCGCCAGGAACAGCCCGGCCGCTGCCCCGAGCACCTGGTTGTGGAACAGGCGGGCCGCGAGCCACGTCAGCAGCACCACGGTCAGGGTGCCAGTCAGGGCCGCCCCGAACCGCCAGCCAAACGACGACTCGGGGCCAAACAGCTGCAACCCCAGCGCGATCATCAGCTTGCCGACGGCCGGGTGCACGACGAAGGACGGACTCGTCTTGGCCCCCGAGAAGTCGCCGCGTGCAAACGCCTCGTTGGCGCCGTCCGCCCACTCGGACTCGTACCCGTTTTGCCACAGGGTGTAGGCGTCCTTGATGTAGTAGGTCTCGTCGAAGACGATCGAGTGCGGGTGGCCCAAATGGATGGTGCGCAGCACGAACGCGAACAGGCCCACCACCAGCGGCACGATCCAGGCCGCGGCCGCCACCCGCCAACTGGTTAAGGCCCCGAGGCCGAGGCGGGAGCGCCAGTACAGTTCACTTGCGGCCTCGCCCGGGCTGGCACCCCCCAAAGGAGCGAGGGCAGGTGATCGTTTGCTGGCGGTTACCTTGGCTTTCACGCGCTACAGCATACGATGGGTCCGTTTTTTAAGGAGGCGCCGTGCAAGCTAGTGAGTCAACTGAGGTCCTCATCCCGGGCACCATTGCCCTGGCCGCCACCCCGATCGGCGATGCGCGCGACGCCTCGGCCCGCCTGGTGACGGCCCTGGGACAGGCCGACATCATCGCCGCCGAAGACACCCGGCGGACGCGCGACCTGGCGCGGCGCCTGGAGATCACCCTGACGGGCAAAGTGACGGCGTTCCACGAGCACAACGAGCAAGCCAAGACCCCGGTCCTGCTGGAGCAGGCGCGGGCGGGAGCCCGGGTGCTGTTGGTGACCGACGCGGGCATGCCGTCGGTCTCTGACCCGGGCTACCGATTGGTGGCGGCTGCGGCCGCGGCGGGCATCGGGGTGCGGGTGCTGCCGGGACCGAGCGCGGCGCTGACGGCGCTGGCGATCTCGGGGCTGGCGTCGGACCGTTTCTGCTTCGAAGGCTTCTTGCCCCGCAAGGAGGGGGAGCGCTCCCGCCGCCTGGCGAGCCTGGCAGGCGAGGAGCGGACCATGATTTTCTTCGAAGCCCCGCACCGCACGGCCGCGGCCCTCGCGGCCCTGGCGCAAGCCTTTGGGGAGCAGCGCCGGGCAGTGGTGTGCCGCGAACTGACCAAAACCTACGAGGAGGTCGTGCGCGGGGAGTTGGCGGAGCTAGTTGCCTGGGCAGCGGACGGCGTCAAGGGCGAGGTATCGATCGTGGTGGCGGGGGCACAACCGCAGGCGGTGGCGGCGGCGAGCCTGGTGGACCGGGTGGAGGAACTGGTGGCGGGTGGGGCCCGGCTGGGCGACGCGGCCGCCACGGTGGCGGCGGACACCGGGGTAGCCAAGCGCGAGCTGTACGCCGCGGTGGTGGCTCACCGCTCCCGGGCGGTCACCCCGCAGGATTAGCCGCCGGGGCGGGACGGTGCGGTCACCGCAGCGCCCCCGCGGGGCGAACCTCAGCGGTGCGCCAGCTGCAGCAGTTCGGTGACTTGCTGCGGGCCGTCGGGCGTCGACCAGGTCAAAGTCGCAGCGTGGGTGGCGGTGTCAGCACGCAGCGTGATCTCATCGGTCCCCGCCTGCCAGCGCAGCTGCAGGTGCGGCCCGTCGGCGGTGCAGGTGAACTCTCCTCCGAAGGCGGGGTGGGTGTTGCGCAGCCGACACAGCGCCCCCAGGGCCTTAACGACGGGGCGGGCCAGCTGCTGGTCCACTTCGGTGGGGGAGTAGTAGTGCCGATTGATGTCGCGCCCGACGCCGGTGCGCTCCAGCAGTTCCATGTCGTTGCCGCCCGCCAGGGCCCCCACGTAGTAAACCTGCGGGATGCCGGGGGTGAAGAACTGGATGGCGCGGGCCAGTAGGTAGGCGGAGTCATCCGAGCCGAGTGCGGCATAGAAGGTGGCGTTGACCTGGTAGATGTCCAGGTTGGAGGCGGCAGTGCCAGTGGCCTGGCGGGACTGGCCACCGGTGTGCGCGTGGATGGCTTCCACCAGGGCATCAACCTGCGCATCGGTCAGCAGGCCCGGCTGGGTGGGGTCGATCTGGTCGCGGGCGACGTCGACGACCCCGATGCCGTCGTGCGTGTCCAGGACCGTCACGGCATTGGCGGGCCGCACCTGGAGCCACCGCAGCAGCGGGGCGGTGTCACCGGTGTAGAGGGTGTGCAACACCAGTGGGGGCAGGGCGAAGTCGTAGACCCAGTCCACGGCCGCCGCGATGGCGACCTGCCGGGCGTAGTGGGAGTGCACCTCGACGAGCACCTCCATGCCGAGCTCACGGGCGCGGGCCGTCAAACGGTCGATGAACTGGAAGGTCTCGGGGGTGAGGAAGCAGGAGGTGCCGGGGGTCTTGATGGCGTAACCGACGGCGTCGAGCCGCACCAGGCGCACCCCGCCATCGGCCAGGGTGGTTAGCACCCGCTCCAGGTAAGCCCAGCCTGCCGGGTGGCCCAGGTCAATGTCGATCTGTTGCGCGGTGAAGGTGGTCCACACCAGCCGCAGTTTCCCGGCCACCCGGTAGGGGGTGAAGCACAGGCCGGGCCGGGGCCGATAGATGGCGGTCAGGTCGGCCTCGCTCACCCCGTCGGGGAAGACCGAGGACAACGTCAGGAACATGCCGTCGGCGGGGGAGTCCGCTCCCCGGGCCTGCCAGTCGACGAACTGCGGGCTGGCCGCCGAGACGTGGTTGACGATCAGATCCGCCATCACCTGGTGCGTGGCGGCGAGGTCCCGCAGGTCTTGCCAGCTGCCCAGGCGGGGGTCGACGACGGTGTGGTCCACCGGGTCGAAGCCGGCGTCGGCGCCATCGATGGGGGTGAAGAATGGCAACACGTGCACGCCGCCAAACCAGTGCGACAGCTGGGTGGTGAGCAGGCCGCGCAGGCTCGGCAGGTCCCCGGCGAGCCGGTCGGCGTAGGTGATGAGTTGGACTTCGTTGCGCATGACTTTCTCCCGGTGTGGCTGGCGTCGGTGGCAGCGTAGGGCCTGGTGGGCGAGATAAGCGGATTCGGCACGTAACGATCTGGTGGAGACGCCTCGGCAGGCGGGGCTCGGCGCGGCGGGCGGGCCACTAGGATGAGGCCATGACTCGTGTTCTTTCCGCCGTGGCGTGGCCGTATGCCAACGGGCCGCGACACATCGGCCATGTGGCAGGCTTTGGTGTTCCCTCCGACGTTTTTTCGCGCTATATGCGGATGGCGGGGCACGAGGTGCTGATGATCTCGGGAACCGATGAGCACGGCACCCCCATTTTGGTGGCCGCTGACCAGCAGGGCCTGACCGCGCGCGAGCTTGCGGATAAGAATAACCGGATCATCGTGGAAGACCTAGTTGCGCTGGGCCTGTCCTACGATCTGTTCACGCGCACCACCACCGGTAATCACTATGCCGTCGTGCGGGCCATGTTCGAGACAGTGCGTGACAACGGCTACATGATCAAGCGCACCATGGGGGCGGCCATCTCGCCGTCAACGGGCCGCACCCTGCCCGACCGCTACATTGAGGGCACCTGCCCGCTGTGCGGTTACGGTGAGGCCCGCGGGGACCAGTGCGACAACTGCGGCAAGCAGCTGGATCCCACTGACCTGATCGCTCCGCGGTCCAAGGTCAACGGCGAGGTGCCCGAGTTTGTGCAGACCGAACACTACTTCTTGGACCTACCGGCGCTCGCCGAGGCGCTCGGCCAGTGGCTGGATGAGCGGGAGGCGGCGGGTTCGTGGCGCCCCAACGTCATCCGGTTCTCCCAAAACATCCTGGCCGAGATTCGCCCGCGGGCCATGACCCGCGACATCGACTGGGGGATTCCGGTACCGGGCTGGGAGGACCAGCCAAACAAACGACTCTACGTCTGGTTCGATGCCGTCATCGGCTACCTTTCGGCCTCTATCGAGTGGGCCCGTCGCAGCGGGGACCCGGACGCTTGGCGCAAGTGGTGGAACGACCCGCAGGCCCTCAGCTACTACTTCATGGGCAAAGACAACATCGTCTTCCACTCCCAGATCTGGCCCGCCGAGCTGCTTGGCTACAACGGCCAGGGCGCGCGCGGCGGCCAGCCCGGCGCCTTCGGGGTGTTAAACCTGCCCACCGAGGTCGTCTCCAGCGAGTTCCTCACCATGGAGGGCAAGCAGTTTTCCACCTCCCGCTCGGTGGTCATCTACGTGCGTGACCTGCTCTCGCGCTACCAGAGTGACGCCCTGCGGTACTTCATTTGCGCCGCCGGGCCGGAAAACCAGGACAGCGACTTCACTTGGGCGGAGTTCGTGCGCCGCACCAACCACGAATTGGTGGCCGGCTGGGGCAACCTGGTCAACCGCACGGCCGCGATGATTGCCAAGAACTTCGGGCAGATTCCTGCCCCGGGGCCGCTGGCCGACGTCGATGCGGCCTTGCTGGAGGCGGTTGCGGCCGGGTTTGCTACCGTCGGCTCGCTGATTGCCGCCCACCGGCAGCGCGCCGCCATCGGTGAGGTCATGCGGCTGGTGGGGGAGGCCAATCGGTACGTGGCCGAGACCGAACCGTTCCGGCTGAAGGCGCCCGAGCAGCGTGAGCGCCTGGCTACCGTGTTGCACACCTTGGCCCAGGCGGTGGCGGATCTGAACACGATGATGTCGCCGTTCCTGCCGCACTCGGCTAACGCCATCGATCGGGTGTTGGGCGGGGCCGGAGACCTGGCACCCCTGCCGCGCATTGAAGAAGTGGTCGATCTTGACATCACCCGCGAGGATGGCAGCCCGTTGGACTACCCGATCATCACCGGCGACTACACCAATGTGCGCCCCTGGGCGTCCCGCCCGGTGGTGGTGGGCACACCGGTGGCCAAGCCGACGCCGGTTTTCGTCAAGCTCGACGAGTCGGTCATCGCCGAGGAATTGGCCCGGTTGGAGAAGGCCAAGTAGCCGGTGGGTAAGTCCAAACGGTCCCAGCGCTGGCCCGACGTCGGCGCCGCCCTGCCTGCCCCGGTCACCGACAATCACACGCACCTGCCGGTGCGCTTGGCGGACATTCCGCTGGTGCAAGGTGAGCGCTTGCCGCTGCCGGAGCAGTTGCGGCGCGCCGCTGCGGTCGGGGTCGAGCGCATCATCACCGTCGGTTGTGAACTGCCCGATCTGGCCGCCAGCCTAGAGCTGGGCAACCTGCCGGGGGTGCGGGTGGCCCTGGCCCTGCACCCCAATGAGGCCCCGCTGCACGCCGGGGGGCAGCACTACGCGGACGGCGGCGCCCCGGATGGGTTGGAGCCGCGCCTGCTGCCCCACCACGCCACCAGCTTGGACGACGCTGTCGCCGAGGTCGCCCGCCTGGCCGCCGATCCGCGGGTGGTGGCGGTGGGGGAGTCCGGTCTGGATTACTTCCGGGGCGCTCCACCTGCCCGGGCGGCGCAACAGGCCGCCTTCCGGGCTCACATTGCCCTGGCCAAGGAACTGGACAAGCCGTTGCAGATCCACGATCGGGATGCCCACCAGGACGTCATCGATATTCTGTTGGCCGACGGTGCCCCGGCTCGCACCGTCTTCCATTGCTTCTCCGGTGACGCCGAGATGGCGGGGGTGCTCGCCGAGCACGGCTGGTTTGCTTCCATCGCCGGTCCGGTGACCTACCACGCCAACGAGGAGGCCCGTCGGGCCCTGCGGGCCCTGCCCCGCCACTTGGTGCTGGTGGAGACCGACGCCCCCTACCTGGCCCCCCATCCGCTGCGGGGACGCCCAAACGCCTCCTACGTTATGCCCGTCACCGTGCGGGCGATGGCCGAGGTCTGGCAGGCTGACCTCGCTGACGTGTGCCAGCAGCTGGAGCGCAATACGCAGGCGGTCTACGGCACTTGGCCGCCACTGGGCGGCCCCTGTGGCAGCTGACACTCGGGGCGGCCGGGCCCTAGACAGCCCCCGTATGCCTGGCATTACAGTGCTGGTGGTGCCCGCCCGTGGCGCCGTCGCTTGCCCCGGTGGCCTCCCCGCTGCCTAGACCTAAAGGACATCATGACCGCCAGCCCCTCCACCAGCCCGAATGCGCAGCATGCCCGCAAATCCCCGTCCCGGCGTCGTGGGCTGCTGGTGGGCGGCGCCGCCGCGGTGGCGTTGGCAGCGGCGGGCGTCGGCCTGGCACTAACGGCCCACAAGACCATCACCCTGCAGCTGGACGGGCAAACCTCGACCGTCACCACCTTCGCCGGTTCGGTGGAGGGGGCGCTGGCGAGCGCCGGCGTGGAGGTCGCCCAGCACGATCTGGTGGTGCCTGCCCTGACCGCGGGGGTCGCGGACGGCAGCGTCATTAGCATCAAACGGGCCCAGCCCTTGCACGTGGGCGGGCGGCAGGTGTGGAGTGCCCGCGACAGTTTGGCGGCCGCGGCCGCCGAATCCGGCCTCGGAACGTTCTCCGCCACTCGGTCTACTTCCCGCGACGCGGTGCGCCCACTGCCCTTCGTGGGGGACGGGACGGTTGTCACGGTGGTGGCCGACGGCAAGGAAGCCCAGGTGACCGCCACCGGGGAGATGGACATGACCCAGGTGCTAGCGGCCGCCGGGGTGCAGCTGTCTGCCATCGATCAGGCGCTGGCGGAGGTTGATGATGCGGGGGGCGTGCGGGTGACGGTTGTGCGGGTCGTGCGCGCCCTGACGGAGGAGACCGCCGAGATTCCCTTCGAGCAGGTCGAACAGGAAGACGAAGAGATGGAGGAGGGCAGCACCGAGGTCGTCCAGGAGGGCGTGGCCGGGCTGCACACCAAACGGACCTACACCGAGACGCGCGACGGCAAGGCGACGGTGAGCGTCGTCGTCAGCGACGCAGTCTCGCGCGCCCCGGTGGCGGAGATCACCGCGGTGGGGACGAAAAAGAAGCAGGAAGAAGAACCGGAAAAGCCGTCGGAGCCCGCGGGCGGCGGGGGCGGCGGGGCTCCCGTGGAGGGTGTGTGGGCAGCGCTGGCCCAGTGCGAGTCGGGCGGGGACCCCACCACTAACACCGGTAACGGCTATTACGGCCTCTACCAGTTCTCCCTGCCCACCTGGCAGGCAATGGGCGGTAGTGGATTGCCGTCGGAGGCGTCGGCCGAGGAGCAGACGATGCGGGCGCAGATGCTGCAGGCCCGCGCCGGGTGGGGGCAGTGGCCCGCCTGCGCGGCCTCCCTCGGCCTGCTCTAGCACCCCGCACTTCAGCAAACACCCAGGTCGGGTCGGCCCTTCGTCCAGGCTGCCTGGGGATGCTGTTGGGGCGGGCTTGCAGCACCCGCGCCCCCGTTGGCAATGGTTTTACCAAACCGATGCAATGGTTGTGTGGATTACCACTTGTGACGCCTGCGGCTGGACAATTCGCATAACAGTCTGGTTACGATTTCGGCGTGGAGGCTGCAAAGTTTCCGCGAGTGCGCAGCTCACGCGCGCTGCCCCGGGGTCAGCTCTCCCGGCGGAACCACTCCGCCCCTGACCCCAGAACAGCGAAGGACGTTATGACTGAGTTAGAAAACCCCCAGCAGACTGCCCGCCGGGCCCGCCCCGCTAAGAAGAGCTGGCGGCTCTTGGCCGCCGGTGGCGCCGCCCTCACCCTGGCCCTGACCGGGGGCGCCATCGCCTACAGCGCCCACAAGTCCGTCACCGTGCACGTGGACGGACGCAGCCACGCCGTCTCGACCTTCTCCGGCTCGGTCAACGACGCGCTGGCGGCCGCCGGGGTGGAGGTGACGGCTCACGACCTCGTGGTGCCGGCCGGCGGGTCCGCCCTGACAGACGGCACCGTCATCACCGTCAAGCGCGCCCAACCGCTGCACGTCGGGGGCGAGAAAGTGTGGACCACGCAGGGCACGCTGTCCGCGGCCGCCGCGGAGGCGGGCCTGGAAAACTACGCCGCCACCCGCTCCACTTCCCGCGACGCCCTGACCACGTTGCCGTTGGTGGCCGCAGGCACCCCGGTGACGGTGATGGCCGACGGCAAGGAGAAGCAGTTCACCGCGGAGACGGATCTGGACACCGCAGCGGTGTTGGCCGCCGCCGGGGTGGAGGCCAGCCCCATTGACCACGTGCAGGCCGCTCCGGGTGACAACGGCGCGGTCAAGGTCAGCGTCGTGCGCGTCAAGCGCACTCTCACCGCCGAAAAGACCGAGGTTCCCTTCGAAACCGTGCAGGAAGAAGACCCGGAGTTGGAGGAAGGCACCACCGAGGTGCGCCAGGCCGGGCAAGCCGGGGAGAAGACCAAGCAGACCTACAGCGAGACGCGCGACGGCAAAGCCATCGTGAGCGTGGTGCTGGGGGAGGGTGTGACCAAAGAGCCGGTCAAGGAGATCGTGGCCGTCGGCACCAAGGTGAAGGCCGAGGCCACCCCGAGTCCGAGCCCGAGCACGGAGGCTCCCGCCGAGACCGAGGCTGAGGCGCCTGCCGCCCCCGCGAACCCGCCCGCTCCCGCCGGCAACTACTCCGGTGGCGACCCGCGTGGCATCGCCCAGTCCATGCTCGCCAGCTACGGCTGGAGCCAGAGCGAGTTTGGCTGCCTGGACGCGCTGTGGGAACGGGAATCCAACTGGAACCCCTACGCGGAGAACCCCTACTCCGGGGCCTACGGCATTCCCCAGTCGCTGCCTGCCTCCAAGATGGCCTCGGCTGGTGCCGACTGGGCGACCAACCCCGCCACCCAGATCTCGTGGGGCCTGAGCTACATCGCGGGCCGCTACGGTTCGCCGTGCGCCGCCTGGGCCCACTCCGAGTCCGTGGGCTGGTACTAAACAGCATTTCTGTGGGCGGTCCCCCTGGTGCGGGGCCGCCCACAGGCGTGCGTACGCGCAGGTCGATCGCTACCGCTACCCTGGAACATATGACTGCCCTGCTTGGCCCCGCCGACGTTCGTGCCCTGGCCGACCGCCTGGGGGTGCGTCCCACCAAGACTCTCGGCCAGAACTTCGTGCACGACGCCGGTACGGTCACCAAGATCGTGGCCGCTGCACACGTGCAGGCCACCGATCACGTGCTTGAGGTGGGCCCCGGGCTTGGTTCCCTCACCCTGGCCCTGCTTGCCACCGGGGCGCGCGTCACCGCCATCGAAATAGACCCCACACTGGCGCAGGCCTTGCCGCACACCATCGCCGAGCGCGCCCCCGCGGCCGCAGACCGCTGCACCGTGCTGCCCGCTGACGCGCTGACCATTACCGGCCCTGCGGACCTGCCGAGCCCCCCGCCGGGCGGCCCTCACCCGCAGCTGCCCAACCGGCTGGTGGCCAACTTGCCCTACAACGTCGCCGTGCCCGTCTTGCTGACCTTACTGCCCGCCCTGCCGAGCCTGCGCGAGGTGCTGGTCATGGTGCAGGCCGAGGTCGCCCACCGTTTGTGTGCCCGCCCCGGTTCGCGCGTCTACGGCGTGCCCAGCGTCAAGGCCGCCTGGTACGGGCAGACCCAGTTCGCGGGGCTCATCGGCCGTAACGTGTTTTGGCCGGTGCCCAACGTTGATTCGGCCCTGGTGCGGCTGCTGCGCCACGACCCGCCCGCCACCCCCGCTTCCCGCGAGCAGGTCTTTGCGCTGGTGGACGCGGCTTTTGCCCAACGCCGCAAGACCTTACGCGCCGCCCTGGGGGCGAGTGTCGGCTCTCCGGCGCGCGCGGAAGAAGCGCTGCGGGCGGCGGGCATCGACCCGGCCCTGCGCGGGGAGAAGCTCACCATCGACCAGTTCGCCGCGCTGGCGGCCCAGCTGGGGGAGTGGCTATGAGTGTCGTGCTGACTGCCCGCGCGCCCGGCAAGGTCAACCTGTACCTGGCCGCCGGGGCGGGCGACGCGAGCGGCTATCACCCACTGCAGACGGTCTTTCTCGGGCTGGACGTCGAGGAACGCGCCGAAGTGCGGCCCGCCGCGTGCCTGGAGGTGACCTTCACCGGCCCGGGCACCGAGCAGCTAGCGGTGGACGAGACCAACCTGGCCGTGCGGGCCGCCCGGGCGCTGGCCGCGGCCACCGGCTACCGGGGCGGGGCGCGACTAGAGATCCACAAGGGCATCCCCATCGCCGCGGGCATGGCGGGGGGATCGGCCGACGCGGCCCTGACCCTGCGGGCCCTAAACGCCCTGTGGGGCACCGGCTTGTCCGACGCCGAGTTGGCGGAGCTGGCGCGGGGCCTCGGGGCTGACGTGCCCTTCGGCCTGGTCGGCGGTCTAGCCCACGCGACCGGGCGGGGAGACGTCGTCGGCGGCCTGCCGACCACCGGCACTCTGCACCTGGCCCTGGCCGCCGCGCCCCGCGGCCTGGCCACCCCCGCCGTTTTCCGAGAGCTCGACACCCAGGCGTTGCCCGCCACCCCCGCCCCGCCGCCGCCCGCCCTGCTGGCCGCCGCGGCCGCCGGGGACGCGCCCACCTTGGCACCTCTCATCCACAACGACCTGGCCGCCCCTGCCCTGCGGCTGCGGCCCGAGCTGGCCGACGTGCTCGCCGCCGCCCGCGTCGCCGGGGCCCTGACCGCGTTCATCTCCGGCTCCGGCCCCACGGTCGCGGCCTTGGCGCGCGACCGCGCCCACGCCGTCGCCCTGGCGGGCGAGTTGGCCACCCACCGGCACGTGGCCGCCACCTACGCCGTGTCCGGGCCCGCCCCCGGCGCCAGTCTCGCCCCTGCTGCCTCCTGACCGCGCGGCCCGCCCCCACCCTGTCCCGTCCTGCAACCGGCGCCCCGCGCCAGGAAGTGAGCCCCGATGGCCAGAGCCCTGCTGGGAGCCGAGTCCCTGCACCTGGAATACCCGACCCGCGTCGTCTTCGACTCCGTGAGCGTTGCTATTGAGGAGGGCGACCGCATCGGCATCGTCGGGCGCAACGGGGACGGCAAGTCCAGCCTGCTCGGCATGCTGGTCGGCACCGTCGAGTACTCGGCCGGGCAGATCACCCGCCGCAGCGGCCTGCGGTTTGGGGTGCTGACCCAGCGCGACGAGCTGGCCGACGGCGACACAGTCGGCCGGGCGATCGTCGGGGAGATGGCCGAGCACGAGTGGGCCGGGGATGCCCGCATCCGCGACATCATCGGGGGGCTGGTGGCTGATCTGCCGTGGGATGCCTCCGTCGCCACGCTCTCGGGCGGGCAGCGACGCCGGGTGGCCCTGGCGGCGCTGCTGATCGGCCAATGGGACCTGCTGGCTTTGGATGAACCCACCAACCACCTGGACATGGAGGGCATCGCCTGGCTGGCTGCGCACCTGCGGGGCCGGTGGGCCAAGAACACCGGAGGGCTGCTGGTTATCACCCACGACCGCTGGTTCCTGGACGAGGTGTGCACCGAGACATGGGAAGTGCACGACGGCATCGTCGAGCCCTTCGAGGGTGGGTACGCCGCCTACGTGCTGCAGCGCCTAGAGCGCGACCGCATGGCGGCCGCTAGCGAGGCCAAGCGGCAGAACCTGCTGCGCAAGGAGCTGGCGTGGCTGCGGCGCGGGGCCCCGGCCCGCACCTCCAAACCGAAGTTCCGCATCGAGGCCGCCAACCAGCTGATCGCCAACGTGCCGCCGGTGCGCAACCCGCTGGAGTTGCAGCGCCTGGCGGTGGCGCGCCTGGGCAAGGACGTGGTCGACATCGAGGATGTGTCGGTGCGCTACGGCGAGGTCGAGGTGCTGCGGGACGTTACCTGGCGCCTGGCCCCCGGGGAGCGCACCGGCATTCTGGGCGCCAACGGGGCGGGAAAGTCGACGCTGCTGGGGCTAATAAGCGGCACTGTGCAGCCGACCAGCGGGCGGGTCAAGCGCGGCAAAACGGTGCGGGTGGGGGTGCTCGATCAGCAGTTCTCCCAGCTGGCCGAGATCGGGCAGGACCGGGTGCGGGAGGTGCTGGCCCGCACCAAGACGACCTTCACGCTCGACGGCAAGGACCTCACCCCCGCCCAGCTGCTGGAGCGGCTGGGCTTTTCCCGGGCGCACTTGTCGGCCCGGGTGGCCGAGCTATCGGGTGGCCAGAAGCGGCGGCTGCAACTGCTGCTGTTGCTGCTGAGCGAACCCAACGTCATCATCCTGGACGAACCCACCAACGACGTGGACTCCGAGATGCTGGCGGCCCTCGAGGACCTGTTGGACTCGTGGCCGGGCACGCTCGTGGTCGTTTCCCACGACCGCTACCTGCTGGAGCGGGTCACCGACCAGCAGTACGCCATCCTGGACGGGCGGCTGCGGCACGTGCCCGGCGGGGTGGAGGAGTACCTGCGGCTGAGTCGCGCCGCCGACGCGCCTGCCGCCCCGGGGCCCGCGCCCGCGAGCGCCGCCCCGGCGGCCGATGGGGAGCTGTCGGGGGCGCAGCGGCGGGCGCTGGAGAAGGAGGCGGCGGCCCTTGAGCGGCGCCTGGAGAAGCTGGGGCGCAGCATCGCGGCGCTGCACCAGACGCTGGCGGAGCACGACCAGAGCGATTTTGCGGGGTTGGCGCGCTACACGGCGCAGCTGCGTGACCTGGAGGAGGAAGTGGAGAAGCTGGAGGGCCGGTGGCTGGAGCTGACCGAGCAGTTGGGGTGAGCCCGTGGTGGCGGGCGTCCGCCGCCGCGGGGCGGCCGGTCAGGGGCCGGCGGCGGGTGGGGCCGCGGCAGCGAGCGGCAGCAGGACGTGTTCGACTCCGTCCAGGAGCGCGGCGATGAGCAGCTGGTAGTAGTCGAGGCTGGCTTCGGCCAGGGCGGCGGGGGACTGGTCGGCGGGAAAAAAGTGGGTGACCAGTTGGGCGATGGCGGGGGACTGGTCGGCGAGGGCTAGCAGGTGGGTGCGTTGGGTGGCGTAGTGGCCGTGGGCCCACTGGCGGCGGCGGCCGTGGTGGGCGGCGAGCGCGGCGAGCGCGGAGTTAAAGATGAGGGAGCCGGCCAGCGGGGCCAGCGGCCCGAAGCCGGCGCGCTGCAGTTGGGCGGCGGTGGCCTCGGCCAGGGGGATGGTGCGGGCGGTCAGGTGCCCGGTCATGAGGCGGTCGGCGACGCCGGGGCAGGCCAGGAGGGCGGGGCGGGCGGCGAACAGGAGGCGGGTGAACCAGTCTTTCCACTCCAGGGCGGGGTCCGGCAGGGGCACGGTGGCGACGACGGCGTCGACGACGGCATCGCTCAAGTCCTCCTTGTTGCGGAAGTAGTGGTAGAGGACGGAGGGGGTGACGGTCAGGGCCTGGGCGATGTCGCGCATGGACCACCCTTCCAGGCCCGCGGTGGCCGATAGTTCTTGCGCTTTGGCGACGATCTGGGCGCGGCTGAGGCCTGCCCGGCGGGCGGTGGGGGCGGGGGAAGAGGCGGCCATGGGGTAACGGTAGCAAGCCTTGACCGCTGTTGAACATAGTTCTAGTATCGCGGCGTAGAACACCGTTCAAGTGCCGAGGTGCGCCATGTCCCAACCCAAATCCACCCCGCTGCCCGCCGCCGCCCAGCCGCGGCTCCTGCTCAGCATCCTGCTGGTGGGCTTCCTCGGGCAGATGCTGCTCAACCCGCTGCTGGCGCCCCTGTCCCGCCAGCTGGGACTGGCCGAGTGGCAGGTAGGAGCCACCATCTCGCTGGCGGCCCTGGCCCTGGCCGCTTGCAGTCCCTTCTGGGGCTGGGCCTGCGGTCGCTGGGGCGTCAAACCGGTGCTCGTTGTCGGCCTGTTCGGTGCCGCCCTCGCGCTCGCGGCCTTCGCGCTCGTGTCCCTGCTGGGAATGCGGCACGCGCTTGGCGGCCCGCTCCTGGTGGTCGGCGTCGTGGTGACCCGCGGACTGCTCTATGGGGCGGCGATCGCCTCCCTGCAGCCCGCCGTCCAGTCCCACCTCGTGACCCACACCAACACCGAGCAAGAACGGGTGGCGGCCGTGGGCGCGGTGGGGGCGGTCATGGGATTGGCCGCCATCGTCGGCGGCGTGCTCGGTGGCGCCCTAGCCGGGATCGGTGGGTTGGCGCTGCCGCTCGTGGTCATGCCCGTGTTGGTGGCCGGGGCCTTGGCGCTGCTGACCAGGTTCCGCCCCGGGGATGCCAAGCAGGTGGAGCGGCCCGCCGCGCGGCGGGTGTCCTACCGCGATCCCCGCGTGTTCGGCTACCTGCTGGCCGGGCTGCCGCTGATGGCCGCCTTCGCCACCCTGCAAACGATCTTCGGCTTCCTTGTGCAGGATCGCTTCGGACTGAGCGATGAGGCCACCGCGTCCGTGACCGCCGCCTACCTGGCTGCCCTGGCGATCACCCTGGCCGCCGTGCAAACCGGCCTCGCCCCGCGCCTGGGGTGGGCGGCCCCGCGCCTGCTGCGGGCGGGCGCGGTGCTGAGTCTGGTGGGGGTGGCCTGCCTGCTGCCGGGGCGCTCCTACCTGCTAGCCGCCCTCGGGGTGCTCCTGCTGGGCGCCGGCTTCGGATTGGCCATGCCCGCTTACAACGCAGGCCCCACCTTGCAGCTGGACAGCAGCGAGCAGGGCGCGCTGGCGGGGCTCATCAGCGCCAACAACGGCGTCACCTACGCCCTGGCCCCCCTCTGTTCAACTGCGCTGTACGGGTGGTGGCCTGCAGCGGCCCTCGTGCTGGCGGGCGCCCTACTGGCCGCCTGCCTCCTCGTGGCGCTGCTGCACCCCCAGCTCCGCCAGGGAGGCCGGGCCGCGACCGAGTCCGCGTGGTCCCGCCCCCGCTAGCCCAGCCAATCTGGCGCCGCCAGCAGCTCCTGCACCTCGCTCACCAGGCGGCCGACGTGGAAGCCGTCGGCCGCCGCATGGTGCACCTGGATGGCCAGCGGCAGCAGGGTGCGCTCGGCGCTTTGGCGGTAGCGCCCCAGGGTGAATTTCGGGGCCAGAGAGGCCTCCTCGGTGGGCAACTGCAGGTGAAAGCCCGTGAACGGCACCCATGGCAGGGCCGAGACGTAGAACGTGTTGGTGGGCGGAGGCCCCTGCGGAAACAGGCAGGTGGTCTGCTGGTGGGTGGCCGCCACCTCGGCCGCCGCCGCGTGGAAGGTGGCGAAGTCGGCGTCGTAGGGGCTCCACACGCTCGCGAAGGTCTCGTGGGCGGAACAGAAGATTGTGAAGGAGGGGTGGACGACGTCCCAGACCGCCGGGGCGGAGTCGGTCGTCACCGTCAGCCGAAACTCCTCGTGACGGTTGACGACGTTGGCCAGGGCCCAGACCTGGGCGAGATAGGTTTTGCGCCGGGAATGCGCCAGCGCCGCCGCGGCGGCAGTGGCATCCAGCTCCACGGTCAGGCTGTAGCTGCAGGCGGCCTGGAGGTAGTGCGCGAAGTGCTCTCGCCGCGGCCAGGTGGTCAAGTCGATACGACGCGGATTCTCCATGTTCGTCAGTATGACAATCCTCGCGGGGGTGGCAGGAAAGCCAGGTAGGCAAATGCCCGGGGAGAAGCTGTGCTTCCTGGCGGTAAAACCTGGCGCACGTCAGCGTTTTCCACCTTAATCGAGCGGCCGACGACGGTGGCCGAGGCAGCGGGAGCCGCCCGGGCCACCGGGGCGCACTACTCGAAGCGCGTAGCCGTGGCACCTATCCGGCCCGCCGCCCGGCGGGAGGTACCGACGGCGAACGCCAGGAGGGCCAGGCAGGCAGCCAACACCAGGTAGTTGCTGGCGGCTGGCCAGGCCAGCTGGCGTTCGCTGAGTCCGGTGATGGCGGCCCACGCAGAGAAGATGCCCGCCCCGAGCGTGCCCAGCAGCATGGTGGCTACCGGGAGCACGGCCTCCCAGGTCACGGCCAGTTGCAGGCGTCGGCGTGGCATGCCCGCCAGGCGCAGCAGCCCGAAGCTGCGCTGCCGCTCCAGCACCGCGATCGTCGTTGACATGCCGAGGGAGAGAGCCGAGATGAGTCCGGCCACCAGCATGCCCAGGTAGCCCAGGGTCTGGAATTGGTACTCCGGGGCGTTGGCGGTCAGGAGCGCGTAGTCGCGGGGGGCGTACGGCAGCTCCGGCAGGGAGGCCGCGTGGCGCATGACGCTAGTGCGGGCGATTTCGAGGGCCTGCGGCCCGGCAGTGGGTTCCACCAGCAGGGTCTGGAATCCGGTGGCGTGAGGCGGGTGGGCGGCGGCCTCAGCTGCCGCGGGCCGTCCGGTCAGCCAGCGATGGTCCAGGCGCACCCACTGGACTTCCGGCGCCAGGTCGGCAGCAATCCCGAAATGCTCCGCGGTTTGCCGGTCTGTCACCAACTTGCCCGCGCCGTCGTCAACCAGCAATCCGACGTACGCCACTGCCGGTTCGGCTGCCAGCGCGGCCTGCAGCCCCGGATCGGGTTTGGGCAGGGCGACGCGCAACGCGCGCGGGGCGGGCGCCCCGGTACCGAGGCCCTCGGCGGCTACCTGATTAACCGAGGTCATGCCCACTGTGAACATCGTCAGGGCATACAGGGCGACCACCAGGCCTGCCACTGAGCGAAACACGGCGCGCGGGTGGCGGGCGATGCGGCCGGCGGCCACCAGGGTGGCGCCGGTGCGGGCCAGGTGCCGCAGGCGGTTCGCGGTGAGGTGGGTTAGCAGCGGGCCCGCCACCAACAGGCCGACCATGGTGAGCACGGTGCCCGCCAGCAGCGTGGGGCCGGGCGGCAGGGGCAGCAGGCGGCTGGCCACCAAGGCAAATAGGCCCAGCCCGGCTCCCAGCGGGGCCAGCGTCCACCAGCGCGGCGGACGTTCGTCGCGCTCGCGCACCGCCCCGAGCGAGCCGAGGGCCGCGCGCCGGGTGCGCCACCACGCGACAGCAGCGGCCGCCGCTACCGTGCCGAGCACGACGCCGAGCGCCGTGTGGGCTGGCACCAGCAAGTCAGCGGAGTAGAAACGGGTGTCTTCGATGCGCACCTGGGCGGCCAGCGGCACGGCCAGACGATAGAGAGCTAAGCCCACCAGGCCGCCCAGCCCGGCCAAGAGCGTCATCTCCCCGGCCGTCAGGCGCGCCAGGCGCCGCGGCCCCACCCCGAGCAGCCGGAGGGTGGCGAATGTCTCCGCCCGTTTGGCTGCCCCCAGGTTCGTGACGATGGCGATGAAAAGGAAGACCGGCAGCAGCACCGCGGCGGCACCCAACAACGCCAGGTAGCGGTAGGCGTCCGACGCGTAGGCGTTGCCGCGGAACTCCGTGAGCAGGTGCGGGCCCGAAGCGAAGGAGAAACTGTCCAGCTGAGCGCGCGAGACACCAACGAGTGCCACGAGCGAGTCCGGCCCGGTCAGTGTCGCAGCGGGCAGGTGCCCGGCGAGGGTGCCAAAGCGGTCGGCGAACTCGGGCCCAGAGGCATCCTGTGTCAAGTCGGCCAGCGCGGGGGAGGTGAGGAACTGTCCGGGGCCCGGCAAGCGCAGGCCGCCGGGGCCCGCGAGGTGGGGGTGGTCCGGCAAGGTGAGGTAGATGATCTCGACGAGGTGGCCGCGGTAGGGCAGGTGCGTGGTTGCCACGCCCACCTGGTGCGCCTCCAGCGCTGGCCCGCCCCGCTCCAACTCAACGGCCTCGCCGAGCGGCGGCTGGGCCCAACTGCCCCGCTGGCTACGTTCCGCGATGCCGCTCGCCCCCGCCAGTAGCAGCAGCGCCAGGGCGATGCCGACAGCAATGCCAACGACGATGCCGACCTGCCGGGTGCGGGCGCGCCGCTCGCTGGCCAGCACCAGGCGCAGCAAAGACAGGTGGCTCATTGGGGGCCTCCCACGGCACCCGAGTCAGCGGTGATGCGCCCGTCACGCATGGTGATCTCCCGTTCGGCCCAGGCCGCGGTGCGGGGATCGTGGGTGACCAACACCAGCGCCGTGTTCGTCGCCCGTACCGCGTTAAGGAAGGCTTCCATGGTGTGTTCGGCCGCCAGCGAGTCCAGGGAGCCGGTGGGCTCGTCGGCGAACAACACCCGGGGGCGCAGCGCCAAGGCCCGGGCGACGGCCACCCGCTGGGCCTGTCCGCCCGACAGCTGGGCCGGGTACTTCGCCTGGTGCTCGGCTAGCCCCAGCTCCGCCAACAGTTTGGCGGCCTGCCGGGTGGCGGTGCGACGGGAGTGCTTGGCGAGCAACAGGGGCAGCACGACGTTGTCCAACGCCGACAGGTCGGGCAACAGCTGGCCGAACTGGAAGACAAAACCAAAGTTCTCCAGCCGCAGCTGGCAACGCCGTTCCTCGTCCAAGGCCGAGAGTTCCTGGCCTGCAAAGTCCACGCGGCCCTCGTCGGGGGTGAGCACCCCGGCCAACACGTGCAGCAGGGTGGACTTGCCGGAGCCGGAGGGGCCCATGATGGCGATGGTTTGCCCCGGATAGATGTCGATGTCCACCCCGCGCAGCGCGTGGGTGGGGCCGAAGTGCTTGTGTAGACCGCGGCCGGTCAGGCAGGGGACGGTCATGGCCGCAGCTCCGCCCGCAACTCAGCCAGCCGGGCCGCCGTCAGGTCGATCCACCGCAGGTCTGCCTCCAGGTGGAACAGGGCGTGGTCGGCCAGGAGCACGGTGTGCAGGTCCGCGCCCTGTTTGCGGCGCGTCAGCTCGCGCATCTCGGCCCGGTGGGCGGAACGCTGCGCATCGAGCAGGCGGTCGGCGTCCTCGTTAAGCAATAGGGCGATGACGGTCTTGGCGAAGAGGTCCGGACGCAGGAAGGCAGTGGCGGCGACCGGTTGGAACATCCACTCGGTCACAGCGGCCCGCCCGGCGGGGGTGATCTCGTAGTGTTTGCGCTCCGGCCCGGCCCCGGCCGCCACGCCCGTGGCGGCGATGAGCCCGTCGCGCAGGAGGCGCGCCAGGGTGGCGTAGACCTGCCCGAAGGCCAGTGGTTTGCTGGCCTGGAACCAGCGGTCGTAGTTGTGCTTGAGGTCGTAGCCGTAGCCGGTACCGGCGCCGACCAGCCCCAGCAGCGCATGTTTCGTGTCCATACCCGTCACTATACATCGAGGGTATACTCTTCGCGTATAGCGAGGCGGGGTAGGCAGCGTCCAATCCAAGACATCCCCTTTTGGCCGCCTGGCAGCGCGCCCGCGCCAGCTTCGCCCGCCCCAATGCCCACCGCCGCGACGTGCTCGCGCGTCCTGGCAACCGGTGGACTAGCTGAGTTCCTCGCGCAGCGCGTGTCCGAACTGTTCGAGCACCTCCAAGGCCGCCCGCAAGGCCGCCGGGTCAATATCGGCGGCCAGGTGAGCCACGCGGGCGTCGAACTCGCTGAGCGAATCGCGGATGGAGTCCCGGATGTGCGGGGCGCAGCCCACGTGCACGATCCGGCGATCGGCCTCATCTCGCACCCGGCGCACGTAGCCGTGCTCCTCTAGTCCGTCGACCAGCCGGGTGATCGCCCGCGGGGTGACATCCAGCAGCTCGGCCAGCTCACTCATCGTGAACGACGGCTGGGTGGATAGCAGCAGCAACAACATCACGCGGGGGCCGGTGAGACCCGCGTCGTGGTCGGCCTGGCGATTGAGCCACCGCCGGGCTAGGCCGCCCAGGGAAGACAGGGTTACCAACAGGGCGAAGGGGAGGGCCTGCTCCGCCAGCGCGGGGGCGGCAGGCGGCGGGCTGGCCGGGGAGGGGGCTGCCATGGGTAGGCCTTTCTACTTACGGGAGCTGCCCTCATTCTAGGGCGGTAACCGTTACCTCGGAAAAAGCGGCCAACCGGTGGGCAGGCATGGTTGACTGGAGGCCTATCCGGGAAAGGAAACTCATGCCGCTCGCCTGGGACACTTTGGACCCCACCACCCTCGACATTCGCCTGGTGGCAGCCGACATGGACGGTACTCTCTTGACCGCCGCCGGGCAGCTGCCCGCCGACTTCCTGGAGCTGCTGGGGCAACTGGCCGCCCGGGGAGTGACCTTTGTCCCCGCCTCCGGGCGGCAATATCACAGCCTGCGGCGCGTCTTTGCGGCCAGTCCGGTGCCACTGTCCTACATCGGCGAGAACGGCTCCATCGTCGTGCACGCCGGGCAGACGGTATCCACCACCACGGTCTCGGCGGCCGTCGTCACGCAGGTCATTGACCTGGTGCGGGCCGCTACCCCTGCCGACACCCAGCTGGACCTCGTCTTTTGCGGCGCCCGCTCGGCCTATATCGAGCGGGACGACGAGGCGTTTCGGAGCGAGGCCAACAAGTACTACGCCCGGTTGGAAGTGGTGGAGGACCTGAAAGCTGTCACCGATCAGGCCCTCAAGCTTGCCGTCTACGACTCAGCGGGTCGCGCGAACCTCACCCGCGCGCTTTTCGCGCCCGTCGCGCACACCAACCAGGTGGTGGTATCGGGCGCGCACTGGATCGACATCATGGATCCGCACGTCTCCAAAGGTCAGGCCCTGTCCCGCCTCCAAGCCCTGCTCGGGGTGACTTCTGCCCAGACCATGGCCTTCGGGGACTATTTCAACGACGTGGAGATGCTGCAAGCCGCTGACTACTCCTTCGCCGTGGCAAATGCCCACCCCACCGTGGCGGCCAGCGCCCGTTATCGGGCACCCAGCAACGACGACGATGGGGTGGGCAAAGTGTTGCGCCGCCTACTGCTTGCGGGTTAGCTCCTCAAGCTGTTCGGTCAACGCCTGCGTGACCGCGGGCTGAATCGAGCCAGGCCCGCCCACCACGGTGACCAGCGCCGGGGGCGCGGCCTGAATTGCCTGCGCCACGGGCGCAGGGACCCGGGCCGGGTCGGTGAGTAGGAACACCTGGTTAGTGCGGGCAGCGTAGGCCCCGGCCGCCAGCGCATCCGGGAATCCAGTCCCAGAGGCGAGGGCAAGCTGGTCGGAGCTGCCAGCGGACCGTTGGGCCACGGCCGCCGCAGTCTCGTAACGGGACTTGCCGACGATGACCTCCGGCTGCAGGTGCGCGGTGGCCTGCTGTGCCGCCCCACCCACCGCGATGGGGCGAGGGGCGTAGGTGTTCAAGGCCTCGGCAGTCTCCCGCGGCAGCGCGCCCCCGTTGGTCAGCAGGATGATGCCGCTCTGCTGGGCAGCCACCGGGCCGGTAGCCAGTGCATCGGCGAAGTTGGTGCCGTCGACCACGAAGACCGCCTCGACGTTGCGCCGTTCTTGCTCCAGGAAGTTGTGGATCCGCCGGGCGATGGCGGTGGCGGTGGCGTACCTATTGGTGCCGCCCTCCCGACTCACGTTGAAGCCCAAGGCCCGCACCTCGTCCTCCACCTGCTGCGAGACTGAGCCCGTACCTCCTGCGATGATTAGGTCCTCGGCACCGCGTTGGCGCGCAGTAACCAGCGCGGCTCGCGTCTCCGCGTGCAGCCCACTGCGTGGGGTGAGCAGCAACGGGGCATTGAGGAGACCCGCCAGCGGGGTAGCGGCCAGCGCATCGGCAAAGTTCTCCCCGGAGGCCAAGACGATGTGATTGCCCCACTGCGTGCCAGCGAAGTAAAGCTGCGCGGCGGTGGCGTAGCGGTTAGCACCCGCGAGGCGGGAGACGGGCTCCCCGACCCGGAACGTGTAGAACTGGTCGGTGGTGTGCTCCTGCCCGCCGACGCTATACAACGCCCGCACCTGCAGGCGGTAGACACCTGGTTGCGTGAAGGCCCAATTGGCGTGCATGTGGGTACGCGGCAGGCTAAAGGTGCTGAACTGCCGGTCGGTGTTGGACCACAGGCGTTTGAGTTCCTCAGCACCGCCGCCCTGCCACAGTTCGACCTTGCCGCCCGCCGGGCCGGAGACCCGGTGCAGCCGCAGGCGGACGGTGTCGTTGTCCACCGCGCCCGCCGGGAGGTGCTCGGTGGAGAAGCCCGGCCACAGGGCGGTGAGCTTCTGGTCTGCCGTGCGGTTACCGGTTTGGGTGACCAGCCACACTTCGCTGCCAGCCGCTCCCACGAAATCAAAACCGGCAGGCAGCGTCGTGCGGGCGGCGTCGGACAGGACGAAGGTCGTGCTGGCGGGGTCTACCCGCTGCGCCAGCTGTCCGTCGAAGTCGGCCTGGGACCCCAGCTGGAGCGCGCCGGCGCCCCAGAACGCGGTAACCACGTCAGCATGCACATTGGACAGCAAGAGCCGCCCACCAGGGGCCGCCGCTGCCTCCGCCTCTCCGGCCAGGGCGCTGTCGTCTGCCGCTAGTTCGTCCGCATCCGGCAGTTCGGCCGGAGCGCTGTCGTCTGCCGCTAGCTCGTCCGCATCCGGCAGTTCGGCCGGGGCGAGAGTTTCGGCGGTGGTCTCCGTCGGATCTGGCTCGACGGGACTGGCCCACGCTGCTGGAGACAGCAGAGTCAGTCCCAGCCCAGCCGTGAGCAAGCTAGAAAATAGCCGCTTTCGCATAAGTACCTTTCGCTTGAGTGTGGAGGAGGTTGCCGCACTGGTGGATTGCAGGGAAGATTTGACAGAGCCCGCAAGGGATTCCATCATTGAACCTAAATGAATTGAGAACCATTCGCAATTGCGGATGGGTGTGGTTAAAGGCTGATCGTGCGCGCATTCCTGCTTCCCGCCTTGCTGTGCCCTGCCCTCGCCCTAACTCCCGCCGCGGCGGGGGTGGGCCCGCAGGAGACCACAGCGACCGCTCCAGTGATACTGGCCACTGGTCACGTTGACCTCGTGAGCGGGCTAGAAAACGGCAATCTCGTCACCCGCGTTCTGCACGATACCAAAACTGGCGAGGTGAGCCAGCACGCGGTGGAGGATACCGTGCTAGTTGTGGCCAACGACTCGCGCCAGCCGGTGCCAGCAGACGCTCCGGCCGTCCTCGGGCAAGGAGAGGTCTGGCTGCTACCGCCACAAGAGTCCAGTACGGTGCAGCTCGGGTGGTCCACCCAGGAGCTGCCCGGCCCGGTCACCTGGAGCTTGCAAGCGGCGACCGGGCCGGGACAAGTGGCGCTCTACCGCAGCGCTGCGGCCGGGCCGGAGGTCTTGTGGAATTCGGGCGACGGCGTGACAGCGGCGGATTCTTTCCAGATTGACTCTAGCCGCGGTACCGGGAGCTGGGCCTTTACCGCCCCCGGCGTCTATTGCCTCCAGTTCACGCGGGCTGCCGAGGTGGACGGTCAGGCACAGTCGGTTACCTCCACCCTGGCGGTGGCGGTAGACAGTGACCCGGCAGGAGTCTCGGGGCACCACTGCACGCCCAGCCCGCAGCCGCAGCCCGCGCCGCCGACGTCCGCGCCCAGCGATGCGCCGACCGCGGACCCCAGTAGCGAACCGACGACGCCCCCCGCCCCGACGCCGACAGCCAGCCCATCTGCCCAGCCGACTGTCAAGCCGACGCCCACTGCCAAACCGACGCCGACCACCAAGCCGACGCCCAGCCTCACCCCCCGACCGCGACCGTCGGCCAGCCCGCCGCGCCCCCCGCGTCCCGCCCCCTGGCGGCCGGTGCCCAACCGCAGCGTGAACGCCCGCGGCGCCACGGTGCTGAACACCGGGCACATCGATGTCGCCTCGCTGCTGGTCAACGGGCGCCTGCAGACCGTCATTAAGGACACCACCCAGGGTGGGCAGCCGCGGTGGCTGTCCCCGGCCCGCACCGTGCTGCAGGTGCTGCCCGCCGCCTGGCAACGAGTGCCTGCGGTCTCCGCGCAGCAGCTGGGGCTGCGGCAGGAGTTCGTCTACCTGTTGCCCCAGAGCCAGGACCAGCGGCTGCTGTGGCCGGGCTGGTCCACCGAGCACATCCCCGGCGGGCAAACCCCCGGTGGGGTGTCCTGGGGGCTGACCGATGTGCGCGGCCCCGGGCACTTCGTGCTCTTTGAATCCGACGCTTTCGGGCGAGCCAAGCCGCTGCTGTCCTCGATAGACGGAGTCAACGAAAAAGACCGCATGGTCATCGGTGAGCGGACCCACGCGCACGGCAGCTGGGTCTTTACCGCGCCGGGAAGCTACTGCCTGGGCATGGCCCGCACCGCCCGCACCGCCGACGGCCAGGTCGTCTCCGACACCTTCTACCTGCACGTGGCGGTCGGGGAAACCGACGTGACCCACCTCGACCCGCAGTCGTGCGCCCAGTCCGCCGCCCCCGCCCCGCGGCCGGGCCCGCAACCCGGCCGTCCGGGTAATCCGGGCGGCAACCAGCCGCACCCCCCGGGGGGCAACCAGCCCTCCAACCCGGGTGCTCCCGGCAACCCCTCCCGGCCCCCGTTCTTCCCCCCGCCCCGCATTGCGCCGCCCCCGCCCCCGCCCCCGCCGTCGAGCCCGCGCGGACCGCGCGGTCCGGTGGGCCGCCCGGCCGTACCTGGTGCGGCGCCGCGCTCCTGCCAAGTGCAACTCCCCATCTTGGAAGCCGGGCACATTGATTACGCAACCCAACTAAATGGTGGGCAGTTGCAGTCGGTCATCGGCGATGACACCAGCGGCAACAAGGTGTTCCGGGACCCCGGCAAGGTGGTGTTGTGGCTCAAGCCCAGCGCCCGGGTGCAGTTGCCCGGCGGCTTTGCCCAGGTGGGCGCGCCCGGCGCGGCAATCTGGCAGATTCCCCAAACGCAAAAGCCGGATCTCATCTGGCTCGGCTGGTCCACCGAGAGCCTGACCAGTGCCAGCGCCGCTGGCCCGGTGGAGTGGACCATCAACTCCGTCGACGGTCCGGGCCGCCTGACGGTCTACCTGACCGGTGCCTTTGGCGGGGTGCAAGAAGTTGTCTTCTCCGGGCCCGGCAGCTACCGCATTCCGCTCGGCGTGCACGCGCACGCCAACTGGGCATTTAGCGCCGAGGGCGTCTACCGCATCAACTCCACCCAGACTGTCACCCTGCCATCCGGTCAGCGAGTCAGTGACACCGAGACGATGACCATCGTCGTCGGCGATGTCGACCCGCAATCGGTGGCCACGGTGCACGACTGCTCCGCGACCTCCGCCTCTGGCGGCCTGACCCCCGGCCGGGCGGCCGGAGTGACCGGCCTGCCTGCGCTGCCGACCGACGCGGATGGCTTCAAGGCCGCTCCGCAGGCACACGCGCTGGCCGCTGGCGCTGCCCCGACGGTCGCCCCGACCGCCAAACCGGGGGCGGCGCGCCCCTTCATCCGGGAGGCCCTGGCCCAGGTGGCTGCTGCGAGTGCCGAACAACCGGCGGCCGTCGCCCGGCAAACGGGTGCGGTGCGGCAAGACGAACGCCTCATCGCCCACCTGCTCATCATCCTCGGCGGAGCGCTGAGTGCCGGCTCGGTGACCCTGTCCGTGCTACGCAGGCGGTTGCGGTGAACTCGCGCCACACGCTGGCAGCACTGCTCGCGGCGACCCTCAGCCTCGGCGCCTGCGCGGCCAAACCCGCCCTGGCGGCCGACTCGCCGCGCCTGCAGGTAGTGGCCACCACCGGCATCTTGCGCGACCTAGTGCAAAACGTCGGGGGAGACCGCGTTGACGTCGTCTCCCTCATTCCCGACTCCGCTGACCCACACTCCTACGAGCCGACGCTGCGCGACGCCCGCAACGTCGTCTATGCCGACGTGGCATTTTCCAACTACGCCATGCTTGAGGAGCAAGCTGTCATCCGGACCCTGGACGCTAACCTGCGGCCCGGAGTCCCCAACGTGTCCCTGGCCGAGGAGTCCATAAAGTACGCCGCCGAGCTCATCCCGCTGGTTGAAAACATCAACCTGGACACCGTGTGGCTGGGGTTGCGGGCCACCGGCACCGGCAGTGCCTTCGGGGCTACCCGCACCTCCCAGGTGCGGCTGTACGCCACCGGCGTGGAAGGGCCGGGCGAGATGTTCGGCTACCTCACCGGCTCGTTTGGACAGACCGAGGTTTCCCTCAACTCGGCCAACGGTTTCGACGCGGCCGCCGGCTACAAGACCGATTCGCTGGCACTGCCGGTGGGGGCCCACACGCATTTGTCGTGGGCCTTTACCGCTCCGGGGACCTACGAGCTGACCATGGGGGCCGCCCTGCAGACCACCCCGACGGCCCGGCCGCAGAGCTTCGAGACTGCTACCTTCACGTTCGCCGTGGGGGTCAACCCGGCCGCCGCCGCGCCCGGGCGCGTGGTGCTCGACCAGGGGCACGCCGACCTCGCCATCGACATTGACACCGGCAAGTGGGTCGTCTTCTACGACCCCTCCGGCGGCGGTGAGGCAACGCAGCAGCGGTATGCGCCCGAGGAGGTCGTGCTCTCGGTCCCGTCCAAGGCGATCGCGGAGATCCCCGCGGGCGAGCAGTTCTCGTTCATCGGCAAGGCCGGCACTGACGTGTATCAGCTGCCGCAGGCCGTGCTCGGTAAACACGTGCACGGGGAGATCGATCCGCACCTGTGGCAGCGGGTGGGCAACGCTATGGCCTACGTGCAGCTCATCCGCGACACGCTCAGCGCCGCAGACCCGGCCGGGGCCGTGGAGTATCGCGCCAATGCCGAGGCCTATCTGGCCGAGTTGGCCGCCGCCGACGACTACGTGCGCACCACCATCGCCACCATCCCGCCCGAACGCCGCTACCTGGTAACCACCCACGACGCTTTCGGCTACCTCGCCCACGAATACGGCCTCCAGGTGGCGGGTTTTGTCACCCCTAACCCGGCGGTCGAGGAGAGCTTGGCTGGCCGCCGCAAACTGGGCGAGACGATCCGCAACCTGCACGTGCCCGCCGTCTTCCTCGAACCCAACCTGGCGGCGCGGGCCTCGACGCTGACCGAGGTGGCCGCCGAACACGGTATCGCCGTGTGCCCCATCTACGGGGACACCTTTGACGCCCGCGTCACCGACTACGTGTCCCTGGTCCGCTTTAACGCTGATTCCCTCGCCAAATGCCTGCGCCCGGCCTCCAACCAGGCCGCCGGGAAATGAAAAGGAAACCCATGCTGCTTCGACGCTTTTGCACTGGCCTGCTCGCGACCCTGGCCCTGGCCTGCCTCCCCGGCCCGGCCCACGCTGCCCCCAAGGAGGACCCCGACCTGCAACAGACCCTCGGCAATCTGGCGGTCGCCACCGATGAGCGGGTGCTGACCACGGGCCATGTCGACATGGGACCGAAGTTCGTCGACGGGCGGTGGGTGTTGATGATTCACGACGACGTTGCCCGGGCCGGGGGCGGCGGGGAATCGGTGTGGCGCTATCCGGACGCCACGGTCCTGCAGATCAAGGACGCGGCCAAACTACCGGTGCCAGACGATCCCGCCTACGAGTTTCTCGCCCAGCCTGCGGGCACCGAGGTGTGGGTCATGCCGCAAACCCAGCATCCGGACGTCGTGTGGCTCGGCTGGAATACGCAGGACCCGGAGGTGATGTCCCGCATTGACCGCGGGGTGACGCTGTCGCTGGAGGCCGTGCAAGGACCGGGGGACGTGCTGATGTACCTGCAGTCCGGCTCGTTCGGAGCCCCGGAGGTCTTGTGGGATTCCCGCCAGCAGGCAACGCAGCCGATCTGGGTGGATGTCAACACCCACACCCACTCCAACTGGGTATTCACGCAGCCCGGCGTCTACCTGTTGCAGGTCAAGGCCAGCGCCGACCTCGTCGACGGGAACCACGTGGAAGACACGCGCCTTTTGCGTTTCGCGGTGGGCGACGCCACCGAGCCTCGCGCAGCCCAGCAGGCCACCTGGCAGGGCCCCGCGCCCACCAGCGCCACGGCGTCCGCCACCGCCGCGGCGACGCCCGCCGCAGCCAGTGGCGCCCCGAGCCAGGCAAATCCCATCGTGGTCGTGCTGGTCATTGCCATCGCTGTCGTGGTCCTAGCGGTGCTCGTCGGGGTGGTGTTGACGGTGCGGGCCCGCGGCTCGGCCCGCAGTCAGGTGGAGGCCGCCCGCGGGAAGGACACCAAGTGACCGCGCCCCTGTGCGTGCAGGACGTCAACGTGCACCTGGGCGGGCGTCACGTTCTGACCGACATTAACCTGCAACTGGCGGGGGGCGAACTCGTCGGCCTCATTGGCCCCAATGGTGCTGGCAAGACGACACTGCTGCGCGCCATCCTCGGCTTGACGCCGTTGACCAGCGGCCAGATCACCGTCAACGGGGGCCGCACGCAGGCGGGCTACGTGCCCCAGCGACACGAGTTCGCGTGGGAGTTTCCCATCGACGTGGCCGGGGTGGTGCTGACCGGGCTAACTGGTCAGTTGGGGCTGTGGCGTCGCCCGCAGGCCGCCCACTGGGAGGCCGTGTACGACGCCCTCGATCGGGTGCAAATGGCCGACCTCGCGCGCCGTCCCGTCGGGCAGCTCTCGGGGGGCCAGCGCCAGCGGGTGCTCGTGGCCCGCGCCCTGGTCACCAAGCCGCCGCTGTTGCTGCTCGACGAGCCGTTCACCGGCTTGGATCTGCCCACGCAGGAGATGCTGGCGTCCCTGTTCGCTTCCCTGGCGCACGAGGGACGGGCCGTGCTGATGACCACCCACGACCTTGTGGGGGCCGTCGATGGGGCCGACCGGCTCGTGCTGCTCAACCGGCGTATTGTCGCCGACGGGCCCGCCCGGCAGATCGCCGCCACCGACCAACATTGGATCGACGCGTTCGGGGTGAGTGAGAACTCCGCCCTGCTGCGCGCCATGAAAGCTGCCGCTGCATGAGCTTCCTCGACTTTCTTACCGACCTGTTTAACCCGGCTCTGTCTTTCCTGCCGAAGGCATTGGCGGTGTCCATGCTGTCCTCAATCGTGTGCGGCGTGGTGGGCTGCTATGTGGTGTTGCGCGGCATGGCCTTTATCGGCGACGCGGTCGCCCACGCCGTCTTCCCGGGCTTGGCGGTCGCCTTCGTGATCGGTGGCAACCTGGTGCTCGGTGGAATCGCGGCCGGGGTCCTGACAGCCGTCCTGGTGGCCGTGCTGAGCCAAAACCGACGCCTGAAGGAAGACTCCGTCATCGGCATCCTCTTCGTGGCGGCCTTCGCATTGGGGATCGTCATCATTTCGCAGGCCCCCGGCTACGCCGGTTCGCTCCAGCAGTTCCTCTTTGGTTCCATCACCGGTATCCCGACCTCCGACCTCTACGTGGTGGGCGGCACCAGTTTGCTGGTGTTGGGCATCATCCTGCTGTTGCACAAACAATTTGTGACGGTGAGCTTGGACCGGGAGAGTGCCCGCGCCCTCGGACTGCGCGTCTTCTGGTTTGATCTGATCCTGTACGTGCTGGTGACTCTGGCCGTCGTCATCTCCATCCAAACAATTGGCAATGTGCTGGTGCTGGCGCTGCTGGTCACCCCCGCGGCTACCGCCCGCCTCCTGACGGACAAGCTGGCCGTCATGATGTGGCTCGCGCCCCTGGTAGGGGCGAGCGCTGCTTTCCTCGGCATGTACATTTCGTGGTCCTGGGACCTGCCCACGGGGGGCACGATCGTGCTGGTGCTGACCACCCTGTTCCTGGTGGCGTGGCTGGCTGCGCCCCGCCAGGGCCTGCTGGCGACCCGGCGCAGAAAGGCAACCGTATGACTCACTCCGTGAAATCCGTCTGGTTGGCGGTGGGGGCGGTGTGCTGCGCCGCTGCGGCCCTCGCGGCCTTCGCGCTGGCCATCATTCTGCTGGGCCGCGCTCCGGCGGCCCCGAGCGCGCCCGCCGTGGCGTCGCCGACCCCCGGGGTCACGCAGGCCCCGGCGCAGGCCGCCGCCGTGGCGGCGTCGCCCACTGCCGCGAGCCCGGCCCCGAAGACCCTGCGGCCCGTGGTGCCGTCGCCGACGCCAAGTGAGTCGCGCGGGGCCAGCGGTGATCCGCTTCCCGCCTTCTCTGCCCCCGTGCCCGGCCTGCCGAGCCCGGGGCCCGGAGGGCTGCCGCGCCCCTCGGTCAGTCCGGGGGCAGCGGCCGTGCCCGGCGGTGGGCCGAATGCCACGCCCCTGCCCAGCCAGTCACCCACTGGGACCCCCGGCGGGCCGCTGACGGCGTCCATCACGACGCTGCCGGACCAGGCTTGGCTGGAGCGCACCGCGCAAGCCACACAGATTCCGAAGCGCCAACTGGCGGCCTACGCCGGTGCCAGCTTGCAGCTGGGGCGCGAGCTGCCGAGCTGCCAGCTGGGGTGGAACACGCTGGCCGCCATCGGATTGATCGAGTCGGACCACGGCCGCCTCGGTGGGGGCGGGCCGGACGCCAATGGAGTGATCACCCCGTCGATCTTCGGGCCGCAACTCAACGGTGCGGGCTTTGCCGCGATCGCGGACAGCGACCAAGGGCGTCTCGACGGCGACAAGGTGTGGGACCGGGCGGTCGGACCCATGCAATTCATCCCCACCACCTGGGCGACGCAGGCTGCCGACGGCAATGCTGATGGCAAGACCGACCCGCACCAGATCGACGACGCCGCGTTGGCGGCGGCCCGGTACCTGTGCCAGGCGGGTGACATGACCAAGGCGGAAGACTGGATTCGCGCGGTGCGGGCCTACAACAACTCGCTGGACTACAACGGCAAGGTTGCCGACCAGGCCGCGCTGTACGCGCAACTCGCGCGCTGAACGGGACACAGGCGAGCACCAGCCGCCGTTTCGGCGCGGTCGGTGTCGACTGCTAATTTTCCCCCAAATCGGGGTGCTTTCTGCTTGCTTTGTGTCAGTTAGCCACGTATCCTGCACCAATCTTAGTGTGACCGGCGTCACGTGGGGGCCGGGGTCGGGGTTTTCAACGGAGTCTTCGTGCACTACGCGAACATGCCGCCCTTTATCGTTACCTTCGCCACGTTCGGCATCTCCGCCTCCATTCCCAAGATCCTCACCGGGGCCAAGTCCGTCACCGCCTCAGACCCACTCTTCGCCTTTTTCGGGCGCGGCGCGATCTTTGGGATCCCCACCCCAATTGTGCTGGTGGTTGTGGCCGCCCTCCTCATCGCGCTGTTGTTGCATAACACGGCCGCGGGCCTGCACATCTACGCGGTGGGTGGGAACGCGGAAACCTCCCGGTTGGCCGGGGTCAACATCGCGCGCACTCGCATCCTCGTATACGTGTTGTCCGGAGTGTGCGCCGCGTTTGGCGGCATCATCGTCACCTCCCGCCTCATGGTTGGTTACCCGACGGCAGGTTCCGGCACTGAGCAGTTCTATTCCATCGCGGCCGCCGTGGTGGGGGGAGTGAGCCTGTTTGGTGGGGTGGGCACCATCCTGGGGGCGTTCATTGGGGCCCTGCTGATCGCCGAGGTCTCCAACGGGATGAACGTTATCGGGGTGGATAGCTACTGGCAGCCCCTGGTGATCGGCACCATCATCTTGGTCGGTGTCCTCATGGACTCCAACCGCGGTTCCCTCAAGGCACTCCGCGACCGGTTCCTCGCCCGGCCCGCAGCGCCCCCAGCCCTTCCCGCATCCAGTACCCAGCCAGTGAAGGAGACATCGTGAGGCGAGTAAGCACTATCGCGGCAGCTTTGGCGGGCGCATTGGTCACCGTGACAGCCTGCAGCGGGGCCATCGACACCGGTACCGGCAAGACCGCCGCCACCGATGCGCCTGCGGCGGGGGCACCGGCCGCCTGCCAGGCAGAGGGCGCCCACATCGCGGTCTTGTTGCCCAACCAGACCAACCCGTACTACGTCGCCATGAAGAAGGGGTTCGAGTAGGCGGCCCAGGAGAATGGCATGGAGGCGCAGGTGCAGATTGCGGGCGACGACGACGCCCAGCAGTTGGCGCAGGCGGAGGCGGCCCTGCAAAAGAAGCCCTGTGCCCTCGCGCTCAACCCGGTGAAATCGGAGCCCGCCGCCGCCATCGTGCGGGCCGCCAACGACGCCGGGGTGCCCGTCTTTACCGTGAACATTGGGGTTGACCCGCAGGCCCTGGAAGCGCAGGGGGCCACGGTCGTCCAATACCTCGGGGCCGACAATAAGGCCGGGGGCGAGCTCATCGCCGAGCAGATGCTCAAGGACCTCGGGGCGGACGCCAAACTTGAGATCGGTTTCGTGACTGAACCCGACGAAGTACCGGTGGTCATCCGCGACGAGGGCTTTGCAGAGGCGATCAAGGCCAACCCGAACGCCCAGGTGGCGGCCCAAGTCGACGGCAACGTGAAGGCACCAGAATCCCTAAACGTCACCAGCGACATGCTCCAGGGCAATCCGAACATGAACGCCATCTTCGCCTCCACCGGCCCGGCCACGCAGGGGGCCCTGGAAGCCGTCACCACTTCCGGACGCGACGTGAAGGTCTATGGTTTTTGCGCCCCCGAGGTGCCGTTGACGGCCCAGTACCCGGCGTGCGTGGCGCAGGAACCGGAAGATTATGGGCGCCGCACGGTGGCCGAGATCGTCAAGTACGCCAAGGGGGAGAAGGTGGAGGCGGAAATACTGCGGCCGCTGAAGCTGTTCGTGACTGGCCAGACCCCAGGGCCCGGAGAGGTGGGCTGAGCAAGTGACAATCCAGGACACGCCCACCCGCCCCGGTGTGTTTGCCGCCCGCAACATCACGAAGTCTTTCGCGGGCACGGCCGTGCTGGTGGGCGTGTCCCTGGAGATCGCTGCTGGGGAAGTGGTGGGCTTGGTCGGGCACAACGGGGCGGGAAAATCCACGCTGCTGAAGGTGCTGTCGGGCGCCCACAAGCCCACCAGCGGTGAACTGTTCCTGGGGGCGGAGCCGGTGAGTTTTTCTTCGCCCGCCGACGCCATCGCGGCGGGGGTGGGGACCGTGTATCAGGAGCTGTCGCTCCTAGACAACCTCACTGTCACCCAGAACATCTGCTTGGGTAACGAGATCACGCGCGCGGGCCAACTGCAAAAACGCGCCATGCGCGCCCACGCTCGGGCCTTGTTGGAGCGATTTCAGCTGGAGCTGTCCCCGGATGCGCTATTGCGGGACCTGCCGGTGGCTCAGCGGCAGCTGCTGGAGATAGCCATCGCCTGCGATCGCGACACCAAGTTCCTGCTCTTGGACGAGCCGACAACGGCACTGGAAGGCGACCAGGCCGATGACCTCCTGCGCTACGTGGCGAATCTGGCCGCGCAGCGGCAGATAGGCGTGCTGCTCATCAATCACAAGCTCGATGAACTCTTCGGGGTGGCCGATCGGTTGGTGGCGTTGACCAACGGACGCTGCGTCATCGACACGCCCGTGCGCGAGGTCGACCGGCAGGCGGTGGTCGCCGCGATCGCGGGCGCCGACCATTTCACCATCAACCAGCGCACTCCCGTGCGGCGGGCGGCGGAGCAGGCCCCCGCGCTGCAGGTGGAGGGATTACGAAGTCCGATGTTGCGCGATGTGTCGTTTGCCGCCTACCCGGGCCAGATCCTCGGCATCTATGGGCTGAGCGGATCCGGGCGCAGCGAGACCTTGCGGGCGGTGGCGGGGGTGGAGCGCGCCCACACTGGCGACATCAAGGTGGGCGGGCGCCCGCTGCGCTCCCGGACCCCCGCCAAAGCCATCAAGGTCGGCGTGGCTTTCGTGACCGAGGAACGCAAGGCGGACGGCATCGTGCCGGAGCTTGATGCCCAACTTAACGCCGCGCTGCCGGTACTCAAGCGGTTCTCGCGCTCGGGCTGGCTCCGGAAGTCCTGGCTGCGCCGGGAGGTCGGACAGCTGCTGGACAAGCTCCAACTGCGCGGGGACGCACGTAATGCTGTGGTGTCCCTCTCCGGCGGCAATCAACAGAAGGTGGTGCTCGCCCGCGCCCTGCTGCAAAACCCGCAAGTGTTGCTGCTGGATGAGCCGACGAAGGGCGTCGACATCGGGGCGAAGAGTGAGATCCACGTGCTGCTGCGCGAACTGGCCCACAGCCAGGGACTGGCGGTGGTTATGGTCTCTTCCGAGGAGGAAGAGATCCTGGACGTCGCCGACGAGGTGCTCGTTTTGGCGGGGGGAGCGGTGGTAGCCCCTGCCCGGCCGGTGGAGGATATGGACATCGCGACGCTGCGGGAGCTGGCCTGGAGCGAGCAGGACGCCGCCTCGGCAGACCGTTAACCCATCTCCGGCGGAGAAACCAGGAAGGGGGGCGCGGCGGTAACCCGCCGCGCCCCCCTTCCTGTGCATTAGTGGCGCAGCGCGTGCCGTGTCGCTTGCTCCACCGTGGCATCGACGGTGCTCACCCCACCGGTGATCCACACCTGTGGGGGCTGCGTGCGTTGCAGATACTGGGCTACTGGGGCAGGCAGCTGGCTTGTCGTGACCAGCAGGAGGGCCGCATCGTGCTTGGCCGCGAATGCCCCGCCGGCGAGCGCGTCAGGGAACGACAGGCCGGAAGTCAGGACAACGCCTCGGGCGGTGGGCAGGTACTGCTCGGCGGCGAGCGTCGCCGTCGCATACCGGTTGGGGCCCACGACACTGCTGTCCGCGAGTGCCCCGCTGGCCCGGGCCGCCGCCCCGCCAATGGCCACCTTCGGGGACTGAATGCTGGCCGCCATGCGCATCGTGTCGCGCCGCAACGTCGTCCCATCCGTCAGCAAGATCACGCCGTGGTGTGTGGCAGCAACCGGACCGGCGGACAAGGCATCGGCAAAGTTGGTGCCGTCCACCAACACCACGTGCCCCACGAGCAGTCCTTGGCTGGCCAACACTTGGCGAGTTTTTCCGGCCAGGGCGTGGGCGGTTTCGTAGCGGGACGATCCGTGGAGGCGCTCCACGGTGAAGCCGAGGCTCTCTAGCTGTGTCACCACGCGGTGCCCGATGGTTCCTGTGCCCCCGGCGACATAGACCTTGGTGGCCCCCAAACGGCGGGCGCGCTGCAAGGCAGTCAGGGTGTCCGTCGGCAGCTGTTCCCGGTTGGTGAGCAGCAGCGGTGCATCCAGGGCCGCGGCCAAGGGGGTGGCGGCCAGGGCATCAGCGAAATTATCGCCGGAGGCCAACACGACTGCCGGCCCCCAGTCTGCGCGCGCCGCGTACAGCTCCGCGGCCGTGCCGAAACGGTTGGCGCCGGAGATACGAGTGACGGTCGGGGACGGACGCGGTGTGGGCGTCGGGGTGACCGTGGGCGTCGGGGTGGGCGTAGCCGTGACCGTGGGCGTAGCCGTCGGCGTCGGGGTGGGCGTAGCTGTCGGCGTCGGGGTGACCGTCGGCGTCGGGGTGACCGACGGTGGGGCCTGCAACGTGGTGATAGCCGAGACCTTGTCATCCGTGTTGCGGGTAAAGATCGTCAACAGCCGCATGGCCTTGACCTGCTCGGCCGGGCCGGCCACCCGGGGCGTCAAGGTCATGTCCGGGCCTGAGCGCATAACAAAGTGGGCGGCGTCGACATCGGTGGGTGGCAGCACGCGGGCATCCTGTGCCGAGAAGCGCAGTTCGGGGGAGCGCGAGCCAATGTCCCAGTCCCCGATCCCGGGCCGATACGGGGCAGCGTTAGTAGCCGCCGTCACCTGATAGTCGAATTCAACGTTCTTGTTGCGGATGTCGTGCAGCGAGTAGCCCAGCGCTTGCAGCGGCACCTCTAGTCCGATGACCCGGGAATCAAACAGGGCGTTGTCGTGTTCATGGTCCAGGCCCAGCAGCGGGACCTTGTCAGTGGTCTTGACCGTGCCACGATTGACAATGAGGAGGTTGCTCTCCTGTCCCTGGGCCTCCACGGAGGCGACGTACACCTCGCCCTTGCCGTTGCTGTCCTTGCGGGAGAACCGCACGTGGAAGGTGGCTCGTTCGCTGCCTAGCCGTGTCCATTCGTCCCAGGTCTCCAGGGCCAGGAAAACGTGCGCATCTTGCGGCCTGGTTGGGGCCACGTCGTCCAGGTTGGTGGCGATACCGATTCGGCGCAGATACATGGCGCGCAGCCAGTCGGTCTGGATTTTCTTATCGTCGTTGCCGCGCGGGAGCTCGGCCACCAGCTTGGTGGTGAAGGCGTAGGAATTGAACCGGTCGGAGTCGGCGGACCCAACGAAACCCTCTCCGCTGACCGCGAGTGGCACCTCGCTTGCCGCCAGGTCAGCGGTGGTGGCCAACTGCGGCAACACTGCGGTGGCGGGCACCTGCTGCGCGGCAACCGGGCGCGGGGCCACGTGCAAGGGCAGGCGCAAAGTCTGGGTGTCGCCGCTGAGCACCAGGCGGCCGGCCTCTTGGGCCACGAAGTCGTAGCCCTCACTCTCGTCGGCCACGCGCCGCAAGGCCGCCTGATCGGTGACGCGGGCAGTGACCCGGACCGTCGTGCTTTGCCCGGCTGCCACCTCCACCTGGGTGGGTTCGATCGCAAAGTCCACCCCGGGCATATCGAGAGCGGGGGCGTAGCTGAGGGCGAACGACGCCGGAGAGTCGCCCACGTTGCGCACCGTCACCTCCTGCGTCTGCTCCCACCCAGCGGCCGGTACATCCACCACCCCGAAGGTGAGCGATACCAGATCGGGGTCGTTGGTGGCGTACACCAAGACGTCTGTGTCAACCGCGGCGCGCGCATTCAATAGCCCGCTCCCGGCCCGGATGGGGGTCTGCGGGGTGCCGGAGGGAAAAACAATGTCGGTGGTGGCCGTGTTCATTAAGGCGGCCTTCAGCTCCATGGGAGAGAAATTGGGGCGAGCCTCGGCCAAGAGCGCCGCCGCCCCGGCGACCGCCGGGGAGGACATCGAAGTGCCGGTGGCCACCTTGGCCTGGTCTCCAGTGCCCACGCCTGCCGAGCTGATCCACTGCCCCGGGGCTGAAATGTCGGGCTTTATTACGCCGTGCGAGCCGTGTAGGCCGCGCGAAGAGTGGATGTTGATTTGGTTATTGTGGCTCTGCGGCTGCACCTGGGATAGGTCGTCTGCCTGTTCCATCCACACGTCGGCGTGCGAATTGGCGACGGCCAGCACCTGGCGGTCGGAGGCCGGGTAGCTGATGATCTCCGGGAGGTTGCCCTCGTTGCCTGCTGCGGCTACCACCAGGGCACCGCGCTCCGTGAGCCGCTTGATGTATTCGTCGGTGATGTCTTCGTCGTGCGCCCCATATTCAGAGCCCAGCGACAGGTTGATGACGTCGGTGATGCGGGGCTGGCCCTGGTCGTCGCTGGAGAGCAGCCAGTCGAAAGCCTTGTACATCAGGGTGGTGCCGCCGGCGCAGCCGAAGATGCGCAGCGCCACGATCTGGGCGCCCGGGGCCACCCCGGGGCCGACCTTCATGCGCGCTAGATCCTTCGGCTTTAAGGACGGGTAGTCGCCGGTAAAGGTCTCCCCGGTCTCCGTCACCCCGCGGCCCGCGGCTGAGCCCGCCACATGGGTGCCGTGCCCATCCACGCGCTGCAGGTGGGTGGGGGCGGTGCACCAGTCGGCCGGTACGTCCATCGGGTTGGGGTCTTCCTGGGCCCCCGGCCCGCCGGTGTAATCCTCCCCGGCGAAGTCCCAACCCCCGACAATCACCTCATTGGGAAAGTCGTCGGCAGCGGGCGCGGCAGCCCGGGCCGCCGGGTCACGATACTGGGCGGCATTGCCATCGCCCCCGAAATCCTTGTGGGTAAAGTCGATCCCGCTGTCAATTACCGCGATTGTGACATCGCGGCCGGTGTTTTGTCCCCAAGTGTTAAAGGCCTCGGTCACCACGTCGGTGGTGCTAGTCGAGGGATACAAAACTGGGATGCGGGTAACGGAGGCAACGTCCGGGCGGTCCGCCAAGGCGGTGAGGGATTCGCCGGAGGTGTAAAGCGCCACCCCGCTTACCCCATTGGAGGTGGTGTAAAGCAAATCTGCTTCAGGAATTTCGGTGAGGATCTCTTGGGCGTCTACATTGACGTCTGCCGCCACCTCGGCCTCAATGGCTAGGCGGGTGGTGGGGTCCCGGTCGGCGGAGGCGAGGGAGATGCGCTGCACGGCGGGAGTCGTGCGCAGCCTGACGAAATACGCGGCTGGTTCTGCCTGCCCATCTAGCTCCGCCGCCCACTGCGGCAGGGGATCGACGGGGTCCGCGGGATCGGCGTGAACGGGAGGCGTGCTCGCCGCGATTAAGGCCCCAGCGCACAAAAAGCTGGCAGCCGCGCGATTGAGTCTCACTATTTAACTCCTAGTTGACAGAGGGATGTTAGATGGTGTCGAAGCGGAGCAGGATGGCCCGCAAAAGATTCGCCAGTTCCAAACGTTCTGGATCAGAGAGAACCGTGAGCATTTCCTGCTCAAACTCCAGGAGTGATGTAAGTGCTGCATCAACTTTCGTTATACCGGATGCGGTTAGGGTTACGCGAATCCCCCTTCCATCTTCCGGGGCGGTGCTGCGTTGCACAAAATCTCGCTGTTCCAAGCGATCTAAGCGATTAGTCATAGTGCCCGACGTGACCAGAGTCTCGGTAGCCAAACGGGACGGGGTGAGGGTGTAGGGGCTGCCTGCCCGCCGCAACGCAGTCAAGACATCGAATTCCCAGGTTTCCAGGTCGAGGGCGGCAAACGTCGCCTTACGGGCCAGCTCCATGTGGCGCGCGAGGCGCGTTAGCCGGGACCACACCGCCATCGGCGAGCAATCTAAGTCCGGCCGCTCCGCGCGCCAGGCGGCGAGAATCCGATCGACTTCGTCGTGCGTCGACTGTGCCATGGTCCCTCCCGGCCACCGAGTTCTGTGGTGCACACGATAGCGACCCTGACCAGGCGGGGCGGAGAGATTCGGTACGTGATTAAGGCGATTAAACGTCGGGGTGCGGCAGGGTGACCAAGCGGGGAGTCGGGTCGATGCCGCGCAGCCCGTTCCACGCCAGGTTCACCACGTGGGCGGCCACCTCCTGCTTGGTGCGCGTTTCGTCGTCCAGCCAGTACTGCCCGATGAAGGCGTAGAGGCCCACCAGCATTTGGGCGTACAGCGGCGCGGGGCTAGGGGGGAGGCCTGCCTGCGCAAATTCGGCGGCCAAGAGGGTCTCCACCTCGCTGGCGACATCGCCCATGACGGAGGAAAAGGAGCGGGCGGCCTGGGTGTTAGGAGAATCACGTACCAGCAGGCGGAAGCCGTCCCGCGAGTCTTCGATGTAGGTCAGTAGCGCCCAGACTGTGCGCTCCACCACCTGGCGGGCATTGCCGCCCGCCGCCAACGAGTCTCGGATGGTCTGCGTGAAGGCCTGCACTTCGCGGTCCACGATCACCGCGTAGAGGCCTTCCTTGCCGCCAAAGTGCTCGTAAAGCACCGGTTTGGAGACCCCAGCTCGGGCGGCGATTTCCTCGACGCTGGCCGCGTCGTAGCCCTTCTCGGCAAGCACTGTCCGCCCGACGGAGAGCAACTGCTCCCGACGTTCCACGGCGGTCATACGGGTACGGCGGGGACTGTCCATGTCGCCCATCATGCCAAGAGGTGGCACAATAGGGCAGGTCGCAAGACGATCCGCCCTGGTGTAATGGCAGCACTCAGGCCTTTGGTGCCTCGAAGTCCGGGTTCGAATCCTGGGGGCGGAGCCGGGTCCTCCTGGTGCAGGCGGCCACGCAATGGCGATACCATTGCCGCGTTGCTGCCCGCAGTGGCTGTGGCGGCGGGCGCGTACCGGCACCAAACGGAAGGCTTGTCAATGACGGGGATCGTCACCAGCGGGGAAAAACGCCTAGTGCTAGTCACCGGGAGGGCGCATCCGCAGCTGGCGCAAGATGTCGCGCGGGAACTGGGCATCGAGATTCTGCCAACCACCAGCTACGACTTTGCCAACGGGGAAATCTACGTTCGTTTCAACGAATCTGTTCGGGGAGCGGACGTTTTTGTTTTGCAGTCCCACACCTCGCCCATCAACCAATGGGTGATGGAGCAGCTGATCATGGTCGATGCACTCAAGCGGGCGTCGGCCAAGCGCATCACCGTTGTTGCCCCGTTCTACCCCTACGCCCGCCAGGACAAGAAGCACCTGGGGCGCGAGCCCATCTCGGCGCGCTTGATGGCTGACCTGTTTCACACGGCGGGTGCCGACCGGTTGATGAGTGTGGACCTGCACGCCGCCCAGGCGCAGGGATTCTTCGACGGCCCGGTGGATCACCTGTGGGCCATGCCGGTGCTGACTGACTACGTGCGCACCCGCGTGGACACCGCCAACGTCACCGTTGTTTCGCCCGATGCTGGGCGTATCCGCGTCGCCGAACAGTGGGCAGCCAAACTCGGCGGTGGGCCGCTGGCCTTCGTGCACAAGACCCGGGACACCTCTCGTCCCAACCAGGCGGTCTCCAACCGGGTGGTGGGTGACGTCGAAGGCCGCACCTGCGTGCTGGTGGACGACCTCATCGACACCGGTGGCACGATCGCGGGGGCCGTGCGGGTGCTGAAGGAGGCCGGGGCCGGGGACGTCCTGATCGCCGCCACGCACGGGGTGCTCAACGATCCGGCGACGCAGCGCCTGGCCGAGTGCGGGGCCCGCGAAGTCATCATCACCGACACCCTGCCCCTCCCGCCGGAGAAGCGTTTCGACAACCTGACGGTGCTGTCGATCGCCCCGCTCCTGGCGCGCGCCATTCGGGAGGTTTTCGACGACGGTTCGGTCACCTCGCTCTTCGACGGCCCGGCCGCCTAGGGGGCGAGGGAAAACGTTTGGGGGCGCCCGCTGTTTTGGCGGGCGCCCCCAACGGGTGCGTGGAGCGGACTAGCCGAGCAGGCGGGCGACGCGGCCGATGCCTTCGACAATGTCGTCGTCCCCCATGGCGTAGCTGAAACGCAGGAAACCCGACGGGCCGAAGGCCTCCCCGGGCACGACCGCCACCTCGGCCTCGTCCAGGATGACGGCGGCGAGGTCAGCAGACGAGTTGATGGTGCGGCCGGCCACCTCGCGCCCCATGAATGCCTCCACGCTCGGGTAGGCGTAGAAGGCCCCCTTCGGCACCGGCACTTCGAAGCCCTCGATCTGGGAGAGCAGGTCAACGATGAGACGGCGGCGCCGGTCGAAGTGGCTGCGCATCTCGTGCACCGCCGTCAGGTCGCCCGCCACGGCGGCCAGGGCCGCCCGCTGGGCGACGTTGCACACGTTTGACGTCAGGTGCGACTGGAAGTTGGTGGCGGCCTTGATGACGTCGCTGGGGGCGATCATCCAGCCCACACGCCACCCGGTCATGGCGTAGGTCTTGGCCACGCCGTTGAGCACGATCGTGGTGTCGGCCAGCTCCGGCACGATCCGCACGATGGGGGCGGGTGCGGCATCGTCGTACAGCAGGTGCTCGTAGATCTCGTCGGTGATAACCCACACCCCGTGTTCCAGCGCCCACCGGCCGATCGCCTCCACCTCGGCCGGGGTGTAGACCGAGCCGGTCGGGTTGGACGGCGAGCAGAACAACAGCGCCTTGGTGGCGGGGGTGCGGGCCGCCTCCAGCTGCTCGACGCTCACCTTGTAATCGGCCTGCGCCCCGGCGAAAACCGGGACGGACCTGCCGCCCGCCAGGGCAATGGCCTCCGGGTAGGTGGTCCAATAGGGGGTCGGCAGCAACACCTCATCACCAGGCCCGATGATCGCGGCAAACGCCTGGAACACTGCCTGCTTACCGCCATTGGTCACCAGAATGTCGGCGGGGGAGACCTCGTAGCCCGAATCCCGCAGGGTCTTGGTGGCAATCGCCTGGCGCAGCTCCGGCAGCCCCGCGGCCGGGGAATAACGGTGATTAACCGGATCCTGGGCGGCCGCCACGGCGGCAGCCACGATGTAGTCCGGGGTCGGGAAATCTGGCTCGCCGGCCCCGAAACCGATGACCGGGCGGCCAGCGGCCTTCAAAGCCTTGGCTTTGGCGTCCACGGCGAGGGTCGCGGACTCGGCGATGGCGGCCAGACGCGGAGAAATACGGTTTGAAGTGTTCACCCCAGAATCGTTTCATGCCCGAAGGCTCGCGACAATGACACGTGCGCGGGCTGAGACTTTCGTCCCGGAACGGTGGGGGGCGCCCACGCGCATTTGCTGGTTCGGCCGGAGTGTGTGTACAGTTCGGCAGGTCGCCACTGTGGCAGGCTCGCGCAGCGGGTGTGAAACAATGACGACGAAGGGCAGTGGCGCAATTGGTAGCGCACCGGTCTCCAAAACCGGCGGTTGTGGGTTCGAGTCCCGCCTGCCCTGCCATCCGAAGGACGGATGGCCGCCGCAGCATGACAAGGGGAAGCAACGTGAGCGACGCTGGCTCGAAGCAGGCGGAGAAGACCCGCGGGTTCTTTGGGCGAATCGCGCTGTTCATCCGCCAGGTCATTGCCGAACTGAAGAAGGTCGTCACCCCCACGCGGGACGAACTGTGGACCTACTTCCTGGTGGTCATCGTCTTCGTTGTCGCCGTCATGGCTTTCGTCGGTCTGCTGGACTTTGTCTTCGGTCAACTGGCTAGACTGCTCTTTGGCTGACCCTACGGCGGCCTAGCTCGTCCGTAACTATCTCCAGGAGTCACAGTGACCGCCAACGCTAACCCGTTCGAACCTGCCGACCTCACTGACGAGCTCACAACGCCCGATCCCGGGCAGGAGCCCACGGTGGAGGACGTGGAGTCGCCCGCCGTCGGCGAGGACGCCGCGCAGGCTGCCGAGGAAGCCACCGCCACCGAGCCGGTCGAGGATCCCGTGGAGGCCTTCCGCGCCAACCTGCGCTCCTTGCCGGGGGACTGGTACGTCATCCACTCCTACGCCGGATTCGAACGCAAGGTCAAGGCCAACCTGGAGACCCGCATCGCCAACTTCGAGATGGAGGACTACATCTTCCAGGTCGAGGTGCCGATGGAAGAGGTCGTGGAGCTCAAGGGCGACAACAAGAAGAAGACCGTCTCCCGGATCCGCATCCCCGGTTACGTGCTGGTGCGCATGGACCTGACCGACGAGGCCTGGCGTGTGGTGCGTGAAACGCCGGCCGTCACGGGCTTCGTCGGCGACGCCCGCAACCCCGTCCCGCTCCTGGAGGACGAGGTCATGAACATGTTCGACCCGCTGATCAAGGCCGCGGTGCGCGAGCACCAAAAGACCTTGGACCGGGTCCCGGCCGACGAGCAGGCCGCGGCGGCGCGCGACATCCAGATCGACCTGGAGATCGGCGAGATCGTCAAGGTCGTTGACGGGCCGTTCGAAGAGCAGATGGCGGAGGTTTCCGAGATCAACATCGAGGCCCGCAAGCTCACCGTGCTGGTCACCATTTTCGAGCGCCAGACTCCGGTCGAGCTCAGCTTCAGCCAGGTGGAGAAAGTCAACCTCTGACCGGGTATGTGGTGGGGGCGGTGCCAGGCGGCACCGCCCCCACCGCCGTCTCCGGTAGCAAGCGCCCCGGGCGGTGTGACGATGTCCACCAGCAGCCGGGTGAAAGATAGCGGTAGAATGCCGGTTTGTGTGCCGCCACGTGCGGTGCGCATCAGTGCTTGCGTGGCACTGGCGCCGTCGGACCGGAAGACAGCCGGCGGCTAGTCAAGTTCACAGAAGGATTTACATCCATGCCCCCGAAGAAGAAGGTCACCGGCCTCATCAAGCTGCAGATCCAGGCCGGTGCAGCCAACCCGGCGCCGCCCGTGGGCCCTGCCCTCGGTGCCAAGGGCGTCAACATTATGGAGTTCTGCAAGGCGTACAACGCGGCCACCGCGGCGCAGAGCGGCAACGTCATTCCGGTCGAGATCACCGTGTACGAGGACCGCTCGTTCACCTTCGTCCTGAAGACCCCGCCGGCTGCCGAGATGGTGAAGAAGGCCGCCGGTGTTGCCAAGGGCTCGGCCACCCCGCACAGCGCCAAGGTCGGCACCATCACCGCCGCCCAGGTGCGTGAGATCGCCGAAACCAAGATGCCGGACCTCAACGCCAACGACATCGAAGCCGCCGAGAAGATCATCGCCGGGACCGCCCGGTCGCTCGGCATCACGGTCGTCGACTGACGGAACGCTTTTCCGTCCCGCAAACCCCAGTGGCAGGGCAGGCGCTGCCCGTTGACCACGAATAGCAAGGAGCAAAACGCTATGCCTAAGCGCAGCAAGAACTACCGCGCCGCCGCGGAAAAGATCCACGACGGCGTCCTGTACAGCCCCCTGCAGGCTGTGCGCCTGGCCAAGGGCCAGACCGCGAAGTTTGACCAGACCGTCGAGGTTGTCTTCCGCCTCGGCGTCGACCCCCGCAAGGCGGACCAGATGGTGCGTGGCACCGTCTCTCTGCCGCACGGCACCGGTAAGGTCGCCCGGGTCATCGTCTTTGCCGTCGGCGAGCGCGCCGAGCAGGCCGTGGCGGCCGGGGCCGACGAGGTCGGTGGCGACGAGTTGATCGCCAAGGTCGCCGGTGGCTGGACCGACTTCGACGCCGCCGTGGCCACCCCCGACCTCATGGGCAAGGTGGGTCGCCTGGGCCGCGTGCTGGGTCCGCGTGGCCTCATGCCGAACCCGAAGACCGGCACCGTCACCATGGACGTGGCCAAGGCGGTCACTGACATCAAGGGTGGGCGGATCGAGTTCCGGGTCGACAAGCACGGCAACCTGCACTTCATTATCGGTAAGGCCTCGTTCTCCGAAGAGCAGTTGGTGGAGAACTACGCCGCCGCCCTGGACGAGGTGCTGCGGTTGAAGCCGTCGGCCGCCAAGGGCCGCTACCTGATCAAGGCCACCATGACGACGACGATGGGCCCGGGCATCCCGCTGGACGCCTCCAAGACCCGCAACCTGCTGTCGGAAGACGCTTCCTAAGGCAGGGTTAGGCAAGGGGCGGCGCACCCACTATGGGGCGCCGCCCCTTGCCGTAGCCGCCAACTGGGCGGCGGGCAGCAGCACCGCCGTTGCCCGTAAAATGTTTCAAGTGCCCGAACTGGTTATGCGAGGAGGACGAGATGGCTCGGGGGATTGTGGCCGTGGCAGCGGGGGCGAGCCTGCTGTGCCTGGGGCTGACTGCCTGTAGCGCCAGTCCGACCGCCACCCCCACCCCTGCGGCGTCGTCGGCCAGCGCCGTGGCCGCGCCGGTGGCCACCGCCGTGACGCGCTTCCAGTCGGCGGGCGGGGTCCACGTCAGCGTCACGGCAGGCCCGGCGGTGCGCAGCCAAGGCATGACGGTGGTGCCGATTAGTGTGTCGTCGTCCGAGCAGACCGACGTCAACCTGGGGGAGTTTTGGGATGCCGGGTTCGGCGACTCCGGCTCCGCCGGGTTGCGGCTAGTGGACTTCGACGCCGGGCAGGTGTACTTGCCGCTGGGGGCAGTCAGCCAGGACCTCGTGCTCGACGGCCAGCTGCTCAACACCTTCGCGGTCTTCGGACCCGTGGCGGGCGAGAAAACCAACCTGATGCTGCCAGTCACCGGGATGCTCTACGACATTCCGGTGGTGGATGGCGAGCTGCCTGCGGCCCAGGAATACCTGGCCCAGTTGAAAGTTAACGCCGACCGGCGCCTGCCCGTGGATTTGGAGGTCTTCTCGGAAGACACGGAGAGCCAACTCGGGTTGGAGGTGCGGGGCCAAGAGATCAAGGTGCAGGTGCCGTCCGATGTGCTGTTCGACGTCGATTCGGCCGAACTGAGCCCGGAGGCGGCCGCCACCCTCGACCAGGTCGCTGCCCAGCTCAGCGGAATCGGCGGCGGCCAGTTGACGGTGACGGGGCACACCGACGCGGTGGGAGACGCCGATTACAACCAAGAGCTATCAGTGCAGCGTGCGCAGGCGGTGTACGACTACCTGGCGACGAAGACCGATGCCGCCAGCTATCAAGCGACCGTGGAAGGACGGGGAGCCAGCCAGCCCCGCAACGAGGGCACCTCCCCGGAAGATTTGGCTGCTAACCGGCGGGTGGAGCTGCTGGTGCAGGGCACCAAGGTGGAAAAGCCGCAGGTGGTCTCCACCGGCTCGGGGCAAATGGTGGCCCCCGTGGGGGCGACGGCCAGCGGCAAGGACGCGATTTTCGTCAGCCGTCAACTGGACCGGGACACCACCGCCCGCATCGCCGTGCGCTCGGTGACCAAGCGCGGCAACTACCTGGTGGGCGAGTTGGCGCTGGCCAACGGTCCCGACTCGACGGTTGCGCCCATCGACTTTTTGGGCACGCCCGCCATCTCCTCTTCTGCCTCCGGGGCGTTGTCCACGAGCTTTTCCTCCCCCGCCAACATGGTCAGTTTGTTGCAGGGGCAGGCCCGCATCTACCCCGCCCAATACCGCGAGGGCACCACCGTGGATTACCTGACCGACCGGAAGCTCGACGTGACCATGGAACCGAACCGCGGCTACACCGTGACGGTTATCTGGCCGCTGGTAGACGGGCTCGGCGACAAGGTAACGGTGGACGTGGACGGCAACCGGATCGGGGTCGACGGCTGGCGCGTGAGCGACGTGGAAGTCAACTAGGCCAGCCAGCCGGTGGGGGCGGTCAGCCAGGCCAGGAGGGTGCCCGCCAGCATGTAGGGGCCAAAGGCCATGTGCGTGCCGCGTTGCCTCCGCACCGCCAAGAGCCCGAGCGCCACCAGGCCTCCGAGCAGGTAGGTGTAGAGAAAGGAGTGGGCCAGGCAGGTCCACGACACCGAGCCCGCCACCAGCCCGAGGGGGAAGGCGAGTTTGACGTCGCCCGCCCCGAGGCCGGAGGGCAGCAGGTAGATGAGCCCGAATGTGATAACGGCGGCGAGCGCCCCCAAAAAAGCTCGACCCACGGCCTCCCACGGCAGGAGGCCGAATAGAGCCGAGACGAGGCAGCTGAGCCCGGCGCCCGCCGTCAAGGCCAGGGTGATGACGTCTGGCAGTCGATGGGTCCAAAAGTCAGTTACCGTCAACAAGACCGTGGCGCCGACGAGTACCAGCACCGGCGCGGCGGTGGCGAGCATGTCGTGGCGAGTGCCAAACCACCCAACCATGCCGCAGCCAACAGCGGCGGCTAATCCCGCCCAGAGACGGCCCACACGTCGGGTTTCCCCTACCGACTGGAGGTAGTGGTTTGTAAAGCTGACGCCGGGGCCGGTGGTCAAAGCGATGGTTGCTGCTGCTGCGCAGGCGGGGATGAACGTGGTGCTAAGCATCGGGGCCAATCTCGAGTTTGGTGCCCGGGCGAAGCGGAAGCTGCTCGCCGAGGGGGAGGGGAAACTCCACCGCGTGCGCAGCTCGCCAATGATAGGCGCCGAGCCGGTTTCGTCTGTAGGTCTTTATCGCCACAATAGCGCCGTGCTTATCCACGAATGCCACGCGGAGCGGATAGCGCATACCGAACGTGTGACTACCGGGACATTTCTCGATCCAGAGGTCCGCGGCCGAATCCGCGGTACCCAATAGCCCCTGCGATTGGGAGCGGTGCGTACGGGCGCCCCAGAGGGGGACGGCTGTGGGCACGCCGTCGACAACAAGCCGAGCTGGGGCCTCGCCGTCGGCGGCCCAGACTGGTTTGGTGGGCACGATTGTCCATCCTTCCCTTGACAAGATCCCATTTTGGGCTTCGGCGAGACAAGCGACAGTGGTCCCGTAGCAGCCGACGTCAGATTAGGGGCGTTTGCTCTGGCAGGGGCCCGGGTCAGGCGGATAGCCTTGATTGGATCCTGTATCGTGCCGGACGGCTGGGGAGGGTGGACGCTGCTAGTGGCGGGGACGCGGCGTGATGCCGCGCAGGGGACTGCCGTGCAAGCAGACGACGAGGCTACGGCGTTGCAGGCTGCCTGGCCCCGGCTTCGAGGTTGACTCTTCGGCGGTGTGGCAGGCCAAGGAATTTATTGAAGTCTCGATGTTGCCCGCCGATATCGTGCAAGTGGCGCGTTACCTGCTCCAGAACATCCAGGTGGGGCCGATGGCGGATGTAGTAAAGCTGAAGCGCACGGTACCCAGCCTCAGCAAACTCTCCGCAGAGGAGAGCGGGGTGGTCCAGATGCCCGAGCGGTGGCTGCCAACGTCGTCCCTCAACAGCATCGAGGAACAAGCGGGCAAGGTTACCGCCGGGTAGCTCACCGAGGGTTCCTCTCTCCAACGCGGCATGCTGATGCAGACACCGGGGCTGGAGCCCGGCTACCGTGAGGTGGCCATCATGGTCAACGCCGAGGTCGGCGTCGTCGGCAAGGTCTCTTCCGAGGATCGGGGGGACAACATCGCCACTCTTGAGGACCCGAATACCAAGGTGCGTGACGCGCGGGTGGTGGTGCAAAAGGCCCTGGTCATTGACGTGGGCGTCGTGACCACCACTGAGGAGGACTCTAAGACCGTAGGCTTCCAGGAAACCGAGGGGGTGCCGGTGACGTTCGTACTCAATACGGAGAACTCTTTGAAGTTGGCGTTTGCGCAGAGCTTTGCCGTGAAGGTCCGTCTTGCCCTGCGTGAGGTGGGTGACGACGGGCAGATTCCGGCAGAGGGGCAGAAGTAGACCTCGGATAGTCCGGCGCCGGAAGGGGGTTCCCGCCCGCGGGTGCTGAGCTACACCGTTGCGGTGGTGGGCGCCAAGGACGGAGTGGGAACCTCCATGATTTCGATGCTGCTGGCCCGGGAGTTTAGCCAGTTCACCCACACTTGCTTGATGGATTTGGACGTGCGACAGGGAGACCTGGCGTCGTGCGGCGGGGCCCGAGTGCGGCGTTCGATCGCCGATCGCGCCAATATCGCCTTGGAGGCGGGAGGTCGGGAGCTGAGCGCAGTGGTTTACCCGCTGCGGGGCGGGGTGAGCCTGCTGCCTGCCCCCGCGGGGCGGTAGCGGCGAGGCATCGGTGCACGTGCCGTCGCTGCTGCAGCTGCCCCCGGTGGTGGTCCAATCTGGCATTGTCTACGAGAAGTGAGGGGGAGGAAGATGGGCAGAATACGGTCCGAGCGGGGGGGGGGCCGTTTCCGTCGCGGCGGCGAAAATGATCCCCATGCTGCGCTTGGCGGCAGAAGGACCGCGATGCCCGCAACGAGATTTCCAGCGAGATCCGCAAGGAACGCTCCCAGCGGATGCGGCGGGCCGCGGCCAAGGCCACCCCGAAGGTGTCCATGGTGGCGACCTTCCTGCTGATTCTGGCGACTCTGATTCTTATGCTGGGGGGCATGTTCTTTGCCAATCGAGACTCGTTCTCGTTCTTGGGTTAGGTGGTGCGGCCGATCGGCCGTCGAGGAAAGGAATGTGAAATGCGGGTTTGGCGAATTGGAGTCGCCGTGGCGGTCGCCTGGGGATTGGTGGGCTGTGGTGCCGATTCTGACCCCGCCCCCACGGCGGTGCCGTCTAGCTCGACGGCGCCCACGGCTGCATCTTCCGGGGTGGCGACGCCAGCGGCCGAGGCAGTGCGCGTCGAGCGCTCAGTGCTGGGGGTACCGGCGGTGCTGGAGGTAGGGCCTGCCTACCGGATGGACGGCGGCACCTTGCTGCCGGTGCGGGTGATGCCGGAAAAGGGAGCACCTGAGACTTTGCTTGAGTCGTCGTGGACAGGGGGAAGTTCGCTGGGGGACACATCAGGTTTTACGTTGGTCGATTTCGAGGCCGGCACGGCGCAACCGGGGGCGAAGAGTAGCCCGATTTTTGCCTCCTTTGGCGGCGAGAAGGGAGAATTGGAGACGTTTGCATTCTTCGGGCAGACGACCAAAGACACGGTGGATGTGCTGGTGCCTTTTTCCGGCATGGTCTACGACGTCCCGGTGGTGGACGGCCCGGCCCCGCAAAGCGCTAAGGACTTTCTGGCCTCGGTGGACCGGGGCACCGTGGTCAAGGAACCGCTGCCGCTGACCGAGTATCGGGAGCGGGTCGACGGGGCCTTCGATGTGGCAGCCGCGGCCGAAGAGGTTGAGGTGAACCTGGCCGCCGATGTGCTGTTTGCCGTGGATTCCGCCGAGCTGTCCGGGGAGGCTGACGGCGTGCTGCAGGACGCGGCCGCGCAGCTGCGGGTCTTCGAAGGCGGGCAGGTTGAGATCGTGGGCCACACGGACTCGGTGGCCGATGATGCCCACAACCTCGAGCTGTCGCGGCGACGCGCGGAGGCGGTGCGGCAGCGGCTGGACGCACTCGGCGCCTTGCAGGGGTTCGGGGTGACGGTCGACGGGCGCGGCGAGAGCGAGCCGCGGGTCGAGGAGACGGACGACGAGAGCCGCCAGCTGAACCGCCGGGTGGAGCTGCGGGTGACCGGCAAGCGGCGGGAGGAAGCGGCGGTCGCCTCTGCCGTTCCCAGTCCGGCCGCCGGGGCGGTCACGGGCCAAGGGACTGACACGCTTCGTGTGCCCGCCGATGTTTCAAAGGAAGAGCTGGCGGTGCGGGTGGCTTCGCTGGAACGGCGCGGCAAGTTCCTGGTCGGACAGCTGGAGGTCAGCTGCGAGCAGTGCACCGACGGTTTCGCCTGGAAGGCCTTCGGACGGGTGCTTGCCTCGGCTCCTCACCGGGATAACCAGCCGGAAGGGCCGTTCACACCGGCCACGCAGCTGGCCCTGCTGGCTGGCGACGAGCGGGTGTTCCCGGTGGAGTTCGAGTTTGCCGAGGGGCGGCTGGCGCTGACCGATCCGAACCTCTACAGAACTGGTGCAGAGAACGGAAAGTCCGTCTACACCGTGACCGCGGTGTGGCCGGACCTTGGTGGAGACAAAGCAACGATTGACGTCAACGGCGAGCGAGCAGACAGCGAGGGGTGGCGAATCAGCGATGTTCCGGTTGCGCAGTAGAACGATTGCGGCGACTGTCTGAATCACGGTGTGTAGGGGTCTGGCCTGATCCGGGAGGAGATGGCCGTGGACGACACGACCGAACTGTTAGACGAGGTGATGATTGATCCCGCGTGACCGGACAGATCATCAATCACAAAGAGCTCGCCGAGCGCCCGCCGACGCAGACCAAGGGGCAGGGCGTGAGCCTGGTCGGCCAGGTGGCCTGCTGAACCAGCTGACGTAGAACACCCTCGAGACCGCGCTGAACGCCGAGCTGACCGAATACCTCGGTCACGAACACGGCCAGACCCCGCTGGGGGTGAACATGCGTAAGGGCACCGGCTCGAAGACGGTGCTCACCGAGATCTGCCCCGTCGAGATCGAGGTGCCCAGGGAACGGGACGGGGCGTTCGAGCCCGTCATCGTCCCCAAGCGCAAGCGCCGCCTGGACGGGATCGACCGGCTCGTGTTGTCACTGACCGCGCGGGGGTTGACGACCGGGGAGTACGAGGGCCTTCACAACACCATTGAGGCGTCATTCGCGTTTAACTAAGTGTGAGTAGCGGTGACCGAGTAAACGAGCTTGCCCCACCCACGGTGGTGAAGCGGGGGCAGGTGGCAGGTGTCCTTGGGGCACCCGCCCCTGTCCCCCTTCCTGAACTGCCTGCTACGTTCGGTAGCTGGGGCCGCCCGCGCCAGCTGCCCCGTCGTGACCGCACGCGAAGGGATAATCGTGGGCAGAGACAAGCTGAGGGCCCTGCAAGTAGCAGCACTGGTGTGGCTGCAGCAGCTGCGTAGCGATGAACGAGGGCAGACTGCCGTCGAACGAGTCGGCATCGTTTTCGTTGTCGTGGCCTTGGCTATGGCTTTTCGCGGCCAGCTCAGTGAGATATTAGGTTCCCTGGCGGGAGCAATTCGCGGAATGATGGGAAGCGCTAGTTAACTTGCGGTCGAATTTCCTGCGAGCAGCCAGTTGCTGATGCGAAAATTCGGTAGGCAAATGCGCAGATTGGAAAGTGGCAGCGGGAAAATGACGGTTATGACACGGTAGAAAAATGGGTGGGATCGCTGGTCCCGGCGGTGCTACGCGGGGGCTTGGGGGCATGCGGGCAGGGCGAGACAGCCCAGCCCGCTCCTAACCCGGCAGCCAGCTCCTCGGCCGTTGGTGAAAAAGTGGCAACCGAGGTCAGTAGTGCGCCCTCGCTGGCGCCGAGCGGTCAGCTCACCGCGGATGCCAGCGATGATCCTCTCCATCCCACATTAGTCGTGGAAGCCGAGGGGAAATTATCGCTGCAGCCGCCTTACCGCTATCCGCACGCCGCTCACCCATAACGAAAAGTACCCCGGCTGGAACTGGACACTGAGCGACGGCAAGCAAACGGCGGTGGTCACCCTGCTAATGACCGAGGAGTACGCCGAAATCCGCGACACGCTCGAGTCGTCCTTCGCCTTCATCGAATTAACCCTCCAGTTGTCGTCCGAGTCCGGTCCGGGACAGAATCAGACCGGGCGGGGCAGGCAGGCGGGCAAACACTAATGGCAGTGTGTCTCCGGCAGTGACCCTTTAGGTTCTTTCGCTGCCTGGTTCCGCAAACCATGGACATTCCTGTGTCGGAAATGTGACGACGTTGTGCGATAGGGTTGGCGCGGGTCGTTTGTTCCACGACACGGTTGCGCCTCAGCAGCCCACGCGGGGCAGCGGCTACGTTGGACCCAGTGTGGGGGAGAACTTGAGGACAAAAAGTAGCGACAACGTCGGCGACCGCTTCGAACACGAGGCGTTGGCTGCTCCTGCCCGGGTGTTGTGCGACGTCCGGCTCGTGACGCTGTCGCTACTGATCGTCATCTCCGCCGTGCAGATGCAGCACCTGGATATCGAGTTTTGGACGTTGCTGCTGGCGGTGCCCATGAGTTGGATTCCGTTGCGATTGTGGGCCCGGCAGCCCGAACAGATGTCCCAGGGTTGGCAGTTTCCGCTGGCCGACGCGATCATTACCGGGGTAATCGCCGGATTTGGTACGCGCTCCACGGCGGGAGCCGCTATCACCGCGCTCTACCTAGCGGAATCGGCAATTTTGATCGGGATGACCGCTCGTCGAAACATTATCGCCATGTGGGGCGGAGCCTTCCTCGGGACGTTCCTCGTCGCACAATCCACGCCGTACGAGTCCTGGCCCAACTTCTGGTGGGCCCCCATCATCCTGGCGGGCTTCATGTGGTTTGCTAGCGTGCTCGGGCAAAAGCTGCGGGAATCAGGCAAACTGGCGCGGCAAGCCATCGCCACCCAGGCCCGCGATGCCGCCGAGTCCGAGCGCCTGGCCATCGCCCGCGACCTACACGACTCCCTGGCGAAGTCGGTGCACGGCATGCGCATGCTCGCCGAGGCGCTTCGCGACGAGCTGGCCGCAGAAAAATCGCGCCACCTGGACCTGGCGAACCTCATTTTCCAAAGCGCCGACGACGCCTCCCGCGAGGCCCGCATCGTGCTCGACGGTCTGCGCGGTGGGGGAGCCGAACAGATCGAGCACCGCCTGGAAGCCTTGACCTGGGCGTGGGCCGCCCGCACCGGCGTCATCGTCTCGGTCCACCTGCAGGGCAGCCTGGACGAGCGGCGTCCTAACGCCGAATGGCAGTGGGCCATCACGCAGGTCTTGGGAGAGCTGCTCACCAATGTCGAGAAGCACGCGGCCGCCAGCTTTGTGTGGGTCTTCATCCATGTCGCGGAAGTAGAGTTCCTTTTGGCCGTGGAAGACGACGGACGTGGGTTAAGCTCGGAAATCACCCAACGTCCGGAGCTGGCTTTGCAGGGGCACTACGGGATCGCAGGCATTAGCGAACGACTGGCTCGCCTAGGCGGTACCCTCGAGTTAAGCCGTCGCGAGGCTGGCGGAACCCGGGCGGTGGTGCGGGTGCCACTAAGGGAGGAATCAAGGTGAAGGTGCTAGTTGTTGACGACAATGTGATCGTCCGTGCCGGATTGCGGACCGTGCTCAGTCGCCTGCAGGACCCAGTGGAGATCTTCGAGGCCGGCGACGGGCAGGAAGCGATCGAGGTGGCGCAGGCGAACAACGTCGACGTCGTGCTGCTCGACGTGCAGATGCCCCGCATGAACGGGCTGGATGCCCTGCCCACCCTCGCCCTGACCTCTGCCGTCATCATGCTGACCAACCGGGACGACACCGAGACCATTCGCCGCTCCCTCACCAGCGGGGCGCGCGGCTACCTGGTGCACGGGCAGCTGGGCGCCGACGAGATCGCCGGGGCGCTAGCCACCTGCCGCGCCGGGGGAATGGTGCTCGGGCGGGAGGCGGCCAACGCCGTGCAGGCTGGGCCGGTGTCCACCCCGCGGCGGCTCAACCCCCTGCGGGCCCGCCTGACCGAGCGGGAGGCGGACGTGCTGGAAGCCGCCGCGTCGGGCATGAGCAACGACGAGATTGCCCAGGCGCAGTTCCTTTCGCCCCGCACCGTCAAGAACTACCTCAACTCTGCCTACCCCAAGCTCGGAGTGCACAACCGGGTCGAGGCCATCCTCGCCTGGCTCGACGCCGAGCCTTCCTAGCGCACCAGCCCACTAAGGTGGGGCGCCTGGGCGCAATATTCAACCTGACCCAAGCAAAAGAGCGCCCCCGCCCACCTCCAGGGCCGCCTGTGAGGCATGCCATGCCAATCAATGCCTGGCGGCGCTTGGCGGGGTGGGCGTCGTCGGTTATGGTTAGTGCTGCCCAAGACCGTCGGTCGTTCCTAACCGGGAACACTAATTCTCTTGCGAGCCGACGCAGGTAACGTAGAGCGCCCAGCCGAGCTGGGTTTTCCCCGTGGCCTGCGCCCGGGGATTTTTTCTTCCCGCTCCGCGAGAATGACCGGCGGCAGTACCACCGGAAGGAGGGCCCACATGGTGAGGCCTGACAAGGCAGCTGCCGTTGCCGAACTCGCAGACAAGTTCCGCGAGTCTGGCGCCGTTTTGCTGACCGAATACCGGGGGCTCACGGTTGCTGAGCTGCGCACCCTGCGTCGCTCTCTCGCGGGGAACGCGAGCTTCTCGGTCGTGAAGAACACCCTGGCCGCCATCGCCGCCAAGGAAGCTGGATTCGATGTTATTGCCGACGAGCTGACCGGCCCGTCCGCTATCGCATTTGTGACCGGGGAACCGGTTGAGGCCGCTAAGGCCATCCGCGAATTTTCCAAGACCAACGACAAGCTCGTGATCAAGGCTGGGGTCCTCGAGGGCAAGCTGCTCTCGAAGGCTGAGGTTTTGAAGCTCGCCGACCTGGAGTCCCGCGAGGTGCTGCTGGCGAAGTCCGCTGGCGTCCTCAAGGCGGCCATGTACCAGGCTGCTTACCTGTTCACCGCACCCGCCTCCAAGGCTGTGCGCACCGTCGAGGCCCTGCGCGAGAAGCAGGCCGCTGGCGCCGAAAACTAGGCCCAGCAAACCCATCCCCGTCTGCTCGCGGAGCAGGACCCAACCGAAAGGAACGCCACCATGGCGAAGCTCACCACCGAAGAGCTCATCGACGCTTTCAAGGAGCTCACCCTCATCGAGCTGTCCGAGTTCGTTAAGGCTTTCGAGGAGACCTTCGAGGTCACCGCTGCTGCCCCGGCCGCCGTGGCCGTGGCCGCCGCCCCGGCTGGCGGCGAAGCCGCCGCCGAAGAGGAGAAGGACTCCTTCGACGTCATCCTCGCCGCCCACGGCGACCAGAAGATCAAGGTCATCAAGGAGGTGCGCGCCCTGACCTCCCTCGGTCTGAAGGAGGCCAAGGAGCTCGTTGACGGTGCCCCCAAGCCCGTCCTCGAGGGCGTCGACAAGGAGACCGCTGAGAAGGCCAAGGCGCAGCTGGAAGAGGTTGGCGCCACCGTCGAGCTCAAGTGATTTCCGCCCGTTAGGGCTGTCGCTGGCGGGTGTCCCGCACCGATCGGTGCGGGACACCCGCTTGTTTCCGTCCGGGTAGGGGTGTGGGACGGCGTCGGCCGCGCTCGCGGCCGTCTCTGGGCTTGTTTCCGTCCGGGTAGGGGTGTGGGTGTGCCTGGGCGGGGGTGGGTGAGCGCGCGAGCAGGGGTATGCCTCGGGCCCGGGTGCGCCCGCGGCCTCGCCCTAGATGACTATGGGGAAGGCATAAGTGGTGTATATGGCGCCTGTGGCGCGCTCATAGCCAATTGGGGCGAGGTTTGCGCGGGCGAGGCTTGCGCGGGCGAGGCTTGCGCGGGCGAGGCTTGCGCGGGTGGATGCGCACAGCCGCTACCCGTGCAGGTGGACGCACACAGCCGCTACCCTTGGGACCTGCGGGTCCCTGCCCTATAGCCCCGCCGGTGCGTGCTGTCAGCTCTGGCAGGCCGAATGTCGGGGCCGGTGAGCAACGGCACACACAAAAGCCGCAAAAATGGCGTAACATATAGATTTGCGCTGAACCTGTCCACCCCCTGCTTCGCAGAGTGGAGTGTGACAGGTTCGCGTCGCCTGATTCCGACCTCAGGGAAGGACCCCCTTTTGGCTGCCTCGCGCACCCCCGCATTTCACGCTGGTGAGCGTGTCTCGTTTGGTAAGATCCGGGAGCCCCTGCAGGCCCCGGACCTGCTCGGTCTCCAGACCGAGTCTTTTGATTGGCTGCTCGGTAACGACGCCTGGAAGGACCGCTTAGCGGCCTCCGGTAACGCTAGCAACCTGCCGTCTGTGTCCGGATTAGAGGAGATCTTCACTGAGATCTCCCCGATTCAGGACTTCGGCGAGACGATGGAGCTGTCTTTCAGCGACCACCGTCTAGAGCCGGCTAAGTACACGGCAGAGGAGTGCAAGGAGAAGGGCTACACCTACGCGGCTCCCTTGTACGTGACCGCCGAGTTCATTAACCACGGCACTGGTGAGATTAAGAGCCAGACGGTCTTCATGGGCGACTTCCCGCTGATGACCGCTCGTGGCACCTTCATTATTAACGGCACCGAGCGTGTCGTCGTCTCTCAGCTGGTGCGTTCGCCGGGTGTCTACTTTGAGCGCCTGGCAGATCGGGCCAGTGACAAGGACACCTTCTCGTGCAAGGTCATTCCGTCGCGGGGCGCCTGGCTCGAGTTCGAAATCGACAAGCGGGACACCGTCGGGGTGCGCATCGACCGCAAGCGTAAGCAGTCGGTGACCATTTTCCTGCGTGCCCTGGGCATGACCGAGGGGCAGATTCGCGAGGAGTTCGCTGACTACCCGCTGCTGCTGGCCGGCCTGGAAAAGGACGGCACGATGACGCAGGACGAAGCCCTGCTCGACATCTACCGCAAGATCCGGCCCGGTGAGCCGCCGAGCGTCGAGGCCGGCCGCACGCTGCTGGAAAACTACTACTTCGCACCTAAGCGCTACGACCTGGCGAAGGTTGGCCGTTACAAGATCAACAAGAAGCTCGGGCTCGAGGCAGCCCTGGGTGAGTCCGTGCTGCGGTTGGAAGACATCATCGCGGCGGTGCGCTACCTGTTGGCCTTGCACAAGGGAGAGGCCACCATCCCCGGGCACAAGGATGGGCAGGCCGTGGAGGTGCGCGTCGAACAGGACGACATCGACCACTTCGGCAACCGGCGTATCCGCGCCGTCGGCGAATTGATCCAGGCGCAGGTGCGCACGGGTCTATCTCGCATGGAGCGCGTGGTGCGTGAGCGCATGACCACCACGGACGTGCAGGCCATTCAGCCGACGACCCTGATCAACACCCGGCCCGTGACCGCGGCGATCAAGGAGTTCTTCGGTACCTCTCAGCTCAGCCAGTTCATGGACCAGAACAACCCGCTGGCTGGCCTCACCCACAAGCGGCGCCTTTCGGCCCTTGGCCCCGGTGGTTTGTCCCGGGACCGGGCCGGCATGGAGGTGCGTGACGTGCACCCCTCGCACTACGGCCGCATGTGTCCGATCGAGACCCCGGAAGGCCCGAACATTGGTCTGATCGGGTCGTTGGCCACCTACGCGCGCATCAACCCGTTCGGGTTTGTGGAGACGCCCTACCGCGTCGTGCGGGACGGCAAGGTGACCGACGAGACCCACTACCTGACCGCTGACGACGAGGACCGCCACGCCATCGCCCAGGCCTCCGCGCCGCTGGACGAGAACGGCCACTTCGTGGAGGCGCAGGCGCTGTGCCGGGTCTTCGGCGGCGAGCCGGCCCTGGTGGACATCGCGGACATTGACTACATGGACGTCTCGGCCCGGCAGATGGTGTCCGTCGCCACGGCCATGATCCCCTTCCTGGAGCACGACGACGCCAACCGCGCCCTCATGGGTGCCAACATGCAGCGCCAGGCAGTGCCGCTGTTGCGGCCGGTGGCGCCGCTGGTCGGCACCGGTATGGAGCGACGGGCAGCTATCGACGCGGGTGACGTGCTCGTGGTGCGCCCGGGTGGGGCCGGGGTGGTCACTGAGGTGTCGGCTGACGCCGTCAGCGTCCTGGAGGATGCCGGAGGCCAGCACACCTACCGCATCGCCAAGTTCCGGCGCTCTAACCAGGGCAACTGCTACAACCAGCGGGTCGTCGTGGACGAGGGCCAGCGGCTGGAGGAAGGCGACGTGATCGCCGACGGCCCGGCCACGGACGGGGGCGAGCTCGCCCTCGGGCAGAACCTGCTGGTGGCCTTCATGTCCTGGGAAGGCTACAACTTCGAGGACGCCATCATCTTGTCCCAGCGCCTCGTCTCCGACGACGTGCTGACCTCGATCCACATCGAGGAACACGAGGTGGACGCCCGCGACACCAAGCTCGGGCCGGAGGAGATCACCCGCGACATTCCGAACGTGTCGGAGGAGACGCTGGCGCACCTGGACGAGCGCGGCATCATCCGCATCGGGGCCGAGGTGGGGGCCGGGGACATCCTCGTCGGCAAGGTCACCCCGAAGGGGGAGACCGAGCTGACCAGCGAGGAGCGGCTGCTGCGCGCCATCTTTGGGGAGAAGGCCCGCGAGGTGCGGGACACCTCCCTGCGGGTGCCGCACGGGGAATCCGGCATCGTCATCGGGGTGAAGGAAACGTCTTCGGACGACGACGAGCTGCCCGCAGGCGTCAACCAGCGCGTGACGGTGTACATTGCCCAGCGCCGCAAGATCACTGACGGTGACAAGCTGGCCGGTCGCCACGGCAACAAGGGTGTTATCTCCAAGATCCTGCCCGTGGAAGACATGCCGTTCCTGGAGGACGGCACCCCGGTCGACATCATCTTGAACCCGATGGGTGTGCCCGGACGTATGAACGTCGGCCAGGTGCTGGAGCTGCACCTGGGGTGGATCGCCTCCCAGGGGTGGGACGCCTCCGAGGCGCTGGCGCAGGCCCAAGAGTGGGCCAAGAAGCTGCCCGCCGAGGGTATCAAGGCCGAACCGCACACGCGGGTGGCGACCCCGGTGTTCGACGGCCTCGACGAGGACGAGCTGACCGGGTTGCTCGATTCGACGTTGCCGGGCGAAGACGGCAAGCGGCTGATTGGGGCCGAAGGCAAGGCCCGCCTGTTCGATGGCCGCTCCGGGGAACCTTTCCCGTTCCCCATCTCCGTGGGCTACATGTACATCTTGAAGCTGCACCACCTGGTCGACGACAAGATTCACGCCCGCTCCACCGGTCCGTACTCGATGATCACCCAGCAGCCGCTCGGTGGTAAGGCCCAGTTCGGTGGGCAGCGCTTCGGGGAAATGGAAGTGTGGGCGCTGGAGGCCTACGGCGCGGCCTACGCGCTGCAGGAGCTGCTGACCGTCAAGTCCGACGATGTCACCGGGCGAGTGAAGGTATACGAAGCGATCGTCAAGGGCGAGGACATCCCCGACCCGGGCATCCCCGAGTCGTTCAAGGTGCTCGTGATGGAAATGCGCTCGCTGTGCCTGAACGTCGAAGCGCTCGACGCCGACGGCGTGGCCATTGAGCTGCGTGACACGGACGAAGACGTGTACCGCGCCACCGAAGAGCTCGGCATTGACCTCGGCCAGCGTCCTAACGGGCGCGAGTTCGAAGAGCTGTAACGGGTACCCGCCGCCGGTGGGCGGCGGGCCACCCCATCGGCCTGTGTGCAGGCCACTAGGAATTGGTGAACACCCGTAGGGAAGTAGGAAATCTTGCTCGACGCGAACGCATTCGACAAGCTCCACATCAGCCTCGCCACCGCCTCCGATGTGAGCGAGTGGTCGTACGGCGAAGTCAAGAAGCCGGAAACCATTAACTACCGCACCCTCAAGCCCGAGAAGGACGGCCTCTTCTGCGAGAAGATCTTCGGCCCCACCCGGGACTGGGAGTGCAGCTGCGGCAAGTACAAGCGCGTGCGCTTCAAGGGCATCACCTGCGAGCGGTGTGGCGTGGAGGTCACGCGCGCCAAGGTGCGCCGGGAACGCATGGGCGTGATCAAGCTGGCCGCACCGGTGACGCACATCTGGTACTTCAAGGGCGTGCCCTCGCGCTTGGGCTACCTGCTGAACCTGGCCCCGAAGGACCTGGAGAAGGTCATCTACTTCGCGGCCTACATGATCACCTCGGTGGACGAAGAAGGCCGCCGGGATGACCTGACGACGCTGCAAAACGAGATCGACGTCGACAAGAAGCACATCGAGGACCGGCGGGATGCCGACATCTTCGCCCGCTCGGAGAAGCTTGAGCACGACCTGCGCGAGCTTGAGGAGGCGGGGGCGAAGGCCGACGCCCGCGAGAAGCTGCGCAAGGCGGGCGAGCGGGAGATGGCGTCGATCCGGCGGCGCGCCGACGCCGAGATCGAGTTCTTGTCTAACGTGTGGGACCGCTTCGTCAACCTGCAGGTTGGGGACCTGGAGGGTGACGAGCGCCTGTACCGCGAGATGGTGCGTCGTTTCGGCATCTACTTCTCCGGCTCCATGGGCGCCCAGGCCATTCAGCGGCGCCTGGAGACCTTCGACCTGGAGAAGGAGTCGGCCGAGCTACGCGAGGTCATTGCCACCGGCACTGGCCAGCGCAAGACCCGCGCCCTGAAGCGCTTGAAGGTTGTCAACGCCTTCCTGTCCACCGGCAACAAGCCCAGCGCCATGGTGCTGGACGCCATCCCGGTCATCCCCCCGGACCTGCGACCCATGGTGCAGCTGGACGGTGGCCGCTTTGCCACGTCGGACCTCAACGACCTCTACCGGCGCGTCATCAACCGGAACAACCGCCTCAAGCGGCTGCTGGACCTGAGCGCCCCCGAGATCATCGTCAACAACGAAAAGCGCATGCTGCAGGAAGCAGTCGACGCGCTGTTCGATAACGGACGCCGCGGGCGGCCCGTGACCGGGCCGGGCAACCGGGCCCTGAAGTCCATCTCGGACATGTTGAAGGGCAAGCAGGGGCGCTTCCGGCAGAACCTGCTAGGTAAGCGCGTGGACTACTCGGGGCGCTCGGTTATCGTTTCCGGTCCGACCCTGCTGCTGCACCAGTGCGGTCTGCCGAAGGCCATGGCGCTGGAGCTGTTCAAGCCCTTCGTCATGAAGCGGCTGGTGGACCACAAGCACGCCCAGAACGTCAAGACCGCCAAGCGGATGGTTGAGCGTATGCGTCCGCAGGTGTGGGACGTCCTCGAAGAGGTCATCCGGGAGCACCCGGTGCTGCTCAACCGGGCCCCCACGCTGCACCGCTTGGGTATCCAGGCCTTCGAGCCGCAGCTGGTGGAAGGTAAGGCCATTCAGCTGCACCCGCTCGTGTGCACCGCGTTCAACGCGGACTTCGACGGTGACCAGATGGCTGTGCACCTGCCGCTGTCCGCGGAGGCGCAGGCCGAGGCCCGCATCCTGATGCTGTCGTCGAACAACATCCTCAAGCCTTCCGACGGCCGTCCCGTAACCATGCCCGCCCAGGACATGATCATCGGGCTGTTCCACCTGACCAGCGACGTCGACCCGGCCCTGCCGCTGCCCAAGCAGCGCCCGGCCTTCACCTCGGTGGGCGAGGCCATCATGGCTTTTGACGCCGGGTGGCTGAACCTGAACCAGGAGGCCGACATTCGGCTGCGCGGCATCACCCCGCCGCTCGGCTGGGTCGCCCCCGAGGGCTGGAGCGAGGGCGACGACATCGTCCTAACCACCACGCTCGGCCGCTGCCTCTTCAACGAGCTGCTGCCGGACGACTACCCGTTCGTCACCGGCGTGGTCTCGAAGAAGGAACTGGGGGTCCTGGTCAACGACCTAGCGGAGCGCTACCCGCGTGTCGAGGTGGCGCACGCGCTGGACAACCTGAAGTCGGCCGGTTTCTACTGGGCGACCTGGTCCGGTATCTCCATTGCGTTCCCTGACATCGTTGGGCCCTCCGACAAGCCGGAGATCCTGTCGAAGTACGAGGAGCGCGCCGCCAAGACGATGCGGGAGTTCAACGCCGGTCTGATCACCGACGATGAGCGTTACAACTCGCTGGTGGAGATTTGGAGCGAGGCCACCAAGGAAGTTGCCGCCGCGATGCGCGAAAGCTTCCCGGCCCGCAACAACGTCTTCCGGATGGTCTCGTCGGGGGCGCGCGGTAACTGGGACCAGATTCGGCAGATCGCCGGTATGCGTGGCCTGGTGTCGGACCCGAAGCAGAAGCTCATCGAGCGGCCCATCAAGTCCAACTACCGGGAGGGCCTGTCGGTTCTCGAGTACTTCATCGCCACGCACGGGGCCCGCAAGGGTCTGGCTGACACCGCGTTGCGGACCGCCGACTCCGGTTACCTCACGCGGCGCCTTGTCGACGTCTCGCAGGATGTCATCGTGCGCGAGGAAGACTGCGGCACCCGGCGGGGCCTGGCCATGCGCATCGCCGAGGAAGGCCCGAACGGGCTGGAGATGCTTCGGACCGTGGAGACCACGGCGTACGCCCGCTCGCTGGCGCGCGACGCGGTCGCTGCCGATGGCACCGTCGTTGGGCAGGCCGGGGAAGACGTCGGCGATGTGCTCATCGCCAAGCTGATCGCGGCCGGGATTGCGGAGATCCACGTTCGCTCGGTGTTGACGTGTGAGTCGGCGGTTGGGACCTGTGCGTCGTGCTACGGCCGGTCCCTGGCCACCGGTAAGCGCGTCGACATCGGCGAGGCCGTCGGTATCATCGCCGCCCAGTCCATTGGGGAGCCTGGTACGCAGCTGACGATGCGGACGTTCCACACCGGTGGTGCCGCCTCCGGCTCGGACATCACGCAGGGTCTGCCGCGTGTGCAGGAGCTGTTCGAGGCCCGCACCCCGAAGGGCGAGGCCGAGATTACGGAGGCCGCGGGACGGGTCGTGATCGACGACGACGACCCGGCCGCCCGCCGCATCATCATCAAGCGGGAGGACGGCGAGGAAGACCTGGTGCTTGAGGTCTCGCGCCGCCAGAAGCTGCTGGTGGAGGATGGCCAGCTGGTTGCCGTCGGCGAGCAGCTGACCGAGGGCCGCATCGACCCGAAGAAGATGCTGCGCATCAAGGGCCCGAACGCCACGCAGAAGCAGCTGGTGGACGAGGTGCAGGAGGTCTACCGCTCTCAGGGGGTGGACATTCACTCCAAGCACATCGAGGTCATCGTGCGGCAGATGCTGCGGCGCGTGACTGTGCTCGACTCCGGCGACACCTCGCTGCTGCCGGGTGAACTCATTGAGTCGGCCCGCTACCGGGAAGAGAACCGGCGCGTGGTCGCCGAGGGCGGCAAGCCGGCCTCCGGACGGCCCGAGCTCATGGGTATCACCAAGGCCTCGCTGGCCACCGACTCTTGGCTCTCGGCGGCCTCCTTCCAGGAGACCACCAAGGTGCTGACCGAGGCGGCCATGATGGGGCGGTCCGACCCGCTGCTGGGCCTGAAGGAGAACGTCATTCTCGGTAAGCTCATCCCGGCCGGGACCGGGTTGCCGCGTTACCACGAGATTGACGTGGCGCCCACCGAGGAGGCGATGAACGCGCTGTACGACCGCCAGGGCTTCAACACCATGGACCTGCCGCTGGAGGAACGCGAAAGCGAGGACTACTACGGCACGGACTTCGGTCTGACGTTCCGCTGAGACGCAAGCTAGTGGGCCCGGGGTTTCCCCGGGCCCACTGCTGTGTGCGGGGGAGCTGTTAACGGGCACTCGGCACAGTCGCGAGCAGCCGGGCCCACTGCTGTGTGCGGGGCGAGGCTGTCGGTTGCTCGTGCCGACCTGGCACGCCGCCCCGGGCGGGCTGTCAATCCGCTCGGTGGGGGAAGTCCGGGCCGCCTGGCTGGGGCCCGTCGCGCCCCGGACCCGCCCGCCTGGCTGGGGCGCGTGGCGCTCCGGTATCACCCGCCTGGCTGGGGCCTGTCCTGCCCCGGGCCCGCCCTCGTTGTCCATGGTGGAGGGCTATCCGGTGTATATGGCACCTGTGGTGCGCTGGTAGCAAGTTGGGGTGGTCAGATGCGGATATTGCCCAAGAAATGTTGGCGGCGGTGCAAGCGGCGGGCCAGCGCTTGCCAGAGGGCGGCAGATTCGGTGGGCCAGTGGTAATGGACATCGGCGTAGGTGTAGCGAAAAACCAGATAGCCGGCAGCCACGAGGGCCCGATCGCGTTTGCGGTCCTGCTGGTAGGCGTTCTGGTCAGTGTGATGGGCGCGCGAGTCGGCCTCGATTACTAGGCGGTCCCCGACCAGGAAATCCACCCACCAGCGGGTGTCGGGCACGTGGAACTGTTGCTGGTAGTGCACCCGGCGCGAAGCGAGGCGGAACTTTAGACGGCTCTCGGTGCCGGACTCGCTGCGGCCGTCGATGAGGCCGACTGCCCATTGCAAGCCTGCGGGCTCATGCCGGGCGAGCCACCGCATTTCGGTAGGGGCCAAGAGCGGGCCGCGCAACACCTGCCCGGCGTCGGTGAGGGGACGGGCCAGGGAATCTCCGAGGACCACGATGTCTTCTCGGCTGACGGTGCGCAGGGCAACGGCGAAGGCGTCGGCCGGCGAGTCGAGCACGGGCGGCCGTGTGTGACGACCGGGCAGAGTGACAAACCGAAGGCCGGGCACCGCCCGGGCGCGGTCGGGGCGGGCCAGGCGCACCACAGGCGGTTGGTCTTCCAACCGCCAGGCCCCGTGCAGCGCCAGGGCGCTGGCCCCAGACAGGCCGCCACCCGCTCGAACAGCGGCCATCACCTCCGGGCAGGGGGCGGACAGAGTCGGGGCAGCGTAGAAGCCCCGGGAGACCCGGACTAGGTGACCCTGGCGTAGGGCGCTGGCCAGCGTCGCTTTGGTGAATCCCAACTCGTGAAGTTGCCGGGTGGTAGCCAGCCCGCCCGTGCGGGCTAAGAGGCGATACAACTCATCCATGGCCGAAGTGTCGGCTGCCAACGGTAGGAGCGGCCAACTAGCTGGTCGGCGCTGTGGACAAGTCCGGGGTGTCAGTGGGTTGGGGATACCCCATGGCGGAGCTCCGGGGTCGGGGTGGTGGGCCCTGCCGTGGGGCCAGAGCTACCGCTCCCGCGCCCTAACTGGCTATGGGGGAGTGCTATCCGGTGTATGTGGCGCCTGTGGCGCGCTGGTGGACAGTTGGGGCGACCCTGCCGCGTACCAGAGCTGCAGGCTCTGCGCCCTAACTGGCTACGGGGGAGTGCTATCCGGTGTATATGGCGCCTGTGTCGTCCTGGTAGCAGGTTAGGGCGCAGGGATGCGGCTGCTGCTCGGGTGGCGGGGACACGAGCGGGCCTGGGCGGCGCGGATAAGGATGAGCCTGGGCGGCACCGCCTATGCAAGGAGCTGTCATAATCTCGACCATGACGGCTGTGCGGCGCTGGCAAGAAGTGGAGGATATCGCCACGGACTTTCTGGTGCGAGCGGTGCGGGAGGTCCGCGCTGCCCATTCAGAGGAACAGGCATACGGTGCCTTCTTCTTTCTGTTCTACGCCGACGGTTCCGTGCTCTACTTCCCGTGCGTGGCCGTGGGCACTGAGGAGTCCCTCGCGCGTGCCGCCGCAGCGTCCGGGGTGGACGACCCACACGCTATTCGGTGGTCGGGAGCTGACATGGAGTACCAGTTCCTGCCCGGCCCGCGCGAGCAGGCCTGCGCTGCTCAGGTCACCGCGTGGGCCAACGCGACCGCGAGTGAAGAGGCCTGGTTCGCGGTCGATGACGCCTTCCGCGCCTGCTTCCCGCGGGCCGCGCGGCGGGCGCGAGCCCTGCTGGCGGGGCAGGTACCGTCGGGGTTCCTCACCCTGGCCTATGACCAGGACGAGGAACTCATAGCCCCCAGCCTGTCCGCCGCGGAGCTGGCAACGCATTTCCCGGACTTGGGATGAAGACTGGGCAGCCGTGCCGCAAGCAGCAGGGGCAGGAGAGAAGCTAATGCCGGGCAGTCGCCTGTGGGAGCAGATCGAGGCGGCGGCCCGCCGACAGCTGCGAGCAGCGCGGAATTGGTGTGGGCAACAGGCACCGGGCCGCCGCTGGGTGGCGCTCTTCGACCTGACAGGGGCGGGGACGGAGGTGTGGTGGCCGCCGCTGGTGTTGGCTAGTGTCCCGCCCGCCCTGACTGTGCGGTCACCTGAGCCGGGTTTTGCAGCCTGGGTAGCGGATTGGCGCCAGTGGCCGAGCCGCCTGGAACCAGAGGAATTGGGGGTAGAAGATAGCGAAGACCTTGTTGCCCAGGTCAATGGCCGTGCCGGGCACTGGCACGAGACCGTGTCCTTCTTTCGAGGCTGTTTCGCCCGCGCTGCCGTCCGTGAGGCGGGCGGGCAGGGTTGCATTGCCGCATGCACATCGGCACCGCCGAGCTCCGCTGTGCCCGAGGCGGGCGGGCAGGGGACGGAAGCGTGGTCACTGGTCGCCGCGATGGATGACGACGATTCGACCTTGCCCGCCTGTCTGCCGCCCCAATTGTTGACGGCCTATTTCCCAGCGGTCGCGGAGCGCAGTGCCAGTAGGCAGGCGGTCCTGTCCTGGCCGCCCGCTGCGCAGGCCGCTGCATTGTTTGCGCGGGTGGTTGGGGACAACGCCAGTCTCCCACGCCCCGCCGAGTGGCGGGCGGCACGCCGGTTGGTGCCACTGCTTGAGAACAAGCTGTGCGCGGTGTTGCTGGGCCGGGTGCCCGGCCAGGCCTGGGTCGCGGCAGCATTGTTGGCGGAGCACGGGCAGGTATCGACTACCGCCATCGACTGTTTAGCGGTGGCGGCGGCTCGGACACGCCGACGCCGACAGGAACAGGCGTGGGCGCTGGCGGCGCTGCTGCGGCTGGGACAGGCGGCACGCGTAATCGAATTGTCTGCGCAGCCGCCAGCCGACGTGGTGGTGGAGGGCTTCGCGCTGGCGTACTCGTGGTGGCGTCTGGAGGGGAGAGGCTGGCCCCTGGATTACGCCCCGCTGGAGCAGCTTCTTACCCAGCGGCCCGAGCTGGCGGGGCCGCTGGCGAGTGCTTTGGCCACCGGCGGTGGGTACCCAACCAAGCAGGAGGAGGCCGTAGCTGTGCGGGCGGTCGCTTCTGCTTCGCCGGTAGTCGCCCGGCACGCTCGGCGGGGGCTGCGTCGTCTCCGCGGCACTCGCGGGGCCTCGCCCGCTGGGTAGGACATGCGGTCTGACCCCGGGCCTTGAGGCGCGCATGCCCGGCGCGCATCGCTAACTTGCGACACGGCCCCGTAGCCGCGCCGGGCCCGGGTGCGGCAGGATGGCAGCGGACATCTTCGGCGAGAGGACAGCAGTTGTGCGACTTTGATTGGGAGCGGGTCACCCGCCAAGCCACCGATTACCTGGTTCGCTGCGTCGAACAGGTGGCCGTCGAGCACCCCGCCGAGCGGATCTACGGGGCCGTGTTCCACACGTTCTACGGAGACGGCGACGTGATGGCCTGGCCGCCGGTCAGCGTCGGCACCTATGAAGGCCTGGATGGCGCGGAACCGGAGTGGAACGGCCCCGACATGCCCTACTACTTCGAGGGTGACGATGCGGACTACGCGGTGTGCGACCAGGTGGTCGCACACGCCGCCGTGCCCGGCAACCTCAACGCCTGGAACGCGGAATACGAGCGCTACCTCGCCTGCTTTCCGCTCGCCGCCCGCCGCGCCACCGAGCGGCTGCGCGCGGCGGAGGTCGTCGGGCCGGAGTTCGTGGCGGTGGCGATCGACGAGGCCGAGGAGTTGGTCCCGCTCAGCCTGACCCCGGCGGAGCTGGAACGCCACTTCCCACACCTTGTTGCTCGCCGACGTGAGGAGGCGCGGCTGGCGGGCCTGCCCCCGGCGGAGCGGGCCGCGCAGCTGGCCCCTGCCGTGCTCGGCGTACGCGGGCGGCTGGCCGCCGACTGGCAGACCGATATGTTTCGGGCGCTCGGCGCCCAGGTAGTGCCGCTGCTGACTGAAGTGGTGGCGGGGCGGCAGGCCGGAGAGAGGTGGCGGGCGGCCAAGCTGCTGGCCGAGATCAACGTGCCGGAGGAGCAGGCACTGGCCGCCCTGGAGGACCTGCTGCTGGACCGCAAGGCGCGGGAGGCCGACCGGTGCTGGGCGGCCGCGGCCAGCACCCGGCTGGCGGGCCTGGCCCCGCTGCTGGCCCACGCCGACGTTCTGCCGCCCGCCGTGCTCGCTCGCGGGCTCGCGGGCCCGTTCAGCTCGTTTAACCGCCTGGGTGCCCATCGCGACCTGGACTACCGCGAACTGGAGGCCGCGCTGCTGGCGCATCCGGAATGGGAGGAAGCGGTCGAGCGGGAACTGTCGTCGCTTTACGAGCTTGCCAGCCAGGAGGTACCCACCGCCCAGGCTGCCCTGGCTTCCCCGGTGCGGCTGATCCGCCGCCACGCCTGGTGGGCCCTGGATTGGTACCAGGACTGCACCGGCGAGCAAGTCTGCCCGGCGGATGAGCCCGCGTGAGCCCTAGCGTGCCCCGCCCCGGTGACGTCTACGCCTGGTGGCTGGCGCCCTGGCAGGTGGAGGTGCCGCTGCAGGTGGTGACGGTCGACGACGCCCGGGCGCGATTCGTCGTTCTGGATCGGTTGGCGGCGGGTCTGCTGGAATTGGCCCACGTGCGCGCCGCCCGCCCGCTGTGCCTGACCCACTGTTATTGGTCGGGGCAGAGCGTGGGCGGGGAGCTGGAGTTGCCCTTGCCTGGCGAGCTACGGCCTCTGGGCGCGCTCCCGCGCCGCAAGCTGCGGGTAGAGCGAAACTGCGCGGGGTTGGCCGAGCTGGCGGGTCTGTTGGGCTACCACTGTTGGTGGCGCTCGCTGCCTGATGCCACGAAGGCGGCCTACGCGCGGGCGAGTGATGCCCTGGTGCGGTTGCCGGGGTGGACGTGGGACGAGCGGCCCGTGGCGCTGCCGGCCACCACCGAGAGGTTTCTCGACCTGTCGGCTACCCCGGGCCCGCAGGCGAGCCTGTGGGCCCTGACGCGCCTGCCGCGTCTGTGCCAGCTGGTACTGACCCGCTGGTGGCCGGAGGTCACCGACTTGGTGGCGCGGCGCCACCTCATTTGTGAACTGGTGTTGGGTGACCACGGGCAGGCCCAACTCGACCTGACCCACTCGTCCTTGCTGCAGTTGACAGTGGACAGTGCGGGGCTGCAGCGGCTGCGCCTGCCTTCGTCCCTCAACAGTCTGTTCCTGCGCGGACCGGTGGAGCCTGCCTTGCGCGTGGAGGCAGCGGCAGCGGGCGACTGGCTGGACCTGACGCTGAATAGCAGTCCGCGGCCGGTGGCGGGCTTGATGGGGGTGCGGGTGCTCAAGCTGCACTTCACCGCTCCCGTCAGCCTGGCGGCCTTGCCTGCTGCCTTCCCGCAGCTGGAGCGCTTGACGCTGATCGGCCCGCGCCGCCTGGTGACCGAGCGAGAGGCCCTGGCCGCGCTGCCCGCCTGCCAGGTGCAGGCTTTCGGGGAGGAGTAGGCGGGTGCCGGGCGCCCCGGGTAGGCCCGCGCGGGCCGGACCCAACCCCTGGCGGGCCGGCTCGGGCGGGTGGGCGCCCTAGATGGCAATGGGCGGGGGTTATCTGGTGTATATGGCGGATGAGGCGCGTGGGTGACCATCTAGGGCGCTCGGCGGGCTGTGCAGACGGGCTCCGCGCTGCCTCGCCCCGCGTCTGCTGCAACTTTGCGACATCTGCTGCCCGGCGGCAGCGGAGTGGGTAGCCTGGCAGGCGCGCCCTGCGGGGCGAAGAGGTTTGAGGAGAGACCATGCGGACGATGTTTGTTTTGCGGGGTGCGCCGGGGGCGGGCAAGACCACGGCGATTGCGCGCCACGGCCTGGTGCCGCTGTCGCTGAGCCTGGATGCCTTCCGGCACCTGTTTTCCACCCCGTTTGCCGATTTGGACGGCCAGCCGACGCTGTCGCTGGCCCACGGCTTGGACAAGAAAGTCGTGGTGGCCTTCCGGGAGGCGCTGGCCGCCCGCCTGCGCCTGGGCGGCACGGTGCTCATCGACGCCACGAACCCGGCCCGCCGCAGTTGGCGAGAGTTCGCCGTCGCCGCCCAGGACCACGGCTACCGGGTGTACGTCATCAACGTCCAGGACGGGGTGAGTGACGCCGAACTGCTGCGCCGCAACGAGGAGCGGGCGGGCAGCATCGGCTACGTCGATCCCGCCGTGGTCACCGAGATCGCGGCCCGGGTGCGGGCGGG
>NZ_MQVS01000012.1 GCF_001907235.1 Buchananella hordeovulneris
AAGGCAGCTACCCCGGTGGCTGAGCCGGAAGCCCCGGTCGAGGCGCAGCCGGTGACGGCAGGCGAGGGGCAGGTCGAGGAGGCTGCGCCGGTTAAGGCCAAGCGCACCCGGCGCAAGGCCGCCACCCCGGTGGCTGAGCCGGAAGCCCCGGTCGAGGCGCAGCCGGTGACGGTAGGCGAGGGGCAGGTCGAGGAGGCTGCGCCGGTTAAGGCCAAGCGCACCCGACGCAAGGCCGCCACCCCGGTGGCCGAGCCGGAAGCCCCGGTCGAGGCGCAAGCGCAGACAGCTGCCGCGGAGGAGGGCAACGAGGAGACCCAGGACGGGCCCACTCTGGCTTTGCCTGCTGCCACGCTGCTGTTCCAAGCTCCTGACCTATCCGTCACCCGGCGGCGGGTTCCGCGCCCCGCTCCGGCAGCGGAACCCGCGGCCACGGAAGCAGACAGCCAGACGGAGACCGCGGGATCGACCCGCACTCGGCGTCGGCGGCGGGCAGTCAGCGATGAGGAACCGACCACCGCGCCGCAGGACGCGGCGAAAGAAGAAAACGAAGAAGCAGCCGCTGCGGGCGGCGAGGATGACGGTGACGAGGCAGCCACCAGCCGCACGCGGCGGCGGCGTGGTTCGCGCGGGCGGCGCGGACGGAATCGCGGCGAAGGGGAGGAGGAGGTCTTAGAGGAGACGAGCGAGCCCACCCCGGAGGAGGAACCCAGTGAAGCCGCGGAGGAGGCTGAGGGGTCGTCACGGCGTCGGCGGCGGCGTCGGTCCCGCGAGGAGGGCTCCCGCGACGAGGTCACCGCACTCAAAGGCTCCACCCGCCTAGAGGCGAAAAGGCAACGACGGCGGGAGGGCCGTGCCGCTGGTCGCCGTCGGCAACTGGTGACCGAGTCCGAGTTTTTGGCCCGGCGCGAGTCGGTTGAGCGACACATGATCGTGCGGGAGCGGGACGGCCTGGACCAGATTGCGGTCCTGGAAGACGGCCTGCTGGTCGAGCACTACGTCGCGCGCCGCACCCAGGAAACCTGGGTGGGTTCGGTGGTGCTGGGCCGGGTGCAAAACGTGCTGCCCTCCATGGAAGCGGCCTTCATCGACATTGGCCAGGGCCGCAACGCCGTGCTCTACGCCGGGGAGGTCAACTGGGACCTAGTGGACCAGTCAGGCAAGCCCCGCAAGATTGAAGAGGCGATGAAGTCCGGCGATCAGGTGCTGGTGCAGGTCACCAAGGACCCAATCGGCCACAAGGGTGCCCGCCTCACCTCCCAGATCTCCCTGGCGGGCCGCTTCCTCGTGCTGGTTCCCGGCGGCACCATGACCGGTATCTCCCGCAAACTGCCTGTCGGGGAACGGAACCGGTTGAAGAAGCTGCTAAAGGAGATCGTGCCGGCAGGAGCGGGGGTCATTGTGCGGACCGCCGCCGAGGGCGCTAGCGATGAGCAGCTGCGGCAGGATGTCGAACGGTTAAAGACCCAGTGGGCCGAGATTGAAGCCAAGCGCGCCAAGGCCAAGAGCGCCCCGGTGGTGCTGCGTGGCGAACCAGAGCTGGCCCTGCGGGTGGTGCGCGATATCTTCAACGAAGACTTCTCCCGCCTGACGATTGCGGGGGAGCAGGCCTGGCAGACCATCTCGGCCTACGTGGAGGAAATGTCGCCGGAGCTGGCCGATCGCCTCGTCCACTACACCGAGGACACCGACGTGTTCGCTGCCCACCGGGTCGACGAGCAGTTGGCCAAGGGCATGGACCGCAAGGTGTGGTTGCCGTCGGGCGGTTCCCTGGTTATCGACCGCACGGAAGCGATGACGGTGGTGGACGTCAACACCGGGCGGTACACCGGCACGGGCGGCACCCTGGAAGAGACGGTGACCCGTAACAACCTGGAGGCCGCGGAAGAGATCGTGCGCCAGCTGCGCCTACGGGACATCGGCGGCATCATCGTCATCGACTTTGTGGACATGGTGCTGTCCCAGAACCGTGACCTGGTGCTGCGGCGCCTAGTGGAGTGCCTGGGGCGGGACCGCACCCGCCATCAGGTGACCGAAATCACCGCCCTCGGGCTGGTGCAGATGACCCGCAAGCGGGTTGGCCAAGGCTTGGTGGAGGCCTTTTCCACCCAGTGCAGCTGCTGCCACGGGCGGGGCTTCATCGTGCACGACGCCCCGGTTGAGCAGAGCGGCGAGCCCAGCGAACGCGCGGCGCGGCGGCGCGGGAGCGACGAGCCGCGCCGCGCCAAGGCCAAGGCGGCTGCCAAGGACGCGGCCCCCACGGAGGTCTCGCCTCGAACCCGGCGGGCCCGGCAAGAAGAGATTCACGTCGTGCCTGCGGACCGGACCGACGCCCGCGAGAAGCTGGCGATGATCGCCCGGGCCGCGGCGGTTGCCCACGAGGAAGAAGAGGCCCAAGCTAACGCGGCGGCGGTCGACAGTGGCCGCCCGGAGCCTGCCGAGACGGCACAGACCCCGGCGCCTGTTAAGCGCCCCGGCCGCCCCCGCACGCGGCGCGTGGCTCGCGTGGACGTAGCTGCTCCCGCCCCCGGTGGTGCGCCTGAACCGGTGGCGCCGGAGGCGGCCGCGGCTCCCCAGGCGGGAGAAACCGTGGCCTCGGGCGAGCCGAGCGTTGGCAGCGAATTGAGTGTGGTGCCCCCGGTTAGTGGGGAACTGACTGCCCCCAAGCGGACTCGGCGTGCCCGCCGGGCCGCCACGGTCGGCCCTTCCGATCCGCTGGCGCTGTCGGCCCCGGCCCCCACCCCGCTGCTGGAGGCCCCGGCCCCCACCCCGCTGTTGGAGCTGCCGCCCAAGAAAGAGGCGGCGGCGCGGGCGAGCGAGCAACCGCCGCAGGTTGACATCGTGCTGCCGGAGCGGTCAGTGCCCGCTGCGCCGAAGCGGCGGCGCCGCCGGGTGGCGACGGCGGAGCCGACCAGTCCACCCAGCGAAAGCTAGCCGCCACCCCGCGGGGGCGACGGGACAAGAGTCACACTCGCCGTCCGCCCCCGCGACTTGGCCAAAGTGGCGCCATTGCCGTAATCTAGGACGTCGGCGCGCGCAGGCGCGCACTTAAGCAATTGCCCCACCTGGGGTACCCGTACTACAGGAATGAGCAGACAAGTGGTTTACGCGATCGTCAAGGCCGGCGGCCGTCAGGAGAAGGTTTCCGTCGGCGATGTCGTCGTCGTGGACAAGGTGGAAGGTGAGATCGGCGCGGCCGTCGAGCTCACCCCGCTGATGCTCGTGGACGGGGACAAGGTCACCACCGAAGCCGCCCAGCTGGGCAAGGTGAAGGTGACGGGCGAGATCGTTGGCGAGCGCCGCGGTCCGAAGATCACCATCCTGCGCTACAAGAACAAGACTGGCTACCGGCGTCGCCAGGGCCACCGCTCGAAGCTGACGGCCGTCAAGGTCACCGGCATCAAGTAAGCGCGATCTCGAGCTAGAAGGAGAGAACAGACATGGCACACAAGAAGGGCCTCGGCTCCTCCCGCAACGGTCGCGACTCGAACGCGCAGCGCCTGGGCGTGAAGCGTTTCGGCGGCCAGGTCGTGGCGGCCGGGGAGATTTTGGTGCGGCAGCGCGGCACCCACTTCCACCCGGGCGTGGCCGTGGGCCGCGGCAAGGACGACACCCTGTTCGCCCTGGCGGCGGGCACCGTGGAGTTTGGTGTCAAGCGTGGCCGCAAGGTTGTCAACGTCGTCGCGGCTGAGGCCTGAGACGCGTTAAACGAAGAGGGGCGGGTGACCGGTCGGGTCGCTCGCCCCTTTCGGCTTGGAGACGGTAAGGAGAGACATGGCCACGTTTGTGGATCGGGTGGTGGTGCACGCCACCGGGGGCAACGGCGGTAACGGGTGCGCCTCCATTCGGCGCGAGAAGTTCAAGCCGTTGGCTGGTCCGGACGGGGCCGACGGCGGTGACGGCGGGTCGGTCATCTTTGAGGTCGACCCGCAGACGACGACGCTGCTGGCCTTTCACCGTTCTCCGCACCGGCGCGCCGAGTCCGGCACCGCGGGCGCGGGCGACATGCGGCAGGGCAAGAACGGCGCGGATCTGGTGCTGCCGGTGCCGTCGGGCACGGTGATTAAGTCCAAGGATGGCGAGGTTTTGGCTGACCTGGTGGGCGCCGGGGCGCGTTTCGTGGCGGCGGCCGGGGGACAGGGCGGCCTGGGCAACGCGGCGCTCGCCTCCAAGACCCGCAAGGCGCCAGGTTTTGCCTTACTGGGCGAGCCCGGGGAGGAAATCTCCGTCGTGCTGGAGTTGAAGTCGGTGGCCGACGTCGCTTTGGTCGGCTTCCCGAGTGCGGGCAAGTCGTCGCTGATCGCGGCCGTCTCGGCGGCGCGCCCCAAGATTGCGGACTACCCGTTCACCACTTTGGTGCCGAACCTCGGGGTAGTCAGCGCCGGGGAGACGCGGTACACGATCGCCGACGTCCCGGGGCTCATTCCGGGCGCCGCCCAAGGCAAGGGTCTGGGCCTGGAGTTTTTGCGGCACATCGAGCGGTGCGCGGTCATCGTGCACGTGGTGGACTGCGCGACGTTGGACCCGCACCGGGATCCGCTGTCCGACCTGGAGATGCTGGAGGCGGAGCTGGCGCAATACGCGGCCGACCTGGACGCCACCCACGGGCATCGGCCCTTAATGGAGCGGCCCCGCTTAGTGGTGCTCAACAAGGTTGACGTGCCGGAGGCGGCCGAGTTGGCGGAGTTCGTGCGCGCCGACATTGAGGCGCGCGGCTTGCCGGTCTTCCCGGTCTCGGCTGTCAGCCACAGTGGCCTGAAGGAACTGACGTTCGCGCTGGCCCGCATGGTGCAGCGGGAGCGGGCGGCCGCCCCGGCGGTGGAGGAGAGGGCGGTGCTGCGGCCGACGCCGGTCGGGCGGCGGCCAGGTAGCGAGTTCACGGTTACTGCGGTGACCACGCCCGACGGCCCAGCTTTCCAGGTGCGGGGCCGCAAACCGGAGCGGTGGGTGACGCAAACCGATTTCACCAACGACGAGGCCGTGGGCTACCTCGCCGATCGACTCAACAAGCTCGGGGTCGAGGAGGGGTTGCTGCGGGCCGGAGCCAACGCGGGTGACACCGTCATCGTCGGCGACCTCGCCGACGGCGTCATCTTCGACTGGCAACCGACCCTGACCACGGGCGCCGAGCTGCTTGGGGCCCGCGGGAGCGACGCTCGCCTCGGCCAGAGTGAGCGTCGCACCAACGTTGAGCGACGGCGCGAATACAAGGACCGCATGGATGCCAAGGCCGCGGCCCGCGCCGAGCTGCGGGCCGACCGCGAGCATGGGGTGTGGACTGACCCGGAGCGCGACTAGGGGCCGGGCCGCGCCAGGTTGACCGCGCTGCCCGCCCGGACTCGGGGCGGGCAGCGCGGCGTGGTTAGGGCGTGGAGTGGTCGCGGATGAGGGCAAGCAGGCGTTGCTCTCGGGCTTCTATTTCGTCGAGCACGGCTCGCAGCTCCTCGGCGTGACTGGTCACGAAGTCCGCGTGCAGGGCCCACTGCTGGTCGTACAGTGTCTGCTGCCAACCCGAAGAAGTGCGACACTGGGCGTCATGCAGAGCCACCTCAATCTCTGCCGCTGACGCGGTGCTGGTGGTTTCCCAGTTCCACGCCGTGCGCAGCGAGGCCGGAATACGCGGCCAGGACATGGGCCAGGGCCGCTCCGGCAGATCCGCAATACCCAGCGGGGCCATGCATTCCCGCCAGGCGGCGGCCGCGGCCTGCAAGTCGGCAGCGGTCAGGTCTACGGCGAGTTTGTCTAACTCGGAGATGGTCTTTTGGGTGGGGGTGGTCGGGGCATCCTCCCACTGGTCGATATCGGGATGAATAATGCGAGTGGCTTCGTCCTCGCAGACTAACAACTGGTCGGCGTAAATCTGCCCGTATTGCGCGTCCGGATCTTCGCCCTGGCTACGGGCCTGCCGTTCGGCCCACACCAAGTCCCCTGGTTCTTCCCCCAGCCGGTAACCGTATTGGGCGGCGGTGCGCTCATTAAAGAGCTGTTGCCCGCTGGGGGAGAGGAAATCAGCGCGCGGGGCGAAGGCATCCCACCCTCGCTGGTATTGCGGGAAATTGTGCCGCTCCATGCACTGATCGACCAAGAGTCCGTAGGCATGAGTCTCCAGGATTCCCTCCCGCCAGCCGATATATGGGTCGGTCGGCAGCGCCCAGATATCCAGGTTCTTTTCCGTTATCATCTCCGTCGGCGGCAAACCAACCGGGACCTGTGAAGCGGTTGTTTTCGCGCTCGGCGGGGCGGAAGTGCTGGCTATGCTCGACGCTGCCGATCCGTCCTCGGTTTGCGCTCCCGCGATCGCACTGCACCCCGCGGCAGGGATCATTAGCGCTACCGCTAAGGCCCCTTCCCCCAGGCGTCGAATAAGTGTTTGTTGCACCAGAAGCATCCAATCTTTCCCGTTACATCCCTTTACTTAGCCTCCCGGGCGGGGTGAGCTCCAGACACGTCGTCTACCTTGATGCCGTGTTGCTGGGGGACACTAGCCCCGATCCTAGCCTCTAGGTGGTGGCCTGTTTCGAGAGTGCTGGGTAGAAGGGAGGGCAGGAAGCCGCAAAATCTCCCGGGCACTTGCCTCGAGAAGCCGCTGTCCTGTTACGCTGCGAGTCAGGCAAGAGAGAGGAAAACCATGCGCCTGCTTGCGTTGCGATACACCGATTCCCCGGCCACCCGCGCCTTTTACGAGGCCCTCGGTCTGCAGTTCGATGCGCAGGCATCGGCACCGGATTGGCAGGTGCTGACGGCCGGGCAGGGCGCGGTGGCCCTGCACCCGGCCCCGGCGGACCAGCCCGAAAAGGGCCCGGTGGAGTTCTGCTTCGAGGCCGACGAGCCGCTGAGCGCGGTGCAGGAGCGCCTCGTGGCGGCGGGGCTGCCCGGTGGGGAGATCACCGAGGAGGACTTCGGCTTCGCGCTGCGCTTGGTCGACCCCGACGGTTTCGCCTTCCAGGTCAACGGTTACGCCCGCTGAGTCTGCATCCAGTCGCGGTCTCGCCCGCGGAAGGGCCGCGGCCACGCTGCCGGGAAGTAGACAGTTGGGGCCCGGCCTGCACGGCCGGGCCCCAACACTATGCAGGCGGGGACCTACTGGGCGGGGAAGCAGGCCGCGGCGTAGGGGCGCATGGCGTCGCGCACCTTGTCCAGCAGCAGCGCCTTGGCGGTCAGCTCCAACTGCCCGGCCCGCACGCGGGCGTACTGCAGGGGCAGGAACTGGCTGACCAGCGGCTCGGGGATACCCACCTGGTCCAGGTTGGCCAGCAGCGTTTCGACGGCGGCGGAGATCTGCTCGTTGGGCCAGTAGTAGCGCATCCGGTCCGAGTAGGAGAAGCGGCGCGCGAGCCGCAGCGCGGCCGCATCGCCCTCGTAGTACTTCTGCCAGTAACCCGGCTCGGCCACCATCACCTCTTCGATCACGTCGATCAGGCGCGAGCGCTGGTCCGGCGCGACCAGCTCGTCCTCGATCTTGGCCAGCGCGAACAGGCCCTCGCGTAGGTTGAAGGTCAGGCCCGGGCCGACCTTCAGGATCGCCCAATGATCCCGCACCAGCTGGGCGAGGTTCTCCGGCGTCTGGTAGTCGGTGGAGTGGGCCTCGAAGACGAGGGTGGGCTCGTCGTCCAGTACCGTGCGCAGCTGCGCGGTGCCCGCCGAGACGTAGTCGATGACCTTCAGGTGGTCGAACTCGACGGCCGGCTGGACGACGAGCGCGGCGATGCGCGGCCAAATGTCGGTCAGGCCCACCCGTTCGAAGGCCGCCCGGTGGGCGGCCAGGGTGGCGGCCGCCGCCTCCTTCGAGGTGGGCGTGATGACCCCCAGTTCCTCGGCGTGCCCGCCGGGCACGGGCACCTCGGTCCCAATGACGTAGCGGACCTGCCCGGCCGTGCCCGCCCGCGCCGCGGCCTCCTCGGCGACCTTTAGCAGGCGGGCGGCCCGCTCGGCGGCGATCTCGTCGGTGATCGGGAACGGGTCCCCGGCGCAGGAGAAGGAGCAATCCAGGTGGATCTTCGTGTAGCCGGCCTCCACGTAGGCGGCCACGAGATCGTCGGCCTTGGCCATCGCGGACTCCGGCTCCTCGCCCTGCCAGCGGTTGGGGCCGAGGTGGTCGCCGCCCAGCACGATACGGTCGCGGGCCAGCCCGGCCTCGTCGGCGATGGAGTGCACCAGGTCGCGGAAGTCGGCTGGCTGCATCCCGGTGTAGCCGCCGAACTGGTCCACCTGGTTGGAGGTGGCCTCGATGAGGACGTAGGCGTCGTCGGCCAAAGCCTGGTCGATGGCCGCGCGCAGCACCAGCGGGTGGGCCGAGCACACGGAGTAGATGCCGACGGGCGCACCGGCCTTGTGGGCCGCGATCGTCTCGCCGAATGGGTTGGTCATTGAGTCCTCCTCGTTGAAGCCATTTGCTCGTTACCTATCTTATACGAGCAGAAAGTGGCAAAGCCAGGCGGGCGTGGGCACCGTTGACCCCCACCGCCGCCACCTCGCTAGCATGGGAGCAAAACCAGGGAGGACACCGTGGAGACCATCAGCCGCCCGGCCGTGCCCAACGCGGCCCGCATCGTCGTCAAGATCGGCTCCTCCTCCCTCACGCGCCCCGACGGCCGCCTCGACCTCAACCGGCTAGATGACATCGCCACGGCCGTCAGCCGCGCCCGCCGGGCCGGGCAGGCCCCGGTCATCATCTCCTCCGGGGCGATGGCCGCCGGGCGCGGCCGCCTGGCCCTGCCGACCCGCCCCAAAGACCTCGCCACGGCCCAAGCGGTGGCCTCCGTCGGGCAGAGTGTGCTCATGGCCCACTGGCGCGACGCCTTCGCCTCCCACGGCCTACAGGTCGCCCAGGTGTTGCTGACCGCCCACGACCTGCACGTGCGCAGCCACTACACCAACGCCACCCAGGCCCTAGAAAAGCTCCTGGCCCTCGGCGTGGTGCCGATCGTCAACGAGAACGACGCCGTGGCCACCGAGGAAATCCGCTTCGGTGACAACGACCGCCTGTCCATGCTGGTGGCCCAGCTGCTGCACGCCGACGTGCTGCTCCTGCTGACCGACGTCGACGGGCTCTACGATCGGCCCCCCTCCCGCCCCGGGGCCCGCCGCATTGAGGTAGTGCGCGGCCCAGCCGACCTTGCGGAGCTAGACGTCACCGGCCGCGGCTCGGACCTGGGCACGGGCGGCATGGTCTCCAAGACGGCGGCCGCCAGCGCCGCCGCGGCCGCCGGCATCGCCGTGGTGCTCACCAGCGCCGATCAGCTGGCTGCCGCCCTGGCGGGGCACAGCGTCGGCACTTGGTTCGAGCCGACCGGGCGGCACGGCGGCAACCGGCGAGCCTGGGTGGCCCACGCCGCCCCGTCGGCGGGCACCGTGTGGCTCGATGCCGGGGCCACCCGCGCCGTGGTGGGCGACCACCGGTCCCTCCTGGCCCCCGGCATCACCCAGGTCGATGGCCGGTTTGCCGCCGGGGACGTCGTCGAGCTCGCGGCGCCCGACGGCACCGTCGTGGGGCGCGGCATCAGCGCCTACGGCGCCGACGACGTGCGGGCCCTGCTGTCCACGGGCCCCGGGGAGGCGGCGCGTCCCGTGGTCCACCGCGACGACCTGGCCCTGTTCTGAGGCCGGTCGCTAACTGGACGGCGCTGTCTGCCCGCGGCGGCCGTGCCCTAAGTTAGGGCTATGGCTGAACAGAGACCCGTCCACCCTGGTGTCACCGCGCTGGCGCGCGCGGCGCGCACCGCGGCCCGCACCCTGGCTACCGCCACCTCCGCGGAGAAGAACGCCGCCCTGGAGGCGATCGCCGCCCAGCTGGCGGCCCACACCCCGCAAATCCTGGCCGCCAACGCTACCGACCTGGCGGCGGCTGAAGCCGCAGGCATGGCCCCTAGCCTGCGCGACCGCCTGGCCCTGACCGACGAGCGCCTGACGGCAATCGCGCAGGCGGTGCGGGAGGTGGCCGCCCTGCCCGACCCGGTGGGGCAGGTGGTGGCCGGGCAGCGCCTGCCGAACGGCCTGCGGGTGCGCCAGCTGCGCGTGCCGCTGGGGGTGGTCGGCATGATCTACGAGGCCCGCCCCAACGTGACCGTTGACGCCGCCGCCCTGGCTTTGAAGGCCGGCAACGCGGCGCTCCTGCGCGGCGGTAGCGCGGCCGCCCATTCCAATCAGGCCCTCGTCGCCGCCATCGGGGCGGGGCTGGAAGCGGTGGGCCTGCCGGGCGCCCTGGTGGCCAGCGTCGACCAATGGGGGCGGGCGGGGGCGGCGGCCCTCATGCAGGCCCGGGGCCTGATCGACGTGCTCATTCCCCGCGGCGGTGCTGGGCTCATCCAGGCCGTCATCGCGGAGGCCACGGTGCCGGTCATTGAGACGGGGGTGGGCAACTGCCACCTCTACGTCGACGCGGCGGCCGACCTCACCTGGGCCCACGCGATCACCCTGAACGCCAAGACGCAGCGGGTCGGGGTGTGCAACGCGGCGGAGACGCTGCTGGTGCACGCAGCGGTGGCCGAGCGCTTCCTGCCGGGCGCGCTGGCGGACCTGGCGGCCGCCGGGGTGCGGCTGCACGGCTGCCCGCGCACCGTCGCCCTGGCCGGAGCCGTGCCGGTGGAACCCGCCACCGAGGCCGACTGGGCCACCGAATACCTCGACTACGAACTGGCTGTGGCCGTGGTAGACGACCTGGCGGCGGCCCTGGAGCACATCCGCACCTACTCCTCGGGCCACACCGAGGCCATCGTCAGCACCGACATCCGTGCGGTGGAGCGCTTCACCACCGAGGTCGACGCGGCGGCCGTGGCGGTCAACGCCTCCACCCGCTTCACTGACGGCGGTCAGCTCGGCCTGGGGGCGGAGATTGGCATCTCCACCCAGAAGCTGCACGCCCGCGGCCCGATGGGACTTGCGGCCCTGACCACCACCAAGTGGCTGATTGAGGGCGACGGGCACGTGCGGGCCTGAGACCGCCCGCGGGGTGGGCAGGTGGGGCCGCCGTAGAGTGGGGTAATGCTTATCACCCTGCCTGACCCTGACCTGGTGGCGGCACTGCACGCCCGCCTTGAGGCGGCCGCGCTCGGCCTGACCCTGGCCGTGTGGGACTGGAACGAACCGGTCCGCACGGTGCTGGGTGCGGCCGCGGACGACGTCGTGTGCACCGTGCTGCCCTACTTCCGGCCCGCCCCGCAGTGGCGCACCCTGACGGACCTGCCCAACCTGCGGCTGGTGCAGGCCCAATCCGCGGGCTACGACAACCTGCTGCACATCCTGCCCGCCGGAGTGGCGTTGGCCAACGCCCGCGGCGTGCACGATGCCTCGACCGCCGAGCTGGCCCTGGCCCTCATCCTGGCCGCCCAACGTGATCTGCCGCGCCTGGCGCGCGCCCGGAGCTGGCAGCCCGCGCCCACCAGAGCACTCGCCGACAGCCGGGTGCTGCTGGTCGGGGTGGGGGCGATCGGGGAAGCCATCCGGCGGCGCCTGGCCCCCTTCGAGGTGAATCTCACCCGGGTGGGGCGCCGGGCCCGCAGCGACGAACACGGCCCCATCCACGCCGTCAGCGAGCTGCCCCAACTATTGCCGCACGCAGACATTGTGGTGCTGATCGTGCCGCTCACCACCCAGACCCGCGGTCTGCTCGGTGCTGCGGAGTTGGCGCTGCTGCCCGACGATGCGCTCGTGGTCAACGTTGCCCGCGGCCCCGTGGTTGACACTGCGGCTCTGACCGCCCAGGTGCTGGCGGGCCGCCTGCGCCTGGCCGCCGACGTCTTCGACCCCGAGCCGCTGCCCGCCGACCACCCGCTGTGGCAGGCGGATGGCGCCCTGCTCACTCCCCACATCGGTGGCCACTCGGCGGCCATGCGGCCCCGGATCGTGGCGCTGCTGGCCGCTCAACTCCAGCGGTTGGCCGCCGGGGCCAGGCCGCTAAACATCGTCGCTTAAGCGGTCCGGGCCGCGCCCCCGCTGCCACGCGGCGGCCGAAGCGCGTGGGGCAGGGGAGAAGCACGCATACGCCGAGCGGCGGCAACCTGTCGGTCACCGCCGCTCGGGTGGGCTTGCTAGCGCAGCAGTTGGTTGATCTGCGGCACCAGGTCAGGCGATAGGGAAGCCTGCCCGCCCACCAGGGTCACCAGCCGCGGGTTGCGGCGCTGCAGCTCGGCGCGCACCGCCTGCGGCAGGCTGGCGGGCGGGTTGAACAGCAACACCCCGCCGCGTCCGGCCGCAAACGCCCCCGCGCTGAGGGCATCCGGGCCGTTGGCCAGCATCACCTCGGTGGCCGCCGGGGCCAGGCGCTCGGCCAGCAGGGCGGCGGTGGCGTACCGGTTGGGTCCCTGCACGAGCTGTACCCGCTCACCGGTGATACCGGCGCGGTCCAGGGCGCGGGCGGCGTTGCCACCGACCGCGGTGATGGGCGCCGTCGGGTCAGCCTGCAACTGCTTGACCACCTCGGGCGGCAGTGCTCCGCCGTTCGACGGGAGCAGGACCGCCTGCGCGCGCGGCGCCAGCGCCCCCGCCGGCAGCGCATCGACCAGCTGTGCCCCGTCGGCCACCAGGTAGCCGCGCAGCTGCGGGTCAAGCTGGCGCATGTGCTGCGCCACTGCCAGGGCCGTGGTGTAGCGGTTGGTACCCGCCAGGCGCGTCACTGCCAGCCCTTGCTGTTGTAGCTCGGCGGCGATGGCCTCCGAGACGGTGGCCTGCCCGCCAACGATGAACACCCGGCGCTTGCCGCTGTCGGCCAGGGCCGCCCGGACGGCGGGCTCTAGCTGCTTGCCGCCCGTGAGCAGCACCGGTGCGTCCAGCAGGTCGGCCAGCGGCGTGGCGCCGAAGGCGTCGGCCGGGTTAGTGCCGGAGATCAGCACCACGGCGTCGCCGGACCAGTTGCCCGCCTGGAAGGCCGCCAGTGCCGTGGAAATCCGCGACGGGCCTGCCACCCGGGTCACCCGGTCGCCCGGGGTGGGCGTCGGGGTCGGGGTGGGAGTGGGCGAAGCTGTCGGCGTGGCAGATTGCGTCGGCGTCGGCGTGGGCGTCGGTTCCGCCGTGCGCGGCGCGAGCAGCACCGCCGCCGTGCGGGCCGGAATGGTCAGCTGACCGTCGGCGAACTTGGTGCCCTTGACGACCTCGTCCGCCCCGCCCGCCAGAGCCGGGTGCAGTTGCAACGCCTTGCCCGCCAGCGAATCCACCTTGAGCGACTGCGCCTGCGGCGAGGCGTTGATCGCCACCAGCACCGTGTCGGTGCGCGGGTCGAGGTCGGTGGCGAACTGACCGGGCGCGTCGTCGATCTGCATCAGCAGCACCCCGGCGGGGGCTTGCGGGCCCGACAACGGGAACGTCACGCGCTCGCGGATGAGGTCGGCCGTGCCGAGCGACAGTAGCGGCGTCGTCGAACGCACCCGCAGCAGGTCCAGGGCGGCAGCGCGCGCGGCCTGCAGGTCCTGCGGGGTTGGCACGAGGGCCTTGTTGGCCAGCAGCGGGCCTTGAATCGGCCACTTCTCCTGGTTCTTGCCCGCCACCGGCAGACCCACCCCGAAGTTGGAGCGTTGGGCCGTCCAGTCGATGGCGTTGAAGTGGTCACCGGAGTTGAAGGAGTCGCGATCCAGGGACTTGGAGCGCAGCAGCTCGGTCCCGGCGTGCCAGAACGACGGCGACTGCCCCCAGGTGACGGTGGCCAGCGACACGGTGTTCATGCGCACCCGGTCGGCCATCGACGTGGCCACGGGCAGTTTGTAGACCCCGAGGTCGAACAGGGTCTCGTTGTCGTGGGCGTCGACATAGTTGACCGACTCCTGCGGTTGGCTGGCATACCCACCGGGGGCGCCGTTGTAATCCAGTTCCCGCCCGGCCTTGCGCTTGCCGTCGAAGGCCACGAACTCGTAGTCCTTCAGGTTCCCGGCCATGCCGAGCCGCACCAGGTCGGTCAGGTGTCCCAGACGGGTGCGTTGCTCGGCCGCGGACAGACCTGACAGACCATTGGGGTCGGTGGCCAGCCCGGTGCCAAATCCCTGGTGGGTGCGTTTGTCCTCGTCGAAGGGACCGCCGCCGTGCACGGCGTCGCGCAGCCGGTCGTTGAAGGAGCCAATGCCGGTGCCGTCCAGCTGGCCTTGGGTGGCCTGCACGAAGCGCTTGTTGTTGGCAACTTCACCGAAGTTCCAGCCCTCGCCGTACAGGTAGATGGCCTTGCCGTCCACGCCGTCGCGCTCGACGGTCAGCTCGTCCAGGGCGGCGCGTACGGCCTCCATGTTGGGCCGTGAGTGGTGCCCCATCAGGTCGAAACGGAAGCCGTCGACCTTGTAGTGCTTGGCCCAGGTGACCACTGAGTCCACCATGAGCTTTTGGCCCATGACGTTTTCGGTGGCGATGTTTTGGCAGCAGGTGGAGGTTTCGATACTGCCGGTGGGGGAGAGCCGGTGGTAGTAGCCGGGCACGACTTGATCGAGCACCGACTTGGCGTCCTGTCCGGCGGCGGCGGTGTGGTTGAAGACCTGGTCGAGCACCACCTGCACCCCGGCGGCGTGCAGGGCACCGACCATCTCCCGGAACTCGTAGGTGCGCATGCCGCCGGACTGGTTGGCGTCGGTGGCGTAGGAGCCTTCGGGCACCGAGTAGTGGAACGGGTCATAGCCCCAGTTGAAACCGTCCTGGTCCGCCACCGCGCTCACCGCGGCCTGCTGCGCCTGGCTGTCGGGGCCGGCGTCGCCGGGGATCTGCGGGTGGACCTGCTTGCTGCGCTCCTCCTCAATGGTGGCAATATCAAACGTGGGCAGCAGGTGCACCGTGTTGATGCCCGCATCGGCCAGCTGGCGCAGGTGGCGCATCCCGTGGGACTGACTGCGCGTGAAGGCCTTGTAGGTTCCCCGTTCGGCCTCGGGCACCGAGGTGTCGGTGATCGAGAAGTCCCGGACGTGCAGCTCCCAGATGGAGCGGGCGGCGTCGTTGCGGACCGTTGGGGCAGCGGCCTGTTGCCATTGGGCGGGGGCTAGCTCCGGGTCGGCTAGGTCGACGACGACCGAGCGCTGCGAGTTCACCGTCAGGGCCAGCGACGCCGGGTCGGTGACCTCGTTGACGGTGACCTTATCGAGGCTGGGGACGTAGACCTCGACCAGCCAGCGGTACTGGCGGCCCAGCCAGCTGCGATCCCCGGACACGGTCCACGAACCGTCGGCCGCTCGCGTGGCGGGCAGGGTTTCCTCGCCGCTGCCGTCGGCCTGCCAGGTCTTTAGCTGCACCGAGCGTGCGGTGGGTGCCCACAGGCGCAGGGTCAGGGCATCTTCCTGCCAGCTCGGACCGTAGGTCTGCTGGGCGGCAGCCCCGTAGAGCGAGTCGATGACGCCGGCCAGTTGCAACCCGGTGGCCGCCACCGGCTGGTCGCCTTGGCGGGCACGCACCGCGAGCTCGCCCTGCAGGAGGTTGGAGACGTCGGCCTCCGGCACCTGCAGTACCCGATAGCCCGCCAGGTGGGGGTAGGCGGCGAGTAGCTCGCCGTCGAGGGTCCCGCCGAGGGTCAGCTCCAGGGTAGTGGCTGCCCCCTGCCCGTTGGCTTGCATGGCCCCGTCGGGGGAGGCCACCAGCTCGAACTGGGTGCCGTCGGCCACGCCCAGCTGGGCGGGCCAGGCCACGGTGGTGGGGGTCAACCAGTACGCCTGGGCCTGCCCGGCGCCGGGCAGCGGCGGGTTGGCCACATCGAAGGTAAGCTTGTGGGTCTTTTCGTCGTAGCGCACCTGCAGCCTTTCGCCCGCGTTGGTGGACAGGGTGTAGTTGGGGCCGCCCGGTGCACCATCCACTCCGTAGTTTTCCTCCCAGCTGCCGCCGACGGCCACCTTCAACTCCCAGTTGCCTGCCGGGAGCTTGTCCGTCTCGAAGAGCCACGTTCCGTCTCCCTGCGGCACCATGGCGGTGGCCAGGCAGTCGGGTTGCCAGTTACCACCGTTGGCGCCCCCGGTGCAGCCGAGGGCAGCCTGCCACGATCCGGGCAAGGTCACGACCTGGCGGGTGGGGACCGCGAAGGGTACGTGGGTGGTCGGGTTGTAGATGAAGGTGAACTCTTGCTCGGTGGAGGTCAGTTGCAGGTTGCTGCCGTTTGGGGTGCCGCCTGCGCCGTAGTTTTCATCCCAGCTGCCGCCGACGGCCACCTTCCACTCGAACGTGCCCGCGGGCAGCTGGAAGCGGCCGACGTACAGGCCGGAGGCCGCGTCCTTGGTCAGCGCGATGTTTGCGCACTCGGGCATCCAGTCCTTGGCGCAGCCGAGCGCGGCGTTAAAGGAGCCGGGCACCGTGATCAGATCACCGGCGGGCGGCGGGGTGGTGTCGGCGGCCAGGGACAGATCCTGGCCGACGACGAGGAGGGCCGAGTCGCCGCTGACCTGCCCGGCCGCGTCGGTGGTTACTGCCCGGGCCTCCAGCACGGTCCCGGGCTGCCAGGCGCGGGTGTCGGCGAAGACGCGCGGGGTGTCGTCTTCGGCCACGCCGACCACCTGCCAGTCGCTGGTGCCCAGGGGGCGCAGCGCGAACGTTGTCTCGGCCCAGCGGTGGGCGCCGGTGGTGGCCGGGAGGGCCGCGGTGGCCCCACTCAGGTTTGCACCGTCGGCGAGCGCCACTTGCACGGGCCCGGCCCCGCCCGCCACTTGGCGATCGGCCCGGTAGACCACCGCCGACAGCGCCGGTACCTCCAGGGTGACTTCCCCGGTCTGCGAGGCCTGCACGCCCTGCTCGGTGCCGTAGAGCGGCGCGTAGGCGGCGCCGGGGGTCAGGGTGGTTACCGTGAGCGAGGAGGGCGTGGGGGCGTTGTTGAGCGCCACCAGGTATTCGGTTTTCTGCTCCCGGTCCACGCGAGCCAGGGCGTAGATGCCCGCCCCGTCGGCGCGTCCGAGCTCCAGCTGCGCGCCGCTGGCCAGTGCCGGGTGTGCGGCCCGCAGCGCCGCCAGTTCCTTGATCGTGGTGTAGAGGCGGGTGTCGGTGGCGTAGCGGTCGGTCGCCCCCAGCTGTTGGCCGTTGGCGAGCGGCTGGTCGACGTACTCGGCTACCTGGGAGGCAAAGAGGGACTGGCGGGCGTGCTTGTCCTTGCCGTCGCCTATCCCCACAAACCCTTGTTCATCGCCGTAGTAGACGACCGGTTGGCCGCGCGTGAGATACAGCAGTTGGTGGGCCAGAACGCTGCGGTCTTCGCGCTGATTTTCCCCCACCAGGAAAGCCACCCGGCCCATGTCGTGGTTGCCGAGGAATGTCGGCAGGGTAGCGGCCGAGGTGGTTGCCGTGGCGTACAGGTCGTCCGCGGCGAAGGTGGACGACAGTCCCGCCGTGGGGTAGCCCTTGGCGAAGTTAACTGCGGCGGCCTGGAAAGCGAAGTCCAGGGTGGCGTCCATGTCGGTATCCCGCACGTAGGGAGCTAGCAAGGCCGGATCAGCGTCGTAGACCTCCCCGAAGGTGAAAAAGTCGGGGTTGTGTTTCGCGGCGTGGGCCTTGATGGCGGCACTCCACCGCTGCCAGAACTCGAAGTTGACGTGCTTGACGGTGTCGATGCGGTAGCCGTCGATCCCCATGTCGATCCAGCTTTGGTACACGTCGATAAAGCCGTTCACCACCTGCGGGTGCTCGGTCATGAGGTCGTCCAGACCCACGAAGTCGCCCAGGGTGACGCTCTCACCACTCCAGGTGGAGTCGCCGCGGTTGTGGTACAAGGTCACGTCGTTAAGCCATTCGGGATGCTTGACGACATCGGGACGGGCGACCGGGCGGTAGGGGAAGGACGACTCAGCTGACAGTTTGGGGGCGGCGGCGGTCTCGGTCAGCTGGGCGAGAGACGACAGGTTCAGCACGGTCCCTTCGGCGTCAGTGTAGGGACGCTGGTCGGTGGGCACGTAGTCAGTGGACTGCTCCTGATAGGCAATGCCATCCGCCGTGTGATTGGTGATGATGTCGAAGTAGACCTTGATACCGCGCGCGTGAGCCGCCTGGGTGAGCCGTTTGAGGGCCTCATTACCACCCAGGTGCGGGTCGATTTGCGTGAAGTCGGTGACCCAGTAGCCGTGGTAGCCGGCGGAGGCGTGCTCACCGGTGCCCTGCACCGGCAAATTGACGAATGACGGGGTCAGCCAAATGGCCGTGGTGCCGAGGGACTCGATGTAGTCCAGCTTGGCGATGAGGCCGTCTATGTCGCCGCCGTGGAAGAAGCCTGAGTTGCTGGGGTCAAAGCCGGTGGTCAACCGATCGCCCTCCAGCAGCCCCTGGTCATTGGTCGTATCGCCGTTGTGGAAGCGGTCGGTGAGGACGAAGTAGAAGTTCTCCACTTTGCCCTGCCGCACGGCGGGACGCGCCAGTTCAGCGTCCCCGGGGACCGCGGTGCCGGAGGCCGTGAGGGCGGGGGAGGTAAGGCCCACGCGGTTGGCCTTGGTGTCGAAGGCGAAGGTCAAGCGGGTGGGGGCGGCCAGGGACAGTTTGGCGTTCTCGCCGGGGTTGTCATTGGCGCCGAAGGCCTGTGACCAGTCACCTTTCGTCGCGACCTTAAACTCCCATTGCCCGGCCGGTACGGTGAAATCACCGGTGAAGACCCCATCCTGGTCGGGGTCAGCCAGGGCGGTGTGGGGGCAGGCGGGTTGCCAGTCCTCGGGGCAACCTAGTTCGCTTTGGAAGCTGCCCGCCACGGTTGGTACCGGGTCTTGGGCGGCCGCCGGCGGGGCCAGCAGGGGGGTTAATGCCCCAGCGGCAAGCGTGGCGGTGAGGGCCACCGCTAGGGGGCGGCACCGTCGTCTAGCCATGGGAACTCCTTCGTTCGAGAGTGGTTCCCCTGACTGTAATTCACCGCCTGCAATAAAATCATGTCTTGCTGCAAACGTTACACCTCATTGCAGGATTTTGTTTGTTTTCGGGGAAAAAGAGCTGAAAAGTGCAGTCCAGCACCAGGGTGGGATATGGGATATCTCACATCCTTCGCCGCAAGAAGCGCGCGGCGACCACAAAACCGGTTCTGCGAATGTGTCTACGATCACTCATACCGGCCACCCGGCCCCGTCCCCTCCATCGGAAGGACTCACGTAATGAAGCGTGGAAAACAGCTCACCGCCCTCGCGGCGGGCCTCGCCCTGACCCTGACGGCCTGCGGCACCGACACCGAAAGCAAAGATGCCCAACCCACCGGAGGCGAGGCCCCCGCCGCCTCCGCGGACCTGAACACCACCATCAAGATCCTCGCCCCGTCCTACTCCGAATCCTCGAAGTCCGACTGGGAGACCATCATCAAGAAGTTCAACGAGACCTACCCCAACGTCAAGGTCGAACTACAGATCGAAGGCTGGGAAGACTTCGCCGCCAAAGTCCAAGCCCGCATCCAGTCCGGTGACCTGCCCGACATCCTTAACGACAACACCTTCGCGCTCGCGGCCTCCGAGGGTCTGCTCTACCCAATCACCGAGGTCATGAGCCCCGAGACCCTGGCCGCCATCGAACCCGCGCTGCTGGAGAACGGCAAGGGCACCGACGGCACCCAGTGGGCCGCCCCCGACGTCGCCTCCTCCCGCCTATTGGCCTACAACACCAAGCTCTTCGAGCAGGCCGGTATCACCGAGGCCCCCAAGACGTGGGCCGAGCTGGAGGCCGCTGCGCAAAAGATCAAGGGCCTGGGTGGGGACGTCTCGGCATACGGCATGCCGCTGGGCAAGGAAGAGGCCCAAAACGAGACCTCGCTCTGGTTGTGGGGTAACGGCGCCAACTGGCCACAGGGCGACAAGCTGGTGGCCGACCAGCCCGCCGCCGCCGAGGCGCTAACGCAGATGAAATCCTTCATCGACGCAGGGCTGACCCAGCCAAACCCCGGCACCTCTAACCGGCAGGACGCTGTCAACCTGTTCAATAACGGCAAGCTCGCCATGCTGCTGATGCACACCGGGTTGTTGAAGGAAGTCGACGAGAAGTACCCGGACATCAAGTACGGGATCGGGCCGGTGCCGACCAAGGACGGTCAGCCCATCGCCTTCGGGGTGACCGACTTTGTGGTGGCCTTCGACAACGGCGATGCGGACCGCAAGGCTGCCACCAAGGCCTTCCTCGACCTCATGTACTCCGACGAGATGTACGAGTCCTGGTACCAGGGCACCGGTCTGATGCCGGTGACCAAGACCATGATCGAAAAGGCCACCGCGGAGGCCGGGCACTTCGCCCCGTTCTATGCGGCCCTGAAGGACGTGAAGTTCCTCCCGGTTGGCGACCCCAAGTGGGACGCGCTGCAGGGCGCCCTGCAAGGCACCATGGGCAAGCTGGAAAAGGAGACGCCGGACACGGTCCTAAAGGAAATCCAGGCGCAGCTTGACGCCCAAGGCTAGGCCAGCCGCTTAACACTCGGGCGCGGGGCCACCACGGCGCTTGCGGCCCCGCGCCCCCGGTTAGGGAGACTTCTCATGTCGCAAACTCATCCGGGTTCGCTGCTCGCTCCCGCGGGCTTGACCGAGTCCGAACACGCAGAAATCACCCGTGTCGCTGCTGCCAAGCGCAAAGCGCAGGCGCGGCGGGAATCCCTGCGGGCCATCCCCTGGCTGGCCCCCGCCGGGTTACTCATCGCCGCGGTCGTGCTGTACCCGGCCGGGTTGCTCATCTACAACTCCTTCTTCACTTTCAATCGCATCGGGCGGGTGAAGGGATTTGCCGGGCTAGACAACTACGTGGGCAAGGCCGGGGCGCTTACCTACCCCTCCGTGCCCATCGGGCGCATCTTCCTCAACACCGCCCTGTGGGTTGTGGTCGTGGTGGTCGTCACCCTGCTGCTGTCGCTGGCACTCGCCTCGTTCCTAAACCTGAAGTTCCGGTTCCGCAAAGTGGTGCGCCTGTTCATCATCCTGCCGTGGGCCTGCTCGGTGGTCATGACCACCACCGTCTTCAACTTCGGCCTACAGCCCGACGTCGGGCTTTTCAACCGGCTCCTGGTGGACACCGGCATCCTGCAGACCGCCTACGGCTTCACCAAGAATCCCACCGCCGCGTTTTGGACGGCCGTCTTCGTAGCCGTCTACGTCTCCCTGCCGTTCACCACCTACACGATCTTGGCCGGTCTGCAGGCCGTGCCCGTGGACGTGCGCGAGGCGGCCCACATGGACGGGGCCTCCGCGTGGCAGCGCTACACCAAAATCGTGCTGCCGATCCTGCGGCCCGCCATCGCCGTGGCCACCCTGATCAACATCATCAACGTCTTCAACTCCCTGCCGATCTTGAAAATCCTCAACGACACCGCCGGCTACCACACCGGACACACCACCACCACGCTGATCTTCCAGTACAAAGAACAGCTCGGCCCCGGGGTGGCCAGCGCCCTGTCCGTGCTGAACTTCGTGTTCTGCTGCGTCGTCATTGCGATCTACCTGGCGGTAGCCAAGCCCACCAAGGAGGTCGACTGATGTCCCACCGTCGTTACCGGGGCGGCATCGACACCCCACCCAACCGTGTTCTAACCGTGCTCGGCGCGCTGGCCGTCATGCTGTTCTTCTCCTTCCCCTACCTGCTGATGCTCACCAGCTCGCTGAAATCGCAGGCCGACGTGCGCAGCATTCCCCCTCGGTATCTGCCGTCCCGCCCCCAGTGGTCCAACTACCTGGAGGTGTGGAACTCCAACGTCGATCCCGGCAGCTCACTGCTGGCCACCACCGTCATCGCGGTCGGGGCCACCATCATGGTGCTGCTGGTGGCCACCCCGGCGGCCTACTACATCGCCCGCTTCCGCTTCCGCGGCCGCCTGGCGTTCCTGCTGCTCGTGCTCATCACTCAGATGCTGCAACCCACCGTGCTGGCCATCGGTCTGTACCAGGAGTTCAAAGGGTGGACCGGCTACGCCGTGTGGGGGGCGCTGATCCTCATCAACGCCGCCTTCAACATGAGCTTCGCCATCTGGATCATGCAGGCATTCTTCGCGGCCGTGCCCAAGGAAGTCGACGAGGCGGCGCTCATCGACGGGCTCGGACGCATGCAGACCATGTTCCGCATCTCGCTGCCGCTGGTGTGGCCGGGCATCGTTACCGCTATCATCTTCGTCTTCGTCAACACCTGGAACGAGTACGCGGCCGCGTTCGTGCTGGTCCAGCAGCCCGAGTTGCAGCCCATCACGGTCTCCATGCCGCGCTTCCTGGGGCTGTACATTGAGGACTGGCAGTACCTCTTCACCACCGCCATCGTGGCCATCGTGCCCGTGGTCATCCTCTTCAGCTTTATCGAAAAGCGCCTCATCGGGGGACTGACCGCCGGGTCGGTGAAGTAACGCTCGCGAGTTAGGAGGGGGGAAGCGACAGCGTCGCTCGCCCCTCCTCCTGCTGCCCGAGATTTCCGCCTGCCGGGGCCACCGCCCTCACCGTCCCCATCTGCCCGAATGTGAGAACCGAATTGCTGCCGATCCCAGCCGACTTCGCCGCCCTAATCCGCGCCCGAGAGGGGGAGGTGGCCTGCGGCTGGCTGGTGGAGTTGCCTCGCACTATCGCGGATTTGCTCAGCAGATGGAACCTGCGGCAGGACGGATCGTTGTTGCACGGGGTCTGTGCTGTGGTGCTACCTGTCCGGTGCCAGGATGGGCAAGCCGCGGCATTGAAAATAAGTTGGCTCGACGACGAGACTCGGTTCGAGCCCGCGGCCTTACGCGCGTGGGGCGGCCACGGGGCAGTTAAGGTACTGCGCACTGCTGAGACGGTCGGCGCTATGTTGCTGGAGCGACTAGATGAGCGGCGGGTTTTGCAGGAGGTCCCGATTCAGGAGGCGCTCGACACAGCCGCCTACCTCCTGCGCGAGCTGCGTGTGCCCGCGCCCGCCGGGCTGCGCGAGGTCGGGGGACTGGCCGCACGGTGGGCAGCCGAGTTCCGCGCAGAATGGCGACGGCTAGGTGAGCCTTGTGCGGAAGGGCTCATTGACACCGCGACAGAGGTGTGTGCCGAGTTAGCCGTCCAGCCCGCGGATCCTTGGCTACTGCACGGCGATTTCCATTACGGCAATATCCTCGGGCGTGGCTCGCAGGGGTGGGCCGCCATCGACCCGAAGCCACTGGCGGGCGATCCCGCCTTCGAGGTGGTTCCGTTACTGCGTAATCGGTGGGGCGAAGTCAGAGGTGGCGACGAGAAGAGTGACACCCTCCAGCGGCGCCTGGCCCGGTTCGCGGAAATGGCTGAGCTGGTGCCGACCACCATGCGCCGGTGGTGCCTGGTGCGCAGCGTGGACGATGCGCTGTGGTTCCAGGCACAGGCAGACACGCTGCGGGCGGAGATATCCTGGGATATTGCCCGGGAGATGACTGTGGATTTGTGAGCCGAAGACGAACGGACACGACAGTGGGGGAGGGGGGCCGCGCCACCCTCCCCCAAACCTGGAACGCTAGAAACCTAGATGTCCAGCCACTGGTAACCCATCGGGGCCAGCTCCACCTGCCAGGTGCGGCCGAGCCCACGCACGGTGGTGGACACGGCGTCGGCCGAGTTGTTGAGCACCACGATGCGGGAGGTGTTGGGGTAGTACGCCACCTCGGTGCGCACGTCGTCCGTCAACCAGGCGGTGCCGTTTTCCAGCTCCTCCTCGCGCCCCGCCGCCCAGTAGATGGCCCGGTAGAGCAGGCGGGCGTTCTCGAACGAGTACGGCAGTCCGCCCAGGTAGATGCCGCGGCCCTTGCCGTACTGGTTGAGCGAGGCCCGCACCGAGTCGTCCACGTACGCCAACACCTCGACGTTGCGGTCCAGGTTGACGATGTCGCCGCCGCCCTCGCCGATGTCGAAGGTGCCCGCCACGTCGGCCAGCAGCGGGTGGTTGTCCACGATGCGCGGGTAGCGGTCGGTCGACAGGGACAGGCTCTGCTCGCGATCCACTCCCAGCACATCGGACAGCTGGATGAAAGACCCGCCGTGGGACACGGCCGCCGGTTCGCCCACCCCGATGAAGCCGCCGCCGCGGGCCACGAAGGCGCGCACGGCAGTAGTTAGCTCAGCATCCAGCCAGGCCTGGCCTCCGGAGAAGGCCGTGCCCGCCACACCGCCATTAATGAGGACGTCCACCTCGGCCAGCGCCCCGGCCTTGACGTCGTCGAAGCTGAGGAACTGCACCGCAAACGGCAGCCCGGACAGGGCCTCGACGATGCCGAGGTAGGTGTAGATCTGCTTGTACCACAGGGCATGCGCCACCATATAGGTCTGCCAGGTGCGCAGCTTGCCCCAGGCGTTGACAATGGCCACCCGGATCGGGGCGTTTTGCGGATGCTGCCCGCCGCCCAGCTCGTGGATCTCCCGAAACTCGTTGCAGATCTCCTCCATGCGGTCCACGAACGCCGGATACTTCAATGCCAGCGACGGGTAGCCGCCGTAGCCCATCCGATCCAGCGGGAAACGCACGATGGCCCGCCGGGCCTGCAGCCACGAGCTATTGGCCTCGCCCACCGGGTCGCCCTCGTCGTTGAAGACGTCCGGGAAGAAGTAGGGCAGGAAGCGGCCCTCGGTGTACTTCACCCCCGGAATGTCAGAGATCATGCGGCAGGTCGCGCCGGAACCCACCGAGCCGACCACCGCGTCCATCCCGATGCGCGGGAAGTACTTGCCGTAGGGCTCCATCCCCATCCAGTTGTCGCCGAGGAACATCATGGCCTCGCGGCCCTCGGCGTGGGCGATGTCCACCAGCCCCTTGGCCCGCTCGGCCACGAAACGCGACTGGAAATCGATCCACTGCAGGTAGCGCTCGCTGGGGGAGCGGAAAGCGTTGTTGTAGTAGCCCTCGTCAACGAAGTCCTCGGCGGTCAGGGCGACGCCGTACTCCGCCTCGAAGGCCTCCATCGCCTCGATAGACACCGAGGCCGAGTAGCCGAACCAATCAACGTACTTTTCTTTGGCCTCGTCGTTAAACACCAGGGTGAAGTGGTAGAAGAACGTGGTGAAGCGCACCACGTCCACCTCGGGGTTTTCCCGCAGCCACTTCTTCAGGGCGTCCTGGGCGTACTCCCACACCCCGGCCTTGCGCACGTCGTAGGGGCGCTCCTTGACCCGCCACGGCTCCAGGTGCCAGTCGTTGGTGATGTAGTTGTACATCTGCGTGGAGTCCCACAGCTGGTCGGCCAGGAAGCCGACCGTGTAGACGTGGAACGGCTGCGGGTTGCGGATGGTAACCACACCCTCCGGGGTGGTGTCCCACTGGTCCGCGGCGACCTCCTGGCCGGTGGTGCGGTCGATTACCTGCCACCAGCGCTTAACGTCACAGTCGGTCTTGGGGGCGAACTGGGTGCGGAAGTAGCCCTCCATGACGTCGATGACCAGGTCCCCGGTGGCGGGCGCGGTGCTGCGGGGCGAACACAGGTATTGGTTGACCAACGTGTGGGGGTTGGCGAGGGCAAAGTCTTGGTCGCCGCGGGCAGGGAAGTAGGTCGAGTAAACCTTGTCCACAAGTTGGTGCGCGATTTCGGGCAGCTCGGTGCCATCGGAGTTGCGCACTGCGTCTGCGCCAAGTCGACGAGCAAGCTCAGTGATCTCGTCGTCGATGCCCACCTGGATGGGGAGGGTGACGCGGCCGGTATTTGCCATCGGTGTCCTTGTCTAGTTGAAGTGGGTTGAGGGAGAGGCTAGGCCAAAGTGACCTCGACTCCGTTGCGTTGCAACTGAGCCACAATTTCGGGGTCGGCACCGGAGTCGGTGACGACCTCGTGAATCTCGGTGAGTTCACAGATGCGAGTGAAGTCGGTGCGGCCGAGCTTGGAGGAGTCAACCACAACGACGACCCGCTCCGCCGCCCGCACCAGGGCAGCGTTCACGGTGGCCTCGCCGTCGTGGTCGGCGAAGGCTCCCCGCTCCGGGTGCAGGCCGTTGACGCCGAGGAACAGGGTGCCGGCGGAGATGGCGGGCAGGATGCGTTCGGCCAGCGGGCCGACCAGCTCGTAGGAGCGGGCCCGCACGACGCCGCCGGTGACGACCACGCGCACGTTTTGCCGCACCGTCAATTCGTTGGCGATGTTGATGGCATTTGTCACTACGGTGACGGGGGCGCGCTCGAAGTCGGGCTCGCGTGCCGAGAGGGTGCCGATCTCGCGGGCAACTTCGGTGGTGGTGGTACCGCCGTTGAGGGCGACGACGTCGCCAGGCTGGATGCGGGCCACGGCGGCAATGGCAATGCGGGCCTTTTCGTCGGCCATGCGGGTGGCGCGGTAGCGCAGCGGCAGGTCGGCCGAGGTGGGGTTGATGGAGGCCCCGCCGCGGGTGCGGGTGATGAGCTGTTGGGCCGCTAGCGTGTCGAGGTCGCGGCGGGCGGTAGCGGCCGAGATATCGAGACGAGCGATGATCTCTTCGATGCGGACGGAGCCGTTTTCCACGATCAGGTCGAGTAAGCGGCTGAGGCGTTCGTGGCGGTTCATCTTCTCACTCTCTGTTGGGGGACGGCGTTGTCTCGGTGAGCTGGGCACCCTCGCTACAGCATAGATTGGATTTGCGCGGAGCGTGACAGAACTTTGCACGTTGGGAGGGGAAATCGTCGCTTTCGATCGCCAGCCGTGGCATACTAGTGCGCAATGGCGATTGTCACACCGTTCAATGAAGCACAAACAAACAACAGGGAGTTGCAGTGAGCAAGACTGTCGACGAAATCATCACCCAGCCGGCACTGTGGCGCCGGGCGGCGGAACTGGCCGAGGCCATCACGGGCATGCCCGCCGATGGGGAGCGGGTCGCCGTCATCGGTTGCGGCACCTCCTGGTTTATGGCCCAGTCTTACTGCGCGCTCCGGGAAAGCCTGGGCAAGGGCGAGTCTGACGCCTTCACCGCCACCGAGTTCCCGCTCACCCGCTCCTACGACCGCGTCGTGTTGCTGTCCCGGTCCGGCACCACCACCGAGATCATCGACGTGGCCAAGGAACTGCAGGCTCGCGGGGTGCCCAACGTGCTCATCACCGCCGTGGCCAACGGCCCGGCCACCCCATTTGTCGACGCCGAAATCGTGCTGGACTTCGCCGACGAGGAATCCGTGGTCCAGACGCGGTTTGCCACCACCGCCTTCGCCCTCATGCGGGCCACCCTCGGCCAGAGTCTGGAACAGGCTGCCACCGACTGCGAGAAGGCCCTCGCGGAGGACATCTGCGAGCAGTGCGTCAACGCCCCCCAGATCACCTTCCTCGGCACCGGCTGGACCATCGGGCTGGCCAACGAGGCCGCCCTGAAGTGCCGGGAGGCCTCCCAGTCTTGGACTGAGTCCTACCCGGCGATGGAATACCGGCATGGCCCCATCTCGATCGCCGAGCCGGGACGGATCGTGTGGGTCTTCGGCCCGGTTCCCCCCGGCCTGGACAAGCAGATCGCCGACACTGGCGCCCGCCTCGTCACTTCCGCACTGGATCCGTTGGCTCACCTCGTGCTCGCCCAGCGGGTCTCGGTGGCCCGGGCCGAGGCGCGGGGTCTGAACCCAGACACGCCGCGGCACCTGACCCGGTCTATCATTCTGGCCGACGACGAGCACTGAGGCCCGTCTCCCAACGAAAGGTAGTGGCATGACACACGCCATTGGCATCGACGTCGGTGGCACGACGATCAAAGCAGGCGTGGCCTCGATGGGGGGCATGCTGCTGGCCAAGCGCCAGGTGCCCACGCCCAAGGAGGTGCCAGCTCTCGTGGAGACCATCGCCCAGATCGCGCGCGAGCTGCGCGAGGATGTGCGGGCGGGCAAAGTGCGCGACGGCAATCGTGTCTTGTCTCCCGCCGAGCTGGTCACACCCATCGGGGTGGCCGTGCCCGGCATCGTGGAGGAGGAACAAGGCCTCGCGCTGCTGTCTGCCAACCTCGGTTGGAAGAACGTGCCCATGCGCGACATGTTGGCCGAGGCCTGCGGAGTGCCGGTAGCTTTCGGGCACGACGTCCGCTCCGGGGCCGTGGCCGAGGCCCGGTGGGGAGACGGCAGCCGCAACATGCTGTTCGTGGCGCTCGGCACCGGCATCGGTGCGGGCCTCGTGCTGCACGGAGAACCGGTCATCGGCGGCGGATTCGCGGGCGAGATCGGCCAAATCCTGGTACGTGACCCAGACAATCCGAGCGGCTGGATCGAACTGGAAAAGATCGCGGCGGCTTCTGCCGTGTGTGCCCGGTTCGCCGCCACCCTGCCGCCTGCTGAACGGGAAGCCTCCATCGCGCAGGGAGCGTACGGCGTCGAAATGGCGGCGAAGGCAGGCAATGTCGACGCCCAGCGGGTGATGCGGGAGGCGGTTGAGGCTCTCAGTGAGATTCTGGCCACCATCGTCGGCACGCTCGGCTCGATTCGTATCGTGATCGGTGGGGGCCTGGCCAACGCGGGAGAGTTCCTGCTCACCCCCCTGCGGCAGGCGCTGGCCGAGCGATTGACCATCGCCCCCGTCCCGGAGGTGGTGCGCGCCCAGCTTGGGTCGTGGGCCCAATGCCTCGGGCGAGCCCGCATCGCCCTAGACATGGCGGGCTACGGCGAGCCGGTGTACGGACCGGACGGCAAGATCATCGAACGGAACTGAGACATATCGGACGGGCCGGCACTGGGGTGCCGGCCCGTCGCCTTTGGCAGACTAGAGCAACACAACGAAGTGGAGGAAACATGTTCGCATCGACCGCGCAACTGGCCGCCCAAGCTGCGAGCGAGGGCCACGGACTGGGGGCATTCAACGTCGTGCTGCTGGACCACGCCGAAGCGTTCGTGGCCGCCGCCGAAGAGGTGGGGGCCCCCGTCGTGCTCCAGATCAGCGAGAATGCGGTGAAATACCACGGGGCCTTGGAGCCACTGGCGCAGGCCGTCCTGGCCCTGGCGCGGCGGGCCGCAGTGCCGGTCGCCGTGCACCTGGACCACGCCGAGAGCGTGGAATTGTGTCGCCAAGCGGTAGCGCTCGGCTTTTCCTCCGTGATGTACGACGGTTCGAAGCTTTCGTGGGAAGACAACGTCGCCACCACCGCTGAGGTGGTCCGCCTGTGCCACAGCGGCCCGCAGGGACGCGTTGACGTGGAGGCCGAACTGGGCGAGGTTGGCGGCAAAAACGGGGTCCACGATCCCTCTGCCCGTACCGATCCGCAAGACGCCGCCCGCTTCGTGGCTGCCACTGGGGTGGATCTGCTGGCGGTGGCGGTCGGCTCGTCCCACGCCATGACCACCCGCGGTGCGCAACTGGACAACGCTCTCATCGGCCAGATCGCGGCCGCCGTGCCGGTGCCGTTGGTGCTGCACGGTTCCTCCGGAGTAAGCGACGACGGCATGGTGGCGGCCATAAAAGCCGGTATGACAAAAATCAATGTCTCCACCCATCTGAACAAACTCTTCACGGCCGCCGTGCGTGAGTTCCTGGCGGCGGAGCCAAATGTTGTTGATCCCCGTAAGTATTTTCGGGTCGGCAACGCGGTTATCCAGGCCGAGGTGGCGCGCCTGCTGCGGTTGTACCGCCCCAGCTAAAGCCAGGAAAACCTCAGGTTGCTCATGCCAGACTGGACGCAGAGCCCGGCCCGTGCAGGCACGGATTGGGGGAAGAAGACGCGGAAAGGACCACGATGACGGCAAAACAACGCCCGCATCGCATCGGGGTTATGGGCGGAACTTTCGACCCAATCCATCACGGACACTTGGTTGCCGCCAGTGAGGTTGCCCACGAATTTGCGCTCGACGAGGTCATTTTTGTGCCGACGGCCTCCCAACCGTTTAAACGCGGCAAGCGGGTGGCGCCAGCCGAGCACCGTTACCTGATGTGCGTAATCGCCACGGCCGCCAATCCCCGGTTCTCGGTCTCCCGGGTCGACATTGAGCGGGGTGGCACCACCTACACCATCGACACGCTCCGTGACCTACGGGAGGCACACCCGCAGGCCGAGCTGTTCTTCATCACGGGGGCCGACGCCCTGGAACGCATCATGGACTGGAAAGAGGTGGACGAACTCTTCCAACTCGCCCACTTCGTGGGGGTGACACGGCCAGGACACCACATGGACACCCGCAAACTGTCGGAGTTGGGCGTGTGGCTGGTCGACATCCCGGCGATGGCGATTTCTTCAACAGACTGCCGCGCCCGAGTGACGCGGGGGGCGCCCGTCTGGTACTTAGTTCCAGATGGAGTGGTCCAATACATCGGCAAGCACAGCTTGTACCTCGACGCTGCCCAGCCGCCGCGCGCGACGGGCGGGAACTAGGAGGAGGACGACATGACTGACGAGCTGCACGACGAGCCGCGCCGCACGCGGCGGGAGCTGCGGGAAGCGGAGCGGGAGGCCGGACGCCGGGTACGGCAGGAGTCCGACGCCGCGGCGGCCGCGGCGGGCATCGCGGCCCGGGAACGGTTGCGCACCAGCGTGGAGCCCGCCCGCCCGGTATTTGCCAGCCCCGCCTCACCGCGCGTGCCCACCCGCCGCTCAGTGACGCAGGGCCCGGTGGCGCCGCCCCGCCAGGTTTCGGGGAGCGAATCGACGGCAGTGTTGCCGCTGCAACACAAGCCTACGGGCGGCAATCCGCCCGCGGTGCGGCGCGCCACCCCACCTGCGGGATTCTCTAGCCGCGAGTTGTATGCGCGCCCGGCCACCCCGCCCGCTTCCCCCCGCCCGAGTCTGGACCAAACCGTCGTCAGCCCGCCCACACCAGGTAGGGGACTGTCGCAGCCTGCCGCTCGCGCCATCGAAACCTCCGCAGTGCGGCCGTTTACACCACCGGCGGGCGCCCGGGTGCGGCCCAGCGTCGCTGCGGCTGTCGCCGCGCCACCTGTCTCTCCGCCGAGTCCGACCCCGGCGGCGGGCGCCCCGAGTGCCGCCCGCGTCAAACCGGTGACGATGCCGTCACCTGTGCCGTCGGCCCCCGGGCAGCCTGCCGCCACTGCGCCAGAGACCCCAGCAGACGACGCCAATGTTCCTTCGCGTCGCTCCATGCGGGATAGGTCCGGCAAACGTGAAGTGGACGAGCCGACCGAAGTCTCGCGGCAGCGCCGCAAGGTCGTGTCGATGCCGCGGGCGTCGGCCATCCGCACCGTGGACGAGTCGGGGCAGCTGACGGGCATCCTGCCGGTGACAGCCGCGGTGACCCAAGAGTCGGACGTTGTCGGGGGCGTGGGACTGGCTGAGGAAGCGGGCCAGGCGCCAGTGCCGCCGTCGGGGGCTTTGCAAAAGCTGGCAGGGAGCGCGGTCGGGTCGGTGGCTAGTGACATCAACGACGCCGCCGCCGCGTTGGCTGCCGAGGTGGCCGCCGATGTGGAGGAACCGTCGTTCGAGGCGCTGATATCCGGGGCAGAAACCGTCATTTCGGCCTCGCCGCTGTTTGAGACCGCGGGGCCAAGTGCCGGCCCCGGGACATCCTTGCCGATGGCGCCCAACGTGCCCGCAACCCCGGCAGCCGTCACCCCGGCAGCTTCCGGTTCCCAGGCCGCTGTCCCTCCGCCGCCCGCCGCGGCCGCAGAGGGGGGAGTCACCCGCGTCTCGGCCTGGAAGCGGCAGGCGGGAGCCGGGCAGGCAGACAGCCCCGTCGACGCGGTCGATGCCCTCATCTCCAAGACCGATCCGCCCAAGTCGCTCACGGGGGATGTCCCGTCCTGGACGTCGGCCACCGGAGTGCCGGTGACAGCGGCCAAGACGGCGGACCCCGAAACCCAGTCCTTCGCCGACATTATTGCCGCGCCGGTGGAGAAATCCACCGAGGCTCCGGCGATGCAGGAGGCCATGCGGGCCAGCGCCGGGCAACTGGGTAACGCCCCCGCCCCGCCCGCCCGCCGCTCGCGCTCCTGGCTGCTGTGGTTGGTGCTGCTGACCTTGTCCATCGCGATTGGTTTTGGTATCTGGTACGCGTGGGCGAACTTCTTTAATGAGTCGTCTGCGGCAGTGCACAGTGTTATGGATTGGAGCAGTGGTGGTAGCTGATAGTGCAGCGATAGCCGCGACCCGGGCAGCGGCCCGGGCAGCGGCGGAAAAGAAGGCCGAGGCGATCATCGCGTTGGACGTCTCGGAACGCATCGTGCTGACCGATGTCTTCCTGGTCGCCTCCGGGGCCTCGGAACGGCAGGTACGGGCCATCGTCGACGCCGTGGACGAGGAGATGCTCAAGGCCGGGTTGCGGCCCGCCCGCAAGGAGGGCATCGCCGAGGGGCGCTGGGCGTTGCTGGACTACGGGTCGGTGATCGTGCACGTGCAGCATGAAGAAGACCGGGAGTTCTATGCCCTGGAGCGGCTGTGGAGTGATTGCCCCCGCATCGAACTGGACCTCAGCGATGTGGTGGTGCAGGACGGTCCGCCGGACCTGGATGATTACCTCTACGGCGGCGCCAACGCCTAGGGGAAGAGCGGCGGGGGAGCAGGGACTCCGCCGCCGCTTTTCGTTGCAAATCCGGGCCATACGTCGGTGTGACCGGGCTAACGGCCACTCGATTTGCGCCCGGGCCGTGGGCCTGGCTAATATACATCTTGCTCGAGGGGCTATGGCGCAGTTGGTAGCGCGCTTCCATGGCATGGAAGAGGTCGGGGGTTCGAATCCCCCTAGCTCCACTCCTCAACAGGTTGCCTCGCCGGATGGCGGGGCGATTTTGTTTTTCTGGCCGTGGGGTGACAGGTGCCGCTGGGTGTGGGCGCTTCGTTCGCTGCCAGTTGGCGTTGTCCCGCCGTTGTTCCAGGCGCTGCTGGGCGATGGGGGGGGGCTGTGGCGGACGGTGGTTGTTGTGGCACTAGCCGACGTCGATGCGCTGTGTGGAGTTGGGGCCGGGGTGGGCTGTTGGGTGGGCAGTGTTTGGCGTACCGGTCAGGGGCATGCGGCCATCGGAGGCTGTCTCGGTCGACGCTAGTGGCTCCCGTGTTGGCCGTCGTCAACATCGACACCTCCCGGCGCCCCACCATCATGCCTTTAGCGCACCATCATGCCCTTGTGTCACCATCATGCCCTTATTTCAGTGATTTAAGGACATGGCGGTGCACTTAGAGCATGATGGTGCGGCAAGGGCATGGTGGTGCAGCGATCTGCTGGCCGTCGCCGGGCGTGGTGGTGTGCTAAGGGCGTGGTGGTGCAGCGATCTGCTGGCCATCTTCGGGTGTCGCGGTGGCACAAGAGCATGATGGTGCGGCAAGGGCATGGTGGTGCACCTCCAGCGGTGGGTGCTGGCGGCGGTATGACCGGGCTTCTTCCTCGGGCATCGGCGGCTTGGGCACCGTCTTGCCCGCAAGGACCGTGTTGTCACGCCCGGCAGCTTGCTTGCGAGTGTCAAGCCCCCTCCGGGATTATCCCCCAGGCCATAAGCCCCCAATTTCCGCGCCGCACCAGGCAAAACCCCGATCATAAGCACCATGCTTGTGCCTATAACTCCCGGGGGGCAGGCTTTTGCGCAGTGGCCAGCTTCAGGGCAGCGCCGGAGGGGAGTTTCGACCTTCGTGGTCAGTTGACGACCGCAGCAGCAACTTCACCACGTCAGCGCCCGCTGCAGACTCGCGCCATTGACCACCGATGCGGTCGATAGCATAGAGGCATGAGGGGCAAGCATATTGATCTGTTTCTCGTCGATGGCGAGTTCGGGGGGATCGTAACGGCGGATGTGTCTGGCTGGACGGGCCACGTCGTCACTGGCCCCCGGTTAGCGCTGAGGCGAATGCTTGCGCGGTGGGACGCCCAAACAAACGGCGTCTACCTTTTACTCGGGAGCGACGATTCTGCCGTCGAGTCGCTAAGGTGTTACATCGGTCGCACCGAGAGTTTTGCTGACAGGCTCAAAGTGCATGCCGCAAGGAAGACCTGGTGGGACCGAGTGGTGCTGATTTCCTCGCGCGAAGAGGCATTCAATGAAGGCTATTGGGCACATCTGGAGTACCGGATGCTCGATATCGCGATCCAGGCGCGGCGATCCACGTTGGATGACAATAAGCAAACCCCGCAGCCGCGCAAACTCTCGGAAGCGCAACAGTCTGACGCGGAGGCCTTCCTTGAGCAGGTCCTCTCCATCCTGCCGGTTCTCGGTATTAATGTCTTGCGAGCGTCGAAACCTCGCCGCCTCGAACTGTCTGACATGCCGAGACTAGAGGCTTCACCAACCTTTCGGATTCAAGTTCCGTCCAAGGGAGTCGATGCTGCCGCAAGGATCGTGCAAGGGGAGTTCTTCCTCCTGGAGGGATCCCGCCTGGTCAGCACCTGGGGTGGGAAGGGCAAGAGCGAAGCAACCAAACGTTCATACGCGAATCTGCATGCCCGTCGAGACAAGTTCATCGCCGACGGCACCTTCAGGCGTGAGGGCGACTTGCTGCTCGTCACCCGCGACGTCGCGATGTCTCCATCGACAGCTTCCTCACTGGCGCTGGGGAACTCGACTTCGGGTCCCGGTACCTGGCGCTGGGAAGGGGGAACATACCGCGACTGGGAGGACAGCGGGCCGCGCGCGTAGCGAGAAGCGGTGCTCACGGCCGACCCCATGCCACGAGGCCACAGTGGACTGCGCGCGTAGCGAGAAGCGGGCGCCGCTTCGAGCGAAGGCTGAAGGTAGTATCGGAGGCGCGGCGATGTGCCGGACGACCAGGCGCAGCAACCCCATCAGCAAGGCGCCTAGAGCCCCGTCCAGGCGTCGGCAAGCCAACGTCTCTCAAGCCACAATTGCCTCCTGAATTGTAGACAGGCCCATGCTGGCCGCGAAGACTAAATGTGAAAGCGTGAACCAATGATCTCATTTACCCGAATTGACCCCCAGGTAGAGTGCGAAGCACTGGTAGACTTCATGACGGGGAATGAGTGGCCCTTCCACGTCATGTCCGCCCCCTCCGCCGCCGCTGTTCGCAAGGCGGTGGAACGCGGGGTGTATTGTGATAGCGAAAACGAATCCTACTGGATAGAGCACGCAGAGCTTGGAAGGGTCGGGCTCTTTCGGCTGGAGGATTTAGAGGACGAGACGCCAATGTTCGACCTCAGGCTCGCCGAGGAGTTCCGTGGACGTGGGTTAGCTGCGCAGATTCTTGCGCATGCCACCAGGTGGGTCTTTGAGAAGCTGCCGAAAATTAGGCGCTTTGAAGGGCAGACCCGCGACGACAACATTGCTATGCGCAAAGCCTTTGTGCGCGCAGGGTGGGTGAAAGAGGCTTATTATCGTCAAGGCTGGCCGACGGAAGGGCAGGAGGCGCGCGCGTCGGTCGCATATGCGGTGTTGCGGTCCGACTTCGAGAACGGAACCGTTACGCCTGTGCCCTGGGACGAAGAATACTGAACCACGTTCGGCACTTAAGTCCCAGATTGGGGCCGTCGCCCACTCCCTTAGGGCCTCGCCCGGTGCGGAGGCGACGTAATAGTTGTCCTTCGTGCCCGGGGGAGTGAGGCAGAGCGCAGCTAACGGGCAGGCAAAAGGGGCAATTTCTTCTCACCGGGAGTAGGGCCGTGGGTTTGTTGCTAGCGGTTTGGCCGTGGCAGCAGTCAACAACTCCACGGCAATATTGCGATCCCGGCCCGCAAAGGCATCTGCCCGCGGGGCGGCTGCGGCCCGGGCTCACCTTTTGGCGACAGCGTGTGGTAGGTGGCGCACGCAGAGCGGCGCCCAGGGCAGACAGGAAGGAGCGCCGGTGGTGCATTCCATGGTGGTACACCCTCGACTGCCAATCCTGACGCGCGACTTTATTGACTTTCTGTCCGCCCAGCAGCAAAACGAAGAGGCCAGCTGGGGCGTAAGCGGATCGTCTCGGATCTGGTCGAGTCTGAGCGTGACTCTCCCCGTTAGGCTCGCGTGGCGGTGGTTGCAATAGGCGACCTGGAGGCTCTGCGCGAGCTGCATGGCACCGAGTTTCCCGGCTGGCACACGCACAGGTCGCGCTCTCGCGACTCCTACCCGGGCACCGGCTGGCACGGACGCAAGGCGCTACAGCGCGGAGGCAAGTGCCGGCCGGAGCGCGCAAGCTGACCGCATGTTTGAGTGCGCACCTTGCCCCTAGCTGGTCATGGGCGGAGCCTGGGGTCTCGCAGCCCCCGAAAGGCACCAGTGTCCGCCCCAGAAGGCCACGAGCAGAGCGCATCCGGCGTATATTGCGGATGGTGCGGGCAGGAAGCCAGCTAGGGCGGTCCGGTTAGCGCTAGTTGTTGCTGATTCACGCAGGCGACGGCAAATTGTTGCGCAAATTCTTTAGCTAAGCCGCTTCAGCATCGCGCAAATGGTCAGCACCCGCTTCCAGTTTTCGCTAAAATGCTGTGTTGTCGTAAAGGTAACGCCCCGATAAAGCGGGGCGGGAAACGCATTTTTAGCAAAAGGTGAGCGGGAAAGATGGGTAAGCGGAAGAAAGGCAGGCAGTCACGGGCGGTCCTGGAGACGGACCGGATCGGACAACTCCTGGCAGCGGACGAGGCCAGGCGGGCGCAAGCGGAGCAGGTTCCTCCCGCCCCGGCTGTCAGGACCGCGGCAACGCCGCCCCCTGCCGCGCAGGTGGGGGTGGGGGAGTGCCGAGAGCTGGAGGGCGGGCAGCGACTGGGGGCCGCCCTGAGTGACCCCAAGCGGCAGCAGGTGATTGTGGTCTGCCGGGAACACGACAACGGGCAGAGCCCGTGCGATCTCGCCCAGTTGCGGCAAGCCGTGGCCCCCGAGGTCCGCATCGTGCGCATAGATCGGTTGGCGCACAGAGGGTTGCAACAGGCCCTTTCTGCCTGGCGGCCCGACAGCGAACTGTGGCTGGCGGCCGGGGTGACGCGGGTCTACCCGGCGCATGCAGGCTGGTCGGAGGAGCCCAACACTTTCTTCGACGCGAAAAAGCTCACCGCAGCCGAGATACTGGCGCAGGTAGTCCAGGCCGCGGACGACGCCGTCGGGCGCCTGCGGCTGGCGCAAGGCCCCTTCCGCACCCCGGCCCGTGGCAAATCCACCGTCACCGGCAAGGTGGTGGGCGGCGACAGCCCGTACGAGACCTGGGTGTTCGGGGACGGCAAGGGTTGGCAATTGAACCTGCACGAGCTGCCCGAGGCGGCCGATCGCCTCCTGGCCGAGTTGGTGACTGCCGGGATGCCGGTGACGGTGGAGGTGGACGAGGCTACGCGCCACGTCGTGCGCCTGCCCGGGCTGCGCCCCGCGGCGGCCCTGGCCGCCCAGGTGCGGCCCGGCCAGGTACTGCTAGCGCAGGTGGCAGGCGGGCAGGCGCAGGTGGCGCCCACCTTGACGCTGCCTCCCAGTCGCCCATTGACCGCCTTCAGCGAGGGGGACGTGCTCGCGGTGGAGGTGCTGGAGGGGGACGGAAACTGGCAGGCCCGTCTCAGCGCCCCGGGCGAAGTCAACGCCCAGGTGACTTACCTGCCCGGCGGGCCGTCCTGGTTGGCCCACCGGCTGGCGGCCCAGCAGCGGCAAGACGCCGAGCTGGCAGCCACTGGGCTGCCGGAGCCCGTCCCCGAGCTCGCCGAGGATCCCCACTTCGTCATCGACGATATAGAGGCCAAACTGACGGAACTGCGGGTCCTGATTGACCGACGGTTTGACGATTGGGAGAAGGCCGCTGACCAGCTGTCCGGCTGGGAATCGTCCGCCGAGCGGGAGGCTGCCCTGCGGCGCGCTCTGCAGGCGGTGCGGGAGCGACTGTCCTACACCGAGCAACGTCTAACCAAAACGGAGGCGGAGCGTGACCGCCGGGCCGGCGAAGTGGCCCAGTTAAAGCGGCGGGAGGCGTTTTGGGAGCAGCAATTTGCGGTGCAGGAGGCCACCATCGACAAGCTGTCTCGCCCCTACACCCCGCAGCAGCTGGCCGCCCTGACCAGCCCGGCGACCGCCCCCGGAAAAGAGGCGCTCCGGCTCGACGACGGGGATGACACTTTCTACCTGCGGGTCGGGGTGCGGGGCACCGAGTTTTCCGATCCCGAACAGCAGCTGCGCTTCGAGATTCAACTGGCCTGGTCCCTCACCTTTGACGCACCGGACAAGACCACCTGGCCGATCCGCCCCTACGCCTTCGGCCGGGACTTCCTGGCCAGTCTGGAGGTGGTGCGGCAGATGCCTCGGCGCAAACTTTTGCAGGCGCTGGCCGAGATCGTCACCCATCGCTCCCGGCAGGGCAAGCACACACACGTGCTGGACAAGCCCTACCGGGAGAACGCCGGGGCAGGCGCCAGGCAGGTCAGCCGGGCGGACGGGGCGACAATGTGGCGCTTCCGCCTGGAACACAAGACGGCCGCCGCCCGCCGCATCCACTATTGGCTGCTGCCCGACGGCACCATCGAGTTCGATTCCTGTCGCACGCACGACGACTGATTCGCCCTAGCTCTGTCGCAGCTGGACGGAGAGGGCGGGGGAGAACGTGGGGGGCGAAAACGGGACCAAGGGTGCCGACAGCCGGGTGAACGGCAGGCGCGGGAGGTCCTGGTCGACGACGCCGGGGCTGAGTGCCATCACCCAGTCACCTGCCGCCTGGGCCAGCTCCGGCTCCAGGTAGCCGATCTTGACCACCACCACGGCGTTCTGCGCCAGCTCGCAGCCCGCTGCCGCGAACTGGGCGCGGGTGGTGTATTGCGTGCGCTGCGAGGTGACGATGATCGCCACGTCGCCGACCGCGAGGACGGCGCTGGCCCCGCCCGTGTCGTGGAAAAGACGGCGTACCGCGGCCCGCACCGGCACCGGCGTGCTGGTCGGATCCAGGTGCCCGCCCAGGCGGAAGTCGCCCACCCCTCCCACTCCCGCCGCCGCGGCCGCCGCCACCGCGGCGGGGTCGTAGAGCGAGGCGAAAACTATCCGCCGCCCGGCGGGCGCGCGCGCCAGCAGCGGGGCCAGCAGGTGCGTGGAGTCACCCACGCCGCCCGCGCCCGGGTTGTCGCCGGTGTCCGAGATAAAAAATGGTGCGGCCGGGCTGGCAAACGCCGCGGCTAGGGCAGCATCGATTGAGGCCACCGGCCCCACAAACGCGAAGTCGTCGGCGGCCTGCCAGTAGGCGGTGGCCAGCGTGCGGGCAGCGTCCGCCACCGCGGCCCGGTCCGGCCCGGAGGTGACCACCGCGCCGTGGCAACGCGGCTCGTCCGCCCAAGGAAACCCCATCCACAGGGCCGCGTCGGTCAGACCCGGGCGTTGCGCCGCCCGCGCGACCTGCTGGTACAGGCCCCGGCCCGGTTCCACCTGCGTCGAGGTCTTCTCGCCCGGCAGCAGGATCGGCACCGCCACCCGCGCCCGGTAGTGCGGGCTGGTCGCCCCCAGCCGCGCCACCAGGTTATGGGCGGCGCGCTGGCGAGTCTGCGGCGCATCGATGTGGGGTGCGGTGCGGTAGCAGGTGAGCAGATCGCAGGCGGCAAACAGTTGCGGTGAGACGTTGCCGTGCAGGTCCAGAGCGGCGGAGATGACCGCGGTGGGGCCGACGATCTCGCGCACGCGGGCAGCTATCCGTCCCTCCGCGTCGAGCAGGCCCTGCACGTGGGCCGCCCCGTGCAAATCCAGCAACACCCCAGCCAGGGGCCTGGCCGCCTGGGCGGCCGCCAAGGCCCGATAGAACTCTTCCTCCCATTGCGCAAAGAACTCCGCGGCTACTGGTCCGCCCGGCAGGGCGCGGGCATGCACCAGCGGCAGCCACTGCACGGTTGGAAACTGCGAAAACCAGGGGTAGCGCGCGGCCAGCTCGGCGCCCCGCCGCACTGTGAAGTCCGCCGCCCCCGAGACGTAGGGCGAGAACGTGCAGGATTCGATATGAAAGCCACCGATTGCCACCCGCCACATGGCTGTGCCTCCTTGCCACGCCGCCTGCCACCGTGCAGGCCTCGCTGCGAGCATACTGGCCGCCCCTGTACGCCTACCCGCCAGCGAGTTAGGCTCTCCTAATATGTTCAAGTTGCATCGGGCCCGCGGTAATGCGCCGCACCTCGTAATCGTTGGCGGCGGTTTCGCCGGGCTGGCCGCCCTGGACCAAGCCCAGCGGCAAGGGCTGCGCGTCACGCTTATTGACCGGCGGCCCTACACCACATTCCAGCCGTTGCTCTACCAGGTGGCCACCGGCGGGCTGAACCCCGGCGACGTCACCTACGCCCTGCGGCGCCTAGCCACCCGGAAGGAGGCCTCCTTCCGGCAGGGCGCCGTCACCGCCATCGACCCGGTGGCGCGCACCGTGGAACTCGACCACGGCTACCAGGTGCACTACGACAAACTTCTCCTCACCCCCGGCGTGGGTCCCAACTATTTCGGGGTGCCCGGCGCGGCCGAGCACACCTGGTCCATCTACACCCGCGCTGACGCCATCAAGACTCGCGACGCTGTCTTCTCCGGGCTGGAGCGCCTGACCCGCGCCGCCGACCGGGAGCGCCGCTTCACCGTGGTCGTGGTTGGGGGAGGGGCCACCGGGGTGGAGACCGCAGGCTCGCTGGCGGAGCTGAAGTCTGAGGCCCTGCCCACCATCTATCCAGAGTTGGCCACCGACAACTTCCGGGTGATTTTGGTCGAGATGTCGGATCGGCTGCTGGCCCCCTTCGCCGAACGGCAACGCATCTATACCCTGCGCCAGCTACGTAAACGCGGCGTGGATGTGCGGTTGCGCACCTCCGTGGCCAAGGTCAGTGAGCACGCCATCGAGTTCGGTGACGGCACCAGGCTGGAGACCGACGTGGTCATCTGGGCCTCCGGGGTCGGGGCCCACCCTGAGGTGGCCGACTGGGGGCTGCCGCTCGGGCGCGGCGGCCGCATCCTGGTCGAGCCGACCCTGCAGGTGGTTGGGCAGGAGCACATTTACGCGGCGGGCGACGCCTGCCTGGTCGAGAAGCAGCCCAGCCCACAGCTGGCCTCCCCGGCCCTGCAAATGGGCCGCCATGCCGTGCAAAACATCGTGGCCGCCCTGCGGCGGCAAGACCGACGGGACTTTAGCTACCACGACAAGGGCATCATGGCGACGATCGGCCGCAATGCCGCCGTGGTGGAGCTGTCCAACGGCGTGCATTTCCGGGGCTTTGGGGCGTGGGCCACCTGGGTGGCCCTGCACCTGGCCACCCTGCTCGGTGGGCGCAACAGGTTGCAGACCATGGTCAACATGACGTTCCGCTACTGGGAGTGGCCCGCCTCCGCCGCCACCATCGTCGGCGACATGGTGGCCCCGACCCAGCGCTTGGACTACACGCGCCCGCATGACAAGTAGGAAGCTGTTGGCTTGACAATCGTCATCCCCATTTGGTGACGGGGCCGGCTCGTCGGCGCGAGTGGATTGCGTCACCATTGGGCTATGCACACACAGACCGGAATTACCGTCACCGGCGTGACAAAGTCCTTCGGGACATTGCGGGCCGTGGATAATCTCGATCTGCGCGTTCCTGCCGGGCAGGTTTTGGCCCTGCTTGGCCCCAACGGGGCGGGCAAATCGACGCTCACAGAAATGATTCTTGCCTTGCGTAGTCCCGACGCAGGCAGCATCCAAGTATTTGGGGAAGAGCCCCGCGCGGCAGTGCGGGCGGGCAAGATCGGGGCGATGCTGCAAAATGGGGCGCTACTCGCCGACGTGTCCGTGCACAATCTGCTGCGCACTGTTTATGACATCAGCGCCCACCCGTTGCCGCTAAATCGGGTGATCGAATTGGCGGACGTGGGCGACATCTTGAAGACCTCGACCTCGAAGCTCTCCGGTGGGCAGGCCCAGCGGGTGCGTTTCGCGCTGGCGATCATGCCCAACCCCGACTTAATTATGTTGGACGAACCCACCGTCGGTCTCGACGTGGATGCGCGGCGGAGCTTTTGGTCCACCATGCGCCAGTTCGCGGCCGCAGGCCACACCATTGTCTACGCCACCCACTACCTGGCGGAGGCTGACGAGTTCTCCGACCGCATCGTCGTGCTCAGCCACGGTCGCGTCATCGCCGACGGCACCGGGGAGACGATCAAGAACCTGGTGGGCGGCAAACAGGTCTCCTTCTACGCAAGGGGAGGCGACTTCGCCTCCTTGCCCGGCGTCGTGCGGGTCACCCAGGAGCACGGCCGGACGGTGCTGACTACCTCCGACTCCGACGCCCTGCTGCGGCAGCTGCTGTGCGGCCCCCAAGCTCACCAAATATCAGACATCGCCGTTAGCGCCCCCAGCCTGGAGGATGCCTTCGTAAACCTGGTGGCCGAAGGAGAAAGCAAATGAACACCGTCGCCGCCCCCCGCCCGACCAGCTCCCTGGGCCGCTTCTGGCGCTACTACTTCCGCAGCCTGCAGCAGGTGATGCGGGACTGGGCTTTCCTGGTCTTCATCATCGGCCTGCCCACCACCATCTACCTGTTCTTCGCCGCCATCTACGGCAATCAGCAGATCCAGCCGGGCCTGGGGGTCGATGCCATGATGATGATCACCATGGGCACTTACGGCGGGATGGGGGCGGCTATTAGCGCCGGAGCCATCATCCAGACCGAGCGGTCCTCGGGCTGGTTCCGGCAGCTCATGCTCACCCCGCTGACCGGCACCCAGTACCTGCTGGCCAAGCTTTTGGTAGCGGTGACGACGGTGGTGCCCGCGGTGGCCATCGTCTTCCTGGCCGGGCGGTTGCGCGGGGTTCACCTGGAGCTGTCCCAATGGCTGGCATCCTTCGTGTTGTTGGTGCTGGTGCTCATTCCATTCGTGCTGCTCGGCCTCGACATTGCCCTGGCCCTGCGCCCCCAGGCCGCCCAAGGGGCCTCCACCTTTGCGATGCTGCTGCTGGCCATGGTCGGCGGACTGTGGTTCCCCCTGAGCATGATGCCGCCGGCCATGCGCACCATCGGGGAACTGACACCGTCCTACTGGGCGTCAGAGATCGGCAAATTACCGATCATCAACCACGGATTCCCGTGGCGAGGTGCCATAGTTATCGCTGTGTGGACCGCTGTGCTGCTGGTTTTGGGAGTGGTCGGCTATCGCCGGGCCTCCAAGAACGCCCGCCGATGATTGGCCTGACGCAGGCGCGTGACGGCAAGGCCCCCGGCTTCGTGCCGGGGGCCCTCGGCCTGCCCTGGTGGCGGCGCTGCTTCGCCCAAGGGGGCGCCTACGTGGTGCCCAGCCTGCTGTTTCTCATCATTCCGGTGGTGCAGGTGCAAGACCGCCCCTGGAGCGAAGTCCTCGTGGCCTACGCCGTGCTGTTTACGGTGGCGGTCAGCTACGTCGGCGTCACCCTGGTGCTGCACTGGCCCACCTGGGCCCGGGTCGCCTGGTTTTGCTTCCTGCTGTTCAGCTTGACCCTGCCCAGCCTGGTCACCGGCAAACCACACGTCTCGGTCTACTACAGCGTCTATGCCACCACTGCCGCGGCGATGCTCTTCGCCGTCCAGTGGGCGGTCCCCGTCATCATGAGCATCTCCTGCCTCGGGTTCTGCATCGCGACCTTCTGCGCTGGGCAAGACATGCTGGCCACCTCCATGTCCCTCATGTCAGCGATGGCCGGGCTGATGGCCGCCTTCGGAATCAGGTCCGACCTGGCCAACGAGGCCCTCAAGGACGCCGAAGGGCGCACCGCGGTGCTGGCGGTGGCCGCCGAACGCGAGCGCATCGGCCGCGACCTGCACGACATCCTCGGCCACTCCCTGACCGCCATCGCCGTGCAGGCCGACCTCGCCTCCCGGCTGCTAGAGAGAAAACCCGCCGCCGCCCGCACAGAGATCGAGAGCCTAGGCCGCACCGCCCGCCAGGCCCTGGCCGACGTCCGCTCCACCGTCTCCGGCATGAAAACCGTCCGCCTGGCTTCCGAGATAGCCGCCGTCAAAGCCCTCCTGCTGGCGGCTGGTATCGAGGCCCATACCCCTAGCGTGACCACCGAACTGACCGACAGCGAGTCTGAGCTGCTGGGCTACGTGGTACGCGAAGCCGTCACCAACGTCGTGCGCCACTCCCGCGCCCGCACCTGCACCATCACCGTCACCCCCCGGGGCGTGACGATCGCCGACGACGGCACCGGCGGCAAGATCACCCCCGGCAACGGCCTGCGGGGCCTGAAAAAGCGCTTGGACGCCATGGGGGGCAGCCTTACTATTCAGACTGACGGCGCGGGCACCACCATCTGCGCCGACCTAGGGGAGACAGCATCATGACCACCCTCGTTGTCGCCGACGATCAGGCCCTCATCCGCACCGCCCTGGCCACCATGCTCGACCTGGAAGACGACATCACCGTCATCGGGCAGGCCGGAACGTGCGCCCAAACCGTCGAGGTAGTGCGGCAGACCCGGCCCGACGTCGTCCTGCTGGATGTGCAGATGCCCGCCGGGCCTGGGGGACCGAGCGACGGTATCGACGCCATCGGCCCGCTCAAGGCCGCCAGCCCGCGTAGTCACCTCCTCGTGGTCACCACGTTCGCTCGCCCCGGCTACCTGCGCCGGGCCCTGGAAAACGGAGCGGTCGGCTTCATTCTCAAGGACACACCCGTCGACGAACTCGTGGCCGCCATCCGCAAGATAGCTGCCGGGCAGCGAGTGGTCGACCCGGAGCTGGCGGCCGCCAGCCTGTGCGTCGGTGCCAGCCCCCTGACTGAGAAGGAGGCCCTCGTGCTGGCCGCCTCCGCCGGGGGCGTGGGCTCGGAAGACATCGCCGCCACCGTCCACCTCAGTGTCGGCACCGTCCGTAACTACTTGTCCTCCGCCATCGGCAAGCTTGGGGCCCGCAACCGAGCTGAGGCGTTGCGCACGGCCATCGACTACGGCTGGGTGTAGCGCGAGTCAAGACCTAGAATTGCCCGACCGCAGGAAAACGGAGGGCCTGAGTTGAGCTATGTCGAGATCTGGGGCTGGGTGTGTGCCATCGTTGGCTCCCTCACCCTCGTTCCCCAAATCGCCCGCATCGTGCGGACCAGCACCTCGGCGGGGGTGTCCCTGAAGTCCTGGCAGCTGTCGGCCGGATCCTTCTTGGCGTGGACCGGCCACGGGGTGCTGGGGGCCTACTGGAACATCATCATCGCCAACGCACTCTTGGCGGCCTGCGCGCTGGCCATCTTGCTCCTCATCCAACGCGATCGGCACCTGGCCACGGGGCGGGTCTATTGGCTGGCCCTGGCGCTGGCCGGGGCCTTGGTGGCTGTCCGCATCCAGTTCGGTCCCCTGGTCTATGGGCTGGTGGCGGTCGGGCCGCAGGCGGTAGCCATGCTCGCCCAGCTGCGCAGCCTCCTGCGAGAACACGACATCACCGGGGTCTCCGGTGGGTTCTTGGCCGTCAACGCTGCCGTGCAGGCCTGCTGGAATGCCTGGGCCTGGCTGGCGTGGGATCTGGGCGTGGCCGGAGCCTCGACAGTCATGCTGGCCGTGTGCCTGCCGGTGCTCGTGGTCTACCTGGCCCGCCGCCGCGGCTGGCGCCCTGCCACCCTGGTGCCCACCTCCCCGCGCCCCTGGCAAGAGAAAGGCGCGGGGAGCTAGCCCCCGCGCCCCTCCCGGTCGCCTGGCTAGCTGAGCGCAGCGGCCACCGCCAACTGCAAGGCGTCGGTGAAGCGGGTCTCCCGCTCCTGCGCGGTCATGTCACCCGAGTGGTCCAGCAGGTGGTCGGACACCGTCAGGATCGTCAGCGCCTCCTTGCCGAACTGGGCCGCCGTGGCATACAGGCTGGCGGCCTCCATCTCGACCCCGAGCACCCCGTAGCTGGCCAGGAGCTCGGTCTGTCCGGCGGGCGTGAAATAGAAATGGTCCCGCGAGATGATCGTGCCCACGTGCACCTGCGCGGCAGCGGCCAGCTCCGGGGTGGACTCAAATGCGGTGACCGCTGCCCGGGCCAGTTCGAAACTAGCGACAGCGGAATAGTGCACCCCGGGAATGCGCAGCGAGTTCATGGCCGAGTCCGTGTGGGCCCCGATCGCCACCACCACATCACCAACCTTGACGCTGGGCGCGATGCCGCCACAGGTGCCAACGCGAATGATGCGCTCAACCCCAAACTGCTCGAACAACTCCGTGGCGTAGATGGTGGCCGAGGGCTGCCCCATTCCTGAGCCCATCACCGACAGCGGTTTGCCGTTGACAGTTCCAGTAAAGCCCAGCATGCCGCGCACGTCGTTAACCTGGCGGGCATCCTCCAAGATCAACTCGGCGATGCGTTGGGCGCGCCGCGGATCCCCGGGCAGCAGGACAGCGGGGGCAAAGTCACCGGGCTCGGCAGCAATGTGGGGGGTAGCCATGGGCTCTCCTTACTCCATAGGTGTTTAACTGCCATGACACCACAAAAACGGTCCGAAAGCACGACGCGATCTTCTGGAACACCTGTCCAACATGCGAACAGGGGTCGAAGTAGTCGCCCACCCAGACTTACCGTCCCGCGGTAAGTGTCTTTCGGGCAAGGTGGAACATGACGCAAAAAACCGCTCCCGCGCGCGAACAATGGTCCGGGCAGTACGGCTTTCTTCTCGCAGCTATCGGCTCAGCCGTCGGCCTGGGCAACATCTGGCGCTTCCCCGGAGTGGCGTACTCCAACGGGGGAGGAGCATTCCTCCTGCCCTACCTTGTGGCTCTCCTCTTCGTCGGCATTCCCGTTCTGCTCTTCGACTACTCCATCGGGCACCGCTTCCGCGGTAGCGCCCCCACCATCTTTCACCGCATATCCCGGCGCGCCGAATGGATGGGCTGGTTCCAGGTCCTAATCTGCTTCGTCATCATGTGCTACTACGCCGTCATCATCGCCTGGGCCGCCGCCTACGCCTGGTTCTCGGTGACCAAAGCCTGGGGCAGCGACGCAGGCACCTTCTTCTTCTCCGAATTCCTCTCCCTGCCCGCCAGCCACCGCCTCACCATCACCCCCGATTGGAGCGTCCTCGCCCCCCTGGCAGGCGTATGGGCAATCTGTCTCTTCATCATCGCCCGCGGCGTGGCCAAAGGACTGGAAAAGGCAAACCGGGTGTTCATGCCGCTCCTCGTCGTCCTCTTCACCGCCCTCGTGCTGCGCGCCGTCTTCCTCCCCGGCGCCCTAGACGGCCTGACCGCCTTCTTCACCCCAAACTGGGCCGCCCTCACCCAAACCTCCGTCTGGATGGCAGCCTTCGCCCAAGTCTTCTACTCGCTGTCCGTGGGCTTCGGCATCATGATGACCTACTCCTCCTACCTCAAACGCCGCGCCAACCTGGGAGGTACCGGGCTCGTGGCGGCGTTTGCCAACTCATCCTTCGAAATTCTCGCTGGCGTCGGGGTCTTCGCGGCCCTCGGCTTCATGGCATTTCAACAACAAGTATCAGTGGGTGAATTAGAGAACATCTCGGGCGTCTCGCTGTCCTTCATCAGCTTCCCCACCATTGTCACCATGATGCCGGGCGGCCCGATCTTCGGCCTGCTGTTCTTCACCTCCCTGGTGCTGGCCGGACTAACCTCCCTCACCTCCCTGCTGCAGGTCGTCACCGCCGCCGTGCAAGAAAAGTTCCGCCTCACCGCCGCCACCGCGGCGCTCGCGGTCGGGATACCCGCGGCCCTGGTCTCCATCCTCCTCTTTGGCACGACCTCCGGGTTGTATTCGCTGGACATCGTCGATAAACACATCAACGAGATAGGCATCGTCTTCATCGCCTCGACCTACCTGCTCTACGCCAGCGTCGGCAAAAAGCTCCTGGGGGAGTTGCGGCACTCCTTGAACATCGTCTCCTCGGTTCACGTGGGGCGCTGGTGGGCCATCGCTGTTGGCTATCTGATTCCGGCGGTCTTGCTGTACATGTTGCTCACCACGGCCTGGAGCTTGCTCACTAACCGATACGAGGGCTACCCGGTGTGGATGCTCGTGACCCTCGGGGGCGGCTGCCTCCTGTTTGCCGCTGTCGTCACCGGATTGCTTTCCCTTCTGCGGTGGCGGCGCGTCGACAACTTCACTCCGCTCACCTTGCCCGCCCAACTCCCGCCCCGCCCGGTAAAGAACGGGAAGGAAAACTGACATGCCTATCGACGCGATCCTGCTGATGTTGGCCGCCTTTGCGGTGGTTTGGGGCGGGCTGGTGGCCAGCATCGTCATGCTTGTCTTCAAGCCCCAACCTCTCGACGTCTACGACAGTGAGGCGGACGACGCCCTGCTGCTGCCAGGCTACGAAGCCCTTGGGAAGGACACGTAGCGCCCGCACATGTTAGCCGGGGCGCGCGTACCTGCCCGCCCCGGCTAACATGTGCCTGGCCCATACCCACCTTCTAGGAGAGCCATGCATCGCCTCGTTGCTTTCGATCTGGACGACACCCTGGCCCCGTCGAAGTCCCCCCTGCCGACCGAAATGGCCCAGGCCCTGTCGGATCTGCTGGATGCCGTCGAAGTCTGCATCATCTCCGGCGGGCAGATGGGGCAATTCACTGCGCAGGTGCTCTCCCACCTGCCCCTGGCCGATCAGCAGGCCCGCCGCCTGCACCTGATGCCGACTTGCGGGACCCGCTACTACACCTGGGACGGGAGCCAATATGCCCTGCGCTACGCGCACGATCTGACGGACTGCCAGCGTGCCGATGCCATGGCGGCGTTGGAAAAGCAAGCCAAACGGCTCGGTCTGTGGGAGGCCGAGCCGTGGGGGGACATCCTGGAAGACCGGGGCTCCCAGATAACTTTTTCCGCCCTAGGGCAGCAGGCGCCGCTCGCGGCCAAGAAAGCCTGGGACCCGACCGGGGAGAAGAAGGAAGCGCTACGGGCCGCCGTTGCCCCGCTATTGCCGGAACTGGAGGTGCGTTCCGGCGGCTCCACCTCGGTGGACATTACCCTCAAGGGCGTGGATAAGGCCTACGGTATTAGGCGACTGGCCGAAGAAACCGGTCTGGCCTTGGCCGACATGTTGTTCGTTGGTGACCGCCTCGACGAGGGGGGAAACGACTACCCTGTCAAAGCGCTCGGCGTGCAGTGCGTGGCGGTACGCGGTTGGCAGGATACCGTCCAAGTGGTGCGACAGTTTTTGGCGGCCCGGGCGGCTTAGCCGCCCGAGCCGCCGCGGGTCGTTAGGCGACCGGCTCCAGAGCAGCGGCCCCGAAGGAGACCGAGAAGTCCTCACACCACAGGTCCACCGTTGGCCACTGGGCCGGGTCAAAGTCCGCGGGCAGGTCATAGACCTGGTTACCGAGGTTGCCCTTGAGCGGGGCCACATCCAGATGCGGGTGGTCAGCGGCCGTGAACCAACCATCGCGCCCCTCCACTACCGGGCCAGCCGACAACCACACCCGCACATCGGGGCCCAGGGAGGTAGACAAGTTCTCGAACACCAGCTGGTGGCTGCCGTCCGGCAAGCGCACGATGCTGGCCCGCCCGGAGGTGTCGTGCTCGTGCGAGATGAAGGTGCCTGCCGCAACCTCGCGCGCCACCTCTTCACTCGGCGCGGGCTCCGAATCCTGCGGGGCGGGGGTGGACGGGGCGGGTGTCGCGGCGTCCGTCGGCACGGGGGAGGAGCTGGCAGTCGCCGCTCCCGGAGCGCTTGGGCTCACCGCGGCCGACGGGCGGGTGGCCACCGTGGGCAGGGCGTCGTCTACTCGCTTGTCGATGAACAGCAGCCACGGCTGAAAGAGGACTAAAGCAACTATCAGCGCCACGGACCCGATAGCCCCAATGATCATCCACTTCTTTTTGCGCACAGGAACTCACCTCACGTTTCGGCAATTGCAGTCATTTAGCACTTGCCCCAACGCCTCAAGCCCTCACACTTGTTCCCAACCCCTTTAGTGCGATACGCCACCCTGCCTGGCCGGGCACCTGGCCGTCCCAGCGTGCAGTGACGCGGCCGTCTGCTCGCACAAACAACACCGTAGGGGTCGCGCGCACCTGGAAACGTGCGGCGATATCAAAGTGCTCCGCCACATTTATCTCCACGAGGTTCACCTGCGGGTAGTCCCGCAAAGCCAGGTGGGCGCGGGTGCGGGCCGCTTGACAGGGGCGGCACAGGGGGGTGGCCAGCAGCACGACGCTGCCGCCTGTTCCCCAGTGGTCGCCCACCTCTCGGGGATCCACCCAGTCGCCAACTGCACCTATCACGCGCCTACCGTAGCTGGATTGGTGCCGTGGTTGCCCAACCGGCACACTGGGGGCATGCTCATCGAACTGTCGCAAGCTGACGACCCCCGCCTGGTGGATTACACGGGGCTGACCGATGTTGCCCTCCGCACCCAGGTGGAAGAGCCCGCAGGCCTCTACATGGCGGAGTCAACCAATGTGATAGCTCGGGCGGTGGCGGCCGGCCACCGGCCCCGCTCGGTGCTGGTGGCTCCCAAGTGGCTCGCCGCCCTGGCCCCAGTGCTGCGTGCGGCAGGTGGGCAGGCTGATGGGGGAGACATTCCCGTCTTCGTGGCCCCCGAGCCGCTCCTCCAGCAGATCACGGGCTTCCACCTGCACCGCGGGGCCTTGGCGGCCATGGTGCGCCCCCAGTTGGCGACGGTGGAAGACGTTTTGTCCCGCGCCCGGCAAGGACGGGGGGCCCGTCGGGTGGCGATCTTGGAGGGATTGGTGGATCACACCAACGTGGGGGCCGCGTTTCGGTCCGCCGCCGCCTTGGGTATCGACGCGGTGCTGGTGACCCCCACCTGTGCCGATCCGCTCTACCGCCGTAGCGTACGCGTGTCGATGGGGGGAGTATTCCAGGTGCCGTGGACCCGCATCGGGCCCTGGCCCAACCTGGAGGTGCTGCACGCGGCGGGCTTTACCGTGGCGGCGCTGGCGCTCAGCCCCACCGCGGTGACTTTGGACGAATTCGTGGCCAGCGGGGTGCTGGAGAAAAAGGTGGCATTCGTCTTCGGGGCGGAAGGCGACGGCCTGGCCCGGCACACCATCGCGACGTGCGACCAAGTAGTGCGCATCCCGATGGCCGGGGAGGTGGATTCCCTGAACGTGGCGGCCGCAGCCGCGGTGACGTTCTGGGCAACACGACCGGCGGGAGGTACAGATTAGGGGTTTCCGCAGGCGTGGCAACTCGGCGTGTCCTCCACAGGCAGGCAGCTAGCTATTGCCTCCTGCCGGTACCAGCCGGACAGTGAAGCCTCTACCAACTGTCTGGAGGTTGTCATGGCCCACTCATCAACCCTGCCGCCCACTGCCGTTGTCGACGCATCTGCCAGCTGCCCACCAAGCGGCATGTACGGCCCGCGCGGCTGGAGCGTACAGGGAGGCATCTGGGAGATACTCACCCCCCACCTAGAACTAGACAACTGGGATCTGCTCAGTGCCCCCGCGGCGCGGGTGGTTGGCGGTGCGCCAGTCGCCGACTATCTCGCTTTCAGCGGGGTGGGAGCCAAGACCGCCCGGTTGCTGCTGGACGCTCTGCCCGCCGCCGCCTTGGCGGATCGACAGAACTACGGTCCCAGCTTGGGCGCCTGTCCGCGTGCCAGTCTGGCACACCCGGAGCTGCGGCTGGCCGGCTACGGCATCGGCCCGCAGCGCGGCGACGAACGGGTCACCGTCACCACGCTGGTAGTGCGCGACTTTCCCTGCCGTGCCGTGCCGACGCACCACAGCTGCCAATGTGAGTGCGGTGCCCTGTGGCAAGCGGTAGCACACCGCTATCAGCTTGACGCCGTACACCCACCCGACGAGATCACGCAGGTGTGGGTAGGGGCCGGACAATTGGAGGCCGCCTGGCGTCTGTGGTGGGACTGAAGGCGGTCGGGACGTCGGGCAAGTCCCACTAGGCTGAAGGCATGCTTTACCGTGCCCTTTTCCGCGCTGTGTTTGCCAAAATGGATCCCGAAGTGGCCCACGAACGGACCATCTGGGCCCTCGGGAAAGTCGGCAAGTGCCAGGCCACTGAACGGGCACTACAGCTGCTGTTTGCCCGGCGTCCGCGCCGCCTGGCCCCAGCTCGCCACGGCGAAAGACGCTCACCGTTTGCCCGGCCCATGCGTGCCATCGTCGGGCTCGCGGCAGGGATGGACAAACAGGCCACCGCCGTAGAAGGGCTGGCGGCCCTCGGCTTCGGTTTCATCGAGATAGGTACCGTTACTGCTCACCCGCAACCCGGCAACGACAAGCCGCGACTCTTTCGGGTCCTTAAGCAGCGGGCGATAGTAAACCGAATGGGGTTTAACAACGAGGGCGCCGAGGTGGTGGCCCGGCGGTTGGCGGCTCTGCGCGCCACCAAACGCGGGCGCAGCATCATCGTCGGGGCCAACATCGGCAAATCCAAGGTCACCCCGCTGAGCGAGGCAGTGGGGGACTACACCTACTCCGCGCGGCTCTTGGCCCGCTGGGTCGACTACCTGGTGGTCAACGTTTCTTCCCCCAATACCCCCGGGCTGCGTGACCTGCAGGCAGTGGAGTCGCTGCGCCCCATCCTCACGGCGGTGACGCAAGCCGCCGACGCGGCTGCCGGGCGGCGGGTGCCGCTGTTCGTCAAGATTGCCCCTGACCTAGACGGCACCGACATCGACGCGGTGGCAAGCCTCGTCCGCGAACTGGACCTGGCCGGCGTGGTGGCCACCAACACCACCATCGACCACCACCACGAAACGGGCGGTGGGGGCCTGTCGGGGCTGCCGTTGCGGGAGAAGTCTCTGGGGGTAGTACGGCGCCTGCGGACGAGCCTGGGACCGGACAAGGCCATCATCGGGGTCGGCGGTATATCCTCCATCGCCGATGCCGAGGCCATGCTGGCGGCCGGGGCCGACCTCCTGCAGGCGTACACGGCCTTCATCTACCAGGGCCCGGCTTGGCCGGGGCGCCTCAATCGGGCCTTGGCCGAGCGGGGATATCTGCCTTTGTAGCTGGTGGGGGCACCGGGCCCCCACCAGCCCGCCGACTACCGGCGCGACGGTGTGCCCGTGCCGATGAGGGCTGGGTCGCGTTCAATTACCCCAGCCAACGCAACATCAATGCGTTCGAGCACCTCGGCGGGCAACACCACCCCTGCGGCCTTGACGTTTTCTCGCAGCTGCTCGGGGCGCGAGGCCCCGACGATAGCGGCACTAACGTTGTCGTTTTGCAACACCCAAGCCACCGCCAGTTGGGCCATCGTCAAGCCCAGCTCCGCCGCAATTGGCTCCAAACCCGCCACCGCTGTCAGGACATCGTCCCGCAGGAAACGAGAGATCATCTGCGCCCCGCCCTTGTCGTCGGTGGCGCGCGAACCAGCTGGGGCTGGGGCGCCCGGTCGATACTTGCCGGTCAACACGCCCTGCGCCACCGGAGACCACACGATCTGCCCGATTCCCAGCTCTCGGCTGGCGGGAACTACTTCCTCCTCAATTACCCGCCACAACATCGAATACTGAGGCTGCGAGGAGATCAACGGCACGCCCATTTCCCGCGCCAGCGCCTGCCCGGCCCGCAACTGTTCCGCGCTCCATTCCGAAACCCCGATGTACAGCGCCTTGCCTGCCCGTACCACGTCAGCGAACGCTTGCATGGTTTCCTCTAGGGGCGTGTGGTCGTCCCAGCGGTGAGCCTGGTAGAGGTCGACATAGTCCATCTGCAAACGCCGCAAAGACCCATCAATAGACTCCATGATGTGTTTACGTGACAGCCCCCAGTCGTTGGGGCCGCCGGGGCCGGTGGGCCAAAACACCTTGGTAAACACCTCAAGGCTTTCGCGGCGCAGTCCCGCCAGGGCCCGCCCTAGCACTTCCTCCGCCGCGGTGTTGGCGTACACGTCTGCCGTGTCGAACGAGGTGATGCCCACATCCAGCGCGGCCTGCACGCAAGCGGTGGCCACCTCGGCTTCCACCTGGGAGCCGTGCGTTAACCAGTTGCCGTAAGTGATCTCAGAAATCTTCAGGCCCGAACGGCCCAAGTAGCGGTAATTGACCATACTTCACCCTACGTCGCCGCCCAGCCGCTCGGGACGAAAAAGAGGTGGGAAGCGGTTTCGCTTCCCACCTTCGCCCCTCAGGAGGGGAACTGCCCCCGGCCTACCTGCGGACGGGGCGCGCGCAGGCGTCGTGGCATGAACGAACGTGAGAACGCGTAGAAACGGGTAAACCGCGGGATCTGCTCGGCAGCAAACTTGGCCTCCAGGGCTTGGCCTACCTTTCGCGCCGCGAGCAGCGAGTCAGCAAAGGCCAGGATGAACAGCGCGTAGATCGCCACCAAAGACCACACGGCCAGCCGCGGGAGAAACGACGCCAACACGAAGGTCGCCACCATCATCAAAAGCATCAGCGGCAACGTGAACTGCCCGATGCAGAAACGAGCATCGATCCAATCGCGTGCAAAACGTCTGGCTGGGCCCTTGTCGCGGGCCGGCAGGTAGCGCTCGTCGCCAGTGCGCAGGGCCTCCTGCTGGCGGCGGAACGCCTCATCCCGCGCCTGCCGCTGCGCGGCCCGCGCCGTTTTCCGGGCGGCCTCGCGGTCTGGCGGTACTAACGGATGGAGACGTTTGGCTTCCTGCTCCCGCCGCTTAGGAGTAGGCCTGCCCTTACCACCCACCTTGCCGGAGGGCGACTCGGCCGCCGGGGTGGGCGCGTCGGCGGCAGATTTCTTCCGAAAGCTCATTGGCACAGGTTAGACGAAACGGTTCGGGCGCGCCCAGTTGCCGCTAGGGTCCGCGGCGGCAGCGGTAGGGTGGCGCCATGACTGAATCGCCCACCGTTGCCGCGTTACTAGCTGCCGTCGATGCCCGCTTCGAGCAAGCCCTGCAGGACCTAGAGGACTTCATCCGCATCCCGTCGGTCTCGTCGGCCAGCTTCGACCAATCCACCCTCGAAGACTCCGCCCGCTTCGTGGCCGAGCGGCTAACAGAAATTGGGCTGCAAGCCCACATCACCCGCGGCAGCAACCCGGATGGCACCCCCGGCCGTCCCGCCGTGATCGCCACTAGTCCGACGGTGGCGGGCACCCCCACGGTTTTGCTCTACGCCCATCACGACGTGCAACCCGGGGGCGAGGCGGAGGCCTGGTCCACCCCCGGGCCGTTCGTGCCAGTCCGCCGCGACGGCCGCCTGTATGGGCGCGGTAGCGCCGACGACGGAGCGGGCATCATCGCGCACCTGGGGGCGCTGCGCGCCCTCCGGGACGTCTTTGGCCCCGAGCTGCCCCTGGGGGTGGCCGTCTTTATCGAGGGGGAGGAGGAGTCCGGTTCGCCATCTTTCGCCAACTTCTTGACCGCACACCAGGCGGAGCTGGCTGCCGACGTCATCGTCGTCGCCGACTCGGCAAACTGGACCACCACCACCCCAGCACTGACGACCTCCTTGCGGGGGGTAGTCGATTGCCAGGTGGAACTGCGGGTCACCGACGGTGCGTTGCACTCGGGCATGTTCGGGGGGCCCATCCTGGATGCCGTCACCCTCATGGCGCGCCTGATTGCCACTTTGCACGACGAAAACGGGGACGTGGCCATCGCCGGTTTGGTGGCCCGCGACGACGCCGAGGTCGACTACGCCGAAGAGACCTTCCGTGCCGACGCTGGGCTACGGGACGGGGTACAGCTGGCCGGCACCGGCGACCTGGCGGCCCGCCTGTGGACCAAGCCAGCAGTCAGCGTCATCGGACTGGATGCCACCAGCGTCGCCAATGCCTCCAACACCATAGCCCCGGCGTGCCGGGCCGCCATCTCACTGCGAGTGGCGCCCGGCCAGGACACCGCGACCGCGATGGACGCCCTGGTTAGCCACCTGCAAAACCACGCCCCCTTCGGCGCCGAGGTGACGGTCACCCCCGGGGACCTGGGACCGGCGTTCGCGGCCGACGTCAGCGGCGCCGCAGCGAGCGCCAAGCGTTGGGCCCTAGAGCGGGCCTACGGCGAGGCCCCTGTCGGCATTGGCATGGGCGGTTCGATCCCGTTTATCTCCACCTTCCGCGACACCTACCCCCAGGCGGAGATCCTCGTCACGGGCGTAGAGGACCCCCATTCCAAGGCACATTCGGAGGACGAGAGTCTGGACATCGAGTCGCTGCGCAAGATCGTGGGGGCGCAGGCGCTGTTCCTGGCCCGGTTGGCGGGGCAAATCTGATGCAGATCCGGCTGCACGCCTGCGCGGCGGAGGCGCAGGCGGCGACACGGCTAGCCCGGGCCGTGCAGGCCGGTTGGGACTCGGTGGCCCCCGCCACGTGGGAGATCTCCTCCTCCGTGGTGGCTCCCCAAGTACGGGACAAACAATTCACCGGCATCACGCTGCAGGCCCCGCCGCTGCCTGCCGAGTTGGCGACCACCACCGATCTGGTGCTGGTGGTGGTCGCCAACCTCGACCACCGGGCTGGCGGGGCCGCCGACCCCACCCCCGTCACCCAATTTGCCGCCGCCGCGGCGGAACTGGCTGTGCCCTGCCTCGTGTTGGCGGGACGCAGCGAGGTGGTGCGCCGGGAATACGCCGACATTCCGCTCACGCACGTGGTGGCGCTGGCCTCCGACGCGGAGACGGGGAACAACGGGGTAGTGCCGGACGTTGAGCCAGCGCAGGCTCACCGTGCCGCCGCCCGCCTGGCGCGCACGTGGGCAACTTGATAACCCAAGGTTCGTTCTGGGCCGACAAAAAGCGTAGAATCGCGACGGCCTAACCGAAAGCAGGAAGACATGACTGAAGCTGTTGCCACGCATGATGTGACTCTGACCGACGCCGCCGCCACCAAGGTGCGCTCGCTGCTCGAACAGGAAGGCCGCGACGACTTGCGTTTGCGGGTAGCGGTGCAGCCCGGAGGGTGCTCTGGCTTGATCTACCAGCTCTACTTCGACGAACGAGTGCAGGACGGCGACGCCATCCGGGACTTCTCTGGCGTCGAGGTCGTTGTGGACCGCATGAGCGTGCCGTACCTGGCCGGGGCGACCATTGACTTTGCTGACACGATCGAGAAGCAGGGTTTCACGATCGACAACCCGAACGCCAAGGGCTCGTGCGCCTGCGGCGACTCCTTCAACTAATCTTCCCTGCCCCCGTGGCGTCGGCCTGGCGCCCCAAGTATTGACGATGGAGAGACCATTGCGCCGTAGTTATTTGGCCGTTTTGGCCGCCAGCACCCTGGCACTTACTGCCTGTTCCACTGCAGGTGGGCAGGCAGGCCAGTCAACCAGCCCGTCGGCGGTGGCATCCGCCTCCGCCTCGACTTCGGCCGCGCAGGAACAGCGGACCTGCGCGACCGCAGAGGGTGTTTTCGACCTGAAAACTGGGCAGGACGCCAAGCCGTCCCTGGAAAAAGAGATCGCTGGGGGAGCGGCCAAGGTACAGGGCGGGCGCGGCCAATGCCCGGTCATAACTTTCGCGGGTGCGGCACCGAAGGAACTCAAGGTCGATGTTTTGCTCGAGGGTGACGGCCCGGTGGTGGAAAAGGGCGACTGGTTGACGGCCGATTACTACGGCAAGACTTGGGACGGCGTGGTGTTTGACACGTCGTTCGACCGGCCGGAGCCTCTGCGTTTCGAGCTGGTCTCGGAGGAAGGCCGGGGGGTCATTAAGGGGTGGACTGAAGGGCTGGCTGGCCGCAAGCTCGGCGACCGGGTGGCGTTGACCATTCCGGCTTCTCTCGGCTACGGCGAAGCCGGGGCGGGAGACAAGATAAAGCCCAACGAGACCCTGGTGTTCATCGTGGATCTGGTGGCCGCCGAGAAGCCCGCCGAGTTGTTGACCGCCTCCAAGGGGGGCCAACTGCTCGAGCCGCCTGCCGACTTGCCATTCAAGATGGAAGGTGAGCTCGGTAGTGAACCCGAGATCGTGGTGAACAAGGACGCGGCGGCTCCCACCGAGGTGGCGCTGCGGCTGCTGTCCTCCGGCACCGGGCAAGAGCTAAAGGCCGACGACGTGATCACCCTAGCGATTAAGCAGGTGGCGGTACCGGACGGCAAGGTGCTGAGCAACACGTGGCAAGACAAGGACTTTTCGCGTAACCAGGTGCCGATCGCGAACCAGCCGCTGTTCAAGGAGTTGGTCGGCCAGCAGGTGGGTGCCCGTTTCGCGATGCTGCTGCCGGACGATGGCGCGGTTGGCCCGTCGGTTGCGGTAGTCGAGGTGGTCAGCGTGGCGGGTCCCGTCAGCCGGGACTAGTGCTGGACGCATAACTGTGGGGCCGGGAAAATCCCGGCCCCACAGTTGTTTCTCCGCCGCAATCAGACCAGCTGCGCGGTGGTAGCGCGCGCCAGGCGCGCCGCCACGTCGTCCCAGTTGACCACGTGCCAGAACGCCTTGACGTAGTCGGCCTTGACGTTCTTGTAGTCCAGGTAGAAAGCGTGCTCCCACATGTCGAGCATGAGCAACGGCTGGGTAGCCACCGGGATGTTGCCCTGCTGATCGGTCAGCTGGAAGATAACCAGCTTGCCGGACACGGCGTCGAGGGCCAGCACCGCCCAGCCGGAGCCCTGCAGGCCGAGGGCTGCCGCTCCGAAGTGGGCCTTGAACGCGTCGAACGAACCAAAGTCAGCGGCGATCTTGTCCGCCAGCTCGCCGCTAGGAGCCTCAGCCGCGTTAGGGGTGAGGTTCTTCCAGAAGATGGAGTGGTTGGTGTGACCGCCCAGGTGGAAGGCCAGGTTCTTTTCGTACAGGTTGATGGCGGCCCAGTCGCCGGCCGCGCGCGCCTCTTCCAGTTTGGCCAATGCGGCGTTGGCCCCATCGACGTAAGCCTGGTGGTGCTTGGAGTGGTGCAACTCCATGATGGTGGCGGAGATGAACGGCTCGAGGGCGGAGTATTCGTAGTCAAGCTCAGGCAGCGTGTAGACGCCCATGGTTCTCCTTAATGAAAGACAGAGATGGTGGGACTCAGGTCCCAACCTCACCCTAGCGGCTTTGGCAACGCGGGGCGAAGTCCGGCCGCTACGATTAGCCCGGACGTTGCGTGTGGGCATGAAAGGTTGGACATGAGTCAGTACACCGACTTGTTGGTTTATAGCGACGACGCCTCGGTGCGCCAGGCCGTGATCCGGGCAGTGGGCCGCCGGGCAGGCAAAGGCTTGGCCCCATCGCGCTGGATGGAGGCGGCCACCCCAGAGGGGGTGCGGCAGGCGCTCGCCGAACGCGACTTCGCGACCTTGGTGCTCGACGGGGAGGCCGCCAAGTTGGGCGGCATGGGACTGGCGAAAGAACTGGCGCAGGAACTGGAGAAGGTTCCGCCAGTGATCGTGCTGGTGGCCCGGCAGCAGGACGAATGGTTAGCCACCTGGTCCGGGGCGCGGGCGGTGGTGAGTGAACCGTTGAATCCGCTGACTTTGCAGGAGGCCATCGCGGCCGCAGTGGCAGACGGGCAGGCAGCCTGATGCCCCAGGCAGTTATTGATTGGCCCCAAGTTCTGTCGCACTTGGTGGCCCGGCAGGATTTGACGCCCGCCGAGGCGTCCTGGGCAATGGACCAGATCATGTCCGGGCGCACCTCCCCGGTACACCTGGCCTCCTTCTTGGTGGCTTTGTCTGCCAAGGGGCCGAGCGCGGAGGAGATCGGGGCCTTGGCCGCCGTGATGCTCGATCACGCGATCAAGCTGGAGGTGGGCACCCACGAGGCGGTGGACCTGGTGGGCACCGGAGGGGACGGGGCGCACTCCGTGAACGTCTCGACCATGGCCGCGCTGGTGGTGGCCGCCACCGGCACCCCGGTGGTGAAACACGGCAACCGGGCCTCTACCTCCAAGTGTGGCTCGGCCGACGTGTTGGCGGAATTGGGGGTAGATCTGTCCGATTCCCCGGAGGTGGTGGCCTCGATCTTCACCGATGTCGGCTTGGGATTCTGCTTTGCTAACGTTTTCCACCCGGCGATGCGGCACGTGGCGCAGGTGCGGCGGGAGCTGGGGGTGCCCACTGTTTTCAACGTGCTCGGACCGTTAGTCAACCCGGCCCAGCCGCGGGCAAACTTCATTGGCTGTGCCCGGCAGCCGCTGGCCCCCATCATGGCCGATGTCTTTGCCCGGCGGGGGCAGGACGCCATTGTCTTCCGGGCCCGCAACGGCCTAGACGAATTAACAACCGCGGCAGTTAACGACTTATGGGTGGCCACCGGCGGCCAGGTAACGCACTTGGAACTGGATGCGGTGGCGGAGCTGGGCCTCGCTCCTTCCACGGTGGCGGACTTGCGGGGAGGCGATCCGCAGTTCAACGCGCAGGTAGTGCGGGATCTGCTGGCAGGCCAGCAAGGGCCTGTGCGCGACACGGTGCTCCTTAATGCGGCCGGTGCCCTAACCACCTACGAACTAGCTGAACACGGCCCTGCGGCGCTGCGGGAGCGTCTCCAAGTTAACCTGGTGCGCGTCGCCGCCGCCGTGGATTCTGGGGCGGCCGCAGCCGTGCTGGCGCAGTGGGTGCGGGCCAGTCAAGAGCGGGCCTAGTCTGCTGGGCTGCCCGCCAGCAGGGTTAGGTGGCGGCTGGCTCCGCTGATACTCACCGCCAGCGGCACCGCGCCCGCTACTTCCACCAGGCGCGTGCCGGGGGCGTACAACCAGGCCGCCAGCAGCCCGGTTTCTTCGGCGCTGGCGGCCCCACCGACCCGTGTCGGTGCGGGCACCGGTTCGGCCGTGGCTTGTAAGTGCGCGACGAGGGGGCGCGGATCCTCCCCGGGGCCGCTCACCCCCACGGCCGCCAGGCGGCCGTAACGGATGACAACTAGCTCCCAGCCGCCGCCCTCCCGCCGACGAGCGGCCACGATCTGGTCGGCGGCAAAGAGGGGGCGCAATTGTTCGGCGCGGGCCGCGCCGCGTACAAATGCGGCCAGCCGCGCGGTGACTTGCCCCGCCTCCTCGTAGCGCAATTGCTCAGCCAGCTGCCGTATTTGCCGCAGGGTGGGCAGGATGAGCGCTGCGGGGGTGTGCGCCAGCATTGAGACGGCGGTCGCCACGGGATCGGACTGGCAGTGTGTCCAGGCAGGCCGGGCAGCGGCAGGCAGGCAGGGGGCCAGACACTTGCGCAACTCCAGCAGGGGACAGGCCTGCGCAGTCGCCGTGGGGGCAGCGGGCAGCCGGGTGGTGCACCGTCGCAACGGCACCAGGTCCGTCAAGGCCGCGGCTGCCAATTCGCCAGCCCGCCGCCCTGCGAACGGGCCAATTGCCCGCTCCACGTCTGCTAACGGCACATTGCGCGTCAGTGTCAGCCGGGGGTGAGTCTCCGCGGTAAGCGCCAGCCACTTTTGCCGGTGGGGATGCTTGGAGCGGCGATTGTAGGGCGGGGATAGTTCGGCGATCAGTCGCAACTCCTGCACGTGAGCCTCCAGGGCGGTAGCGCACTCGATGTGCCGCACGGCATGCGCCAGATCCAGCATCGGCCCGATGAGGGAACGCTTCTCGGCCGCGGTGAAGTAGGAGCGCACCCGGCTCCGGAGGCAGGTGGCTGCTCCCACGTAGAGGACTTGCTCAGCGGCGTCAACAAACAGATACACACCGGGTGAGGTGGGGAGCTGGTCAGCGAGGCGGGACTTGCGGCGCCGCCGGGCCGGTACCGGGTCGGCCGCGTGTGGCAGGTCCGCCAGGTGAGTGACCCCGAGGGGGGCTAGCTGTTCCAGCAGTCCGTGGAGCACGTCGACCGTCGCGCGCGCGTCGTCCAAGGCTCGGTGGTTCGGCGTGGTGGCAGCCCCGAAATAACGAGCCAGGGTCGCCAGTCGATGGTTGGGTACCTGCCCGCGCAGGGACCGCCGGGCCAATGTCACCGTGTCCAAAATCAGCGGCTGCGGCCAGTCGTAGCCTAGCGTGGCCGCCGCCGCCTTCAGGAAGCCGACATCGAACGGGGCGTTGTGGGCGACCAGCACGGTGTCCGCCCTGTCCAAACCCGCAAACTCCAAAAATGCGGGATAGGCGCTGGCAAGCGGTGGCGCGGTGGCCACCATCGCGTTGGTGATACCAGTTAATGCTGTGATCTGGGGCTGAATGCTCGTGCCCGGATTGACCAGGGTGCCGAACTCTCCCAACACTTCGCCCCCACGCACCTTGACCGCGCCAATCTCAGTTATGGCGTGGCGGTGGGCTGAGGTGCCGGTGGTCTCCAGGTCCACCACCACGAAAGTCACTTCCGACAGCGGCGTTGACAGCCCCTGCAGGGAAAGCTGCAGCGCCGGGCCGTCGCTGTGTGGATCGCCCGCCAGCTCGAAAGGATCACGCACCACGGCTCCACCCTACGGGGAGCCGCTCACATTCACACCACGGCCCCGTCGTCGGCATCGGCGGCGCTGGCTCGGCGCATGCTAGTGAGCAACAGCACAAACCCGACCGCTAGGCCCGCCAGTCCCGGCAACCCCACCAGGGAGCGCGCCAGGCCGGTGAGGAATACGCTGGCAAGCACCGCGAGTATGAGGCCCCCACCCAGCAGCAACCAACCCGCCACCACCCGGCTGCGGGCCCCGCTGCTGATTGGCGGCGCGGTCGGCACGAAGTCGTCGGCGGGGTCGGCAAGCACGTAGTCGCGCGGGCCCGCCGCCGGCGCCCCAACTGCCCCGGCCCGGCCCGCTCCCAGGCGCGAGAACTCCGGATCATCCGCCACTTGGGAGATCAGCTCGTCAAATTCGTCGTCCCGGCGCATACGATTCCCCTTGCCCATAGTGCGCACCCTAGACTAACGGCGCTCCCTAAGCTGTATCGGAAGGCTGGTCGTGCTTTACCACGTTATGCGTTTCACTCTCGGTCCCCTCATGCGCCTGAGCTATCGCCTGTGGGTGGAGGGGAAAGAAAACCTCCCGCGCACCGGCCCGGTGATCCTCGCCTCCAACCACTTGGCCGTCATCGACTCCTTCTTCACTCCACTGTTGGCGGGGCGGGACGTCTACTTCCTAGGCAAGAGCGACTACTTCACCGGCAAGGGCCTTAAGGGGGCGTTCGTGCGGGCCTTCATGAAGGGCGTCGGCGTCATTCCGGTGGATCGAGCAGGTGGCAACGCGGCGCGGGCCGCCCTGGAGGCGGGGCTGGCGGTGCTGCGAGAAGGCAAGGCTTTCGGCATCTACCCGGAGGGCACCCGCAGCCCAGACGGGCGCCTGTATCGCGGCAAGACCGGTGTGGCCCGCCTCGCGTTGGCCTCCGGTGTGCCGGTCGTACCGATCGCCATGATCGACTCGCACCTGGCGCAACCGATCGGTAAACGGCTGCCCAAACTGGGGTCGCGCGTCGGTTTGCGGATCGGGTCACCGCTCACCTTTACCCACCTGCAGGACAAGGCCGAAGATGCCGCCACCCTGCGGGCGGTCACCGACGAGATAATGACCGCCATCCAGGCGCTGTCTGCCCAGGAATACGTCGACATGTACGCCGCTACCCGCAAAGCCGAGATCGCCCGCGAAGAGCGCGGCTAGCGCCGGGACTTTGGCAGGCAGGCAGCGGCGTGAGTATTGCATAGACTTAGGGAGTCCTCGCCGCGCAGCGGCACCCCCGGGCCGTGTGCCCGCAAATGGAAGGTAATCAATGACGGTTCGTCGCGTTGCTTTGTTGACTGCCGGTGGCTTCGCCCCCTGCTTGTCTTCTGCTATCGGTAGCCTCATTTCGCGCTACACCGAGATCGCTCCCGAAGTCGAGATCATTGCTTACCAGTACGGCTACCACGGCCTGCTGACGGGCAACAAGATCGTGATCGACGACGAGGCCCGCCAGAAGGCGCATCTGCTCCACAACTTTGGGGGATCGCCTATCGGCAACTCCCGCGTCAAGCTCACCAACGCCAAGAACCTGGTGGAGCGGGGGTTGGTGGAGGAAGGCCAGAACCCGTTGGAGGTGGCCGCCGAGCAGTTGCGGCGGGACGGGGTGGATGTGTTGCACACCATCGGCGGTGACGACACCAACACCACCGCCGCCGACCTCGCGGCCTACTTGGCCGAGAACGACTACGCATTGACCGTGGTGGGGCTGCCCAAGACGATCGATAACGACGTGGTGCCGATCCGCCAGTCCCTCGGCGCCTGGACCGCAGCCGAGGAGGCCGCAGAGTTTGCGCGCAATATCATCGGTGAGCACCGTTCCAACCCGCGCATGCTGATCGTGCACGAGGTCATGGGCCGCAACTGCGGGTGGCTGACCGCTGCTGCCTCCGCCGAATACCGGCGCTGGTTGCAGACCGTCGAGTGGGCCCCCTCCATTGGCTTGAGCCAGGAACGGTGGGACATCGACGCCATCTTCCTGCCCGAGATGAAGATCGACCTGGACAAGGAGGCCGCCCGCCTCAAAGCCGTCATGGATGCCAAGGGCAACGTCAACATCTTCCTGTCTGAGGGTGCCGGGGTGCCGGAGATCATCGCCGAGATGGAAGCTGCGGGCGAAGAGGTACAGCGCGACCCGTTCGGCCACGTCAAGCTCGACACCATTAACCCGGGCCAGTGGTTTGCCAAGCAGTTTGCGGCCCGCATCGGAGCCGAGAAGGTGATGGTGCAAAAGTCGGGCTACTTCTCGCGGTCGGCGGCTGCCAATGTGCGCGACCAGCTGCTGATCAAGTCGATGGCGGACCTCGCGGTGCAGTCGGCCTTTGAAGGCAAGGCCGGGGTGATTGGCCACGACGAGGAAGACGGTGACCGGCTGAAGTCGATCCCCTTCCCCCGTATCGCAGGCGGCAAGCCGTTCGACATCACCGCACCGTGGTTTGTGGAGATGCTGGCCGAGCTCGGGCAGGACCTGGTGCCGGCTGACGCGCCTGCCGGACACTGAGCACTGTCCCGGGGGCGGGCGGGCAGCGGCTGCCCCGCCCGCCCCCGGCGCACGTGTGGGGCTTCTGTCTGTGAGACGTCGCGCGGCAGACCGACATCGTTTCAGTATCCTGGCCGCGTGAACGAGAAACCCAGTCCGTTGCCCGCCACCTGGCGAAGTCTGCCTGCGCGCCAGCAGCCTGCCTATCCGGATGCGGCGCAGGTGGCCGCCGTCGTGGCGGAATTGCGTACACGTCCGCCGCTGGTTTTTGCCGGGGAGGTGGATGCCCTCCGGGAACGCCTAGCGCAGGCCAGCCGGGGGGAGGCTTTCGTGCTCACCGGCGGCGATTGCGCGGAGACCTTCGCGGAGTCGACAGCTGACCACCTACGGTTGAAGATCCAGACGATCTTGCAGATGGCGGTGGTCCTCACCTACGGGGCGTCCCTCCCGATCATCAAGATGGGGCGCATGGCCGGGCAGTATGCCAAGCCACGCAGTGCCGATCTGGAGACCCGCGCCGGGGTAACGCTGCCGTCCTACCGGGGTGACGCAGTCAATGGACACTTGTTCACGCCTGCCGCGCGCACCCCCGACCCGACGCGCCTGCTGGATGCCTACCAGCGCAGCGCCACGTCGTTCAACCTCATTCGGGCGTTCACGATGGGGGGCTACGCCGACCTGCGCCACGTTCACCAGTGGAATCGGGGTTTTACCGCCAACCCGGCCTACGCCCGCTACGAGCAGCTGGCGGGGGAGATCGATCGGGCCATGCGCTTCATGGAGGCGGCCGGTGTCGACTTCGATCGGCTGCGCACCGTCGACTTCTACTCGTCGCACGAAGCGCTGCTTTTGGAGTACGAGGACGCCATGACCCGGGTGGACTCCCGCTCCGGCGAGCTATACAACACCTCCGCCCACTTTCTCTGGATCGGGGAGCGCACCCGCGAGCTGGACGGGGCGCACGTGGAGATGCTGCGCCACGTGCGCAATCCGTTGGGCGTCAAGGTCGGTCCGCAGGCCTCCGCTGACGAGTTGCGGGCGCTGGTGGACAAGCTCAACCCGCACGGCGAGGAAGGGCGGCTGACGTTCATCACCCGCATGGGTGCCGCCGCAATCACCGAACACCTGCCGCCGCTGCTGGCGGCGATGCAGGCTGATGGCCGCCCCGTTGTGTGGGTGTGTGATCCGATGCACGGCAATACGATCAGCTCGGCCTCGGGCTACAAGACCCGGAACTTCGACACGATCCTGGCGGAGGTGGAAGGATTCTTCGCCGCGCACCAGCAGGTGGGGACCGTCCCCGGCGGCATTCACGTGGAGCTGACTGGCGACGACGTCACCGAGGTACTTGGGGGAGCCGAGGAGATCGACGACGGGGCCCTGGCTCGGCGCTACGAAACTCTGGTTGACCCGCGGCTGAACCACCAGCAGTCACTCGAGTTGGCCTTCCTGCTGGCGGAGATGTTGCGGAGCCAGTGACGGGTGGGGGCGCGGAAGGGCGGCGCGCCCCCACGGCTAGACGTAGCGGACGGTGACGGTGCTGCCTATCGGCACCTGGGTGCCCGGTGCCGGGTCGAGAGACCGAATAGTGCCGAAAAGACCGCCGATGACCGCATCCGTTTTCACCACCAGGCCCAGGCCCTCCAGTTCCTTCACCCCTTCATCTATATTCTTGCCGATCAGGTTGGGGATCTCCACCAGGGCGGGGCCTTTAGAGAGCAACAGACTGACGGGCGAGCCGGGCACCAGGTCCGTAGCGGCTTGCGGATCCTGGGAAATGACGTGTCCCGCGGGCACGTCGTCGTGATACTCCTCGGCTAGCTGCACGGTGAAGCCCGCTGCCTCCAAAGTCTCCTGCGCTTTTTGCTTCTCCATGGACACCACGCTCGGCACTGGCACCGGCTTGGGGCCCAGCGACACCACCAGTGTCACCTCGCTGGAATGGTCCACCCGGGTGCCCGCCGTGGGGTCGGTGGCGATAATGACCCCGGCCTCGACTTCAGCGGAGTACTCCTCGCGGCGCACCGAGGCTGCCCCCAGGCGATTGCTGCGCAAGATATCGGTGGCGTTGGAGACGGTGCGGCCAGTGACGTCAGGCACCGTCACCTGCTCCTTTCCCAGAGAAACCTCCAGGGTTACTGTCTGGCCCCGTTTGAGCCGTTCGCCGGCGGCAGGTTTGGAGGAGATGACATTGCCCTTGGCCACCTCATCGTCGTGGCGTTGGGTGGTCAGGGTCGCAAAGCCTTCGAACTCCAGGGCTGAGCGAGCTTCGCTCTCACTGATGCCCGCCACCTTAGGGATGGAAGAGTAGGCGCCCGGGCCGTTCTGGTAGTACCAGGTCGCGAAGATCCCGCCGACAGCAGCTAGGGCGAGGAGCACCACGGCAGTCACGATCCAGCTGGTGTTGCGCCGCTCCCGCACCTTGTGGGGGCGGCGCTCAGGAGCCGCTGCGGAGGCAGGCAGGCGCGCCACCTCTATCTTCGGCAACACAGCCGTGGCGCCTGGCCGTTCACTGCTGAGCTGTTCGGTGGGGGCGGCCGCGTCGACCTGACTGGGGGCAGCCGCGCGCCTGGCGAGCGTGTCCGCGTCCAACTGTTCCCGGCACCTGCGCACGAGCGCAAGTGCCGCAGCCCCGTCCGCGGGGCGCTCGTCGGGACTCAACGTGGTGAGCGCAGCCACCACCTCATCGACCTCAGTGGGCAGCCACGGCACGCTGAGGGAAGGAGCGGGCACTCCCTCGTTGAGGTGCTTAAAAGCCACCGCAACGGGGGTCTGCCCCGTCAGGGGCTGGCGCCCCGTAATCAGCTCGTAGAGCATCACGCCGACGGAGTAGATGTCAGCCCGCGCATCGGGGGTGGCTTCGCTGATTACCTCGGGAGCCAGGTACGCCACCGTCCCGAGGACCCCGCCGACAGCGTTGGTGGCCTGAGTTACTGCCCGCGCCAGCCCAAAGTCTGCGACCTTGACGCCGCCTTCGCGCGGCAGCAGCACGTTCTCGGGCTTAATATCCCGGTGCACCAAGCCGATGCGATGGGCCGCCGCCAAGGCATTAAGCACATGCTCGGTGATAGCCAACGCCTGCCCCAGGCTCAGGGTGCCGCGCCGACGGAGGTGGGTGCGGAGGTTTGGACCTGCTATGTACTCCATAGCCAGGTACGTCAGCTGGCCATCGCTGCCCTGGTCGTACACGGCGACGACGCCGGAGTGTGCCAGACGGGCTGCGCTGCGGGCTTCGCGCTGAAAGCGCTCCAAGAAGTCGGGAGTCTGGGCATAGGTGGGGTGCAGGATCTTCAAAGCTACAAGCCGGTCCAGGCGGCGATCAAGGGCGCGATAGACCGTGGACATACCACCGATATCGATGCGTTGCTGCACCAGGTAGCGGCCGTCCACCAACGTGCCCAGGAGCGGATCTTCCTGCCCAACGGGCCGTTCAGAACGCGCAAGGGTGTCGGTGGATTCTGCCGCGGGGGGCTGTCCAGCGGCGGATGCCGATGACTGTTCGGCGGGGGCCGCCCCCTCGGCAGGGGACGGCAAAGACTCATCGTTCGGTGCGCAAACCACAACCGCATGCTATCTAGTGGCGCGCGCTCGGTCGGGCAGGCGCTACGGTTGCGCCATGGATTGTGAATTGCTTCCCGTGGTTGAGGTAGCTGAATTGTTGGGAGTGCGCCACCAGGTGGTGCGCTCTTACTTGCAAGATCACACGCTGCTGGCCAGCGTGGGCGCCGACAAGGTGCGCCGCATTCCGCGGTGCTTTTTGGATGAGCAGGCCCGGCCGGTCACCCCGGTGGCGGCACTGCGGGGCACGGTGATCTTGTTGCTGGACGGTGGAATGAACGAGGCAGAGGCCGTGGAGTGGCTGCTAGCTGAAAACGACTCGCTTGGGACGAGCCCGATTGCGGCCCTGCGGGCCGGGCGCGTGCACGAGGTACGCCGGGTGGCAGCCTGCCTGGCGTTGTAGCGCCCCTACGCAGAGCGGGCAGTGAGTGCGGTAGCGAATTCGGCAAATAGCGCCCGCGGGGCCTGCCCCTGCGGCAGGTTGGCCAGTGCCGCGGTGGCAGCCGCCACCTGCTGGGCGATCAGCGTCTCGTGGGCCGCCTCGCCTCCGCTAGTGCGCATGAGTTCACTCACGGCCTGCACCTGCGCCTGAGCGGGGGTAGGCGTGGAATAGACGTCTGTTAGCAGGGCCCGTCCGGCGGCATCAGTGTGTTGCCACGTCAGTTCGAGCAGCGCGGTGCGTTTGCCCTCGTGAATATCGCCCCCCGCGGGTTTACCAGTGGTGCGGCTGTCGCCGAAGACGCCTAGGGCGTCGTCTCGCAACTGGAACGCTATCCCCAGGGGGCGCGCCCAGGCGCGTAACGGTTCCACTTGCCGAGCAGAAAGGCCGCCCAACAGGGCCCCAATCACCAGTGGATACTCCACTGAATAGCGCCCGGACTTGTAGTCCAGTACTTCTAGGATCGTCTCTAGTCCACCCGGAGTGCCAACCGGCTCAGTTTGGGCACGCACATCCAAGAACTGCCCGAGTTGCAGCTCGGCGGCCATTTGCTCGTACTGCCGCAGGGCGGGTTCGGCTTCCGGCACGACGCCGGCAGCTCGCCGAAACTCGCGCTGTGCCTGCACCAGTAGCAGATCGCCGAGCAAGATGGCGGCGGCCGCGCCAAACTGGTCAGCGCTGCCCCGCCGTTGTTTGGCGGCGTGCTGTGCGGCCGCCGCGCGATGCACGGTGGGTTGACCGCGGCGGGTAGCTGAGGCATCCATGAGATCGTCGTGAACGAGGGCTGCTGCTTGGAATAGCTCCACGGCGAGGGCCCCACCGCGGGGGGCAGGGGAGAGGGAAGCGTCGCCGGTGGCGTACAGCCAACCCAGGGCCAGCAGTTGCGCGCGGGTCCGCTTCCCCCCACCCAGCAAATTCTCCGCGAAATCTAGCAGTTGGACGGCACCGGGCAATCCGGCAAATTCTTGCCGCAGCTGCCGCACGTGTGTCGAGAGATCGGCATCGACTGTCTGGCGGACGGCCGCGCGAAACGGCGAGCAGTTTGGCATGGGGGCAACGATAGCGTGGGGGAGCGCGGTAACATGCTGGCACGTTTTCCATACGCGGGGGTTGAAATGGCTGTTTTGTTGTCCTACCACGGGGAAGAGTCAGAGGCGGCGTTGCGCGAAGCGATGCGCATCGTGGGGGCGATGGGGGACAAGCTCGTGGTGTTACTAGCCCCGTCCGACCGCGAGGGTGCGGTGTCGGCACAGGAGGCAGCCGACCACCTGTGGGACCGTTTCGAGGCTGCGAACCTGCCCGCCGCAATTCGGTACGGCCGCCCCGACGGGGATATTGCCGGGCAAGTGTTGGAGCTGGTTGACGAGGTGCAGGCCACGATCATCGTCATTGGGTTGATGAAGTCGGCACACGAGGGCTCGTTAGCGCTCGGGAAGCACGCCAAACGTATTTTGCTGGAGTCATCAGTGCCAGTTTTGACGGTGGCTTCTTGACGGACGTCAGCATCAGGCGTTACCGTCTTGACAAAGCGTGTTATTTGCGTATAAGGTGAGCGCGTTTTTATAATGTCGGCGACGTTCCATCCCGCCGACGGGCCTCCCGCCGGTGCGCGGTAAGTAGTTCTTCAGTCGAAAGGCCACGATTGTCACCCTCAAAGTCGACCCCGAGTGCCGCGAAACAACAATCTGCCGAGCTGTCCGCTGACGAGCAGCCGGTCGTCCCGGTGGGCGGTGAGGACAAGCCCGCCAAGAAGACCACCAAGCGTGCCACCAAGAAGGCCGAGGCGGCGGTGGAGGGTGAGGACAAGCCCGCCAAGAA
>NZ_MQVS01000013.1 GCF_001907235.1 Buchananella hordeovulneris
CGCCCAGCAAACCCCATCTCCAACTCATCCAAAACCACATCCCGATCCCAACCCACAACAACCTCCAACCCAACACAACAAACCGTTGCACTGAGCATCTGACACCACCTATATGGCGCCTGTGCCGCCCCCGTAGCAATCTAGGGCGGCCTGCCGCCGCACACCCCACCCCACCCAACAAATCCGAGGGCGCCCCCGCCGCACGCCTCAGCCAGCAGGCACAGGGGGCGGGCCGCCTCCGCGACCCGCCCCCAAGATCTAGCTTCAGATGACGCCGTGGATGAGCATCACGTCAGCCACGCGCTTGAAACCGGCGATGTTGGCACCGAAAACATAGTCGCCGGGGCGGCCGTATTCCTCCGCGGTGGCGGCACACGAGTTGTGGATGTCCTCCATGATGGCGTCCAGGGCGGCCTCGGCCGTCTCGAAGCTCCAGCGGTCGCGGGAGGCGTTCTGCTGCATCTCCAGCGCCGAGGTCGCCACCCCGCCCGCGTTCGCCGCCTTGCCGGGGCCGAAGAGCACGCCCGCCGCCTGGAAGGCCTCGACTGCCTCTGGCGTGGAGGGCATGTTGGCCCCCTCGGACACCGCCCGCACCCCGTTCTTAATCAGGGTGGCGGCCGCCGCGCCGTCTAGTTCGTTCTGGGTGGCCGAGGGGATGGCCACGTCGCATGGCACGTCCCAGATGGACCCGCCTTCGACGTAGCGCACGGCCCCGCCCTTGCGGTCGGCGTAGTCGCGGATGCGGCCGCGCTCCACCTCCTTGATCTGCTTGACCAGGGCCAGATCGATGCCTGCCTCGTCGACGATGTAGCCGTTGGAGTCGGACAGCGCCACGACGGTGGCCCCCAGCGCCTGCGCCTTCTGGGTGGCGTAGATGGCGACGTTCCCGGAGCCCGAGACGACAACCCGGCGCCCGTCAAAACTCTCGCCCTTGGTGCCGAGCATGGACTGGGCGAAGTGCACGGCCCCGTAGCCGGTGGCTTCGGTGCGTACGAGCGAGCCGCCGTAGGCCAGGCCCTTGCCGGTGAGCACTCCAGCGTCGTAGCGATTGACTAGGCGTTTGTATTGCCCGAAGAGGTAGCCGATTTCGCGGGCGCCGACGCCGATGTCCCCGGCTGGCACGTCGGTGTCGGGGCCGATGTGGCGGGCCAGCTCGGTCATGAAGGATTGACAAAAGCGCATGACCTCGGCATCGGATTTGCCGTGCGGATCGAAGTCGGAGCCACCCTTGCCGCCGCCGATGCCCTGGTTGGTCAGGGCGTTCTTGAAGATCTGCTCAAAGCCGAGGAACTTGATGATGCCGCCGTTGACGGACGGGTGGAACCGCAAGCCCCCCTTGTAGGGGCCGAGGGCGGAGTTGAACTCGACGCGGAAGCCGCGGTTGACACGCACCCGCCCGGCGTCATCGACCCACGGCACCCGGAAGATGATCTGCCGTTCCGGCTCGACGATGCGGTCCAGCAAGCCGAAGTCGGCGTAGTGGGGGTCCTTTTCCAGAAGGGGACCGAGGGAGTCGAGCACCTCGTGCACTGCCTGGTGGAATTCGGTTTCGCCGCGGTTGCGCGCAACGACGGTGTCATAAACGTCCTGCAAAAGCTCATGCATGGGACGGTTCCCTTCTCGCGGGGCCCCGGGTGGGGCGCTAGTTCGCTTAAACGATTACCGCTGCGGGCGCCGCTGCTGCCCCGGTTAGCGTTCGCAAACAGCATCACCCGTAGCAGTAAAAGCCTGGCACAGACTAACCCAAACCTCGCCCGTGATCTTACATTCTGGGCAATGTGAGGTGGGACAATCTCACGGCCTGGCGGCCGGTGGGGACCATAGCCCCACCGCCCGCCTGCGCACATCACTCAGCGGCGCCGCCGCAACATGGTTAGGGACGCCAAGAACCCCACCACCGCCCAGCAGGCCACCACGATCCACGGCCGCGCATCGAGCGGAAAGTCGCCCGGTGCCATGGTGCCGCGCACCAGGCGCCCCATCGAGTCGAAGGGCAGCCACTCGTGCAGGGTGCGCCCCCAGGCGGGCAGTCGCTCCGCTGGGTAGGCGATGGGCGTGAACAGCATGGTGCCCATGATGAAGACCTGGGTGCACATGAGGGTGCCGATCTTGCCGAAGGTGACGGCGGGGACGTAGCCGATGGCGGTGGCGCCGAACGCCACCAGCAGCACAGCGGGGGCCACGGCCCAGCTGGGGGAGAAGTCCAGGCCGTAACGCCAGCTGCCCACCACGATGCAGGAGATTAGTCCCGGCAGGGCCAGGGCCATCCACACCAGCATGTCCGCTAACACGAAGACGGCCCGGGGCACGGGCAGGGTGAGCATCCATTCGTATCCGCCCTCGGCCCGGGTGTCGGCCACGGTTTGTGGGGCCACCACCAGCCCCAGCATGAGCAGACAAATGGTGATGGCGGCGGTGGTCAGGAACAGGCTGGTGCGCTGATCCACCTCCCCGACAATCAGGCCGTAGCCGAGGGTAATGGCGGCGGCAATGATGACTTGCAGGGCGAAGTAGACGGGCAGGGCCAGGGCCTGACGGCGCAGTTGCCACTGCAGAAACAGGCCGAACTGTTTGAAGGTTTTCATTGGGTCACCTCGGCTTGCTGGGTGAGTTGGATGTAGAGGTCTTCGAGGCTGCGCGGCGCGTCAGGTCCGCTGAGCAGTTCGGCGGGGCTGCCTCCGGCGATGACGCGCCCGTGGTCGAGGATGGTCAGGCGGTCAACGGCGGTTTCGGCTTCACGCACGTTGTGGGTCACCAGCAGCACGGCAGCTCCGGCGTCCGCCACCTCCCTGACCTGGCGCCACAGCAGTTGGCGGCGCACCGGGTCGACGTCGTTGGTGGGTTCGTCGAGGGCCACGAGGTGGCCGGGGGCCACCACGGCCATGGCGAAGGCAGTCAGGCGCGCCACACCCCCGGAGAGGGTCTGGCTAACCCGGTCGGCCCATTCCCCGATGTCGAGAGCGTCAACGAGGGCCGCGGCGCGCCGTTTGCTCTCGGCGCGGGGTAGGCCGCGCAGGCGGCCGACGAGTTCGATCGCCTTGCGGGGAGGCAGGCCCGAGATGGGGACGGTTCCCTGGGCTTGGACGCTGATGAGGCGCCGGGCGAGGGCGGGGCGGGCGACGAGGTCGTGCCCGTCGAGGTGGATCTCGCCGGCCGTGGGCTGCAGGAGGCCGACGAGTTGGCGAATGAGGGTAGTTTTGCCGGCGCCGTTGTGGCCGAGCAGGCCGTGGACGTGCCCGGCGGGCACCTCAAGCGTGAGGTCGACGTTGGCATGCACGGGGCCGTGCCGGGTGGGAAAGGTGCGCTGCAGGTGCGACACGCTGAGAGTCATGATTCTCCTCCGTCAAATTCCATACCGTCTGGAATATTCCGAAAGGTATCATCGGCGTCGTGGCCCTGCAAGCGCTTTTTGCCCCCAAAATCCCTTCCCTCCACTACTCATACCGAGCGGTATCATGGGGGCATGAGTGAGTCGGAAAAGTCCCCCGGAGTAGCCAACGCCCTGCGCAACCTGACGCAAGCCGTCGGCGGCCTAGCGCGCGCCCTCAACCGCGACCTGCTCGACACCAGCAGCGCTGCCCAAGCCCGTGCCTTCAACCAGGTCTCCCAGCAGCTGCAGGACGCCGCCGACACCCTGACGAAAAAAGCCGAGGCGGTTGAGCGACGCAAACACAACCGCACCGCCACGCAGGAAGAGATCCTTGCCGCCACGAAGCGGGTGGTGGCCGCCAAAGGCTTCGCCGGGGCCTCGATGGCCGACATCGCGGCCGAGGCCAACTTCACCAAGGGGGCGATCTACGGCTCCTTCGCCTCCAAGGAGGAGCTCCTCCTCGCTGCCGCCGACCGGCACTACGAGCTACAGCACGAGGTGATGGCCGAGCACTACGCCAACGGCACCGCGCCACAGACGTGGGAGGAGATGTGCACCGACGAGGACACCACCGACGTCACCTTCGCCCTGGAGACCCTCCTGTTCGCCATCCGCAACCCGGCCGGGCGCGCCCGAGCGGCCACCCACATCAACGCACTGCTGCAGGCCGCCGCCCGCCTCTGCGTAGAGGAGGAAGGCCAGGAGCCCGGGCCGCAGCACGAGGCCCTGGCCTTCATCATCAGCTCGGTCTTCTCCATGGCCGGGCTCTACTCGGCGATCCTGGGACCCGAGAACGTCAAAGACATGTTCACCCACGCCGCCCGTCTCCTCGAAAGCCTGGGCGCCGCCCCCTTGAGCAAGACCGAATAGCGCCGGGCGGGGCACCCGCCGTCTCGGCCAGTGCCCCGCCCATGCCCCCGCCCGCAAGCGGGAAGCGGCTAATCGAAGTGGCGCCGCAGCGGCGCGTCCACCACTGCCCGCAACTCGGCCACGTCCAGGCCCGCCACCCCGGCGATCACCAACTCGGCCCCGCCGGTTACCCCGATGCGCGCCACCGGCACGCCCGCGGCCTGCGCCCGAGCCTGCACCTTAGCGGCGTGCCCCGCGGGGGTGGCCACCAAGGCCCGCGCCCCCGACTCGCTGAACAGCAACTCGAACAGGTCGATCCCGTCGCGCTCGGCCACGGCCGACAAGTCGAGCTGCGCCCCGACGCCGAAACGCACCGTGGCATCCACCAGCGCCTGGGCCAGGCCCCCGGCCGAAAGGTCGTGGCTGGCACACACCTCGCCCGCCCGCACGGCCCCCACCAACACTTCGGCTAGGGCCTGCTCGGCGGCCAGGTCCACGCGCGGCGGCAGACCCCCCAGGTGGTCGTGCACGGCTCGCGCCCACGCCGACCCATCCAGTTCGGCCGCGCTGGCCCCCAGTAGCAGCACCTCGCAGTCAGCCTGCGCCCAGCCCGACGGCACCACGACCGACACGTCGTCGAGCACCCCGAGCACACCGACGACCGGGGTCGGGTTGATGGACGAGGTCGGCAACCCCTTCTCGGTGCCGGAGGAGTTGTACAGCGAGACGTTGCCGCCGGTGACCGGCACCCCCAGGGCCTGGCAGGCCGCCGCCAAGCCCTCGATGGCCTCCACTAGCTGCCACATGGCATCCGGGTCTTCGGGCGAACCGAAGTTCAGGCAGTCGGTGACCGCCAGCGGGCGCGCCCCCACGGTGGCCACGTTGCGGTAGGCCTCAGCCAGCGCCAGGGCGGCCCCGGCACGCGGATCAAGCTTGGCGAAGCGCCCATTGGCGTCGGTGGCGATGGCCACCCCCCGGCCGGTGGCCTCGTCCACGCGCACCACCCCGGCGTCGTCGGGCTGAGCCAGGGCCGTGGCGCCCTGCACGTAGCGGTCGTACTGGTCGGTGACCCAGGCGGCGCTGGCCTGGTTCGGGTCGGTGGCCACCGCCAGGATGGCCTGCCGCAACTCCTGCGGGCCGACCGGCCGGGCCAGGCGGGCCGCCGAGTCGGCGTTCAGGGCGTCCTGCCAGGCCGGCCGCGCGTAGGGACGGTCGTATTCGGGGCCCTCGTGGGCCACCGTCTTGGGGTCGACGTCGACGATGCGGTGACCGTGGTGGTCGATCGTCAAGCGCCCGGTGCCGGTGACCTCGCCGATGACGGCGCTCTCCACATCCCACTTGGCGGTCACGGCGAGGAACTCCGCCAGCTTGTCCGGCCGCACGACCGCCATCATGCGTTCCTGCGACTCGCTCATGAGGATCTCACCCGCGGTGAGTGTCGGGTCGCGCAGCAGCACGTCGTCGAGCCACACGTGCATGCCGCCGTCGCCGTTGCTGGCCAGCTCGGAGGTGGCGCACGAGATGCCGGCCGCCCCGAGGTCCTGGATACCCTCCACCAGCCCGGCCGCGAACAGCTCCAGGCAGCACTCGATGAGAAGCTTTTCCATGAACGGGTCGCCCACCTGGACGCTGGGGCGTTTGGCGGGCATGCCGTCCTCGAAGGTTTCCGAGGCGAGGATGGAGGCCCCACCGATGCCGTCGCCGCCGGTGCGAGCCCCGAACAGCACCACCTTGTTGCCCGCGCCCGAGGCGTTGGCCAGGTGGATGTCCTCGTGTCGCAGCACCCCGACGCACAGGGCGTTGACCAGCGGGTTGCCCTGGTAGGAGGAGTCGAACTCGATCTCGCCGCCGATGTTGGGCAGGCCCAGACAGTTGCCGTAGCCGCCCACCCCGGCCACCACGCCGTGCACGACGCGGGCCGTGTCCGGGTGGTCGACCGCCCCAAACCGCAGCTGGTCCATGACGGCCACGGGGCGAGCCCCCATGGAGATGATGTCGCGCACGATGCCACCGACACCGGTCGCCGCCCCCTGGTAGGGCTCGACGAAGCTCGGGTGGTTGTGGGATTCGACCTTGAAGGTCACGGCCCAGCCGTCGCCGATGTCGACCACCCCGGCGTTCTGACCCATGCCCACCAGCAAGTGGGTGCGCATCGCGTCGGTGGTGTGCCGCCCGAAGGTACGCAGGTGCTTCTTGGACGACTTGTAGGAGCAGTGCTCGGACCACATCACCGAGTACATGGCCAATTCGGCCGCGGTGGGACGCCGCCCCAGCAGTTCCTTGATGCGCGCGTACTCGTCGCTCTTCAGCCCCAGCTCGGCGTACGGCATCTCCTGATCGGGCGTGGCGGCGGCGTTTTCTACCGTGTCGGGCAGGTGTTCAGTCATGGTTTTCCCCTCCTCAGGCGGCCAACAGACCGTTGAGCACGGACGTGAAGATGGCCAGGCCGTCGGTGCCGGTGCGTGGACCAGCCGGAGAGTCCGGGCCGAAGCCCACCTCGACCGCGTGTTCGGGGTGTGGCATGAGGCCGACGACGTTCCCGGCCTCGTTGCAGATCCCGGCAATGTCGTGCAGGGAACCGTTGGGGTTGACCTCCAGGTACCGGAACACCACCTGGCCCTCACCTTCCAGGCGCGCCAGGGTGACCTCGTCGGCCACGAAACCGCCCTCCCCGTTCTTCAGCGGCACGGTGATTTCGCGGCCCGGCGCTAGATCGCGGGTCCAGGGGGTGGCGGTGTTTTCGACGCGCAGCTTCTGGTCACGGCAGATGAAACGCTGGTGGTCGTTGCGGATCAGGGCACCCGGCAGCAGGTGCGACTCGCACAGGATCTGGAACCCGTTGCAGATGCCCAGCACGGGCATTCCCGCCCCCGCGCGCGCAATGACCTCGTCCATGATAGGAGCGAAGCGCGCGATGGCGCCGCACCGCAAGTAGTCGCCGTGGGAGAAACCACCCGGGATGATGACGGCGTCGACGTCTCGCAGGGATGTGTCCTTGTGCCACAGGGACACGGGCGTGCCCCCGGCCAGGCGGACCGCGCGCGCGGCGTCGCGGTCATCGAGCGTGCCGGGGAAGGTGATGACCCCGACCCGGGCGGCCGCCAGGTTGCCCGAGCTCACCGCTCCTCCTCCACGGCGTGCACCGAGACGACGTCCTCGATAATCGGGTTGGACAGCAGCTTTTCGGCCGCTTGGCGGGCCTGGGCGAGGTGGTCTTCCGTGACGGGGCCCGCGACGGTGAGTTCGAACCGGCGGCCCTGGCGCACATCGGTGAACACGTCGATGCCGAGGCGCGGCAGGGCGCCGCGCACGGCCTTTCCTTGCGGGTCGAGAATTTCGGGCTTGGGCATTACTTCGACGACGATGCGTCCCATCGGTCCTCCAAGGTGGTGGCAGGCAGCACCTCCCATGGTAGTCGGGCAAGGGGACGCCCTCCGTTTGCGATCCGCCACAGCCCTGCCGGACGCTTAGCCGCCCACGTGCAGGATGGCGAAGTGGCGCGCGGAGTAGAAGAAGTCGTGGGCCTGCCAGTCCATGGCCCGCAGGGCCTCCTGGGGGCCGGGCAGGTCCTCGTTGTCAAGCTGGAACTCGGCGGCGAAGACGTCGTCGCCGTTGCGGGCGTAGTAGATGCGCAGGAAGTGGAAGCCGGGTGCCAGCTGCTTGTCGGCCACCACCTGGCCACCCAGGTCCCAAAAACCGGCGGGCACGTCTAGGTGACCGCAGTCCGCGGCGTTGCTCTTCCACACGGCGGGGCCGACGTAAACGCGGGCCGGGCCGCTGGCGGTGGGCCACTCCTCCACGTCGACCTCGCCCGGCTCGCCCGAGAAAGCAGCGATCATGACGTGCAGGGACGAGGTGGTGAAGCTGTGCAGGTTGCTGTTCAGGGCGCCCTCAACGTCGTTGCTGCTGTCCCCGAACGCCTCGCACACCTCACGCCCGTCCGGCAGGGTCGCCACCACGTCGAAGCGGGAGATGACGCTGCCGTCCCCCTCGCTGACGAAGGCGGTGCCCTCAAAGCTGATGGGCTGCGGCCAGTTCGTGACCCGGATCTTGTCGCCGTCTTCCTCGATTTGCGCGTCGTGCGCTTCGAGAAGTTGGCCCACGTAGCTGGTGAGGTTGTACTGGTTGGACATGTCTGCTCCCTTAGCGAGTATGGCTTTCGACGGCAATTTAGTGACCGCAGCGGGGTGGATGGGAGCTTTTGCGGGTCGCAACTTGGCGACACGGTGCCGAGGCGACGGGCGCGGGCGCGAACACCGAGCAGCGGGCGCGGGCCGGGCCGGGCGCGAGTGGGAAAATGGGGGCATGGCTATTTCTGCTCCCGCGCTGCCGGGCTGGCGGCACATTTATTCCGGCAAGGTGCGTGACCTGTATGCCCCCGCTGACGGGGCGGGCGACCGGGTGCTGGTGGTGGCGTCGGACCGCATTAGCGCCTACGACTTTGTGCTGCCCACCCCGATCCCCGATAAGGGCAAGATTCTGACGGCGATGTCGCTGTGGTGGTTCGCGCAGTTGGCGGACGTGGTGGGCAATCACGTGCTGTCCACTAACGTGCCGACGGCGGTGGCGGGCCGGGCGATGGTGTGCCGCCGCCTGGAGATGGTGCCGGTGGAGTGCGTGGTGCGCGGCTACCTGACGGGCTCGGGCCTGGCGGAGTATCACGCGGGCGGGCAAGTGTGCGGGGTGGAGCTGCCGGGCGGGCTGACGGAGGCCAGCGCGCTGCCGGAGCCGATCTTCACCCCCGCGACGAAGGCCGCGGTCGGGGAGCACGACGAGAACGTGTCCTTCGCCCAGGTGACGGCCCGGGTGGGGGCAAAGGTGGCGCACGCGCTGCGGGAGACGTCGCTGGCGGTCTACCGGCAGGCGGCGACGCTGGCGGCAGCGCGCGGCATCATCCTGGCGGACACGAAGTTCGAGTTCGGGCACTTTAACGGGCAGCTGCTGCTGGGTGACGAGGTGCTGACCCCGGATTCGTCCCGGTTCTGGCCCGCCGACGCCTGGCGGCCCGGGCAGGTCACGCCGAGTTTCGACAAGCAGTACGTGCGCGACTGGTTGACGTCGGCGGCCGCCGGGTGGGACCGGGCGGCGGGCGCGGCGCCCCCGCCGCTGCCCGCCGCGGTCGTGGAGCGAACGCGGCAGCGCTACCTTGAGGCCTATCAAACGCTGACGGGCCAGCCCTGGCAGTGACAACGCGGGTGGGCGGCGTCGCGCCGGTGACCCTGAGCGGGCACAGCGGCGCACTGGCGGGCGGGGCCGTGAGCCCGGACGGCGCCTGGCTGGTCACCTGGGGCGAGGACGCCACGCTCCGCCTCTGGGACGCGACCACGGGGGCCTGCCTGCGGGTGCTGGCAGGACCTGCCGCGCCCGTGGAGTCGGCGAGTCTCCGCGCCGACGGAGCCCGCCTGCTCACCTGTCACGCCGACGGGCGGGCGCGGTTGTGGCGGCTCGCCTCCGGGCGGCAGCTGCCGGGACCGGTGGGGTGCGGGCCGCTGGCGGGCGGCGGTTACGTGCCCGGCTGGCAACTGGCGGTGCTGACGGGGCGGGACGGGACGCTGTGGTGGTGGCCCGAGGTCGGGGCGCCGACGCCCACCCCCGGCCACACCCGGGCGGTGACCGGGTGGGCGGCCAGTGCCGACGGCACCACGGTAGCCACCGCCAGCTACGACGGCACGGTCCGTCTCTGGGACACCGCGACGCGGGCGTGCCTGCGGATGCTGGCGCCCGGGCGCGGGCCGTTGCGGCGCGTCGCCCTCAGCGGCGACGGACGGCAGGTGGCGGCCAGCGACCAGGCGGGCCGGGTGTGGCTGTGGCGGGGCGCGGGCGAGGCGGAAGCCCGGCAGCTGGCCGGGCACCGCGACGGCGCGCTGTCGCTGGAGTTTTCCGCGGACGGCGCGCTGCTGCTGAGCGTCAGCTGCGACGGGACCGCCCGCGTGTGGCAGACCGCCACGGGCGCCTGCTTGCGGATTATCGAGCGGGACCACGACGTCGTCGTCCGCGCCGCTTTCTGCCCCACCGGGCGGCACCTGGTGGTGGGATGGGATGACACCACCGTCGAACTGCTGCCTGCCCGAAAGGGGCCGGGGCTGGGCCAGTGGGCGGGGCCGCGGCCCGCGCTGCTATCGGTGGGCTTTGCCGACGCGGCGCGGGTCTTTCTGGTCGGCGAACGGGAGGCGTGCCTGCGGGAGGTTGACGGGGCGGGTTGCCTCCCGCTGGCGGCCTGCGCCCACCCCGAGCTGGCGGCGACCGCCTGCACCCCCACCGCGGTACTTACCGCGTTCACGGACGGGGCGGCGTGGGTGTGGCGGGTGGACGGGCGACCGGTGGCCCTGACCGGGCACGCCGACCATGTCTCCGCCGCCTGCCTGAGCGAGGACGGGCGGCGGGCACTGACCACCAGCTTCGACGGCACCACCCGCCTGTGGGACGTGCAGAGCGGGGTCTGCCTGTGCGCGTGGGACGGCTGGGGGGCGGCCGTCGCCCTGTGCCCGGACGGCGCGACGGCCGCGACCGGGGGCGTCGACGGTCTGGTTTGGCTGCGCCACGCGGCGGGGCGCGCGTCTCGCGTCCTGGCCGGGCACGGCCGGGAGGTGGCGGTGTGCGCGTTCGACGCGTCCGGCCAGCGGCTGCTGACCGGCAGCGACGACGCCACCGCGCGCCTGTGGGACGCACAGAGTGGTGACTGCCTGCGGGTGTTGCCCGGAACCGCGGCCGTCACGGCGGGGGTCTGGGCGCCGGGCGGCGCCGTGGTGGCGCTCGGGGACGCCGACGGCACGGTGCACCTGTGGGACGCGGAGAGCGGGGAACGGCGGGCCGAATTACCCGGGCACAGCACCTACACGCAGGTGCGGCTCTCTTTCAGCCCGGACGGGCGCTGGCTGCTGGTAACCGACGGCACGTCGGTGGCCCGCTTGTGGGACGCGCACACCGGGCGACTCGCAGCCGAGCTGGCGGCGCCACCGGGGGCCGAATGTTACGGCGGGGTGTTTGTCGGCGACAGCGCAGCGGTGGCGACCGGGCACGCCGACGGCACTGTGCGCAGCTGGCGGGTGCCGGACGGGCGGGTGACCGGGGTTATCGCGGGCCCGCCCGGCGGGGCGGTCGCGGTGGGGCGCGGGCCAGGCGCCACGGTATGGACGGTGGGCCGGGATGGCGCGGTGCGGCAGTGGGATCTACAGGCTGGGCAGCAAGTTGGCTTCCAGGGCGAACCCCTGCCCGGCGGGGAGATATTGGTGCGGGCCGGGGCCAGCCAGGAGGTGATCGGTGCCTCGCCCGGGGCCGGGCAGTGGCTGGGGCACGTGGCCGTGCGCAGCGGGCGGCCGGTGCGGGAGCCGGTGGGGCCGCTGCCCGGCCTGCCGGACGGGTGGGGGTGAGCGGAGCAGACGGCAGGCAGGCTCCAGACGCGGCACTTGTGACGCTGTCAAGTTTTTGGACGGGTGGCGTGGGTTTGTTGTGGGTTAGGCGGCTTGGGTTTTGTGTTCCTGCTCGCGCACGAGCCGCCCGACCAGCTTCACGCTGCAGGCCAACCCGGCCAGGGCTGGCAGGCCACGGATCTGGCGGACCCCAGCAAACCCGCGGTGAGCGTCAAACACTTCCCGCACCCGGCCACAAGCCAGTATGCACCTTCAAGCTACTCGCCTGAACCGGACTCCTTCATCAGGGCGGTAAGTTCCGGCGACCACACTGAGGCATCTGCAGTTGTGCGATCCCAGCTTATTCTAACTGTGACACCTGAACACAACTCCCATTGACTTGATCTTATGCCGGAACGGTCCGCATCCCTATAGGGTTCGCCCCATTCTTTCACCAATAGTTCCTCGACTTGCTCTACAAGCTCGCAAATCATTAGCGTGAACGCTTTTTCCTCGTCGGCAATTGAACTCAACGGGAACGACACCCTAAGAACCATTCCATCCACAACGGTCATTCTACTGTCAGCCTCGTCGGCTTCAGCAAGATCGCTACAGAACAGATTAGTTCGGACATTAGAAGGTTTCCATTCTAACTGCTTCGCTATAACTACGCCCTGTTCCAAAGTCAACGGCCACCGTGCGTGCACCCATGCGCGAATCAACGCCAAGCAGCGCTCAGAGCTAAGGATGCGGAAATCGTTCATAGCTCCCCCTTTCCAATAAGTAGATTTTCATCCTAGCAGTTTGTTGACGCGTTTGGTGAGCTCTTGGAATACTTCGGGCGTGAGACCGAAGTCCAGCACGGTGCTTTTGGTGATTTCGGGTGATCTGGTGTAGATGACTCGGAGTTGGTTTTGCATCTGTTCACAAGGCAGCATTCGGCGGCGAACAAACAGCAGCCACGGGTCGAGCCGTGCGACAGCCTTTGATAGCTACCCCGGCCATACCAGTCAGCAGCTTCAACAGCCAGACATGCCAAGACGCCAACTAGACCCACGTCCGGGATTTCGATGAGTCAGTCGTTCTTATTGTCTTCTCGCATGCATAAATCTAATAAATAAGGGGAATTATGCACCCATCGGACATGCAGAGCAATTGCTGGCAAAAATTATCTCACCTCAAGCCGCTACCCCACTGAACTGTCACAGCTCTTCACTTTCTCGATTCTCTTCGAGGTAAGCTCGCGCAGTAGTCAGGAGTTTATTTCGTGCGGGAGAAGTGATCGTGACATGGATCATCTTGTGGGTATAAAACACGTCAAAAGACAGCCCGGAACAGAGTGTCCACTTATAGGAACGTATTCCGTCTTCTTCCAATTCAGACCTCTGCGGCTCGCCGTAACGCTCTGTCACACGGCGTTCAAGCTCAGTCGCGAGTGACAAAATTGCCGCCTCTGCTTTGGCAATTTCTTCACCAGAGGCTCGCTTCGATAGAGGGAAGTCAATACCACTTATATTCCACCTGAGCTCACCAAGATTGCAATCTGGCTCCCCTGAAGAGAGCTCACTACAAAAATGCCTCGACATTCCTGCAATAGTGAGCCACCCCAGCCCCAGTGCGATAAATTGAGCCTGCTCTCGGCTCATGGGCCAGTCAGCCTCTGCCCAAGCAAGGATCAATTCTAGACAGCGATCAGGACCAAGGATGCGGAAATCACTCACAACACACCTCTTTCCAACAGGTAGAAGGTTATTCAGGGGTTTTGGTGTGTCGTGGATGGGGTGACAGCTCGTTTTTTGGGAGGATTTGGTTAGGAATAAGCAAAACTCTCAAAGAAACGAGCTGTCAGGGTGGAGTGTAGCACGGGGTTGACTGTTAAGCAGTTTGCTGACTTGGTGGTTTGGGTTGGAGAGGAACTCGCTGATCACCGTATCCCGCCCTGTCTGGGGCTGGGGCGAGGGGTGCGGGCGTGTTTACTCTACTTGCGTCACAATCTGTCCCAGGCCTGTATCGGCCAGCTGATGGGGGGTGTCACAGTCGACGATCAGTCGGGCGGTGTGTGCGCTTACGGGCCTGATCGGCCAGGCCTTGGAGGGCTGGCTGGCCACGGTAGAAGAGATAGACCCGCGTCAGTCCTACGTGCTAGATGGCACGCTCCTGCCGTATTGGGCCTGACGTGACCAGGTCGGCCTCTACAGTGGTAAACACCGCCGCCCCGGGGTCAACTTGCAGGTCTTAGCCACCCTGAGCGGACGCCTGGCGTGGGCGGGTGACCCGCTACCTGGCAGCGTGCACGACGTGCGCGCCCTAGACATCTCGGGCCTGTTAGACGTGCTAGACCCAACCAGCATCATCGCCGATAAAGACTATATTGGGCGCGGCCTGACAACCCCACCCAAACAAACTCCCGGCACGCCACTAACCGAGCTGGACAAAGACCACGCCCGGGACATCAACAAAATCAGATACGTGGCCGAACAACTTATCACACACCTGAAAAACTGGCGCATCCTAGCCACCAACTACCGCCGCCCCCACCACACCCACAAACAAACCATCACAACCGTCCTATCCCTACTCGCCTACACCACCCACTAAACAACCTTCGCTGTAACTTGTTTTTAAGCTTATGTGAGGAAGATCCAAACCTTGACTGCCGCAGGCTTACCCTACAGCCGCTCATAATCAGGATCAGAACGCGGATCGTTCAGTATTTGCACAACCTCAGGAGACGAAATTGTGGCCATGAGCACCTTGTCGCTATAATGGATTTCAATCACCGCACCTGAAGCCAGCTCCCACTCGGCAGATTTAACACCTCCTTCAAATTCAACACATGCTGACTTTCCGTACATTTCGGCTAGCAATTCCAGAATTTGCTGCGCCCTTTTGGTGATAGCAGGGGCGGTCACTTCCTCTTTTTCATCGCTTGCCCATGTTGCCAAGGGAAAAGACACCCAAGAGGTGAGCCCGTCCATGGAGTTACATATACAGTCCCCTTCGTCGCCTCTTAGAAGCTCGCTATAGAACAGAGAAGTATTATTCGGGTCCTGTTCCCAGCCCAAGGTTCTGGCGATTTCCCACCCCTGTTCTGTTGTGATGGGCCATGGAGCTTCTGTCCAGGCGGTGATGAGTTCTAGGCAGCGCTCGATCGGCAGTACGCGAAAAATCGCCATGGCTTGTTCCTTCCGATGTCAACTGGGTTTAGGATAGCAGTTTGTTGACGCGTTTGGTGAGTTTTTCGAGTGCTTTGGGCGTGAGGTCGAAGTCCAGCACGGTGCTTTTGGTGATTTCGGGTGATCTGGTGTAGATGACTTGGAGTTGGTTTTGCATCTGTTCACAAGGCAGTATTCGGCGGCGAACAAACAGCAGCCACGGGTCGAGCCGTGCGACAGCCTTTGATAGCTACCCCGGCCATACCAGTCAGCAGCTTCAACAGCCAGACATGCCAAGACGCCAACTAGACCCACGTCCGGGATTTCGATGAGTCAGTCGTTCTTGTTGTCTTCTCGCATGCATAAATCTCAAAATAAGGGGAATTATGCACCCACCGGACATGCAGAGCAATTGCTGGCAAAAATTATCTCACCTCAAGCCGCTACCCCACTGAACCGTCACAGCTCTTCGCTAACACCACCCACGTCTACAGGCGTTCATAATCAGGATCAGAACGCGGATCGTTAAGCACCCTCACAACCTCAGGAGACGAAATGGCAACCCGGAACATTGTACCGCTATGACTAATTCGCACTGATATCCCTGAAGGCAGCTCCCACTTGTTAACATTAATGCCGTTGTGGGATTTTGATAGTGTTGGTCCGCCATAGTTTTCTGTCAACAGCAACAGAAGGTGCTGGGCACTTTTGGCGATAGCAGGCGTGACCACATCTTCTTTCTCTCCGCTATTCCGCGTGGCTAATGGGAATGCTACCCAAGAGGTAAGTCCGTCCATGGAGTTACATATACAGTCCCCTTCGTCGCCTCTTGGAAGCTCGCTATAGAACAGAAAAGTATTATTCGGGTCCTGTTCCCAGCCCAAAGCTCTGGCGATTTCCCACCCCTGCTCTGTTGTGATGGGCCATGGAGCTTCTGTCCAGGCGGTGATGAGTTCTAGGCAGCGCTCGATCGGCAGTACGCGAAAAACAGCCATGGGTTACTCCTTTCACTATCGACTTAGCCTAGGATAGCAGTTTGTTGACGCGTTTGGTGAGCTCTTCGAGCACTTCGGGTGTGAGGTCGAAATCCAGCACGGTGCTTTTGATTATTTCGGGTGATCTAGTGTAGATGACTTGGAGTTGGTATTGCATCTGCCCGCTGGTTACTGTGCCCCAAACCCGTGGCGTGTCTGCTAGGTATTGCGCGACTCTGGAGTCGGTTAACATACGATCGCGCGTATAGGGGGCGGTGCCCTGCTTAGCGAGTCCTTCAAGCATTGTTGCTCGCGGAGTGCCTGACAGCTCGGCTTTTAACCCCTTAAACTCAGCGACGATCAACGTCTTACCATCTGCCGACAACCCCATGGCATCCAGACGCATCTTCCCCGGACCAGGAGCCAAGAACGAATCAACCACCCGCACACCCTGCCCCTCCAGATGCGCCAGCCCACCAACCTCACCAATCTCCTCACCAATACGGGAAATCCTTCCATGCAACTTACTCAGTTTAATAGCATCAATTTGCAGACGACCAGTGACTGTACCACTAACCCCTTCAAGCTCCATCTTTTCCAAAGTGTCTTCTATACGCTTTGATGAAAGATGTTTAACCGCATAGCCCTCTGGGAGCAAGTCTTCTATTTGAGCAATCAATTCATCGCGCTCTGCTTTCAACTGGTCACTTTTTGCGACGAGTTCTTTCAGACGGTCTTTTGCTCCCCGGCCGGGTGTGGTCCAGCGGTTGGCTCGTAAGGCTTTGGCGGCGTTTTTTAGTTTGGTTGCTGGGTGACGTAGGGTCTGGATGGTGGCTTGGCGTAGTTCTAAGGCCGCGGTTTTGGCGTTGGCGCCATAAGCCCGGGCCAGTCCTCTAGCGCCGCCGACCTGGCGCAGGCCCCCGGCGTTGGCCCACATCTTGGGCGCACTGGCCAGGCCCTTGGCGCTGCCGGCCATGGTGCGTAGGCTGCCCAGGCCGATACATGACAGGCCGGCAAACACGATCGACAGGGCTGCTTGTCCCCACGTCCCGTCTCCCGAGATCGCTAGTGTCACATCGGCCAGGGCTGCCAGTAGAGAGGCCAGTCCCGAGATCGCCAACAGTCCCGCGGCCAGTATGGGCCCGACAAACGGGACGAAAGCCAACACGATCGCCAACATGCCCGCCAAGGTCGCCACCAGCCCCGCCAGCTTGGAGACCAGTTTGACTAAAGGCGCCCCCCAGTCATCCCACCACTTATCAGCCAACCCATCAGCCGCCCCGGCCTGCTCAATACGCTCAATGGCCCGCCTTGCTGCGCTATCCCTATCAGCCACCGCCCGGGCAATGACCTCCCGCTGAGCCGCAATCACCCCCAACGCCGCCCGCCGCTCCTCCTACGCCCGCTCTACCAACCGCTGACACCGCCCCAACTCCTCCATCCCCGGGTCGCTAACCCCACCAGCTCCCGCAGGCACCTCCACCCCCGCCCCCATACTCCCGGCTACTTCAGTAGCCCGCTGCTGCCAATACGCACCCTCCCGCTCAGCGGCCTCCACCTCAAGACCCGCCCCCACCGCCACCTGCAACGCCCCCAGACTCTCCACCTGCACCCGATCCAACACCACCGCATAAGCCTCCAACGCCGCCCCCGCCGCCCGATACCGCCCCTCAGCCCTCATCGCTTCATCAACCAGCCCATCCTTGACCTCCACTAACCCAGCCACCGACTCCGACTGGCTAGCCCCCGCCTCCAGCCCCCGCAACACCTGCGCACACCGCCCCAAACGCTCAGCCACCCCCACATACCGCCGCCCCCCATCACGCACCACCACAGGATCACCCGCCACCGGATCCCCCGAAAACCCCACCACAGACCAATCCACCGGACGCACTCTGTCCTCCTCACCCACATCATGCTGGCGCCAACAACACACTACCTGCGTCTTCCATTTCCCATTCTGTAATCACCAAACCGGTTCATTAACTTCAGGTCACACATCTATCCCCCTATCCACCACGGACACCTGCACCGCGCACCGACCTCAAGAGGTAGTCACAAGGCTGGGGCGAGACTGTCCCCAGTTTTCCCAGCAAGCGGCCCGGGCATTCAAGAACCTGCCACGCCGCTGACCGCCCTAACTGGCCACCCACGCGCCTCATCCGGTGTATATGGCGCCTGTCCCTCCCTGGCAGACATCTAGGGCGGGGCCCGGTCGCTGCCCCTCCCCCACAAACACAGGGAGCGGGCTGCCCACTCCCTGACGCACCCCCGGCTCCCCGCCTAGGATCGCTGCTGTCGCCGCACCGGAATCCGCAGGGAGTTTGGCTTGCCCAGCACTGTCTTTCAGCCCCATCACCGCCCGCCGTCCCCGCCGCCGGGAGGCCGGGGCGCCAGACACCGTTTCCCGCATGTTGACAATCCGCTGTCCCCACCGCCGGGAGGCCGAGCGTGAACGGCCACATTCCTGCCACGCTGGTGGGCCACGGCGGCGTCGTGACTCACGCGTCTTTCAGCCCCGACGGGGCCCTGGTGCTCACCACCAGCGCCGACTCCACGGCCCGCCTGTGGGATGCCACCACCGGCCAGTGCCTCCGCATTCTGGCCGGGCACGCCGACTGGGTCGACGGTGGTTGCTTCCACCCGGACGGCGACCGTCTGGCCACTTGGGACGACGGGGGAACGCTGCGCCTGTGGGATACCGCGAGCGGGGACTGCCTGCACCAGCTGCCCCGCGCGGCCCGGTGGGTCACCGACGCGCCCTTCAGTCCCGACGGGCGGCTCCTGCTCACCGCCAGCGACGACGCGACGGTGCGCCTGTGGCAGGCCGACGGCGCCCGCCCGCTGGCCGCCCTGCCTCACCCGGATGACCTGAGCGGTTGGGCCTGCACCGCCGACAGCGCCCACCTGGTCACCACCTGCATGGACGGCGGAGTGCGGGTGTGGCGCCTGGCGACGGGCGAGCTGGCGCACACGCTGCGGGAGGACACGGACTCTTTCACGCTCTGCCTGGCCCTGCCCGGCGGCAGCCGCCTGTTGGCGAGCGCGTGGGAGGGGCTGACCCGCCTGTGGGACTTCCACACCGGGGAGAGTCGGGTGCTGTTGCCGAGCAGCGGCCTGCGGGTGCACACCGCGCACTGCAGCCCCGACGGTAGGCGCCTGGTCACCGGTGGGGAGGACGGCGTCGTCCGTCTGTGGGACGCCACCACCGGGGCGTGCATACGCGAGCTGCCCGGGCACGTCGGCGAGGTGACGGCGGCCCGGTTCGCGCCGGACGGCCGCACGGTGGCGACGGGCAGCATTGATGCCACCGTCCGCGTGTGGGACGCAGAGACCGGGGCCTGCCTGCACACCCTGGCCGCACACACCGCAGACATTGAGAGCGTGGAGTATTCATCCACCTGCGACCGCCTGGTCACGGCCAGCCGGGACGGCAGCGCCCGCATCTGGGACCCCACGCACGGGACGTGCCTGCACGAGCTGACCCGCAACACGGGCACCCTGCACGCCGCGGCACTGTCGCCGCGCGGCGACCAGCTGGTGACGGGCGACCTCGCGGGGCGGGCGGTGCTGTGGTCGCTGCGCAACGGTCAGCCGACGGCGCGGCTGGCGGGGCACACCGACGTCGTCTGCCTCGCCCAGTTCCATCCCGACGGCCGCACGCTGGCCACGGCCAGCAGTGACGATTCCGTGCGCCTGTGGGATGTGGCGACCGGGCGGTGCCGCCAGGTGTTGACCGGCCACCCGTGGCCCGCGACCTGCCTGGCCCTGCCCGCCGACCGCCCGTGGCTGCTGACCGGCGGCCCGGACTCCCCCGCTCGCCTGTGGGACACCAACACCGGGGCCTGCCTGCGCTCCCTGGCCGCCCCCGGTGGCGTCGAGGCCATCGCCTACCTGCCGGGTGCCGCCCGGGTCGTCACGCTCTGCGACTCGTCCGAGGTGTGGCTGTGGGAGGCCTCCACCGGTACTCGCCTGCGGCAGCTGGCCGACGACTACCGCTCCAGCTGCCAGCTCGCCGTCAACCCCGACGGCACCGTGCTGGCCGTCACCGGCGGCATCGGAGAGGTGCGGCTGTGGTCACTGCCCGACGGCAGCGGTCCAGTGTTCCTGCCGGGGCACGCCGCGGACACCGACCTGTGTCTCTTCCACCCCCACGCCCCACTGCTCTACTGCTCCGACGACGCCGGAGTCGGCTACCTGTGGGACACCTCCACCCGCACGCTACGCCACCGCCTGGTCGGTCACCGCCGCCCGCAGCTGGCCGTCGCCTTCCACCCCGCCGGGCACCTGCTGGCCACCGGCGACCAGGGCGGCCAGGTGCGGCTCTGGGACGTGGCGAGCGGGTGGGCGATGGCGGCGCTGGCCGCCCACCCCGCCGAGATCGTTCACCTCGGGTTCGCTGACTCCGGGCAGCTGGTCACGGTCGGGAGCGAGGGCGGCGTGCGCATGTGGGATCCGCAAACGGGTCAGCAGGTCGGCTACCAATTCGAGCACCTGCCGGAGGGGGAACTGGTTGTCCGCGACTCCGCCACCCAGGAGATCCTGGGTGCCTCGCCCGGGGCCTGGCGGTGGCTGGGGATCGTGGTCGTACGCGACGGGCGGCCCGTGCGGTTGCCCGCCGAGATGGGTGGGCTCCTGCCGCCCCTGGCCCCCCGCACCGACGGCTAGGCCCATCGACGGGCCGCAGCGCCTAGAATCACGGGGATTGCCTGTTGGTCTGCCGTGGGGAGTTTGGCTTGCGTAGCGTCGATTTTCGGCCCGGGAGCGGGGCGTGGTCTGCCTCGGGTTCGCTGCACGTCCGCTCGGGCCTGCCGGGCCCGGGCCCGGTGACGAGCCTGGCGGGGGTGGCCGACTGGTTGGGGCACTTCGCGGCCGTCGAGATCGGCGCGCGGCAGGTGCGCCTGACCACCGACCGCACCCGCTCCTTCCCGCTGTTCTACGCCCTTACCCCCACCGCCGTGCGCATCACCGACGACCCTGACGAGGCCACGGCCTGGGCTGCCGCCATCGACCCGGCCGCCCGCGTCGAGCTGCTGTCCGCCGGTTTCGTCACGGGCCCGCGCACCCTGTTCACTAACGTCGGCCAGGTGGAGGCGGGCTCGACCCTCACCATCGACCTGGCCACCGGCCAGACCACCACCGACGCCTGGGGCTTGGCCCGCCACGAGCCGCCCGCCACCGAGATTGCCAACGAGGCGGCCTTCGACGCCGCCCTGGAGTCCACGATCCGCGCCGCCCTGGAGCGCCTGCTGGCCGCCGCGGCGGGCCGCCACCTGGTGCTGCCGCTGTCGGGTGGTCTGGACTCGCGGCTGTTAGTGGCGCACCTGAAGATGCTGGGCGCGCGCGACGTCACCTGCTTCACCTACGGGCGGCCCGGCGCCGCCGAGCAGGGCCTATCGCGGGCCGTGGCCGAGGCCGCGGGCTACGACTGGCAGCTGGTGCCCTACACGCCCGCCGTCGTGCGCCGCGTCTGGGACCGGCCCGCCACGGGCCAGTGGATGCGCGCGGCCTGGTCCTGCTCGGCCCTGCCGCACGCCCAGGACTACATCGCCCTCGTCGAGTTGCTGCGCGAGGCCCGCATCCCGGCCAACGCCGTCGTGCTGCCCGGCCACACCGTCGTTGGCAACATGCACGACGAGGCCCTCCTGGCGGCCGCGCCCGTGCCCGCCGAGGTGGTCACGCAACGCATCCTCGCCCACCACTTCAACCTGGCCCCAGACGTGCCCACCGCGCCGCCGACCGCGAGCGCGGCCGTCGCCGCCCTGCTGCAGCTGCTGGACTACGACGGTTCGCCTCGCGCGGTGCGCGACGCTATCGAGAGTTTCAACTCGCGTGAGCGGCAGGGTAAGTACATCAACAACTCGGCCCGCACCTACGAGTTCTTGGGCTTGGATTGGGCCTACCCGATGCTGGAGGCGGACGTGTACCGGCTGTGGACGGCTGGGGCGGCTGAGCTGACGGCGACGCGGGCGTTCTATGCGCGGCACGTGGAGCGGCTCTACGCCACAGTCACGGGGCAGGCCCCGCGCCTGCACGAGGAGCGCACGGTGGCCGTCTCGGGTGGGGTGCGGGCGCGGGCCGAGCGGGCCCTGCGCGCCACGGGGCTGCTGCCGGCCGCCTCCCACCTGGTGCGACTGTGGGGGCACACGCATCACCCGCTCGGTTTCAACCTGCTGCTGCGCGAGCCGCGCTGGGAGCAGGCGCGGCGCACCCTGCGCCTGGATCCCGTTCTCGGGCGGTGGGCCCGCGCGTTCCTGAAGGACGCGTGGGGCCCGCGCCACCATCTGTTCGATTCGCTGTCCTAGCTGCCGCCGCCCGCTATCCGGAAAGGAGCACGCATGGCCCGCCACGCACTGATCGTTTTCACCGACCACTACCCGTACGAGGTTGGTGACGAGTTCTTCGAGCAGGAGATCGCGGCGCTGGCCGCGAACTTTGACAAGGTGCTGGTGGTGCCGGTGCTGCAGCGGCAGGGGGCGCGCTTGACGCGGGCGCTGCCGGTTAACGTGTCGTCTCGCTTGGCGCCGCGCTCCCGCTCGGCCGATTGGCGGCGCCACGCGCTGAAGTGGACCCTGCCGGTGCTGTGGCGGCACCGCGACATGGTGGAGAGCTGGCCGTGGCGGGGCCTGTGGCGGTGGATCATTGACATGCGGTTTGCTACCACGGCCCTGGAGTTGGAGCGGCGACTGCGGCGCGTCATCTCCCCGGCCGAGTTCGCCAAGTTCGATACGGTGACGTTCTATTCGTACTGGTTCTACACGGGTGCCGCCATCGGGGCGTTGTGGAAGAAGGGACGGTTTGCGCACCTGCGCCCGGCCCTGTATGCGCGGGCCCACGCCTACGACGTTGACGAGGCCGACACCCAGCACGGCTACCTCCCGGCCCGCCCCTTCCTGCTGGAAAACTGCGACGAGGTCTGGCCGATCTCGCAATATGCCGCCGCGCAGTTGGAGCGGCACTGCCCCGCCCAGGCGGACAAGCTGCGCATCCGCCGCCTGGGGGTGCCGTTCCTGAAGACGCGGCCGCGGCGTTTGACCGCCCCGTTACAGATCGTCTCGTGTTCCCACATGGCGGCGTACAAGCGCGTGGATCTGTTGGTCGATGCCGTGGCGGAGTTGGGGGCACGCGGGCGGGCGGCGGCCTGGACGCACGTCGGCGAGTTCGTGCCCGAGCGGTTGGCAAAGATGCGCGCCTACGCCGAGCGCACGATTCGCGGCGTGAAGTGGCAGATGCTGGGCCGCCTGGATAACGCCCAGGTCCACGACCTGTACGCCAACACCGACTTCGCGGTGTTCGTGAACACCTCCTCCTCGGAGGGGGTGCCGGTGTCGATCATGGAGGCCTTCGCGGCGGGCCTGCCGGTGGTGGCCACCGACGCGGGCGGCACGCGGGAGATCGTGCACGACGGCGTCAACGGCTTCCTCGTGCCGGTGGCGGCCACGCCGGGCCAGATCGCCGACGCCCTGGAGCGGGTGGCGGGCCTGACCCAGGAGGAGTACGCCGCCATGTCGGCCGCGGCCCGCGAGACGTGGCGCACCCTGGCCAACGCCGAAGCGCAGTACCAGGATGTGGCCGATTCGCTGTTGGCGGCCGCGCAGGCGCGCGCCGAGCGCGGGTAGGATGACCGGGTTTTTGGCCAGCCGGGTCGGCACCGACAGATAAAAAGGGGGAAGATGCGTTCCCGTATTGCGCGCCTCCGGGGCGAGATCGCCAAGCACAAGCTGTTGTCGCAGGTGCTGGTGCTGTTCTCCGGTTCAGCGCTGTCGCAGCTGGTGATGATGGTGCTCACCGTCTACCTGCTCAAACGCTACTCCCCGGCCGACGTCGGCCTGCTCGGCCTGTACACCGCCGTCGTCGGCCTGGCCCTGTCGGTGGCGGCGTGGCGCTACGACATGGCGGTGATGCTGCCGAAGACCGACGCGCAGGCCAAGCAAGTCTTCCGCCTGGCGGCCCGCATCTTGCTGCTGATGTCGGTGCTCACTTCGGTGGTGTGCACGCTCGGGGCCGACGCCATCGCCCGGCATTACAACGAGCCGCGCCTGAAGTTCTGGATGCCGTTTACGGGTCTGTCGGTGTTGTCCCTGGGGGGCATCACGCTGGTGGTGTTCTGGTTTAACCGCCGCCAGGAATACAAGCCGATCGCCCTGAACCGGATCGTGCAGTCCACGTCGGTGTCGGTGACGCAGATCGGGTTGTCGTTCACGTCGCTGCGGGGCGCGGCGGGGCTCATCGTCGGCACCCTGCTCGGCCAGTTCCTGGCGCTTGGCACGCTGCTGCGCCGCGCCCGCACCCTCTTCACCCTGTCAACCAAGGACGAGCCGAGCCTGCGCGACATGATGCGCCGCTACAAGCGCATGCCGCTGGTAAACGGCCCCAACGCCATCGTCGACGCGATCCGCGACAACGGCATCACGCTGCTGATCGGGACGGTAGCTCTCGGCGAGGTCGGCTATTACACCACCACCCAACGCTTCCTTGGCATCCCCCTGGCCCTCATCAACGGGGCCGTGTCGCAGGTGTTCTTCCAGCGTTTCACCGAGCTGCGCCCCGGGGAGATGTCCCGGTTCGTCAAGCAGTCGGTGGTGCGCTCGGTGGCGGTGGGCATCGTCCCGTTCGCGTTGCTGTGGCTGGCCGGGCCGTGGCTGTTCGTCACGTTCATCGGCCCGCAGTGGCAGCCCGCCGGGATGATGGTGCGGGCCCTCATCCCGTGGCTCTTCATGACCCTCATCACCTCCCCCATCTCCACCCTGTTCATCGTGGCCGAGCGCCAGGGCCTGCTGTTGGCGTTCTCGGTGCTCTACACCGTGGTGCCGCTCGGCATCCTGTGGGCCAATCCGTGGCCGTTCACCACGACGCTGGCCGTCATGTCCGGGGCGATGGCGGTGTTGCTGATCGGGATGACGCTCATGGCGCTGCACGTGGCCCGCACCGTGGATGCGTCGGCCGCTGACGCGGAGCGGGGGGATGCGGACGCTGATGAGGGGGCCACGCCCACCGACACCGCCGACACCGCCGAAGTGGCCAAGCCGTCGGCCGCCCCGCCGCCGGGTGAGGGAACGGGCCCGGTAGGTTAGAGCCATGCGGATCATTTGCGTCACCACGTGGTTCCCCACCGAAACTAAGCCCGGCCTGGGAGCGTTCACGGTCCGGGATTTGCAGGCGATTGCGGCCCAGGGGCACGAGGTGCGGGTGGTGCACCTGGTCTCCCCCGGCGTCGACGACGGCTCCCGCGAGCTGCACCACGCGGGCTTCCCCGTGCGGCGCATCCCCATGCAGCCGACCAACCCGCTGTCCATCCTGCGGGCCGGGCGGCAGCTGCGGCGTTACCTGCGCGGGGCAGACGTCGTGCACACAATGGCGATCTCGTCGCTGCTGCCGTTCGTTTTCACCCGCCCGCGCCTGCCGTGGGTGCATACCGAGCACTGGTCGGGGCTGACCACGCCCGGCACCCTGCCCAAATGGTGGCAGGCGCTGCTGCCGGCGGTGCGGCAGGTGCTGCGCCTGCCGCAGGTGGTGACGGCGGTGTGCGAGTTCCTGGCCGCGCCGATTCGGGAGATCCGGGGCGCGCGCTCCACGGCGGTGGTGCCGTGCATCGTCGAGCCGCTGGCCCAGGTGGCCCCCACCCCACCGCCGGACGGGGTGCTGGACCTGGTATCCGTCGGCGGCCTGATCGAGCGGAAGGACCCGCTGCTGGCGGTGGCCACGTGCGCGGAGCTGAACCGACGCGGCCTGCCCACCCGCCTGACGTGGGTGGGGGATGGGCCGCTGCGGCAGGCCACGGCGGAGCTGGCGGCCGCGCTCGGCGTGGAGGTGCGCCTGCTCGGGTCGGTGGACCTGGCCGGGGTGCACGCGGCCCTCGCGCAAGCCGACCTATTCTTCGGTCCCACGCGCGCCGACAACTTCTTCGTCTCCGCCGCCGAGGCCCTCGTGGCGGGGCGCATGGTGGTGGTGGGCGCCACCGGCGGGCAGGGCGAATACATCGATCCCGACTTCGGCATCCTGGTGGCCGAGCAGGACGCCGCCGCCTACGCCGACGCCCTGCAAACCATGGCGGCCCGCCTGGAGCACACGGATGCCGCCGCCGTCGCCGCCTCGATCGGGCAGCGTTTCTCCGCGGCCACAGTCGGGGCCGCCTACAGCCGCCTGTATTCGGACCTGACCGGCAACTGACAGAAAGATCGTCGATGAAGCTGCTTATCGTGTCGTTTTCGCGCCTGGTTGCTGACGCGCGGGTACTGAAACAGATCGAGCTGTTTGCCGCCGACTACGAGGTGGTCACCTGCGGTTACGGCCCCGCCCCGCAGGGGGTGGCCCGGCACCTGTCCATCCCGGACGAGCACATCTACTGGCAGCGCAGCCGCGCCTGGACGCTGCTGCGCCAGTACCGGCGGGCCTACTGGTCGTCACCTGCCGTGCGGTGGGCGCGCGCCGCCCTGGCGGGGCAGGACTTCGACTGCGTGTTGGCGGACGACATCGACACCGTCGGCCTGGCCCTGTCCCTGCGGCCCCGCTACGGGGTACACGCCGACCTGCACGAATACTCGCCCCGGGAGAAGGAGGACGTGCCGCGGTGGCGCTGGTTCGTCGCCCCGTACATGCGCTGGCAGGTGCGCCACTTCGTCACGCAGGCGCGCTCAACGACGACGGTCGGGCAGCACATCGCTGACGAGTACCGCCGCAACTTCGGCATCGACCCGGCGGTGGTCACTAACGCCACCCCGTACGCGGACCTCGCCCCGACCCCGGTGTCCGCGCCCTTGGCGCTGGTCCATTCGGGGGCCGCACGCGACGACCGTTTCTTAGAGCTAATGATTGCGGCGGTGCGGCGCCTGGAGCGCGAGGTCACTTTCGACCTGTACCTGACGCCGAACGACCCGGCCTACCTGGAGCGCCTGCGCGCCGAGGTGGCGGGCGACGCGCGCATCACCATCCACGACGCGGTGCCGTACCACCAGCTGGTGGCCACCCTCAACAAGTACGACGTCGGGGTGCACCTGCTGCCGCCCGTCAATTTCAATAATCGGTGGGCGCTGCCCAACAAGTTCTTCGACTTCGTGCAGGCCCGCCTGGCGCTGGCCATCGGCCCGTCCCCGGAGATGGCGCGCCTGGTGCACGAGCACGGGCTGGGGGTGGTGGCCGCCGAGTTCACGGTGGAGGCGCTGACCGCGGCCCTGGAGTCGCTAACGCCCGCGCGTGTGGAGGCCGCGAAGGCGGCGTCGCATGCGGCCGCCCACGCGCTCAGCGCACAAGCCACGGTGCAGGGTTGGCGGCGGGCGATTGAGGCGTTGCATTCGTGAGCTGGGACGTCGACGTCATCATTCCGGTGCACCGCGCCGACCGGGCGGTGGGCCGGGCGGTGGCCTCCGTGCTGGACCACACGCAGCTGCGGGTGCGGGCCACGGTCATCACGCACCGCTTGGCCCCGTCCCAGCTGGCCGATTACTCGGCGCTGGCAGGCCGGGAGGCGGTGCGGTTCTTGCAGTGCGACGACGCTTTCCCGTCGGCGGCCGCCCCCCGCAACCTGGGGTTGGCGGCGGTGGAGGCTAAATGGGTGGCCAGCGTCGACTCCGACGATTGGCTGGCCCCGGGGGCCTTGGACCACTGGGTGGCCACCGGGTCCCGGCTGGACGCGGCGGCCGTCGTGCCGCGGCACCGGCGGCAGGGGGGCGGCGTCGTGCGCACTCCCCCGACCCGCCCGGGCGCCCGCGTGCTCGACCCGGTGAAGGACCGGTTGGTCTACCGGGTGGGGCATCTGGGCCTGACGCGCCGGACGGCGATCACGGAGTTGGGTTTGCGTTACGCCGAGGGCCTGCCGGTAGGCGAGGACTTGTTCTTCTCGTACCCGCTGTGGTTTAGCGGACGACGCATCGTGGCCGACCGGGGACCGGCCTACATTGTGGGGGACCTGGGGGATCACACGTCGACGGGGCGAGCCGCCGACGTCGAGCTGGCGTCGCTGGACCGGTACCTGACCTCGCCGCAGTGGCAGGCACTGCCCGACCCCGCACGCCTGGCCGTGGCGGTGAAGTTCCTGCGCGGACAGATCATGTCCGCGATCACGGCCCGCGCGGTGGGGCAGCTGGCGGATTCCGCCACCCGCGCCCACCTGCAGGCGGCGATCAGGCAGGTGGAGGCGGCGGTCCCGGCGGCGCGCGCCCACCTGTCGGTGGCGGACAACGCGGTACTGACCGCCGTGCTCGACCCCGCCGCGACGGGCGAGCAGATCGCCGCACTGGCGGCGCGTCGGCGCGCCACCTTCATGCGGCCCGCCGGGCTGCGCACCCCGCGCCTGCGCCACCTGTGGCATCGCGACAGCCCGCTGCGCTTCGCCGGGGCCTCGGCGCTGGTGCGCTAGGGGGCGCGGGGCGGGGCGGTCGGCGCCCACGCCCTGAGCCGCTGCACGCTGCGGGTCCGCCCCGCCCGCGCCGCACCGTCATGGCCTTAGCGCACCACCATGCTCTTTTGTCCACGAGTGCCATGCGCTAAACGCACCACCATGCCCCTTTGCCTACAACCATCATGTTCTAAACGCACCACCATGCTCTTAACGCACCGCCATGCCCTTAATTCAGTGTTTTAAGGGCATGGTGGTGCAACAAAGACATGATGGTGCCCCAAGGACATGACGGTCACGCGCCCCCACGCCCCGCGAGGGGCGGGCCGCTCCGGATCGCAGGTCATCCGCCCCTGCGCCCCATCCGCCCCCACCCGCCCCCTCACGCCCCGAGCGCGCGGTACAGCTCCTGCAGGCGTTCCAGGCACACGGCTTCCCCGTGCCGCGCCCGCACCCACGCCCGCCGGGCCGAGGCGTCGGCCTCCCGCTGCGCTGGCCCCTTGGCGTCCTCCTCGGCGAGCACCCGCAGCACGGTGGCGGCCAGGTCGCCACCCGGGTCGCGCAGCGGCGCACCCTCATAAGCGTCCCGCCCAACGACGGGCTTGCCCTGCGCCAGGGCCTGCAGGTCGCTGAGGGTCAGTATCGGTTCCCCCAGCTGCCCGATCACCACCGCAGCGCTGGCCAGCAGCTCCCGGAACTCCGCGGGCGGCGTCTTGGGCACCAGGTGCACCCCGGCGGCGGCCGCCTGCGGGGCGGCGGGCCCCCAATCCAGGCCGACCACCTCCACGCCCGCGGCGCACAGCTCCCGCACCCCGGCCAGCAGTTCGGCCGCGCCCTTGGCCTCCTCCCAGCGCATGTTGCACACCACGCGCCCGGGCACGGTCTCCGCGCCGAGCCGCACGAAGAACAGCTCCGCGACCGGGTTGGGCAGCCACAGCGCGTCGGGCCGCAGCTCTTGGGCGAGCGGCAGCAGGTCCGGGGTGGCGACGACGACGGCGTCGGCGGCCCGCAGCGACCGGCGGGCCAGCGGCCCCAGGGTCCGCGACTGCAGGTCCCGCCGCAGGTCGCTGCCGTGGCAGTGCAGCACGAAGCGCTTGGCGCCCCACCCGAGGTAGCCGTTGGGGGCGTAGTGCACGTGCGTGACGTCGGCGCGGGCGCGGGCCGCCAGGAAGCCGGGCAGGGCGGCGGCCCGGCGCGCCACGAAGCGCCCGGGCCGCCCGGCGCCGCCAACCGGCAAGGCCGCCAAGCGCCACGGGTGCCCCATGGCGAAGGCGTAGTTCACCAGCGTCGAGCCCACGTAGGCCACGTCGTTGACGTGGAGCACCCGCGGCTGACTCACCGCCTCACCACTGTTCTTCCGGGCGGCCTTCCTGCGCCCACTGCGTGTGGAACTTGCCGTCCTTGTCGATGCGCGCGTAGGTGTGCGAGCCGAAGTAGTCGCGCTGCCCCTGGATGAGCGCGGCGGGCAGGCGCGGGGCCCGGACCGCGTCGTAGTAGGCCAGGCTGGAGGCGAACGCCGGGGTCGGCACCCCACCGAGGGCAGCGGCCGCCACGATGCGCCGCCACGCAGGCAGGGCCCGGCCCATGATCTCGGCGAAATAGTCGTCGGCGAGCAGCAGGTTCAGTCCCGGGTTGCGACTGTAGGCCTCGGTGATGCGCCCCAGGAAGCGCGCCCGAATGATGCAGCCGTCACGCCAGATGCGGGCCATGGCCCCCAGGTCGATGTCCCATCCGTACTCAGCGGAGGCGGCTGCGATCTGGTCGAAGCCCTGCGAGTAGGCCACGAGCTTGGAGGCGTAGAGCGCCAACCGCACGTCCTCGATGAACGCGGCCCGGTCGGTGACCTCAATGTGCTGGTCCTGCCCCGGCAGGGCGGCGCGGGCGGTGGCCCGCTGAGCGCTCGCCCCGGACAGGGAACGGGCGAAGGTGGCTTCCGCGATGCCGGTAATCGGCACCCCCAGGTCGAGGGCGTTTTGCACGGTCCACCGGCCGGTGCCCTTCTGGGAGGCCGCGTCAGCCACGATGTCAACAAAGGCCTGCCCGGTGGCGGCGTCCGTGTGCCCCAGCACCTCGGCGGTGACCTCAATCAGGTAGGACTCCAGGTCCCCGGAGTTCCATTCGGCGAAGATCTTGGCCAGTTCCTGGGCGGGCTCGCCCAACCCAACCCGCAGCAGATCGTAGGCTTCGGCGATCAGCTGCATGTCGGCGTACTCGATGCCGTTGTGCACCATCTTCACGAAGTGCCCGGCACCGTCCGGCCCGACGTAGGTGCAGCACGGTTCACCGTCCACGTGCGCCGAGATCGACTCCAGCATCGGGCCGAGCCGGTCGTAGGACTGCCGGGTGCCGCCCGGCATGATCGACGGGCCCTCCAGGGCCCCTTGTTCCCCGCCAGAGACGCCGGTGCCGACGAAGTGCAGGCCGCGCGCCTGGAGCGCGGCCTCCCGACGGCGTGTGTCGGTGAACAGCGAGTTGCCGGCGTCAACGATGATGTCGCCCTCTTCCATGCGCTCGGCCAGCTGCTCGATCACCGCGTCGGTGGCGGCCCCGGCCTGCACCATGATGATGGCCACCCGCGGCCGGGCCAGGCTGGCCACGAAGTCGTCCATGCCGTGGGTCCGCACGAAGTTGCCTTCCGCGCCGTGGCGGGCCAGCACGTCGTCAGTTTTAGCGTCGGTGCGGTTGTGCAGGGCGACGGTGTGCCCGTGGCGGGCCAGGTTGCGGGCCAGGTTAGAGCCCATGACGCCCATGCCGGTCACACCAATGTCGGCAATGCCGGGGGTCGGCGAAGTGTACTCAGTCATGACAGCCTTTCAGATTCGGGCAGCAATATCTTTGCGGTGGTGGGAGTCGGGCAGGTTGATGGCGTCCACAGCCGCGTAGGCCGCGGCGCGGGCGGCAGGCACGTCGGCCCCCTGGCCGACGACGCACAGCACCCGCCCGCCGACGGCCACCAGTTGGTCAGCAACTAGGCGGGTACCGGCGTGGATGACGTGGGTGGCAGGCAGCGCCCCGGCGGCCGCCACCCCGGTGATCGTCCCGCCGGTGGTGACCTCTCCCGGGTAGCCGGGGGCGGCGATGACGACGGTGACGGCGGCGCCGTCGTCCCAGACAGGGGCGGGCAGGTCCGCCAAGGCCCCGGTAGCGGCCGCGTACAGCAGCTCCGGCAGCGACGACCGCAGGCGAGCCAAAACCACCTGGGTCTCCGGGTCACCGAAACGGACGTTGAACTCGACGACCCGCAGACCGCGCGCGGTCAAGGCCAGCCCGCAGTAGAGCAGGCCGACAAACGGGGTGCCCCGGCGGGCCATCTCGGCCAGCACCGGCTGGGCGACAGTGTCTACCACCTCCTGCGCCAGGCCGGGCGGGGCCCAGGGCAGCGGCGAGTAGGCCCCCATACCGCCCGTGTTGGGCCCGGCGTCGCCGTCGAAGGCGCGTTTGAAGTCCTGGGCGGCGGCCAGTGGCACGGCCCGCTCCCCGTCGCAGACACAGAACAGGGAGACTTCCGGCCCGTCGAGGAAATCTTCGATGACGACGCGGCGGCCCGGGGCGGCGGGCGCATCCGGTGCCGCGTCGGTAGGCAGCCCCAGGCAGGCGGCGGCGTGGGCGCGGGCCTGCTCCCAATCGTCCGTGACCACGACGCCCTTACCGGCGGCCAGGCCGTCGTCCTTCACGACGTGCGGCGGCCCGAAGGTCCGCAACGCCGCCTCGACCTCGGCCAGGGTGGAGCAGACGCGGGCCTGCGCGGTGGGCACCCCGGCAGCGTCCATCACTTCCTTGGCGAAGGCTTTGGAGCCTTCGAGCTGGGCGGCGGCCCGCGACGGCCCAAAGACGGGGATGCCGACGGCGCGCACCGCGTCAGCCACTCCCGCCACCAGGGGCGCTTCTGGGCCGACGACCACCAGGTCCACCTGGTGTGCCTGCGCGGCGGCCGCCACGGCCTGGCCAGCTAGGGGGTCGAGGTCCAGTAGTTCGGCATGGGCGGCGATGCCCGGGTTTCCGGGCGCTGCTAACAGGGTGGTGGCAGGGTCCGCGCTCAATGCACGGGCCAGGGCGTGTTCACGCCCGCCAGAACCAAGCAGGAGGATCTTCACCCTCCCCAGCCTACCGGGGCCGAGTCGGCAGGCAGGCAGTCGGCCCCGGTGCGGGCTCGCTACCCGGTGGCCGGGCCGCCCGGCAATTCCCACCCGAGCAGGGATTCCGCCAGGTGGGTGGCCGCCTCGGACTGTCCAGTTAGTGACAGGGCCCACCACATGCCGATAGCGAGCACGAGCAGCGCCACCAGCACCAACCAGCGGCGCCGCCGGGCGCGGCGGATCCGCTCCTGCTCGGCTTGGGCCAGTGGCCACGGGTCGATTTCCCAGGTGATGGGCGGGCTACCCGTCCACCTGGGGACGCCCGCGGTGGCGGCCGCTAGCAGCTGGCGCAGCTCGTCGCCCTGCCGATAGAGCCGCGGTTCGAGCACCACGAACCGCGCGTCCTTGTCGACCAGCATGATCTGGTGGTCCCGGAGGGGCAGTGCCGCGTGCAACCGTTGCAAGTCGACGCTGCGGGTCTCCAGCAGCCCCGTGCGCCTCACGCGGTAGCGCACCAGCAGCGCCTGGTCGTTGACGACGACTTCGGAGGCGGCGCTGTAGTAGCCCGGGTCCTGTTCCGCGGGGATCCACGACGTAAAGACTCGCCCCTGCTCGACCTGCGGCTCGGCGTTGACCAGGGGGTAGCCCTCCAGCGGGCCGTGCTCCTGCAGGTAGGCAGACGATTCGGCCAAGTGCACGGTTCCCAGCAGTTCGTAGAAGGCGCTGCGCACCTGCTGTTCGCTGACGCTTTCTTCGTCGGGCAGATCGAACAGCAGGCGGTTGATCGTCCGGTTGGCAGTCAGCACGGCCTGGCCCTGCTGGGCGGCCGCCGCAAACAACTCTGCTGGCACCTGCTCGGTGTGGCGCAGGAAGGTGCGCAACAGCCGCCGCTGCACAGCGGGTTCGAGGCTGTCACGCTTGAGCTCGAAGGTGACCAACAGTGCCTTGCCCAGCAGGATGGTGGTCAGCTCGAAGTCGAACTTCGGCGCGATGGCCTTCGCTAGGACCTTTATCTGGTCCAGCATGATCTGTGCGGCGCAGTAGGTGGCCAGCGTCGCCGGTCCCACCACGGAAAACAGCACGTACCGCATCGGGGTGGCGACGGTGGCCGGGCCACTGGCCCCCGGCAGCAGCGGCGCGACCTGCCACTCAACAGCAACGGGGCTGGTCACCGACTGGGTCGCCACCGTGCTGGTCGTCTCCGCGCTATCAACGTGCAGAGAGCCCACGGCGGCCGCGAAGTCGTCGAACGTCAACTCCGCGTCTAGTTCCCCGTCGACTAGGGCACGATCCGAGGCGTAGAAGACGGCGCGCCGATTGCCCGCGTGCGGGTCGAGGTAGCGCAGCAGCTCCGCAGCGCGCGCGGGGGCGTCCGCCACCCAGCCCGCCAGCCCGGCGGATGCCAGCGTCGACTGTCCCATCCGCACGGCGATGTCGTCACGCCACGGGTGGGATAAGCGCAGGTAGTCGACGCCGGTGGGCAGTCCCACCGGATCGGCAAACAGTTCCTTTAGGCGCCGCCACGAGGTTTCCACACTCTCGGGGAACCCGGCGATGCGGATGTCGAAACGCGCGGCGAACGCCCCCACGTTCACCGTCGGGGCCAGGCCGCCGGCGGGCCGCAGCTTCGGGTCCCGCAGGGCGATCTTCAACTGTTCGGCCAAGAAGCGCAGCGTGTTGTGCGATTCGACTGATTCATCGAGCAGTCCGTAGGCGATGGACACGCCCATGACCACTTCGCCTTCCTGCGCGCTGGGCACAATCACCCAGTCGAATCCGTCAGCCCGCACTACGTCAGCCATACCCTGCCTCCTTCTCCACACACTTCAGGCGCCCCTGTTGCCTGCCACCGGCCTGGGTACAACGCTACTTCACGCTACCCACAGAGAGAATCTACGTGGGATGGGCCCGAAACGCGACCGGTCCTAGGTCGCGAAACTGCGACGATTTCTGCTCCCCGTCGATGGACAACTCCGGCTGCCCCCACCCGGTGCCTATTCCCGTCGCCCACGGGCCACTTGCGCAACCTCGCCAACCTCCAGGCCGCCCACCGGACGATTCCCGTCGCCCACGGGCCCCTCGCGGCCCACCGGTGTCCTACGGTGGGATACAAGTTTGCATTGGGACCTGGACCCCGGGAGGACTGCCATGGAGGTAGAACTGGAATTGGCCCGTCGCGTGGCGGGGCTGCAGGAGGCAGAGCTGACGGAGAGCGACGTACACGCGTTCCTGTTGGCGGCCGCCGAGCTGCTGGGCGGGCCACCGCAGCAACTAAACGGGCCAGGCGCAACGTTCCGTTGGTATCGGGGCGCCCGGATCGTCGAGATAGCTGCGCAGGCGCGCTACCGCAGTCCCTTCTTTTCTCTCACCGTCCGGGGTTGTGGGACCGAGGTAGTGGACAACTATGAATACCGCGCCTTCAAGAATTGTTCGCCGTTCCTCCTCCCGCCCTACCTGTGGGCCGCGGCTCTCGGTCGCCTGCCGGACTCCACCTGGCTAGGGGGTGACGTACTGGTCGGCACGTGGGAGCAGTTCGCTGACACGGTCGGCAGGGTTCTGGACTGTCTGCCGCGCGACCTGGCACTCACTCCACCAGCTTGGCGGCAATTGATCCGTCCCTTAGCCCCATCAGGAGAAGCGCGCTTGGCCTACTTGTTCAATATGGGGTCAGACTCGCCGTGGGGCGGCGTCTCCTTCACTGGCACCCCAGCAGGCGTTGACGTGTACGGCTTTGGCGCGCAGGGGGACGAGGTGCAACTGCTGGTGCCGCGCGCCTTGCTGGATAGTGGTTCCGTCAAGATGACCGACGTCGTGGCGGGGCTGGCGGGCGGCAGCAACCTGGCAGGGGTCGAGTTCTTCGACGTCGAGGGTTTCAGCATGTGCCCCCATCCCCCGAAGCCAAGCGAGCCGGTGGATGATCTCCTCGTAGACGAGTTCGGCGAGCCGCTTGCGGACACCCCGCGCGCGGGCATCAGCCTAGACGAGTTGCGCGCCCTCATCGCCGCGTCTCCCGCTTCGCCGTCGTTGCCGCCGCGCCGCCCGCGTCCCGCGCCCGTGCCCCTACAACTGGGTCTGAGCTTCCCGCAGGCGTCAGCCCTGGTCGACCAACTGCTCCAGGGCGTGGCCGCCACGACCGCCCTCACGGCCGCGGGAGCCCAGCCGGGCGAGATTTGGGGGCGGCCCGCGCTGGTCGGCGACGGCTGGCACGCCACAGTGCGGAAAACTAGCTCGCGCACCCTGGGGGCCGACATCGACGACACCCGGATTGAGCTGTGCCCGTCACTGGAGGACGGGCTCTACGACGGCCACGACAGCCTGCGCTACGCCTGGCAGTTGGCGGACTTGCTCACCGAGCGGTACGGCTCCCCGCTGCTGCAGGAAACCGGCAGCTCCGGTCACCTCTCGCGCCTGTACCAGGTCGGACAGCGGGCCGTACAGGTCTCTACCTCACTGGGTGGCATCGAGCTGGAGGTCGCTGACGCCGAGGGGACGCTGATGCTCCGCTACTGCTGAGCGGCAAATATAGCTAGGGGGCGGCCAATTGGCCGCCCCCTGCTGCGCGGGTTACCTATCAGGCCCCAGCGCGCTCACGCAGCTTGGCCAGCTGCTCGCGCAGCTCGGCGGGAACCTTGTCCCCGAACTGCTCGAAGTACTCTTCGGTCATGTCGGCTTCGGCCAGCCACCGCTCCGGCTCGATCTTGAACAGCTCGTCCCACTGCGCCTCGGAGACCTCGATGCCGTCCAGGTTGAACTCTTCCTTCAGCGGGTAGCGCCCGGTCACCCCGTCAGTGGCCTGGGCCTCGCCGGCCGCACGCCGCACGATCCAGTCGAGAACGCGCGAGTTCTCGCCGTAGCCCGGCCACAGCCAGTTGCCGTCCTCGTCCTTGCGGAACCAGTTGACCTGGTAGATGCGCGGGGCCTTGTCGCCCAGGGTCTTGCCCATCTCCAGCCAGTGGCCCCAGTAGTCGGCCATGTTGTAGCCGCAGAACGGCAGCATGGCGAACGGGTCGCGACGCAGCGCGCCCACCGACAGGTCCAGGGCGGCGGCGGTGATCTCCGAGGAGACCGTGGCGCCGATGAACACGCCGTGCTCCCAGTCGTAGGCCTCGGCCACCAGCGGCACGTTGGTGGCGCGCCGACCACCGAACAGGATGGCGTCGACCGGCACGCCCTGCGGGGCCTCCCAGTCTTCGCAGATGATCGGGCACTGCGCGGCGGGCACGGTGAAGCGCGAGTTCGGGTGCGCGGCCTTCTCGCCGGACTCCGGGGTCCAGTCGTTGCCGTGCCAGTCGATGGCGTGGGCCGGCGGCTCACCGTCCATGCCCTCCCACCACACATCGCCGTCGTCGGTCAGCGCGACGTTGGTGAAGATGGTGTTCTCCTTCATGGAGTCCATGGCCATCGGGTTGGTCTGGTAGGAGGTGCCGGGGGCCACCCCAAAGAAGCCGGCTTCCGGGTTGATGGCGTACAGGCGCCCGTCCGGGCCCGGACGCATCCAGGCGATGTCGTCACCAATGGTCTCGACCTTGTAGCCGGGAATGGTGGGCTGGAGCATGGCCAGGTTGGTCTTGCCGCAGGCGCTCGGGAAGGCCGCGGTGACGTGGTACTGCTTGCCGGACTTCTCGTCGGTCAGGCGCAGGATGAGCATGTGCTCAGCCATCCAGCCCTGGCGGCGGGCCATGGTCGAGGCGATACGCAGGGCGTAGCACTTCTTCCCGAGCAGCGCGTTACCGCCGTAACCCGAGCCGTAAGACCAGATCTCGTTGGTCTCGGGGAAGTGGGTGATGTACTTCTCCTCGTTGCACGGCCACGGCACGTCGTCGCGCTTGTTGCCTTCGGCGTCGATCAGCGGGTAGCCGACGGTGTGGACGGCCGGCACCCATTCGCCACCTTCGGCGATCAGGTCCATGGCGGCCTTACCCATGCGGGTCATGATGCGCATGTTGAGCACCACGTAGGGGGAGTCAGAGATCTCGATACCCAGCTTGGAGATGGGGCCACCCAGCGGGCCCATCGAGAAGGGGATGACGTACATGGTGCGCCCACGCATGGCCCCGTCGAAGACCTTGGCCAGGGTCTCCTTCATTTCCTTCGGGTCCGCCCAGTTGTTGGTCGGGCCGGCGTCCTCTTCCTTCTCCGAGCAGATGAAGGTGCGGGACTCGACGCGCGCCACGTCGCTCGGCAGCGAGCGAGCCAGGTAGCTGTTGGGACGCTTTTCCTCGTTGAGCTTGGTGAAGGTGCCGGCGGCGACCATCTCGGCGGCGAGGCGGTCCCACTCCTCCTGCGACCCGTCCGCGAAGTAAACGGCACTCGGCTTGGCGAGCTCGGCGGTGCGCAAAACGAACTCGAAGACGTCTTCGGGCAGGTTGGCCGGCGCAGCCGCGCGGATGTCCTGTTCGGTCACAGTCATGAAACTTGCCTCCTGAGGCGTATCTCTCCGGCGCTTGGTGGGCCGGTGATTGGTTTGGGCGTTCAGACCTCTCTATCCAACCGCAAAAAATCGGCCACTGCACCCGCATTAGGTCCCGGGCGAAATGTGAGACGCTGCACTTTGTGCTGTCAGCGGAACGACCGGCTGCGCCTCGGTCAGATCCGGGTACAGCCGCCCCGACTCTGCCCCGTCTTTGGCCCGGACCGCCACCGGCACCTCCCGCACCCCGGATCGGTTCACTACCCTGGCGCCGTGACGGAAATCCTCGGCTCTCACCCTCCACGCTGGCGGCGCTTCACCGCCTGGTGCCTGCTGCCGCTGGCGCTGGTCTTGACCGCCTGCAAGGTGCAGTACACCACCACCTTCTACGAGGACGACACTTACTCTTTGCTGATGGTGGTGGACATGGGTGCGCTCGGCTCCCTCGCCTCCGGTGACACTGATCCGTGCTTGGCCGACTCCACCAGCAACGGCTTGCCGGAAGGCTTCACCTCTTATCGCAACATCGGCACCGCGTCGTCCCCCGTCTGCGAGTTCCGCTCCGATAGGGCACCGCTGACAGCTGGCTCCCTCCAGGCGGAGAAGAAGGGCGACGAGCTGCACTTCACGGTCCCGCCCACCGATGTTGACAACAACCCCGACGTACAGCTCCTGCGGTCGGCGGGGATGGAATTGTCGTTCGCGATCGTCTTCCCCGGCCCGGTGGTCAGCTCCTCCATTGGGAGCATCAGCGACAATAAGGTCATCATCGATTCCTTGGAGGACCTCAAACAGGGCGGGACCATCGTGGCCTCCGCCAAGGGCCCGAGCAACGGTGCCGACCAACCCTACAGCGCGAAAGAGCTCGCCCCCTCCCCGTCTCCCACCACCCCCAGTCATACGCCCTCGCCGACCCCGACCGCCACGCGGCCTGCCCCGTCCCCTACGGACACACCCACCGCTGTTGCTACCCCAGCCCCGGAGATCTCGCCGAGTGCACAGGCTGCCCCGACGCAACCTGCGGGCAAGAAAGACAACACGACCCTGTACGCGGTTTTGGGGGCGATCGCCGCCGCGGCCGTGCTGGGCATCATTCTGGTGCTGTTGCTGCAACAGCAAAGGCCCGGCGACTACCCCACCTACGCCCGGCGAGGCTAGGCGCCCCCAGTTTGCCCCTGGTATGGCGGTCCGGGCCTGCCTCCCACCACGGTGAGCGCTTTCGGGTGTTTAACTGGCCAGGTAACTTGGCAAGGACGTGGGGTTGGCGCACTGTCAGCGCGCAGCCAGCCGGATCGACGAGAGTTAGTGGGTGAAAGTACGCCAACTGCTCCCTCTGCTTCCATTACAACCACGGGAAAGGGAATGACATGTCGTTAGCCACCGGAGTTTTCGCGGCAGCTGCCCATTTTGCGCATGCGGCGGCGCGCGGCCCACAGCCGACGAAGGGTTTCAGTTTCGGAGACATGCCGTGGTGGGGCCTGGTGGCGGCGGGCATCTCGGTGGCCGCCCTCGTGGCCGCGCTGCTATTGCTGGTGCTAGGGAAGAAGACCCCGCCTGCAGGGCCGCAGCCCTACCACCAGGGCCCGGGCGCACAGCCGAATGTGCCGTTTGAGTACTTACACACCCCCGGCGAGACCACCCTGGATCTTCCCGACGAGGCCCGCACGACGATTCCCCAACCGGGCACGTTTGCCCCGCCGACGGCCTACACCCCACCGCCCACCGGCCAACCGCAGGTCTACACCATGCCTGCCGCCCCCGTTCCGGGGCAGCCGAGTTCCCCGGGGCAACCGGTGCCCCCGACTGCCGCCCAGCCACCCCAGCCGGGGGCGGGCTACCCTTCGGCCACCCCGCCGAGCCAGCCCGGTCCCGCGCAGCCTGCCCAGCCCGCCCAGCCGTCAGCGGCCCCGCCGCGGCAGGCGGCCGAAGGGAGCGGTGACGCCCCCACCGGTCAAGGAGACCCGAGCCAGCAATGAGAGACTTTTTCTAGGCAATACCGCGCCTTAACGGTCGCGCTGCCTGCCGCTACCTCGTTTTGCCGTAAATGCGGTAACGGGGCGGCAGACAGCGCGAAACTTTTATGCTTGACTGGCCAAATGAAACTAAATCACATCGGGCGCCTGACTTGCGCCTTGGTGGGGGCCACCACCATGCTGGCAGCCTGCCAAGCAACTATGCGTGTTGAGTTCTCTCCGGACGCCCAATTCGTGGCAAAGTTCCGCGTCGACCCGGGGGAAGAGACCCAAGCACTGCTGCAGGCCGAGGGCGGGGATCCCTGTGAGTTGGTCTTCCGGGACTCGGTGGACCCAGCCTTGGTTGACAAAATCGAAAACGTCGGGAGCGCAGAGAAACCGGTCTGCGAAGTAACCGCGAAACCACGGCCCTTGTCTGAGGTATCAGAACCGGGATCAACCCCCGGTTTCAAAGCCAGTCTGGCCGATGACATTTATACCGTCACCTGGGAAGGGGGCGGAATCGGGATACTGGAGCAGATGGGTCCAGAGGGTGAGGCGAACCCGACACTGGGCACGTTGACCATGGAATATGTGTTCCCCGGCCCGGTGCAAGAGGCCTCCGGCGGCCAGATCGACGGGAACATGGTGCGCTACCCGGATCTAGCGCCGTTTGCCCAGCCCGGCAAGATCGTGGCCAGCGCCAAGGAGTCCGGGCTGTTGGGCGGCAAGGTGCCGTGGTGGTTGTTGGTGTTGGGGGGCCTCGCCGTGGTGGCGGTGATTGCGGCCCTGGCGCTGCGTCGGCGCCCGTACGGTCAGCAGCCGCCGACGGCACCGGGCGGCTATCCCCCGGCGACGGGACCAACCGGGCAGCCACCGCAGGGCTACGGACCGGGCACCCCACCCCCGGCGGGTTCACCCCCCGGCTACGGGCAGCCTCCGGCCGGGCCGTACGGCCCCGACCAGCCGCCGACTGCGCCACCGAGCCAGCCCTAGATGCGTGTTGGGGGCCGCCAGTGGCGGCCCCCACGCTTGTGTGCGCCCCTACAGCAGCGGGTGCCGCTCGATCGCAGCCTCCCGCCCCGGACCAACCCCGATGGCAGAGATGCGGCACCGCCCGAGCTCTTCCAGGCGCTCGACGTAGCGCTGCGCGTTGCCCGGCAGGTCGGTGAACTCCCGCGCGCCGGTGATGTCTTCGTCCCATCCGGGCAGCAGCTCGTAGATGGGACGGGCGTGGTGGAAGGACGATTCGTCCATCGGCATTTCGTCGTGCCGCTCCCCATCCACGTCGTAGGCGACACACACGGGGATCTCCTGGTACCCGGTCAACACGTCGAGCTTGGTGAGCACTAGATCGGTCAGTCCGTTGACACGACTGGCGTACCGGGTGACGACGGCGTCGTACCAGCCGCAGCGCCGCGGCCGCCCCGTCGTCGTCCCAAATTCACCGCCACGGGCCCGCAGGTCAGCCCCCACCTCGTCAGTGAGCTCGGTGGGGAACGGCCCCTCACCCACACGGGTGACGTAGGCCTTGGCAACGCCAACGACACGGTCGATGCGAGTGGGACCGACCCCCGAGCCGGTGCAGGCACCGCCCGCTGTAGCCGACGAGGAGGTGACGAAGGGATAGGTGCCGTGATCGACGTCGAGCATGGTGGCCTGTCCGGCCTCGAAGAGCACAGTCTTACCTTGGTCGAGAGCGTCGTTAAGCACGGCGGAGCAGTCCACCACTAGCGGGCGCAACCGTTCGGCGTAACTGAGCAGCTCGTCCGTCACGTGGTGGGGATCGACGGCCCGCCGGTTGAAGATTTTCACCAGCAGGTGGTTCTTTTGTTCCAGCGCTCCTTCGACTTTTTGCCGCAGGATGGAGGCGTCGAAGAGGTCTTGGATGCGCAGACCGACCCGGTTCATCTTGTCGGCGTAGGTCGGTCCGATGCCGCGCCCGGTGGTGCCAAGCTGCCGAGCACCGAGGAATCGTTCGGTGACCCGATCCAGGGTGCGGTTGTAGGACGGAATGATGTGGGCGTCGGCGGAGATCAAGAGCCGCGAGGTGTCGACGCCACGGGCGGTCAAAGCCTCCAATTCGTGGAACAACACCTCTAGGTCCACCACCACCCCGTTGCCGATCACTGGCGTCACCCCGGGGGTGAGAATGCCCGAGGGCAGCAGGTGCAGCGCGTACTTCTCCCCATCAATGATGACGGTGTGCCCGGCATTGTTTCCGCCGTTGAATTTCACCACGTAGTCGACGTTGGCGCCGAGTTGGTCCGTGGCTTTGCCTTTGCCTTCGTCGCCCCACTGGGCGCCGAGGACGACTACTGCGGGCATGAAAGCTCCTCAAGTTGTCCGGTGCGACAGGCCAAGGCTACCTGTTTGCCCCCGGGGCCGGGCTCACGGCGGCGGATTGCCCGGGCACGCGATGACTAGCTGCTCGGGTGCGTGGCAGGGGCGCGGGCGACTCCGTCCCCCGCCCCTGTCACAGGCATTAGGAGCGCGGGCGGTACTTCCCGACAAACTTCAGGGCCGCAACGCCAGCCAACAGTGCGCCGACGCCCACTCCGACCTCCGAGACCAAGGACGCGAGCCAGGAAATAAAGTCAGTGACCACGTTGTGCATCTTGCCGCCTTTCTTTGTGCGCCTATCACCCGTTGATTAGGCGTCACCTAAAACGATATTGCACCCCCAAACAGAGCGCAAGAAAATTCCAGGCAAAAACTAATCCGCGGTGCACCACGGGCTGCCCGGAGACAGTCGCAAGCCGGGGCTGGTGGCTAGACATTCACGCCCCTCGGAGAATTACTGCCCGGTGGCCGACCACCGCCATGCCCTTGTGCCACCGCCATGCCCTTGTGCCACCGCCATGCCCTTGTGCCACCACCATGCCCTTGTGCCACCACCATGCCCTTGTGCCACCATCATGCGCTTAAAACACCGAAATAAGGACATGATGGTGAGCTAAGGACATGATGGTGGGCTAAAGGCAAGATGGTGAACCAAGGTCGTGGTGCCGCGCCAAAGGCGAGATGGGCAGACGCCAAACACCAACCACGACATGCCCAGTCGGTACACACATCCCTGCCGCTAACTCCCAAGCCACCGTCTCGCGCCTCAATGCAGTAAACCCCCAGCAAGGGTCTCCGCCGCTCGGTTATCTAGCAACTGTAGACGTCAGCTTTCGTTCTGCGCCCGCAGTTGCGATATCTCGTACAGGGCAATACCGGTTGCCACCGCCGCGTTCAACGATTCGACGCGCCCAGAAATGGGAATTGAGGCGATAACATCACATGCTTCGCGCACGAGGCGGCTCAGCCCCTTGCCTTCCGAACCGGTCACGAGCACCAGCGGCCCCGTGGCCAGGTCGAGGTTGCGCACCGTGGTAGCGCCGCCGCCATCCAGGCCGACGACGAAGCACCCCGATTGCTTCAGATATTCCAGTTCCCGCGTCAGGTTGGTGGCGCGGGCCACGGGCACGCGTGCGGCAGCTCCGGCCGAGACCTTCCAGGCGGTGGCGTTCATGCCGACACTGCGCCGCTCGGGCAGCAGCACCCCATCGGCCCCGAACGCGCCTGCCGAGCGCAGTACCGCTCCCAGGTTGTGGGGGTCGGTCACCCCGTCTAGGGCGATGATGAGGGGCGGATGGGCGTCACGCTCGGCCCGCGCCAGCAGGTCGGCAACATCCTTATATTCGTACTCGGGCACCTCAATGGCGACGCCCTGGTGCACGGCCCCGTCGGACAACTTGTCCAACTCCCCGCGCGTGACCTCCAGCAGCGGTGCCCCGAGCGCAGTGGCGGTGCGCACCACCTCGCTGACCCGCTCGTCCTGCAGCAACCCGGGCGCCATCAACACTCGGGCGATCGGGATGCCGGCCCGCACCGCCTCGGTGACGGGATTGCGCCCAAAGATCAGTTCGTTGCCCGCGGCGGGCTGGAGGCCAGGTCGCAGACGCGGGCCGTGCTGCTGAGCCCGCAGTCCCGCCGCCCGCCGTTCGGCAGCCGCTTTCCGTTTCGCGGCCGGGTGGTAGACCCGATCCTCCGCTTTCGGGGTCGGGCCGCGCCCCTGCAGGCCCTTCCGTGTCTGCCCGCCGGTACCCTTTGTAGCGCCCTTCTTCGAGCCGGTCTTCCGCACGGCACCGCGCCGCTGGGAGTTTCCTGCCATCGTTACTGTCCTTCCACGCGCCAGCGGGCACCCTCGGGCCCGTCTTCCACTACGATCCCCGCGGCCGCCAGGGCGTCCCGCACCGCGTCAGCACTCGCCCAATCCTTGGCCGCCCGCGCGGCCTGCCGCCGGGTCAACGCCTCCTCCACCAGCACCCCCAGGGCATGGCTGGTGGCCGCCTCCTGACCGCTCTCCGCGCCCGCACCCCGCCAGTGCGGGGACAGCGGGTCCAAACCAAGAACGTCGAGCATGGCCCGCACGGCTCGCCCCGCGGCCGCGGCGGCATCCACCTGCCCGGCGGCCAGCGCGGCGTTCCCGAGCCGCACCTGCTCGTGCACCACCGCCAGCCCCGCCGAAACGTTCAGGTCATCGTCCAGGGCCGCCACGAAGTCGGTGGGCAGCTCCACGTCCACGATATCGCCCCCCACCGCCGGGGTGACCTCGGCAGTCCGGGTCACGAACCCGCGCAGACGCTCCCAGACGGTGGCGGCCGTGGTCAGAGTCTGCTCGGAGTATTCGACGGTCGAGCGGTAGTGCACCCCGACCAGCGCCAGCCGCACGGCCGCCGCCGGGTGGGTGGCCAAAACGTTGCTGACCACGAGGGAGTTGCCAAGTGACTTGCTCATCTTCTCCCCCGCAACAGTCACCCAGGCGTTGTGCAGCCAGTACGCCGCCGACTCGTCGCCCGCCGCCCGCGACTGGGCCAGCTCGTTCTCGTGGTGCGGGAAGCGCAGATCGATGCCGCCGCCGTGAATATCGAAGCCGCGTCCGAGGAACCGCCGAGACATCGCCGAGCACTCCAGGTGCCAGCCGGGCCGTCCCCGGCCGAAAGGGGCCGGCCAGGCGGCATCGGCCGGTTCGGTGGGGCGCGGGGCCTTCCACAGGGCGAAGTCGCGCGGGTCGCGCTTGTCGTTGGCCGTCGGCTCTGCGTCGGCATTGTCCTCGCCGCCCTGGCGCGTCAGGGCGCCGTAGCCCGGGAAGGAAGCCACCGAGAAATAGACGTTGCCGGGCTCACCGACGTAAGCGTGCCCCGCCGCAATCAACTCTTCGATCAGGGCGATCATCTCGCCGATGTGGCCAGTGGCGCGGGGCTCGTAGGTGGGCGGTAGCACGCCCAACGCGTCGTAGGCCGCCGTGAACTCGCGCTCGAAACGGTAGGCCCACGCCCACCAGTCCACGCCCGCCTGCGCCGACTTGCTCAAGATCTTGTCGTCAATATCGGTGACGTTGCGGATGAATGTCACCTGGTAGCCGCTGCGGGCCAGCCACCGGCGCAACACGTCGAAAGCGAGCGCGGAACGCACATGCCCGATGTGGGGACTGCCCTGCACCGTGGCACCGCACAGATAGATACTGGCGTGCCCCGGCACGCGCGGCACGAAGGGACGCAGGGAGCGGGTGGCGGAATCGTATAGCTGCAGGCTCACGCCCCCAGCCTACTGGGCACCGCCCGCACCCGGGCGCTGCTCCGGCACCACCAGGGCTGTGGCGACCGCCGCCGCCCCCTGCCCGCGCCCCGTAAAGCCTAGGCCGTCGGTGGTGGTGGCGCTGAACGCCACCGGCGCCCCCACGCACGCAGTCAGGGCCGCTTCCGCTTCGCTGCGGCGGGCCCCGATGCGGGGGCGCGGCGCGATCAGTTGCACTGCGGCGTTACCGATCACGAACCCGGCTGCCCGCACCCGGCGGCAGGTCTCGTCCAGCAGCGCCCGCCCGGAGGCGCCCGCCCACTGCGGTTCGGAGGTGCCGAAGTTACTCCCCAGGTCCCCCAGACCCGCCGCGCTCAGCAGGGCATCGCACAGGGCGTGAGCGACGACGTCGGCGTCGGAATGCCCGACCAGCCCCGGCCCGTCGGGCCAGGCCAACAGCGCCACCATGAGGGGCCGGTCGCTGCCCGCCGGGGCGAAAGCGTGGACGTCGGTGCCGATACCGGTGCGGGGAAGCATCATGGCGTCAGCCTACGCGTCCACCGGGACTTCCTCGCGAATTTCTTCCACGCCCCACAGCTCCCGCGATTTCTTTTCGTCCCGCCGGGCCTTACCCGCCAGCAGCTTGGCGGCACTCTTGCCCCAGGTGGTGCGGGCGGCCTCGCGCAGCGCCTTGTAGCGGCGCACCGGCATAAGCAAGCCCAGGCCGAGCGCCAGGACGATGACGATGCCGAGGATGCCCCAATACTGCACGTTGGCGTCCGGGCCGAGGATGCTGCGCCCGAGCTTGATGCAGCCGTAGAACATGGCGGGCGTCAGGAACGACACGGCCCGCCCCGTGGTGGCGTACAGGCCGAAGATCTCGCCCTCACGCCCGGGCGGAATCAGCCGCCCCAGGTAGGTACGGGAGGCGCTTTGGGCCGGACCGACGAAGATGCACAGCACCAGCCCCAGCAGCCAGAAAACGATCTTGCCGTAAGAGTGGAAGAGGAAGATGCCCAGGCCGGCGGCGATCATCGACCACAGGGAGATAAGGATGACCCGCTTGGCACCCAAGCGGTCGTCCAGGTAGCCGAAACTGACGGTGGCGATGCCGGCCACGACGTTGGCGGCGACCCCGAAGTAGATCACCTCGCTGTCGGTGAAGGCGAACGTCCCGGCCGCAATTACTCCCCCGAAGGCGAAGACCCCGGCCAGGCCGTCCCGGAAGACGGCCGAAGCACACAGGAACAGCAAGGCCGAGGGGCTGTTGCGGTACAGCGCCGCGATGGTGCGGCCCAGGTGCCGGTAGGTCTGGAGGATCGACTCGCCCTTGCCGCCGGCGTCGGCGATACGCACCATGCCAGCCACTGTCTCCGCGTCGGCCTCCCCGTCGGCCCGCTCCAGCAGCCGGGCGGCCGCCCGGGCCTTGTTGAGGCGGTATTGCGAGATCAGCACGGGGATGCCGAAGAGCGCGAACCAACCGGCCGTGAACAGCATGGATACCCGCACGGCCTGTCCGTTTTCGGCCGTCACCCCGAACCACCCCACCTCGGGGGCGATGAAGCCAACGTAGACCAGGAGCATCACCACGATGCCGCCGAGGTAGCCCAGTCCCCACCCGAGTCCCGAGATGCGGCCGATGGTCTTTTCGGTCGAGATCGAGGCGAGCATCGCGTTGTAGTTGACGTAGGCGAACTCCATGAAGACGCTGCCCGCCCCGAGCAGGAAGATGCCAATAATCAGCATCGATTCCTGCGGGGTTTGCCCGAACTGCAGGAACGACGGCAGGAAGTCTCCCCGCGGGTTAATGAAGTACAGGGCGACCGTGGAAGCCACCACCAGCCCGGAGTTAATCGCTAACCAGCGCACTCCCTTGCCTGCGCGGTCGGCCCGCTGGCCGGTAATCGGAGCCAACAGGGCAATGCAGATACCGGCGATCATCAGCCCAAAGCTCAGCGTCGCCGAGTTGTCGTCTGGGTCACCAAACTGGGAGGAGGTGATGTACACCGCGAAGACGAACGTCACCACTACGGTGCTGATGGCCGACGAGCCCCAGTCCCACAAGGCCCAGGACAACACGTGCTTATTCTTGACCGGGTCGTTTTGCGAGACAGCCGAGGCAGACGAGGTGCGATTCACGGGCACCAGGCTAGCGGCTTTCCCACGTCAGGCCTCTTGTCGCGTTCCTCCAAAATACGCGAAGAGAGTCAGATCTGGGGGCGTGGTGAGCTTCAGGGCCCGCGCATCCCCTTCCACGACAACGACCGTGCCGCCGTTGGCCTCCACCAGGCCGGCGTCGTCGCTGGCCGCCAGGGCCTCCCGCCCGGCTCGAGCCGCGCCCGCGGCGTGGGCCGCCAACAAAGTGCGGGCCCGAAAACCTTGCGGCGTTTGCACGGCCCGCAGCGCAGCGCGGGCCGGGGTGGCCACCACGACTTCGCCGCCACTCGGACCGGGCGCCACTTCTTTGATGGTGTCAGACACTGCCAGGCCGGGCACCACGGCGTCGTGCCCGGCCTCCACGGCCGCCAGGACCCGGGCGATAAGGCTGGCGGGGGCGAGGGCCCGAGCGGCGTCGTGCACAAGCACGACGTCCTCCGCCTGCGGCGCTAGGGCCGCCAAGCCCGCAGCCACAGACGCTTGCCGGGTGTGCCCGCCCGCCACCACGGCGACCCGATCGGCCCAGCCGCCGCGTGCCACCTCGGCCCGGAAAGTTGGGAGAAACTCCGCGGGGGCGGTCACCACCGCCCGGTCGACGGAGGTGGCAAAAAGGTTGGTCAGAGCGTGCGACAGCAGAGTCGCGCCAGCCACCCGCACGAGCGCTTTGGGGCCCTGCGCGCCGAGCCGGGTTCCCAGCCCGGCCGCCGTCAGCACCACCAACCGGGCCAATTTAGTCCTCGGCAGGCAGTTCGAGCACTTCGTCGAGCCGCGCTTCGGCGACGGCTTCGTCTACCCCTTCGGCCAGCGCCAGCTCGGAGACCAAAATCTGCCGCGCGCGGGCCAGCATGCGCTTTTCGCCGGTAGAGGGACCGCGGCCGACTTTGCGGCGCGAGAGATCACGGACCACCTCGGCGACCTTGACAACGTCGCCAGAAGCGATCTTTTCCGTGTTTGCCTTGAAACGCCGGGACCAGTTGGTTGGTTCCTCGGCGTAGTCTGCCCGCAGCACGCTAAAAACGGTCTCCAGGCCCTTGGAGTCGACGACGTCACGGACGCCCACTAGGTCCACGGCGTCTGCCGGCACCTGAATGGTGAGGTCTCCCTGGTTGACGCGCAGCGTCAGGTAGGTGCGCTTTTCCCCGCGAATCGTACGCTCGGTGATCGCTTCCACCAGGGCAGCCCCGTGGTGGGGATAAACGACGGTTTCACCGACTTTGAAAGACATAAGTTGTTTGCCTCCTTGGAATGCGCCACCCGATTTTAGCATGGATTTCACGCGATTTTCAGCGGATTTCGCCAGCAGAGAGGCTTGGGGGGCGAGGCCGACGACCCCGCCCCCCAACTGCGGTTTGGCTCAGGCTTTACCCTGGTTGGCCACGGCCTGAATGGCGGCAGCAGCGGCCTCCGGGTCAAGGTAGGTGCCCCCGGCCTTGACGGGCCGCAGCTCGTCATCCAGTTCGTAGACCAACGGGATACCCGTCGGGATGTTCAGGCCGGCAATCTCGTCGTCAGAGATGCCGTCTAAGTGCTTGACAATGGCGCGCAGCGAGTTGCCATGCGCGGCCACCAGCACCACCTTTCCGGCCTTGAGGTCAGGCACGATGGCCTCATCCCAGTAGGGCAGCATGCGCTCAAGCACATCCTTCAGGCACTCGGTGGCCGGGATCGGCTCCCCGGCATAGCGCGGGTCAGCGTCCTGCGAGAACTCCGAGCCCAGCTCAATCGGCGGCGGCGGCACGTCGTAGGAGCGGCGCCACTCCATAAACTTTTCTTCCCCGTATTCGTCGCGGATCTGCGTCTTGTTCTTCCCCTGCAGGGCGCCATAGTGCCGCTCGTTGAGGCGCCAGTTGCGTTTGACCGGGATCCAGTGGCGGTCAGCAGCGTCCAGCGCCAGGTTCGCGGTCATAATGGCGCGGCGCAGCAGCGAGGTGTGCACGACATCCGGAGCGATGCCCGCCTCCCGCAGCAGCTCTCCGCCCCTGGTCGCCTCTTCGCGGCCCAGATCAGAAAGCGCAACGTCTACCCAGCCGGTAAACAGGTTCTTGGCGTTCCAGTCGCTCTGGCCGTGACGGAGTAAAACAAGTGTGTAAGTCATGGGGGTAATGCTCCCCTATCGTCGCGGCCAAAAGAAGTGACTTCCGGCCCCCCACCGCCTTTGTTCGCGCACAGCGGGACACAGGCGGGTGGGGGGCCGGAGGTTGTTGGTTCAGTGCGAGGCGTAGTACTGCGCGCGCACGTCCTGCGGAATGCGACCCCGGTCCGGGACGGTCAGTCCCTGCTCGCGCGCCCATTCGCGAATCTTGGCGGCATCCGAGCTGCCGGTGGCCGCCGGGCCGGTGCCGCGCCGACGACGACCACCGGAACGGCGGGCAGCGGCAACGAACGGGGCAATGGCGGCGCGGAACTCTTCAGCACGCTCATCGTTCAGGTGAATCTCGTAAGTAACACCTTCGAAAGCGAACGCGATCTCCTGCGTGGCAATGGACCCATCGAAGTCATCGAGCATGTAACGCTCGGTCTTGGTCTTCCAAGCCATGAAAATACTCCTTGTCATAGACGCCGCCGTAAAACAATGCCTGGGGTGAAGGCGGCTCAGCTGACCACTACAGCTGCCCTATTTATAACACTATTTGTCGGGGCATTGCATCAGACGTCGCCCCTATTTCGCCCCAAAGCGCAACCGATCTGACTTTAAAGCGCCCTAGAGTTTTCGTCCAGCATTTGCTCAGCTTGCGGCAACCTTGCCGGGCCGACTTTGCCCCTGTTCCAGTTTCACCAACAAAGCAATTGGCCCGATCCGTTTCGGATCGGGCCTGCGAGCCGCCTAAGGGAATCGAACCCTTGACCTATTCATTACGAGTGAATCGCTCTGCCGACTGAGCTAAGGCGGCGCACTGCCTAGGCAGCACGGAACATCGTAGCGCACCGGCAGCGAGGTGACAAACGTGACCGCTGTGAAAGAGGGCACAAGCGGGGGTGGGGCTTGCCCCACCCCCGCTAGCCACTAGTTGCAGACCAGGTTGGCTGTCGGCATTTCGCCCCGCAGGAAGTAGTTCTCCACGGCCTCGTCAATGCAGGCAGACTTACCGCCGAAGATCCCGTGCCCCCACCCGTCGTAGGTGATGAGGTGCCCGCTTTCCAGCTGCTCGACCAAAGCCTCGGACCACTCATAGATGGTGGCGGGATCACCCTTAGAACCGACCACCAGGATCGGGCCCGCCCCCGCAGCTTTCACCGGCCCCGTCACGCCGGTGGGCTTGATGTCGAAGGCCGACCGCGAGGCGTCGTTGTAGAGGAAGAAACGGCCCATGATGGGGGCTTCCTTCAGGATCTGATCGTTGACCTTCTCCCACTCGGCCGGGTCAGTGGAATCCGGCCCGCCATCCACCGCCCTAATCAGGACGAGCGCATCATCCTGATTGGTTTTGTAGACCCCCGATGCATCCCGATCATTGACGAAGTCCATGACCTGCAACGCCAGCGAACCGTCGTTCTTCTGCATGGCGTTGGCAAGGGCCTCGATCGCCACGTCGTTAAAGTTCATCGGGTTGTACTGGGTGATAATGACCAGGCCCAACACGTGCCCGCCGGTCAGCGGCCGGTTCTTGTCCGCGGTGGGAAGCGGATTCTTGTTGGCTTTATCCATGAAATCCAGTAGCTGCTGCAGTCCGTCGTCCACCGACCCCGTAAACGGGCACCCACTCCCCTTATCTAGGCAGGTCTGCATGAAGTTACGCACCGAGGCCTCGAAGCCCCGCGCCTGCCCGGCGGACAACTGCGAGTCGCTCAGCGCTGGATCCACCGCGGAATCCAGGAGGAACGGCCCCACGTTCTGCGGGAAGGTGTCCGCGTAGCGGGCCCCGAGCAAGGTGCCGTAGGAGTAGCCAATGTAGGTCAACTTCGGGTCTCCCACTGCGTCACGCAAGACGTCCAGGTCCCGCACCGCCGAGATCGTGTTGATGTTGTTCAGCAACTCGATGTCGTTCTTCGCGAGGCATTTCTCCGCCAGTTCCTTGGCCTCGGCCTGAATCTTCTTAATCATCTCCTCGCCACGCCCGAACTCGTACTTGGCGTTGTCCTCGTCCAGCTCCGCATCCGTGCGGCACCTAACGCCACTGGACTTGTGCACGCCCCGCGGGTCAAAGCCGATGATGTCGAAGTTGGCACGCATCTCCGGCGACAGAGCGTTCGGCGCCCAGTCAGTGACCGTCTCGGTCCCGGAGCCGCCCGGCCCGCCGAAGTTGACGAAGAGGCTGGCCTTAGCGTTCGCCCCCTTTAGCCGTTTCAAGGCGATGTCGATGGTCTTGCCGTCGGGCTTTTCGTAGTTCAACGGCACCTGCACCGTGGCGCAGTCCCACTCCGGGCCCCCCTCCTCGCACGGGCCCCACTGCGGGGTCTGGCCATAGAAATTCTCCAACCCCGCGGGGGCGGCGGGCAGGTTCTCCCGGCTGCGTTCGCTGTCGCGGGGGGCGTCTTGCGCCGGGGTGGAGGTATGCGGCGTCGGGGCGGCACTCGGGGATGAGGTGGCGGAGTAGACAGCCACACCAGCTGCTACCACCGCAATTACAAGCAGAACGATTATCAGCGCAGGTTTTGATTTCACCTCGCAACCATACGCAGTAATCGTGACGTGCCGCATCAATCTGCAGCACGAAATCTCGGGGCACATTAAGGGCGGTCGCCCCTGCTACTTAGGGCTGAGTTTGCTAATCCCAGGGGCGGAGCGCCACCATCATCGCTTCCAGGGCCAACAAGGGGGAAACATTGGCCGCCAAGCGTTCACGCGCCTCGGCTACCGCATCAATACGTGCCATTGTCCGCGCGGGCTCCGACTCGCGCGCCAGCACCGCAATTTCCTCCGCTAGGTCGACGTTAATGGGGTCCACCGTGCTGTCCACCTGCTGCAGGTATACGTCGCGATACAGAGACAGTAGGTCCACCAAAACCCGGTCCAGCGTATCCCGCAGCGCGCGGGTGGAGCGCCGCTTGTGCTCGTCCTCCAGAGCCCGCACCTGGGCCCGCAGCGCGGGGGCCAGGCGGCCGGAATCCTGCGCCCCCAGGGTGCGGAGCAACTCGGCTTTTTCCTGTTGGTGCCGTTCCTCGGTCTGCGCCTTGGCTTGCTCGCCCGCTACCTCCATGAGCTCGGCGGCGGCGAATACACAGTCGCCCACGTTGCGCACCATGGCTGGCAACGTCACCAAACGCCGCCGCCGCTGGCGCGCCTGCGGATCGCGCGCGAGGCGGCGCGCCATCCCCACGTGACACTGGGCCGCGCGGGCGGCCTCGCCCGCCACCTGCGGGTCTATGCCGTCCCGCACCAACAGGTCGACGACGTCCTGCACGGGCGGAATCCGTAAAGTCAGCGAACGACACCGCGACCGGATGGTGGTAATCACGTCTAGGGGGCTCGGCGCACACAGCATCCACACCGTCCGCGCGGGCGGCTCCTCGATGGCCTTCAGCAGCACATTCGAGGTGCGTTCCAGCATGCGGTCGGCATCCTCCAAAATGAGGACGCGCCAGCGGCCACTATGCGGCGCCCGCTGCGCCAGCGACACCAGCGAGCGCACCTCATCGATCGACATCGTCACCTTGTCGGTGGCGATCACGGTGACGTCGGGGTGTTTCCCCGCGAGCGCGGTCTGGCAGGCGTGGCACTGCCCGCAGCCGGCGGGGGTCCGCTCGCACTGGAGCGCCGCCGCGAAAGCCCGGGCCGCCACCGAGCGCCCCGAACCGGGCGGCCCGGTCACTAACCAGGCGTGGGTCATAGAGCGTTGCTCGGCCACGGCCCGCTGCAGCGTCGCAATTGCCGGGCCTTGACCGATCAATTGGTCCCACACGCTCACGCCCGTGCCCCCTTGCCCGGGACGATGCCGTGCGCGGCGAGGAAGGCGTCGGCGGCGGCGGCCACCTGGGCCCCGAGTTCCTCCACACTCACGGTGCCGTCCAGCACCACGTACCGCTCCCCGGCGTCACCCGCCAGATCCAGGTAGACGGCCCGCACCCGCTCATGGAAGTCCAACGCCTCTCTTTCCAGGCGATCTTCGTCGGCCCGATCGGCATTCTGGCGCCGTTTGGCTCCCACGCTCGCGGGCACGTCCAACAAAAATGTCAGGTGCGGCACGAGACCTTCGGTTGCCCACAGCGACAGATCCCGCACCTCGTGGCGCCCGAGTTTGCGGGCCCCACCCTGGTAGGCCACCGAGGAGTCCAAGAAGCGGTCCGTAATGACCGCCCCGCCGGCCGCCAATGCCGGCAGCACGACCTCGGCCACGTGGTGGGCCCGGTCGGCGGCGTACAGCAGCGCCTCAGCGCGCGCGGACACGTGCTCACCGTGCAGGAGCAGCTGGCGAATCTCTCGCCCCAACGGGGTCCCGCCCGGCTCGCGGGCGAGGGTCACCTGCCAGCCGACGCGCTCCAAGTGTGCCGCCAGCAAATCCCGTTGCGTGGTTTTGCCCGCCCCATCCCCGCCCTCGAAGGCGACGAAAAAACCGGCCGGAGCGAAACGATGATCGGGCGCGAATGACTGCATGGGCGCATGCTAACGTGCCCACCGACCCTCCGGTGTCCCATCAAGCTGGGTATTCGACGCCGAGCTGCCGCCGTACTTCGTCCATGATTTCCATGATTTCCAGCGTGGCCCGCCACGGCATTACTGCCGACTCGGTGCGCCCCGCGGCCAGGCAACGCGCCACCTCGGCGGCCTGATATTCGAATCCACCCTCCACACCCGCCGCTTGGGCACGGCCCGCCGGGGTATCTGGCCCGGCGGCCTCCTGCCACTGGTGCGTCTGCCCCGCACCGGTGACGGTGAAGCTGGTGCGGCGGTAGAACGGCCCAGCGATGTCGAGGCGCGCAGCCGTACCCAGGAGGCTCGCGCCTTGCGCCCCGGCCGCCCGCAGGGAAGTGGTGAGGGCCGCCACCGCGTCGGAGAATTGCAGCACGATCCCGCTGGTGGCATCGACGCCCGTTGCCAGACTCTGCCCGAGGGCGGCCACCGCCTGGGGGCGGCCCAGCAGGTCGTGGGCGAAGGCGATCGGATAGACGCCCAGATCCAACAGGGCTCCGCCAGCCAATTCGGGGCGTACTAAGCGTTCAACGTGCTCCAGGCTTTGGCTGTGATCGGCGCTAAAGGCCACGAGTTGTCCGAGGGCGCCTTCCGCCAGCAGGGCCCGCACTGCCACCGCCACCGGCAAGAAGCGGGTCCACATTGCCTCCATGACGAACAGGTTGGCAGCGGCCGCCGCCGTGAAGACCTCTTCGGCCTGCTGGCGGCACCGGGTGAAGGCCTTCTCCACCAGCACCGGTTTGCCGGCCTGCAGGGCCAGCAGGGCGTGGTCGCGATGCTCCGAGTGGGGGGTGGCAACATAGACGGCCTCCACCTCCGGCAGGGCCACCACCTCGGCATAGGTGCCGTATTTGGCTACGCCGTGCTGGGCGGCAAACTGCGCGGCCCGTGCCGGGGTGCGTGACCCCACGGCAAGGATGCGCGAGCGGGTCAAGGCTGGGATCTCGGTGGCAAAGCGGGTGGCAATGCCGCCGGTACCAATAATGGCCCAGTTCAACGGTGGGGCGGCCAGTGGGTCCGGCGGGGCAGGCAACGGTTGTACGTCCATTGCCCCACGTTACCCAGGTGACCGCCCCCGCGGGGGCCGCGCTACTCCGCTTTTTTTGCCGCCGTTTTCTTGGCGGTGGTTTTCTTGGCGCTCGTGGTCTTGGCGGTGCTCTTCTTGGCAGTGGTCTTCCGCGCCGCGGGCTTCTTGGCAGGGCCCTTAGCGCGCTTGTCAGCCAGCAACGCGAAGGCTTGCTCGGCGTCCAGGCTCTCCAAATCCACCCCGCGGGGCACCGTCACATTCGTCTTGCCGTCCGTGATGTAAGGGCCAAACCGCCCGTCCTTGACCACGACGGTCCCACCCGTTACTGGGTCGGCCCCGAACTCAGCTAGCGGAGGCTTGGCGGCAGCGCGCCCGCGCGTCTTCGGCTGGGCAAAGATGGCTTCGGCCTGCTCCAGGCTCACGGTGAACAGCTCCTCCTCGCTGCCCAACGAACGGGAATCGGTCCCCTTCTTCAGGTACGGCCCGTAGCGGCCGTTTTGCGCCGTAATCTCCACCCCGGCCGCGTCCACCCCGACCACCCGCGGTAGCGACAGCAGTGCCAGGGCCTGCTCCAGGTTCACGGTGGCCAGGTCCATCGACTTAAACAGGGAAGCCGTGCGCGGCTTGGGGGCCTTCTTGCCCTCCGGGGCCTGCGGCAATACCTCCGTCACGTACGGGCCGAAACGTCCGTCCTTGGCAATGATGGGGTGCCCGCTGGCTGGGTCTATTCCCAACTCGCGGCCGTCGTCGGCCGCCCGGGCATACAGTTCAGCCACCTTGGCGGCCGTCAGCTCGTCGGGGGCGACGTCGTCGGGCAGGTTGGCCCGCTGCCCCTCGGCATTTTCCAGATAGGGGCCATACCGCCCCACCCGCACCTGCACCCCGTCGGCGACCTCGATGGAGTTCACCGCCCGGGCGTCGATCTCCCCCAACGCTTCCACCGTGGCCTGCAGGCCCACCCCGCGCAGTCCCTGCTCCTGCCCGGACCCGAAGAAGAAGCGCCGCAACCAAGCCACTCGCTCGGCTTGGCCGGCCGCGATCCGGTCCAGGTCGCTTTCCATCGCGGCGGTGAAGTCGTAGTCCACCAGTTCGGCCAGATTGTCTTCCAGGAGCCGCACGACGCTGAAAGCCAACCAGGTCGGCACGAGTGCCTGGCCGCGCCGGGAGACGTAGCCGCGGTCGATGATCACCGAAATGGTGGCCGCGTAGGTAGAGGGACGCCCGATGCCGCGTTCCTCCATCGCCTTTACCAGGCTGGCTTCGGTATACCGCGGCGGGGCGGTCGTCTCGTGCCCCTTCGCCGTGGCCTGCGCCGCCACGACCTCCTGGCCCTCCCGCAAGGCGGGCAGCCGGGCCTCGGCGGCACTCGCGTCGTACCGCTCGGCGTCCTTGCCTTCTTCGTAGGCCGCCAGGAAGCCGCGCGTGGTGATAACGGTTCCGCTGGCCGTCAACTGGCCGGTAACGGGGCCGCTCCCGTCGTTAGCTGCGGCAGTCAACCGCACCGTGGAGGTCTGCCCCTTCGCGTCCACCATCTGGGAGGCCAGGGTACGCTTCCAGATCAGTTCGTAGAGCGCGAACTCGGAAGCGTTCAGTTCACTACGCACCTGGGCCGGAGTGCGGAAGTGGTCCCCCGCAGGCCGGATGGCCTCGTGGGCCTCCTGCGCCCCCTTGGCCTGTTTGGCGTAGAGACGCGGGGCGGGCGGCACGACGTCGGCACCGTACAGTTCGACCGCCTGGCTGCGGGCCGCAGAGATCGCTTGGCTGGACAGGGCCGTGGAGTCGGTCCGCATGTACGTGATGTACCCGTTCTCGTACAGCGACTGGGCGGTGCGCATCGTGTCGCGCGAGTTCATGCGCAGCTTGCGGCCCGCTTCCTGTTGCAGGGTGGAGGTGGTAAACGGGGCCGCCGGGCGCCGCGTGTAGGGCTTGGACTCCACCGCGGTCACCTGCGCGGTGGCTCCCTGGAGCGAGGCAGCCAGTGCCTCGGCTTGCGCTGGGGACAACACCTGCACCCCTGCCTTGCGGGCCGCGGCGGTGAGCTGACCGTCGTCCCCGAAGTCACGGCCGGTCGCGAGGCTCACCCCGTCCACTTGGGTTAGGCGCGCGGTGAACTCCTCCGCGGCTGCCTGCAACTGGGCGGTCACCGAGTGGAAGCCTGCGGGCACAAACGCCATGCGCTCGCGTTCGCGATCCACCACCAGGCGGGTGGCCACCGACTGCACCCGCCCGGCGGACAGCCCGGTGCGGACCTTGCGCCACAGCAGCGGCGAGACCTCGAACCCCACCAGGCGATCCAGGATGCGGCGGGTCTCCTGCGCGTCAACCAGGTTGGTGTCCACCTGCCGGGTGGCGGCCAAGGCGCGGGTGATGGCCTCCTTGGTGATTTCGTGGAAAACCATGCGCTTAACCGGCACCTTGGGCTTGAGCACCTGCAGCAGGTGCCAAGCGATGGCTTCGCCTTCGCGGTCCTCATCAGTGGCCAGGTAGAGCTCGTCGGCCTCCTTCAGCAGCCGCTTGAGCTCGGCCACCTTCTTCTTTTTCTCGCTGTCGACGACGTAGTAGGGCTCGAAGTCGTTTTCGACATCGACCGCAAACTTGCCGTAACCGGACTTCTTCAGCGTCTCCGGCAGGTCGCGTGGCTGCGGCAGGTCCCGGATGTGCCCGACGGACGCCTCGACCACGTAGTCGTCGCCAAGGAACGTGCCGATCCGTTTGGCTTTCGCCGGCGACTCCACGATGACGAGCTTCTTAGCCACGTTTAACTCCCTTAGCAAGGCGAATAACAATCCGAGACTGTACACACCCTGGGGCGCTAACAGGCACCCTCACTCACGCCTGTTCATTTTGTGAGCCCTCGGCGGGGTGCACCAGTTCCAGCAACCCGCCGAAGAGCAGGTCACGAATGAGCGGGAGGCAGGCGGCACGGACTGCGGCGGCGTCGGCCTCCAGCAGGCCCGCCACCGCGTCGCACAGCACCCCGAGCGGTAATTCTCCGTCGCACGCCCCCACCACGGCCGCCTCTGCCGTGCCCAGTGCAAACTGCCGCGCTAGGCCGCCCCCCTGGGCCAGCCGCATTAGGCGCAGCTCCCCCGTGCCGGGCATGGTGTACCGCTCCTCGACTACGTCGGCAGCCACGCGGACGGTAGCGGCCGCCAGCTCGGTATCGTCCAGGGCCGCCAACTGTTGCCCTACCCGCAAGGTGGCGAGCACATGACTAGCGGGGTCGGCCGTCCCGAGACTGTCGACGTGTTCCAGGCGCTGCCAGGTGGGGCCGGGGGTGGGCGGTCGATGCAGGATGATCTGGCCAAAGCCAATGCCCTGCACCGCGCGCGTCCTGAAGTCAGCGAGCCACTCGCCGTAGTGCTGCTCGTAGGTGGGGCGGTCGCTGCGCGGGTCGAGGCCACCGTCCCGCAGCCACATCTCCACATATTCGGCGGGATCAAGCACCTCGCGTTGCACCACCCAGGCATTGACTCCCGACGGCAGCCAGGCTGCCACCCGCTGCTGCCACGGCTGCCCCTGGTGGTGTTCCCAGTTGGCCAGCAACTGTGCCACCCCGCCGGGGGCCAGGCGCTCGCCCAGCCCCGCCACCAGCTCGGCCACCAGGCGGTCTCCTCCCCAGCCCCCATCGCGATACTCCATGAGCGGCAGCGCTAGTTCCGGGGGCGTAATAACGAACGGCGGGTTGGATACGATGAGGTCCGCCTGACACTCGGCCACCGGTGCCAGCAGCGACCCGGTGCGCCACTCCACGTCGATACCGTTCAGGGCCGCGTTGAAACGGGCGAATTGCAGCGCCCGCGCGGATATGTCGGTGCCAATCACGGCGGTGGAAAAGTGGGCGGCCTGCAACGCCTGAATGCCGCAGCCGGTGCCGATATCAATGGCCAGGCCGTGGCGCCCGCCTGCCACGCTTTCGCGAATGGTCCAGGCCGCCAACGTGGCCGACGCCCCGCCTACGCCCAACACGTGTGTCGGGGCGAGGGCAGTCCCCGCGGTCATCTCACTGCGGTCGGAGGCAAACCACTGCTCGGCCCCAAAGGCAGAGTGGGGACGCAGGTCGACGGTGGCCTGCCAACCGGCGGTCGTCGCCGTCACCAGCCCCAGCTGCTGGGCTCCGGTTCGGCCCGCCGTCGGCAGGGCGGACTGCAGTTCCGCCTCACTGAGCGTATCTCCGAGGATGAACAGCCGGGTCAAGAGCGCGCGAGCGGCCCCGACAGTTCCGGGGGCGATAGCCCGGGCGGCCTGCAGCGCCGGCACGCGCTGCTCCCGGAGGAGCGCGGCTTGCGCCTGCGCGCCGAGGAGCCCGTTGACATGGTCCACATCCCACTTGGCGCGCTGCAGATCCGCTTTGAAGGGGGCTAGGGCGGCAGGGTGGGCTACGGGGGCGGGGTAGAGACTCACCCCGCAAGTGTGCCAAATGGAAGTGGGGGCGAGCACGGCGCTCGCCCCCACTTCGGTTAACTCACCTGATTACTGCCGCCGACGGCGGGAGACCAGGACGAATGCCGCACCTGCGGCCGCTGCCAGACCCGCCAGCGAGCCGATGAGCACCGCGTTGGCACCCGTCTTCGGCAGCTGGGGCTTGCCCGGCTTGCTCGGCGTCGGAGTGGGGGTCGGGGACGGACCGGGCTTGGGCGCCTCGATCGTCACCGTCTGGGCCTTGTCCTCCAGATCGTGGTGCTCGGCCACCAACTGGCCGTGCGCGTCCACCAGCGATTCGAAGACCACGAAGGTCTTGCCGCCGTGCCCAGCGGGAACCACGAACTCCACGTCGATCGTGCCGTCCGCTTCCTTGGGGGTGAACTTGGCTTCGGCCTTGATGCCGGTGCCCTTGCCGGTGGCCTTGTCCATCAGTTCGCCGCTGACCGTGTATTCCTGGCCGGGGGTCAGGCCCCAGTAGGAGACGGTGTCAACGACGGTGCCGCCATCAGCGCCGATCACCTGGTCACCGTCGGCCTTGTCCTTGGCCTGGGTGGCGAGCTTGACGACGGGGGCGGGCTTGTCAACGGTCACGGTCTGGGCCGCGTCGTTGATGTCGCGGTGGGAAGCTACTTCCTTCATGTCGGCACTGGTGTAGGCGGTCTCAAAGACCACGAAGGTCTTGCCCTCGTGCCCGGCGGGCACGGTGAACTCGAGGGCTACGGTGCCGTTCTTCTCAGTGGGGGTGAACTTGGTCTCGGCGGTGATTCCGGTACCGGTGCCGGTGGCCTTGTCCATCAGTTCGCCCTTGATGGTGTACTCGGTGCCGACCGTGAAGTCGGTGTAGGAAACGGTGTCAACGACCACGCCACCCTCAGCCGGCACGACCTTGCCGCCGCCCTTGAACTCGGCGGAGGTGCCAAGAGCCGGAACCGCGGCGCGCGGCTTGATGGTCAAGCGCGCCTCGGCGTTGGCGTTGGACGGATTGATCTCGATGAGCACGACGGACTGGGCCGGCTTGCCATTCGAGTGCGGCTGCGGGGTGAAGACCTTGCCGTGCACCAGCGTGGTGGCCACGTCGGCGGTGAAGACCACCTCACCACCGTCCGCATCGGCGGGAATCTGCACGAAAAGCTCGGTGCCGTTCGGAACCGCAGACAGGTCAACAGCGGCTCCCTTGGCGTCCACCACGGGCAGGCCCGGGGTGACGGTCAGGTTAGCCGTGGGCTGGTTGGTTTCCACCAGGATGGGGCCAGCCTTGCTGCCGGGAGCGAACTCGCCGCCCGGGCCGGTCAGCTTGACGGAGGCCGCCACCTGCGATTCCTTCAGACCAGTGTTCTCCGGGCCCTTGAGATAGTCCACCACCTGGGTGGTAGCAATCTGAGCCGGGTGCTCTTTGCCGAGCACCTTGCCGGTGGTGCGGGCCTTCGGGTTGTACGGGTCGCCGCCTTCACGCTGCGAGACCCCCACGAAGTTCACGCCGTCGGTGAGGGTCCAGATCGCGCCCTGGGTGCCGGAGATGACGATGGACTCCAACTGCTCCTTGGAGAAGATGTTCACGTCGACCCCGGCGGCCTTCGCGATCTCCTCGGCGGGCACCTTCGGGTAGCTGTGCTGGATGATCCAGCCGACCTTTTCCCGCACCACGGGGTCGTGCTTGAAGGCGTTGTCACCCTGGTAGTTAGCCCAGTCGGTCACCACCCCGGGAGCGTCGTAGCGCGCCCGGCGCCCCAATTCGACACAGTATGCCTGCACGGTCGAGCCGTCGACGCCAGCGCCCTTAACGTTGAAGAGCGAGACCACCCCACCGCCGCTGCGGTTGCCGCCCTTCTCCGTGATGATGGCAATGCCCGAAGTTCGGGAATCATCAATAACAACATCCGTGGCTTGCGCCACGGTGGCTGGGCCGACGACTAGGGCCAAAGCGGCCAGAGCGCCAAACCCAGTCTTCGCAAAGCGCCTGATGAGGTTCATAGACGCGCGTCCTTCCTGGAAGATGTAATCATGGCAACACCACCAAGATTAGTAGGTAAAGACACAGGTAAATCCGAGGATCAACACAGCCAATTTGCCCTCAATTCTCCGAGGCCTTGGGGCGTTTCCGGGGCGATCGCCCCTGAAGACTTCCTGACCCCGCCCTGTAGGTGACACTAACGCGCAACCAATGACGCCGTCGCACGCCACTCAACCTGGGGCGATCGCCCCAGTCGTTGCGCCCGCACAGAAGTCCCCTCGGAGAGGTTGCCTTCCTCCCTGGCCTCGCTACAAATTCTGTTATTTAAGCTGCCAACCCTGGCAATCGGGACTTAAGTCACACAAGCTAGGCGAGCCGATTTTGCGAACTATTCTCACCAGCCCGTCGGCGGCGGGAAGCCCGGTGGACACGGCAAAGCGGGGGGCGAAGCCTTAGCACTTCGCCCCCCGCCGCCTAGTTTCGGCTAACTAGCGCGCCGCCGCCGCGACAGCCCCACTAGCGCCAGGCCGCCGACCAGGATGATCCCGGCGATGGATCCCACGCCGATGGCGTCGGCACCCGTCTTCGGCAGGCGGCCCCCCGGCTTAGCCGGCGGAGTAGTCTGCGGCGCACTCGGCGTCGGAGTCGGAGTCACCGAGGGGATCGGCGACGGTACCACCGTCTGCGATGGCGTCGGGGTCGGGGTGGGCGTCGGCGGCGGAGTGATCCGATGCGTCGTCTCACAACCCACCGCGTCGTCACACTTGCCACGCTCGTGATCCGAAGTCACCGTGTTGACCAACGTCCGGTCACCACCCTGCTTAACCGTCACCGAGAACGTAATGGTGATTTCCTCACCCACGCCCACGTTGCCCGACCAAGTCAAGGTCTCACCCTCCACGCGCACGTCACCACTCGAAGCAGCCACGTCCCCGTTGTAAGTCGCATCATCCAACACCCGCGCCAGCGAGTCAGAAATCCGCGCATCAGGAACCTGGTTACCAGCCGCATGCCGCACCTTCAACGTGTAGACAATCTTGTCGCCCACATTGACCGTCGAACCAGACGCAGCCTCAGCCACCTTCGAGAACACAAACGAACCCGGCTCAATCCGATGCGTCGTCTCACAACCCACGATGACGTCGCACTTGCCGCGGTTGTCGTCGGAGGTTACCGAGTTATCGAGCACTAGATTGCCACCCTGCTTGACCGTCACCGAGAAGGTGATAGTCGCCCGCTGACCGGGAGCGAGATCACCGGACCAGGTCAATTCCTCGCCCTGCACCTGCGCAGTGCCACTGGAGGCAGCCACGTCACCGTTATAGGTGGCGTCGTCGAGAACCCGTGCCAGGTTGTCGCTGATGCGCGCGCCCTTTACGGAGTTCCCGTCGGCGTGCCGCACCACCAGGGTGTAGACAATCTTGTCCCCCACGTTGACGCTACTGCCCGACGCCGGGGCAGCGGCCTTGGAGTAGACAAACGAACCCGGCTTGATCCGGTGCTGGGTCTCGCAGCCCACCGCGTCGTCACACTGACCGCGGTCGTCCGGGGTAGAGACGGTGTTGCGCAGGGCGGCGTCCCCGTCCGTACCCACCTGCACCGAGTAGGTGACGGTAACGGTCTGTCCCACCGCCAGGTCACCATTCCATGTCAACTTGGTGCCGGTGATCTGGGCCTGCCCACTGGAGGCCTGCACGTCGCCGTTGTAGGTGGCGTCGTCCAAGACCTGGGCCAGGTCGTCCACCACCTGCGCGCCCGTCAAGGCCAATTCACCGCGGTGCTGAATCTTCACCGTGTAGGTGACCTTCTGGCCCGGGACCACCTCGGAGTTGGACGCCGGGTCAGCGGTCTTGCTGAAGACGAACGCTCCCGATCCCTTCGGCCGGACCCGCTGTTCGTCCTTGTCGTTCACCAGCTGGCCACGCGGGGAGGTGCCTTCAACCTTCGCCGAGTTGTTGATGGTGGTGCCCAGCAGCAGGTCACCTTCCTTGACCGTGTAGGGCGCCGTCCACACCAGCTTGTCCCCGACCTCCATCTCGTCCACGGTGCCCGTGGACTGGTCAGCCTGGAACTGCGGCGCAGCATCCAGCTGGATGGTCTCCCCGCGCCCGTTGGTGAAGGACTCTTCCGACAACTTGACATCGTGCAAAGTCACTTGCCCGTTGTTCGTGGCCGTGAAGGTGTACAGCACCTGGTCTCCCGGCGCTACTACGTCCTTGTCCACCGACTTCACGAGATCGATCTGCGGCTTGGCTATACCGGCGTCCACCGAGTGGTTAGTGGTGTTGACCGGCAGCACAATGCCAGCAGCCACCCCGGCGCCATCGGCATCGGAATCCGCCATGTCGTCCCCACCATTAGTGGTGGTGAACTCATACATTTCCGCGGCCTTATCACCCGGCATCCGGAATGTCACCGTGTAGCCGTTCGCGTCGGAGGCCCGCAGGTTCGGGAACTTGTACAGGCCCGCCGCATCGGTGCGCGTGGTCAGCTCGACGCGGTTGCCGAGGTCGTCGCGCCCCTGCAGGGTTACTTCGGCGTCGGCCACCGGCAGTTCGCCCGCGTCCTGCAGGCCGTTACCGTTGGCATCAATCCAGAAATAGTCACCGAGCTCAGAAGCAACCGTGGTCTCCGCCCGCAGGAGCGGACCGATAGTGAACTTCAAACCGTCCGCAGCGGCAGACACGGAGTTGACGTAGTCCTCGGCCGGGACGTTATCCACCCCGATCATGGACAGGTCAACCTCGATAACCGAGCCCGAGGGGTAGACCCCCGACTGCTGCACCCGCAACGCCGTAACTTCGTTCGGGTCAGCCGGGCAGGTGCCCGTCCCGGACACCACGACTCCCCCAAATGGCGAATCGCACCAGGTGGTCGCACCGTCGGCGGCGTTGGAAGGATGCCGCGGGTCGTTGTTCACATCGGCCGCCGAGGTGTACAGCAACCTGGTCTGGCTGTTACCCCGCGAGATCTCAGCGGAGACGAACCCGAAGCTGCCCGAGAAACGAGTGCCGTTCAGCCCCTGCCGCGGCAGCACATCAATGATGTCGGGGTTCTCTACCCGGGTGGCATCGGAAGTCGGCAACGTGTTGGTCAAACGTATACGCCACTTGTGCTCGTCGAACACAGCCGGGCCCGGGCGGTTTACCTGCACCACCGGCGTCAAGGCGAGCTTTTGCAGCTTGACACCCGCCACGTTCGCAACCTGCACGTCAGCGGTGTCAACCCGCTGCGCCAAGGTCGAGGCGTCGTCCTGCGCCCAGACCTCCACCCGGTTGGTGTACACCCCGTCGTTGACCGTCGGGTCTACCTCCACTGACAGGATGATCGGCTCAATAACCTCGTTGACCTCCTGCTGCGGCAGCACCCACCGCACGTACGTCTCGCCTGGCCCACATGCCTGGCGCTTGGCATCGGCAGGCATTGAGCCTTGCTGTACGACGTTGGGGGCCACGGACGCCGACGCGTAGCTTTGCGAGGCGGGGATGCAGTCTTCCACCCACACGTCCTTGCGCACGCCCCGCGTGACAGCCGCCGACGTGAGGGAGGGAGACAGCTGGTACTGCACGGTGTCGTTACCGGTTACGTTCGGCGGGGTCTTAGTGAACGGGCCGGTCGTGCCCTTTCGCACCGCCTTGGCGATCCGCACCTGGGCGTGAGCCAAAGTCAGACGGTCACCGAGCACCCCACGGTGGGTGTTCTCGTTGTAGGTCGACGGGGTCCAACCCTGGTTGGCCGCAATGATCCCGGCCGTGTCTAGCTCCTCGAAAGGAACCCGCTTAGCCGAAGCCCAGTTCGGAATGCGCGTCCCGGTTTCGTGTCCGTTGTCCGCGACCTCTAGCCCCACCGATACCTGCATGTGGTAACCCGTGGCGAACTGGTAGAAGTTGCCCACCGGCTCGGGCAAGAGCGTCGTCACCCGCACGCGGGACACGCCCGTGTAGACCCCACGGGCCGCCTTGTCCGGGTCGTTGCCCGGCACCTCGGCAGGCGAATCAAACCAGGGACCCTGCGCGTCGCCGCAGCGCGATGCCTCGCCCGGGCCGCCCGCAACGGCCGAGTACTGCACCTTGATCGCAGGCACCTCGTCGGCAGAAACAGCGTCACGCGCATCGGTGTTGGTGGCATTGGCGAGGTTGTTGTACCCCGAAACCCACACGGCCTTACCGCCAGACGGGACCTTTTGGCCACCCGCGAGGGACGAGCCCGGGTAGTTCTTTTCTTTCAGGTGCAGCTTGGAGTTATCCCACGCGTCACACATGAGCATGGAGATCTTGGCCGGCAGCAGCGGCGAGCTACCGCGCGTCTGCAGCACCGAGATGATCTCCTGGGTCGGGGCGACCGTGATGTCCCCCGAACGCTGCGTTGCCCCACCCGGCGGCCCTTCCGCGGTCCACGAGAAGCCAGGCTCAAAGTCGGCGGGGGTCATGTTGCGTTCGGTACCGGGCACTCCCGCAAAGTACTTCGAGAAGGCGTTACCAATCTGTACCACCGGCACAGTGGTGCGGTAGTCGTTCCAGTCCGGCTGATCGGCGCTGGTCTGCTTGTCCGTCGGGGTCAGCCCGGTGATGTCGAGCTTGGTAAACGCGTTGCGCGTGTCCAAGCTCCACGAGAGCGCCCGCGGGTCCTCAATGCCAAAGTCGCGCACAGCTGCCGCCGGCGTGTAGACGTCAAAGGCGTGCGCCACGGCGTATGCCTGCCCCGCCGGCAGGGCGGAGCCGATCGGGCGCGCCACCTGCGTCGGGAACGTGCGCAGCGAGAAGTCGGCTCCTTGCAAGGTCATGGTGACAGGCTTGCCTGGACCGTCGGTCTTCAGGTGCAACCTGCCGGAGTCACGCACCGCATTTACCGGCGTCAACGTGACACCGTTCTGGGTGGTCCCCACCTTCGAGCCGGGGATCAAGTAGTTGCGCTGGTTGTTATACAACCGGGAACCATACTTTTCCAGATTGGCGTTCATCTGGGCGTGCTGCTGGGGGGTCAACTGCGGGTAGAGCGCCTCGGGGGACAGATCGTCAACGAACGTGACATCTCCCGTGGCGGGCATCGCACCCTTGCCGTTTGCCGGCGCGAAGATGGTGATTTGGTAGCCCGTGACGAAACACTGCTGCGTGTTATCCCACAAGCAAGGCGCGAACGCAGGGCCGTACTTGTAACCGGAATCCGGGGTCAGGGCGGTGGAGTTCTTCGAAATGTCCCACATGAGCCGAGCCGAGGCGCGCACGCTTGGCAGGTCGGGGGCGGCAACCGGGGCATCCACACCGGTCGCCGTGACCGTGGCGGCCACCGGGGCCAACTCCTGGCCCTGCTTGACCAGGTTGGTGACCTTGGCGGTTACGTACACCTTCTCGGTGGCAGCTTCCTTCCGCCCCACGTTGCAGGTCAAGGTCTGCTCCGCCAACTCGTTAATGGAGTCGCCGGTCAGCGGGAGACGCGGGTTCCCAGCAGAGCTGGGAGTGATCTGACTGCCTGGGCCCGCACAGTAGCCAGGCACTTCGGTGATCTCCATACCCTTGGGGAACGTGATGGAGTAGGTGAGATTCTCGGCCACCCCGGTGCGAACCACATACTCCAGCTCGTAAGTGACCGTGTCATTTACGCGGACGATGCCGTTCTTGTTGCCGGAGTCGTTGCCTGGATTGTCGTCGTCGTTGAAGCCTGCGGTGCCGTCGGTGTGCACCTTGACCGACAAAGCCAGATCGCCAGCCTGCGCCTTCGGCTCAAGCGCCGCCGACCGGGAGCTTCGGGGCTGGAGCTGGCTGGGGGCGCTGGTCTCGGTGTCAGCTGGGTCGGCCTGCTCGTCTTCCTCTTCCGGGGCCGGGCTCTCCTCCGCAGGCGGGGCGGAAGTTTCTTCAGCTTCCGGGTCGCCCTGCCCCTCCTCACCCTCAGGCTCGCCGTCCTCAGCGGGCGCGGCAGTGTCTTCTGTTATCGGGGCGGGGGACTGCGACTCTGGCGCCTGCGGGGCGGGGGCCGCGGTCGGCTCGGCAGTTGCGGCGCCCTCTACCGGCACGGGGCCAGCCAGTGGGGCTGGGTCACCAATGGCGATATTGTCATCAGCCAGGCGCGCCAAGGACTGCGTAAAGGCAGACTGCAGGGCCGGCGCTGACTCCCCTCCCGCTGTCGCCGTACTGGATATTCCGAAAATAAGCGCGACAGCTGACCCGCTTGCCACAAAGGCACCGAGCCAGCCTCCTTTTCGGCTTGGTCTGCGCATTCTCCGACCTCTTTCTCTACCTAACTCCCACACCAATTGCGGCACAGCACATTCACAGCTTTTCCAAAGCCGGGAAATTAGCTTCTCCACACTCCTTCACATGCTAACGACTTTCAGGAAATTCGCATAGAGGCTTCAGTCAGCCATCAACACGAACTGTCACGAACCGACACCATCGTCGCCACCGCTGTGTGCGAACCCACTTCTTTCAACAATGAAATTTAAGGTTGCCCACTACGACTTTTAGATTACCGCCCTAGTGGCCCGCAACACGTTTGGGGGGGTGGGTTTTTGCCCACCCCCCAAACACTTCACGCCGCTAACTCACCGCGCAGCACGCCGCCGCGACAAGCCAACCAACGCCACACCACCAGCCAACACCGCA
>NZ_MQVS01000014.1 GCF_001907235.1 Buchananella hordeovulneris
CTGCCTCCCGAGGCCCAAGCCCAAGCCGGTTTTGCCGAGGCCGAGCTGGCGGCGAAGTACTTCGTGGAGCTGCAGTACTACGTCGCCCAAACCAACGATCTTGCTACCTGGGAGCAGGTGATTCACCCCGAGTCTCCTAGCGGTAAGCAGGTAATAGAAAACACTCATAAGAGACAAGCTGATTTGGTACGCCTGGTTCACGAGGGGCTCAGCATCTCCCCCCTCAGGGCAGAACAAGGGCAGGAGGATGCCGACCTATTTCGCGTATTTCTAGAAGTTCACATGGCAGATGAGCTGACCGTATCTAGTGACGGAAGAGAAATTGATAGCGATGGAGATCGAACTCTTTATGTCACCTCATATGTAAAACACTTAGAAGGGCGGTGGATACTGGTAGATAGTAGCTTTTCCGAGGAGCGTCCGGAGGGATTATGAAGCTTGCGGCACTATTGGTGTTATTGCCATTGGTCATAGGTGTTCAGCGTGGCGATCGCGAAGAATACGACGCCGATACGTCATCCGATAGGGCGGACACCCTCAACATAGTCGGCCAGCAACAGTTCTCTGCTGAGGTGATTGTTGTGGGTGGGGGTCAGGTTGGGCCTGGGGTGGTTGGGGAGGGTGGTGGGGTGGAGTTGTCTCGGGAGGAGCAGGAACGGCTGGCGGGGTGGGCGGCGTTGTGTGGGGTGCATCAGGGCAGTCAGGGGCAGGTGCCGCAGTGGTGTCAAACGCCCGAGGGGCAGGTGGCCCCGCCGCAGGTAATTGACTGGCATAAACGGGTCACCATGGCCCAGGTGGCGCAGGTGGCTATCCATGGTTCGGGCATCCAAATGCAGCCAGATCAAGGCTGGGTGCTGATAAAGCTGGAGACCATCGTGACTACTAGCAACGCGCCTCAGGAACACCAAGTCCAGGTCCTTGGCCGGCCCATCAATATCAAGGTCACGCCCATCAACTTTCACTACGACTTCGGTGATGGTCAGAGCCTGGACACCCGCGATCCGGGCCGCCTCTACCCCGACCACACCACCTTCGTGCGCTACCAAGAAACCGCTCCCGCCCGGCAGATCACCCTGACCACCACCTGGACCGCGCAATTCGAACACCCCGTCACCGGCACCTGGCACCCCATCGACGGTACCTTGCAAACCACCGACAAAACCGGTGTCTTTGAAGTCCTACGCCTGCAATCGGTCATCGGCACCCGCCCCCCCAGAACCCCAAAACGCCTGGGACGTCATCCACCAACAAAACACCCAATAACCAACCCGAGGAAGTAGTCGGGGGCCTTCGTCCAGCTGGGCTGTTGCCCGGTTTCCGTGTCGGCAAACGGAATGCCAGTGCCTTGCGCGGGCCCTTACGCCGTCCTCGGCACCGTCCTGGCGGCGCCACCCTGGCCAGCTCTATACGCGGACCGTTGCACCACCTACCCGGCGCGCCTCACCTCGGCGCAGACGTAGTCACCGCCTCATGCAGCTCTCCCTCCGGGGCGCTCGGCGACAAACACCATGAGGGGCTGGTCTGCGCCGCCGGTAAACGGGGTGCGGGCCCAGTCACGGTAGGTGGCCGCCACCCGCAGCCCGGCCTGCTCCAGGTCGGCACAAACTTGTTCGTGGCTGCGGAACTGGAGCCGCTGGTCAATATCAATGACCTGTCCGTCGGCAACAAATTCGTTGTGGCAGTGCATGGTGACCACCCCGTCGGCGTCCGGTGGGGTGGTCACGGTGGCTTCTCGCAGCGCCCCGACCGGGGTTTGCCGCTCGGACAGCGGATCATTCCACTGCTCCCAGGCCCGCGCCTGCGGGTTGCGCGACTCGAACGCCACTAGCCCGCCCGGCCGCAGCACACCGGCTACCGCCGCGAGCGTCGCGGTCCAGTCTGCGCCCAGGATGTGCATCGCGACGTTGCCGGTCATCAGCACTAGGTCCGCGGTCACTGGCGGGAGCTGGGCCGCCGTGCCCGCAATCCACTCCACTCCCTGTCCGCCCGGGCGGTTACGGGCCCGCTCCAGCGCGGCGGTCGCCGGGTCAATGCCGATAACCCGGCGCCCCGGCCCTACCAACGTGACCGTCAAGATGCCCGTGCCGCATCCCAGGTCGACGATCGTGCGGGCGTCGTGCTCGGCCGCGAGGGCGCGAAAGAAGTCGTGGTCGGGGCCGTCCGGGTTGTCAACGTCGTAGACCACGGCCAGCCGCGGATCGTCAAAGCTCATGGTCCAGTCTTACCGGAGCCTTGGGGAGCGGGACAAACGGCTGTGGCGGCGCGTCGAAACGCGGGGCTGAGGGAGGTGTCGGCGGCCAACTGGGCGGCCCGGACCGCCCACTGCGGCTCGGCTGTCTCAATTCGGCCAGCCCACAGGCGCCGCGGCCAGCCGTGGGCGAGCGCCACTGCCAGGAAGCCTGCCGGGCTGCCCGCCTCAGCGGCGGCGAGGTCGCAGGCGCGGCGCAGACTGAGGCCATCCAGCCGGGCCCGGCCGACGGTAGCTCCCAAGAGCACCGGCCAACCCGCACCACCCCGCACGGCCCTGCCCCACTGCTCCTCCACCTCGGCTGCCGAGCCGTACCAGCCCACCAGCGGGGCGTAGACGTTGTCCGTCCACCGGTCACGGCGCTCCCGCACATGCGCAAACAACTGGTTGGGGACGCCAAACTCGGCCAGCGCCATCCCGTAGACAACGACCGCAGGCAGGCAAGAAAACGTCTCGCCGCCCAGAGACCGCAAGAAGCGGGAGCGCCAACCCGGCGCGAGCTGGGCAAGCTCATCCGCGGTGAGGCTGCCCGCATCCCACAGTCGTCGCAGCGCCAGGCCCAGCTCCGGCCCGCGGGTCCGCGGGTCGCGCAACCGCGCGCGGCACCAAGCCAGCTGCTGACGGGCGAGCGGGTACTGGGTCTCGAACCACAGAAGGCGGGCGGCCTGCCAGCCCGGCACGGGATCGGGCACAAACGGTCCCGGCCACGGCACGCTATCCCAGACCGAGCGTTCGGCCTCCTCCCAGCGGGTCAGGAGACGCCGGATCCAGGCACGGTAGTCGGCGTTGGCGGGGCCGCTCGCCTCGGCCAGCTCGGCCGCGTAGAGGCCGCGGATGTGCCCGAGGTGCCGCCACGCGAGGGCGGCACGCACCCAGGCGGGCCAGCCCGGGTCGGCCATGAGCTCGACGGCGAGGTCGAGGCAGTCGTCCAGCGGGGCTCGCGGCTCGCGCGGGTTCAACAGCGCTACGACAATGTCGCTGGCCGCCAGGTACCAGCTCCAATCCCCGGCCTGGGCGTGTGCCCACGCCAGCGCCACCGCGCGCACATCCTGGCCCGTGCGGGCCGCGGTCGCGGTCAGGTGCTCGTACACATCAAAGGGAGCAGCAGTCACAGGCATGTTTATAGCGCGCCGGGCGGCGCCAAGCCTCCGGGCAGCCGAGGCAACCGCCCTAGATGACCACCAGCAAGAAACAGGCGCCATATACACCGGATGACCTCCACCCAGCGCCAATTAGGGCGCACCCAACGCACCGCCCTACACGTTGAACCGGAACTCCACTGGGCCTCCGACAGATCTAACTCCATGCCACCGCGCCAGACCCATGCCCGATTGGCGTCCACAAGCGGTCGATGGGGATCACATGCAGACGATCCTGGTAGGTATAGGAGCGCTTGCCGGTCGTCATCATGATGCCGCCCAAGAAACGGTCGCCGAGCAGATCACGCAGTTTGGCCATGCCACGAAACTCCGCGCCCGGTGCTCGCTCGCTCGCTTTTACCTCTATAGCCAGTACGCGTCCGTCATCGCGCTCGATCACCAGATCGACTTCGTCGCCGTCGCTGGTACGCCAATGCCCGAGCGCAACCGGCTCCCCCAGCCATGAAGCCTGTTTGCGGACCTCCCCGACCACGAAGGTCTCCAGAAGATGACCGAAATCGGTCAACGCCGCCGGGTCGAAGCCTCGCAGTCTGTCGGGGGTGAGGCGAAGCAGCCGTGCGGCAAGTCCGGAATCGACGACATGGACCTTCGACTTGACACTTACCCGGGAGCGCAGCGTCTTGCCCCAGGCAGGCAGCCGCACGACCAGAAACAGATCCTCCAATAGACGCAAGTGATTCTCGGCGGTGGCCCTATTGATCCCCAGTTTCTGCGCGCCGGCGGAGATATTCAGCAACTGCCCGGTCTGCGAGGCAAGATACCTCAGCAGATCGGCAAGAGCCTGACGCTCCCGAATTCGACTGAGTTCGACGGCGTCGCGTTCGACGGAGGCACGGACGAAGTCGTCAAACCATCGCGCGCGCGACGCCCCGATCCGGCGCAGCGCTAACGGCATGCCGCCTGAGCAGGCCCGATCCACGTACTCGTCCCTCGTGGTCGGCGAAGTGGGGACCGCCGCCACCGTTTCCGCGGCATCCATAAGCAGACGCGCAAGGAAGTCCTCTCGAACGCCGACGATCTCCCCTTGCGACAAGGGCCAGATCACTTGCGCGTGCAGGCGACCCGTGAGGGCTTGGGCCGTGCGCGGCAAGGCGTCTTGCCGCGTGGAACCGGTAATAACTGCGGTACCCGGACTGCTTCCTTCTCTGTTCAGGCGCGCCTTGATCGCGTCTAGGACGTCCGGGAGACGTTGGTACTCATCGACGCACAGCGTCGTGGCCGTCGATACAGCGGACGCCAGATTCCCTTCCACGGCCTCACGAACCTCAATGTCATCGAGGTCGATGACGGTACTGCCCACCTGCGCCGCGAAGGCGCGCAGAACCGTCGATTTGCCGACCGATCGGGGACCGTGAAGCGCCACCACCGGCTCCACGCGCACCTGCTCCATGAGGGTCTCGCTCACCCGGCGCGCAACGATACCTGTCAGTCTCATGGACCCAACTTAGCATTTTTGAGCCACTCTGGTAAGCAAACTTGAGCGCGTTAACAGAGCAAATATGATCGCTTGCCGACGCAAGCAAACGCGGGCTCTTCTGGCACACGCGGAGCGCTCGGCCGAGGATGGAAAGGCAGCCAGTGCGAGCCCAAAGAGTCAGACGCCGAATCTGAGCCAAAGCCAGTCATCGGCTCCTCAACTGCCGCTACTGCTTCGTCGACCGGAACCTTGTAGCAATGCTTGGGCCAAGTCCCCAAGCTGCCAAGGTCGCTGCGAAGACCAATGCGTAGCGCAGGCTCCCGCCAAACGGCAGCTAGCGTGAACCGGCCTGGGCGTGTGCCCACGCCAGCGCCACCGCGCGCACATCCTGGCCCGTGCGGGCCGCGCCGGGCCTCCGGGCAGTCGAGGCAACCGCCCTAGATGACCACCAGCAAGAAACAGGCGCCATATACACCGGATGACCTCCACCCAGCGCCAACTAGGGCGCACCCAACGCACCGCCCTACACGTTGAACCGGAACTCCACCACGTCCCCGTCGGCCATGACGTAGTCCTTGCCTTCCATGCGCACTTTCCCGCGGGCGCGCGCTTCGACGATGCTGCCTGCCTCGATGAGGTCGGCAAAGGACACGACTTCGGCCTTGATGAAGCCGCGTTCGAAGTCGGTGTGGATGACGCCGGCGGCCTGCGGTGCGGTCCAGCCCTTGCGGATGGTCCAGGCGCGGGCTTCTTTGGGCCCGGCGGTGAGGTAGGTCTGCAGCCCGAGGGTGTCGAAGCCGACGCGGGCGAGCTTGTCGAGCCCCGCCTCGTCCTGCCCGGCCTCGGCCAGCATCTCGGCGGCTTCTGCGGGCTCGAGCTCGACGAGTTCGGATTCGAACTTGGCGTCCAGGAAGATGGCCTCGGCGGGGGCCACTAGCGCCCGCAGCTCGGCCTGCATGTCGGCGTCGGCGAGCCCGGCGTCGTCGGTGTTGAAGACGTAGATGAAGGGCTTGGTGGTCATCAGCTGGAAGGTGCGCAAAACGTCGGGGTCCAGGCCGGCCTGCGCGGCCCCCGCCGAGAGGATGACGCCCTGTTCCAGCAGCTCCAGGGCCGCGCGCGCCGTCTCCAGCACCACGGCCTCGGTTTTCTTGCCGCGCACCTCTTTCTCCAGCCGCGGGATGGCCTTTTCCAGGGTCTGCATGTCGGCGAGGATCAGCTCGGTGGTGATCGTCTCGATGTCGTCCTTGGGCGAGACCTTGCCGTCCACGTGCACGACGTCTGGGTCTGCGAACGCGCGCGTGACCTGGCAGATGGCGTCGGCCTCGCGAATGTTGGCCAGGAACTGGTTGCCGAGGCCCTCGCCTTCGCTGGCGCCCCGCACGATGCCCGCGATGTCGACGAACGACACCGTCGCGGGCACCTGCCGCTCCGAGCCGAAGACCTCGGCCAGCTTGCCGAGCCGCTCGTCGGGCAGCGGCACGACGCCGACGTTCGGTTCGATGGTCGCGAACGGGTAGTTGGCGGCGAGCACGGTCGCCCGGGTCAGCGCGTTAAACAGGGTCGACTTGCCCACGTTGGGCAGTCCAGCGATACCAATAGTCAGAGCCACGAAAGCCCAGTGTAGGCGAGTTGGCCGCCCGGCTCACGTTCCCTCGACTGGCCCTGCTCACACCCGATGCCCGGTGACGTCGATGTCCTCCAGGCGCACCATTTTCGCCTTGGTTTTCCACCAGTGCCCGAACCAGACGGCGAGGAACACGGGCAGGCCGATGTAGGCCGACAGCACCTGCCACAGTTGGCCCCGAAAGAGGGCCTCGTAGTTCTGCCCGAGCAACACCAGCAGGCACATGGAGAACGCCAGCAGCGGCCCGGCGGGGAAGAAGGGCGCGCGGTAGGGCAGGTCCTTCAGATCATGGCCCTGGCGGACGTAGGCGCGCCGGAAGCGGTAGTGGCAGGCGGCGATCCCCAGCCAGACGATGAAGCCTGACAGCCCGGAGACGTTGAGCAGCCAGGTGTAGGCCGTGCCCTCGCCGACGACGGCCGTCAGGAAGCCGAAGCCGCCCACCGCCGCGGTGGCGGCCAGGGCGTAGAGCGGCACCCCGTGCCGACTGACGCGGGAGAAGATGCGGGGTGCCTGCCCGTGCAGGGCCAGGGCGTGCAGCATGCGGGTGGAGGCGTACAGGCCGGAGTTCCCGGCCGAGAGGATCGCGGTCAGGATGATCGCGTTCATGATGGCGGCCGCGAACCCGACCCCGGCCCGCTCGAAGACGAGGGTGAATGGCGAGTAGGCGATGTCGGTCTCGTTGTTACGCAGCAGGTTGGGGTCGGTGTAGGGCAGCAGGAAGCCGATCACCGCGATCGCCCCGATGTAGAACAGCATGATGCGCCAGAACACGGAGCGGATGGCCTTGGGTACGTCGCGTTGTGGGTCGCGCGATTCGCCTGCCGCCACCCCCACCAGTTCGGTGCCTTGGAAGGAGAAGCCCGCGATCATGAACACCGAGACGATGGCCAAGAAGCCGCCCTTGAACGGGGCCTCCCCGACCGTCCAGTTGGCAAAACCTGGTGAGGGGCCCGCCATGACGCCGACAATCATCAGCATCCCGACGATTAAGAAGATGACGACGGTGGTCACCTTGATGGCGGCGAACCAAAACTCGCCCTCCCCGTAGGCGCGGGCGGACAGCGCGTTCAAACCGACGAGCAGGGCTAGGAAGGCCCCAGCCCACACCCAACCGGGAGTGGCCGGGAACCAGTAGGACATGATGATGCCGGAGGCCACCAGCTCGGCGGCCACGGTGATGGCCCAGTTGAACCAGTAGTTCCACCCCATGGCAAATCCGAAGGAGGGGGAGACGAACCGGGTGGCGTAGGTCTGGAAGGACCCGGCCACGGGCAGGTGGGCGCTCATCTCCCCCAGGGACTGCATGAGCAGCAGCACCATGAGCCCAATGACGGCGTAGGCCGTGATGGCCCCACCGGGCCCGGCGGCGGAGACCGTGGCGCCCGAGGCGACGAACAGCCCGGTGCCGATCGCGCCGCCGATGGCGATCATCTGCATGTGGCGGGCGGCCAGGCCGCGTTTCAGTTCGGTGCGGTGATCCGCCTGAGTCGATTCAGACATGTGACTCCCTAGCAACGACGGCGATTTTGCGCGGAGATTACCAATCTAATGCTCGGGAGTTAAGACCGGGCCAAGCGGTGGACACCAAAAATGTCAGTGGTCTCTGCTGCACTAGTGCCATGACGTTTTTGGAGATGTTCTTTCTGCTGCTCGTCTTGCTCGTGGGCGCGGCGGGGGGCTGGTTTGCGGGCCGCCAACAGGCCCAGGTCGACGTCGCCCAGGCCCGCAGCGCGGTAGCCGCCGAGCTGGGGCAGGCCCAGGCGGAGGCGGCGGCCCAGGCGGCGCGCGCCCAGGCGCTGGCGGGGCAGCTCGACGCCACCGCCCGGCGCGCCTCCCACGACAACCAGGTCCTGGCCACCCTGTCCCCCATCTCGACTGTGCTGTCGCAGCTGGGGGCCCGCGTTGAGGGCATGGAGCGGCAGCGGGTGGAGCAGTTCACGACGTTGGCCACCCGCCTGGAGGAGGCCACCCGCACCGATGCGGAGCTGCTGCGCGCCACCCGTTCGCTGGATGGGGCCCTGCGGGCCACCCGCGCCCGGGGCCTGTGGGGCGAGACCGCGCTGCGGCGCATCGTGGAGGCGGCCGGCATGCTGGAGCATGTGGACTTCTCCGAGCAGGTGGCCGCCGCCAGCGTCGGAGGCTCCGGCAGCGGGCGGCCCGACGTCACCGTCCACCTGCCGGGCGGCGGGCACCTGGCCATCGACGCGAAGGTCCCGCTGGACGCCTACCTGGCGGCGGCGGAGAGCGGCACCGTGGACGACGCTGCGGCCCGCGCGCACGCCAAGGCGCTGCGCGGGCACGTCACCGCCCTGGCCGGGCGTGACTACCCGCACCTGCTGGGTGCGGGCCCACAGCTGACGGTGCTGTTTCTGCCCGCCGAGCCGCTGCTCGCGGTGGCACTGCAGGCAGACCCCACACTGCTGGAGGCCGCGCTCGCCCAGGGAATCAGCCTGGCCACCCCGGCGACCCTGCTGGCGATCTTGAAGGCCACGGCCACGGTGTGGGCGCAGGAGGCCGCCCGCGCGGACGCCGAGAAGCTGCTGGCGGTGGGCCGCACCCTCTACGACCGCCTCGGCAAGGTCGCCGCCCACCTGGATTCCGTCGGCGCGCACCTGACGAAGACCGTGGGCGCCTACAACCGGGCCGTCTCGTCGTTCGAGTCGCGGCTGCTGGTCACCGCCCGGGAGGTCAACACCCTGTCCCAGGCGCACCTGCAGGTAACGGAGCTGGACGGCGAGCAGGTGCAGGTGCGGGCCTTCACCCGCCCTGAGCTGACCGCCCACCTGGAGAGTACCGACCCCGCGGCGTCCGGGCAGGTCTCCCCCGACGCGCCCGCAGCGGCGGCCGACGTCGACTCCCCGCCAGTTGGTGGCGGAGCCCCCAGCCAGGCCGCACGCTAGGCTGGTCGCATGGACCTGCCCGCCCCGTTGGAGGCCCTATTCGCCGCCGAGCAGCGCCGGGACTGGCCCGCCCTGGGGAAGTTGCTGCACCCCGATGTCACCTGGACGATCGTGACGGGGAGGGGCAGCCACACGGTCCGGGGACGCCAGGCCTACCTGGAACGGCTGGCGGCCGCCTACCGCGACGCCCCCGCCGCCACGTTCAGCGTCCACCGCACCTGGCTGGCGAACGACGGCCTGGTCGCCACCGAACTGGTGGACGACGGCGGCCGCGTCTCGCTGGACGTCTTCGCCCTCGCCGACGGCCTGGTGCGCCACGAGTGGGAACATCTGCTGGGTGTCCCTCACCCCGCCGAGCCCTAGGGCCACGCGGGGTGGGCGGCGGGCAGGCGTCCCAACACACCGGCCCGCCCACTTCGCCTGCATTGAGGGCCGCCCCCCGTTGTGGGGGCGGCCCTCAACACGGCCGCTTCCCGGTCAGGCCACGGCTCGGCACGCAGGCAGCTCGATCAGTGAAAACAAGTCCTTCGGGTCGGCGGGTTCTGCAATGAGGTCGATCTCCTCGCAGAACTCGGTGCCCGCCACGGCCTGCTCGACGTAGCACAGGGCGGAGAAGTCCTCAATCGCGAATCCGACGGAGTCGAAGACGGTCACCTGGTCATCGCTCACCCGGCCCGGACGCTGGCCGGTGATGACCTGCCACAGCTCGGTGACGGGGAAGTCGGCGGGCTTGGCCTGAATCTCGCCCTCGATGCGGGTCTGCTCGGTGTACTCGACGAACACCGGCCCCAGGTCCAAAATGCGGTGGTCGAGCTCGGTCTTGCCCGGGCAGTCACCCCCGACCCCCGTGATGTGCACACCCGGTGCCACCTCATCCACCGACAGCACCTTGGCGTTGCGCTTGTCCGCCGTGCAGGTGATGACCGCGTTGGCACCCGCCACCGCCGAGGATGCGGACTCCACAATCTCCACCTTGATGCCGACGGTGGCCAGATTGCGGGCCAGCTTGGCGCTCGCCGCCGGGTCGACGTCAAAGACCCGCACGCTGTGCAGTTTGCGCACCGCCCGCATCGCCAGCACCTGGAACTCGGATTGGGAACCGGCCCCGATCATTCCCAGGTGGCAAGGACCTGCCGGCGCCAGGTATTTGGCGGCGAGCCCGGTGGTGGCGGCGGTGCGCAGGGCGGTCAACAGGGTCATCTCGGCCTGGAATCGCGGATAGCCGTTGTGCACGTCCGCCAGCACCCCGAAGGCGGTCACGGTCTGGAAGCCGCGCCGGGGGTTGCTCGGGTGGCCGTTGACGAACTTGAAGGCGTAGGTCTGGCCGTCGGAGGTGGGCATCAGCTCGATGACCCCGTCCCGGGAGTGCGACGCCACTCGGGGGCGCAGCTCGAACTCCTCCCAGCGGCGGAAGTCCTGCTCCAGTTGCTCGATCATCCCCGCAATGACCGCTTCCGGACCAACGGTGGCCACCCACCGACGCATGTTGTCGACACTCACGAAACGCATTTGGTCCTCCTTGGTCCGCTCTCCCCCCGCCCGCGCGCTTACTTGTGGGCTTATCGGTAGCGTAGAGACAGGCGATATGCCTACGCAATTGCCTCCCTGTGCAATTTTTGCTTAATAACGCTCCATTGTGCACACATTGCGATACCATACCGCCCATGGCTGCACTTGATAGTTTGGACCGAGCACTGATTGCGGCTTTGCGAGTCAACGGGCGGGCGCCCGTCGCCGAACTTGCGCGCGACCTCGGCGTGACCCGCACCACCATCGCCCGCCGCATTCAGGCACTGGAAGACGAGGGCGTAATCCTGGGTTTTAGCGTGCTGTTGCGCAACGACGCCGCCGATCCCTACATCCGGGCCATCTCCCACCTGGCCATCGAGGGCCCCCACGTGGAGGCCGCCATTGAGGTGCTGCGCGGCATGCCCCAGATCACCGCGCTGCACGCCACGAACGGCGAGTGGGACCTCATCGCGGAGCTCAGCGTCGAGACCCTCGCGGACGTGGACCTCACGCTGGCCTACATTCGCCGCATCGAGGGCATCACCCGCTCCGAGACGCACCTGCTGCTGCGCTCGGTGCTGATCTGATTAGTCGAGCACCCAGCTCGGCAGACCGACGACGTAGCTCTCCACCGCCTCGCCGCCCCAGTCCGAGGCGAACATGATGCGCGACAGGTCGCGGGAAGCGGTGGCCTGCGGCTCGGCGAAGTACGCCTCGTCGTCGTCGCGCTGCCGCGGCTCAATCTGGGTGTGGGCCACGTTCAGCAGCCGCCCCTCAGGTTTGAGCTCGGCCAGCCACACCTTGCGGAACGGGGCGCGCGGCTGCTCCGCCGCCACCTTGCCCGGCTGATAGTCCCGGTAGTCGGCGTAGGTGGACACGACCACCCACCCCGGCCTGTCGAACGCCTGCCCGCTGATGTGCAGCGCGTAGCCCTCGCCCGGCTCGGGGTATAGCCCGGTCAGCGCGAAACGTTCGCCAGTCGCCAAGTCGATCACCGCCAACTCGCCCTGCTTATAGTCGGCGTAGACGTAATAGTCCTGTTCCTGCGGCCCGAACGCGAGATCGGAATGCTCGGTGGTGTGGTGCAACTTGCGTGGGGCGGAAAAGTCGCGGCGATAGGCCCAGGTGCCACCCTCGCCTTCCTTCTCCTCCCACGACGGCACCACGTACTCGCCCGACGGGGAGATGCTGACGTGGTCGGGCACCAGGTGCGGTCGCGGGAACTTGACCGCGTCCAGGGTGCTGACCACCTCGCCGGTGGTCAGGTCCACGACCACCAGCCCGTAGACAGTGTGCTTACCGGTGGCCTGGTCGTAGGTCAAGGCCGCGAGCGCCAGGTAGCGACCGTCGGCACTGGTGGTGCCTTCCCCGCGGGTGGTGTACTGGGCAGCCTCCGGCCAGGGCGTCTTGCCGGTCAGGTCGAACAGGGGGGTGGTCTTGCCTGCCGCGATGTCGCGGGTGTACCACTGCGGGCCGCCGTTGCGGGCGGTGAAGTGCAGCAGGTTGGGGTTCGTGGCGTCCCAGATGGGTTCACAGTCCCCGGCGAGGTCAGGCAGCTTCTCCAGGTGGGCGAAGGTGGTGGCGTCGTACAGGTACCAGTAGCCTGCGGCGTCTTGCGCTAGGTAGCGGGTGTTGTCGGCGTTGAAGGCTTGGCGCCGGGAGTACTCGTGGCGCATCCGCCCGCCTTGCCCTTCGGCGGCGTCGGTGGCGCGGTAGATCCGGGTGTCGTAGGCGGGGGAAACAAGATGCGGCCCATCCGGCCCAGTGGCGCGCTCGGGGCGCGCGGGCTGTTGCCAGGCGTCGTCGCTGAGCGGCGTCAGCGAGAACTCGGAGGGATAGAAGACGTCGAACAGGTTCTCACCCGCCTCGACGGCGGGCGCGGCCGTCGACGGGGCCGGGGCGGGAGTCTCGGGGACCGGGGCGGGAGCGGAGGCGGTGGCTGCGAGCTGCTCCGAGGCGGGCGGGGCACTGGTGCCCGCGGTGTCGGGGGCGGCCGTGACCGCGGAAGACGGGGCGGACGACGGCGGCACCGCGCCGGGAGAAGCCTCCTCGCAGGCGGCCAACCCGCCCGCCAGGCCCACCGCTATCGCTATCCAGGCTGCCCGTCGCATGTAACTCTCCTCACTCTGACCGCTGGCAACACCCTAGCGAGGAGTCCGCGCACCCACCTGCCCCGGAACCTAGTAGTTTCCTAGAAATATCCTCAAAGGGGCTATTCGACGTGGTCGGGGCCGGGGCGTCGCCGCCCCCGCTCCACCGTCCCGGAGGAAGCCTTCAGATCGGCACGCAGATTCTTGGGCAGCGTGAAGGTGATGGATTCGGTGGCGGTTCGCACCTCTTCCACATCGGTAAAGCTCAGCTCCCGCAGCCGCTCGATGAGCTCCCGCACGAGGATTTCCGGCACCGATGCCCCCGAGGTCACCCCCACCGTCTTGGCGCCCGCGAGCCACTGCGGCTCCACCTCGGCGGCCTTGTCGATTCGGTAGGCGGCCCCGGCCCCCGCATCGCGCGCCACCTCCACCAGGCGCACCGAGTTGGAGGAGTTGGCCGAGCCCACCACGATCACCACGTCGCACCGGGGCGCCATTTCTTTGACTGCCACTTGCCGGTTTTGGGTGGCGTAGCAGATGTCGTCGCTCGGCGGGTCGAGCAGGGCCGGAAAACGCTCCCGCAACCGTGCCACCGTCTGCATTGTTTCGTCGACCGAGAGCGTGGTCTGGGATATCCACACCACCTTGTTCGGGTCACGCACCTGCACGGAATCCACTTCCTCCGGCGAGCCGACCACCTGGATATGTTCCGGGGCCTCGCCCTGGGTGCCCTCGACTTCCTCGTGGCCTTCGTGCCCCACCAGGATGATGTCGTAGTCCTCGCGGGCAAACCGCACCGCCTCCCGGTGCACCTTGGTTACCAGCGGGCAGGTGGCATCGATGGTGGCCAGCTGGCGGCGTGCCGCTTCGGCGTGCACCGCAGGCGAGACCCCGTGCGCCGAAAACACCACGCGCGCCCCCGGCGGCACCTCGTCGGTCTCGTCGACAAAGATGGCGCCGCGGGCCGCCAGGGTTTCCACCACGAACTTGTTGTGCACGATTTCCTTGCGCACATAGATAGGCGGGCCATAGTGCTCCAACGCCTTCTCCACGGCGTCCACTGCCCGGTCCACTCCCGCGCAGTAGCCGCGCGGCGCCGCCAGCAGAATCGTCCCGGCCATATGCCCTCCCTGTCGCAATAGTTCCCCCAATCTAACGGCAGATGCCGCGCGAGTGCGCCCCGCTTCGCAATCAGTGAGAAGCTTAGGCACGTGACTTCTCCCGCACCTGCTCCCGGCCAGCTGCCCGCACTGGCGCGGCAAACCACCGCCGAGCATCCGTGGCCGCTGCGCCTGCTCAGCCAAAAGATCGAAGAGTACGTGGCCAAGATGACCGAGGTTTGGGTCGAGGGCCAGATAGTGCAGCTAAACCGCCGCCCCGGCGCGGGCATGGCTTTCCTGACCTTGCGAGACGTGGAAGCCGATGTCTCCATGAACGTCTCTATCTATGCCCGGCAATTAGATGCCGCCGTCCAGGACGGCGCCCGCGTGGTGGTCAACGCCCGCCCCACGTTCTGGCTCAAGCGCGGCACCCTGCAGCTCCAAGCCCAGGAGATTCGCCTCGTAGGGGTAGGTGACCTGCTCGCCCGCATCGAGGAGCTGCGGCGTCGGCTGGCCGCCGAAGGGCTCTTTGCGGACAGTCGCAAACGACCCCTGCCGTTCCTCCCCCGGCGGGTGGGCCTCATCTGCGGCCGGGCCTCCAAGGCCGAGCACGACGTCGTCGTCAACGCCACCGCTCGCTGGCCGGGCATCGACATCGTGGTGCGCGAGGTGGCGGTTCAGGGAGAGCGCGCCGTCGCGGAGGTGAGCGCTGCCCTGGCCGAGCTCGATGCCATCGCCGATGTCGATGTCATCATCATTGCCCGCGGAGGCGGCGCGGTGGAGGACCTCCTCCCGTTTTCGCACGAGCACCTGGTGCGCGCCGTGGCGGACGCCACCACCCCCGTCGTCTCCGCCATCGGGCACGAAACCGACTGCCCTCTGCTGGACCTCGTGGCCGACGTGCGCGCCTCCACCCCCACCGACGCGGCCCGCCGGGTCGTGCCTGACCTAGCCAGCGAGACTGTCGGGCTGGACACCGCTTTGCATAACCTGCGTCGCAGTGTCCGGCGTCGCCTCACCGCCGAGCGCGACCGCCTGGGCGAGCTAGTCACGCGCCCGGCCTTGGCCACCCCGGGGGTGCTCGTGACTAGACAGCGCGAGGGCCTGGCGGGGGCCACCGCCCGCCTGCGCAGTGCCACGAATCGGGGGCTGTTGGCGGCCCGGGCGGACCTCACAGAGCTGACTGCCACCCTGCGGGCGTTGTCGCCCGCCGACACCCTCGCCCGCGGCTACGCCCTCCTGGCGCTCCCCAACGGACAGCTGGTGCGGTCTCAAAGTCAGTTGCCCCCCAACACCCTGGTGGAGGGCATCGTCGCCGACGGCCGTTTCGTCGCCAAGATCGTGGGGTCCACCCCCACGCGCGCGGGCGAGGTGGAAGAATAGTTGCCATGAGTGCCGCATCCCTGCCCGCTGATATTGCTCGCCTCAGCTACGAAGAGGCCCGCACGGAACTCGTTGAGGTGGTTCGTCAGCTCGAATCCGGTCAGGTTCCCCTAGCCGAGACCATGACCTTGTGGGAGCGTGGCGAGGCCCTGGCGACCCACTGCCGCCAGTGGCTCGATCAGGCCCAGGCGCGGCTAGACGCTGCGGCCCCACTCGCTGGCGACGACGAGGAGTGACATGACTAAGCAGTACGCCCTGGTAATCGGTGAGGCGCTGATCGACATCGTGGAGCGCCCCGCCATCCCACTGGCAGAGATCCCGGGAGGGTCACCGGCCAATGTGGCCTTAACGATGGCCCGCCTCGGACGCGACAGCCTGTTGCACACGTGGATCGGTCCCGACGCTCACGGGGAGGCCATCAAGCGCCACCTGGAGGCCTCCGGCGTGCGCCTGACTGCCCTGTCCCGGGGAGCCGAGCGCACCTCCACCGCCCACGCCCGCATCGGCGCGGACAATGCCGCCACTTATGACTTCACCGTCGAGTGGGCCCCCGCGGCCCTGCCCCCGCTCACCCCGCCGCCCCTGGTGGTCCACATCGGTTCCTTTTCTGCCGTGGCGGCCCCGGGCGACCAAGTAGTGGCGGAAGCGATACGGGACTGCCGAGCCTCGTCCACCATCACCTACGACCCCAACGTCCGTCCGCAGTTGATGGGCGAGGCAGCCGCGGCCCGGGCGGCAATCTCCCGCCTGGTGGCCCTGGCCGACGTCGTCAAAGTCTCCGACGAAGACCTCGCGTGGGTGGCGGGGGATCCGGCAGTGGACGTGGAGGTCACCGCGCGCGCCTGGTTGGACCTAGGCCCGGCCATCGTCGTGGTCACGCGCGGGAAGGCGGGCGCCCTGGCCCTGGCGGCAAACGGTGCCCGGGTCGAGGTGGCGGCCGATCCGACGGTGCAGGTAGTGGACACCGTCGGGGCGGGAGACTCATTCATGGGCGGGCTCAACGACGCCCTCTGGCGGGCCGGGCTGCTGGGAGCCGACCGGCGGGCCGCCCTGCGGTCGGTCGACGCCGACGTCTTGCAAGCCCTACTCCAACGCGCCGCGGCGGTGGCGGACATCACGGTGTCGCGGGCGGGCGCCAACCCGCCCACCGCCGCCGAAGTGGATGCCGCCCTGGCCCCCCATGACTAAACCCGCTGCGGCGGGACCAGCCGCAGCGGCGGCCGCCCGCGCCACCTGGCGGCGGCTCTTGGCTGGCAACGTCGCCTATCAAAAGGGCCAGGCTCCCCGCCTGGATGTGGCTGCCCGCGCCCGGCTGCTGCACCAGCAGACCCCGCAGGCGGTGGTCTTGGGCTGCGCAGACTCCCGTGTCCCGGTGGAGGAAGTCTTCGCTGTTGGCCCCGGGGAGCTGTTCACCGTCCGCACCGCTGGACTGTCTCTCGGCCCGGCGGTGCTGGGCAGCATCGAGTACGCGGTCTCGGTGTTGCACGTGCCGCTACTGGTGGTCTTGGGCCACACCGCGTGCGGGGCGGTCCATCTGGCGACACAGTCGCAGGCACCGGACCTTCCGGCCAACTGCTCCCTCCCACAGGTGGTGCAGGCCGTTCACAGTGCCTGGCGGGCCGCTTGTCCCGGTTGGTGGGCCTCCACCGTGCCGCAACCCTCCGCACAGTCCGAGCCGTTTCATGCGCACATTCACGGCACCGTGTGGGGCATCTTGACCGGCAGTCCCCTCCTGGCGACCGCGGTGCAGCGCGGTCAGCTGGCGGTGGTCGGGGCGGAATACGACCTCGCTAGTGGGCAGGTCCAGCCGCTCCCGCAGCTGCAGCACGGCGTGTGAGACTACCGACCGCGTCGGCGCTCTCGCAGTCCGAAATCGCGTAAGGCCCGCAGGAAGTCGACGCGGCGGAAGTCGGGCCAGTAGACCTCGCAAAAGTAGTATTCGGAATACACCGACTGCCACAGCAGGAAGCCCGACAGGCGCTGCTCTCCGGAAGTGCGGATCACTAGATCCGGATCCGGTTGTCCCTTGGTGTAGAGGTGGGCGGCGATGTCCTCCACCGTCAGTTGTTTGGCGGCACTGACCAGGTCCGCCCCTTCTTCCGCCCGCGTCAAGAGGTAGGAGCGGACCGCGTCGGCGATCTCCTGCCGTCCGCCGTAACTGACGGCAATATTCACCACCATCCCGTCCCGCCCCTCGGTCAGCCGCGCGGCTGCTTGCAGCCGCTGCGCCACCGCAGCGGGCAGCAGCTCCAGTGCCCCCACCAGTGACACTCGCCAGCGACCACAGGTAGCGATAGCCTCCACCGTGTCGCCGATAATGCCCAGCAGGTCAGTTAGCTCTTTGCTTTCGCGCCCCAAATTATCGGTAGAAAGCATCCACAAGGTGACAATGCCGATACCGGCCTCATCAGCCCAATTGAGAAACTCGGTGACGTTCTCCGCCCCCTGCCGATGCCCGTGCACCGGGGCCGCCCCGAGTGCCCGCGCCCACCGCCGGTTGCCGTCCAAAATGACCCCAACGTGGGCAGGCAGCCGTTGCCCTACCAGTTCCCGCAGCAGCTTTGCTTCATAAAGGGAGTAAAGGAACCGCCGGGGGCTCCAGACCTTCATACGCGATCCTCGTTTCTAGCCGTTCGGATTCAGCCTACCGCCGCAAAGCACTCTATTTGTCCACCGAGGCCTCGGCAGTAACGTACTCTTACCTACGCAAGCGTAGGTTCCGGCGAGAGGCAGGTAATGACCGACCTACAAATCACGACCAACGACCTGCTGGCCCGCATCGGGCTGGACGAAACGGTCAAGCCCCGCTTCCGGGGGTGGATCCACACCGCGGCCACGCCCCTGGCCCTGGCGGCCGCCATCGTATTGGTATCCCTGGCCCCCACGCCCGGCCGTCGCCTGGCCAGCGCCGTGTTCTTAGCCACCTCCCTGCTGCTATTCGGGGTCTCTTCGCTGTACCACCGGTTCTACTGGGGTCCGCGCATGTTTGCGCTCCTGCGCCGCCTCGACCACGCCAATATTTTCCTGCTCATCGCAGGCACCTACACCCCGCTCTCCGTCGCCCTGCTACCCCCCGCGCAGGCCCGCACCCTGCTTCTGGTGGTGTGGATCGGGGCGGCGCTCGGCATTGCCGGCCGGGTGTTTTTCCCGTGGGCGCCGCGTTGGAGCTACACCCCGCTCTACATTGCCCTCGGCTGGGTTGCCCTGTGGTATCTCCCGGCGCTGCTCGCCTCCGGCGGCTGGGCCATCGTCACGCTGACCATCGTCGGCGGGGTGGCCTACACCCTGGGGGCGGTGGTCTACGGCTTCAAACGCCCGGACCCCTCCCCCAAGTGGTTCGGCTTCCACGAGATCTTCCACGCCTGCACCGTCATCGGCTGGGTATGCCACTGCGTGGCGGCATTCTTGGCCGTGCTTACGGTGCGCTAAGGACAGCGTTTGCTACGCTAATCACATCAACACAGACATGGGCCTCGCCCATATCCCCGCCCCGCGGTTTGCCCCGCGGGGCGAACGCCATTAAGGAGTCGCCATGACAGACAAGACCTGGCTCACCAAGGAAGCCTATGACCGTCTTTCTGCTGAGTTGGAACACGCCAAAACGGTGTTGCGGGTGCAGATTGCCGACCGGATTGATGCCGCCCGCCAAGAAGGCGACTTAAAAGAAAACGGTGGCTATCACGCCGCTCGCGAAGAGCAGGGCCTAAACGAAGCGCGTATCGCGCAGCTGGAGGCCCTATTGGCCAACGCCGAAGTTGGCGAGACGCCGCCGGACGACGGGGTCGTCGAACCCGGCATGGTCGTGACCGCCACGATCGGCGGCGAGAAGATGACGTTCCTTCTCGGGGCCCGGGAAGCCGCCCCCGGGGTGGAGATAGACGTCTACTCGCCCGACGCACCTCTCGGACAGGCCATCATGGGGCGGTCCAAGGGCGAGACGGTCAAGTACCAGGCTCCCAACGGGCGGGAGATAAAGGTCAAGATCGACGAAGTTAAGCCCTACGTGCAGTAGGCGACGATGAAGGCGGGGCCGAGCATTTGCTCGGCCCCGCCTTTGTCATTCTGCTTGGTTACTGGCCGGGGCCTCGGCGGCCTCCGGCAGCGTGTTGTCTTCCTCGTCCTCCGAGCGGTGGTTGCCCTCCAAGAACTCCTCCAGGGCCCCGGGCGGTCCGCCGGGGCGGTCAACAGCGGTACGCAGTTGCGGGAACTTGTCGTAGCCGTTGAGGTACAGCATGGTGGTGTTGATGAACGCCACGATCGGCACCACGAACAGCGCCCCCACGATACCCGCCAGGTAGGTGCCTCCCGCCACGGACAGCAGCACCGCCACCGGGTGCAGCGATACCGCGTTGCCCATCAGCCACGGCTGCAGCACGTTGCCTTCCAGTTGCTGCACCCCGATCACGACGAGGAACATCAAGATGGCGGTAGTTGGGCCCTGATCCACCAGCGCCACCAGGATGGCGATCGCGCCGGTAAAGATCGCCCCGATCATCGGAATGAAAGAACCAATGAAGACCAGGATTCCCACCGGTAGCCACATCGGCACGTCCAGCAGGAAGGCGCCAATGGCGATACCGACCGCGTCCACAAAAGCCACGAGAATCTGCGTGCGCGCGTAGGAGCCCATGGTCACCCAGCCGCGAATGCCCGCCTCGTGCATCGACACCCGGGCTTCGCTCGGCAGCAGCCGCACGACCCAGTACCAGATCTGATGTCCTTCCTTAAGGAAGAAGAAGACGAGGAAGAGGGCGATCAGGCCCCCCGCCAGCACGCTGCCCACGGACGAGAGTCCAGAAAGCGCCCCGGAGGCAAGGGTGGAGGAATGGGTGCGCAGGAAACGCGCGGCCTGCGACTCAAAGTTTTCCAGGAACGCGTTTATCTGCTGGTTGGAGATGCCGAACGGACCGTCGCGCAGCCAGTCCAGCAGGCGCGAGATACCGGTCTGCGCCTTACTTGCGAGCACCGGTGCCTCGTTGAGGATCTGGGTGCTGGCCACCGTGATCAGGCCAAGGACGATCACCACCAGCCCCAGCACCGTCAGGAGCGCCGCCAGGGTACGCGGAAGCATCAGCCGCATACGCAGCCACCGGGTGACCGGCTCCATGAGGACCGTCAACAGGCAGGCCACCAACAGCGGGATGATGATGACGGACAGTTTGAGTACCAGGTAACCGAGCACCACGAGGGCAGCGGCGACGGTGAGGAAGCGAATCGACCAAGCAGACGCAACCCGCAGTCCCCACTCGACGTGATCGTCGGGGTTGCCCCGGTTCTTATTGCCAACCGCGAAACGCAGGGGCGCCGGTTGGGGCTTGGCGCGAAACAGTGACACTGTCTGCGGCAGGCGCGGGCGAAAACGGCGCGCAATTGGAGGGTTCTCCATCACTCTCCTCGACTGACAGGGGTGGGCAACGGGCCCAGCCTACGCGGAACAGGCCCTAAGGTCCTAGGTCGCAGCATCCCGCGACGCGCTAGGCGTAACATCCTCCACCCGACCTAGTGCTAATAATTTACCCATGAACTTCTTGTCATTGACCCCTGCAACCCCGGGCAATCACACTGTGCTCGGCACCCCACTGACCGGCCCATGGCCCGCGGGCAGCCAGGTGCTGCACGTGGCCATGGGATGTTTCTGGGGCGCCGAGAAACTCTTCTGGCAGCTGCCCGGGGTGGTGAACACCGCGGTGGGCTACATGGGGGGCACCGTTGCCGAACCGACCTACCGGCAGGTATGCAACGGCAACACGGGACACGCTGAGGTCGTACGAATCGTCTTCGACCCGGATCAGGTGACGCTGCCCCAGCTGCTGACGGTTTTCTGGGAGAATCACGATCCGACGCAAGGCAACCGGCAGGGCAACGACATCGGCGAACAGTACCGGTCGGCCATCTTCTACGCTGATGCGTCCCAGGAGGAGGCCGCCCGCGCGTCGGCAGCCGCCTACGCCCCGCGCCTGGCCGCCGCCGGTTACGGACCGATCACCACCCAGATTGCCCCCGCCACCGAGTTCTGGCTGGCTGAGGACTATCACCAGCAGTATCTCGACAAGAACCCGGCGGGCTACTGCCCGGTGCACGCCACCGGTGTGACTTGCCAGTGAGGCAATAGATTTACGTAACAGCGCCCCAGCGCTAACAGCGCACACGCACTGCGACAGGGCCGCCTGCGCTTGTCCCCAGTTGGGAGGCGGCAGGCGGCCCTGCCGCACGCCCAGCGGTGAGAGATAGGCCACCTTCCGGTGCCGACCACCGGTTTTCTGCCCGTATTTTCAACGATTGCGGGCCTGCCGCACCGCATGCACCGCCCCGCCCCCAAACGTGACGCGGCCCACGTTCGAAGGCGAGGCATCCCTTACTGAGGGCAGCCTGTCTATCCCCTGTGTTGGCAAGCGTCCTACCTTGCAGGTATCTAGCCCGCCGGGCCCGCATAGAAAGGGAGAACAATGACTGCTCTAACCGCTGTCACCGGTTGCGCCGCGTCGACCTGTGCTTTCAACAACGACGGCTGCACGGCCCCCGCCATCACCGTGGCCGGCCAAGATGCCAGCTGCACCACGTTCATTGCACTGAACACCCGCGGTGGCCTGCCCATCGCCCAGGCGCACGTCGGGGTGTGCAAGCGCAGCGACTGCACCCACAACGACCACCTCATGTGCACCGCTGACCAGATCACACTCAACGGCTCGACTGCCACCTGCGCTTCCTTCACCGAGCGCTAACCACCACGGCGGGCGGGGCGAGCACGACGGCTTGTCCCACCCGCCGCGTCGTGCCCGCCCCAGTGCCGCCAGTTGCCGCACTGGGGCGGGTCGTCTGACCCGACCGCCGCCCCAGAATGCAGGCAGAGTGCCCCACCCACTCAGGCACCGCCACCTATTCGCTAGGTTCACCCGCCCCTTATGTGCCCGCATTGCCGCCCTACGACAAAAAATGGTGCCCACGCCGCCGCCAGAAGGTCTAGCCTGCGTACAACACATTCCGTGCTTCGCCGGTCGACTGGAGAACTACCGATGCTCACCCACCCCCACGGGCGGCCCAACCTGCCTCCTCGCCCCCCAGCGGGCCCCTGGCAATCTCCCACCCAACGCAAACCTCGCCTGCTGCGGCCGGGCACGCTGGTGGCGCTATTGGCCGCCTGCGCCGTCCTGGGCGTCGGCGGCGGGGCGGGGCTAGTGTGGGCAACTTCCACGCAGCAAGAGGCCCAGCCGCTGCCAAACCCAGAGTTTTCCCCAGCTCCCGTGTCTTCGCACGCTCCTTCCACCCCCGCTGCCCCCAGCGCCCCCAACCCTTCGACTAGCCCGGCTCCCACCGGCACGGCGGCGCCCCTGTCCCTCAAGGAACTGCCGCTGGAGGTAGACAACTTCTTCGCCACCCTGGAAGAGAACGACGGTGCCGTCTACCGGGATCGGAAGGGACACACCATCTACCCGACCTGGGCGAGTCGGGACAGCGGGATCTACCACGCCGACAAGAAACGCGCCAAACGCTTCCTGCCGCTGGAAGGCGGTTTCTGCGGCTCGGTGGATAAGCGCCCCTACTGCGCCATCACCCACCCGTCGGATCCCACCCAGACCTTGCACTTCTGGTCGCCAGATCTCAGCATCGCGGAGCTTAGCTACTTCGTGGAGAAATTCGGGGCAGCCTGGCGGGCTGAGCATTTCAGCCCCGTCGTCTAGCCCCCTATTGGCGGCGACCCCATTCCTTTAACCAATCTGCGCTTGTCCGGGCTGCCAACAGCGCGCCAAGCACCACCTACCGCAGGAGGAACAATGTCCTATGGCCCCGGTCCCACGCCGGCAGGCGGTTACGACCCCAGCATGCAGCACGGCTATCCGCCGCCCGCCGGGGGCGTGCCACCGAGTTTCCCGCCCAACGCGCCGGTGGGCGGCTATCCGCAGGATCCCTACGGGGGTGGGCCCAGTGGCTACCCGCCCCAGGGGATGCCCCAGCCGGGCGGCCCCATGGGGTATGGACCCTACCCGGGCGGCCCCGGCCACCCCCAGCCGCAAAACAACGGGCTGAAGATAGCGCTCATCAGCCTGGTGGCGCTCCTGGTGCTCGGCGGGGCAGGCACCGCCGCCTACTTCCTGCTGCAAAAAGACGACAAGCCCGCAGCTGTCGCGCCTGCCGGAACCACCGCTGTTCCCTCCGCATTGCCGGAAGACAACAACACCACGGAGGCCCAGGACGGCAAGCAGCAGGGGCGGCGGGACGAGGAACGGGACGAACGCTTCCGCGAAGAGAGCGATGGACCAACCCCCCTGGCCCCGAATTTTGATACCGATAAGGAGTCTCCGGACACCGGGGGCAGTGGTGGAGGGCTGCCCACCTCCAGAATCTTCACTTCCATCCCCCGCGACGCAGCTCCCAGCTCCGTAGGCGACTTCGAAGTAACGTATACCGACGGTAGCTCCGGCTATCAGCACAAAAGCGACTGGACCTTCTACTTGGTGAAGTGGGCCAAGGCCACCGACGATGACATCGCTCAGGAGATGCAGTTCCACGAAAAGGTCGTCAACGACGGCAACATAAAGTGCGGCGAATTCGTGCTGATATCCTGCTATGCGCCTCACCCGCAGCACGCAGGAGTCTGGATAGAGGTCTCCGGGCTGGGGGACTCGACCGAGGATACGAGTGCGTTCACCAAGATGCTCTTGGAGAAAATGAAGTAGCCGCAGCCGCCGCCCCGTATCCCGCCCCCGTATCGCCCCAATCCCCCGGCAAATCAGGGGCGGGAAGGGTCATCTCGCTGTCGGATCTACCCGCTACGCTTGGCACAGTTGCCAGCAAGGTTGCGGGCAACTTCGCTCCAGGAGGAACAATGACCTACGGTCCCGGCCCCACCCCGCCGGAAGGCTACGACCCCGCCCAGCAGTACGGCTATCCCCCGGCAGGTGGCCAGCCGCCGGTCGGCTACCCACCCACCGCTCCGATAGGCGGTTACCCGCAAAGTCCCTACGGCCCGGAGTCGGCTGGCGACCTTCCCCCGGGCATGCCCGGCCCGGGGGGAATGCAGCCGGTTTCCCCGACGGGTTACGGGGCCTACCCAGGCGGGCCGGGCTATCCATCGCCCCCGAATAACGGCTTGAAGGTCGCACTTATCGCGGTGGCGTCAGCTTTGGTGCTGGGGGGTGCCGGGCTAGGCACATTCTTCTTGTTGAAGGATGATGCCCCGGCCGCAGCCACGGAGACCACGGCCTCCCCGGCCCCGAGCACCCAGCCGGGAGAGCAACAACCGCAGGACGAGCAAACACCCGTCCCCGCTGCCGACAACGGCGGCGGCGCCGTAGATGCCCGCTACCTGCTGCCCACCAGCGCAGTGTTTGTCCCGGTGCCGGGCGAGCTCTTGCCCGAAGAGTTGGAAGGTCACGAGCTAAGGCTCACCGACACCTCCACTGACTATCGGCGTAGTGGCAAAGGCGAGTTGAGCAACTTTTCGTTGGACTGGGCTCGTGTTAAGGCGGACAAAGTCGGCACCATCCTTGAATACCTCGATAATCAGAAAGAATTCGGAGAGGTGCGGTGCGCCCAGTCAGCCAAATCGTCAGTCTGCATCGCCGAACATCCCCACCACCCTGACATCTGGCTGAAAGTGCGCTCCTTCGAAGGCTCCCCGGAACAAACCGTCGATTTCGTACGGAAAGTTATAGAGCTCTGGAAGTAGTGCTCCAGCGAACGCGAAGGTTGGGCCCCCGCCGCAATGCGGCGGGGGCCCAACCCGTTTCCCTAAATCGTCACTCGACGATCTTGGTCACCCGACCGGAGCCAACGGTGCGGCCACCCTCACGGATGGCGAAGCCGAGGCCCTCCTCCATGGCGATCGGCTGGATGAGCTCGACCGACATTTCGGTGGTGTCACCCGGCATAACCATCTCGGTGCCCTCGGGCAGCGTGATGACACCGGTGACGTCGGTGGTGCGGAAGTAGAACTGCGGACGGTAGTTCGAGTAGAACGGGTTGTGACGGCCACCCTCGTCCTTGCCCAGGATGTAGACCTGGCCCTCGAACTTGGTGTGCGGGGTGATCGAGCCCGGCTTGCAGACGACCTGGCCGCGCTCGACGTCCTCGCGCTTGGTGCCGCGCAGCAGCAGACCACAGTTCTCACCAGCCAGAGCCTCGTCCATCTGCTTGTGGAACATCTCGATACCGGTGACGGTGGTCTTCTGCGGGGCGCGGATACCGAGGATCTCCACCTCGGAGTTGATCGGCAGACGCCCACGCTCGGCGCGGCCCGTCACCACGGTGCCACGACCGGTGATGGTGAAGACGTCTTCGATCGGCATCAGGAACGGCTTGTCGAGGTCACGCACCGGCTCCGGCACGGACTCGTCCACCGCGTCCATCAGGGCCTCGATCTGCGCAACCCACTTCGGGTCGCCTTCGAGGGCCTTGAGGGCCGAGACCTGGATGACCGGCGCGTCGTCGCCCGGGAAGCCCTGCGAGGACAGCAGGTCACGGACCTCGACCTCGACGAGCTCAAGGATTTCCTCGTCGTCAACCATGTCGGACTTGTTCAGCGCGACCAGCAGGTAGGGCACGCCCACCTGGCGAGCGAGCAGCACGTGCTCGCGGGTCTGGGCCATCGGGCCGTCGGTCGCGGCGACCACCAGGATCGCGCCGTCCATCTGGGCGGCACCGGTGATCATGTTCTTGATGTAGTCAGCGTGACCGGGGGCGTCAACGTGCGCATAGTGACGCTTCTCGGTCTGGTACTCGATGTGCGCGATGTTGATCGTGATACCACGCTGACGCTCTTCCGGAGCCTTGTCGATCGAGTCGAACGGCGACTCTTCGTTCAGTTCCGGGAACTTGTCGTGCAGAACCTTGGAAATCGCAGCGGTCAGGGTCGTCTTACCGTGGTCAACGTGACCAATGGTGCCGATGTTGACGTGCGGCTTGGTCCGCTCGAACTTGGCCTTCGCCACTTGTGTCCTCCTGGGACTCGGGTAGTTGTCTCACACTTGCACCGGTTCCGGGTGGAGCCGGTTGGGGCGTGGGGTCCTACGGGTCGGTTTATGTTGATCTTACTTTGGGTCGACCTGTGGGACTCACTCGCCCCGGGTCTTGGCGATGATTTCCTCGGCAACGTTCCGAGGAACCTCCGCGTAGCTGTCGAACTGCATGGAGTACACCGCGCGACCCTGGGTCTTCGACCGCAAGTCACCAACGTACCCGAACATCTCCGACAACGGAACCTGTGCGCGCACGACCTTGACACCAGAGGCGTCATCCATCGACTGGATCATGCCGCGACGCGAGTTGAGGTCGCCGATGACGTCACCCATGTATTCCTCGGGCGTCCGCACCTCGACGGCCATCAGCGGCTCCAGCAGGACGGGCGAAGCCTTCTTCGCACCTTCCTTGAACGCCATGGAGCCAGCGATCTTGAATGCCATTTCCGAGGAGTCGACGTCGTGGTAGGCCCCATCCACGAGGATGGCCTTGACACCGACAACCGGGTAGCCGGCGAGCACACCGGACTGCATGGCGTCCTGGATACCAGCGTCGACGGACGGGATGTACTCGCGCGGGACGCGGCCACCCGTGACCTGGTCCTCGAACTCGTAGAACGCGCCGTCTTCGACGATCTCCAGCGGCTCGAAGGTCACCTGGACCTTCGCGAACTGACCGGAACCACCGGTCTGCTTCTTGTGCGTGTAGTCGACCTTCTCCACCTTGGAGCGGATGGTCTCGCGGTAGGCCACCTGCGGCTTACCGACGTTGGCCTCGACCTTGAACTCGCGGCGCATGCGGTCCACGAGGATGTCGAGGTGCAGCTCGCCCATTCCGCCGATGACGGTCTGGCCGGTCTCCTCGTCCAACCGCACCGAGAAGGTCGGGTCCTCTTCGGCCAGCTTCTGGATAGCGGTGGACAGCTTCTCCTGGTCGCCCTTGGTCTTCGGCTCGATGGCCACGTGGATAACCGGGTCAGGGAAGGTCATGGACTCCAGCACGATCTGCGCGTTCTGGGCACACAGGGTGTCACCGGTGGTGGTGTCTTTCAGGCCCACCACGGCGTAGATGTGGCCAGCGTGCGCCACGTCAACCGGGTTTTCCTTGTTGGAGTGCATCTGGAAGATCTTGCCGATGCGCTCCTTCTTGCCCTTGGTCGAGTTAGCGACCTGCGCCCCAGACTCAACCGAGCCCGAGTAGACGCGGATGAAGGTCAGCTTGCCGTAGAACGGGTGCACTGCGATCTTGAAGGCCAGGGCCGAGAACGGCTCGTCCTCGGAAGCCTTGCGGGTCAGCGGCTCGTCTTCCTTGCCGACGGCGTGGCCCTCGACGTCCGGAATGTCCAGCGGGGACGGCAAGAAGTTCAGCACACCATCCAGAACCAGCTGCACACCCTTGTTCTTGAAGGCGGAACCACAGTAGACCGGGAAGATCTCGCCAGCGATGCACTGGGCGCGGATACCAGCGATGATCTGCTCTTCGGTCAGCTCGCCGTTCTCCAGGTAGGCTTCCATGAGCTCTTCAGCGCCGTCGGCAGCCGCCTCGATCATGGCTTCCCGGTACTCCTCAGCCTTGTCGGCCAGGTCCGCGGGAATTTCGGCGTACTCCAGAACGGACCCCCGGGTCTCGTTGCCCGCCGCGTCCTTCTCCGGGAAGTAGATGGCCTGCATCTTCAGCAGGTCAATAACACCTTCGAACTCGGACTCGGCGCCGATCGGCAGCTCCATAACAACGGGCTTGGCCCCCAGCCGCTCACGGATGGTACGCACCGAGAAGTAGAAGTCAGCGCCCAGCTTGTCCATCTTGTTGATGAAACAGATGCGCGGGACGTTGTACTTGTCGGCCTGGCGCCACACGGTCTCGGACTGCGGCTCCACACCTTCCTTGCCGTCGAACACCGCAACGGCCCCGTCGAGCACGCGCAGCGAACGTTCCACCTCAACGGTGAAGTCCACGTGTCCGGGGGTGTCGATGATGTTGATCTGGTGGCCCTTCCAGAAGGAGGTCACGGCGGCCGAGGTGATCGTGATGCCGCGTTCCTTCTCCTGTTCCATCCAGTCGGTGGTCGACGCACCGTCGTGAGTCTCGCCCAGCTTGTAGTTGATACCCGTGTAGAACAAAATGCGCTCGGTCACGGTGGTCTTACCGGCGTCAATGTGGGCCATGATGCCGATGTTGCGGACCTTGTTGAGGTCAGTAAGCACTTCGAGTGCCACGTGAATTTCCTTCGCTCGTTCGGGTGGGGTTTACCAGCGGTAGTGAGCGAAGGCCCGGTTGGACTCCGCCATCTTGTGCATGTCCTCCCGCCGCTTCACGGCCGCACCGAGACCGTTGGAGGCGTCGAGGATCTCGTTCATGAGGCGCTCGGTCATCGTCTTTTCACGCCGCTGCCGGGAGTAGTCCACCAGCCAACGCAGGGCCAGGGTGGTGGCGCGGGAGGCGCGCACCTCGACAGGCACCTGGTAGGTGGCGCCACCGACACGGCGGGAACGCACCTCAAGGGCGGGACGAATGTTGTCCATGGCACGCTTCAGGACGGCCACCGGGTCCTGGTCAGTCTTGGCGCGCACGCCCTCCAGGGCGTTGTACACGATGCGCTGCGCGGTCGACTTCTTGCCGTCCAACAGCACACGGTTGACCAGCTGGGTCACCATCGGGGAGCCGTAAACCGGGTCCGCGATGAGGGGACGCTTGGGTGCAGGGCCCTTACGAGGCATTACTTCTTCTCCTTCTTAGCGCCGTAGCGGGAGCGAGCCTGCTGGCGGCCACGCACACCCTGGGTGTCGAGAGCGCCACGCACGATCTTGTAACGCACACCGGGCAGGTCCTTCACACGACCACCACGCACGAGCACGATCGAGTGCTCCTGCAGGTTGTGGCCGACACCGGGAATGTAAGCGGTAACCTCAATGCCGCTGGAGAGGCGAACACGCGCCACCTTCCGCAGGGCCGAGTTCGGCTTCTTCGGGGTCGTGGTGTACACGCGCGTGCACACCCCACGACGCTGCGGGCTGCCCTTGAGGGCCGGGGTCTTGGTCTTCCCCGCCTTGACGCTGCGTCCCTTACGGACGAGCTGCTGAATCGTTGGCACTACTACTCCGTCTCACGTGAGCGAATCTGTCTCGCCCGAATGCTCTGGCTCCCCCGGCGCGGGCACACTTCACCGCGTGGGGCCAGCCCGCCGTGAGGCGTCTGGAGCTCGCGCGGTAGCGTATCGAGCCCGATGGATGTAGAGGCCACATCCGTGGGGGCACCGGAAGGGTCCGGGCACCGCCCACCACCCTAACGGCATTAGCAGGCTATTTCCAGTCCGTTGCCAGATCTCGACCTGTGCCACTGCTCACGCCCACCTGCGTTTTTCGCCCGAAACAGAGGTGCTGCCGGGCCCGCGGGGCCCGGCAGCACCATAGGAGCTTGCTACTTGCTCGAGGTAGCGGCTTCCTCGATCGTCTTGTCCTGGTTTGCTGGATCAATGCAGAAGCCAGCAATCTTCAGACCGAACTCCTGCGCCTCGGATTCGTTATTGATACCGTGGGCCCGCGCGAAAGCATCCGCATCGCGCTCCATGCTCTTGGGGTCACTCTGCGCCTTCTCCAAGAACTCCTTGCAGCTCATCTTGCCAATGTTTTCGGCGTTCCCACACCCCGACATGGCCAACGTGAGGCCCAGGGCGACTACTGCCGCAATTTTCCGCATGATTCTCCTCAGATAGTGGGTAGAAAATTAGTCAACATATTTTGCCGCACCCAATTTTACGACTGATTGGGCGGCGGTCTTCACAACTCCCGGGCGACATCCGCCACAGGACGGTCACCATTACCGCTCTTGAAGCAGGCGATGCCAAGGTTAATGCCGAATTGTTCAGCAGCCTTCGAGTCCTGCACGTCCACACCCTTTTCAATCATGATCTTTCCGAGCTCGAAGGCAAGTTCGAAAGGCACCTCGTCTTCACCTTTGGCCGCCAGCTGCATGAACTCGTTGCAGGTCATCTTCGTCAGCGAGAGCTCATCGCCGGTGCCGGGGGTGGCCCCGGAGCTGTCACCGCCCTGCTGCTTGCCCGGGTCCGTGTCACCGCCGGTCCCCTGACTGGGGTCCTCCCGCGGCAGGGTCTCCTTGTCTTCTTCGGAAGGCTGTGGAGCCTGCGTGACCTCCTGCGGCGCGGTGGTCGCGGTTACCTCCGGCTGCGGTGAATCTGACTTCTTGGCAATGAGCAGCCAAGCCACTCCAGCCAGAATCGCCACGAGCACCACCACGAGCACCGCTACCAAGACGCCCTTGGAACGGTTGGGGCCGGGCTGGTGATAGCCGTAGCCAGGCTGATAGCCGTAACCAGCCGAGTCACCACCGGCCGGGTAGCCACCCGCGGGCGGCATCGACGGCGGCATGGCTCCGCCCGCTCCGCTTGCGTAATAACCGTCTGCCGAGCCCGAGCCGGGATAGCCGTAGGGTCCAGGGTTTTCAGGGGTGCCCGGGCCGGAGCCAGGGGCGGGATAGTTGTTCACGGGAGCCGCTCCGATTTTCTCAAGAATTGCTAGGCCAGCCGCGGGAGCGACGCCACGGCGGCACTCCTAAAGTAGGCGGGAGGTTAAGGGTGACAAGTACTATAAAACAAGACGGTTGGGGATGCGTAACGGACGCATCCCCAGCCGTCTTGCGAGCGGTCTATTACAGGGTCTTAGCCACGTCCGCCACGAGCTTGTCAGCATTGTCCGGCTGCACGCAGGCCATGCCCAGCTTCATGCCGAACTCTTGAGCGGCGGCGTTGTCGGTGACATTGATGCCACGCTCCATCATCACCTTGGCCATCTCCATGGCCAGAGCGGGGTCATCAGGCCGCTCGGTGGCCATCTGCAAGAAGTCCTTGCACGTCAAGGTTTCCAGGGAAATGGATGCCCCCGGAGTGGCCGCCTGGTCACCGGCGGGCGCGGAGGCACCTTCAGAGGGGCTCATCGCCTCCGGGCTGGCGGACTCCATGGCCTCCGGGGAGGTGGACTCCATCGCCTCGGGGCTAGCGGACTCCATCTTGTCCATCTTGTCGGCGGTGGCCACCGCCGAGGGGGCGGACTGGGTGGGAGCCTCTTCCTTGCCACCACAGGCGGCCATGGTCAACGCCATGCCGGTGGCCATCGCCATTGCAACAATCTTGCGCATAAAAGCATCCGTTCTGGTCGTGTTGTTTACCAAATTCAGCCTACAAGGCAACCTGGCGCTTATCCCTCCCCCACCTGCCCCTAATCTTCGGGGCGCTCACCCCTTAGTGGCCCCACCTGTGAGGCCGGCCACTATGTAGCGCTGCACGGCGATGAAGATGACGAGCACGGGGGCCGCGATCAGCGTGGCCACCGCCATCAGGTCGTTCCAGTTGGTGCCGTACTGCCCGATCAGGCGGTTCAACGCGACCGTGAGGGGCTGGATCTCCTGCTTGGTGGACAACGCTAGGGCGAAGGTGAACTCTCCCCACGCCATTAGGAAGGCAAACGACCCAATCATCACGATGCCGGGCCGGATGGTGGGCAGCACGATACGCACTATCGTGCCGAGCACCCCCAACCCGTCCAACTTGGCTGCCTCCTCGATCTCGTAGGGGAACTGCTTGAAGTAGGGGCGCAGCAAGATCACGGCGAAGGGCAGCGTCACCGACACGTCAGCCAAGATGATCGACAGGTGGGTGTTGATCAGGTCCAACTGCCGAAACAGCACGAACATGGGGATCGAGATGGCGATGGCGGGCAGCAGCTGCACCACGGTCAGCAGCACCAGCATGCTGGTGGACACCACATCGCGGAAGCGGGCAACCGCGTAAGCGCTCGGCACCGCCACCACGAGCGTCACCAGCAACGTGCCGCCCGCGATGAGGACGGAGTTGCCGAGGGCCAGCAAGATCCCGTATTCCGGTGAAAATGCCGCCTCGAAGGACGCCAACGTGGGGGCGTGCGGCACCAGTTGCGGCGGGGAGGCGAACGACGCTCCCCTATCCTTCAAAGCGGTAGTCACCATCCAGTAGACGGGAAACAGGTAGATGGCCGCGATAGCCCAGCCGACAGCGGACTTGCGGCGGGCCAGCGCTCGGCGGCGGCGCTCCGCGGGAGCCAGGGCAAGAGCAGGCGGGTGACTCATTGGTCCTCCTGACGCAGGCTGCGGACGTAGAACCAGGACAGGGCCAGCGGCAGCAGCAGGGTCAAGCTGGAGGTGGCCGCGCCGTATCCAAATTCGAACGTGGTGAAGGTTTGGTTGTAGGTGTAGACCGGCAGGGTGGTGGTGGCGTCAACTGGTCCCCCCTTGGTCATGACGAAGATGAGATCGAAGACCTTGTAGGTGTTGATGACGCCGAGCAGGAGGACGGAGACGATGACGGGCAACATGAGCGGCGAGGTGATGGAGGTAAAGCAGCGCCACTTGCCCGCGCCATCTACCTGCGCGGCTTCATACAGGGTGTCGTCGATGGTGTGTAGCCCCGCTAGCAGCAGCAGCATGTTGAACGGAATGCCGACCCACAGGTTGGCCACCACTACGGCCACCATGGCTGAGACGGGCCCGGTCAGCCACTGCACGGGCTTGTCCACCAGCCCCAGTCCGGTCAGGGCGTAGTTGATCACCCCGTAGTCGGCGTCGAACATCCACCGAAAGATGGTGCCGGTAACCACCGGCGGCAGGATCCACCCCACCAGCAACAGGGCCCGAATAACGCCGTTACCAGGAAAGGGACGGCGGAAGAACAGCGCGAGGGCGTAGCCGATGGCGAACTGGAACACGAGGCAGGCCACGGTGAAGATTGCTGACAATAACAGGGCCTTCCAAAAGCCTCCGTCTTTGGTAACGGCCGCGTAGTTGTCAAAACCTTGGGGCGAGAAATCACCAGTGATGAGGTTGGCCCCGTTGGCGTCCGAGACGCTGATCCACAGGTTATAGACCAGCGGGGCGACGAGGAAGACGAGGATGTAGAGCAGGGCCGGGGCCGCCAGGGCGAGGCCCAGGCGGCGGGTGTGGCGCATACCCGCCGCCCGAGCCTGAGTCCGCTGGTGGCTCATTTTTCTGCAGTCAGCAGCCCGGAAAGGGTCTGTTCGGCCTTCTTGGCCGCCTCTTTCGGGTCTACCGCGCCCGTGAGGGCTTCTTGAATCGAGAGCTGCACGGCTTCGGAGACTTTGGCGTAGTCCTTGCCGTAAGCGCGGGCCTTGGCGTGCTCCATCTGTGCCTCGTAGACCTGCAGGTTGGGGTCGGCGCTGAGCTTGAGCTTGCCCTTCAGATCGGGGCGGGCGGAGAGCTGACCGGAGGCGTCGCAGTAGATCTTGGCGCCTTCCGGACCGGTGAGGAACTCGGCGAGCAGGCGGGCAGCTTCCGGCTGCTTGGCCTCCTGCATGACGACGACGTTCTCCCCACCGAGGCCAGTGGCCTTGGCCTTCCCGGCAGGCAGCGGGGCGACCGCCCACTCGAAGGGTACATCGGCGAGGTTTTGCAGCTCCCACGGTCCGTTGATCATCATGGCGGCTTTCCCGGCCGTGAACTGGGTGCGGGCATCCTCCTGCGAGTAGTTAGTAACGGCAGCGGAGACCACGCCGTCGTCCACCAGGCCCTTGAGGAAGGTCAACGCCTCGCCCCCGGAGGTGCCGTAGTTGTCCAGGTCTCCCCCGGTCTGCCAAACGAACGGCAGCACCTGGAAGGTGCCCTGCTCGTTCTTGATGGCCGAGATGGCCAGGCCCGAGACCCCGTCTTTGCTCAGGGCCTTGCCGGTGGAGGCCAGTTCTTCCCAGGTGGTGGGCACGGACAGCCCTGCTTGGTCCAGCAGTGTCTTGTTGTAGTAGAGGGCCAGGTTGTTGGAGTTCAGCGGCAGACCGTAGGTTTTGCCGTCCATCTGGGTGGAGGACCACGGTCCTGGGTAGAACTCGTTGCTGCGCCCCCCGACCGACTCGGTCAGGTCGGCCAGCAACCCCAGGGAGGCGAAGTTTTGGTTGTCGACCACGTCGACTACGGCCAGGTCCGGCACGTCTCCCCCGACCCCGCCCTTGACGATGGTGGGGCTGAGGTCCGGGTAGGCGAAAGAGGTGCGATTGACCTTGATGCCCGGGTTCAACTCCTCGAACTTGGCGATCGCTTCGGTCATGGCGGTGTTGGAGACGCCTTGGCCGAGGTAGTCCCACATTTCGATGGTGACCTGCTCGCCGTCGGCGGCCGGGGCGGCAGTCCCGCCGCTGGTGGGGGCGTCGGAAGTGGTGCTGCCCGCGCAGGCGGCCAGCGGGAGGGCGAGGGCGGCGGTGAGGGCAAGTAGCGACCGCCGCGCGAAAGACGCAGTGCGCATGGTGTGTGCTCCTTGGTTTTACTGGGGAAAGTTGGATGGTGGGGGCGGCGTCACCAGGTCAGGGGCGAGCCTTCCCGAATTAACACGGGGATGCGTTCCAGCGGGGCTGGCACGCGGACGGTGGCGCCACCGTCGTACATCTGCCCGGTGGCGGGGTCGCGCCAGCGCGCCCCCGCAGGTAGGTAGACGTCGAGCTCGGTGATGCCGGGCGCGAGCACGGGGCAAACCAAAAGGTCAGCCCCGAGGAGGAACTGTTGGGGGTGTTCCCAGGCCGCCGGATCGGCGGGGAATTCCAGAAAGAGGGCACGCATCGGCGGAATGCCGGTGCGGGCGGCCTCCGCCATGACCTGGTGCAGGTACGGGCGGAGTTTTTCGCGCAAATGCAGGTAGGTGGCGGCGATGTCGTAGGCCACCGGCCCATAGGACCACACCTCGTTGGCCCCGCCGGGGGCCACCCCGCCGACCTGTTCGCGCGGTTCGCGGTGTCCGTGCAGGCGGAACAACGGGCAAAAGGCGCCGAATTGAAACCAGCGAATGAAGAGCTCTTGGTAGGCGGGGTCGGTGGGGTCGCCGCCGTGGAAGCCGCCGATGTCGCTAGTCCACCAGGCAATACCCGCGATAGCGATCGACTGCCCGGCGGTGACCTGGGCGGATAGGGCCTGCCAGGTGGGGGCGATGTCGCCCGACCAGACGGCGGCACCGTAGCGGGCCTGGCCCGCCCAGGCTGAGCGACACAGCAGCACCGTGCTGGGGGTGCCCGCCGCCGCCAGTCCCGCCGCAAAAAAGCGCGCGTTGTCGCGGGGGAAGGTGTTGGCCACCTGCCAACCGGTGCCGGTGAAGAAGCGCAGGTTACCGGGATGGCCAGGATTGAGCTCGGGCTCGCAGGCATCGAGCCAGAACACCCGCACCCCCAGGTCGTGGTAGCCCTGCTTGATCTTGTCCCAGATGTAGGCCTGCGTGCGCGGGTTGGTGGGATCGTAGAACGCTACCGGCAGGGCGGTGGGCATGCCTTTGTCTTTAAAGGTCTGGTGGAACTCAACGCCCTGGTGGGTGCCGACCAGCAGCCCGGCATCACGCATCTGCAGGTAGTTGGCGGACAAGGGGGAGACGGTCGGCCAGACACTGACCATGAGCTGCACTCCCAGCTCGTCCAGTTCGGCGAGCATGGCGCGCGGATCGGGGTACTCCGCTGGGTCGAACTGGTAGTCCCCCATGGCGGGCCAATGGAGAAAATCGGAGACAATAACCGCCAGCGGCAGGCCTCGGCGGCGGTATTCGCGCGCCACCTCCAATAGTTCCGCCTGGCTGGTGTAGCGCAGCCGGGACTGCCAGAAGCCGCTGGCCCACGCGGGCAGCTCCGGAGGGCGACCAACGGCGGCGGCGTAGGCGGCCAGAATGTCTTTGGGCTCATCGCCGACGGTCAGCCAGTAGTCGATAACGTCAGTGCCGTGGCCGACCCACCGGGTGCGGGTGGCCCCGAATTCGACGCGTCCGACGGCCGGGTTATTCCAGAGCAGCCCGTAGCCGCGGCTAGACAGCACGAAGGGGATGGAGACCTCGCCGTTGCGCTGCACGAGGTCCAACACGGCACCCTTGTGGTCCAGCAGGCCGTGGCTGTATTGGCCGAGGCCGAATAGCCGCTCGTCGGGGTAGGCGGCGAAGGTCTGGTGCACCTCGCTGCCCTCGCCTGCGGGATAGACGCCGTGGGGCCCCGGCCACCAGAAGTGTTCGGGTTCTTCCCGTAGCACCTCTTGCCCTCGGTGGGCGAAACTGAGGAGCAGGTAGCCGTTGCCCGCGCCCGGCGTCCACGCGGCGTGCACCGTCAAGTGCCCTACCTGCAGCGTGGCGGTGGTCTCAGCCAGGGTGAGTGAGACGTCGGCAGATGGCTGGGGCCGAGCCAGCAAGGCACCGTGGTCAGGGCGGGGGGCGGCATCGGGCACAACACGCACCCGCACCGCCTGCTGTCCCCACGCCTCAACGCTCAGCACCGCGTGGCGATCGTGGACTTGAAATCCTGTCCCATCCTGGATGGCAGTGAACATTGCTCCCCGGGCTCCCCCGCTTACGCATACGTATGCGCAACCGGAAAAATAAAGAAGGGTCATCGCCGACCCTTCGACAACATTGTGACGTGGACCATACGTTAAGGGACTGTGGGAGCAACGTCAACAAGTTGGACGCCACTGCGGGGCTAAGGGCCGCAGCGGGTGGCCGCGGCGGGCGCAGGAACGACTGGCCCCGCGGTGACGCGCCCTAACTGGCCATCCCTGGGCCACAGGCGACAAATAGCACCACTTAAGGCCCCTCCGTAGCCTTTTAGGGCGGCGCCTGCCCCCCAATCCCTGACCGCGCATGGCATCCTGGAGGGCGATGAGCAGCCGCAAGCCGACCAGCCGCGACGTGGCCACCGCCGCCGGGGTATCACAGACCACGGTGTCGTACGTCATGTCAGGCCGCCGCGCCGTCTCCCCCGCCACCCAGGAAAAGGTGCTGGCCGCCATGCAGCACCTCGGATACCGCCCCCACCGCGGTGCCCGCGCCCTGAAATCACAACGAACCCACATCCTCGGTGTCGTAGTGCCCTACCGGCTGGGGGCCGACGCCGCCGCCCAACACCACTTCCTGGTCTGCCTGGCCACGGCCGCCCGCCGCCACGACTACGACCTTCTCCTGCTGACCACCGACGAAGGCCGTGCCGGCCTACGCCGAGTAATCGACTCAGCCCTCTGCGACGGCCTGTTGATCATGGAGGTACTCACCGGCGATCCGCGGGTAGAGACCGTGCGCGCCAGCCACACCCCGGCCGTTTTCATCGGCCTGCCCGCGGCCAGTGCCCCCGGCGCCGACTCGCCCGTCACCGCCGTCGATGCCGACTACGTGGCCGCCGGACGACAAGCGGTGGACACCCTGACCCGGGCCGGACACGACCACCTCACTCTGGTGCTGCCCGATCACCCCAGCCTGGCCCACCTCAACTTCCTCGACCGCTTCGCGGCGGGCGCGACCGAGGCGGCCCGGCAACAGGGAGTCGAGCTGCGCGAGGTGCGCTGCGGCGCCGACCTGGCGGCCACCCACGCCCACCTGGCCGAACTGGCCCCGGCCGCCGGGGCCGCCTTCATCCTCGGTCCGCTGGTGGGCGCCGACAACTGGTGCAACGCGCTGGACGCCGCGGGCCTGCCCCCTGGCCAGGCCACCTCGCTGATCGCCGCCGCCTGGGACCCGCCGCATAGCCACACACTGACCCGGCCGACCCACTTCGACATGCGTACCGCGGAGCTGGCGGAGCGAGCCGTGGAGCTGCTGGTCGCCCAACTGAGCCCCGCCCGCCCCGCCCCCGCCTGCGAGCTGCTCGCGCCTCGCCTGGTGGCGGGCAACAGCGTGCGGGGCTGACCCGCAGGCAGGTCAGCCCCGCAACGCCCGGGCTAACGCAACAGGCCCAAGAGAATAGCGTTGGTGGGGTAGGCGGCACAGAGCTCCTCCACCTGCACCCGGAAGCCACGGGCCTCGTCCTCGGAGGCGAAGGTCGGGCGCAGCAAGGCAAACAGTCCGTCCCGCTCCGCGGCGGTGAACTTCGAGAACGTCTCGCACCCGACCTGGCCGACATTGCTCTGCGTCACCTCAGCCGCGGACTGCGGCCACAGCGAGTAGGACAGGGACAGGTGCACCGCCAACGACACGTCGTCGCCCGGCTGCCCCAACACGTGGCAGTAGCCCTTGATCGCGTCCGCGATACTCTGCGGGGTGTAGTCCAGCTGAGAGGCCAGCTTCGGGGCAGCATCCCACAAAACCGTACCCGTCTCGTCCGCCAGCACCTGCTGGCAAGTCAGGCCCGCCCGCCAGTTGGCAGGCACCGGATACTTGAAGTAGGGCTCCAGCTGCGGGAAACGTTGCATAATCTGCGTCCCCGGGTCGACGCCCGGCTCCTTCGGGGTGAGCAGGCCGATGAGGATGCCGTTGGTGGGGAAGACCGAGCACATGTCCTCCGCGTGGCTGCGATACTCGGCGAACTCCGCCTCCGAACCGTAGGCGGGCCGCAGCATGGCAAACAGTCCGTCCTTCTCGGCAGCGGGCAAATCGATGAAGCTCCGGCACCCGACCTGGGCGACGTTGTCGGGCGTGATCGGCACCTGCCCGTGCGGATCCAGCGCATAGCCGTTGGCCAGGAACAAGGCCAGAGAGACGTCGTCACTCCCCTGCCCGACCGTCGCGCAATAACCCCGGACCTGTTCGAACACGTCGTCACCGTTCAGACCCGTTTCCTTCACGATACGGCCCGTGTGCTCGCGCAACAGCTTGCCCGTCGGATCCGACAGCGCCTGCCCGCACGTTAGCCCCGCTCGCCAATCAGCCGCCAACGGCACCTCGAAGTACTGCGTCAGGTTCGGGAAATGCTCCTCCACTCCCGGCACCGACTCCACCTCTGCCAGCAAGGGAGCATCCCCCTCGTGGTCCTGCTTGGCGTCCGGCACCGAGACCTCCTCCGCCAGCAAGGGGGCATCCCCGCCGCTGGCTTCCTGCCCGGACACGCCCGTCGCCGAGTCGGTCGTCGGCGTCTGCCCGGCGGGGGCAAAACCCATCTTCTCATCACAGGCCGAGAGCGTGAGCGCGAGCCCCGCCGCCGCGGCCCAGGCAACTAGTTTGCGCATGATGCACCTTCCTCTCCTTGTCCCATTCGGTAAATGGGATCGGCTACCGCGCCCCGGCCCGCCCGAGACACGTCCACCGACACTTCCAGTGTGACCTACATCGCTCTTAACCGCGTCCACCTTTCGGCCATAAGCGCGGAGAGCCACCTCCGCCCGCCGCCTGACCCGCCTACCCCCACGGTCGCTGTCGCAAGTCGGCGACATCCGCCCGCAAGCGCACCGCTACCGCTAAGGTTGCCGCCACACACCATAGAAAGGACCCCATGCAGGCAGTCTCGTCCCTCACGCCCCGCGAGCTAACCGACTTTCTCCTCAACGTCGCCACCGCCCGGCCCGTGTTCATTTGGGGGCCGCCGGGAATCGGCAAGTCCGCACTCGTCGAGCAGTTCGCCACCAGCGTGGGGTTGGAGTGCGTGTCCCTGCTCGGCAGCCAGCTGGCCCCGGAGGACCTCATGGGGGTGCCGCAGATCAAGGACGGAGTCACCCGCTTCTTCCCGCCCGCCCTCATCGCCCGCGACGAGCCCTACTGCCTCTTCCTCGATGAGCTCAACGCCTGCAGCCAGGACGTCCAAAAGGCGTTCTACAGCCTCATCAACGACCGGCGGGTGGGCGAATACGAGCTGCCGGCGGGCAGCGTCGTCATCGGGGCAGGCAACCGGGCGCATGACTCGGCGATCGTCAAGCAGATGTCGTCGGCCCTCCTGAACCGGATGGTGCACGTGCACCTGCGCGTCTCGACCAGCCAATGGTTGCAGTGGGCCAGCGCCACCGGATTGCATCCCCTCGTGATCGAGTACGTCACCCAGCGTCCCGACCACCTATGGAGCAAACCACCCCGGCACGAGGAACCGTTCTCCACTCCCCGGGCCTGGCACATGGTCAGCGACGCCCTGCAGTCGTTCGGCGCCACCACGCCGCCCGCGATGGTGGAGGCCGTGGCCTCCGGCTGCCTCACCCCGCAGCACGCCGCCCAATTCAAGGCCTTCGCCAAGCTCGTCGACGACCGCCATCTGCTGGACCGCATCATCAAGGGCGAGGCCCGCTGGCCGCACGCCCTGGAAGACCGTGACGTGTTGTATTTCCTGGCCCAGGCGTTCCGGGCCCGGCTCATCAAAACCCTCCCCGCGGAAAAGAAACTGGCGGTCGGCGAGACGCAAGCCTTTATCCATACCGCCAAGGCCATGCTGAAGGACCTGGCGCAGATCAGCGTGGAAATGGCGCAAGTGGTGGTAAACGAGGAGACGGACTCGCAGCTGCCCGCCTGGTTCCTGATCGAGGTGGTGCGCGACCTGCCGCGGCTGCTGTCGCGGGAGAAAGACAAGCAGGCGTGAGCAGAACGGGACGCGGCCGGTCAGGCAACAAGGTCTCCCCCGCGACCGCCGCGTTCGAGGCCGGGGTGGAGGGCCTACGACGCCACCCCATTTTCCGGCGCTTGGAGCGCGAGGCCGGGTGGGTACGCCGAGAGAGTGCGTATACCCCGCCCCAGGGCTGGGTCCGGGTGCTGAAAGACTTCGAGTATTTCTACGTGCATCCCACCCGGCGGGAGGAGGCGACACACTGGACCTACCTGCTGGCGCGCGCCCTGCTGTCGCAGTGCCTGGACCTGTGGGAGAAAGACCGGGGCGAGTGGAGCGCGTGGAGCTCCGCGGTGGACGTCACCACCGCGCAGATGGCCCAAGGCCTGCGGGTGGGCACGCCCCCACCGAGCATGACGCTGCCCGATAGCTTGCCGCAGTGGGACACCGACCGCTGGTATCGGGAGTTCGTGGAGCACGGGGTGCCCGAGTGGGCCTACGCCCTGAGCCTGGCCGGGCCCGGCGAAGACACCCTGGAGCATCCCAGCGCTTGGACCGAGCGGCACATGTGGGATACCTGGCCGGAGATTTTCGCCGCCGCGGTTGCCAGCTCGGTGCGGGAAGCCGTCGAGGCGGCGGCCGGGGCGCACGGCGGACGGGTCGCCCAGCCCGGGGTGGCCGAGCACAGCAAGCTGTCAACGTCGACGTGGCGGGCGCGCGACTGGTTCATCTCCTCCTTCCCGCTGCTCGGGTCGATGGTCGCGAGCTTCACGTTCATCGAGGACGCCGACATTTGCCGCCGCGAGCAGATCGAGGTCGCGGCCGTCGACGAGGAGCTACGCACCGTCTACCTAAACCCGATTCAGCAGCTGTCCGAAGAAAGCAAACGCTTCGTCATCGCCCACGAGGTGCTGCACGTGGCGCTGCGGCACATGCGGCGCTGCCAGGGCCGGGATCCCTATCTGTGGAACGTGGCCTGCGACTTCGTCATCAACGACTGGCTGCTGCAGATGGAGGTGGGGCAGCCGCCGCCGATCGGCATGCTGCACGATCCAGAGCTGCGGGACCTCAGCACGGAGGAGGTCTACGACCGGCTGGTCGGCGACCTGCGCCGCGCCCGCCGGCTGCGCACCCTGGCGGGCAGGCAGGGCGACATTCTGCGGCGCCGCATCGGTGGTGGGGCGGGGCCGTTTACCGACCTGGATGCCTTCTGCCGGGAGCAGCTCGGCAAGGGGCTGCTGCTCCACCAACAGCAGGGGCGCGGGCTCCTGCCCGTGGGGCTGCTGGAAGAAATCAACGCCCTATTGCAGCCGCCCATCCCGTGGGAAGTCGAGCTGGCCCACTGGTTCGATCACCATTTTCCGCCGATCGAGACGCGGCGCACATGGCTGCGCCTGTCGCGAAGACAGTCCGGCACTCCCGACATTCCACGGCCGCGCGTGATCGTGGACCCGGAGGTGCGGGACGGACGCACCTTCGGCGTCGTCCTGGACACCTCCGGGTCGATGGACCGCCGCAGCCTTGGGCGAGCCCTGGGGGCCATCGCCGCCTACGCCGAGGCAAAGGAAGTGGCGGCGGTGCGGCTGGTATGTTGCGACGCCGCCGCCTACGACCTGGGGTGGCTGCCCGCCAACGAGATCGCGGGCCGAGTGGAGCTGAAGGGGCGCGGCGGCACCATCCTGCAGCCCGGCATCGACCTGCTGGAGCGAGCCGCCGACTTCCCGAAGAACGGACCGGTGCTCATCATCACCGACGGCCTGTGCGACCAAGTCCAGGTGCGCCGCGACCACGCCTTTCTCCTGCCGCCCGGGGCCCGGCTGCCGTTCCCGCCGCGCGGCGAAGTATTCGAGATGCGCGACTAGGCAGGGGCCGGGCCGCCGGGCGGCCGCACTTAGAGGAAAAAGCCAGAGATGACGATGGCAACGCCCGCCCCGATGCCGAGCCACTGCAGCGGGATAAAGAACACGCTGTGGGCCCGACTTAGGGCTTTGCGAGCGTGCACCAGCTCAGCCTGGTAGGCCTCGTCGAGGCTGCCAGCTAGCTGGGCCGAGCCGTGCCCGGTAACCGTGCCGCCAGCGGCGTCGACCCCCAGTTGGGCCGCCTGCGCCACCTCGGCTCGGCGCCGCTGCGCGTACACCTCGGCCTTCGTGCGGGCGCGGTACACATTCAGGTACCAACCGAGGGCGTACGTAAAAGCGCCCGCCAGCAGCCCGCCGAGCACGCGGCCGACGGGCTGGTTCGGGTTGGTAAAAAGACTCACCAGCCCCATGCCGGCCGCAACAGTGAAGAAGCCCAACAGGCCAAGTCCGCGAAAGATGATCATGGCCGCCAGCGTAACGGCCCGCGGGGAGGGGTGGTCCGGCTTCGCTCCACCGGAATGCGAGTCTGGGTCACCGTTGCCACCTAGTAGGTGTCACAGACCGGCAGCGAGGCACCCGCCCTGCCTGGTCCTTCGCTCGCGGGTCCAACGACCAGGGACAAGTTCACCGTCAGCTAGCACATTTGCAGGGGACTGATGACCAGGCTGGCACGCATATGGTTATCCACATTCCAGCCCAACAGTAAAGACAGTGAGAAAAACACAGTAAAACACCGCCAAGTATGCCAAACATTTCGCCTAGGCGGCGTGTTAGCCCCCATCACCACAGGATACCACCCATCAGCCATACACCACCCCTACACCATCAATTGAGCAAACTTCCAATCCTCAACTGAAACCACCTAGCTTCCTTGTCCAGGATTGGTCACCAAGCTCGCTCAGAAGCTTCTCTTCCTCCTTTTCAAGCACTTTAATATTCTCTTGCATTTTCAGGCGAGAATTTCTGATGCGTCCGTTTCGCGAATCGGCTACCAAGCCACCAAAACCAAGGGACAAGAGAAACAGCGGCCCGCCAAGGAAAATGTGCCAAAGTACGTTCAGATCCAGTCTCTCAATTACAACAAGTCCCAGACTGAGTGAGAAGAAAAACCAAAACCAACTCACCTCTCCCAACTCTTTTGGAAGCTGCTCGAGTTCATGTTGCACTTCCTCCAGCCGCTGCCGCAATTGTGACAATTCTAACTTAATTTGCACTTCACGCTCATCACGAGCGGCATACTCGCGACGTTTCGTCAACAAATAGTTAGATATAGTAGCTTTCACCGACGAGGGAATCGAGTCCTGACCAAATTTATTAAGCAACTCGTCACACGCTCTAACACCACGAGCATAGGCATCAATCACCTTATAAACATCTGCGAGTATTTCTCCCAGCTGCTCCCGCCCTAAAACTTCTGCCGAGCTCAAAAGAATGAACGCCATCTCACATGCATCATAGATCCTATTTAAATCTAATAGCACCAACATCGCTCGCGCTCTAATAATGGCCTTGTCTACACCCGACGCCGACTTTACAGCGCGCTCGTAGGATCTTAAGGCTTTATCCTTTTCACCTTGACAATATAACACCACGCCACGCACGTGATGAACCTCGGTTGTGTCTTCCGATAACTCATCTAAGACAAGCGCTTCATCAGCGAAGGCCCTTGCGTTTTTCAAGTGTTGCGCCTTTTTGGCTTGCCCCTGAAGCCCGCGTTCTTCCACTGACGAAAAAAGTGCAATTTCAATCCAAGCAGAAACGACGTACGGTCCTGGAGAGTTTTCCACTGCGGCTCGCGCATATCGTGCCGCGATTTCTGCGGGACCGAATTCACTCATGAAGTAATAGCTCCAAGCGCGATCGAGCCAATCGATTTCAGTTTTTTCTGCCTGGTTGACAGCCCGAGCACGCAAGAGGGCAATATCGTAGCTTTCGCGGGCATCATCGTCTTCAAATGCTTGAAGAGCTTCACTAATGATCTCAATTTTACGCTTGGCCTTTTCACTGCCTGCTCCCGCACGCGAGGCGCGTTGCTCCCACTGAAAACGCTGAACACCAATCTTGTCACGCAACTCAGCTGTTGACAGGCTTTCATCTAGACTAAGCTCACTATAGTAGTCTATCATCGCATACTCTCCATTTAAGGATCGACAACTAAGGCTTCTACATTTGTAGACTGGACCGCATAATCTCGGCGTTTCGTCGATATTGATAGAGGCTACCGCGGATAGCATTCATAATCTCACCCATTCCAGTCTCGATGAGCTGTTTGATCAACTCTGCATCCTGTTCTGTAAACAACGTCAGCTTTGATCGCGCAGATGCCCCGAGTTCGTAGGCGCGGTCACAAGTATCTTCAACACCGGGAGATCCACTAATTCTCTTTTCTATACGCAATAGTTCCGCACTAATCTGAGCAAAGCTTAAACTCTTACCTACCATGCTGTGCCTCGTTTCTCACTTTGGTTCGGATCGGTGACTTCTATACACACTCTCAGATTCTGCGCCATGCTGCTGGCATCGGCGAAACAAGCGGCGGCCCGACGCAGATGAGAAGCTGCGAACTCCAAATCCTGATTCATGCGACTGCCTATCGGAGTACCTCCAACCAACCGGGTATTCTCTTCTTCCAGTTCCCTAACACAGTCTGACATAGTTGAAAGATAGTTCCTCGCTATAGCCAACTCCGTGACAATCTCTGCACGCAGCCGAACCAACTTTTGCGATACCACCATAGTTAAACTTGCCTACTGACTTACATATCTGATAAAGTCGCCAAGCTCTCGCTGTAGTTTATAAAGCTGACTAGCGGCTGCCTGGATCTCTTTAAGAGCTTTCTCTACCTCTCGCACTGCGCCTTCTGCTGTACGGTTTCCTCTGGAAATACTAGACAAACAGGCCAACTGCTGCCGAAGCTGTGCCGCAACCTGCAGCGTTGACTGTTCGAACTCCGCTGCCCTTTCTCTAACTCGAAAGGATGCGACAATCAAATCCTGAAAGGAAGACATCAGTAACAACTCTCTTCTAGAGCATCTCAACACGTGACAACGCTAAGCTAGCGCGACTTAAAGACTCGAAACTAGTCTTTAATACCTCGTCAACCGATGTCACGCATGCGATCATCCTTTGCGAATGGGGGTTCGAGGAATCCCCGGATAGCTGCACCTTGATTAACTCAAGTTGCTCTGCATTGGCTTTATTAAACGCCTCAAGCCTAAAAATGTAATCTCTGATCGACCGGTTAAGGGTTGAAACCTGTCGGGTCAGTTCGGTCAGATTTGACATGGCACTATCACCTCACAGAACATATCTCAGTGTACGGTATTACATATGCAGGCTCGGGCATCGACACCAAATCCCAAACCATCATTCGATTATTTTGCGGTTCCCAGTCTAGCAGAGGATCATCAAATACTCTCCGCGCAGACTGTGTGTCGAGTCCAGCAATTGCTCTAATATCGAACGCGGCACCACCTCCAAAGCCGACATGTTCCAGAAAACTCTCGTACTTAAACCACCATCCCACGAAGTGGCATCCCTTGTCAGCCCCATTCTTCGCTAGCTCGCTGAATGCTAAATTATTGCGTAGTCGATCCATGCCAGCACCGATAATGAGATGGCGAGACGACATACAATTGCGATTTTGCACATTAAGTGCAAGGGACTCCAATACACTTTCACAGAGACTGCTTGCAACTACTTCAAAATCGACGTTTTCAGGTACGACATTTTGAAGAGAGGCGAGGGCCGTGCACCATATGCCGTTTGCCTCCGCAAAATTAAGACACGTTACACGCAATGACCCGGAAGTCGACATCAAGAGAGAAGCGACAAGAGCAACAAACGTTTTCGGGGCTTGGGAGCTTCCAAATAATGCTATATTTCGGCCCACTTCGGGGCGCAACTCGGACAACTGTACCCGACCACTCACATCAACGCGTACGCCAAAATATGCATGAGGATGCTCCGAACGCCGAATTTTGTTAAGATTAAGAATTTGTTGCTTTTCTCCATCAAATACATAGGGCGGAACCACGTCTTCAGCACTCAGCCACCATCTCTTGCGCCACGGTAGAAGATACTCTTCATCTGCATACGCTATAGCACATTTTTTATTAGAAGAAATATCACCATAGTCAAGGTTTACAATTGCTTGCCGAGAACGGAGTCGGGACGCGGCGGTATTATTCATGCCTAAAGTTGCCTGAGATTCAGCCACCGAGTTTTTTAACGCAATACGAATCGGGATCTGGGCAAAAACTCCCTCACCTTCTGCCCCCATGAGTTGCGGATTCCCTCCGATGGTTTGCGATGCCAACAGAAAATGAATTCCACACGCACGAAACAGTCTCACCGCCTTTTTCAGAAGATCCCCAATCGCAGCCGCTAACCGGTCGTTCTCGGAGAACATCATTTGGAATTCATCTATAACTACAAGCAAACGCGGCATCTTCTCCGCGGGACACAGCATCCTATACTCTCTAATACTCTGCACCCCAACAGCTTTAAATAACTTCATTCGCTTCTTATATATTGCAAATAGATGCTCAAATACGCTTAAACCGAAACGACGGTCCGCTTCCATGCCAAGAATCATGGCATGGGGCAGAAAGTCTTCACGGCCTTCGGCAAAGAAGCGCTGTAATGTAACTCCTTCTTTAAAATCTAGCAACACAAATTTAAGTTCGTTGGGTGAGTACCTCTGACACAAACTGTGAATAATTACCGAAATCAGATTTGATTTGCCTTGTCCAACCGCTCCTGTTACAAGCACGTTGTGGCGCTGGTTAACCTCATCACCTATAGTAATATTAATAACGTCGTCGCCGTAAAGCCCTACACAGAAGGTCAATCCCTCACGACTTGAGCAATCCCATATTTTTGAGAACCTTTGTAAACTCGTCATCGGCACATTGTCCACTGGCTGTGTGGCGACTTGACGTCCTAGAAGATTCGCGGTCTCAATGACTTTTTCGATTTCGTCAGGCTCCCACGGCACCTCTTTGTCAAACAGTTCCGAAGACACCGTTTTTTCACCCACATTGTAAAGATCAAACAGACGAAGTAAGTATGGGTTTACATCAAGTGTCATAGCATGAATAATAAAACTGACCCCTAAGCTAGGTCCGACCTTCAGCAAGGTTGATAGTTGTCCCAACGTCTCTTCGTCTAACATGGTGACATCGGTGGCCAGAACAATAAGCTTAAATCCCTCGACAGCGCCTCCAACCTTCTTACGAAACCCAAGCAGATTATCGGCACGACCTTGGATAACGTTGTTGACTCCTTGTAAATGTAATCGTAATTCGGCCAGTGCGTATTTTAGCTCGAGGGCACTATTCAGTGACCGCAGTAGTTGCTCACCCCCCTCGTTCACTCCAACAAAGGGAGCAGCAACCCCACATAATGCTTCGTCGTAAACCCAAATTTCGAGCTCGCCGGGATGCGTGCTACTCAACGCCTGCTGAATTAACCATTGAGTGAAGCGAACAGAATTTCGATTAGTAAAAGTCTCTTCAACCCAGATATTGGCTTCACCAATTAAAGCAATGGTTTCAGGGAAAAGTGAGATCCCTTGAACTAAACTATGAGAACGCACAAAAATTCCGTTTCCCGTCAATTTCTATTGCCACGCTTTCTTCACAGTGCTTTTGCTATTGTCGCATTTGCTATCGGCGCACCTCTAGCTTTGAGCTCTTCTGACTTCGTTTCCACAATCCTCGGCTTATTCACTTCGTATATATCAGATTGACTCCGAGGATTGCATCTATTTAAAGAATGGCCTGAACATCTTTAAGAATTGCAAGAGTTGGACCGTTTGCATTGTCGGCATAGAACAGAGCAATCCCTTCGTACTCTATTTTGATTTACTTGCTCCGGATTCATTAAAGACTCCTCCATCGAACCTACTGTTGGATTACGAACATCCCATTAGCAGAATGAGGCAAATAACACACACGCCTTTCCTTTAATTGACGTTGTTTCACGTCCCCTTTCTTCGCAACAAGCGATAAACTATAGAGCACTATCGTCACCAGTTTGATATTGTGCAGGACTTCTTGTTTATTTACCTTGCATTACTAGGACTAATTAGCCCGAATCTGATTGCGGCAAGATATACGTCTACGCGATTTTCGACCTTTATATGCTTCTCCGCAAGCATGTCCCTTACCTGCTGCATATAAGCATTTACTGTATTTTTCGGCGTCTGTAATTTTTTAGCAACATGCTTGGCAGGAACTCCGAGAGAGTATTCTCTCAGAATGCTCTGATGTTTGTCGCTTAGCTGATCACATATTTCCCAATCGGCGAGCACAGCCTCTGCCCAAACTCCTGAGGCCAAAACCTCCCCTCCAGCAACTTGTTTTATGGCTTCACACACAGTGGCCAGAGACTCATTTTTATTCAAAATACCCCAAGTGCCGGCGGCTACAGCGCCGCGTACTAGTCTGAGGTCTATCCCACTGGTAAACACTATAGTTCTGGCCCCGGCTGCATGTAGCGCCACTACGTTTTCATGCGCTTCTGAACCATCTTGTAGTTGCATATCGAGGAGTACCACATCTCCCGACATAAGTACATCTAACGACAATAGTTCTTTGACACTGCTTGAACCGCCCAGCCATTCTAGCTCATTTTTCTGACACATGAACTGGACCCCACAGGAGACGATTGGATCGTCGTCAACTATGCAAACTCGTGCACACCGCGACATTTCATCAACCATCTTGCCTCCTTGCAGTACGGTGTCACCAGGATGCGCTCTCCAGCTGCCGATTTGTGAGCCTATAAGTCAAACTACAGCACGTTTCTAGAGTTTTCACAGGTTTTCTGGTGTTACTTCGGCGACATGCGAGCTACCTTCACACTTTAACGCCACACTGTTTGGCCTATTTGCTGGACTTAATCGCTTCAGACAAGGAGGTGTTAGAGGTGACAGGCGCCACGAATATAAGAATTGATATTCCTTCATTCAGTTCAATGATTGACCACAGCGCCCTGTTCGCGCGCCACGTCCCACACTTCGAGATCGTCGGCGAGCGCCAGCAGCACACTGCCCACGCTCGCCACCTCCGTCGGAGGCGCCAGGCGCACGGTGACCCGGGCCGCACCTGCCGTGCGCTGAAACATGGCCCGTTGCAACGCTTCGATCCCCCGTTCCGCCACCCGCGCCAGGTCGGCCCGCGAGACGTCGGGCACGAACAACCGCTCGGCCACCCCTGTCGGCGACGCCCCGCTCCCCCCGGTCTCCGACTCGCCGCTCCCTTTCCCCCCCCGCCGCGCGTTGCGTCCCCGCGGCGTCGACGGCGGTGCGCACCCAGTACCCCGCCTGCCCCGCGGCCCGCACCCAGCCGTCGGGAAACAGCGCCAGCACGTCCTCGACGAACTCGCCGTCGGCCCCGGAGTGATCCAGCAACACCACCTCGACCCCGGCGGCCCGCGCCGCCGTCACCGCCTCCCGCAACGCGGGCACGCGCGCCAAATGCCCGCCCGTCAGGTGGTCGCGCACCTGCGCTTCCACCGCCCGGCACTCTGCTTGCAGGTCCGCCCCCGCCTGTCCGGCCGCCAGCTGTAGCAGGAGTCGACGGCAGGCACCGGCCACGTCAGCTAATTCGCTGTCGAACACGGCGCTGCGGGCCGCCGCCAGCTGCGCGCGGGCGGCCAAATCGTCGGCGGCCTGGCAGGCCCGCCGAGTCGCCCGTCGGGTGCGTCCCACCAACACCGCCCCGACCGACACCACCACCAGCCCCGCCAGCTTGTAGGCCCCCGATACAAAGACCCAGTGGGCCCCAATGTTTCCTAACGCCGCGCTCACCCACAACCAGGCCTCCCCCAGGCCGTAGACCGCCAGCCCTGCCTGCCAGCGCCGCAGCCCCGTACCTACCAGCAGCCACGCCCCCAACAGCTCCACGGACACAAAGTGAGAGCCAGCTGGCCCACTCGCGCCCACGCTCACACCCCACACCGCCAGGCCGTAGCACCCCAAGACCACGGCCGCGCGCCCGCGCGCCGAGGCCCACACCTCCGGCACGAACACCAGCACGATGCCCACCGCCATCGCCGCCCAGGCCCCCAATGGCCGCCACGGGCGGTCGTACTCCGGCAGGTCTCCCAGCACCCGGGCCAGGGTGGCCGCCAACGTCAACGCCGTCAGCCAGGCGCGCCCCCGCGGCCCGCCCAGCCGCGCCCACCAGCCCGGTCGGCCCGCGCCCCCGGCTTGCCCAAGGTCGCGGAGCACGTCGTCGTCCCCGTCTGCGGGAGCTGGCGGCCGCCAGCTCAGGGTCACCCGCGTGCGCAGCCCCGGCGCGCTAGTCACCTCGGCACTGCCACCCGGCAGCGCTTGCACCCGCGCCAGAATCGAGCCACGCACCCCCGCCCGATCGACCCCCAGACGCTGGGGATCGAAACCCGGGCCAAAATCGGTGATCTCTACCCACACGCCCGCCTCGGTCTCGACCCGCACGCTGCCCCACTGCCCACCCGCCAGCGGACGGGCGTGCCGGGCGATATTGCGCAGCGCCTCCAGGGCCGCCTCCCGCAATGCATGCCCAACCCCAGCAGGCAGCTGCCGCTCTGCCGCAGACAGGTGGGTGAAGGTAATGCCGCCGCGCAACGCCGCGTCCAGCTCCACGCGCGCCGCCAGCTGGTCGAGCAGCTGCCGACTGGAAGTCGGACCAGCCCAGTCCTCTGCTCCCCGCTCCAGCACCGTCAGCCCGCGCCGCGCCAGCGCAGGCAGCTCCGGCAGGCTGCCCGCCAGCCCCCAGGCCCCGGCGCGCAGCACCGACACGACGTGATCGTGCACCGCGGCCTGCATGCCGCGCCGCTGCCGCACTCGCTGCGCCCACTGGGCCAGTGCCAGTCGTGCGCGCTGGGAGCGGCGGCGGGCCCGGTCGGTGACGCGCCCCTCGGTGAGGAACCACCAGGCGACGATGCCTTGGGGCAGGGCCCAGCCGTACCAGAAGAGCAGATCGACGGGCAGAGTGAGTGGCGAGGCATCGGTGAGGCGCAGGGCGAGGTAGGCGTGGGCGGCGATGCACAGGCCAAGGACGACGGTCAGCGGCCGCCAGCGGGTGGCGGCGACCAGGTAGGTGGCGGGCAGGGTGGCGCCCGCAAAGACGAACAGGTTACCCAAGTGGGCGGCGGAGGGGCGCAGGAGGTCCGTGTGCCCGGTGGCTGTCACGATCACGGCGGGCAGGAAGGCAGCGAAGTACAGCCCGATGGCCAGCCAGGCGCCTTGCTTGCCGTGGCGGACGGCTGCCCGCGCGCACCAGCGCCGAGAGCGGCGGCAACCGCAGGAGCGGTCGCGGCGGGGGCGCGCACCGCCCGCGAGGCAAGCGAAGAGGAGGGCGAGCGGGGCGGCGAGGTAGCAGGCCAGCATGGGCCACGCCAAGGGTGGGGGCAGGGCGCGGATGGAGGCGGCCCAACCGGGCAACACGAGCAGCAGGTAGAGCAGACCGAGGCCACCACAAGCCAGCAGGGCTATTGCCTGGTAGGTGGCGGCAGGCCCGTCGACCCGCACTATGCGGGCGAAGAGGCTCTCGGCGGGCGCCCCGGGTGAGTGTTTTTCTGCGCTGCTGGGGCCCGCCTGGGCCGTGAGACGCGGAGGCGGGCGCCTGGAGGGAGCGGTGTGGGGCGCGACCACCCTCTCACCCTAGTGGCCGGGCCGCTCCCGCCTAGCGCCAGTAGTCGGTTGTTTCGGTCACGCCGTTGTCGGCGGCGACATAGACCGGGTTGCGGCCGCGCCGCCGCTGGCCCCGGTAGTCCTGGAGGGCGCGCAGGGCGTGACGACCGAGCACGAGGATGGAGGGCATGTTGATGAGCACGAGCACGCCCATGATGATGTCGGCGGCGTTCCAGACCACCGAGAACTGGGCGTTGGCCCCCAAATAGACCACGATGATGCACAGCAGCCGGAAGACATTGCGGGCCGGTTCGGAGGGCTCCCTGCGGAGCACGATGCGGAGATTGGCTTCAGCGTAGAAGTAGTTGCCGAGCAGGGTGGTGAAGCCGAAGACGAGGAGGGCGGCGGTGACCAGGTGCGGGCCGAGCGCACCGAAGACGGATTGCCACACGGCCTGCACGTAGGGCGCACCCTTGAGCACGGTGCCGTCGGCACCTAGGCCGCCGACGCCGGAGCACAGCAGTGCGAGGGCGGTGGCGGTGCAGATGACCATCGTGTCTATCCACACCGACAGCATCTGCACCAGCCCCTGTTTGGCGGGGTGAGAGACGGAGGCGGTGGCAGCGGCGTTGGGGGCGGAGCCCACCCCCGCTTCGTTGGAGTACAGGCCACGCTTGATGCCGAGCATGATGGCCGAGCCGGCGAAGCCACCCCCGAACGCGGACAGGTCAAAAGCCTGCCGGAAGATGGCGATCAAGACATCGAGCACCGAGGTGATGTTGGCCCCGATGACGATGAAACACAGCAGCAGGTAGCTGATGGCCATGAAGGGCACGAGAACGGCCGTGACGTTGGCCAGCCACTTCACCCCGCCGTAGACGGCGAGGCCGAGGGCAGCCGCGAGCAGGAAACCGGCGAGCACGGAAGGCTGGAAGGGCAACGGGGAGTCGGGGCCGAAAAGTTTGGTGGTGGAGATGGATTCGAACATGGTGTAGGAGGCCACCAGGTTGAAACCACCCACGTAGGTCAGGATCAGGCACACGGCGAAGAGGTAGCCGAGCCAGGGTTTACGCAGGGCGGTGGCGATGTAATAGGCCGGGCCGCCGTAGCTGGTACCGTCCTGCGCCCGCCGCTTGTAGATCTGCGCCAGAGTCGACTCGACGAAGGCACTGGCGGCCCCCAGCAGCGCGATGACCCACATCCAAAACACGGCACCAGCCCCGCCCAGGGCGATCGCGGTGGACACCCCGGCGATGTTGCCGATGCCGACGCGGGAGGCGGTGGAGACCATGAGGGCCTTAAACGATGAGACGGCGCCCTGTTCGGCTGGGGCCTCGCGCACCAGCCGCACGGCCTCCGGCAGCATGACCAGGGGCAGCGCGCGCGTGCGCAGGAAGAAGTACAGCCCTCCCCCGATGAGGATCACGATCAGCACGTAGGTGTACAGATAGTTAGCGATCTGTTCCAGCACCGTGTTCAAGATGTCTTGCAAGTCGGGTGACCCTTCGCCGTAGGGAGGCTGCGTCGCCGCTCCCGCGCGGGAAGCAACGCCACGCAACTGACCCGCCCGAGAGTAACTCATTACCTTTCCGTTGACCACAGTTGACCAGCGCTGCCGTCACCTCGGTCGGAAAACCGATGTGCCGCAGGCCTCGCCTGCGGACGCCGTTCACCGTCCGCTACCACCTATCATGTAAACAAACGGAGCGAGTTTCAGGTTCCGTTACATAGCGTTTCAGATCCAAGGAAAGGCGCATGACACAAGAACTGACTGAGGCGTTCGCCACCCAGGTTCGGGCCGGAGCGGGCCGTCCCGTGGTTGGCGCGACCCCGATGGAGCTTTGGCAGGGCCTGTCCTCCGCCGTCGTCAGCAAGATTGCGGACGCCTGGCACGCGACCGACGCCAAATACAAGGCCGGCCGGATGGAGCACTACTTCTCGGCCGAATTCCTCATGGGCCGGGCGCTGCTCAACAACCTGTCCAACCTCGGCATGGTGGAGGATGCGCGGGCCGCGCTGGCGGCCTACGGGCAAAACCTTTCCGAGGTCCTGGAACAGGAACCCGACGCGGCTCTCGGCAACGGGGGGCTGGGGCGCCTGGCGGCCTGCTTCCTCGACTCCTGCGCTACCCTCGACCTGCCGGTCCAGGGTTACGGCATCCTCTACCGCTACGGCCTGTTCAAGCAGCTCTTCGACAACGGCTTCCAGACCGAGCACCCCGACCCGTGGATGGAAGAAGGCTACCCCTTCGTCATCCGCCGCGAAGAAGAGCAGCGGATCGTCTCCTACGCCGACCTGACCGTGCGGGCCATCCCCTACGACATGCCCATCACCGGCTACGGGACCGCGAACGTCAACACTTTGCGGCTGTGGAAGGCCGAGCCCATGGAGGAGTTCGACTACGACGCCTTCAACTCCCAGCGCTTCACGGACGCCATCGTCGACCGCGAGCGCACCATGGACATCTCCCGCGTGCTTTACCCCAACGACACCACCTTCGAAGGCAAGGTGCTGCGCGTGCGGCAGCAGTACTTCTTCTGCTCGGCCTCCCTGCAGGAGATCGTCGCCAACTACGTCTCCCAGCACGGCAGCGACCTGACCGGCTTCGCCAAGTACAACGCCATCCAGCTCAACGACACCCACCCGGTGCTCGCTATCCCCGAACTGCTACGCCTCCTGATGGACGAGCACGGTCTCGGCTGGGAGGCGGCCTGGCAGGTGGTCACCGAGACCTTCGCCTACACCAACCACACGGTGCTGGCCGAGGCCCTGGAGACGTGGGAGATGACGATCTTCGATCGGCTCTTCCCGCGCATTGCCGAGATCGTGCGCGAGATCGACCGACGTTTCCGCCTGGACATGGCCGAGCGCGGCATGGACGGCGGGCTGATCGACTACCTTGCCCCCGTCAGCGGTAACACGGTGCGCATGGCGTGGATCGCCTGCTACGCCGCGTACTCCATCAATGGGGTGGCGGCCCTGCACACCGAGATCATCAAGCGGGAGACCCTCGGCCCGTGGCACGACCTGTGGCCCGAAAAGTTCAACAACAAGACCAACGGGGTCACGCCGCGCCGCTGGCTCAAGCAGTGCAACCCGCGGTTGGCACAGCTCCTGGACGACGTCACCGGCTCGGACGAGTGGGTGCGGGACCTGACGGTGCTGGCCAACTACACCGACCGCGTCGACGAGTCGGTCTATGCTCGCCTGCACGAGATCAAGCAGGCCAACAAGGCCGACTTCGCGGCGTGGGTGGAGCAGCGCGAGGGGGTAAAGATCGACCCCGCGGCCATCTTTGATGTGCAGATCAAGCGCCTGCACGAGTACAAGCGGCAGCTGCTCAACGCCCTATACGTGCTGGACCTGTACTTCCGCCTGAAGGACTTCCCGGGACTGCAGGTGCCGAAGCGGGTCTTCATCTTCGGAGCCAAGGCGGCGCCGGGCTACGTGCGCGCCAAGGCCATCATCAAGTTGATCAACGCGATCGCGGACCTGGTCAACAATGATCCGGAGGTCAACGAGACCATCAAGGTGGTCTTTATCCACAACTACAACGTCTCCCCCGCCGAGCACATCATTCCGGCCGCCGACGTCTCCGAGCAGATCTCGACGGCCGGCAAGGAGGCGTCGGGCACCTCGAACATGAAGTTCATGATGAACGGGGCCTTGACGCTCGGCACCTTGGACGGGGCCAACGTGGAGATTTTGGAAGCGGTGGGGCCGGACAACGCCTACATCTTCGGGGCCACCGAGGAGGAGTTGCCGGAGCTCAAGCGCAACTACGACCCGCGTTGGCACTACGAGAACGTGCCGGGGCTGCGGCGAGTGCTGGACGCGCTGACCGACGGGACGCTGTCTGACGACGGCTCGGGCTGGTTCCACGACTTGCGGTGGAGCCTGTTGGAGCAGGGCTACGAGCCCGCCGACGTCTACTACGTGCTGGGGGACTTCGCGGCCTATCGGGAGACCAAGGACCGCATGGCCCTGGACCACGCCGACACGCAGGCCTGGGCGCGCAAGGCCTGGGTCAACATCACCCGGTCCGGTCGTTTCTCCTCCGACCGCACGATCAGCGACTACGCCCGCGAGGTGTGGAAGCTGGAGCGCACCCGCATCAATTAGCGGACGCGCGGCCAGTGGGGCGGGAGTTTTGAACTGCTCCCCGGAAGTTGGACCTGGTAATCGGGTTCCTTCTTCCGGGGAGTATTTCTGTGTTGTCATCGAGTAAGGCCAGCCAGGTCCAGCGTGAGCGGTTGGTTGAGTTGTTCG
>NZ_MQVS01000015.1 GCF_001907235.1 Buchananella hordeovulneris
ATCGCCACCGCATCAACCTTAAAATCAGCAGAATACCGCTTACGCGGCCTTCCCCTCAAAAACCAGACATCAAAAATCCTCCTCAATCAACCACCTGTCCACAAACCAGCATGCACCTCCGTCAATCAACCTTTCGAAGATCGACCACTTACACAAACAATCTGACACCTTCTCTGCCGCGGCGAGCAAGAACGGGCCAGATCTTGGCGTACTCGTGCTTCTGGCACTGGATTGGCTGCAACTTTGCGCGCCTTGGGGCGACAACGCCGCTTCCTAGCCCACGTGTTGACAGCAACGATCCGGTACCCGCCTGCCGCAGTCCCATTACGCTTAATCTCCCGGCAGACCACCGACGGATCCCGACCGATCCGCCTCGCGATCTCACGCACCCCCAGACCCGCCTGCAAACCAGCCCCAATCTCAACCCGATCCTCAAACGTCAACATCCTGCACACAACACCTCCCACCAAAGCGTTGCTTCCACACTATGACACCACCCTATCCTAGCAATACACGCCCCCAATCACACCTGAATAGCCCTCAACATTGAGCGATCAACTCCAACAAAATCAATAGAATCCACAAAGCACATAAACAAAAAATTATCACAACTTGCGAAAAGTCCTGCAAGAGACAATGGCACAAATCGCAATTTACAATATTGACACCTCGACATCCCTCAAGACCCTAAAATACAAGCAACCCACCACCAGCCCCCAAAATCTCTACGAAAAAATAACCAAAGAGCTGCAGGGTGCCCGTCGACAATGGCGTACATCAAAACTCAACAAGTCACAAAGAGTAATTATTGCAGCCCCCATCAACAACCTTCTTAACAAGACGCATGACCCTAGTAAATTCGCGCCTCCCCTGCAAAGCGTAGTGCCGAAAGCCGGGATTGCTATTAACATCTATCACTACACAATCGGAAATAATGTCTGCGCCACGTGCAAAAAAATCAATCGCGCAAAGTCGCAATCCAAGGCCTTCAGCAACTCTTTTACCTAATTCGCGCCAACTTTGCTCGACCCTATCACTAGCATCCACTGCCAAGCCCCCCAGACTCAAATTTGCAATTTTGGATGGAGACCATCTCACACCTAAATCAAGAACCTCCCCGTAATCATGCGACATTCCTTCAACAATTAAATCTGCCGCAAGAGAATTGCCTACCTGCCTTCTAACAAGCTCTTCTTTGGAATGGACTCCATCACCAAAGATGGTCACCACGTCCTTGGCGTAAGCAATTTGGACCTCATCCTCAAACACAATAATTCGATACTCGGGCCACGATATATAAGATTCTACTAAAGCCTCCCCGTAGCCGGCATCAAAAATGTTACTCAACGCTATAATAAGCTCATCAATACAGTTTACGATACTTACACAGTGGCCTAAGGAACCGCAGGCGGGCTTAGCCACGACAGGGAAGGCAATCGCACTTACAAAGCACTCGATCCTTTCCTTAACGTTAAAGTCCATACCCTCCTCAGCACATACTGTCACAAAGTCTGGGACTGCTACATTGCAATCAGTTAACCTGCGATTCGCACTAATTTTATTCTCAGCAACAAGGCAGGCTGCAGCAGAATTGATGAAAAAGCCGCCATTGGCTACAAGAAGCGACCTAACGCCGTCCCCTGAACAGACATACAAAAAGCCTGCCTCCTCGTCCCATTCAATCGACTTAACACTAGACAAAAACCCATTGCAAAACATCCAATAAACCAAATCCGACAAAAAACATTTGCCTGCCCATGGAGCCATAATCCACTCTACACCCACACTAGACCTCGATATTTAAAGTCTTGCAAATAAATGCCTTCTGAATCGCCCAAGTCATGTAATGACAAGTTCGCGATGAAGGACCTTCATGCCCTCCATCATAAAGAACAATAATCCTCGCCACATACTTACAACTTCCACTGCTCGAGCTGTCAATATTTCTACACCATTCCAAGACATCATTTAGTCGCACTTTGGTATCACTCTTACCAGCAACAACCAAAATCGGAGGATAGCTGCAATTATTACGAACGTTTAGCAAAGGGTCGTATGCCTCTATAGTCTCACAACCTTGAAGATCGCTACTAATACCAAGTTCAGCCCGCTCAAATTCCACGTAAGCGTCGGACTCATTTCTAACAGTTCTTAAAGGGCACACGTAAGGAGCGGTCAATATTACCGAATCAAACAAGTCGGTACGAATATTTATTGCGGCCGCAACCAAAAGTCCCCCCGCCGACCCAGCTTCGACCGCCAGCATCGGCCTGCAATTTTTGTATTTCTGCCGTAATCTGTCCACAATCTGAATTAGATCTAGGACTCCCCTGATCTTATTCTTCCCCGAGCCAGCCGCGTGCCATGAACTTCCCCGATCGCCGCCACCTCTAACGCGGGCAATCGCATACACAACCCCTCTCCTGATAAGGGACTGCCGATGTGAGGCATAACTAGACACAATGGTTACACCGTAAGCACCGTATACTGTAAGCATCAAGGCCTTAGGTGCAAGCATGTCCTCAGAGTTACCAAATAGTGTTACTGGAAGTTTTTCACCATCATCAGCCAACACTGTGTCCTCAACTACTATTCTCCTATGCTTCTCGCTGTCGCATTGTTCGAAATATATCATCTCCGATGCGCAGTCGACAAGCGCTGGCTCCGGGGAATCAACAAACGACTCACATCGAACCTCAAGCCTGCACGCATGAAAATCAATATCTGTACAGGAGACTGATTCATCCCAAGGATATCTGCGAATCTCCTGCCATTCATAGCCAGCGCGTTGCAGCTTCAACTGCCCGATACACCTTCTCTGAAAAAATGTGCCAAACGTTAATATATGATCCCCGAGCGCAACAGCGCGACTGATATTAACCTCCCCGAATTGCCTTATGATTTGCTCTTGGATCAAATTTATGCCTCTAAGTATAAAGACTATATCCTCTGCACCCATCCGAACTGTACAGCACACCATCTCACTAGTAGCGCTCACCGATTTTAGCTTGCCCCTTATGACTTCATGCGACACGGGACCCAAACCATCATCGGACAATCCATAAATATTCAACTCATTTTCTCTCTGCTCCATGAACACTACGCCGGTGGCTAGCGAGATTGCCTCATATGCATTTCCTTTTACAGCAACTCCCTCCTTGCACAGAAGAACAGCACCGCCGTCGTGGTGTACTACGTTAATAAGAAGCTTGCCATCACCACTTATACAAAAACACCTAGAGACTCTAGCGCCACTCGACACTATTTTTGCGTCTTTGGGTACCAGATGTTCACCGACCAAAACCACGCCCCCACAGCCAATTAGATAGCCCCATGCCATTATATGCCGCTTATCGTTCACTGCTTGAAATAACAGAGTAATACCTGCTGTGGGCCAGTAAACGTCTACGCTGATAAGAATCAGATCTCGTCGCCTAGCGGCACTAATCGAAGGCAGATACCGCACGCGCAAACGTCGGTCGTATAACCGAAAATGTTCCGGGCCGTTAATCCGGCCACTGATTGCAAGCCCCCGATAGAATCCTTTTTTATCGGTAAATGTGCGAAACGATCCCCACCTTTGCTTCATGAAGCTTAGCTGCTTGTCTCGGACTGGAATGGTTGTCGGAGTCACCTCCCGGTACAGTTCATCGGCCATCTTCATCAAGAAATCGACGTGAGACGTACCGGAAATATTTTCTCCTGAAAAGGACATAATTTGCAGATTGCAGTGCGCCGCTTTCCGATGGCACTCTAATGTTGGCGAGTTAATCAATTTCAGTCTCCTTATTTACGCATTCCGAGAACCAAACGGCAAACTATCATAATAGACAGGCATATATGCTTAACTGGGACTCAGGTTTCGTTCGTTTCAGTAAATGGGGTGCGGGCTCAGTCCGTCAAAAAAGCAAAGGCTCGATCTGGATACGTCACACCCTGCCCCATCCGGAAACACATTTATTGGGTCAAGATCCAATGGAATATATCGTGGACACAAAGCTCTAAGAACGTAAGCGCCGCACGCGCGGCCTAGATCTAGGAATATCAAATCTTCCGGCAGTCCCGGCACACTCTTCTCGCTGTCAGATCGATCTTGTAACAATCCACCTCGAACTGGGCTTACAGCGAATTTAAAAGGGAGCAGATGACGACGATTATGATAGAACTGTCTTTCGGAGAGAGACTTCGGCCTAGCAGCAATCCATGGGATTTCTTCATTCCTGGATACCACGTATGCTAGCACAGCCTCCTTTAGAGCTTTATTTAAAGCAGTTTTTGTACTCCATCCAGAACCCGAGCCAAAAAAGGATAACCGATCCTTTCTTAGGGTTACCACCACAGTGAGGACATCGTTTTCGGCACCGATAACAAGTGCATCGAAAGCCTCGAAGTTTTCTGATGGTTGATCAAGCCCTAAGCTAGCAAGATCAGCTTGGCCAATCCGTGCCCCTTCTTGCAAACCCCACCACCACCGCAGCACCGCATCGCGTTCAACCAATTCGTGAAATGCGTTTTCCCTCGCCATCTGTAGAGTATTTCCCGCCGCTAGCCCATTTGAAGTTCTTCTAACGCTTTTTAATTCAACACCGTTTTTAAAAGTGTCAAGCCAGACTAAGTCTGCAGGTATATCAACATCTTTATCTCGGCCATAAAAGTATCCAGGCATCCAAGGAATAGCTACTTCCTCTCGAGCGACCTCAGAATTTACGCTGCTCAATAGCTGCATTTGCATGTCTGAAAGAACAAAGCAATTACCCGCCTTCAGCACTGACGCAACAGTCCTCCATTGAAATTCCTCAGCGTTCCAATTCAGAGCCAATCTTCGCTCAATACATTCACCTATGAAGCTATTTTCACATTCTTCTTCACTCCATCCCGAGCCGAAAATTAAGGCTTTTGATCCAGTGATAGTTCCGTCACGTAGAGTCTGTATTGCAGAGATTTCTGCCAGTCTATAATACAAATTCCATTCCGGCGCAAAACCGTACTCCATGATGCTATTATTAACTAACATACCCAAACGCCATTTCGCCAACTAGTTGCAGTTCAGCATCCTGGTGCATCAAGCTTTCTTCAAATAGGTCTGTCGGCGAGGAGCCCAGGGGACATAATCCTATATTTAGCTGTCTACCGACCAGCTGCAGCGCCATCATTAGCGCCCCGACCTGTTTCAGCATGGACGCATACGAAATTCCGCTATATTTTTTACGTAGCTCCTCTAGATTTCCAGCAATTAATAATATGCCTGGTGGACATGTCTTAATATTTAAGCTCGCAGACGCAAACTTGTTTAGACGACGCAGGAGCTCATCTGACATAATGTCAAGGCGTTTCAACTCGTGGGTCCGCCAATCATAACGATATGATAAGGCCTCTGGCCTTGAATTTAAGAGCAAAAATACCTCGATTGCGGCTAAGCCCCCTGCGCCTGGTATACCTCGGTGAACAATTTCCAGTCCCTGTTCATTACACCAAACTTTTCTAGCGAACATTATTGGCCCAAGAAGATACCCTAGATCTTCCAAATTTATGTCTTTGTCAAGATAGTCTCTCCGAGACATTCTGTCATCTAGCAGGTCGCTTTTTCTTCGCCAATCTGGCAGCTTAATGCTTTTAAGATCACTTCGATCCTGATATTGCGTCTGTACTTTTTCTAGTTCAGAGTACGTCGCTCCGTACTCGATGCCAAGCTGCGTTGAGCGCCATAAACGTGAATATACATGAAATAGCTGTTCGGGCCAGCCATGGTCCGGAGTCTCAAGAATCGCTCTAGATGCTCCAAAGCTAACGTTAAACATGAGGTCAATTAGTGTTGACATGGTATCAATTTGTCGCGTTTCACTATCAGCTATCAAGTATTGGAAAGCTTCGATAGGTATTTCCACCCAACCTGTGTGCCCTACTCCCTGAATTCGAACGCGATCATTTATTCGATATACAATATGTCCACAGTTTTTAGATCTAATTATTTGGCCGAGGGGAGATGGCAGGCAGCTAATTTTTATAAGTTCCTCCGACCACCCCTTTTCTTCAGTGATCATTATATGCATTTCTGCTAACCCTGTTTGTAATAGCCCCTGCAGCAATTCTACTTTACTGATTAGGTCCGGTACAGAATCGACCTTTACTTCTATGGAACGAGGGCTATTGTGCCATCGTAAGGCTTCCCATATTGCGGAAAGATTTACTTGCACTGGTGAGTAGGGCCAGTTTTCTAGCTCCACTGTTTCTTCTCTGATTCTTACCTTTACCTGTACCTGCGGACGCAGTATTATTGTGCCTGTCAAAGTTCACGCCTCTTCCGGGTGGTTGACGCACTCCGGGTGCCTAAATATTTTTTCCTGCACTACAGTGGAGGTGCCCGGCTGCCACGCTAATATGGTTCCTAATGTGTTTGGTTCTTGGATTGAAGTGATCAACTTTATCATCTCCGTAGTCAGGAGTCCGGCCATCATAGAATGATAACCCGGCATGATAGGCTGAGGCAGCCCATTCCGGCTGGGGGCATCCAACTCTTGCATCCAGTTTTCAACTTCAGGATAGAGAGATTCTAGGTACTTTTTTTGGCATTCCCAACAGGGTGTTTCATGGTTGGGAATTATTAAAGGTCCGATCCCTCCTGACGCCACCATTATTAGTTTCGACCCCATCTTTAAGCATGCATCCGCTACCCATGCCCGGAGCTTGAGCAGGGGTTCATCAGCAGCTAGAACTACGATGGCGCCTGGGCACTCGGATAATATTTTTTCAGCGCAGCTTTGAGAACTCACATAGCTCTGAATACATTTAAACTGCACGTCATCATTTATTTTTTCTAGTGCTTCTTTGGCTGCTTCAGCTTTAGGTCTGCCGAGATCGCCTTCATGGTACAGAATTTGACGATTTAAGTTTGATAATTCAACGTGGTCGCCGTCGACCAAGGTTATTGTCCCTATTCCTGCCATAGTTAAGTTTGCTGCAATCCAACTGCCGAGACCACCTACGCCTATAATTACCACGGATGCAGATCTCAGTTTTTCTTGGAAGTGAAACCTAGAAATCTTGTCTGTTTCATACTGTGCAAATTGATCGATTTGTCGAGCATACCGTGCATCTGCTTTTTTTTCGCGCTGACACTCCCGCTCTTCAAAGATAAGGCCTTTCTTTATCATCTTATCCAGGCAGCCCGCGGCAGCCTCTTTTGATACATTCGCCGCTAAGGACAGATTTTCCACAATTTGCTGAATTGGAGTTGCTTTTGTCAGCAAACTCACCAACGAATCAAGAGACTTTCCACCCCTGACACGCAAAGGATTGCCCGGCCGTAAAAATAGCCACAACCCACTCTCTACTTTAACAGGGATAACAGATGTTTGCAGTCGCAGCGTCGAATTTTCTGCGAGCATAGACTCTACACTTCGCAACAGATGCCCTTTTCCTCACTATTTTGCTTAGAACTAAGGTGGGGGTGCGAGACAGGCCCGCACCCCCTGCTGAAACTCAGCGCTCAAACGTTTCCTCGTAGGAAAGTCGCGCGAACACCGGAACAGCTGACACGTCAACCTCCTCGAACAAGATCTCGTTGGAGTCTGTTGTCTTGTCACGTCCTACCATGACACTCTCCCATCACTTGTGCTAACACCGGGAAACACACCTTTCCACACTCAGACAAATTGGCTACATGCGGATTCGGCAATTTCGATGGTAGCGACTGTTCGTAAAGACGCGTTTGGGACTTTGGTCCCGACTTTCTGGAGACGGCCGCTGCTAGGAGCTGTGTGCTCCAGAGTCTCGATCGGCACCAATAGCTGCACGCAGTGGATTCGCCACCCAGGTTACGGCTGCCCGTTCAGTTGGAAACTGGCAACTGTAGTTTCAACAGGTAGTATGCGGTTCCCCCTGGATCGTGGAGGGTTTCCTTAAGCGACTTGCCGGTAGGGGGCCGCGGTGTTCTCGTAGTTGATGGGGCTCATCATGCCCGCTGAGCTGTGTTGATGCTTGTGGTTGTAGAACCCGTAGCACCAGTACAACACGACGACTTGGGCCTGGTGGATGTCATTGAAGTCATGGCGTGAGAGGACTTCCCACTCCACGCTGGTGAAGAACGCTTCAGCTACGGCGTTGTCGAAGCAGGACCCGACCCTGCCCATTGACTGTCTGATCCCCATTTGGCGACACGACCTGGTATGGGCTTTGGCCGTGTAAGTCAAGCGCTTGTCGGTGTGGAAGACGACCCGCTGGGCTTCATCCTCGCGCCATATTGCCTCCCGGCCACCACGCGCCGCAATGGCCATCTTGATCGCCGAGCAACTCAGCTGCGCGTCGGGGCGGTGCTGAGCGTGGTGACGTTCTTGAGCGCGTGGCGGCTGCCGCGCTACCGGGAGGCCGCCGCGCCCCAGGCGGGCGTCCGGGACATGTTCGGCGGCTTGGCGTTCGTGGCGCGCAACCGCTTCCTGCGCGTGGCGACCCTGGTGGCGGCGCCGATCTTCGCCCTGCTGTCCGCTGCGGCCCTGGTGGCGATGCTCGACCTGGCGGGGCGCGGCCACTCCCAGACCGCCATCGCCCTGTTGAGCACGGCCATGGCGGCGGGCACCCTGGCCGGGGCGCTCCTCGCTCAGCCGCTGCTGCGCCGCTTTACCGGCGGTTTCCTGCTGTTTGTCCAGCTGGGGCTGATCGTCGCCTTCCTGTTCGCGTTCGCGTTTACGGCTGGGCTGTGGGGCCGGGCGGCCCTGCTGCTGCCGGTGCTGCTGCTGACTCCCGCCGCCAACGGCACGTTCATGGGCTTCATGATGGCGGCGGTGCCCGGGCACATGACCGGCCGGTTTGTCGCCGCCCTCGGCATCGTCGGCACCGGCCAGATGGCCCTCATCACCGCTGCGGCGGGCTGGGCGCTGGAGAGTTACGGCTACCGCCCGACCGTGCTGACGATGGGCACCCTCTGCGCTGCGGCCACCGTTGCCCTCTTCCTGGAGGGCTCGCTGCGGCACCTGCCCAAGCCCGAGGGCTTCGCGGACTACGCGCGCCAGGTGGGCCTGGGGGAGGCGGCCGACGACCCCGGTTCGGGGCCGGGCGCGGGCGGCTAGACTGGCGGGAGTCGGTAGCGCAGAGAGGGGACGATGGTGTTCTTGGTGGACGCGGCCATGCTGCAGGACTGGTTGACAGCCAAGCGCGGCGACTCCTTCCGGGTGGAAGACACCCGCGCCTTCAACCTCCGTAACCCGGGGAAGTCGCGCCTCACCAACCTCGATTTGCGGATCGAGGTGCTGGATCATCGGGTGGCCAAGGGCGGGCAGGCCGCCGTCGCCCGCGCCCGAGTTCACGGGCATCCCACATTGAGCAGTGCTACTCCGGTAGCGGTGCGGCTGGCCGCGCCCCTGCGGGACAGCTTCCGCAACATCGAACTGTGCCAGCAAAGCCTGCGAATCGCCGCCTTGTCGCGCGAGGAAGCCACGCACTATCCCGCGCTCCTGCGGGTGCACGAGAGCTTCGAGCTCCGCCTGCCGACTACTCGCTTGGCGGGCGTCACCGCCGGGCGCGGCGACTATGTTCCCGTGTGGGGCGAGATCATGGAGTGGGGCACTCCCCTGCAACATGACTTGCGCGACGGATGTTTGAGCGAGCGGCAGGCGGTGGAGCTGTTGCTGCCCGTCCTGGTCACCGTGGGTCGGCTCGCGGAGAAATTGCACATAGTCCACCGCGACATCGACGAGGGCAATGTGTTTCTCGTCGACGGGCAACTGAAGCTGGGCGACTTCGGGGCAGCGACCACCTTCGCTGAGGACGCCCCCTACACCAAGACGCGGCTCCTGGGGAAGAAAGGGCAGTGCCCGCCGGAGTATCTCTACTCTCCCGATGACCAAGAGGGGCCGGAAGGGGTCACGGGCCAGATGACGGACGCCTGGCTGCTGGGCCGCCTCTTGCTCCGCATGACTACCGGCGCCAGAAATCCCTATCAGTCGGATAAGCCGCTCGGCGAGAAATACCACCCGAGCCTCGAACGGCTCTCCTCACCGTTGCAGGACGTGGTGCGAGGGCTGTGTGCGCCGCAATGGGATGAGCGCCTCGCCTGCGCGGCCGCCGCACAAATGCTGAGCGCTCAACTTCCGGCACTCGCCACGGGCGTCCCGTCGCCCGCCCCGCTGGAGTCCGGTAGCACGCGACCACCGGCAGAAGCCGGGCCAGCGGTGCCACCGACTCTGCTTTTCCCCGCAGGTCAGGCCCCTACCGAGTCTTTCCAGGTCGCACCCACCAAGCACCTGCCACCCCCGCAGCCAGACCCACAAGAGCCAGCCCCCTCCCCACAGTCTGAGCCGCAGGAGTCGGGTAGCACGCAAACACCGGCAGAAGCCGTGCCAGCGGTGCCACCGACTCTGCTTTTCTCCACGGACCAGGCCCCTACCGAGTCTTTCCAGGTCGCACCCACCAAGCACCTGCCACCCCCGCAGCCAGACCCACAAGAGCCAGCCCCCTCCCCACAGTCTAAGCCGCAGGAGTCCGGTAGCACGCAAACACCGGCAGTTGCCTCCCGCCCGCTCACTGCGCACGAGTTTTTTCGCCACTGGATGTTTGACGGCCAGGATCCCGCCCAGCCTGCACCTCGCTGCCTTTCCATACTCAGCGCTCCCTCTAAATATTTACTTAGTGCAGAAGGGCACCTCTACACCTGGGGACACAACAGCGATGGCCAGATGGGGAACTACACCACCCCCGCGCGCGTCCCGCTGGACAGCGTCACCGCCATCGCCGCCGGCAACCGGCACAGCATGGCACTGACCAGCGACGGCCACCTCTACACCTGGGGACACAACCGCTTCGGCCAGTTGGGGAACTACACCACCGATAACCGGCTCACCCCCGCGCGCGTCCCGCTGGACAGCGTCGCCGCCATCGCCGCCGGAGACTGGCACAGCATGGCACTGACCAGCGACGGCCACCTCTACACCTGGGGACACAACAGCGACGGCCAGTTGGGGAACTACACCACCAATGTCCGGCTCACCCCCGCGCGCGTCCCGCTGGACAGCGTCACCGCCATCGCCGCCGGAGACTGGCACAGCATGGCACTGACCAGCGACGGCCACCTCTACACCTGGGGACGCAACCGCTACGGGCAGTTAGGGGTCGGCACTATCAAATACCGGCCCACCCCCACTCTCAAATCCCGGTCCACTCCCACCCGCGTCCCGCTGGACAGCGTCACCGCCATCGCCGCTGGCGACTCGCACAGCATGGCACTGACCAGCGACGGCCACCTCTACACCTGGGGACGCAACCACTACGGCCAGTTGGGCGACGGCACCACCGAAAATTACCCCACCCCCACCCGCGCCCCGTTAAACAGCCTCGCCGCCATCGCCACCGGTGCGAATCACAGCATGGCCTTAACCAGCGACGGCCACCTCTACACCTGGGGACGCAACCACTACGGACAGTTGGGCGACGGCACCACCGAAAACCGCTCCACCCCCACCCGCGTCCCGCTGGACAACGTCATTGCCATCGCCGCTGGCGACTCGCACAGCATGGCACTGACTCGCGACGGACATCTCTATGCCTGGGGCAGCAATGGAGACTTGCACTGCGCTTACATATACATATTCGTCGGCATCGAAATAGGACCCACGACAAGCAAGGTCCCCATTCGCCTAAGCTGACAGGCCAAGCAACACTTAGCGGCTTCCCGGACCGCCGCGCGAAAGCGAGCGCGGGGGCCGCCCGGCGGCGCTCCCAACGCGCCCGGCGGCCCCCGCCCGCTCCGCTACTGCGCTGCGAGTTCAGCCCGCACCTGCCGCGCGGCGGCCACCATGTTCGTCAACGCGGCCTTGGTTTCGGCGTAGCCGCGGGTCTTCAGGCCGCAGTCGGGGTTGACCCACAGTTGGCGCGGGGCGACGGCGGCGGCCGCGGCCCGCAGCAGCTCGGCCTGCTCGGCGGTCGACGGCACCCGCGGGGAGTGGATGTCGTAGACGCCCGGGCCGATGCCGCGCTGGTAGCCGTGGGCGCCAACCGCGGGCAGAATCTCCATGCGGGAGCGCGCCGCCTCGATCGAGGTGACGTCGGCCTCCAGGGCGTCGATCGCGCCGATGACGACGTTGAACTCCGAGTAGCACAGGTGCGTGTGGATCTGGGTGTCGGGCCGCACCCCGCAGGTGGCCAGCCGAAAGGCCCCGACGGACCACTCCAGGTAGGCGGCCTGGTCGCGCTCCTCCAGGGGCAGCAGCTCCCGCAGCGCCGGCTCGTCGACCTGGATGACCGCGATCCCCGCCGCCTCCAGGTCGGCGATCTCCTCGCGCAGCGCCAACGCCACCTGGTCGGCGGTCTGCCCGAGCGGCTGGTCGTCGCGCACGAAGCTCCACGCCAAGATCGTCACCGGCCCGGTCAGCATGCCCTTGACGGGCTTGGCGGTCAGCGACTGAGCGTAGCGCGCCCACTCCAACGTCATCGGCGCGGGCCGCGACACGTCGCCCCACAGGATGGAGGGACGGGTGCAGCGCGAACCGTAGCTTTGCACCCACCCGTGCTGGGTGACGGCGAACCCGTCGAGCAGCTCGGCGAAATACTGCACCATGTCGTTGCGTTCGGCCTCCCCGTGCACCAGCACGTCCAGGCCCAGCTCCTCCTGCAGCGCGATCACGGCCGCGATCTCGGCGCGCATGGCCTGCGTGTAGGCCGCCGCGTCCAGCTCGCCGCGCCGGTGTGCCGCCCGCGCCACGCGAATGTCGGTGGTCTGCGGGAACGAACCGATCGTCGTGGTGGGCAGCAGCGGCAGGTCCAGGCGGGCGCGCTGGGCCGCGTCCCGCTGTCCGAAGTCCTCCCGACGCCGCTGCTGCGGCGTCACGGAGTCCACCGCGGCGCGCACCTGCGCCCGCCGCACCCCCGGGTGCGCCGCCCGGCCAGCCCGGGCTGCCGCGTCGGCCGCCAGCTCTGCCGCCACCGCCTCCCGCCCCTCGGCCAGGGCGCGGGCCAGCACCTGCACCTCGCCGACCTTCTGGTCGGCAAACGCCAGCCAACTACGCAGCTCAGCGTCCAGCTCGTGCTCGCGGGTAACGTCGTGGGGCACGTGCAGCAGCGACGTCGAAGTGGACACGACGACGCGCCCCTCCGGCCCCACCCCCGCCTGCACCCGCTGCAGCACCTCCAGGGCCCGCTCCAAGTCGGTGCGCCAAATGTTGCGCCCCGAGACGACCCCGGCCAGCACCGTGCGCCCCGCCCACGCCGCCAACTCGGCCGCCTCCGGCACCTCGCCGCGCACCAAATCCAGGGCCACGCCCTCCACCCCGGCCCGCGCCAGCTCCCCCAGGGCGCTGCGCGCACTGCCGTACGGGGTGGCCACCAGCAGCGCCGGACGCTGCGAGGCGGCCGCCAACTGCCGATAGGCGCGGCCCGCGGCCGCCGCCAGGGCCGCGCGGTCAACCCCCGTCAGGTCCGCCACTAGCGCCGGTTCGTCCAGCTGCACCCAGGCCGCGCCCGCCGCGTGCAGGTCCGCCAGCAGCTGCCCGTAGGCCTCCACCAGCTCATCCAAGCGGGTCAGCGGGTCGAAGCCGGGGGCGTCGGCGGCCGCCTTCGCCAAGGCCAGGAACGTCACCGGCCCCACCACGACGGGCCGCCCCGCCACCCCCGCCGCGGCCGCCCGCCGCACCTGGTCGGCCAGGTCCCCCTCCACGTAGCGCAGCGGAGTGTCCGGGCCGATCTCGGGCACCAGGTAGTGGTAATTGGAGTCGAACCACTTCGTCATCTCCAGCGGCGCCAGCTCGCCGTGGCCGCGCGCCAGCGTGAAGTACCCGGCCAGGTCCACCGCGCCGCGCGCGTCGGCCAGGTGGGCAAACCGCGACGGCAGGGCCCCGAACGTCGTCAGGGCCGAAAGCATCTGGTCGTAGTACGTGAAGTCCAGCGGCACGGCCCCGCCCGCGGCCGCGAGCCCCAGGTCGGTCAAGCGCCCCCAGGTGGCGGCCTGCAGCTGCTCGGCGGCCGCCCGCAGCTGCTCGGCGGTGATTTTGTCGGCCCAGAAGGCCTCCACGGCCCGCTTCAGTTGCCGGTCGGGGCCGATGCGGGGGTAGCCGAGGATGGTGGCGGTGGGCAAGGTCTGGCTGGTCATGGTGCGGCTTCTTTCAGCCCACAGGCGTGAGCGTGTCGAGGGTGGCTTCGACGAGGTCTTCGACGACGTCTCGGTCGGCAGGACAGGACAAGAAACGGGTGGCGTGCAGGTATTCGAGAATGTCGAGGCTCGGGCGTGGCCGGTTGAACGTGTACAGGTGCACCCCCGGGGCCCCGGCCGCCAGGGTCTGCCCGATCAGGTCGAGGGTGGCGCGCAGCCCGGCCCGCAACCGGTCACGCGGGTTGGCGATGCACAGCGCCGCGGCCAAGTGCGTCGGCACCTCGATGCCCGCCAGTTCGGCGACCCGTTGGACGCGCCGCGCGTCGGTCAGCGGCACGAAGCCCGGTAGTAGCGGCGCCTGCACGCCGACGGCGGCGGCCTGCTCCCGCAGGCGGGCGTAGTGGCTGGCCTCCAGGAACACCTGGGTGATGGCGTAGTCGGCGCCCGCCGCGACCTTGTCGCGCAGCGCCGCCAGGTCGTTGGCGAACCGGGGACTGTCCGGGCCGGGGTAGGCAGCCACCGCGATCGACACCTCGCGCGGGTCGGGCAGGCAGGCGGCCGCCGTGTCCCGGATGAGCTCCACCAGCTGCACGGCCCGGTTCAGCTCGTCGACGCCCGGGGTGTAGGTGGCGGGCGTGGCCCCCTGCGGTAGGTCCCCGCGCAGGGCCAGGAAACTGCGCACCCCCAGCTGCAGCAGGTCACGCACCGTCTGAGCCAGCTGGTCGCGTGTGGTCCCGATGCAGGTCAGGTGCGCCACCGCCGGGACGCTGGTGCTGTGCCGAATGTGCCGCCACACGTCCACCGATTGGCTGCGCGTCGAGCCGCCCGCCCCATAAGTGACAGTGACGAAGTCAGGGGCCGCGGCCAGCAGCTTGTCGATGCCCGCCCACGTCAGCGACAGGTTGCCACTGCGACGCGGCGGAAAGAACTCGAACGACACCAGGGGGCGCGGCCGGGGGCCGGTGAACAACAGTTTGGTCGACATGACCTCTCCCATCGGTCCTGGCGGAAGCACCCTCCGGGGTTGCTGCGACGTCATCGAGCCAGGTCTCTCGGTCGCTCTGGATGGTGAGATCAGCCTCCCAAAGTCGCCCGCCCGTCGCAGCAGGCGTCCATCATCTGGACGCTAGCGGCCGGGGCGCAACCGCACCAGCACCGCCCGGTGGTCAGCGAACTTCGTCTCCACCACCCCGGCTTCCCGCACCTGGAAGTCGCCCGTCCCGCCGTACACCCCGTCGATCGGCACCGCCAGGAAGGAAGGCAGCGCCACCGGCCACGTCCCAACCGCTCCCGCTCCAGCCGCCTGCAGCAAGTTCGTGCACGGGGAGCCCGCCAAAGTGGCGTGATCGACCGTGGCGTTGATGGTGCCCGCCACCAGCAGCGACCGGTCGCGGTAGTCGCGACAAGCCCGGGCGAGCAGGCCCTGGTCGTGGCGCCACTGATTCATCAAGTTGTGGCGGGGCGCCCCAGCGTGCAGGGCCGCCACCACCGGGCCGGTGCCGGTGACCGGCTCCAGCACCGCCGCCCCGTTGTGCATCTCCAACGTCTCGGCAATGCGGTACGGCCCGAAGGCGGCACTGACCAGCACGACCGTGGTCGAGCCGATCATACCCGGCCCGTCAGGCTCCGGGGCATCAAGCTGCGCGGGCCGCCCCACCAACTGAAATAACGAGAAGGCCCCCACCCGCGCCCCGACGGCCTGGTCCTCAAACACTGACTGGTCGAAGGTGGGCACCGCCTCCGGGTTGGAGATCCGGCCCGTCAACACGTTGGCGACCTGCGTGCCGAAATCGCGCGTGGTCTCCGGCAACACCACGATGTCCGCGCCCGCGCGCTCCACCAGGTCCGCCACCTCCTCCACCCGCGAGATGCTGCCACCCATGTTGAGCACCAGCACCGTGACGTCGCCGGTGGGACGCGTTACCGACATACCCCGATCGACACTGAGCATGCCCGGGTTGACGTAGCCGCGGTTGTACAGCACCGCCCCGTGGCTGGCTGCACACACCGCCAGCACCAACGCCAACACCCCCAAATGCTTACCCGCCCCGATAGTCAGGGAGCGGCGCACCGCGAAGAAGGCCGTAATAAAAAACGCCAACGTGAGGCCCACCACCAGTAGGCCCCGCAGTGCGATGAGCTGCGCGAACGGCACCTGCATCGTTGGCGCCGCCCCACCCGGCACCAGTGGGCTGAGCAGATCGAAACGCAACGTGGCCAGGAACAAGGCCGCTACCACGGCAGTGACCACTGCTCCCACGACTGCCCCCGGCCGCGGTCGCCATCGCGCCGACCTCGGCGCAGTGGGCGCGGCGGCGGGAGGTGATGACGGTTGCAGCGGGCCAGAAGCGTTCGTCATTCGCTCATTGTGGCACGCCCCGCTCGCCGTCGCTGTCCTCCTGGAACTCTGGGTGTCCCTCTTCGCGCAGGCGCTGCTGCGCCAACTGCTGCGCCCGCGCCAGGTGAATCAGGCGCTGGTCCGCCTCGCGGCTGCGCTGCCGCAAAACCAGTTGGAAGTTCTCCAGCTCTTCGACCAGTTTCCTGCCTACCTCACGCATCTTTGCCTGCGCCTGCTCCACCAACGCCCCCGGATCAGCCCCCGGCATGGCCGCAAACAGCGAGGACGCCTGGAAGCTGGCATACAAGTCGTGCAGCTCCTGCTTCAATGCATCAATGCGCTGGGCGTGTTCTTCTAAATCCTTGCCCAGATCCGGTAGATCAAACATGCCGCTCCCCTCGGTCTGCCTCTCTTTGATACCGCGCCAACTGCCCGGAGGCAACCGTTGGCTGAGCCAGGGCCGACCCTGCGCGCGCCGGGTTGCCCCAACTACGCACCACCCCTACCCGCGCGGGCCCGCCGCCCCAGCTACGCGCCACCGCTTCCCACGTGGGCACCGCCCTAGTTGGCCACCAGGAAAGGACAAGCGCCAAATACACCGGATAAGGCTCCCCCACTGCCAGTTAGGGCGAGCCCCCGCCAGCACGGCCCCCAGCCGCGGCCACCCCTACCCGCGCGGGCACCGCCCTAGTTGGCCACCAGGGAAGGACAAGCGCCAAATACACCGGATAAGGCTCCCCCACTGCCAGTTAGGGCGAGCCCCCGCCGGTACAACCCTGGCTGGGAGCGGTCCGGCCCGCGCCGAACCCCCACCCAGCACGGCCCCGGCCCGGGAGCGCCATAAGATGGCGGGCATGCATAGTTCTGCCTCCGCCGAGCGGTCGCGGCGCGGGCAGCGCCGCTCACCCCGCCCCGCCGCCCGCTTTACGCCCGCCCAGGTGGCGGCGCGCGCCGCCGCGGTGCCTGCCATCAGCTACCCGCCGCAGCTGCCGGTCTCGGCCAGGCACGAGGAAATCATGGCGGCACTGGCAGCGCACCAGGTGGTGATCGTGGCGGGGGCGACCGGTTCGGGCAAAACCACCCAGCTACCAAAGATGTGCCTAGAACTCGGACGCGGGATCAAAGGCCTGATCGGCCACACCCAGCCCCGGCGCATCGCCGCCCGCTCGGTTGCCGAACGCCTGGCCTTCGAGCTGGATACGGAGATCGGGCAGACTGTCGGCTACCAGGTGCGGTTCACGGACGAGGTGGGGCCGAACACCCTGGTCAAGCTCATGACTGACGGCATCTTGCTGGCCGAGGTGCAGCGCGACCCGCTGCTGCGCCGCTACGACACGATCATCGTTGACGAAGCGCACGAACGCAGCCTCAACATCGATTTCATCCTCGGCTACCTGGCGCGCCTGGCCCCGCAACGCCCAGACCTGAAGATCATCATCACCTCGGCCACGATCGATGCGCAGCGTTTCGCCGACCACTTCTCCCAGTTCACTGCCGAACCGGTGCCCATCATTGAGGTCTCGGGACGCACCTACCCGGTGGAGATCCGCTACCGTCCCCTGCTGCCCGAGTCAGCAGACGACGCGGACGAAACAGAGGAGACTGACAGCTCAACCTCGCTGCTGCCCGCCGACCCCGCCCGCCTGGACGGCGGCGAGATAGCGCCCGCCGAGGAAATCGATCAGGTCACCGGCATCCTGGGGGCGGTCGACGAACTGCTGGCGGAGGGCGACGGAGACATCCTGGTGTTCCTTGCCGGGGAGCGCGACATTCGGGACACACACCGGGCACTCATCGACCACTTGGGGTCTCGCTACGCCCCGGAGGGGGCCGCGCGGGCGGTGCGCCCCGACGCGGTGGAGGTGCTGCCGTTGTTCGCCCGCTTGACGAGTGCCGAGCAGCATCGGGTCTTCGCTCCACATTCGCGGCAGCGGATCGTGTTGGCCACCAACGTGGCGGAGACGTCGCTGACGGTGCCGGGCATTCGCTACGTCATCGACCCCGGCCTAGCCCGCATCTCTCGCTTCTCGCACCGCACGAAGGTGCAGCGCCTCCCGATCGAACCGGTCTCGCGGGCCAGCGCGGATCAGCGAGCCGGGCGGTGTGGACGGGTGGCGGACGGGATTGCCATCCGCTTGTATTCGGCGCGCGATTTTGCCTCCCGCCCCGAGTTCACCGAGCCGGAGATTTTGCGCACCTCGCTGGCGAGCGTCATCCTGCAAATGACCGCCCTGGGCCTGGGCAGGGTGGAGGACTTTCCGTTCGTGGACCCGCCAGAAAAACGGGCAGTGCGCGACGGGGTGGCGCTGCTGACCGAGATCGGGGCGCTGGAACTGGACGGGGCCGAGCCGCGGCTGACAAAGATTGGTCGCCGTTTGGCCTCCCTGCCGATCGATCCGCGCCTGGCCCGCATGCTGTTGGCGGCCGCCGAGTTGGGGTGTGCGGCCGAGGTGCTGGTGATCGTGGCGGCCCTGTCGATGCAGGATGTGCGCGAGCGCCCGGCCGAGCGGGCCGCCGAGGCCGACGCCGCCCACCGTCGTTTCACCAACCCGCACAGCGACTTCCTGACCTACGTGACGCTGTGGCGTTATATCCGCACGCAGCAGCGGGAGTTGTCGGGCAGCGCGTTTCGCCGCATGTGCCGCGCCGAGTTCTTGCACTACCTGCGGGTGCGCGAGTGGCAGGATCTCGTCACGCAGTTGCGGAGCCTGGCCCGGCCGCTCGGCTTGCAGCTGGCGCCGCTCCCCCTGCCGGACACCGAGGATTTGGTGCGTGCCGCGCTCGCGGCCGGGGAGCTGACGGGCGGGGCGGGCACGTCGTCGGCGGTGGCGGCGGCTGTCGTGCAGTTCGCGGCGTCGGCGCGCGGCGGGGATCCCGACGCCATCCACCAGGCCCTCTTAACTGGCTTGCTGTCCAACATTGGTTCGTGGGACGAGCGGCGCAGCGAATACACGGGGCCGCGTGGCACCCGGTTCGTCATCTGGCCGGGTTCGGGGCTGGCCAAGGCGAAGAAGAATCCCAGCTGGGTGATGACCGCGGAGCTGGTGGAGACTTCGCGCCTGTTCGCTCGCACCGTGGCGCGTATTGACCCGGGGTGGGTGGAGAAGTTGGCGGGGCCGTTGCTGGCCCGCTCGTACGACGCACCCCACTGGTCCAAGCGCAACGGCGCGGCCATGATCAACGAGAAGGTCATGCTGTATGGACTGACGTTGGCGGCGGGCCGCCCGGTGTTGCTGGGGCGGCTGGGCAGTGAACTGATCGGGGACGTGACGGCCCAGGAGTTGGCGCGCGAGATGTTCATTCGCCACGCCTTGGTGGAGGGGCAGTGGCACGGGCGGCACGCGTTCGTGGCCGAGAACGCTCGCCGGGTGGCGCAGGCCGAGGAGGTGGAGCGGCGCTCGCGCACGCACGGGCTGGTGGCTGACGCCGAGGCCCGCTGCGCGTTCTTTGCCGCCCGGGTGCCGCCGGACATTATTTCGGCGCGTCACTTCGATGCTTGGTGGAAGACTGCCCGCCGCCGCGAACCCGACTTGTTGACGTACCCGCCGGAGTTGCTGGCTCCCCGGGGGGCGGGCGTGGAGGGGTTCCCTGACGTGTGGCGGCAGGGCGAGCACGAACTGGAGTTGCGTTACGAGTTCACGCCGGGGCGGCACGACGACGGTGTCACTGTCGTCATTCCCGTCGAGGTGCTGCCGCAGTTGACCCCGGCGGGTTTCGACTGGATGGTGCCGGGGCTGTTGAACGAGCTGGTAGTGGCTACCGTGCGGGCTTTGCCGAAGGCGGTGCGCCGGGAGCTGGTGCCCGCCCCCGATGTGGCCGCCGCGGTGGCCGCCTGGTTGCGGCAGCGCGGCTACGGCCCCGCCGGGGCGGGCTTTGGTGGAGAGGTATTGTCGGCGGCGGACGCGGCGGACCCAGCGACGGCCGGGTCGAACGCGGCGGAGGCCGGGTCAGACGCGGCGGGGGATGATCTCGCCCCGACCGGAGCGGATGCGGCGCGCAGCCAAGGGGCGACCGCGGGCGCTGCTGGGGCCGGGGCCGCTGGGCCTGGGGGCGCCGACGGCGGCCGAGCGGGCCGCGTGACCTTAGTGCCGGGCAATTCGATGCGCGACGCCTGGGCCGCCTTGCGGGCCGAGGCCGAGGCCCGTGAGGCAGCCAAGGCGGCGGCTCGGCGGCAGGCGGCGCGCGCCGTCGACCCCGCGCCCGCCGCCACCGACCCGAGTTTCCGGGCGGCGTTTACCCGCGCGGTGCAGGCCGTGCGGGGCGTGAGCATCCCGGAGTCCGCGTGGCGCTCGGTGTCCCTGCCCGCCCACCTGACGATGACTTTCCGGATCGTCTCCGGTCGCGGGGCAGTGCTTGGCGAGGGCAAGGACCTGGCCGAGCTCCAGCGGGAGCTGGCGCCGAGCGCCCGCAGCGCCGTCCGGCAGGTCGTGCGCGGGGCGCTGGCATTGGCGTTGGAGGAGGCCACCGCCCAGCGGGCAGCCGGGCAGGCGCAACGCAATGCTGCCCGCAAGCCGGGGAAGGGCGAGCGCGCCCAGCGCCCGGGAGCCCCGGGCGGACCGGCGGCGGAGCCTGCCGCTCCGGCCGTTCCCGCCGCGGACGCCGCGGCGGCTGCCGCGCCTGCCGGTGCCCAGCTGCCGCACCAGGGGGAGGTCGTGCAGGCCACCGGCCTGACTCGCTTCCCGGATGCGCCGCTGCCGCGCGTGGTCAGCCGGTCCGTCGGCGGGTTGACCGTGCGCGGTTACCCCGCCCTGACGGCCCAAGCGGGGGGCCGGATGGCCGACGTCGTCGTCCACTCGACGCAGTCCGCTGCCCTGGCCGCCCACCCGGGCGGGCTGCGGGCACTGCTGCTGGCGCAGCTGGAGCTGCCGGTGGCGCGGGTGACGAGCCGGTGGTCGGGAGCGCAGGCCCTGTCGCTGGCGGCCAGTCCCTACCCGCACACCGAGGCGTTGGTGGCCGATGCCCAGTGGGCGGCAACGGGCATCGTGCTGGATCAGTGGGCACAGCGCACCGGGGTCGCGTTAGACGAAGTGCGGGACGCCCAACAGTTTGCGCCGCTGCTGGACTTCGCCCGCCAGGCGTTGGAGGACGAGGTCTATCGGGTCCTGCGGTGGTGCGCGGCGGCTTTCGACGAGGCACGCGCCGTGGACAGGGCGCTGGCGGCCACTAAGTCGCTGGCTTTGCTGGGGGTGGCCAGTAGTGTGCGGGAGCACGTGCGAGGCCTCTTGTCGCCGACCTTCCTGCGGCAGGTGCCGGTCGGGCAGCTGGTGCATCTGCCGCGCTACCTCAAGGGCGCCTTGCGGCGATTGCAACGCGCCGAGGGTGATCCGCGCGCCGACGACCAGGCGGCCTGGGTCATCGACCAGTTGACCGAGGAGCTGGAGGCCGCCCGCGCCGCCGCAGCGGGGGACGACGCCCGCCAGGCCTGCCTAGAGCAGGTGCGGTGGCTGATTGAGGAGTTGCGCGTCAGTCTGTTCGCGCAACAGCTGGGCACTCCCGTGAAGGTCAGCGAGAAACGAGTGCGGGCGGCGCTGGCGGCCTGCTGACCGGGGCCGCGCCGGTGGGAGCCGATCGGACGCCGGGTGGGCGTCTCAGTGTATACAGTGAGCCCCTCAGTGAACTACACTGAGACCGTCAGTGTATACACTGAGAACATCACTGTATACAGTGAGCCCCTCAGTGAACTACACTGAGGCCGTCACTGAATGCACTGAAGGCAGCGGCGGGGCCCGCTGGGCAAATAGCCCACGAGGAGCCCAAAAACAACCCCCTTGTCCCACGTTTCCCAGACAGGGCACGGAAGGAGTGTCAGTGAGCAGCAACGACATCGATTCCTACGTGACGAGCACGATCGCCCGCCTCCGCCTGCTGGGAAGTGACGACTCTCGAGTGGAAGTAAAGTCTGCCGCGAAGGGCCTGCCTAAATCCACCTGGGAAACAGTCTCTGCATTTGCCAACACCGAGGGCGGCATGCTGATATTCGGCATCGACGAAGAGCAGGGATTCTCTCCGAGCGCCACCTTCGACCCCGAGGCGATAGTTAATCAAATAGAGGCGGGCTTACGCGCGGGGGCAGACGCGAAGGTCACTCCTCCACCACCCCACGACATTCAGACCGCAGTCTTTGAAGATTCTCCCGTGGTGACACTCGAGGTAGCTTCCCTCCGGGAGGATATCGGCGCCCAGCTCCCCTGTTTTGTGACCAAGAGGGGCATTAAAGATGGAAGCTATAAACGGGTGCATGACCAGGACAAGCGCCTATCCCCTTACGAGATATACAGTCTGCAAAACCTGCACCTGCCCACCGACACCGACAGCCAAGCCGTCCCTGATACCAGCTTGGCGGACTTGGCTGAAGAACAGGTGCAAGCGGTATTGCGGACGCTTCGTTCCCAGGGCTCTCGCGCGCTGGATGGCATTGCGGACGGTGACATGGCGGCCGCCCTGCAACGCATAAACATCCTAACCAGTGCTGGCGACTGCACACTGGCGGGCTTTCTCTCTCTCAGCCGTTACCCGCAACAGCGCTTCCCCCAGCTGACTGTGGATGTGGCCAGCTATCCAACCACCAGGAAGTCTGCAGAAGCGGGAGTGCGCACGCTGGATCGCCGCACATGTGATGGCCCGCTTCCACTCATGATCGAAGATGCGGTTCACGCGGTGGCCAGAAACCTAAAACATAAACGCCGGATTGTGGGAGCTGAGAGCGAAGACGTGCTCGAGATCCCACTAGAGGTTCTCCGAGAAGCAATCACTAATGCCGTCACCCATCGGGACTACTCTCCACTGGCGACCGGGCAGCAGGTCGCGGTCGACATATACCCCGACCGGGTAGAGGTTATTAACCCAGGAGGTTTGCGAGGCACACGCACCATCGCCAATATCGATGAGGGTCGTTCCGATTCCCGCAACCCCAACCTGGCAAAACTCCTCACTCACGTACCCAGTGCCAGCAACGCTGGCCCAGTTTGCGAGAATCTGGGTTCCGGCGTACCACGCATGATGAACGCCATGCGCGAGCACGGTCTACCCACCCCCGATTACACGCACTCAACTCTCGAAAACGTGCACGTGGTGCTGCATCGCTTCGGCCTGCTCGACCCAGAGATCAACAGCTGGCTGGCCAGTTTGCCAAATAGCCCACAGGACGAGGGACTACGAAAATGTTTGGCGCTGACGAAACGAGATGGGAGCATCTCTGTCCCCCAGCTGCGCCAACAGCTGGGACTAGATTCCGACGTCGCCCGCGACATGCTCTCCCAGCTAGTTGCTGACAACCTGCTCATTGGCCGGGGCGACGGCCCCTTCACTCTGGCCGCCCCGTCCCAAACGCTAGCGAGTAGCGGACTGCGGTGGGCGGTCCTCAACGCGCTCAGCAAGCGGGAGGCGCGCACGATCCACGAGGTGGCACAGGAGACTGGAAAGTCCCCCGGTACTTTGCGGCCGGTGCTGCGCGCCCTGGTAGCAGCTGGCCTGGTGCAGGCCACCGCGCCACCGTCCAGCCGCAACCGGGCGTACCTGCTAGCCAGCGAGAATACTTCGACGCTGGGAGCCACCGATCAGATAGACGCATGACACGAAAGTGCACTCTCGCGGAAGAGAGACACGGACAAATCCCACGCATGCACACTCCATGCTCGAAAGCTCGCCAACACAGGCAGAGCTTGAGTTAGGGTTACCTAAATACCCACAGGGAGAGGGCCACAGTGAGCGACGCTTGGGAAATCTACGACCGGTTAATCGAACCCATTCCGGCTGGGGTGCGGGTGGACAGTGCCGGGGTGGGCGAGAAATGGTGCTGGGTCCTCAGCAGTGAGGGTGGCCTCGGTGTTGCCCTGAAGATGCCCCTCACCACCCGCCCGGCTCGCTTGCCCTTGACGGAGCTGACTGGTCGCGACCTGCGGGAAGTCGCCCAGTTGGCGAAGAGCTGGAACTTCTTGGAGGCGGGACTCGGCATGGCGGCCATCAACGCCTGGTGGGGCCAGCCGGAGCGGGTTGCCGCCCACGGCTACCAGCCGTGCGTCGAGAACAATTGGGCCCGGACCTTCCACGCCTTCCAAGACCAGACGGCAGGCAAACGGGTGGCGATAATTGGCCATTTTCCCTTCGCCCCGGCGGCTCTGCCGCACGTCGCCGAACTGGCCATCCTGGAGCGTTTCCCCGTGGCGGGCGACTACCCCGACCCGGCCAGCGAATATCTGCTCCCCGCAATGGACTACGTTTTCATCACCGGCTCGGTCTTTGTCAACAAAACGGCGCCGCGCCTGCTAGAACTCAGCCGCGCCGCGCACACGGTGCTGGTGGGCCCCTCCACGCCTGCCGCGCCGTGGCTGCACGAGTACGGCGTGGACGAGTTGACCGCGTTCGTTACCCACTCCCCCGCGCCGATGAGCCGCATCTTGGAGTCCGGGGTGCACGACGGCTGGTACGCCTACGGCCACCGCATGCAGCATCTGCCCACCTGACCGCGTGAACTCGGCCGGTCTGGGGACCAAACCTCCCAGCCGCACCAGGGGCCAAGCCTCCCGCCCCGCCTAGCTAACGACGCTTGCCCCCGTGGCGGCGGTGACGCTCACGCGGGAGGCGAAGTTGGCGCCCGCAAAGGTCGCCCCCGGGCCGAATTTGGCCGTGTCGAAGGAGGTGAGTTGCGCGTCCAGTAGGTCGTCGAGGTAGCGGGGCCGCTGCCGTCCGGGCAGGAAGGTTGTGTCGCGAAAATCGGCGGCAGCTCCCAGGCGCGCGCCGTAGAAGCTGGCGGCCAACTCGAAACGTGCGGCACGGAAGCAGGGGGCGGCAGCGAACCGGGCGAACGGGAACATGGCGTAGCCGCGAAACACGGCCCGGTGAAAGCTCACCTCCGGGCCAAAGCGGGCGGACGAGAAGTAGGTGTCGGAGGGCGGCGGCTGATAGCCGTCGACCGCCGGGCCGCCGGGCGGCGCTGCGGCGAAGAGACAATCGGAGAAGTCAGCGCGCGCCCCAAAGCGACTGTGGGCAAAGGTGGTGCGGCGGGCAAAGCTGGCCTGCCGGAAACTGGCAGCCGCACCGAACTTCGCCTGCGAGCAGTCGACCGCGGAGCGGAAGCGGGCCGACGAAAAGTCCGGCCCATCCCGGAAGGTTGCCCCACGCAGTTGCACCTCGCCGTCCAACACGGCGCCCGCGAAACACACGGGCCCGGCAAAGTAGCAATCGGCCCAGTTCACGTTGGCCGTCAAGTGGACGCCGCGCAGATCAAAGCCGCACTGTGCCCAGGACGACGCGGGGACTACGGGTTCCTTCGGCGCGGCGCCCGCCGACGGCACCCCCGTCGCCGACGCGCTCGGCTGGCGACTGGCGGCTCGCATAGCCCGCCCCCGCGCCAGATGCCGCGCGATCTCGGCTAGGACGAGGGCCTGCACGGGGTCGGCCGGGGCGGAGACACCAGGCTCCGCCGTCCTCGGGGGCACCGCGCCTGCCGCCACCGCGTTATTTTCTTGCGGCGCCTCGGCCCGCACCGTCCCCGGCCCTGCCGCCGTCCCGGCGCGCAGGTGGGCGCACAGCAGGTCAACCACGCGCTGTTTGTAGCGACCCTGGTAAGTGTCAGCAATTGCCACCAGCTCCCGCACTGCGGATAGGCGCGCGGGGGTGGCCGCAGCCCCGCGCGTCAGCTGTTGTTCGGCCGCCTGCAGTCGGCATGCGGCCGTGCGTCGCCGGGCGGGTGCCAGCCGCAGCCAGCCCGCGGCCAACCAGCTGGTCAGCTGCCGCCACCGCGCAGTCATCGGCCTCCTCCCACGGGTGTCGTGGCGCGCGGGTTAATCTCGGCACCCCGTCTTGGGGCCGGGCTCTTTGCTCGTCCCATACGCCAGTTTCTAGCAGAATCATCCCGCCGCCGACGCCGACGCCCGCAGCCTGCGGATCCGCCGCGAGCGCTGGCCCCCTGTGCCCGCGCTGCACAGCCCCTCCTCTGCGCCCACCCAGGTTTCCCGCCCCGACACAGCGGCCGCGTCCCGGGGCAGCCGCCAGTCCAGAAAGACCGCTGGGCTGCGCACCGGCCGCGTCCCGGGGTGGCCACCGAATGTTGGCGGTAGGGGGCACAATGTGCGGGTGGTTGAGTTCTTTGGAGTGCGGCACCATTCGCCGAGCGCTGCCCGGTTGGTGGCCGAGAGGATCGCGCAGTCCCCGCCTGCGGCGGTCCTCATTGAGGGCCCCACCGAGTTCAACCCGCACCTGGAGGAGCTGTTCCTGGACCACGAGTTGCCGGTGATGCTCTACTCGTGGGCGCCGCTCAATCCGGATGCCCCCGAGGGCTCTGCCGAGTGGGGGGCGCGGCGCGGCAGTTTCTATCCGCTCACGCAGTACTGCCCCGAGTGGACGGCTTTGCGGGCCGCACACACTGCCGGGGTGCCGGTGGAGTTCATGGATTTGCCGTGGTTGGCGTTCGCGCAGACGGCCCGCGCCGAGAACCGCTACGCAGAGGCGGCGCCCGACGAATCCGTGGCCGCCGCCCTGGATACGTTGCTGCACGAGTTCGGGGTCGATGATCTGGCGGCCCTCTCGGACGAACTGTTCGACATTGATCCGCACTTGGACTTGCAGACCTACCAGTTGCGCGCGGGCCTGCTCGGTTCGGTGCTGCGCGGCCCGGCCGATGCGGAAACCGAGGCCCGCGAGGCTCACATGGCGGCCCGCATCGTCGAGGCCACGGACCGTTTCGGCCCCGACATTCTGGTGGTGTGCGGGGCGGCGCACATTGACGGCCTGCGCGCGCGCCTGGCCCGCTCGCCGGAGCCGGTGGCGCCTTGGTATCCCCCGAACGACGACGAGCGGTACGGCATCGCGTTGACGCCGACGTCGTACGCCGCCTTGGATGCGTTGGAGGGCTACGACGCTGGCCAACCTCACCCCGGGTTCTATGACGAGCTGTTCACCGATCGGGCCACCGGGCGGCACAACACGGCCGAGCGGCTGCTGGGCCGCGTGGTGGCCGGGCTGCGCCGCAAGAAGCAGCACATCTCGTCGGCGGATCTGATCGCGGTGCGGGCTACGGCCGGGGCGCTGGCGCAGCTGCGCAATCACCCCCAGGTGTGGCGCACCGATCTGGTCGAGGCCATCGCCACGGCTCTGGTGAAGGACGATTCCGGCAGCGAGCATCCGCTGCTGCGGCAGGTGCAGTATCTGCTGCGCGGCGACAAGGTCGGCAAGTTGGCGGCCGGGACCCGCCAGCCGCCCCTGACGGTGGAGCTGCGCACCTCCCTGGACGCCCTGGAGCTGACGCCCACGCCGCAGGGACGGCAGGAGTTGGCGGACTTGGCTACCGACGTGGGCCTGGCCCGCTCCCGCCTGGCCCACAGCCTGGTGGAGCTGCAGGTGCCCGGTTTCGCGCTGACGGCGTCGGCCGACGAAGACGGCGTGGAACGTTGGCAGGTGCGGTGGTCGCCGTCCTTCGAGGGGGCACTCGTGGAGGCGGCCCGCTACGGCGGCACGCGGGAGCAGGCGGTGACGGCGCGGCTGCTGGAGCGGGCGGCGGGCGTCGTCGACGATCCGCAGGCCGCCGCCGAGCTGGTGCTGGATGCGGCCCTGTGCGGGGTGGCCCAGCTGTCTACGAGCCTGCAGGCCCGCACCGAGACGCTGCTGGCGGCGTCGCTGAGCGTGCGGTCTGTGGCGGCGGCCGTGGCGGTGCTGATGCGGCTGTACCGCTACGACCCGATCCTGCGCGCCACTGGGCGGGCGGACCTCGGTCGCCTGGTGGCTACCGGGTTTGACCGGGGGGTGCGGCTGCTGGAGCGGCTGCAGCCGGTGCCGGAGGGCCCCGACCTGGAGGGTTTCATCACCGCGCTCCGGCAGCTGACGGACACCGCCGAGCGGGTGGGTAGCGAGCTGGGGCTGGACCGGGAGGGCTTCCACACGGCGCTCAGCGTGGTGGTGGGCGACGACCGCCAGGCCCCGACCGTGCGCGGCGCGGCCCTGGGGGCGCAGTGGCTGGCGGCCATGCGACCGGAGGAGGAGATCGCCGAACTGCTCGGGGTTATCGCGGTGCCGAGCCAGCTGGGGGACTTCGTGGCGGGGCTGCTGGGGGTGGCGCGGGAGGCGGCGCTGCGCCAACCGACCGCCATGCAGCGCCTGGACGAGCTGCTGACCGCGCTGTCTAGTGACGAGTTTTTCGATGCCTTGCCGGGCCTGCGGCGCGCGTTCAGCCGGTACACGCCGCGAGAACGCGCCCAGGTGGCTGACATCGTGTTGGGGGAAGACGCCAACGCGTGGGCGCTGTCGTTTGCGGGCAGTGTCGAGGACGCGGCGGAGATCGCGCATTTTGAGGCCGCCTTGGCGGGGGCGTTAGAGAAGTTCTTGGGAGTGAAGTGATGGACGAGCGCTTTACCCGGTGGCGCCTGGTGTTGGGCCACGGCTCGGAAAAACTCGGGGAGCTGGAGGAGGAGGATGCGGCGCGCGCGGGCGCGCTGGCCTATCTGTACGACCGCGAGGGCACGGGCGGCCGGGCGGGCGGCAGCGGGGCGTCGGCGCTCACTGTGCCGGACTGGATCAATCAGATCCACGAGCTGTTCCCGCGCCGGGTGGTGCGCACGATCGAGTCCGACGCCCTGGACCGGTACGGCATGATCGAGCTGGTGACCAACAAGGAGCTGTTGGAACGCGTCGAGCCGTCCGAGCAGCTGTTGCAGGCCGTGTTGAAGACTAAGCATCTGATGAGCGACGACGTGCTGGCCGCGGCCCGGCAGATCGTGCGCCGGGTGGTGGAGCAGCTGGTGGCCAAGCTCAAGCCCCGCATCAAGCGGACTTTGACGGGCCGCAAGGATCCGTTCCGTCGCAGTTTTTTCAAGGTGGCGGCCAACTTTGACCCTAAGCGCACCGTGCGGGCGAACCTCAAGAACTACGACGCGGCCACCGGCCAGCTGGTGATCTCGGAGCCGATCTTTGTCTCGCGGACGCGCCGCCACTCAGATAAGTGGCAGTTCGTGGTGTTGGTGGACCAGTCCGGGTCGATGGCGGACTCGCTGATTCACTCGGCGGTGACGGCCTCGATCTTCCACTCGATGCCCGCCTTGCGCACCCACCTGATCGCCTTCGACACGGCCGTGGTTGACCTGACTTCCAACATTCAGGATCCGGTGGAGACGTTGATGAAGGTGCAGCTGGGGGGCGGGACCGATATCGCCAAGGCGGTGCGGTACGCCGAGCAGCTGCTGGAGGTGCCGCGGCGCTCCATCGTGGTGATCATTACCGACCTGTTCGAGGGCGGTAACGTCACCGCGCTGCGCCAAACCGTTAAGCGACTGATTGGGGCCGGGGCGCGGGTGTTGATCCTGGGGGCGCTGACGACGTCGGGCTACGAGTCTTTCGACGAGCGGCTGGGGGCACAACTGGCCAGCTACGGGGCATTCGTGGGTGTGATGACGCCGCACGAGTTGGCCGACTGGGTGGCGGAGGTGATCGCGTGACCCGCAGCGACCTGTTGGCCCTGACTGACTTGGTGTTAGAGGACCTGACGAACAAGGGCACGGTGCGGCGGGCCCGCAAGGAGCTGGCCGGCACCACGTTCACGCTCACCACGGCCGCCGACGGCACCATCACGGTGAACAGCGACGACGGGGTGCAGTGCATCCTGGCGGCCGACCGGCCGTTCGCGGACTGGCAGTGCACCTGTCTAGCGACCTACAAGTGCCGCCACATTGTGCGTGCGATCCTGCACTACCAGGAGTTGGCGGCCACCGCAGGCGGGGCGGACGCGGGCGAGGTGGCGCCGAGCGGCGCGGGCGACGTCGGCGGCGCCGGGAGCCACGAAGGCGCGGCGGGCACGGTGGCGGCGGGCGCGACGGGTGAGCCCGATGGGGCCGCGGCGGCCCCCGCCCCAGGCCCCGGGACGACGGGCACCGCGCCGGGCGAGAGCCACGAAGGCACGGCGACGCCGAGCGGCGGGGGTGGCGTCGGCGGCGGGATGCATACAGACGAGGCCGAGGCCTTCGACCCGGCGACCATGACTGAGGAACAGCTGGCGACGTTCTTGAAGCCCACCCAGCTGCGGCAGGCCGCCCGGTGGGCGGCGCGCGGGGTCTTGGCGCACGTGGGCACGATGCGGGGCATCACGGTGGTGCGCGTGCACCACCCGGTGCCGGTGTCGGTGCGGTTCCTGGCGGGCGCGAACCTGAACTACGTGCGTTGCACCTGCCAGGACCCGGACCCGTGCGCGCACGTGGCTTTGGCGGTGACGGCAGCGGGCGGGCAGCTGTATGCCGCGTCGGGGCTGCGGTCCGTGCCGGGGGATCAGTGGGAGCCGGACCGCCAGGTGCTCGACGCGCTGGAGGGGGTGTTGGCGGAGCTGTTCACGATCGGGGCGGAGTCGGCATACCGCAACTTGCGGGGCGTGTGGCGGCGCCACAGCACCCAGGCGCGGGCCGCCGAGCTGCACCACCTGGCGGACCTCGTCGACGAGCTGCTCGACGAGTTGGAACGGTACGACTCGCGTCATCACGACTTCACGCCGTCACGGCTGGTGAGTTTGGCTGGCGAGCTGGCGGCCCGGTGTGCCTCGCTGCGCAACCCGGCCGCCACGCGGATTCCGGACCGGCTCGTGGCCGGCTCTCCGGCGGCCGAGACGCGGGTGGGCAAAGCCCGCCTGATTGGCATGGGCACCGAGCTGGTGGAGGTGGACGAGGATTGCCGCCTGGTGGCCTACCTGGTTGATGCGCGCTCTGGTGCCCCCCTGCGGGTAACTAAACGGGTGACGGACCCGGACGGGACGGAGGCCTCCCGCCTGGCGAACTCGCTGGTGGCGGGCATTTCGATTAAGCAGTGGGGCGGCGGCCAGGTGATGACGGTGGGCGGCCGCATGTTCGGGCACGGCGACTTCGCGCACACTAACCGCTCCGCGGTTGGGATGCCCGCCGGGGCGTTGGACCAGTTGGCGGCCCCGTTCCGCGTGGAGTCGATTGAGGAACTGGCGGCGCACCAGACCCGGCTACCTCCCGTGTTGGACGACCGGGCGGCGGGCGCGGACCTGGCCGCCTGCCGGGCGACGTCGCTCACCGACGTCGGCTTCGACGCGGTGCTGGGCGCGGTGGTCGCCTGGTTCACGGACGCGCAGGGCGCGCCGTTCCGCCTGGTGTTGCGCACGACGCCGCGGCGTGCCGGGGCGGTGCGGGCCACCGTGGCGTGGCTGCGCAGTTGGGCGGAGTCCTTCCCGGCGGAGGCATACGTGTGTGGGCGGTGGCGGTGGCGCGGCAACAACGCCACCGTCGATCCCTTGCTGCTGGTGGGTGACGGCGTACCGTTTCAACCGCAGGTGGCCGACGCGGTCGACACGGCGCTTGAGGTGGCGGCCAGCGAACAGCAAGACGAACTGACCTCGCCGGGGGCGCTCCTGCTGGAGTTAGATGACCGTTTAGGCGAGCTGCTGGTGGCGGGCGTGGACCGGCTTGAGCGTGATACCCGCGCCTGGCACGACTTCGCGGCCCGGGCCCGCCGGGCAGGCTCCAGCCTGGTGGCCGACGCCGTCGAAAAGTTCGTGGCGAGCATCGACCAGACGCAGGGCAGCGCCGCAGACAGAACCGAGACTGTTGGCCACCTGGCCCGCCAGCTCCTGCTGCTCACCGCCCTGGGGCACCCCCTGGCGTGATGCGGGGGGTGCCCTGGGGCGCGGTGGCTGCTGCACCCCACCGCCAGTACAGACATCAGCTACTAAAAAGTCCTTTGCCGACGGATACACATCCAAAACATGTTTTTGACATCACGCGCCATCTCAGGAGACCAAAGACTTAAGCACCCACAATACTTAAGTCCTCGCCTCTAAAGATCCCTCTCTTTAAATCGGGTCGTCTGGTCGCGGACCCTTCTCCTTGAAGTCACCAATCGCCTCTTCGAGTGTCACTTTCAAATCGTCATACTTTTCTTGCTGTTGCTCTTCGGTTCGCCGAAATTCTCGCGATACAGCAAGAAGCATTTTACTGCCACTCTCCATTTCATCACCAAACTCCTTTGCATAGTCCAAAATAATACCCGCAACTTCTGAAAATTTATGCGCTGCACCATATTGCCCGAGTCCAATTCGGGCATCTCTAGCAATCGCACCATGAAAACCCAAGTCGATGCCAGTTGCGTACAAATTTTTAAAAGCTGCAGCTATGGGCGGCATATGAGACCTTGCCACCTTATCCATATGCTCACAGTCCGCATCTATGGTTTCGGGACTATATTCAGCAGATACATCCTTGCTTTCTCTAACCTGATCCAGGGTGATCGCTTGCACCGATATGTCATACCGGTCTACATTCATAGAAATGTAACTTGCCAGCTTATTCAGATACGTCTCACACCCTTTCTCCACCTGCAGCACCTTATCGCTCAATTCCTGGAGGAGATCGACAAAAACACTTACGGTCTGCTCATATGAGCCGCCGCCCGAAACACTTACACCCCCAGCCTCACCTATATGCTTGTCTGCATCAACAACCGCATCCCCAACGGCAATCAAATTACCGACATTCACATCAACAAAAAGCTTAAACGCCGCCCTCGCCAACTTTACCACACTAAGAAAAGCTTCGAGAGGGATGCTAACCGGAGATTGAGATTTGAATGCCTCCGTAACCTTACCTACAATTTCCGGCAAGGCCCTCCGCACGGCTACTACTGCCCCCTTTTCAGCGGCAATTACACAGCCACATGCCCCCAGGGCTGCGCAAATATTTTCAGCAACCACCTTTCCCCCCTCGACAAATTTGGTACGAAAAGCGGTACCCGACAAACCCAGCCAAGGCCTCTCAGTATTTTTCATCGAATCAAAATCGGACCAAAATCGCGCCGCACTTACAAACCCCACCCCCTCCGGGAAAGTTAGATCTATCTCGTCACCCGCACCACCTTCCGCCACACTAGATCCAGCGCCCGCCCCATTGGATACTCCATTCATAAGCCCCGCAAACCGCGACAAGACCGCATCAACATCCGCCTCTTCGGGCATGCTCATCCAAGGCTTAAGAATCTCATCCATGCCATTTTTAATCTGCATAAACGCCTTAGAAAAATCAGAGTCTAGATACTCTCGAGCACCGACCACTCCCCCACTAAAATCAACCTTAAAACGCTCACCACCCCCCGAGGCCTCTTCGTCTGGCGCAAACACTTCATAATAACACCCCTCATAGTCATTCCCATCAAAATGCATATATACATCCCCTTGCCTGCCGTAATTCTGATCAGACATATACGCATCAATTGCAGCTATCTTCAGCGCAGCAATGGCTTCCTTAGAGATCACAGGCTCGGACATAACAGGCCTCCCACATCGACAACATTAGTGACACTCGCCACATTCTGCCAGAATCTTGACTTCAGTGGGGGCGTTTCGCTGTACCAATCTGCATCAGTCCTGGCACTTGCTCTAGCGCCTTCGCTCCCCCTTCCCCCACCCGCAGCACCACCGTCAGCCCGCCCTCGGGGTTGGCGCGCAGCTCCAGGGTGCCCTGGTGGGCGGTGGCCACGGCCTGGACGAGGGCGAGTCCGAGGCCGTGGCCGCGACCCCGCGTGGCGGCTCGGCCTGCTCCCCGCACGAACGGTTCGCACAGGGATTGCAGGTCGACCGCCGCGACGTGGGGTCCGGTGTTGCACACCGTCACCTCTGCCGTCCCCGCCGTCACCAGCACCTGGCCGCCGGGTTCGTTGTGGATGATGCCGTTACGCACCAGATTGGACACGGCCTGGCGCAGCAATACCACATCCCCCTGCACCACCCGGCGCCCTGACTTAGCAAACGTATCGACTCCACCCTCAGCCGCCGCGGCGTCGTCGCCCCCAGCCAGTTGCACCGTCACCTGGTGCTCGGCGGCCAGCGGCTCCAGGTCCGCACACACGTCGCCCGCCAGTTCGGCTAACTCCACCGGTTGGGTCTCCAACGTCCCAGCCTGGGCGGCCGCCAGGTCCAGCAACCCATCGATCGTTTCGGCCTCTGCCTGATTTACCTCCCGTACCCGCCGCAGCAGCGCCTTAGCGTCGCCCAGTGTCAGCTCTGGGTCGGCCAGCGCCACGTCGATCATGGTTTGGGTGGTGGCCACTGGGGTGCGCAGCTCGTGGGAAGCGTTGGCGGCGAAGCGTTGATGCACCGCGAACGATTCCTCCAGCGACCCCAACATGGAATCAAACGTGTCAGCAAGCTGCCGCACCTCGTCCCGCGGCCCACCCAGCGTCAAACGCTGCGACAGGTCACCGGCAGCCGCCCGCCGCGCGGCCGCACTCACCACTCCCAGCGGCCGCAACACCCGGCCCGCCACCAACCACCCTATTCCCGCCGAGACCACGGTCATCACCAGCAGCACGCCCGCCGCCACGGTGGTCAGTCGCCACAGGAAAGCCGACCACAGCTCGTTTGCCCACGCATCTATCTCGGGCGGCACCTCCTGCGGCCACACCTCGACGGCCTGCACCACCGTGTCAGATCCCAGTTCGCAAGGCAGGACCTCCAATAGTTCCAGCTCCTCCTGCCCCAGCACCGGATCGATCGCCTCTCCGCGGGCCACCACCCAAAGCACCAGTCCGATCATGGTTATCCCAAATAAGACGAACAGGATGCAGTACGACGCCGTCAGCTGCCACCGCAACGGCAGGCGCCGCCCGCGCGCCCCTAGCTCTCTGCGCCGCCGCCAAACCCGCCAAACCCACGCGCGCCGCCCCACTGACGGCCCCGCCGACGGTTTAGTTTCCCGCCCTTCCGACGGCCCCGCCTCCCGCTCCGCCGACGGCTCTGTCGGCTGCCCGGCGGGCCTCACGGTGCCTCCGGGGCGCCAAAACGGTAGCCAGCACCGGGCACGGTATGGATGACCCACGGGTCACCGAGCTTGCGACGCAGGTGCGAGATGGTGACCCGGATGGAGTTGGTAAACGGATCGGCGTTAGCGTCCCACGCCTTCTCCAGTAGCGTCTCGGCGGACAGCACGCCGCCGTCGGCCGCCATGAGCACGTGCAACACCGCGAATTCTTTCGGACTTAAGCGCACCACCAGCCCGTCGCGCGTCACCTCCCGCCGAAACGAGTCCAGGCGCACCCCCGCCTGCTCCAGCACCGGGGCGGTGGCCTGCCCGAGCCGGCGGCCGAGGGCCCGCACCCGCGCCACCAGTTCGGGGAACTCAAAGGGTTTGACGAGGTAGTCGTCGGCGCCCAGCTCAAAACCACCCACGCGCGCCCCCAGGGTGCGGGCCGCGGTCAGCATCAGCACGCGCACCGTCGGCTGGGTACGGGTCAGGTGCGCGCACACTTCGTCGCCGTGCACCTGCGGCAGGTCCCGGTCGAGCACGACGACGTCGTAGGCATTGACCGCTACCTCAGCGAGGGCGGTGGCCCCGTCGTAGGCCACGTCCACAGCGAAAGCCTCGCGCCGCAGCCCGGTGGCAATAGCGTCGGCCAAGTAGGTCTCGTCCTCGACCACTAACACCCGCATTCCTTCACTCCTTCTGCCGCGCTCAGGGTAGCGCCGGGCCAGGTTGCCGCAACGTAAACGTTTTTCTTCACCGGCTGGCAACACGGCAGCGCGTTTAGTGGACGTAGTGGCGGCCAAGAGGCAGCCAAGGCAACAGAAAGGCAAAGAGCTATGCGTATCCGACAGTTGGGGACGGTAGCAGCGGTACTGGGATGTGTGCTGGGGTTGGCGGCGTGCGGGCAGCAGGCCGACGCCGGGAGCGCGGCCACAGCTGGCGCCACTTCGTGGACAGATGAGACGGACCTGGCCCTCGTCCAGTGCCTACGAGACGAGGGCATCGCGATCTCCGACCCGCAACCGGGCGGGCTACCGGTCTTCGAATCAGACGAAAACTTGGACCCTGCCGCCTTCGAGGCGGCAGCGAAGAAGTGCGGGGAGAAACTGGGGCTGCCGCCGGATTCCTTCGCCCCGATCAGCGACCAGGAGTCCCTGGATCTGGCGGTGCAAATGGCCGAATGCCTGCGCACCAAGGGCCACGACGTGCCCGATCCGCTGGCGGGGCAGGATCTGCAGATAGCCGAAAGTGTCCCCCAGTCCGACTTGGAGGCCTGCTTCCAGCAGGTCGACTCCCAGCGGCCGGGCGGGGAGGAAACCAAGTGAGGCGCAAAGCTGGGCTGGTCGCTGGGGCGGCACTGGTAGCGGTGGCCCTCACCGGCGGCGGCATCTATCTTGCCGGGTGGCGGCCGGGTGGCGCCCCCGCCCCCGCGGCGACCGCGTCGCTACCGGGGAAGACCGACACGATCTCCCGGGGAGATTTGACGGGCACTGTCAGCGCCACCGGCACGTTGCGCTTCGCTGACTCGTACACGTTCAAGCTGCCGCTGGAAGGGGTGGTGGTCTCGCTGCCCACCCCCGGCACCACCTTGGAGGCCGGGCAGCGAATCGCCACCATCGGCGATAAGCAGGCGTATTTGTGGGCAGGCAGCCTCCCGGCCTGGCGGGAGTTCAACATCGACATGACCGACGGGGCCGACGTTGCTCAACTGGAGACAGCCCTGCGGGACATGGGGCATTTTTCTGGCGAACCGAATGAACGCTTTGACTGGGCCACCCATAATGCGGTCAAGAGCTGGCAGAAGTCGGTGGGGCTGCCACAAAACGGGGAGTTGCCGCTTGGCACCGTCGTTTTTTCGGACTCGGCGTTGCGGGTGGGTAGTCTGCGCAGCCGGGTCGGCGCTCTCCAGCAGGCTGGCGGCGAGCTGTTCGAAGCGTCGCGCGCCAACCAGGTGGTCAACGTGCAACTAAAACTGCAAGACCAGGCGGTGGCGCAGCTTAACAATCCCGTCACCATTCGCCTCCCCGGGGGCGAGACGGCCACCGGGAAGATCACGGAGGTTGGCACCCCGCTGGAGAAGAACACGGGAGCTGGCAACGCTGGGCAGGACGATGAGCGGAAAGAACGCATCATCCCGGTGACCGTCACCCCGGACGACGCGGCCGCCACCGCCAAATACCAGGAGATCACGGTCACCGTGGACCTGCCGAGCGAGTCCCGCCCTGACGTGTTGTCCGTCCCGGTGGGGGCACTCTTGGTGTACGACGCGCAGCGCTTCGGAGTCGAAATCGTGGAAGACGATGGCCGCACCCGCCGCGTCCCCGTCACCACCGGCCTGTTCGCGGCGGGCCGGGTGGAAATCAGCGGCCCCGACGTGCAGGCGGGGCAGCGCGTGGTGGTGCCGAGCCGATGAGCACCTTGTTGTCACTCCGCGACGTGCGCCGCACCTACGGCCAACCGCCAGTGGCGGCCTGCGCTGGCGTGAGCCTGGAAATTGCCCGCGGGGAACTGGTGGCGATAGTTGGACCGTCCGGTTCTGGCAAATCGACGCTGCTGAACCTGATTGGCACCCTCGACCGTCCCACCAGTGGCCAAGTACTGCTGCACGGCACCGACGTCGGGCAATTGTCGGATGCCGCACTGTCTGCCATCCGTGCCCACGAAATCGGCTTCGTCTTCCAGTCCTTCCACCTGGCGCAGGGCGTCAGCGCGCTCGATAACGTCGCCGACGGGTTGCTCTACCTGGGGGTCGGACGTGCCGAGCGGCGGCGACGCGCCCGCGCCGCCCTCACCCAGGTGGGGCTGGCCGAGCGGCTGACCCACCGCCCGCACCAGCTGTCGGGTGGGGAACAGCAGCGGGTGGCGATCGCCCGCGCCGTCGTCGGCTCCCCGGCACTCCTGTTGGCCGACGAACCAACCGGCAACCTGGATTCCCAGGCCGGGGCCACCGTCATGGAGGTGTTGCGGGGCCTGCACGAGACCGGCACCACCATTGTCATCATCACCCACGACACGGAACTGGCCGCTACTCTGCCGCGCCAGATCACGATCCGGGACGGCCGGGTCGTCCGCGACTCTGCCGCAGCGACGGAAGGAGAACGCGATGCGCACTGATATGTCTGCGCGCCGGGCCAAGCTGCGGCTGGTCGACCTGCTGCGGCTCGGTATCGCCGGGATCAAGGCCCGCCCCACGCGGGCCGTGCTGTCCGCCTTCGGTATCGCGATCGGCATTGCGGCCATGATCGCGGTGGTGGGGGTATCCGCCTCCAGCCGGGCACAACTGGATCGCGAGCTCACCAAGTTGGGGACCAACCTGCTGCGCATCTCGGCGGGCCAGGACCTTTTCGGCAAGCAGACCAAACTGCCGACCGACACCGTTGGCAAAGTGCAACTCGTTGACGGCGTGCAGTCAGCGTCGTCCATCGCGACCCTGCAGCAACCCGTCTACCGGTCGCCGCTCGTGGACCGCGCCGCCACCGGCGGTATCGCCCCGACAGTGGCCGAATTGTCGCTGCCGCAGGTGGTGGGGGCACGGGTGCGCAGCGGCACCTGGCTGAATGACGCCACGGCTACCTTCCCGGCTACCGTGCTCGGCGACAGGGCAGCCCGCCGCCTGGGAGTCGTCTCGCCCGGCACCCAAGTGTGGCTCGGCGGCAGCTATTTCACGGTCATCGGCATCCTGGAGCCCGCCAAACTGGCTCCAGAGCTGGATGCGGCGGCCCTCATCGGGGCGCCCATTGCTACCCATCTCTTCGGCTACGACGGTTCCCCCACCACCGTCTATGAACGGAGTGAGGAGGCACTCGTGGAACGAGTGCGTGGCGTCCTGGCCCGCACCGTCGCGCCCGATAATCCGCAAAACGTACAAGTCTCACGGCCGTCAGACGTGCTGGCCGCGAAAGCCGCCGCCGATCAGGCCTTCACCGCGCTGCTGGTGGGCGTGGGATCTATCGCCCTGTTTGTGGGCGGTATCGGGGTGGCCAACACGATGATCATCTCGGTGCTGGAACGCCGCCGAGAGATCGGGCTGCGGCGCTCCCTGGGGGCGCGCTGGCAGCACATTCTGTCCCAGTTCTTGGCCGAGGCGCTCACGCTGGCCGGGCTGGGCGGCCTGACCGGTTGCGTGCTGGGGGTCGGGGTGACCGCGGTGGTTGCCAACGCACACGGGTGGCCGTTCGCCCTGCCCGCCTACATTGTGGCGGCCGGTTTCGGGGCGACGGTCGTGATTGGGGCGCTGGCCGGGCTGTATCCCGCCGTGCGCGCGGCCCGCATTCCGCCCACCGCGGCCCTCATGCTGCAATAGTTCCGGCGAGCCCGGGCGCCTGGGCGCAGGCGCCCGGGGGCGGCGCGGGCCGGGGCGGCGCGGGCCGGGGGCGGAGGCGCCCTAGATGTCTACCCACGCGCCTCATCCGGTGTATATGGCGCCTGTGCCCTGCCCATGGCAAGTTAGGGCGGCTCATCGAGTGGAACCGCTGCGGTAACCTGCCTACCAACTCGACACCACTGTCTCCATCGCGACCGGAATCAGGATCTGTGGTGCTGTCAAGGCGGAGAAAGACTTTCCGCTCTACCACGACCCACAGTTCATCGCTGACGAGGACACCTGCTATTCCGCCACCGTGAAGCATTTTGGGGAACCAGATAGCACCGAGGGCACGGAGGATGGCGTGGCGTACTGGCAGACCGGTTCGGGGCGCAGCCCTGATCTGGGCGGGGACCGCCTGCGGCAGGCGTTGGAGCAGTGGCGGCAGTGCATGGCCCCACTCGGGATTGCCTACTTAACCACTCCGCTGGAGTTTCCCACTCCCGCGCTGGCAAACCAGTGGCAGTTGAATAGCGATATTCCGCTGCTGGAACTTGGCGATTCCCCGTCGGCTGACGAGGTGCGGATCGCGGTCCACGACGCCACCTGCCAGGAGTCCTCCGGCTGGGCGCAGGCCTACTACGAGGAATCGTGGCGCGTCGACGAGGAGTTCGTGCGGGAGAACTACGCCGAGCTGGAGGCGTTGCAGGCCGAGTACGCGGATTTGGGCCGCCGCTACGAGGCCGCCATCGCGGCGCGGTGACGGGGGCGGGCCGTCGCTAGGTTGCGACACGGCGCGGCGCTAACGTGTTGGCTCTCACCTCTAGGCTGTGGGCCATGCAGAGACAGCTCATCTTCCAAGACAGCAAATCGGACAAGTTTTGGCACGTGCAGACCGATGGCACGCAGGTCACTGTGTGTTACGGCCGTCGTGGCACCGCGGGCACCACGAAAACCAAGGAGTACGCCAGCGAGGAAGCTGCCGTCGCCGAGGCGGAGAAGCTGGTGGCCCAGAAGATGAAGAAGGGCTACGTCGACGACCCGCACCCCACCCCGCACCGCCTCACCCCCGTCACGCCGACCCCGCCAAGCACCGGTAAAAAATCGGCCAAAAAATCGGCAGCTGAGCCCGCTCCGCCTGGCGACGAGCCCGCGGCACAGGCCCCGGCGGCGGAGCCCGAGCCCGCCCCGGCTCCACTGGAGGTCTCCGACGCTGCCGCCGAGGACCTGGGGCTGCTGCTGTCGCCGTTTGAGCAGCTGTACGACAGCAACGCCGAGGTCACCCTCGACGTGGAAGATGACCCGTTCGACCCGCAGGCGGAAGCTGAGCGCGCGGCCCGCATACTGGAGGTGGTGACGTACTCCGACGGTTACAGCAAGCAGGAGCGCTGGCAGTTCCTTCAGCCACTGTTCACGAAGTTCCCGAGCCAGGGGCGTCGGGATTGGTGGCGGGCGTATTTCAAGGAGCACGAGGTGAAGACCCGCTCGTGGCGGACTTCCGATTCTGGTATTCCCACGTGGGCGCACGAGCTGTTGCGCATCAAATGGGACAAGGACGTGTGGAAGATCTTGGCCAGCGAACAGCGAAGGTTGACGACTTACCTGTGGATGCGGGCCCTGTTGCCGTCCCTGCCCGCTGAACAGGTGGAGTCCGCCCGCGCGCACCTGCCGAGCGAGGTCCCGAGTCTCCACCAACCCAACCGGTGGGGCGGGGCGTCGGTCGATGGGCGGAAGCTGTTTGAGGCCTGGGCATTGGGGGCAGTCGATCCGGACACAGTGCGGGCGCGCCTGGCGGAGGTAGAAAGCGGCTACTTCACCGACGACTGGGACAACCGGGCGCTCATTGCCTTGCTCGCGCCGACGCCAACGGAGCGAGTGGCGTGGGCGCGCCGCACCCGGGCACGCATCGTCGAGTGGGACGGCGTCGTGCCGTGGCTGGTGGGCACCGGCCGGGAGGGCTTTGGCCTGCTCCTGCACTGGATCGAGGGGCAAAGCCGAGACATCGCCCAAGCGCTGCTCGCCAAGGCCGCCGACACCGCGCACGGCCCCGGGGCGGCGAGCCTCTTCCTGGACGCGATGTCGACCAAGGCCGGGCCGGTAGCCGAGCAGTGGATTCGCACGCACCTGCCCCAGTGTTTGGCCGCCCGGCTGACTCCCAGCCAGGCCGACGCCCTGATTCCGTTCCTGCGCAAGCTGCCGGTCGAGCAGCTCCGGTCCTTGCAGGACAGCACTGCGGGAACGACGCGCACGGCGATCGAACGGGTGCTGCACGAGGCGACGCTGCCGTTCCTGCCCGCGGAGACGGAGTGGTGGCAGCAGGCCGCCACCGAGCTGCCTACCCCGCCGAAGAAGACGCAGTTCACCCCCACGGGCCTGCCTCCGTTGCTGGTTGACGGCAGTCAGCGTCTCACCGAGGCCCAGACGGCTGCCCTGTTGCTGGCGCTGCGCAGCGCCACCGAGCACCCGTTGGTGACCGCGGTGCGACAGCACACCAGCCGCGCCAACCGCGATGAGTTTGCGCTCGCGCTTTTCCGGGCCTGGATCGCCGCCGGGGCCCCGGCGAAGGAGTCGTGGGCGATGGAGAACGCGGGCTGGCTGGGCGATAGCGCCTTCGTCCAACACTTGACGCCGCTGATCCGGCAGTGGCCGGGCGAGAGTCAACATCAGCGGGCCGTCAAGGGCTTGACGGCGTTGCGCAACGTCGCCACCGACGAGGCCTTGCAGCAGATCTCCGGTATCGCGGCCAAGGTCAAGTTCGCTGGGTTGAAGCGGCGAGCCGGGGAGGCGATGGATGAGATCGCGGCGCAGCGGGGCCTGACCCGCGACGAGCTGGAGGACCGGGTGCTGGCCGACGGCGGCCTGGACGCGCGCGGGCAACGCACGTTTGACTACGGGGCCCGCCAGTTCTTGGCCTACGTCACCTCGGCGGGCAAGCTCGCCGCTCGCTTGCTGGACGGCGACGGCCGCCCCACCGGCAAGGTGCTCACCAACTTGCCTGCCGCCAACAAGAGCGACGACGCTGAGGCCGCCAAGGCCGCGAAGGCCGAGTTCACGGCGGTGAAGAAGACGGTCGCCACTCTCGCCAAGGTGCAGTTGGAGCGGTTCGAGCGGGCTATGATCACTGGCCGCAGTTGGAACGCCACCGACTTCACGACCCTGATCGCTCCGCACCCGGTGCTGCGGGGCTTGTTGGCGGGGATCGTGTGGGCGTTGTGGAGCCCAGACGGTGCCTTGGCCGCCACCGCCCGCATTGAGGACGGCGAGCTGCTTGACGCGACCGACGAACCGGTGGATGCCACGGGCTTGACCATCACCGTCGCCCATCCGCTCGACCTGTCGCCCGCGGATCGTGCCGCATGGGCCCAGTCCCTGGCCGACTACGAGCTAACCACCCCGTTTAAGCAGTTGGACCGGCCGGTGCTGACGTTGTCGCCCGCGCAGGGGGATCAGACCCTGCTGGTGGATATCCCGAAGCAGAAGATTGCACCCGGCAAGCTGTTCGGCACGTTCACGAAGAACGGCTGGCAACGCGGTGCCGTCTTGGATGCTGGGGGCTACACCGTTTTCGGGCTGCCGGTGCCTGCGGCGGGTATCACGGCGATCGCCACGTTCGATCCGGGCCTGTGGATCGGCAACCCGCTGGAGATGGAGGACCAGCAGCTCGACGAGGTCTACCTCGTTGAGGGGGCTATTGATCCGGCGGAGCTGGATTACGGCTGGCGGCACGACCGCGTCGACTTCAAGCTGGTTCCCTGGAGTCAGGCCCCGGCCAAGATCGTGAGCGAGGTGCTGAGCACCTTGGAGCAGATGATCGCCTGACGTTGGGGGAGGGGCAGTCTGCGGGCTGTCCCTCCCCCGCGCCCCTGTTTCTTGTCTCAGCGCCTCAGCGCGAGCCCTTGCCGGGCCGCGGGTTTCCTGCGGCCGTGACCGAACTGGAGTTGTCGTGCCCCTCACCCCCACCGATCTGGATCTGCGGCTGCATGTTTTCGAGCAGCTCTACGACGCCGACTGCGGCCTGCAGTTGGGGCTGGACGACACTCCGTTCGACCCCGAGACCGAGCAGCAGCGGGCAGCGCAGGTGGCGCAGCGGCGGCGGACGCCACTGGGTTGGGATACGGAACGGCTGTGGCATTTTACGACCGCGCCATTCGACGGTTTTCCGCGCCAGGACCGGCAGGCCTGGTGGCGGGACTATCTCGGGTTTACTAAGCCTTCCCGGCGGGGGGCGCTCTTCCGGGATAACTCTCACATTCCCCCGTGGATGCTGACCTTGCTGGTCGTGAACTGGCACGCCGCGCCCCGGGATTTGGTGCGGCAGTTGCGTCACTTCGGTACCGAGGGTTTGTTTTTACGGGCTTTGCTGCACCAGTGGAGTGCCGCTGAGCTGGCCGCCGCCCCCGCTTGGTTCCCGGCTGCGTATCCGACTCCGGCCGAGGACTTTAACGGGGAGTCCTGCTTCAGCGTCCTGGACACCTGCCTGCGTTCTGTGTGCGGCGCGTTGCCGCCGGGTTCCACCCGGCAGTTGTTTCGGGGCGTGCCGCGCAAGCTGCTGGATCGCGACCGAGACACGGAGGGCATTTTCAACCGCGCTCTGTTGGGGCTGGGCTTGCCGACCCCCGCCGATCGGGTCCATTTCGCCAAGGTGACCGGCAGCTCGGTTACTTACGCGACCGGGATTGTGCCGTGGCTGGCAGGGACGGGAGTGGCGGGCCTGGAGTTGCTGGCCAAGTGGCTGACTAAGGGCTCGGCGGATAACTGCCGGGAGATGCTGCGGGAAGTGGCGCGGGTGGCGCACGGCCCAGGCATCGCCGGGTTCTTCCTCGACGCCCTAGATTCACGGGCGGCCACCGTCGCGGCCGAGTGGTTGCAGGCCCACCCGCAGGCCCTGCTGCACGCCGAACTCTCCCAAACCCAAGCAGACAAAGCCCTACAGTTCCTGCGCGGCGTCGAGCTACCAGACCTCGACCCCGACGCCCCGGGGGCCGGGCTCGTCAAGCGCCTGCGGGCCGAGGCGGCGGCCCCCGTGCTGGCTGACCCGCCGAGGTGGTGGCCGACGACTCCGCCGAGCCCGGCCGTCGTCCCGTTCGCGCTGGCGGACCTGCCACCGTTGCCGGTGGAGGGGGGCCAGCTGGCTGCCGCCCAAGTGGCGCAGCTGCTTGGCGCACTGTACGAGGAGCCGACCGGGCCGCTGGTGGCGAGCGTCCGTCAGCACGTCGACGCCGAAGCGCGTGACGTGTTCGCGACCGGAGTGTTGGCGGCCTGGGTGAACGTGGGGGCGCCCTATAAGACGCGCTGGCTGCTGGAGGCTTTGGCCGAGATCGCGGGCGCGCGGTTCGTGGAGCAGTTGACGCCCCTGGTGTCGCTGTGGCCGAAGCGTTCCCGCCACCCACTGGCGTTCGCGGGAGTGGCGGCCTTGGAGCGGATCGGCTCGCGGGAGGCGGCGTACGCGTTGGTGCAGTTGGCCTGCAGCGGTCGGGGCACGAAGCTGGAGAACACGGCCCGCGACGCGATTGCGGGTTTGGCGGCCGCCCGCGGGCAAACCCCCACACAAATCCACGACTGGGCCCTAACCACCACCCCCCTCACCCCCCAAGGACACACCCACCTAACCAACGGCACCCACACCT
>NZ_MQVS01000016.1 GCF_001907235.1 Buchananella hordeovulneris
CCGGGCCACCCGGCAACACCCCACCACGCAGGCCCGAACCACCCGGAACCCCCGGCATGCTCGGGCCACCCGGCACACCCACACCAGGCAGGCCACCAGACCCACCAAAACCACCACCAGGGCCACGACCCCCACCGCCGCCACCGCTGAAGTCACCGGGGCCGCGGGGCGCACCACTATCCGCTGGCGGACCGTACAAGACATCGTTGCTGGAGGCCGCGCCGTCTAAGCCGTCTTGCAAGTCGGTGACTGCTCCACTGACCTGCCGCAAGGCCGTATTCATGGTGTTTAGGGTTTTCTCGGCCAGGGCGTCGCGTTGGGCCTCCCGGTCGGCGGCGATGGCTTCGGCCAGCTCGGGGCCGGACATCATCTCCCCGTTCTTATAGGCAACCTTCACCTGCCCCAAGCTCTCCTTCTCCGCCGGCGTCATCAACTCCGGCGACAACTGCGCAAACTCACCCCGCGCCGCCTCAAAGGATTCCACCGCCTGCACATATCGAGAATTGGCCTGCGAAGCATGCTCGGCCTGGACTTCCAGTAGCCGGAACATCCGCTCCGCCCACCGCGCCAGCTCCGACGCGGTCTGCCCGACCATGCCCGTGGTCTGCCAAAACTTCTCTAGCGACACCTTGTATTCCGCAATGGTGTCGAACATTAACTCCGCCGCCTCCGGCTCGTACGCCACCGGCAGCTCCGCCACCACGCCCAAACGCCCATAAGCACCCACAATAACCCCCCTTTAAAAATAGATACTAACAACGAGGAAAACCACTATTCCATCCGCACATTCGGCGGCAACGATATACCCAACATATCAGTTGGAACATCGTCCGGAGCAAACCCTCCCTTTTCCGACTTCTTTGCTATATCACTCACGATATCTTTCACAACCATTTCCAGCTCCTCTTCATTATTTTGGAAGCGACGAAGCGCGGCCTGGAGACGGGAAGTGAATTCATTAAGCTCGGCAATATCGCCTTTGAGGTGAGTGACGAACCTGTCAAGAAAATCACGGTAGGCCAGCCGAAAGGCAATCGCGCCCGGTTCGGTGCCCCACCTCTCCACCGTCTGCCGATCGGCCCACGCCTCTGTGGCAGCGATGGAGGCCTCCAGCGATGCGGTGCCTTCGCCGTGCAGCTGGGCGCACTGCCGCTGGGCCAACTCGTAGTCGACAGACAGGTCTTCCTCGTTCATCGCTTCCTCACAAAGACTCAACGGAGACAATCTGTGTCGTAGATTACGCCAAGTCCCTGCGCCGCAACAGCCAATCCGCCGCTCTCGGGGCGGGAGCAGGGCGCCAGACCCCGCACCAACCCCGCGGACCGTGTGGCATCATGCTGCACATCACAATTCACACCCGAGGAGTATGTGATGGAACTACGCCAAGTCGGTGGCCTGACACTACTGGCCAGCCTCCTCTTCGGGCTGGGGGCCTGCACCAGCGGCCCTCATCCGACCGCCAGCCCGACGGCCCCCGCCACACCTTCGGCCACCACCACCGCCAGCGCCAAGCCGTCGCCCACCCCGCCACCAACGCCCACCCCCACACGAGAAGCCCTCGGCCCCGAAGGCACCGTCATCGCCAAGGACGGAAAAATCTGGTTGGCGTGCAAAGACGGCAACTACACCATCGACATCCCCGAAAACTACGACCCGGTTACCTTCAACGGTGAAGAAGGACAGGAGACAATTCTACAATCCGGCATAGCTGTAGATACCGATGTCACCTTCACTCCTCGACTGGGATTACGAAAAGTACCTACTCGCGACGAAACTATAATGAACCTATCAACCTCCCTGGTGTTACCATGGGAAATGCGCGATGACCTTACCGACTTCGGAGGAAACCCCGCCACCACTGTCCATTTTCATAAGATTGACACCTCGGATGAGCCCGACCCCAACTACGACGGCACTCTGCTGTCCGTGTTCACCGACATCGGTGACACCCGTTGGGTACTCGACTTTAGCGCATCTACCCGTAAGGAAGCCGAAGACCTCTTCCACAACACTGCCTCCACCCTCAAAAAACAGTAGGAACGACTCGCGCGCTCCGGGCCAGGCCCGTACGGCACACCCATTCAGAAAGTCAGAGTAAGTAGAACCCCATGCACAGACAGACCACAATCGGCGCAACCCTCTTGCTAACCCTGCTAGCCTCACTCGGAGCCTGCGCCAGTCAGCCTCACCCGACTGCCAGCCCCACAGCCCCCACCACACCTTCAGCCACCCTCAGCGTCACCGCCACGCCATCGCCCACCCCGACGCCAACCCCCATCCAAGAATCCATCGGCCCTGACGGCACCGTCATCGCCAAAGACGGCAAACTCTGGTTCGCATGCAAAAACGGTATCTACACCATCGATATACCCGAAGGCTTCTCCCCCGAAGAGCGACAGGAAGGCGGCAAAAAGAACACACTCGCCCAATCCGCCTCAGACCCCGAAACCGAAATTGAACTCATTCCACGGTTGGACCTACTAGAAGTTCCTTCCCCTGAGGAAATGCGGGGGTACCTTTCCACCTCCCTGGTGCTTCCGTGGGAAATTCGAGATGACCTCACGGATTTCGCTGGACACCCGGCCACTACCGTGCATTTTAGCAGAATCTCTACATCTCCTGAGCCTGATCCCAACTTTGATGGAACTATACTCTCTATGCACACCACCATAGGCGACACTTACTGGATACTTAACTTCACTGGTACCACCCGCGAGGAAGCCGAAGCCCTCCTCCACCAAGCCGCCAAAACCCTGAAAGCCGTTCAAGAGTGGTAGAACCCTACTTACTCACAGAGAATTTCTCGTAAGACCAGTAAAGTCATTTCTCCCCGCTCCAGCGCCCCAGCCCGGAAAGCAGCCGATCATTGTCGGTCCGCTGCCCCACGCTGACGCGTACGCCTTCCGGGAAGGCACGCACTAGCACTCCTGCGGCTGCGCAGCGCGCTGTCACCAGCTGCGGCGGGTGGTCGGCGGCGGCGAACCAGAAGAAGTTGGCGCGGCTGTCGCCGATGTGCCAGCCGTGGGACCGCAGCTCCGCGACCACCCTTTCCCTCTCCGCCACGATCTGCGTCACCTGGCGGCGGCGGCGTTCACCCTCCCCCAACGCCGCCAGGGCCGCCGCCTGCCCCAAGGCGTTGACCCCAAATGGGGTGGCGGTGGCTTGCACGGCCGCAGCCAGGTGGCGACCAGCCACCGCGTAGCCGACCCGCAATCCCGCTAATGCGTAGGCCTTGGAGAACGTGCGCAGCACCAGCAGGTTGGGGTGGCGCCGCAGCAGTTCCACCCCGTCGGCCACTGGCCCGTCCACCTGCGCGAAATCTCGGTACGCCTCGTCTAATACCACCAGCACCTCGCGCGGCACCCCGGCCAAGAGTTCTGCCAGTTCCGCCTCACTCACGACGGTGCCTGTCGGGTTGTTGGGAGAGCACACGAGCACCGCGCGGGTCCGGTCAGTGATGGCGGCGAGCAGCCCGGCGATGTCGTGCCGGTGCTCGCTGGTCAACGGCACCTGCACCGGACGCGCTCCCGCCACCACGGCGGCGATTGGGTAGGCCTCGAACGAGCGCCACGGCATCACCACCTCGTCGCCCGCCTCGCAGACGGCCGCCAACACGTGGGACAGCACCGCCACCGAGCCGTTGCCTGCCACGAGCTGGTCCGCCTCCACACCCAACTCGTTTGCTAAAGCCAGGCGCAGCGGCAGGGCCGTCATGTCTGGGTAGCGGTGCACCTCCTCGGCGGCCCGCGCCACGGCCTCCACTACCGCTGCCGACGGCGGGAACGGGTTTTCATTGCTCGACAGTTTCACTTCGTACCCACGCGGGCGAGCTCCCGGCACGTAGGCGGGCAGAGAGGTGAGGGCAGGGCGCAGGCGCGGGTGACTGGTCATGGTCTCAGCCTAGGCAGAGGCCTACCTGGGCGTGCATCTGGGCCACAATATGCAACATGAGTTTTCTTGCCCGCGTTATCGCCAACGGGGTGGGCCTATGGGTTGCCTCCCTGCTGGTGCCCGGCTTCTTCGTGGCACAGCAAAGTGAACTGCCCGCCCAGATAGTCACCTACGGCTTGATTTCCTTGGTGTTGTCAGCACTGCACGTGCTGGTCCGGCCCATCATCGCTTTCTTCAGCCTGCCGCTCTACATTTTGACGTTTGGGCTGTTCGCCCTGATCGTCAACACTGCGATGTTGGCCCTGACGGCGAAGATCACGGCCGGGCAATCCTTCCAGCTGACGCTCACTGGATTCTGGGCGGCATTCTTTGGGGCGCTCGTGGTGGCTATCGCCGCCAGCATCGTCAACACGATCATTGGCCCACGCAGGCACTAGTTCGGCACCCGTTGGGAGCTGAACAGCAGTAGCCGGGATTTACCTGGTTGGCCTTGCGCGACTCGCAGCTTGTCGCGAGCCGCCGCGAAGTGGGGATCGTCGTAGCGGTCTGCCAGCCGCCCCACCTGTTCATAAGTTTGCAGACTGTGGGGGCTGTGGCCGGGGCTGCCTGCCGGGGCGAAGCGGCGATCTGCTGCGTGCACTACGTAGCCGGCGGGGGCGACCATGTCGAGACTGGGCACGGGATCGTCAGCGGCCTGCAGGTGAATCTGGTTTGTCTCCGCCGGGGGCTGATACAGGCCGCCCGCACCGCCAAAAGTCACCAGGTTGTCGACGCGAAATTGTCCGTTGCGGGCAGACAGCTGCGCCAGGCGGGAAGCCAAGATGCCGCCCTGCGAATGCGCCACTAGGGTCACCGGATCTGTTGGGCGAATGCCCGCCAGTTCCATCGCCTCGACCGTGGCACGATACGAATCGGACGGCAGCCCTGCCATGAGTTGTCCGTTGCTCAAGCCGTCTGCCGGGTTGGTGGTGGCAAAGCCCCAGTCGCGGGTGCCAGGAATGATGACGGTATATGTTTTTTGCCCGTCCACCGTGATGTTCTCGTAGATCGCGATAATTAGCGACTGGTTGCTGTCACTCAAACGTGCTGCCTTGTCTACCTCAGCCGCCATCTGTGCCAAGGTGGCCGGGGCGCTGTGATTCTCTGTTACGAACGGCACTCGGGTAGCAGGCTGACCGGGCAGCAGTCCGAGCGGTCCAGCGGTAACAGCTTGGGTCCGCAGGTGGTAGCCATGGGGGAAGTGTTGACGTTGCCGCTGCTGGTAGTACTGCGCCATGGCGAAGCCCAGACGGCGCACGGCCTCGCCTCGCACGAGCCACGCCCGCGGATCGGCGGCCACCTGGGAGTGCAGCATTCTGCTTTCGGTTTCGGTTGGCAATAGGGTGGCAAGTCCCTGCAGGTCGGGGTCTTTACGCCATCTTCCCGCTGCGGTGAGAAAACTTTTCGCCACCCCGATTTCTGTGGCGACGGCGGGCAGAAAGGCGGCGGCCAGTTGGGCCGCCCCGAGCCCCAGTCCTTCTACCTGCCCGCCCGTGAAGTCGGTGCCACCCAATGCCTGATGGTAGGCCCAGGCGAAAAAGTTTCCAGGCGCGGTGCCAGCCAACAGCCAGCTGTTGCCTATCTCTGCGTTCGCGAGGAGTCCGAGGGCATCGGCACAACCTTGGCGCAGCTCGCTGGCTTGGCCGACGGCTTGCCCGGTTGCCCGCTGGAGGTCTGCTAGCGCCTCCCACACGACCACCAAGGCACCCGCGACCTGGGGATCGGCTGCCAAGGCCGGGCTAATGGCGGCCCATTCCAGTTCGGTCGCGTAGTCGGTGCAGCAGTTGGCTAGTTCTCGCAGACCATGCTCGGCGCTTTCCATCTGGCTAAGAGCGTCACTGAACACGTCGGAATCGAAACGCAGGCTATCTCCGCCGGTGACCAAGACCAGACCGTAGCGATCGCCCTCGGCGGCCCCACCGTCGGGAGCGGGGACGGGTGACGGCATGCCGCTGGGCTCGCGCATCTCAACCCCCTAACTCGGTTTTGGCCACCGCTAAGGCCTGCTGCAGCTGCCAGGTGGCGGACCGCAGGTTTTCCACCTGGGGCTCCACCTGGCAGGCCAAGAGATAGGCACCCGCCCATTGGGCGTCGAAGGCCCGCCGGGGTGCACCTCCAAGCCCGGTGCGGGGTAGCCTTGCAGCCGCCTGGTAGGCCCCGAGCGTCTGCGTCAAGGCCCAGTCCATGCGGGAGACGATTTGTTCCAGGTACATTTTTCTCCCTCCATCGATGTCACGATACGAACGGGCGCGAAGCCTGCCGAAACAGCAACAACTGACCGGTGGATAACCGCTAGCCACACCACCTGTGGATCCCGATGCGCGCGAGGGCGGCTTCCTGGGACAATGCCTCCATGACCTCTCGCGCCGCTGCCCTGCCCCCCACCCGCGTCGATCTGAGTGCCGTCGTCCCCTCCCTGCCCTTGACTCCCCTTGACGGGCGGTATCGGGAGGTGGCCGCGCCACTGGTTGACCACTTATCGGAGGCCGCCCTCAATAGGGCACGTATCCACGTGGAGGTTGAGTGGCTCATTCATTTGACCGACGGAAGACACCTGCCGGGCGCACCGCAGCTGGCCGAGGCCGAGCGCGCCTATCTCCGCCACATCGTGACCGCCTTCGGGGCCGCCGAGATCGCCGAGCTGGCGGACGTCGAAGCGGAGACCCGCCACGACGTCAAGGCGGTGGAGTACTTCCTTAAGCGGCGACTGGCGAATGCCCCAGCCGCTTTGGGGGCAGAAACCTGCCTGCCGTCCCTCCGGGAGGTGGTGCATATTTTCTGCACCTCGGAGGACATCAACAACCTGGCGTATGCGCTAACGATCCGCTCTGCGGTTGAGGAGGTGTGGCTACCTGCTGCCACCGCGATGACTGACGCGCTTGCTGGCCTCGCGCACGCCTACGCTGACACCCCGATGTTGGCCCGCACTCACGGGCAGCCTGCCACGCCGACGACGCTTGGGCGCGAGTTGGCGGTGTTGACGCACCGACTGCGGCGCCAGTTGGGACGGGTGGCGCACGCCGAGTACCTCGGCAAGATCAACGGCGCGACCGGCACGTACGGCGCGCACGTCATCTCGGTGCCGGGCAATGATTGGGACGCCATCGGCCGGGAGTTCGTGGAGAGCCTGGGGTTGACCTGGAACCCGCTCACCACCCAGATCGAAAGCCACGACTATCAAGCGGAGCTTTACAGCGACATCGCTCGTTTTAACCGGATTCTGCACAACCTGGCCACCGACGTGTGGACCTACATTTCGCTTGGCTACTTCGTGCAAAACCTGGCGGCGCAGGGTTCGACGGGCTCGTCGACGATGCCGCACAAGGTCAACCCCATCCGCTTCGAGAATGCCGAGGCTAACCTGGAGCTCTCGTGCGCGGTGCTCGACACCTTGGCAGCTACTTTGGTTACTTCACGCTTGCAGCGGGACCTGACTGATTCGACGACGCAGCGCAACATCGGAGTGGGTCTTGGGCACAGCCTGCTCGCCATCGACAATGTCACCCGTGGGTTGGCAGGCCTGGATGTCAACACTGAGCGCCTTGCTGCCGATCTGGATGACACGTGGGAGGTGTTAGGCGAGGCCGTACAGCAGGCGATGCGGGCGGCGGAGATCGCGGGGGCCACTGGCATGGCGAACCCATACGAGCGGCTAAAGGAGCTGACGCGGGGCCGCAAAGTTGATGCCGCTGCCATGCGGGACTTCATCGCGTCTCTGGGGATGCCCGACGACGTCGAGGCCCGCCTCTTGGCATTGACGCCCGCCACCTACACTGGTTTGGCGGGGGAGCTGGTGCGCCGCCACCTGGCGTAATGCCAGCTGCTCGAAGGCTGTGGGTTTAGCACTGCATCACAGGCAAGAAGAGTTAGTCTCAGCCGCCCCAGCTAGCCGCCTCATTCCATGCGCATGTTGGGAGGTAGTGTCCCGCTGAAGTTGTTCTTGGGAGCAGGAGTGGGACGGAACTTGCCGTCTGCAGACTTCACCTCAATCTCTGCCACGATTTCTCCGACCACTCTTTGCAGCTCTTCTTCGTTGTTTTCGAACCGGCGCAGGGCGGTCTGAATGCGGGAGGTGAACTCCTTAACCGGTGTGACATCATGCTGCACGTCACAACACCCGCCCGCGAGGACATCACCTCCCACCTAGCAGGCTCCGGCGGCCTCGAGCCCCAAGTACGCGACGACCTCACCGAATTCGTCGGCAGCCCCGCTATCACCATCCAATTCAAAAAACTACGCCCCTCCTGGGAAACCGACCCAGACTACGACGGCACCATCCTGACCACCTTTACCGAAATCGGCGACACCCGCTGGGTCGTCGGCGTCCGCGCCTCCACCCGTGCAGAAGCCGAAGCCCAGCGAGCCCAAATTGCCGCCACCATGAAAAACAGTGAGACCATTTGGGGATATTGTGTGGCGAGGCGACGGATTGGCCTAGTTGGATAGGTGGCTAAAGACGTCCATGTTTATGGACCGGGGCAAACCCCCAGCCCAAACCGGGACCTAGCACCACATCACCATCAACTACGCCGCTGACGGAAGCGTGACCCTGAGGACATGATGCATTCTTCCACTTGTTCGCCTCGGGCCCGGGTGGGACGAACAATACCCAGTCGCTAAGCCCGCCCGGCCACACTCGCACCGCCGCAATCCCAGCGATGGTTGAGCCACGCAAATACCCCAAAACTGGTGAATGAAGATAACCGATCCTGCCACCACTATGCCCTCAGTTCAGCGGACTCCCGCTGGGGTAGGGGGATTGATTGGGGTCCGGCATGGGTGGTTGGCGGGAGATTAGTTCTTGCTCCCAGGCGGTGCGCACATGCTCCGGCTTACCCTCGCCACCATAGGGGCGACAGCCGGAGGCATACGTGGCAATTAGGCTCCCGTCGGGAAATAGGGCGACATTTACGTATCCGCCGTCTTGGGTATTAAACCACTCGTAGTTGGTGTTCACCTCGTCAGCTTGCCGGTACTGGCGGTCAAATCCTAGCGGTTTAACTTGTTGCTCGTATATTTCTAGTAGCCTTTCCTCGGGGATCGCCTTGCCAAAAATCATTGGGCCAAAGAGACGGTAGCCAAAAATGGGGTAGCCGCACGAATTGAGCTCGGACTCAGCACTTCGAGGCAAGTAGACGTTAGCACCTTCTTTATCTAGGGTTTGCATGAACTCCACGAAGCGAGGCTCGATATCGGAGATGAATTCTTCCAAAGATTGGCGCTCTACGACGGGCAGTTCTCCATCCCCGTAGAACCTGGGATTGCCGTCTTCTCCCACCACCATACACCCACCCAAGGCAATCGTTGCGGCAAAAACGATTACGGCAAGCTTCTTGCGCATAACCTCGCTCCATTCGTGTCTCTCTTCGCGTGCGGGAGTGAAAGTGTGTCGCAGTGCCACCTTAAGCGGGCCAGCCGTCTTGGATGCCTACCTACCCGCTGTCTCTGCCTCGCTTGGGGTTGGCGATTCGCTGGGATCCTCAGTGGGCGGCTGGCGCGAGATTAGTTCTTGTTCCCAGGCGGTGCGCACATGCTCCGGCTTACCCTCGCCGCGGTAAGGGCGACAGCCGGAGGCATACCTAGCCACCAAATTACCGTTGGGAAACAGAGTAATACTTACGTATCCGCCGTCTTGAGCATTGAACCATTTGTAAGAGGTATTGACCTCATCAGAGCTATGGTACAAGTAGTCAAAGCTGAGCGGCTTAACCTGCTGCTCGTATATCGCTAATAATTTTTCTTCTGAGATTGCCTTGCCAAAGAGTATGGGGCCAAAGAGGCGGTAGCCATAAATGGGGGCGCCACAAGGTTCAAGCTCGGACTCATTGCTACGAGGCAGGTAGACGTTCGCGCCTGCGGTGTCGAGACTTTGCATAAACTCCACAAGACGGGGCTCGATATCGGAGATGAATTCTTCCAGGCGTTGGCGTTCTTCCACTGGCAGGGAGCCATCCCCGTACAATGACATCTGGTTAACCTCCTCCGGCGTACATCCCCCCAAAGCGACTATTGCGGCAAAAACGATTACGGCAAGCTTCTTGCGCATAACCTCGCTCCATTCGTGTCTCTCTTCGCGTACGGGAGTGAAAGTGTGTCGCAGTGCCACCTTAAGCGGGCCAGCCGTCTTGGATGCCTACCTACCCGCTGCCTCTGCTTCGCTTGGGGTTGGCGATTCGCTGGGGTCCGGCGTGGGCGGCTGGCGGGAGATTAGTTCTTGTTCCCAGGCGGTGCGTACGTGTTCGGGTTTGCCCTCGCCGCGGTAAGGGCGGCAGCCGGAGGCATACCTAGCTCCAAGATTACCGTTTGCACGCAAAATCACAGACACATAGCCACCATCACGAAGATTAAACCACTCGTAGTTAATGTTCACCTCATCAGCTCGCCGGTACTGACGGTCAAAGCCAAGCGGCTTAACCTGCTGCTCGTATATCGCCAATAGTTTTTCTTCTGAGATTGCCTTGCCGAAGAGCATGGGGCCAAAGAGGCGGTAGCCATAAATGGGGGCGCCACAAGATTCAAGCTCGGACTCATTGCTTCGAGGCAAATAGACGCTCGCACCTGCGGTGTCGAGGCTTTGCATAAACTCCACGATGCCCGGCTCCACATTGGAGACGAATTCTTCCAAAGGCTGGCGCTCCTCCACCGGCAGGGACCCATCCCCGTACAACGGCATCTGGTTAACCTCCTCCGGCGTGCATCCCCCCAAGGCAATCGTTGCGGCAAAAACAATTGCGGCAAGCTTCTTACGCATACCTTCCCTCCATTCTTCCGATTGTGTAATCATGTGCGTTGGAGGCTATTTCGCTCCGGCGACTATTTTTCCGAAGTCTTTCAGGGTGCCGGAGTCCGGGGCGAGGTAGACGGAGTGTCGCGCAAACGGGTTAGTAATAGACTCCCACCAGCCACGCTCGTCAGGCGCTTCGTTAGATAGGTGGGTAAAGCCGTCCATGCCCATCGGGTTGAGACCAAAGTCGGAGTCTGAACCGAGGCCTTGCACCGCATCACCGCCACGCACCCCACTGACCCAGGCATGGCCTTCGGGCACGTTGTACTGCTCCACGTTGTGTACCCCGGCCCCCGGCGACCCAAACAGCACCAGGTCATCGACCACTCCCGGCCGCACCCGCGCCGCCGCCATTCCCGTGGTAGTCGAACCATACGAATGCCCCAGCGCAGTCAGGTGCGGATCACCCGCCCCGCTGGCCTCCCGCGAGGCCTGAATCCCCTCCAAATAACTGCTCAGTTCGTCTGCCCCCCGATCAGCCAGGTGCGTCTCGCTGTACTCGGCAAAGCCACCTTCCTCCCCAAAACCCCGCGGTGCCTGATACCCCAACCACATCACCGTCGCCACCTCATCCTCCGGCACATCACCCTCGTAACTGGCGGTTTTTCGAAGGTCTCCCATGCTCTTTAAGTAGCCTTCCATACCGGCGACTTTCGAGCCGATGCCGGGGGTAAAGACCGCCACATGCTTGGCCCGGTCCACATCCCCCAGGGCGACAGCGGCCTTGACCCGTTCGCTGGAGGTATCCAGAGTCGTCAACGTCCGGCCCGCATCGTCCAACACGTAATCATTGAGGTAGCGCAGATCCTCGACTCGCTGCCGCACCCGCTCATACTCATCCTGGTGAGGGCTGAGCACGTACTTCGGATAATCCTGCCCCGTTGGTCCCGAGGTCTGGTCAACCAACTTCTCCAACTCGGCCAACCGCGCTTCCTCCGCCGCCAACAAATCTGGTACCCGCTGCTTATTGGCCCGAGAGCGCGAGGCCATATCGATGCCATCCAGATTCCCAATCAACTCCGGCCGCTCAGCTATCAACTTGTCCTTCTCGCCCTGACTCAAAGCCTTCCACCAAGCAGCCACCTGCACCTGCCCCCAATCCTGCCCCGGCAAATCCGGCAACCCCTGCGAATCACTCCGCCCCGTCTCTACCACCCGGTAAGTGCCCTGCGTGATCGCCCGCAACCGCGCCTGATAAGCCCGGTCAGCCTCGTCAGCCCGCCGCAACACCCCTGCCACCCGCTCAGCTAGCTCGGACATTGCCTTTTGCGTCCTGGCAATCTCAAAAGCCTTTGCCCGTCCATCCTCAGGGGAAAGCACCACTATCTTCTGAACGGGCTTCACCACACCGGCGTCATCGATATACAACTCGCTAACCCGCGCATACTGCTCACAGTCCAACATCTCTTGCTGCAGACCCCACACCGCGTCCGACATCTCGGAGGTCGCCAACATCACCTCACCGAGCTTTTCCACCAGCCCATAACCCTGCCCAGCCATCGACCCCAAACGCCCCCGCAAAGCATCGGCCGTCATCCCCTGCGACCGCAGCCGCCTGCCCTCCCCATCAATCAAATCACTGGCGTCATTAACCACCCGGCGGGCCACAATCAACTCATCAACCACCTCCTCCAACGCCTCACGATTCCACAACCGCAAGCTCCCCCACGAAACCATCACGCCACCTCCGCGTTTGCCCCAGCCAACAGGTTCAGGCCCTCCTGGGACAACTGCTCCAACTCTTCTTCTGTCTGCGCAAACGACACGCTGGCCCCCAGTGCTCCACCACGCACCTGGCCCAGCACAGTGGCCAGCTCATCACGCTCCCGCGTCAATTTTCCTCTCGCCCCCGCAAACTCCCCACCCCCCACTGAAGACGGCAAGGCCGCCACCACCCGACCGGCCAGATCCTCAATCTTCATCTGCCCCAACAACTCGATGGCCTGCCCCAAAGACTCCGCCACCTCCTCGTAGTCACCACCCACCACCGTCAGCTCAGCCACACTGCTCACCCTCTCCAAATATGAAGGAACAAACCGGCCCCACCTTAACCGCTTTCCCCCACCCAACACCCCGCTCTCGCGCCCCCAATCCGCCCCTAAACAACTAACCAAACCAAGCCCCACCCCGCCCATCAACCACGCACCCCCACGCCCAGCCCGCCGAGGCCACACCCCCACCACGAACCGCACCACCAGCGGCGCGCCACCCTGCCCGCCACCAGCCGTTACGATGACAGCAAGCACTTCTTCGACGAGGAATCCGATGCGCGCCATCCGTAAAACTCATGCCGGGCCCGGCCTGGAGTTGGTTGATATTCCGGAACCTTCCCCGGGACCAGGGGAGGTGAAGATCAGAGTTCTGCGGGCAGGCTTATGCGGCACTGACCTGCACCTCCAACAGTGGGACGATTGGGCGGCCAGCCAAGTGCAGGTACCGCAAACCATCGGACACGAGTTTTACGGCGAAGTCGTGGAACTGGGCCCTGACGTGGCCCAAGGGCCGGGCAACGACGGCGTAAACATCGGTGACCGGGTCTCGGTTGAGGGGCACGTGGTGTGCAACCGGTGCCGTAACTGCCGGGCAGGACGACGCCACATGTGCATCCGTTCCCTCGGCATCGGTGTCAATCGCGACGGAGCGTTCGCCGACTACGTGGTGGTGCCCGCCACCAATGTGTGGCGTCAACCAGCAGCTATTGACGCCGAACTGGGGGCGCTCTTTGACCCGCTAGGCAACGCCGTCCACACAGCATTCCAGCGCGATCTGGCAGGCGAGGACGTACTGATAACCGGGGCGGGGCCGATCGGGGTTATGGCCGCCGCCATCGCTCGCCACGCGGGGGCCCGCAACGTCGTCATCACCGATATCTCCCCCCTCCGCTTGGCTCTGGCATCGGGGGTGGGGGCCACCCGCGCCGTCAACGTGGCCACCGAGGACCTCGGCGACGTCATGCGGGAACTGGGGGTGCGGGAAGGCTTCGACGTGGGGCTAGAAATGTCCGGCATGCCCGCAGCTTTGAACCAAATGATTGATGCCTGCCGCCATGGCGCCACCATCTCACTACTCGGCCTGCCGCGGGAAGATTTCGCAATCAACTGGGGCAAGGTCATCACGCACATGCTCACCATCAAGGGCATTTACGGCCGGGAAATGTACGACACCTGGTACCGGGCCACCTTCATGATGGAGACCTCGGAACGGCTGCGGGAGGCGGTGCGCAGCGTCATCACGCACCGTTTCCCCCCAGAGCAGTTCGAGGAGGCCTTCGCGGCGGCCCGTTCAGGCCAGTGCGGCAAAGTCATTATCGATTTCACGCGTTAGGAGCGGGGTATGTACACGTGGGGCGCAGACATTAAGGCCGAACTGGCACAGATTGAGGATGCGGGCCTGACGAAGCACGAGCGGGAACTGACCAGCCCGCAGGGCGCGCACGTACACACCGCCACCGGCCCGGCGTTGAACTTCTGTGCCAACAACTATCTGGGTCTCGCCAACCACCCCGATGTGCTCGCCGCCGCGCATGCCGGGCTGGAGCGCTACGGCTTCGGCCTGAGCTCGGTGCGTTTCATCTGCGGCACGCAGGATCAACACCGGGCCTTGGAGCGGGAGATTGCTGCCTACGTGGGCAAAGAGGATGCCATCTTGTTCTCCTCCTGCTTCGACGCCAACGGCGGCCTGTTCGAGGTGCTGTTGACCGCGGACGACGCTGTGGTCTCCGATGCGCTCAACCACGCCTCCCTCATCGACGGGATCCGGTTGTGCAAAGCCAAACGCTTCCGCTACGCCAACGGCGACATGACCGCGTTGCGGGCCCAGTTGACCGCTGCCCGGGAGCAGGGGGCCCGCCGGATCCTGGTGGTCACCGACGGGGTGTTCTCCATGGACGGGCTGCTGGCACCCCTGCCGGAAATCTGCGACCTGGCTGAGGAGTTCGGGGCTGTCGTCGTGGTCGATGACTCCCACGCCACCGGCTTCGTCGGCCCGCGCGGTGCGGGCACCCCGGCAGCCCTCGGGGTCAGCGACCGGGTGGACATCGTTACCGGCACCCTCGGCAAGGCCCTCGGTGGCGCCAGCGGCGGCTTCATCGCGGGCCCGGCCGAAGTCGTGACCCTGTTGCGGCAGCGTGCCCGCCCCTACCTGTTCTCCAACACGCTGGCCCCCAGCGTGGTGGCCGGTTCCCGCGCCGCCTTGCGGCTGGCGGCTGACGCCGACGACGCCCGGGAGCGCCTGGCTCACAACGCCCAGCTTTTCCGCGAACTAATGACGCAGGAGGGGTTCACGCTGGTGCCGGGCGAGCACGCAATCACGCCCGTGATGTTCCCCGGGCCGGAGGGGGCCCGGCAGGCCGTGCAGATCGCGGAGGCGATGCTGCGACGCGGTGTGTATGTCGTGGCGTTCTCTTTCCCGGTGGTGCCGCGGGGACAGGCCCGGATCCGAGTGCAGCTGTCGGCCGCCCACACGCCGGACGACGTGCGGGCATGCGTGGCGGCGTTCGTGGCCGCCCGCGCGGAGGTTGCCTAGGTCTCAATCGGGGCGGGTGGACGCAGGGGTCCAGTTGTTCATGCCACTATGGCCCCATGTCGAGTAACCCAACTGTTGAGCCCCAATCCCCTGGCGGCGACAGGTCCCGGGCCACCGTGATCTCGCTGCTGGCGGTGATCGCCGTCCTGGCGGCTGTCATCGTGATCCTCCTGTTTGCCTTCCTGAAGAACAGCGGCAACCCGACGGCCGCCGAAACCGCGCTGAACGTTCCGTCGGCACCCGCGACGGTGCCGCCCGCCACCGGCGCCCCGGATGCGACGGCGGCCCCGGATGGTCAGGCCCCGAACCCCACCATGCCGGAGAAAGCCGAGTCTTTGGATAACCCGCAGGCTCTGGAGTTGGTACGCGCGCAGCCGCGCCGCCAGGAAGGCGACCCGATGGCGCTCGGCAAGGTCGACGCCCCCGTGGTGCTGATCGAATACGCCGACTTCGCCTGCCCCTACTGCACGAAGTGGGCCCAGGAGACCAAACCGCACCTGCTGCCGTTGGTAGAGGACGGCACGCTGCGCATCGAGTGGCACAACTTCCCGGTGCTCGGCCCGGAGTCGACCCTGGCGGCTCAGGGCTCGGTTGCGGCCGCGAACCAGAACAAGTTCTGGGAGTTCTACGATCACGTCTTCGGCAACGGTGACCCGACCGGGCACACCCACTTCTCGGTCGAGTCGCTGGTGGCCACGGCGGAGGCCATCGGGGTGCCGGACATCGAGAAGTTCAAGACAGATTTGGAAAGTGACGAGACGAAGTCCCGGGTGGAGGCCGACGTGGCGCACGCCCGCGACAAGCTGGCCGCCGCTTCCACCCCGCTGTTCATCATCAACGACACGGGGTTCCCGGGCGCGATGCCGACCGAGTTTTTCCTAAACACCATCCAGGACCAGCTCGCCCGAGTTAAGGGGCAGTAGCACTGTGGCGACGCTCCGGTGGGGCGGGGGTTGTTGCCCCGCCCCACCGGTTTTTGCTGCCAACACGGTCACAAATGCCTGCCCGAATCGCACAGAGTCCGTTAAGTTGGCGGCGTGACTTTTCTTGTGCCCCTCGCCGGTTCCACCTCTCCCGATGATCTGACAGGTATCGCCAAGTGGGCGGTGTCCATCATGGAAGCCCTCGGCGGTTTCGGGGCGGCGCTCCTGATTGCCTTGGAGAACCTCTTCCCGCCGCTGCCCAGCGAGGTCATCCTGCCGCTCGCCGGGTTCACAGCTTCCAAAGGTTCTTTGGGCCTGGTGGAGGTGCTGGTGTGGACGACGTCGGGCTCCGTCTTCGGGGCCCTGGCGCTGTATGCGATCGGGGCAGCCCTCGGCCGAGAACGCACTCGCGCCTTGCTGAACAAGTTGCCGCTGACGAACGTGGAGGACGTGGACCGGACGGAGGCCTGGTTCGACAAGTACGGCACCTACACGGTGTTCTTTGGGCGGATGGTACCGATCTTCCGGTCCTTGATCTCCATCCCGGCCGGGGTGACCCGCATGCCGATCCCCCGCTTCCTGGCGCTGACGGCGGTCGGTTCGCTGCTGTGGAACGCGGTTTTGGTGGGTGCCGGTTACCTGCTGGGCGAAAACTGGCACGTAGTCGAACAGTACGTGGGACTCTTGTCCAAGGTAGTGCTCGCTCTTATCGTGGTAGCACTCGCCGTGTGGGTCTTTCTGCGCGTGCGGTCCTCGCGAGTTGAGCGCGGCGAGTAAACGGAATGGGAGGGTGAGATGGCGCCCAATGTGGATGCGATAGCTGGCGCGACAGGTGTGTCTTGGGAACGGTGGGTCTCCCGCCTCAACGACGCCGGAGCACAAGACTTATCTCACTCTCAGATCGTCTCCTTGGTGCGCCCCCTCCTGTCGCCCACCGTCATTTCCCCGGATTGGTGGGCCCAGTCCGTGACGGTCGCCTACGAGCAGCACATCGGCAAGCGGGTGCCGGGGCAGGCCGCCGACGGCTCGTTCCAGGTCTCTGTTACCAAGACGGTCCCGGGGGACCTGGAAGAAGAGTTTTCCCGCTGGTGCAGCTTCGTGGAATCGGTGCCGGACATCGGTGGCTTGACGTTCGCCGCCCCGCCCACGACCTCCATCACGACCCGGTGGCGGTACTGGCGGGTGACGCTGGACGACGCCACCAACGTCGTCATCTCGATGATGCAAAAGGAGCCGGAGAAAGTCGGCATCGCGATCAATCACTCCAAGCTTGCCTCCCGAGAATCTATCGCGCAGTGGCGGGCCATCTGGAAGGATTTCCTGGAGGCCTGGTAGGAACAAACCGGCCCACTGCCGCGTTGAGAGACATGCCAGCAAGGAGGAGACATGTCCAACCCTAGTTTTGACCGCACCATCGAGATTGACGTCACCGGCATGACGTGTGCCAAGTGTGTGCAGCACGTGACCGAAGAGTTGGAGGCGCTGCCCGATGTGCACACGGTGAGCGTGATTCTGCGGAAGGACGCCGCCAGCCTGGTCACCGTCGTGGCCGCCAACCCGATTGCTGACGACGTATTGACCGACGCCGTGGTGGAGGCAGGCTACGAGGTGGCCGCCATTCGTCGCGACGAGGTCTGAAACTCACGTGCCGTGCCCACGCTGCCTACAGCGTGGGCGCGACCTTGCCAGAAAAGGGAAACATGGACGTCGTACAGCTGCAAGTGGACGGCATGACGTGTGCCGCGTGCGTGCGGCGCGTCGAAAAACGCCTCAATAAGCTCCCGGGAGTCCAAGCAGAGGTCAACCTCGCCACCAACTCGGCAGTCATAAAGTGTGCTGACCCGGCGGTCGGACCAGCCGAATTGGTGGCCGCCGTGCAGGCAGCTGGTTACGAAGCGCACCTGCCACGAACCGACAGGGAACAAACCAACGCCCCGGAGCGGGCCGCCGATCTGTGGCGCCGCTTCCTAGTTAGCGCGGCCCTCGGCGCCCCGGTGATGGCCCTGTCTATGGTGCCTGCCTGGCAGTTCCCTGGTTGGCAGTGGGTAATTGCCCCGCTGGCGCTCTTGGTGGGGGTTTGGGGAGCTTGGCCATTCCACGTGGCAGCTGGGCGAGCCGCCCGCCACGGCGGCTCGACGATGGACACGCTCGTCTCGCTCGGCGTTACCGCCTCCCTGGCCTGGTCGCTGTGGGCGCTGCTGTTTGGCGGAGCCGGCCACATCGGCATGCGGATGCACATGTCGCTGCTGCCGCGCACGGCCACCGACCATGCCGAGCTGTATTTCGAGGGCGCCGTCATGATCGTGGTGTTCCTCCTGCTGGGCCGCTACTTGGAGGCCCGCGCCCGCCACCAAGCAGGCAGCGCCTTGCGGGCCCTGGCCGAGCTGGGAGCGCAAGAAGCAGAGATCGTCACGGACCTGGCCAGTCGCACCACCCAGATAGTGCCCATCGCCCAATTGCAGGTCGGGGACCTTTTCCTGGTGCGGCCCGGCCAAAAGATCGCCACCGACGGCGAAGTGGTGGAAGGCACCTCGGCGGTGGACACCTCACTGCTAACCGGCGAACCCGTGCCAGTCGATGTCACCCCGGGGGCCGCCGTCCCGGGGGCTGCCCTCAACACTTCGGGGCTGCTGATCGTGCGCGCCACCCAGGTGGGGGCGGATACGGCCCTCGCCCAGATCACGGCCCTGGTGGAGGCCGCCCAGTTGGGCAAGGCCCCCGTGCAGCGGCTGGCCGACCGCATATCCGGGGTTTTTGTGCCCGTGGTGGTGGCCCTGGCGGTAGCAACTTTCACTGCCTGGCTTTTCCTTGGCCCCAACCTGAACGCGGCCTTCACGGCCGGGGTGGCGGTCTTGATCATCGCCTGTCCGTGCGCCCTCGGCCTGGCCACCCCGACGGCCCTGCTGGTAGGCACCTCTAGTGCGGCCCGGCACGGCATCCTCATTAAGGGCCCGGAGATACTCGAATCCACGCGCCGTGTTACGCACGTTGTCCTCGACAAAACTGGCACGCTGACGCACGGACAGATGCGGGTAGAAGACCAGCAGGTGGCCGACGGTTTCACCCCAGCCGAGCTGCTCACCCTGGCCGCGAGCGCGGAGGCAGGCTCGGAGCATCCAATTGCGCGGGCGGTGGTGGCAGCTCTCCCGGCGGGGACCGAACTGCTGCCGGTGACCGATTTTGCGGCGGCGGCCGGTTTCGGGGTGCGAGCCACCGTCGACGGGCGGCAGGTGGCGGTGGGGCGGGCGACGTGGGTCGCCAGCGAGCTGCATGCCCCGCTGCCGCAGTCGTTGGCCCGGGTGGCCCGCGCCGCCGAGGAAACGGGGGCCACCGTCGTGACGGTAGGGGTGGCGGGGCAGGCGGTCGGGTGGCTGGCGGTGCGCGACACCGTTAAGCCCACCTCCCAGCAGACCATCGCCGAACTGCGGCAGCTGGGGTTGACGCCGCTGCTGCTGACCGGTGACCAGCGGGCCGCAGCCCAGCAGGTGGCGGCAGCCGTCGGTATCGCCCCAGAGGCGGTGATCGCCGAGGTACTGCCCGCCGAGAAGCAGGCGACCGTGGCCCGCCTCCAGGCCGAGGGGCACGTGGTGGCGATGGTGGGGGACGGGGTCAATGACGCCGCCGCGCTGGCGACCGCCGATCTCGGTTTGGCGATGGGGGCTGGCACCGACGTGGCCATGGCTGCGGCCGACATCACCCTGGTGCAGTCCCAACCGTTGGCGGTGCCCGCCGCGATCCGCCTGTCCCGCGCCACTTTGCGGGTCATTAAACAGAATCTGTTTTGGGCTTTTGCTTACAACGTGGCGGCCCTCCCGGTGGCGGCTGCCGGGCTGCTCAACCCGATGATCGCGGCGTTAGCGATGGCGTCGTCGTCGGTGCTCGTTGTTGCTAATTCACTGCGCTTGCGCCGGGTGTCTTGATAATCCCTCGTAGACTGCCGCTATGGGACAAGCGCACAGTTCGCAGGCCGAGCAGGCGCCTGCCGCAGATGAGGTGGTGTCCAATCCGCGGTTGACCGCCGCGCAGGCAGCTATCCGGGCGGGGGTGGAGGTACGTCGCAGCGGCCAGCGCCCCGAGTTTGGTTCCGCCCCGGCTGCCAACTGCCTGGTGGTGGACTTGCCGCCTGCCCCCGTGCACCCGGTGGCGGACTTGGTCTCTTTCGTTTTGAATCTGGCGGGTATCGGGGTGGTGGTGCTGTTCGCCATCATCGCCAACAACATCACGCACGGGGTAACCCAGGACGTGCAAAACGCCGTCACCTTGGTGCTGCGGCAGATCCTGCTGGTGCCGGTCAATATTTTGGAGGGCTTGCTCACCACGATCGTGCCGATCGCCATCTTGATGGAACTGGCGTTGCGGGGCCGCCGTCGGCAAGTCTTGTCGGCGCTGGCTGCCCTCCTGGTTGCCACCCTGGTGGCGATCGGGTTGGACTGGCTGACGTTGTCCTTCGCCCCCCTCAAGCTGCAAGCCAACCTGGCCACCACCAACGACGGGGTGACGGTAGCCATCATTAATGCTGCCCTTGCGGCCGTGACTGCCCTGTTGACCACCATTGGGCAGCGGACCCGGCTAGCCACCGCCCGGTTCAGCTGGCCCCTGCTCTTGGTGGTCGTGGTTTTGTCCGTGGTGCGCGGGGCCACGACTCTGCCCAGTGCTTTGATCACGGTGCTGCTGGGGCGGGCCGTGGGACACCTGGTGCGGTACGTTGCCGGGGTGGCGCCATCGCGGGCCACCGACATATCCCTCGTGAAGGCGGTGCGGCGGGCCGGGTTGGACGTGTGCCGCCTGGTGCGCGTGGACAGTGAGCTGGCAACTGCCACGGCGCAGTGGGTCACGACTTCTTCCGTGCTCGGGGCGATTCCCGAGGCGAAGGATTTCGCCGCCGAGTCGCAGGAAGGGCCGGTGAGCGGCGACGCCGACCCCCAGGTCGAACAGATGGGTGGCCCGGCTGCGGCCACGAGCGTCGACGCGGTGGCCCCCGCCCCCCTGGTGGATATTGCGCAGGTGGCGGCCGAGGTGGACACCGGCACGATCCCCCAACTGCACGTGCCAGTGGCGCGCGTGTACGCCGCGTGGGACAACGCGGGCCAGCGGCGCGACATTGTTGTCCTGGACGGTGACCGGCAGGTCGTCGGCTTCCTGCGTCAGCTGTGGGACCGGCTGCGGTTTCAGGGGGTGCGGGTGGCCCCAGCGACCACGCTGTTGGAGACCGCTAACCACACGGCCTTGCTGGCGTCTGCCGCCCAGCGCGCGGGAGTGTCCACGCCCGATGTCATCGGCTTGGCCCCGGTGGAAGGCTCGATTGTGCTGGTCGCCGAGCACCCACCCCTGTTGGCCCGCCTAGACGCCCTCCCGCCCGGGGTGAGCCCGGCGGCCGTCGCCGACGCCCTGTGGCAGGCCCTGCTGCGCGCCCACCTGGCCGGGTTGGCCCACCGCGCCATCGACTACGACTCGGTGGGGGTGACTGCCGACGGCGAGGTGTGGCTGACAGACTGGGATGCGGGGGAGACCGCCACCAATGACCTGGCCCGCCGCGTCGATCTGGCCCAACTTTTGACCTTGCTGACGGCGTACTTCGGGGAGGAGGAGGCCCTGGCCTCGGCAGGCAGGGCCCTGCCAACCGCCCGGTTGGCCGAACTCGCCCCGGTGCTGCAGCGCATCGCGCTGCCGCGCTCAACCTGGAGCGCGGTCGGCAAGGACACCGTCAAGCTGCTGCGCGAATCGCTGCTCTCGCTGATCCCGGCTGGGGAGGGCGGCGTGGCACCGGTGAAGCTGGCCCGCTTCTCCGGCAAATCCATCGCCATGGCGACACTCGGGGTGATGGCGATCTGGGCAGTGCTCGGCTCGCTGAACTTCGCCGAGATTGTTGCCGTCATGCGCACCGCCAACTTGTTGTGGCTGGCCGCCGCGTTCGTGCTCGGGGCCCTGGGCTTCATCGGGGCCGGGCTGGCTTTGGAGGCGTTCGCGGTCCGGCCCCTCGGACTATGGAACTCCATCAAGGTGCAGGTTGCCGCCTCGCTGGTGGCCCTGGTGGCGCCCGCTGGGATGGGCAATGCGGCCCTGAACCTGCGGTTCGTGATGCGTAAGGGAGAGTCAACACCGCAAGCCATCACCACGGTTGGCCTCGTGCAACTGGCGCAGATCGTGGTCACCCTGGTGTTCCTGTCAGCGCTGGCATTGGCCTCCGGCGACTTAAGCAACCTGTCGCTCCCCAGCCCGCAGATGCTGATAACGTTGGCCGCCCTCGTCCTGTTAGTGGCCGGCGTTATGGTGATCCGGCCCGTGCGTGAGTGGCTGTGGCGCACCGCCGGGCCGACCCTCAAGCAGGTGTGGCCGCGGCTGGTGTGGGTCGCGGGTAGCCCGTCGCGCTTAACCCGCGGCTTCTTCGGTAACTTCCTGCTCACCGCGTCGTATGTTGCTGCGCTGCAAGCCTGCCTGGTGGCTTTTGATTATCCGCTGCCCATCACCACCGTGGCTATCGCGTACCTGGCCTCTAATGCTCTCGGTTCCGTTATCCCCTCTCCCGGCGGGGTGGGCCCGGTAGAGGCCGCCCTCACTGCGGCCCTCACGTTCGCTGGTATTCCTGGCGGGGTGGCGGTCTCGGCGGCCTTCGCCTTCCGTATCGTCACCTTCTGGGGGCGTATCCCGATCGGGTGGCTGGCGCTGCGCAACGTCCAAAAGCAAGGACTGATCTAGTGCCCGATCCCTCCCGTGGGCAGCTGATCGCGGTAATTGCGCTCGGCGGGGCGGCGGGAACCGCAGGCCGGGCCTGGCTCGCCGGGGCAACTGCCGCGCCCTGGCTTGCCCTGAGCATCGTCAACTTGACCGGGGCCGTCGTCCTCGGGGTGGTGGCGGGCTGGCCAGGCCTGCGACCGCAGTGGCGGGCGGGGTTGGCCACGGGCCTGTGTGGCGCCTGGACCACCTACGCGGGGCTGGCGCTGCTGGCGGCCACCGGTTGGCAGCAGTTGCTGGCAGCTGCGGGGCAACTCGTGGTCGGCACTGGACTAGCTGCAGCAGGGTTGTGGGTAGCTCGCCGCTGGGGGGTCCGGTTGCAGGCGACCCGCCGGACACCGGTGAGACCCCGTTGATGCTGCTGGCCGTGGCGGGAGCGGGCGCGGCAGGCGCAGTCGCCCGCTGGGGCCTGGAACAGGCGGTACGGGCCGGGCTGCGGCGAGCTCATCGCTCCCGCCGCGGGGACGGGTCCCGCCGAGCGACCAGGGCCGTTACCCGCCTGGGCGGAGCCGCCGACGGCAGGGCCCCTTTCCCCTCCGCCCCCGCCACGCAGGTGCAGCCGGGCGGCACCGTGGTGGTAAACGTCGTCGGCTGCCTGCTGGCAGGGTGGGTGGCGGGGGCTAGCCTGCCCCCCGCGCTGCACCTGCTGCTGCTCACCGGCTTCCTTGGCGGTTTCACGACGTTTTCCACCGCCGTGCTCGACCTGGCGCAGCTGGCCACCCGGCAACCGGGCCGCGCCCTGGCCGTGGGTGGGCTGACCTTGGCGGCGGCAGTTGCGGCTGCCCGCTGCGGATTGGCGCTCGCCGGGGCAGCAGGTAACTAGTGCGGCAAGGCTATTTGCTGTCGCAAACCCGCTGCAGGTAACCGAAGAACTGGGCAGTGGTTTCGCTGTGCATCGCGTCGCCCGCTTGCACTGCTTCAAGATCGCCAGCCCCCACCTGGTCTCGCAACTGGCGCAGGCGGTCGGTGAACTCGTTAGCGGTGTCATGGAAGATGCGGGGGGCCGAATCCACGATCTTCTCGGCCTGTGTCACCAACTTGTCCACCTCGGGCCGCAACGCCGCCAACTCCTCGGAATTACGCGCGCTGGCGAGCTTGCCCCCGATCTCGTCGACTTTGGCACTGAAGTTTGCCCCCAGCTCGCACAATGCCTGTGCGGATCCGCACCCGCCAAGCAGTCCCGCTACCAGGGTGATTCCCACCAACACTCGGATCCGACGCATACCGCCACCTCTTCCCGTCGTCGCTGCCTTCCTACCTGCGCCCAACGATAGTGGAGCGGGGGGTGTGCCCCTTACTCTCCCTCCGTGTTAGTTACACCAGGTTCCGAGCTCGTCGATCGCCTTTCCCATTTCCTCATCGAGGAAGCCAGCAACCTGGAAGGCCTCTAAATCGCCTTTTTCCGCCAACTTAAGCATGGCGTCGTTCATCTGAACAAACTTGTGCCCCAACGGTTCCGGCATACCGGCAGCTGCCACCTCTTCGGCGATTTTCTTCAACTCGGCAAACTCTGGCGCACTCTTCTTGAATTCGGCCGGATCGTCCATGATGTCTACCGGGGCGACCTTGTCCAGTTGTTCGCTGTAGCGCCCCATGAGTTTGCATTTCTCGGAGGCGCCCGCCAGCCGCCACGGCGGCGGTCCCCCGGGGGTGGCCTGCACGTCGGGCACTGCCGCAGCTGTGGTGGCGGGGACCGCCGCCTCTGGTGCCGGGGTGGGGGTGGTTTCCCCGCCGCCGCAAGCCGTCACCCCGCCAACAGCAAGCACGAGGGAGATGAAAGTACTAATCTTCCGCCACATTTTGCCTCCTTAGCTGTGGAGCTCCTGGCCCCGACACTATCCCCGCTGTAGAAACTATGCCGGGTATTGGCTGGCACCCCAGCGATAAATCCATCTACAGGTGGAGGGCCCGTCAAGCTACGGGGCTACCTGCCCGCCGCAGCCACCATTCACTTGACGGGTGCCAACACCCCGAGTGTGTGGGGCCGGGGCATCCACGCCGTAGCTTTCCGTTGGGCGTACGATCAACCCCCCGAGTGTGTGGGGCCGGGGCGGCGGGTTGACCCGGCATGTTAGCGTCGTCCCCCAAGCCCACCCAAATGGTGGGGAACGGCTTGCCTCCTCCCGGGCGACGGCCTATTCCAGCGCCTTGTCCACGAAGCGCGAGTAGTGTCCCTGGAAGAGCACCGGAATGGTCGCCGTTGCCCCGGCCCTATGCTTGTCGACGATGATGTCGACCTCGCCCTCCCGCTCGGACTCCTTCTCATAGTTTGGCTTGTGCAGCAGGATCACGATGTCGGCGTCTTGCTCCAACGATCCGGACTCACGCAGGTCAGCCATCGTCGGCTTCTTATCCGCCCGCTGCTCAGACGAGCGATTCAGCTGGGCCACCGCAATGAGCGGCACCTCCAGCTCCTTGGCCAACAGCTTCAACGCCCGCGAAAACTCCGAGACCTCCTGCTGCCGGGATTCCACCCGTCGGCCGGAACTCATCAACTGGAGATAATCCACCACGATGAGCTTCAGGTCCGCTTCCTGCTTCAAGCGGCGAGCCTTGGCGCGAATCTCTGGCATCGTCAAGTTCGGGGAATCATCGATGAAGAGCGGAGCATCACCCACCTTGCCTGCCACCGCCCCCAAGCGCTGCAGCTGCTCATCAGTGATCTGCCCGTTGCGCAGCGAAGACTGGAAGATCGTCGATTCCGCTGACAGGAGCCGCATGGTTATCTCTGCCGCTGACATCTCCAGCGAGAAGACCACCGCCGCCTGGTTGTGCCGAATGGCGGCATTACGACACACATCAAGGGCAAACGTCGACTTGCCGCCACCGGGGCGGGCCGCGACGATGATCATCTGGCCGGGGTGGAGCCCGTTGGTGAGCTTGTCCAACTCGATGAACCCGGTGGCCACCGTTCCCTCGGACTGTTTGCCGCCCTTGATCGCCTCGGCTTCCTCGATTACCTCCCAGATGGTGTCCTGCAGCCGGACATAGTCGGTGCGCTGGCGAGACTCGGTGGCCGCGTAGACCTCGGCCTGCGCCTGGTTGACGATCTCCTGGGCGTCCCCGCCATCGGCCGCGTAACCAAGCTGCACAATCCGCGTACCGACCTCCACTAGGCGCCGCAGCATGGCGCGCTCCCGCACGATCTCGGCGTAGAACACGGCGTTGGCGGCCGTAGGCACCCCGGCGATCAGGGTATGGAGGTAATCGGGACCGCCGACGCGAGCCAGCTCACCGCGCCGGTTTAGCTCGGCGGCCACCGTGATCGCGTCTGCGGGTTCGTTCTTACCGAACAGGGTCAGCAGCACGTCGTAGATCATGCCGTGCACCGGGCGGTAGAAGTCGTCGGTCCGCAGGAGCTCCGAGACCTCGCTGATGGCCTCCTTCGACAACAGCATGGCCCCCAGGGCCGAGCGCTCTGCCTCCACGTCCTGCGGTGGGGTCCGATCGAATTCGTCACGTCCGTCCACAGCCTGCCCCCTGACAACTAGCGGGCGCCGGGCGCGCCCGCGCGAGAACATACGCTCCTGCCCGCCCGCAGGCCAAATCGCCCTGTGCACAGCGGGGGATAAAACTGTGGATAACCAGGGGACAAGCTGCGGACAGCGCTGTGGACGCGGTGTGGATGGGGCATCTTTCGCCAGATTAGGTGCCCCGCAACAGCATTGCGGGGCCAACGATTGCCCTCCACCCACAACCTGAGGACAAAAATTGCTCGCCCGGCCGGTGGATAACAGCTACTTATCCACAGGCGACGGATGGGAGAATCTCAGGCGATTATCAGCACATTCTTGGCCCTCATCCGGCTGACGGTTGCCCGACACCACTCTCGGCCCCGGACGTCGCCACGCACCAAAAAAGCCGCCATTGCAACGAAAAACGCGCCCGTTTTCCGATGAGAGACATTGCACATTTTCGTGCCAAAACGCGTCACCGACACGCCGCCACTTGACAAAGCGGACCTCGCCCTCCTGTGGGTAGACCTTCGTTATCCCCCGAGTTGTCCACAGGTCGGCGCTGAGATGCCGCGCTTTTTCTGCCCACAATCCACAGCTTTCCCCACAGGCTGTGGATTGCCTGGGGGAAAACTCGTCGAACGACACACCGAACGGACCGCACAGTCTCAACCAATCCTTGAACCTCCACGCTTCCTGGCAGCTCGCCCCCCGGTCCCACCATGTGTTATGAGTCGAGCATGCGCTCCCCCTCCGACCACGCCCGCGACCGCGAGATCGCCGCCCTCGCCTGGCCTGCTCTTGGTTCCCTGTTAGCCGAGCCCATCCTGTTATTAGTGGACTCCGCGATGATCGGCCACCTCGGCGCAGCCCCCCTGGCGGCCCTCGCCCTCGCCTCCACCATCCTGAGCACCATCGTCGGCCTGGCCATCTTCCTGGCATACGCCACCACGTCTGCCACCTCCCGCCTCCTCGGCGCAGGGGACAGGGCCGGCGCCCTGCGGCACGGTATCGACGGCATGTGGCTGGCGGCCTGCCTCGGGGCAGTGCTCGGGGTTGTCTTATTCCTGGGCTCCCCGACCCTCGTGAGCTGGTTCAACCCCGCCCCAGCGGTGGCCACCCAAGTGGTTGGCTACCTGCGGTACTCCGCCCCCGGCCTACTAGGCATGCTCGTGGTCCTCGCCGGCACTGGGGCCCTGCGAGGGCTGCTGGACACCCGCACCCCCCTCGTCATCGCCACCGCCGGGGCAGTGCTCAACATTCCCCTAAACGCTCTCGGGATCTACGGGCTCGGACTGGGGGTCCCCGGCGCCGGGCTGGGCACCGCCATCACCCAGCTGCTAATGGGGGCCGGCTACTGCCTCATAGTCGCGCGGGCCGCGCGGGCCGCAGGCGTGGCCCTCACCCCGCACGGATCTGGGTTGCGCTCTTCGCTGGCAGGCGGGTCCCCGCTCTTCATCCGCACCGCCGCCCTGCGTGCCTGCCTGCTGGCCACCACCTACGCGGCCACCTATCTGGGCACCACCGCCCTGGCCGGCTACCAAATCGTCGGCGCCGTGCTGAGTTTCGTCGCTTTCGGCCTGGACGCACTGGCCATCGCCGCGCAAGCTCTCATCGGTCATGCGATTGGCCGCGGTGACCTCGCGGCCGTCCGCCACACGGTCTCCCGCTGCCTCGTGTGGGGACTGCGCGCCAGCATCGGCCTTGGCCTCGTGCTCCTGGCGCTCAGCCCGTGGCTGGCGCACCTTTTCACCCCCGATGCAGCCGTGCGCGCCGCCACCCCGTGGGCCCTGGCCGCCACCGCCCTCCTGCTGCCGCTCGGGGCGTACGTCTGGGTATTGGACGGGGTGCTGATCGGCGCAGCGGACGGCAAGTACTTGGCCACCTCCAGCCTGGTGGTTGTCCTCCTCTACCTGCCGGGCCTGGCGGGCCTGACCCTGCTGGCCCGCCCGCTGCCACCCGGCCCCAGTCTGGCGGTGCTGTGGCTCGCCCTCGTCGGCTTCAATACCGCCGAACGGGCCGTGGCGAGCTGGGTGCGCGTACGCGGCGACAAATGGCACGGCCTGCCCGCCGCGCCAGCTCCCCGGGGCTAACCGGACTTCCCGCGCTAGCTAGGCCCCAGGGGCACCCCAGCTGGCTCTCTGCGCACGCTGGCCGGACCCCAGGGGCACCCCAGCTGACTCTCTGCACCCGCTGGCCGGACCCCAGGGGCACCCTAACTTGCCACCCACAGGCATTAGGCGCCATATACACCGGATGAGCCGCCCCCAGAGCCAACTAGGACGCCCCACCCACACCCACCCACACAGCAGCGGGCCCGCCCCCAGGTGGGGGCGGGCCCACGTGCCGCAGTCAGCTAGCTTCAGCCAGCCACCACCAGCACCTTGACGGTGGCGACCACGTCGTCGTGCAGGCGCACGGTGACGACATACTCACCCACCGACTTAATGGGCTGGTCGATGTGCACCTTGCGGCGGTCCACATCCACGCTGTGCACGTCCTTGATCGCGGCGGCGATGTCGGCGGTCGAGACAGCACCGAACAGACGACCGGACTCCCCGGCGTGCGCGGTCACCGTCACCGGGGCCGACTGGATCTTGTCGCGAGCAGCCTGCGCGCCCTCCACCGAGGAAATCTCGCGGGCCCGGCGAGCGGCCTGCATCTGGTCAATCTGCCGCTGCGCACCCTTGGTCCACGGGGTGGCCAGGTTGCGGGGAACGAGGTAGTTACGGGCGTACCCGTCCTTAACCTCGACAACGTCGCCAGCCTTGCCCAGCGACGGAACCTCGTGCGTGAGGATCAGCTTTGCCATTGTGGTTGATCCTTTCTTTACCGACCGGACGAGGAGTAGGGCAGCAGCGCCATCTCGCGGGCGTTCTTCACGGCCCGCGCAATCTTGCGCTGGTCCTGCACAGACACGCCCGTCACGCGGCGTGCCCGGATCTTGCCGCGGTCGGAAATGAACTTCCGCAGCAGCGCCGTGTCCTTGTAGTCGATCGGGCCCGAGACCTTAACGGCCTTGAGCGAGCTGACCTTTTTCTTGATCGGCTTGCGAAGAGATGCCTTCGCCATTGGTTTTCTCCTTGACATCGAGGGCGAGGTACGCCCACAAAAAGATCTGGTTTAGAACGGGGGCTCGTCGCCGTAGGCTGCCGCGCCACCGCCCTGGGTGCCCCACGGGTCGTGGTCATCGCCACCCCCGGGAGCGCCATAACCGGTGCGGCCTTGGCCGCCGCCGTAACCGCCCTGATTGCCGTAACCGCCTTGGCCGCCGCCGTAGTTTCCACCACCGTTGCCGCCGTTGTAGCCGCCACCGCCACCACCACCGCGCTGGGTGCGGGTGATCTGGGCCGTGGCGTAACGCAGCGAGGGGCCAACCTCTTCGACCTGCATCTCGACCACGGTGCGCTTTTCGCCTTCCCGGGTCTCAAACGATCGCTGCGTCAGGCGTCCGTTGACAATGACTCGCTGCCCCTTGTGGAGCGTCTCGGCCACGTTCTCGGCCATTTCGCGCCACACCGAGCACCGCATGAACAGGGTTTCCCCGTCGCGCCACTCACCGGCTTGACGGTCAAAGGTCCGCGGCGTGGAGGCCACGGTGAAAGAGGCCACGGCCGCCCCGTTAGGGGTGAAACGCAGCTCGGGATCCGCCGTCAGGTTACCGATGATCGTGATTACGGTTTCGCCTGCCATTTCAGTCCTTCAGATCGGTTTCGGCTGGGTTATCAGGCAGCGTCCGGGCGCAGCAGCTTGGTGCGCAGCACGGCCTCGTTGAGGCCCAGCTGACGGTCCAGCTCCTTGGCCTGGGCGGGGGTGGTGGTCATGTTGACAACCACGTAGATGCCCTCGGACTTCTTCTTGATCTCGTAGGCGAGGTGCCGCTTGCCCCAGATGTCGATGTTGTCGACAGTGCCACCATCGGTCTTAACGACGGCGAGCAGCTTGTCCAGGGACGGGGCGACGGTACGCTCGTCCACCTCGGGGTCGAGGATGAGCATGAGCTCGTACTTACGCATGGACTTTCACCCACCTCCTTCGGTCTAAACGGTCACGGTCTTTCCGTGACAGGAGGGTGTACATACGTCGGCTGGACGAAAAACGTCCAGGCCAGTGTTCGAGGCTACCGCATTGGCGGAGCCAAGTCACTGGCCTGGACGTGTGAGGGCCACTACGGGTTAGGGCCCGTTTTGTTCGCCCGGCCGCTGTTGTTCTTCACCGTCTGGCGGCTGGGTGGGTTCCGGCTCAGGAACCGGGGCGTCGGTCGGCTCCGGCGTCGGGGTCGGTTCCGGCTCGGGTTCCGGGGTCGGGGTGACCACCGGCTCCGGCGTCGGGGTCGGGGTGACTACCGGCTCCGGCGTCGGGGTGGGCGTCTCGGTGGGGACGACGGTCTCTACTGGCGCCTCGGTGACGAGCGGTGCCGGGTAGCCCTCGCCCCACGACGGGGTGGGGAACTCTACGACCTCAAGATCCTGCAAGATGCGGCCCATGTAGTCCACCCACAGGTCGGCCGGGATGCTACCGCCGGTGATCTCCTCGTACTCGTAGCCAGTTTCCGGGTTGATGCCGAACGGGGTGATGGAGTTTTCGCTGCCATCCTCCCCGGGCTGATAGAGGGCGACGACGGTGGTCAGCTGCGGGGTGAAGCCCGCAAAGAGGGCGGATTTGTTCTCCGACGACGAGCCCGTCTTGGCGGCAATTGGGCGGTTCAAAACTTGGGCCTTGGTGCCAGACCCGTACTCGTCAAGCACCACCTGCTGCAGCGCATACGTCAGGTCTGCGACGTTGGCGTTAGTGAACTCCCGCACCCCGGCGGTCTGCCCGGAGTAGACGACGTCTCCCTTGGCGTTGGTCACGGTGCGCACGATGTGGGAATCGAAGCGTTGACCCGAGGAGGCGAACGTGTTGTAGGCGGTGGCAATATCGATCACGCGCGGGGAGGCTGAGCCCAGCGTGTTACCCAACTCGTCGCCCAACCCAATGGTTTTTCCGGGGATGCCGGCCCGCTCGGCAACCTTACGGGTGGCGGCCGGCCCCACCTTCTCGTTGAGCTGCACATAGCTGGTGTTGGCGGAGCGGGCAGTGGACTGAATGAGGTCGATCTGCCCCCATTGGGCATCTTGGAAGTTGGAGATGACGATGTCGGTTTCTGGGACCTCGTAGGGCGAGTTGGCGTCGAAGGTGGTCGACAACGGTACTCGCGCCTCCAGGGCAGCCATGAGCGTGAACGGCTTGAAGGTCGAACCGGCCTGCACTATGTCGTCCGTGACGGCGTTGCGCTGCACCTTGGCGTAATCGGCCCCGCCGTAGAGGGCCTTGATCTCGCCGGAATTGGCGGCCACGGTCACCAGGGCGGTCTGCAGGTGCGGGTCGTGCCCCTCGGGCAAGGTCTGCACGGCGGCCACCGCGTCGGCCTGCATCTTCGGATCGATCGTGGTGACGATCTGCAACCCAGCCGTCTCCAGGTCTTCCTTGGTCATGCCTGCCCGCGATATGAGCTCCGTCCGGGTGAGCTCCAGCAGGTAGCCGTTGGGCCCGGAGAAGTATTCCGGGGTTTTCGGCTCGATGGTCTCCGGCATGCGGGCCTCGGCAGCTTCCTGGGCGGTGATGTGTCCGTCTTCCTTCATGAGGGCAATCACGCGCTCGAAACGGATCTTGGCTTGTTCCGGGCTAATGGCCGGGTCCCAGGCGGAGGGGGCAGGGATGATGCCGGAAAGCATCGCCGCCTGCGAGATGCTCAGATCCTTGGCGGAGATGCCGAAGTAGGCCTGGGAGGCCGCCTCGATGCCGTAGGCACCGCGTCCGAAGTAGATGGTGTTGAGGTAGTTGCCGAGGATCTCTTCCTTGGACTGTTGGCGCGTGACCTTGAGCGCGAGAATGGCCTCTTTGGCCTTACCCAGGTAATCGGTGGTCTCTCCCACGAAGTACCGCTCGATGTACTGCTGGGTGAGAGTGGAGCCACCTTGCCGGTCCCCGCCGCGCAGGTTGTTGAGCAGGGCCCGGGCGGTACCGAAGATGTCGACCCCCGGGTTGGTCCAGAACTTGCGGTCCTCGGAGGCCACCACCGCGTTGCCTACATATTTCGGCAGGGTGTTGAAGTCGACGATGGTCCGGTTAACGTCGGCGAGTCGCCCTAGTTCGGTGGTGCCGTCGGCGAAGTAGACGGTGGTGACTTGGGCCTCGGCGGAGGAGTTCGGGTTGGGTAACTCCAGGCTGTTGTATGCCCACACGAACAAGCCGACCAAGGCCAGACCACTGGCAAAGCCCAGTCCAATCAGCCAGTACAAAATGGTGCGCCAAAGCGGGCGCTTGCGGCGTTTCTTGCGTGCCGCGTGAGTTCCCGCTGCGGCGGGCTGGGGGTGAGCGCGAGGCGTGCGTGCAGCCACTAGGGTCCTCCCAATTTCGGTTACCCGTGTGTCAGTCAGTGGGTTTAAGTATGGCGGCAAACGCGACAGGTTTCGCGGACTCACCTCCAACCACTAGCGCCCGACATATCGTTCCGATAGGTTTAGCCGAGCTATCGTCGCGGAGGGAAGGAGGATCAGTGAGCGCGAAGGCAGAGGTACTTGACCTGGCCATCCTCGGGCAACTGCAAAGCCCGGCCCACGGCTACGAACTGCGCAAACGCCTAGCAACTACCCTCGGGCGCCTCCGCGCGTGGTCGTACGGTTCGCTCTACCCCGCCCTGCGGCGCCTGACCGAAGCCGGCCTCATCACCTCCACCGACGACCCCACCGGCAAACGCGCCAAAATTGTCTATTCCCTCACAAAAGCTGGGCGCGTCCATTTAAACACCGCCCTAGCCGGGGCCGGGCCGGACGCCTGGAACGACGACGCCTTCGACGTGCACTTCGCCAACTTCTCCTCCACCGACACCGCCACCCGCCTGCGCATCCTGGAAGGGCGCCGCTCCCGCATGGTCGAGCGCCTAGCTGCCCTCCGGGCGGCCGTTATTGAGGCCACCGAGCGGATGGACAAGTATGCCGCCGAACTCTCCCGCCACGGCCTAGCACAGGCGGAGGCAGACATCGCCTGGATCGAACGCGTCATCGACACCGAACGCGGCACGGCAGGCCCCTACCCGTACTACACCGGCCCACCCACCCGGGCCACAGAATCCCCTTCCCCACCTCCCGGCCCACGCGCCACTCACCAGACCACCAACCACGGCCACCCGGCCACCCCACCCAAGGAGAACTAATGACCGAGATCCGCGTCGGTATCGTCGGTGTAGGAAACTGCGCCTCGTCCCTCGTGCAGGGCGTGACCTACTACCGCGACGCGAAGCCGGAGGAGACCGTCCCCGGCCTTATGCACGTCCAATTCGGGGACTACCACGTTTCCGACCTGAAGTTTGTGGCTGCCTTCGATGTCGATGCCGCTAAGGTCGGTCTCGACATCGCCGAAGCCATCAACGCCTCGGTCAACAACACGATCAAGATCGCCGACGTTGAGCCCACCGGGGTCAAGGTGCTGCGCGGTGTCACCCTGGACGGCCTGGGTGAGTACTACCGCGCCACCATCGACGAGTCGACCGAGGAGCCGGTTGACGTCGTCGCCGCCCTGCAGGAAGCCCGCGTCGACGTGCTGGTGTGCTACCTGCCGGTCGGTTCGGAAGAGGCCGCGAAGTTCTACGCCCAGTGCGCGATCGACGCTGGGTGCGCCTTCGTCAACTGCCTGCCGGTCTTCATTGGCTCCACTAAGGAATGGAGCGACAAGTTCGAGGCCGCCGGGGTGCCGATCGTTGGTGACGACATCAAGAGTCAGGTGGGGGCCACCATCACCCACCGGGTGCTGGCCAAGCTGTTCGAGGACCGCGGCGCCATCCTGGACCGCACCTACCAGTTGAACGTCGGCGGCAACATGGACTTCAAGAACATGCTGCAGCGCACCCGCCTGGAGTCCAAGAAGATCTCCAAGACCCAGGCCGTCACCTCCAACCTGCGGGCGGGCCTGGACGACCACGATGTCCACATCGGCCCGTCGGACCACGTCGCCTGGCTGGACGACCGCAAGTGGGCGTACGTGCGCCTGGAGGGCCGCAACTTCGGGGATGCCCCCATCTCGTTGGAGTACAAGCTGGAGGTGTGGGACTCGCCCAACTCGGCAGGCATCGTGATCGACGCGGTGCGGGCCGCCAAGATCGCCCTGGACCGCGGGATTGGTGGGGAGCTGCTGAGCGCCTCGGCCTACTTCATGAAGTCGCCGATGGAGCAGCGGGCCGATGACGCTGCCCGCGAAGCTGTCGAAGAGTTCATTCGCGGCGAGCGGGAGCGGTAGGCCGGTTGCGGGAGCACTGAGCTGACTGCGAGAGTGCGGGGTCCGGGTGGGCCCCGCACTTTCGTGTGTGCAGCCGGATGCGGGGCCCGGGTGGGCCGATTTGCCTGTCCGAGGCAGTTCCAGGCGCGTGCGGTGCCCGCTCGGGCGCGCCGGAACCGCAATCCGGGGGCACGGGACCGCCCTAGATGGCTATGGGGGCGGCTCATCCGGTGTATAGGTGGTGTCAAGTGGTGAGTGCAACAGCTAGTTTTTCGGTGGGGTTGAGCCAGTTGAGGGTTTGGCGGGGGCGGATGTTGAGGAGGTATTCCATTTGGGCGATC
>NZ_MQVS01000017.1 GCF_001907235.1 Buchananella hordeovulneris
AACCAACCCCAAACAAATGAGACCAGCCGACCCGATGGCCCCCAGACACAACAACAAACGCCATCACATCCAGGAAAATCAATCACCCAGCAGCTTTACCAACCGCTCTCGGCGACAGGTGGAAACATTACGCGGCATTCTTCCCTACCGTCAAATCGAAATGGCATGACCTACGCCACAGAGGCCCGAATCGTTGCAAACATGCGGAAAATTGGGGATGCGCGGGCAGCGACGAGGGGGACAAGGGGCGCCCAGGACCCAATTTTTCCAGCTCACACCGGCAGCATTGCCCCCAAAAGAGAGCTAGCTAACTTTCCGGCGCCGCACCGGGCGCTTTCCACATTGGCAGTAGGCGGTCGGCGCCCCGCGCATAAGATCAGTGGGGACAACAGCGGCAACCACCGCACGCCCAGCGCCGACAGCTTGCGCGCACGCCGAGCGGGGAAGCACCGTTCGCCGGGCTTACTGGTCAGCGGGGGCCTGATAGCCCGCCACATGCTCGGGCAGCACCTTGATCTTGCCCCATTCCTTGATGATCCCGGCGTCGGCTGGCGGGCTCTGGATGCTCAACTCAAGCCCCTCGGCGGGGATCTGCCCAGGAATGGTGAGCGAGTATTCACCTACCTCATCGGGCGCGAAAGAGCTGCAGGTGTTGTCCTTGGGCTGGTATCCCCACACGGATAGTTGCCCGTCTTCCAGTGGCGCGTCGGTGAGCACCGGCCAGAAACCGTGGCACAGGTAGATGGTGTCGCGGCTGAGGTTTTTGACCGTGTAGTCGATCTGGGTGTCGGTGCCCGAGCCAGGGGCGGGACCGATGTACGTGATGGTCACCAGGCGTCCCTGCACGCTCACCGGCTCGATGGTTTGCGGCAGGGGCGAGATTTCAGCGGCCGGCACCGTGAAATGGGCCAGGGAGACGTAGCGGTCTGCGGCCCCAGCGGTGAACAGGCCGATGGTGAGGTCCTCGTCGGCGCCGGGCGGATTCACGTCGCCCTCTAGTCGGACAGATGCGCCGGGCGCCACCTCGCCGCACTCGCCTGTTGGGGTCGCGGCCGCCGTCGGCTGGCCCTCTAGCCGCAGTTCATCGCTGACTTCCAGCTCCAGATCGCAGGTGCTGAGCGGGTGCTGCCCCCGATTAGTTACCGTGTACAAGACGTGTAGCATCTTGCCTGCGTCGGCCGGGCGTTGCAAGACGCGCTCAAGGCGGACATCGTAGGCCGCACCACGGTAGGTGGCGCCCACTCCCTGTAGTGGTTTGGCAACCACCGGCACTGATACCCCCACATGGTTGGGGGTGCTCGCTTCGTCTGCCCGGGGGGTCGCCGACGTCGCGCAGCCCCCGAGCGCCACGGCGGCCAGGAGGCAGCCACTCCACCAAACCGCTCGCGTGCCGCGCACTACTCCCCCTTGTGTTAGCTTGCCTGCCAGTTACCAAGTTACTGGGTGGCGGCGACCCACCGCCGCTGGGCGGCGCCTTGATTACGCCCCAAGAATGCGCTCACCCCGGGGCGTTTAGGGGGCAGCGGAAGGCAGGGGGGACGATGCGGAACTGGTGGGTGCGGGAGCACAGCCTGGCCTGGCAGCTGCACTTGGCGGATGGCCGCGTGTGGGAGCGACGCGGCCCGCTGCACGGCGCGGAAACCCTGGTTGAGTGGGGGTCAGTGACCAAGCCGGTGACGGCGGCGCTGGCCCACCTGCTGGCCGCCGCCGGCGTCGTCGACCTGGCCGCCCCCGTCGCCCACTACCTGCCCGCCGCGCCCCTGCCACCGCAAGTGACCCTGGCCCGCTTGGTGGACCACACCTCAGGCTTGCCCGCCGTGCCGCCCGACATCGGTTGGCAGGCCAATCCGTGGGCCAAGTACACCCCCGCCTATTTCGATGCCCACGTCGTGCCACGCCTGGGCATCGGCCAGACGCTACACGTCGGGCGGTTCTCCTACTCAAACCTGGGGTATGCGGTGCTCACGCGCGCGCTAGAAGTCGCGGCGGGGGCGAGCTGGCCGGAGCTGGTGCAGCGGAAGATCTTCGGTCCCTGGGGAATCGGCAGGGTGACGACGGTGCATCTGCCCGGCCGGGTGGCGGTGCTGCATGACCGGTGGGGCCGGGTGCGCGAACAATGGCAGGACACCGGACCGTTCGTGGGGGCCGGCGGACTGCTGTCGCCGCTATCGGGCCTGACGGATTTCGCCCGCGAGGTGGCGCGGCACCTGCCCTCGATGCCTGGGTGGATACAGGTCGGCGACAGCTGGTGGCACAACGGACAAAACCGGGATCACGGCGCGTACGTGGAGATCCGACCTGGCCGGTTTGCTATCGCGGTGCACACGGTGGGGCACCGCCCGTGGACGGCTGACCGGTTGGCTGCCCGGCTGCTGGAGAAGCTCGACACGCTCCCGCCCGACGCAGCGCTAGTTGGACAGGCCCGCTAGGCGTTGCTGGCGCCGCCGACCCGTGCGAGGCTGGCGGCCATGTATACGGAGATCCCCCGCCCGCTGCTGGAACGCCAGGCCGCGCTCCTGCTTCATCCGGCCGGGCGCGACGTCGATACCGCGGTAACGACCTGGCCCGCGCGGCTGCTGGTGGAAATCGACAGCTGGATGCGCAACGGGCGGCGCGCGGCCCGCGATCAGCCGGACCGGGAACAGGTGCTGGCGCAGCTGGATCCGGGCCTGCCGACGCTGCCGTACTGGAGCATGCAGTTCGACGGCTGGGTGCGGCAGGCAGCGGTGGAGGCCCTGGCCGCCCGCCCGGGACCAGCGGCCGACCGACTGCTGGCACTCCGCGCGACGGACCACGTGCCGCAGGTGCGCCGGGCCGCCTGGGAGGCACTGGCGGCCCGCCGGTCGGTGGCCCAGGCGGAAGCGGTGGTGCCGGTTTTGGTGGCGCTGCGGCACCGGCGCACGGCGGCCGACGCGCTGGCCCGGTACGCCGAGCTGGTCGCCGACGTGTTGGTCGGGCCGTTGTGGGCCGGTTTCCTGGCGCACCCGGAGCGGGCGGTGCGGCGGTGGGCTGTTCTCAGCCGAATCACGGCCGGGATGAGCGCGGCCGAGGCGTTGCAGCAGCTGGCGCGGGAGCACGACTCGCTGCTGGCCCGGGCGCTGACGGAGGTCGTGTGCCAGAATCCGCAGGCCGCGCCGCAGCTCCTGACGGCCCGCCGCGCCGTCGGGCGGTGCCGGGCCCTGCAGGTGGTCACTGACGATCAGCTGCCCGCCGACAGGCTCGCGGCGCTGCTGCTGGACCGCTCCGCTCTGGTGCGTCGTCGGGCCGCCTACCGGGCGGAGCGACGGGGCTGGCAGCCGCGCGACTGGTATCGCGCCCGGTGGGAGGAGCAGCACGATCCGCGGGCGCTGGCGGGTCTGCTGGAGGCGGGCGGCACGATCCCGCGGACCACGGCGCACCAGTTGTTGCGGGTCGGCTCCACCATTGAGCGACGGCTGGCCCTGCGCGCCCTGACGCGCGTGGGCATCACCCGCGCGGATCTGGCGGCGCTGTGGCCGCTGCTGACGGGCGCGGTGGCTCCGGCGGCAGTGCGCGCCCTGGCGGGCACGGGGTGCTGGGGGTGGGACGACCTGGCCGGACGCTGGCAGGAAGCGAGCAGCGTCGTGCGGCGGCGGGTGTGGCGCCTGCTGGCCAGCCGCCGCGGCTGGAGCGAGGTGCGCGCCCACCTGCTGGCCGCCACCGACCCGGCGCTGGCCCACCTCGGGGCAGCCGGGCTGGCCACCTGGGCCCGCCACCGCGCCCACCGCATGTTCCAGTCCCCCGCGCCCACCGAGCGGGCCGACATCGCCCGGTTGTTAGCGGCCGCTGACATCTCCCCTCGGCTGCGGGCCGAGGTGGCGTTCACGGCGCGGCTGGGCGGCGGGCGCTAGCGCCGCGCGCGGCCCACCCGCGGCCACCTAGGACGAGATTGGTGGCTCAGCAGTCTCTGATTAATGAGAGCAAAATTACTACTCATACGCCAACGCGTAGATGGCCGCTCAAAAATATCGATTGAGCAGCAGGAATGACACTTCCGTTGCAGCCCACCACTCTCTTCCCGCTAAGATACTGGCGTGCAACAAGGAGGTGCGCAACGATGGTTACCGTGACACGCCGAATAAAAGAGATAAAACAGCCTCGGGGCGGACTGCTGCCACTACGGGACTTTCAATGCGTGGAGATGGACAGCTTTGGACCAGTCCTGGAAAAGGAGAATCTTCACCCCAGCATCACAGGCATGGCTGTGGATTATCTCAGTCGCGCCATCACCTCCCACGATCGCCGACACGCGTTTCAGGTCTCGCTGCTCGGGGCCCGCTTGCTAGGTCGCCAGGACACTGCCTATGCACTACTCAACCAGGTGGACGGTCTCACCCACGCATCGATACGGGCAGCCTGCAAACTGACGGGATTCGACGTAGTGTACCGGGCGGGCGCAAGCTCGTATAAGCCCGTGGAAGGGATTAACCCCGACAACACCACAATTAATAACATTGCGATGATGGTAGGGCGCCTGTCACATTTTTTCGAGACCAATCACCTGCTACTGGACGGCTTCGACCTTGCAGGGGCCTACACGAAATTGATTAGGAAAGGAGACGGAGATGTGGTCACTTCTGGGGGCATGTGGGACGTAAAGGTCTCGCGCTCCAAGCCCTCAGCTAAAAACACTCTTCAGATACTGATCTACTGGCTCATGGGGCTGCGCTCGATCCATCCGCAATTCAAACAAGTAGAAAAGATAGGCATCGTCAACCCCCGACTCGGAAAAGTGTGGGAGATCGCAGTCGACATGATTCCCCCGGAGACTATCCAGTATGTCTCGACTGAGGTAATCGGCTACAAAAGAAGAAGGTCAAAGATGCTGTCCGCAGTGATCGAAAAACTCCTGACAGGTTATGGGGCAAACAAGTAGCAAGTTAACGAGGGTGTACGGCGGGCGCTAACACCGTACGCCCCAGCTCCCAGCTCGCAACATTCCCCTGTCCGCAGCTGTTGTCCCCCGCCGCCACCACGGAACCGTCGGCCCGCAACCCAAGGGTGTGCAGGGCGCCGGCTGCCACCGCCACAATGTCCCGCCACGTTCCGGTTTCACATTGACCGTGGGAGTTACTGCCCGTCGCCCGCACCCGTCCTGTCCTATCCAAGCCGACGCTGTGATAGCTCCCGGCCGCGATCTGGGTTATGTCCTGCCAGGTTTCTGCTTCTCCTGCCGGGCCCGCCGCTAAGACGCGGCCGGTAGTGGTCAGTCCCAGGGTGTGCCGTGTCCCAGCCGCCACCGCCACCAGTTCCCGCCAGTGCGCAACTTTTAGTTGCCCAAAGCGACTAATACCGGTCCCCACCGCCGTTCCTATACCCGTCAACCCGACGCTGTGCCAGTCTCCGCAAGCAACAGTGACGATGTCCCGCCAGCCAGTCACTTCGCTCTGCCCCTCGCGATTGCGCCCTGTAGCGAGCACGGTGCCGTCACTACGCACCCCCAACGTGTAGCGCCACCCAGCCGCCACCGCCTGCAGCTTGGTCCACAAGCCAACCTCGCACTGGCCGTTCCCGTTCCAGCCAACAGCAATCACGGTGCCGTCTGCCCGCAGGCCAACCGTGTGGGATCTACCCGTGTTCGCGTGCGCGTGTACATTTCCCGCCGCTACCGCCACCACTTCCCGCCAGCGAGAGACCTGGCACTCTCCAGCGCCGTCGTGGCCGACAGCCACCACCGTCCCATCACTTCTGCAGCCAACCGAGTGTCTCCGGCCAGCAGCAATAATCCCGGCAGGCGCCACAATCGGGATGCTCATGCTCCAAGTTTGCCGGACACGCGGACCCAAACCACGCAGGCGACACGCCCACCAGGTGTCGGCGGCCCGCCGACCTGTCGCCACAGCCGCTAACCTGGGGGTGTGAGCGCCCGAGGTAACTAGGCTGACCGCTTCGCCCTGGGCGAGGTGGTCAGCCGGATCCGACCAGCCCGCCCCGATCGAGACGATCGGTGTGCGAGGCATCTTTGGCCTGTCCGATCCGGCCGTCGAGTGCGTGCGACGGCCATGTCCGTGGCTACTCGGCGGTCCCTGTCCTCAGGAACCTCATGAACACCATTTCTTTTCTCTGGCGCCAGCGTGCCCTGGCGCTGATCGCGGTGGCGACCATCCTGACGTCGGCGTCCTTCGTGGTGCCGGTCTCGACCCTGTACCTGCTGGCCCGCGGGTTGACCTACCCTCAGATCTTCACTCTGGAGACCGTGCTGGTTGTCAGCATTATGGTGTGCGATCTGCCCACCGGGCGCCTGGCGGACCGCACCAGTGACCGGCTGGTGCTGGTGAGCGGATACGTCATCGGTGCCGCAGCCGCCATTGGCTACGCCGCCAGCACCACCTACGGCGCCTTCGTGCTGACCAACATCCTCAGCGGCCTAGCCATCGCCCTAGTCTCCGGTGCCGACCGCTCCTACCTGACCAGCGTGCTGGCCGACGAGTCCGAACGCCGCCTGACCGGGGTGCTCGGCCACTTCGGCGCCCTCGAATCCGTCGCGGGGGCGGTGGCGGGGGTGGCCGGGGGCCTGCTGGCGACCCGCGACATCACTTGGCCCGCCGTCGCCGCGGCCGGGGCGGAGACGCTCGGGGCGGTGGTGGTCCTGTGGCTGCCGCCCGCGCGGCGCCCGGTGGCGGCCGACGAGCCAGCGGCGCGAGTGCCGCTGCTGGCCGTCGCCCGGCAGGTGCTGGCGACCCCGGTGCTGTGGCTGACGGCGTTGCAGCCGTGGATTTTGGTGGGAGCCGCTTTCTACCTCAACCAGCCACGCTGGCAGGCCACCGGGATACCACTGCAGTACTTCGGCGTCGTGCTGGCGCTTGCGCAGGTCGCGGCGGCGCTCGGGTCGCACGTCTCCGAATCGTTGGCGCGCCGGTTTGGCTCGCCGACGGCGTTCGTTGCCGCGACGACGCTGGCCACCGCGGCCGGGTTCGGCCTGTTGGCGGTGCCGCACGGGGCGGCCACCGTCGTCGGCTTCATCGTCGTGCTCGCTGCCTCGGCGGCGCGCGGCCCGGTGGCCGGGGCGCTCGCCACGCTGGCGGCGCCCGCCCGCACGCGAGCCACCACTCTCTCCCTGGTCACCACCTGCGGCAGCCTGATCGGCGTAGCGGTCAATCCGCTTGTGGGGCTGCTGAGTCAACACAGTGTCACGGCGGCCTGCTGGGCGGTAGCCGGAGTCCTGGGCGGCTTTGCCCTCGCCTGGGCGCGCCTCAGGCCCCCGGCCGAGGATTAGGTCGCCGTCGACGTCGGCGGCCCCGGGCGCAAAACGCCGGTCCGGTCCCCGCACCTTTGGGAGCGGGGACCGGACCGGCGTTTGGGGCAGCTGAGGCTATTCGGCATCTGCCGAGCCGCGAGCGCCCAGTTCCTCGTCCAGGCGCAGCAGACCGTTGCCGTCGTTGCCGATCAGCTTCACGCGGGAGATGATCGCCCCGACGCTGGCCTCCTCCTCAACCTGCTCTTCCACGAACCAGTTCAGCAGCGGCATGGCATCAATGTCGCCGGTGGATTGGGCGAGGCGATACAGGGTGCGGATCTGCTCCGAGACCTTCTGCTCGTGGGCCAGGGCCGCTTCGAAGGCGGACAGCACGTTGTCGACGTGTGCGGTCTGGGCGGCGATCTGCCCGACCAGCGGGGTGGCGCCGCGATCCAGCATGTGCGCGGCGAACTTGTCGGCGTGCACGAGTTCTTCCTCCGCCTGGGCCTTGAACCAAGCGGCGATGCCCGGCAGATCCAGGGCCTCCATGTCCAGCGACAGCTGCCGGTAGACGACGGCCGCGGCGATCTCGTGGGTTACCTGGGCGTTGATGGCGTCCTTCAGTTCTCCAGTAAGTTCCATGTCGCAAGCATAGAGGGCGGGCGGGGCGTTGCCGCGGCAGCGGGGGTCGCCGCCTGCGCCCACCACCCGGCGAGTGTTAAGCTCCCCACATGGCTAACGAACGTTCGCTTACCCGGGATCGGCTGCTAGACGCCGCCCTCGCCCGGTTCTCGACCCACGGCTGGGCAGGCACCTCAATCCGCGCCCTCTCCCAAGACGTCGGCATTCGCGAGAGTTCCGTCTACAAGCATTTCTCCTCCAAGCAGGCGATTTTTGACGCCCTGCTGGCCCGGGCCGAGTCCCGCCTCGCGGAGGTTGCGGACGGGTTGGAGGTGTCGATCACCGCCACCTCCGCCGCCCCCGGTTACCGTGACATCACTGCCGACCGGCTGGTCGAGGTGGCCCACGGATTCTTCGACGCGATGCTGCACGACCCCGAATTGCGGGACCTGCGTCGGCTGTTCATCACCAACCAGTACCGGGACCCCGAGATCGGTCGACGCCTGCGCGGCTACTGGCTCGAAGCCCCCTTGACTTTCCACACCGAACTGTTTTCCTCGCTCTTTACCACGGAGGACTTCCGCCCGGGCCTGGACCCGCAAGCCACTGCTGTGGCCTTCTTCGGCCCGATCTGGTTCCTGCTGCAGTACGCCGACTCTCCCGGGGCAGACAGCGAACAGCAGGCCCGGCAAATGCTTGCGGCCCACATCCGCGATTTTCGCGCTACCCGATTGCGGAGTCGGCCATGAGTCCGCATCTGCGCCCCGTTGCTGCCGCCCTCACCGTTGGCGGCGCCTGCCTGGCCACCACCGTCGGCTTCCGTCGGACGCTGCGAGCCGCCCGCATTCGCCTGGCCAGTTACCAGACGCGCACGCTGATGCTGCCCACCGGGCCGGTGACGTGCACGCAGGGCGGCAGGGAGGATGGCCCGCCCCTGGTCGTGCTCCACGGAATGTTTGGGGGCTACGACCAGGGCCTCGACGTCGGGCGGCAAGTGGCGCCACACTGCCGCCTCATCGCACCGTCACGCTTCGGATACCCCGGCACGCCCGTGCCAACCGACCACTCCCCGCGGGCACAGGCCGCCCAGGTGCGCCAGCTATTGGACGCGCTTGCCGTGCCCGCCGCGTTCATCCTCGGCGCGTCCGCGGGCGGCACCGCCGCCCTGCGTTTCGCGTTGGACTACCCGGACCGGACCCGCGGCTTGCTGCTGCTGTCCGCCGCGCTGCCGGAACCCACCCGGCCCCACCAGCCCGCCAAGCGCCTCGGCCCGCCGCGCTGGTTGTGCCGGGACTTCGCCATGTTTGCGCTCAGCCCGTTCTTTCCCCTCGCACTCGGCATGCCGCGCGACATCCTGGGCACCATGTTGCCAACAGCGGCCCGCCGAGACGGGGTAGCCCTCGACGGGAGTATCAACAACCCGGACATGGCACGCCACTATGACGACTATCCCGTCGAGCAGCTCCGCTGCCCAACACTCATCCTCCAAGCCCGCGATGACAAGCTTGCCTCCTACCAGCGCGCACAGGCTGCACTGCCCCGGTTCCCCCGCGCCCACATGCACATGTTCAACGACGGCGGCCACCTCATAGCTGCTCACGGGGCGGAAGTGCGCAGCATCGTGGCGCAGTTCATCGCGGCCCCCGCCCTATTTGTCAACCAGCGCGCCTCATCCGGTGTATATGGCGGATGAGGCGCCCCCATAGCTTTCTAGGGCGACCCGCCGAAGGTAACTAGCCGTGACCGCTCGACTCGGCGCCCAAAAGCACCTACCATTCTTATGTGCCAAATAACGATTCGGTGGAGGTTATTCGCGCTTGGTGGCGCCTGGAACGTGCACGCGCCAAGTTCGACGCGCAAGTTAAGCGCGACGCGGGTGTGACCGGCTCGCAACTGGCACTGTTGCGAATCATCGACGAACGCGCTCCCGTCTCGATCCGCCAGCTCCGCACCGACCTGGACTGGCACCCCGCCTCGCTCGGACAAGCGATCCAACGTCTAGAGGACCGCACCCTGGTCGCCGTGACGCCAGACCCGGCGGACCGGCGACGGCGAATGTGCCACCTGACGGACGCGGGACGCTCCCTGCTGGCCCGCACCCCGCTGATTGGACCAGTGCGGCTGCGCTCACACCCGGCGAGTCCCGCTGACTTGGCGGCAATGCGACGCGGATTCGAACTGGCCCTGACCGCCTTCGGGCTGGAGGGCTGGAGCGAGGATTCTTAGGCGGAGTAAGCAGACCGCCGCAGCCCTACCCCCAAGCTCCGCGCCGCCTAGATCCTCCAGCCCTCCCGCTAATCCCACCCAGCACGGTAGAAAGACGAGGAAACCAGTGATTGAACCATTGCACCTGGACAATGTGATCGTGTCGGTTCCGGACGTAGCGGCGGCCGCCGCCTGGTATCAGGACCGCGTCGGCTTGACCGCAGTTCTTGTCACCGATGCGATCGCCGTCCTCCATACCCGCGACCGCGGCCCCGGCCTCTGCCTCAAACACAGTCTCACCGCCACCGGTGGAGCCACCGTCTGGTTCGAGGTCGCCGACGCCCGCGCACTGGCCGCCGAGTTTTCCGCGACTCCGCAACGTATCCGCACTGGGTGGGTGATCGAGTTCCAGGATCCGTGGGGCAACACCATCGGGCTGACTGACTACCAAGAACATCCCTGAGCAGACCGGAGGCGAATACCGGTTGAGCGAAATTTTAAACGCAGCGAAACCATCCGCACGTCAGCAAACGGTGTTACCCTGTTGTCCACAGGTAACAGGTAGCACTTTTTCTCCCCCAGCAAGCCACGCAAATCCATTAATCAACGCGAGGGAAACATGCCCCGTAAGCCGCCCAGTGAAAGGCGAAAAGCTAGGGCGAGATATAGCCCATGCTGTCCGCAAGTCTGTGACGATTGGATGGATGCAGAAACGCCGCAACCGGAATTTGCCCTTAAGATATTAGCCAGCTAAGTTTAAAGAACTTAAGGCCAGGGAAGCGTCTCGCTCTCGCGCATAGAGCACGTGCCGTGGCCGTCTACACCGTCAGCTAAGTCCTTCTACCTAACACTCGAAACCGGATCTCATCCTCGTCCGATGAAAGACGCAGGACCTCCCCCATCCCGCTCACACCAGTACGGTAGGACGCCCGCACCTGCGCTCGCAGGTCACCACTGATACCTCCCATATCCGCGCAACTCTAGTTGCGTGAAATAGCAGGGTCTCAACCCCACTGAAGGCGACGCCACAAGCAGAGGAGAACCCCAGATGGAAGTAGTCATTGAAACAAGAGGACTGCGCAAGTCATTCGGAAAGGTCCACGCCGTTCGCGGCATTGACCTCACGGTCAAGCGCGGCAGCATTTATGGCCTGATTGGCCCCAACGGCGCAGGAAAGTCCACGACTCTTCGGATGCTGGTAGACATCATCCGCCCTGACGACGGCACGGTGTCTGTTCTAGGCGAGGCTCCTAGAATGTCGAAGCCAGAGTTACGACGCCGCATCGGCTACCTGCCAGGCGAGATCAGGCTCACCGAACGCATCTCCGGCGAATCTGTACTGGAGCACTTCGCCAGCATCAGTGGCCCTGTCGCACCCGGCACGATCCAGGAGTTGGCCGAGCGACTAGAGCTCGACCTGCACCGACCCGTTCGCGCCCTATCGAAGGGAAACCGGCAGAAGCTCGGACTGATCCAAGCTTTTATGCACCGTCCCGAGCTGCTGATTCTCGACGAACCCACCAGCGGGCTTGACCCCCTGATGCAGCGTGAGTTCCTGAGCATGATCCGCGAGGCTCAGGGCAACGGCCAGACTGTCCTGCTCAGCTCACACATCCTGGGAGAGATCCAACATGCAGCGGACGCGGCGGCAGTGCTTGCTCGCGGCACCATTGTGGCCGAGGGCGATATCACCTCCCTACGGCTCCGCGGATCCTCCCGACTGCGCGCTGTGTTGGAAGGTTCCGACGCCCAGCGCGTGCAGGCAGCACTCGAAGAAGTAGTGCAGCTCACGGATCTGGTCGTTCGTGAGGCCGGAGACCAGCTGATTCAGGTGTCGGGCCTCCTGCGTGGGGAACCGGACTCTGTCGTGAAGATCCTCGCGCGTCACACGATTCGCGACCTGACCCTCGAGGAGCCCGATCTTGAGGAGTCGATCCTGGAACTCTACGAGAATACGGAGACCCAGTCATGACAACAGCGACGACACAGGCGCCAAGCGAACGCACCAAGCTGCCGATTCTGCGCTGGCAGCTTCGTAGTGGACTTTGGGGTCTCATCGGATGGTGCGTTGGACTAGCGCTGACTCTGCTCCTGTATCTGTCCGTTTACCCCAGTATTCAGTCCCCTCAGCTGAAAGACATGATCAATTCCCTGCCCAAGCAGATTTCGGGAACCCTCGGTCTCGATCGGATCGCTACCGGTGCGGGTTACACCCAGGCCACTTACTTTGGCCTGATCGGCTTTCTACTCGCAGCGATAGCTTGCATCATCTGGGGCTCGCAGTCGGTTGCCGGGGAAGAGAGCTCTGGCCGACTTGAGTTGACGCTATCCCATGCCATCAGCCGTGGGCAATACGCGCTGGAAAGCTTCATCGCACTCATCGTCCGGATCTTGGCCCTGAGCGCCATGACTATCATCGTGCTCCTCCTCCTGAACGGCCCCTTCAAACTCTCATTGGCAGCAGGCAACATCGTCATTACCACGGCGGCATGGGGCGGTCTGGTCTTAGTAGCCGGATCCACCGCGCTGGCTGTCGGTTCAATGTCAGGTCGCCCAAGCTGGTCCATCGGTGCGGGAGCAGCCGTCACAGTTACAAGCTATGCCTTCGACGCAGTGTCAAAGTCCAGTTCCTCACTGCAGTGGCTGTCAAACATCTCGCCCTATTCTTGGGCCTTCGGCGACGATCCGCTGAGCACCGGACGAGGGTGGGGAGGCATCGCCCTGTTGGGCGGACTGTCAATCCTGCTCTTCGGTCTCGGATATTGGGTGTTTAGCCGCAGAGACCTCCACGGCTGAGCAATTCCGTGTATCAATATCTTCTTCACTCGGTCCCACAGCCGAATCTTTAGCTACCTGATGCGCATGGTTGGACCCCAACCACTCACGCTAGCGAGGAACGGCAAACCTCGCCCACCGTTTACCCGATAGTCCCGGGAGCCAGTGGCGCGGGGATCGACGAAGTCGGCGGGTGCCGCGGCCAGGTGATAGAGCCCCGGGAGACAGTACCGGAGAAACGTGGCCCGCTACGCCACGGACAGGTCACCGACCGCATGCTCCCGGCAATCGCCGCGCAGAGCCGTGAGGGCACCTTGGGAAATCTGCTCGTGTGTCAACCAGGACCGTCCGTCCGGCCCGGCGACACTGCCCAAGTACACCTCACACAGGTCGCCGACGCTGGGCCGGTAGGACGCCCGCGCCTTCGCGCGCGGGTCACCGCTGGCACTTCCCCACAACCGCACAACTCGAGTTGCCTGGGAGAGCACTGGTTCGATCGCCTGCGTAACGGCGTCGCGGTGTGGTTGGTGCACCCAGAGGAGCACGCCGCGCACTTCCCGGCCCGCGACGGCTTCCAGGCAGAGTTCCGCGTAGTGTGCCGGGTGACTCCAGTCGGCGTCGATGGCGGCCACGCTGCCCGCCACCCCTGATAGGGCGCGGCTGGCGCGTCGGGCCGCGACCACTACCTCCTCGCTTTCCCGCAGGAGGTGGCGCACCGCCGGGAGCAGCATCCCCGTTCCACCTAGCACCAGAATCACACCCCGTCTGCTGCCCCGAGTGGAGTCTGTGCGGCCAGATTCCTGCCGGTTGGCGGCCGGTTCGAGTCTGGCTGCTTGGGTATCCGCCACGGTTCCTCCTCAACTGTCCACGCCCCGGCCGGGCACCGCCTGCTCGTCTGACCACCCTAGTTGCTCACCCACGCGCCTCATCCGGTGTATATGGCGGCTGAGGCTCCCCCTTAGCAAAATAGGGCGGTCTGGTTCGAGTCCCTCCGGGCGCGCAACAGGCCCCGATCCCCCATGGCTGTCTTGGGCGGTGTCGCAGCCACTACCCCCATGCCCGATCACCAGTTTGGGCGGCAGCTTGAGTTGCTCCTCACACTGTGGCAGGTGATTGACTGGCCGCATGCTATCTATCGGAACATTCGCACAGATCGGGCAAGTTACTCACCGCCAACTGCGGCACTGGGACGCTGCCGGTCTCCTCGTGCCCGCTCACGTGGACGCGACCACCGGCCACCGCTCCTACGACCCGTCGCAGCTGCGCCAGCTGCACAAGATCGTTGCCCTGCGTCGGCTGAACTTCAGCATGAGCGATATCGCAGCGATGCTCGGCGAGGAAGTCTCCACAGAGTTCCTCGCCCAACGATTGCGGGCGCGGCGGGCGGAGGTCGAGCGGGAGCAGCGCGTAGCGGAGGCCCGCCTCGTTGACGTGGAGAGACGGCTGCACCTACTGGAGACGGAGAAAACCACGTCCCCCATCGAGTACATCGAAAAGCCCCTACCTGCCTTGCGCCTGGCCGCGCACTCCGCCCTCCTGCCCGAGCAACCCGACATCGCCGGTTTTGTTGGCCCGGCCTTCGACGCGGTCTCCAACATCATTGGCGACGTGCCCGGTGCTCTGGATCATCCAGTCGCGCTCTACGAATCGACGGAGAGCGGCATGCGGGTCACGGTCGGCTACACCTACGACGGGCAGCCGCGGGCCGGATTTGAAATCGTCACGGTGCCCGCCGTGGTTACCGCCCTGTGCGCCGTCCACCTCGGCTCCATGGACCGCATCGGGACCACCTGGCAGCAACTTCACACGGCAATCGTGGAACGCGGCTTCATCCCCTCTGCCGCCTGCCGCGAAGTCTATATTCGGGCCTACCCCGACGACCAAGCCGACTGGGTCACAGAGCTGCAGCAACCAATCGAGCTACCGCCAAGGGCAGGCCGGTGACCAGCAGCCCCTCCCGGTGCATCGTGCACTCTGCGCGGCCCTCATAAGCCAGGCAGTCAATACCTCCACCGCACGGGTTCAACTGGAAAACTATTACCGTGCATGATGCTCCTGCTCTGGTCCCTGAACTGACGGTAACGAATCTCGGTGCTTCCTTGCGTTTTTGGTGCGACCTGCTGGGTTTCGAGGTGCTCTACGACAGGCCCGAGGAGCGCTTCGCCTACCTAGTCTTAGGGAACGCACACGTCATGCTCGATCAGGTCGATATCGCAAGAACCTGGCAACCAGCGCCCCTGACCCCACCTTTAGGGCGCGGGATTAACTTCGAGCTCTCCGTGCCCGACGTGTCCCTGCAGCTGCGACGGCTGCGCGCCGCAAACTGGGCCCTGTTTATGGAACCAGAGGAGAAGTGGTACCGGGTCGGCCTGGCGCAAGAGCTTGGCGTCCGGCAATTCCTAGTGCAGGATCCAGACGGCTATCTCGTGCGCCCGCAAATGTCTCTGGGGCACCGCACACTGGAGCATTAGTCGCCGCTCTAAGGTGCAGAATGCGTGGCAGCTTCGCCGAGTTCCCTCATGGAGCGAATCGAAGGTGTGGAGGCCCGGCGGCCCTGGGCGAGCTCGGGACTCGTGCAGGCCTGCAGTGATACGGATCTGCGCATCTTTGCGAGCGCGGGGAATTATCGGCTCATTTCCTGGCGACGAGGCTCCTACACTGGCTGACATGTTTGTTTACGGCACTGCTTCGCTGCGTCTGCGCAGCCGCTAACGGCGGCGAGCACCTCCCCCGTTGCTGCTCCCGCCCCCGGTGATCATGGCCGGGCGGCTCTTTCAGCGTGCCCGGCTCCGCAACAATCACGGAGCAAACAGTGCCTACCTATCGACACGGCCGTCACGAGCACGGCCAAAACTTCCTCACTGACCCATCTGCCATTGCCGCGATCACCCGACTCGTGGCGACCACCAAGGGCCCGATCATCGAGATCGGACCCGGCGAAGGAGCACTCACCATCCCGCTGGCCCAGCTCGGGCGACCAGTGACAGCGGTCGAGATCGACACCCGGCTCGCAAGACGTTTGGCCGAACGACTCCCACCACACGTCGAAGTCATCGCCGACGATTTCCTGACCTACCAGCTTCCCGCGTCTGCGTACGTGCTCATCGGTAACCTGCCGTTTCACCAGACCACAGCCATGCTGCGCCACATCCTGCATGCCCCCGCCTGGACAGATGCAATCGTGCTCGTGCAGTGGGAAGTTGCGCGGCGCAGAGCAGGCGTTGGCGGCGCTACGCTGATGACCGCGCAATGGGCGCCCTGGTTCAAGTTCACACTGCACACTCGCGTTCCTGCCCGCGCTTTTGCCCCACGTCCGGGAGTCGACGGCGGAATCCTCACTGTCCACCGCCGCGAGCATCCGCTCCTGCCCTTGGCGCAACGGCACCAGTTCCACGCACTGGTCCACCGCATCTTCACCGGCCCCGGACGTGGGTTAGCTCAGATCCTCGCCCGCCACACCTCACTCGGCTCACCACAGGCGGCACAGGCATGGTTGCGACGCCGCGGCGTGCCTTCCACCGGGCTGCCGAAGGACATGCCAGTTGAAGCATGGGTGGATTTGTTCAAGACCACGGGCTCCTCGCCGCCAGTACGCCGTTCGCCGACGCAGCGGTCGCATCCGCGGAGGCTTCGCCGATGAGCATCGCAAGGCACCGGCAGACCCGTCCAGATACAGCAGAGACCAGTGGGGCCGCGGAGCTAAGCGCCAGTGAAACGGCCGCAGAGCAGGCGGCACGCCTACTCACAGAAGCTCCAGAACGAGACTGGCGACTCCGTGACCTTGCCGCGTTGGTCCATCTTTCCGTGTCACAACTGGGCAGGGTGTTCGCGCAGCGATTCGGGATGCCGCCCATGCGGTACCTGGCTCACGTTCGGGCCCGTCGGCTGGCCGAGCTCCTAGTAGAGACCGACCTTCCAATCGGTGTCGCCATGAGCCGCGTCGGGTGGCACAGCCGTGGCCATGCCGCCAGGCAGTTCACCGCCATCGTCGGAGTCAGCCCGTCCAATTATCGGCGCACTGCGGTCGATCGGACGATCTGCAGCGAGACAAACACGAGATCATCGGCATCGCCGGGCAGCCCGGCAACAAGGCCAGGAGCGCCTTGAGACAGTCGGCAGGGACTGAATACCGCGACCCCTACCCACCCAGTCGACATACACGCGACAAGTCAGCGCGTTGGCTCCGGTGCGACGAGGAGGGATCTGAGCCTGGCCCTGGTCCGATGGCTGAGCTGGATTGTGTCGAGATGGGTGGCGACGTCTTGGGCAAAATCGACCACCAACGGATGGATCTTCTCCACCCAGTCCTCGACCTGCTCAGGCTTCCAGGCAGCTTGTCGATCGTGGGTCGGCTGGTGGCTGGCGATCCCCGCCATGGCCCGCACCGATAATGCGTAGTCATCAGCAATAACTTCCGGCGCCACCCCGGCGTTGGCGAGGAGGAGGCTGGTGATCATTCCTGTGCGGTCCCGGCCAGCGCTGCAGTGCACCAAGACGCCGGGCGTCGCCTCCGCGATGGCCTCTAACGTGGCTCGCACCATGGCGGGCAGGATCCGCAGGTTGTGTCGCCAGTACGCCGGGGAATCGAGAATGGGAAAACAAGTTTTCTGGAACTCGGTGTTCTCGTGGTCTTCGGTAGGGGCACTGATGATCGTCACCGATTGGGGAACCGCCGCACCAGGGTCCTCCTCTCGGACGCCAACCTCGTAATCGCAGCGCAGATCGACCACGGTATTGAGTCCCCAGGCGCGAGCTGCCTGCCAACCGATATCGTCGAGTAGTTCGCGCCGGGGGCCACGGGCGATCCTTCCGAACTGCGTCGGACCCTGCGGCGTCACCAGGCCCCCAAGGTCACGCACGTTCGGTACCTCTCCCCACGTAAGCTCTCGCGTCCCACGATGATAGGCAGACAGGTAATCATGCGCCTAGTCTCATACCGGTGCGCGCGCGCAAGCCTGCGCTGGTTTATAGGGGTTCGGCCGGTCCGTCTCCCATCGGTCCAGGTAGTGTCAAGCACATGTCAACGTTGATCGTCGTGTCCGGCTTGCCCGGAACGGGGAAGACCACGCTGGCGACCGCACTCGCCGCCCACCTTAAAGCCGCATACCTACGGGTCGACGTCGTGGAAACACCGCTAGTGAAGGCCGGAATTGACGTGGGACCGCTGGGCTACGAGATTGTGCGGCAGTTGGCGGCAGCGAATCTGGCGATCGGTACGACGGCAGTCGTCGATCTCGTTAACCCGTTGCCCGTTACCCGGCAAATGTGGCCCGCACTGGCAGCCGGGACGAACGCTGCTCTCGTCGTGTTCGAGTGCGTGCTGCCGGACGCCGACGAGCACCGACGACGTGTCGAGAGTCGGGTCCCGGACCTGCCCGGGCAAGTCGTGCCGACTTGGCAGGAGGTTGTCAGCCGCGAGTACATTCCTTGGGACGAGCAGCGGGACGGCACCCGCCACGTGCTCGACACCTCGGACTTAGCGACTGCCTTCACTCTGGCGCTGGCACTCTGCCAGCCGCGGGTGTCCGGCTCCGGGCAAGGGGCATTACCGTGGACATGATGGTCTCACTGTGAGGTGCCGACGCTTCGCTTAGATACCCCCAGCCCTGTCCGCTAACTGCGCCGACACAGCCCCCGATACCTAACCTGTATGGTCAGTACTTCCTGAGACAGGAGGGCAGCACCGGCGCTCGACGGCGTCGTTGACGGCTGGATCTCCGATTCCCGGAGGATCGCCGGGCTGGCCGACGGCGTGGAGCAGGTCGTCTCTTGCCTCGGGGTCACGACACAGAAGGCCGACGTCTGGGCCATCGACCACGACGCGAACCTGGCCGTGCTGCGCGAGGCCGAACGAGCCGGAACCCGGACCTTCTGCTAAGCGAACGTACTCAACGGCAGCAGCTGCCCGGCGCGGCTGACGCGCGCCAAGGCCGCATTCGTTGAGAGCCTGGCCGCAGCTCCCTGACCGCGCAGGCCATAGACCCGCCCGCCTACTTCTCAGACATGACGCAGGTACTGCAGATGGTCGCCGCAACCGTCGCATGTGGGCGTTCAAACCCGTGGACGGCCAGCGAATCAACCCTTTCCACGACGTCGTCGGCGCACCTACGGGCACGCACCGCCTGGCCGACTTCTGGGCCGAGCATGCAGGCCTGGCATGAGTGCCCGTCCCTGCGCCATTGACGGGGGTTCCAGAGCCTGATTGATGCGTTCCAGTACCTCTCTCACCTGCGCCTGTAGCTCAGGCGCCTCCCCCGCGTGCAGGAACTTGGAGAGCACATGCCGCACCCCCATCAGGATCTCGCCACCTGTGGCCCCGGCCTCCACCAAGTCGACAACCCGCGTCGCAACCTCGCCCTGTCCCGCAGCCCTAAGCGCATCTACTACGAGCTCAATCTCCGTGTACAGATTCCTCATGTCGCTCCCCCTGGCGGCCAATCATCCTACGGTAGACCTGTTTGACACGATTGAGCATTGGCCCCGGCGACGTCGGATCCAGTAGTCAAAGTGGCACATCGACAATATGTGACGGAGGAGAATGGCGATGGCTCCATCCAAACGACTGACACTCGTCGGCTACTGGGATGGTCCGCTAACCGGCCCCGGCTGGCCGACAGCGGAGGACTTTGTCGACCCAACTTGGAACACAGAGGAGCGCGAACTCGTCGCAGATTATCTACAAGGCGGCCTGGTGGCACGTCGTTACATGGGCTACTCAGCCTGCCGTTTCTGCGGCCGTAACAACGGCTGCCTAGAGTTTACCGACGGTCGCTTCGTGTGGCCCGAGGGCCTGGCCCACTACGTCCTGAATCATGACGTGCGCCTTCCAGAATATTTCGTCACGCACGTCCTCGAGACGATCGACTATCTGGAAACGGCTGACCGTGACGAAGACTGGTGGCGACAGATCAGCCCTCCCGCCTGAAAGGCCCGTCAACCCAACGGCCCACCCAGCTGGACCCATATGGGAAATTGAAGCGTCCTGGGTTTGGTTTTGTGTCTTAGCAAGGAGAATTGGAGTATGCCCAAGAAGTTCGGTCCTGAGTTGCGTGATCGTGCGGTGCGGATGGTCTATGAGCGTCAGGCCCGCCAGGGTGGTCCCCGTGCAGCATCGATCCGTGT
>NZ_MQVS01000018.1 GCF_001907235.1 Buchananella hordeovulneris
CCGCCCAGCAAACCCCATCTCCAACTCATCCAAAACCACATCCCGATCCCAACCCACAACAACCTCCAACCCAACACAACAAACCGTTGCACTGAGCATCTGACACCACCTATATGGCGGATGAGCCGCACAGGGAACCATCTAGGGCGGTGATCTCCGTGGCATTGGCCTGGACTTTCGGCCGGCCCCCAGGCTGTCCGGGACTAATGTCCCGGAGGAGTACGCCACATCGCCCCCGAGTCTCGATTTAGGTCTGTATGTAATTCACGATTCCCCACCCGCCCCGTACCGTGAAAACATGACGGCAATCACACCGACACTTCCCGTTCCCGTTTACCAGGGCGTCCCGCCGGAGGGGTGGGAGAAGCTGACGGCCCGCTATCAAGCGGTTGTCGCCCGCCTGCTGGCCCGCATGGGACCGCTCGTCAGCTGCTGGAAGTGGGGAGCCCGCTTGGCGTTGCCGCTGTTCGTGGTGGCACTGATCTTTGTGCCGAAGTTTGCCAGAGCGGCACTGCCGGGGATTCGCATGGTCATCGCCTTGGCGGTGTTCACCGCGCTGTGCCGCCCCCGCACCATCAGCTGGCGGGCTGTGTCCCTGATGCTGTCAGGGGGAGTGCTCTGCGCGCTCGGCATCGCCCTCTTCAGCCAGGCCACGGCTGATCTACTGGAACTGTCCGTAAGCGCCGATGGCCCTAGCACTGCGCTAGCTGCTTTCTTCGAAGAGTCTGGCAAGCTCGTGCCGCTGCTCGTGGTGGCGGTGGTGGCGCCCGGCCGGGCCCGCCGGTTTGCGGTGACCGACTGGGCACTGCTGGGGTTCGCTTCCGGCGCCGGGTTCGTCCTCGCCGAAGAGGGGGTGCGCAGCCTCGGCCTGAGCCCATTTGGAGACCTTGCCCGGGACCTGGCTGGCCTGGGCTACTTATCCAGTTTTCCCAACCCGTTCACTGAAGGTTCCTTCGTCACCCTCAATCCTGGATGGGATAGCAACTACACGGTCGGGCACCAGGTTCACACCATGCTGATTGCGATCGGTATCGGGCTGGCTATCACTTGGTGGCGCGCCAGCCAGGCCCGTTCCGCTGGGGTGCGGCGCTGGCAACGGGGCATCGCCGCCATCTTGCCGCTGCTGTTTTGGTTCAGCGCGGTCGTCACTCACTTTGGTTGGAATGCCAGTGTCCCTGACATATCTTGGCAGGACCACGACATCGCAGGCATTCCTTGGTTCTTCGGCGTGGTGTACAAAGTGGGGCAGTTAGGCAACGCAGAACTACCCTTGGCAATGCTCACGCTGCTGGTCGCGCAACTGGTAGACGCACGCAGACGACAGTTGGCCGATCCACTAGGCGTGCCACCCCCGTATTTACACGGGCCGCGCGCCACCAAGCCGCGGCCCGGATGGGGCTGGATGATGGCGTTTCTGGACAGCGTCTGGGCGTGGCTGTGTTTCACATGGTGGGATCTGCGCCTGACGTGGCAGGGCTACGGTCGTAGCGACTCCCGCTGGCTGGGGCGCGTGCTTGAGGGACGCCGGGTTAGCTACCAGTTGCGTGGGGTGCGCGCCGATGCCATCAACGCACTGCTGGCTACCCCCGAGCCGCAAGGGCGCCAGCACTTCCGCCACCGAGCCCTCGTCTTTGGGGTGCCTGCCTTGCTGGTCAGCGTGGCGCTGGGTGCGTGGATGGCGGCGAGCATTGGGGAGTCTTTCCAGTCCAACTCCCTGCGCTATTTCGCAGGCATTCTCGACAAACTGGGGTATTTCTGGGACGGTCTCGGCGCGCCTGGGCAGATTCTCTTGACCGCGCTACTGGTGACATTCCTCATGGCTGGCGGCTGGAGCTTTGCTTTCGCCATGGGGGCAGCTGGCATCTTCACTTGGTTTGCGGACCACGGCCACGGCCTGGCTGCGCTCCTGCGCGATCCACGGACCGCGCTCAATAACTATGCCCGGACCGTCACTCCCGGACAATTCTTGTGGGACGTGGCCGATTTCGCGATGACATTTGTGCCCGGCTCACTGCTCGGAGGTGGGCTGGTGCGCACGGCCGACGACATCGCGCTCTCCCGCCGCCTGTGGCAGAACGTCGAGCAGCTCAACAGCCCGAAGCACTGGTTTGACCAGCATGCCGCCAGTGACGCGGCCGTCAAGGCCGTTCAGGCCGAGCTGGCTGCGAAGATTCCGCCGGGCTACAACATACGCAGTTTTTACCAGGCTAATCTCGATAAAACGCTACCCAGTCTGTACGAGAGTGGCGTAGATGCCGCCACCATCCAGGATCTGACCACTTTGTCTAACATGCGTGCCCACTACTATGCGCGACGGCAACGCAGCGCGGAGTTGCTGGGGGAACTGGGTGGCGAGCAGGTGTTGCGGCACGAGGGTTACCAGATGGCCCCTGCCTTCAAGGCCAATCCGAACCTCAAAACCGGTCCGGGCAAGTACAGCGTTGACGGGCTGGCGGTGTCGCAGGACGGCAGCCGCATCATGATTCCCGAGTTCAAGGGCGCCGGGAGCAAGGTCGACAAGACCCCGCGCCAACTGCTCTACGAGCCCCCTGCCGCCCAGGGCACGGTGCCTTACGTGCGCGACCGCATGGCCCGGGACGATCGAGTGGCGGAGTTTTTTGCCGAACATCCGGACCTGTGGGAGGGCGTGAAGTCCGGGCGGGTGCAGCTGGAGAAGGAGGTGATAAGCACCCGCGAACCGGGCAACGTCGTCCGTAGCCTCTATCAGGGCTTTTCCCTCACACCGGAGATCATCAAGCACATCGACGACAAGATCGCCAAACTACTTTAGGAGCGCCATGAACCCCATCACGGCCATATCGGCCCCGCGCTTAGCAGAGATTGCCCGGGTGTGGGCGGCCCAACCTTGGCCGCTCAATCAGGAGCAGGCAATTGGGGTGTACCCCCAGCTGGGGTGGGCGCCGCAACCGGATCGTCCCAGCATTTTCTTCTCCGACCTAGGGGTTCTGCCAGGGGCCCCGAAGGGATTCTTCACCCTCGTGGATGGGTTTGTTGCAGCCATCTACTTGCCGTTAAACAACCTCCAGGTCCCTGCCCCTGAGTCGGCCGAGTATTCCCGCACGTTAAGCCAGGCGTTTGGCCCACCGGTGGCGGGGCCCGACTCCCGCCCGGTGGCCGACGCCGTCGGCCACCGCCTGCCTGCGGATGCCGATACCAGCACCTCGTCGATCTGGCTCCTGGACGGGGGCTGCACGCTGCAGCTGTCCGTTAGCCCAAGGCTGGCACTGGCAAACATCGCCTCGCCGGACTTCAGTCAGACGGTGTTGCGGGCGACAGCGGAGGAGTTCTAACGCAACGGCGCGGGCCAGGCAAACTACTGCTCGCAGGCGATTCCATCGCCGTCTCGGTCCAGCTTCCGTCGATAGCCCGGCTCACCTTCGAAAATGTTGACGTAGCCCGCAGCCCGCGCCTCTCTACAATTGTTGAAGTAGACGTCTTCGGCCTGGCTGACCTCTAGCGGTGCCTCAACGTAGGGTTCTTCGTAGCCCGTCTCAGCGGCCTGCTCAGCGGCGCGCCGGTCCGCCTCGGCCCTCTCGGCCGCGGCCTTTTCCTCCGCAGCTTTCCTCTCGGCCGCCGCCTTTTCCTCGGCTGCCTTCTTCTCAGCGGCAGCCTTTTCTGCCGCGGCCTTCTTCTCAGCGGCGACCTTGGTTTCCTGGCAACCAGCGAGGGCCTGCGACAGTTGCTTCGCCTCGGCTTTAGAGACGGCGAGGTGATACTTGGTCTTGACCTTGACCTGGCGGGCGGCCAAGGTGCAGCGGCCCGACCCGGACGGCAGCCACTCGTCGGCGGCGCGCTGGTTGCGCTCGGAGCTGGCGGACTTGGAGACAACGAGAAGGTTCAACGGGTCGGTGGCCAGCTGCGCCCGCAGCGCCGGCGTGAGGGATTGGCCGCCCAGGCCCCAGGCATGCCGGGGCGAGACCACGTGATCCAGGGTCAAGCCCGCCTGGTCGTGACTGCCAGCGACGGTGACTGCCTGACCCGAGTAGGGGTCGGTGAAAGTGCCAGCAGTAATGGAGCACCCATCGGCAGCGGGCGCGGACTGGGCGACATCGCGCTGCAACACCTGCAGGAGGGTGGCGCACTCGAAGTGCCCGGAGCTGGCGGGCCCGAACGAATCAGCAGCGAAGGGGACGGAGGTGTCGGCAGCGGCCAGCGGCAGGCCATCGGCAAGCTTTTGTATGCCGGGGAAGTCGTCTTCTTGCAGGCCGTCGACGCCGGGGACGGTCTCGTTGATCGACGGGGTAGCGGTGGCCGACGCCGCGGACACAGGGGCGCTGAAAGAGGCGGAGTCCTGCTGCTGTGTCTTTACAGAACCACCCGCGACGGCGGCGACCAGGAAGGAGCCGGCCAGCGCTACGGCCCCGTAGTGATGGCGTCCCTTGCCTGCAGCTTTAGTACGTACGGCCCACCTCAATAGCAGACCGCCCAGAGTTACCAGAGCCATGAAGAGGAGGCCAGCTGGTTCCCGATAGAAAACCAGAAGCAGAAATACCGCCCATGAAACGAGAGCAATCTTCGCCCACCAGGGCAAACTGCGAAGAAACAACAGGAATTCGCGACCTTCAGCCTGCATCTTTGCTCGAACATCCATGGGAGCATCCTGACAGTTGGCTGGGTATCGGTTCTGTTAGCTGGGTCCCACCCGCGCTGTGATCTCGGCTGCTGGAGTCCTCGGCACTTTCCTGTCTTAGCGGTTGACTCTGCCACGATGTCAGGTGCCATGCTGCCCCTATGACCGAAACCCCAAACCTGTTGCCGATCGGCCAATTCAGCGCCCTGACCCGCCTGAGCGTGCGCATGCTACGGCATTACGACGCCCACGGCGTTCTCGTGCCGGCGGCGGTCGACCCCCATACCGGTTATCGCCGCTATGCGCCCGCCCAATTGGAAACTGCGGCGGCGATCCGGAATCTGCGGGATGTCGGGTTCGGCGTTTCTGCCATTTCGGCCCTGCTGACCACCCGCGGCACCGACGCATGGGCCCGCGCCCTGGAACTGCAACGGAAAACCCTACTGAGAGAGGAGGCGGACGTGCGCCGCAAGCTTCGCCTCCTGCACCAGTTGCTTGATGGAGGAAAGACCATGTCTATTACCGTTTCGCGGGCTACGGTGCCCGCCATGACCGTCGTGGCGCTGACCGGCACGGTGCCGACCTACAGCGACGAAGGACAGCTGTGGGAGGTCATGCTGCCGCAGCTCATTTCGCAAGGAATCCAAGCGACCGGCCCAGCGGGGGTCATTGAGCACGGAGAGGAGTACGTTGAACACAATCCGCGGTTAAGCATTTTCGTGCCCGTCGCCGCGGGAACGACGACGGTTGCGCCCCTGCAGGTGCTGGAGTTGCCGGAGCGGGAGTGCGTGGTGGCGGAGGTTGTCGGGCCCTATACGCAAATCACGGATGCCCACGACCAAATCGCTGCTCGCCTCGCCACTGACGGGCTGCAGCGCGCCTCCGGCGACACCTTGGCCGCCAAGGCGTTCAACTTCTATCTCAACGATCCACGCGAAGTGCCCGAAGAGCAGCTACGCACGCTCGTCCACCTGCCCATCAACTAACCACCGGAGCGGGGCGGTACGTCGATCTGCCAGACTACGGTCATGGCAGACGACGACGCCCGCTCACGATCCCACTGGTGGCGGTTCCTGCGGCAGAACCCATATGGAACAGCTTTAGCATTTGTCTTGGCATTTCTTTCTTTTTGGGTGCCGGACCTGCTGTGTCTACTGCGGGGATGGCACCCTCTGCGAATACTACTAATGGTGGGCGTACTAGCCGCCGGACTCCGCCTCGTTTACCTCTGGGACAGGCACCAAAACATATCTAGCAGCCCCGACCCAAATGAAGACCGGCCACAGTTTTTCCAGCTATTTGACTGGTGCGTGATCACATTTGTGGGGGCAGTGGCGCTGCTCGGTGTCTCCTGGAAGATATGGGGCACGCTCTTCGCTTCAAATGAGGACCCTGCCGCCCAAGCTACTGCGGCACTGTCAACCGTCGCAGGCTTGGGAGGCGCCGTCTTCCTGGTCGTAAAGTACCGCACCCAGGCGCTGGCCGAACGCCAGGAGGTGCGAGAAGAAGAGGCGGCGCAACGCGACAAGGAGCGCCTGACCGACGAACGCGAGAAGGCGCAGCGCGAGCTTAAGAGAGCCAAGCAGGAGGATTTGGCGTCTCGATTCTCTGAAGCAATCCGCATGTTGGGAGACGCCGCCCCCTCCACCCGGATCGCCGGCGTCCACGCGCTCACCGACATTGCCGACTCCGAGAAAGGTCCCTACAAGCAGCGAGTTGTCGACATTCTCTGCGGCTACCTGCGTACTGATCGACTAGAGAAAGATGCGGAGGGAAACACGCGCTATCACCTAAGCGAGGATGGAACCCCAGACACCTCCAGGCCAATCAGTCGCGACGGGGCTGTGGAGTCAACGATTATCCAGGTCATGGCGGCACACTTGCGCGCCGCAGACCCCGACGACCTAGAAAAGGGCAGTGCGGACGGCAGCCTGTCGGGAGAACAGCTTTGGTGCGCCTGCGACTTCGATCTCCACGAAGCTAAAATTGCCGAAAGGGCAAACTTCTCGGACTGCACTTTTGCCGGTACCATTACACTCACCGACGCAGAATTTTACCACTATGTGAACTTCAATCGGACTCACTTCCTCGCGACAACCTTGATTAATGCGACAATCTTTCACCGGGAAACCCACATAAAAAAGGCCGCTTTTCTAGGCGCGACACGTCTCGAATTGATGCACTTCCACGACAAAGCCGACTTCAGCGAGACATCCTTTTTTACTGAACAAGACCTTGACTCCAGCACCTTTCGCGGTGAGGCAGACTTCAGCAAATGTATCTTCCACAAAGAGGCAAACTTTCGCGGCGTTGAGTTTCATGACGCAGCCGCCTTCAAATCAACTATGTTTCATGGGGCAACATACTTTTGGGCCAGCACGTTTGCGGGACGGGTGGACTTTATGGAAGCCGAATTCCTTGACGATGCGCAATTTAACGACTCAGACATGGCCGCGAGACATGCCCTTAAGGAGTCGCCATGCACCTTCCGCGGCTACACTCTTTTCTCTGACGCCAAATTCCACAAAGGCGCCTCATTTCACGCCACCTTTGAGGGGCACGCAGTGTTTTGCGGAACATGTTTCGGTGACCATGTAAGCTTTTCTAAATCACGGTTTTCATCCGAGGCCGACTTCCATTCGGCCACATTTTCCGGCGGTGCCCGTTTTGCTAACACTGAATTCAGTGAGCAGCCATCTTTTGCAGAGGCCATCTTCGACAGGCCACCGGAGTTTGATGCTGCGGTAAAGCTTGACCCAAAAACTAAGCTGCCGCCAGGCGCCAAGTGGGCCGATGAGGTTGACGAAGACCCTCCGGGGGAATCCGCTTAACACCCCCGCGCTGCACCTGCCGTCGGTCACACTAACGGCAGACGTTCACGGCTGCGCCAACTTCAGCCCGCCAGCTCGTCCTGCCAGGCCGCGGTAGCGCGTCGCCAGGCCAGCGCACACAGCACGAGCCACGCCGCGGCCCCCAGCAGGATGGCCCGGGACCAGCCGGTGACCGGGATGACCCCACACAGCAGCGCCGCAGCCACGACCTCGGAGCCGTTGAAGACGGAGTCGTGGATGGCGAAGGCGCGGCCGCGGTAGGCATCGGCGACGTGCCCGTGCACCACCGTGTCCACGGTGATCTTCCCGGCCTGCAGCCCGATGCCGTGCACCACCAGCCCGACCGCCATCGTCGGCAGCCGCGGGGCGAGAGCCACCAGGCTCAGCCCGAGCACGCTAAGCCCCAGGCACACGGTCAGCCACGTCCGCGCGCCGACGCGGGCCCGCAGCCCGGTCAGCAGCACCCCGATGCCGTGCCCCCCAATGATGCAGGCCAGCAGCAGCGAGAAGACCCCCACCCCGTCGCCGTCGGCCGGGGCGAGGATGGTGCGGGAAGCCAGCACGATCGTCAGGAAGGCCACGCCGTAAGTCGCTCGGTGCGCCCCCATCGTCGCGATCGCGATGGCAGGCAGGCGCCGCTGCCACAGGTGCGCCGCCGCGTGGGCCAGCTCTCGCCACGTGGATCGCACCGCCCGCCGCAGCCCGCCCGCGCCACCAGCCGTGCTCCCCGCGCCCGCGCCCGCGCCCCCACCGGCGGTCAGCCTCTCCGTGCCCGCCTCGCTCGCTGCGTCGTGCACTCCGGCCTCCGCGGCTCCGCCTGCCTGGGCGTGGCGCCCATCGCCCCTCGCCGCCGCGCCATCCTGCTCACTGCCCGCCCCGACCGCGCCCTCTGCCGGCACGGGCCCGATTTCGTGCACCCCGAGGCGCGCGGCCAGCAGCGCCGCCAGCCCGAACATGACCCCGGCGGCGGCCACGGCCCCCAAATCGGTCACCAGCCCGGGCGGCAGGGCGATGCGTAGGGCGAAACCGATGACGGCCCCCACCGCGGTGGCCACCCCGCCCACCGGCGGCAGGATCGCGTTGGCCAGCAGCAGGCTGCGGCGCGGGATGATCAGCGGCACCCCGGCGCTGAGGGCGGCCAGCAGGAAGTGCATGACCCCGAGCGCGGCCAACGCCAGCGTGTAGAGCGCCACTTCGGCGGCCAGCCTGCCCGCCCCGCTGCCGCCGCTGCGGGCGGCCGCCAGCGCCACCACGAGCAGCCCCATGCCGAGGCAGCGACCGAGGTTGCCGTAGACCAGCAGGTTGCGGCGCGAGACCCGGTCGAGCACCGCGCCGATGAACGGCCCGACGAGACTGTAGGGCAGCAGGAGCACCGCGAGCGCGAACGCCACCCCGCCGGGGCTGCGCATCGACTCGGGCCGGAAGAAGAACAGGGTGGCCAGCCCGGCCTGCAGCAGCCCGTCGCCGCTCTGGGAAGCCAGCCGCACCCCGATGAGCAGGCGGAAGCCACGGGTGGACCAGAGGGTGCGCCACGTCGGGGCCGCCTCGCCCGCCGGGCTGGGGGCCGACGTCGGCCGCTGGTTAGTCATGTCTCGTTCCTGTCGTTTCACTAGTCTCCCCGGCTCGGCCCCCCAGGGGCCGCGCCCACCGTCCCCTCCGCGCCCGGGCCGCACCGGCCCTGCCATCCCGCGTCCGCGCTCGGCCACTCGGCCTTAAACCAAGTCCAGCCCCGCACCCGACCAAAACCGCGCCCCGCGCCGTCTCAGGTGGTGCGCGGCACCTTGCCTTCGCGGCGCTTGGCAGCCAGGGCGTTGCGGGCCTCGACGTGACTCATGGCCTGCAGGGCCGGTCCTTCGGCGGCCCACCACTTACGCAGGGCCTCCTCGGCGGCTTCCCGCCCGAGGGCGCCGTGCTCCATGCGCAGCTCCATCAGATAGTGGCGGGCGTGCCCAACGAGGATGCCGGGTTCGATACCGAGCAATGTTCCGATCTCGCTGCCGTCCAGGTCGGGCCGGATGGCGGCCATTTCCTCGGCGGCGGCCAGGGCGGCGATGCGGGCCTCAAGGTCGTCGTAGGCAGCGTTGAGCATCATGGATTTGCGGCGGTTGCGGGTGGTGCAGTCGGCGCGGGTGAGGCGGTGCAGGCGGGTGAGCATGTCCCCGGCGTCGGTGACGTAGCGGCGCACCGCCGAGTCGGTCCACGCGGCCTCCCCGTATCCGTGGAAGCGCAGGTGCAGGCTGACGAGCTTGACCACGTCCCGGGTCGTCTTCTTGTCGAAGCGCAGGGCCTTCATGCGGGCGGCCGTCATCTTCGCCCCGACGATCTCGTGGTGGTGGAACGTCACCTGGCGGCCCTCGAAGCGGCGGGTGGCGGGCTTGCCAACGTCGTGCATGAGCGCGGCGAACCGCAGCACGAAGTCGGGGCCGGGCACGTCCCCGTCCGGCCCGGTCTCCAAGGCGATGGCCTGGTCGAGCACGGTCAAGGTGTGCTCGTAGACGTCCTTGTGGCGGCCATGCTCGTCCACCGTCTCCTGCAGCCCTGACAGTTCGGGCAGGACGACGTCGGCCACCCCCGTGTGCACCAGCAGCTCCAGGCCGCGGCGGGGGGCGGGAGAGATGATGAGCCGCTCCAGTTCGGCGCGCACCCGCTCGGCTGAGACGATGCGCAACCGGTCGGCCATGGCGCTCATGGCGTCCATGACGTCAACATCGACGTCTAACCCGAGCTGGGCGGCAAAGCGGGCGGCGCGCATGATGCGCAGCGGGTCGTCGTCGAACGACTGGTGGGCACCGACGGGCGTGCGCAGCAGGCCCGCCGCGAGATCGTCCAGCCCGTGGTGCGGGTCGACAAGTTCCCGGCTGGGCAGGCGCAGCGCCATCGCGTTGACGGTGAAGTCGCGGCGAGTCAGGTCCCCGGTGAGGCTTTCGCCGTAGGCGACGACGGGCTTGCGGGAGGCGGGTTCGTATTCCTCGGTGCGGTAGGTGGTGACCTCGACGATGGTCTGCCCGCGCCGCGCGCCAATGGTGCCGAAGGCTCGGCCCATGTCCCAGGTGGCGGTGCCCCACCGGCGCAAGATCTCCTCCGATTCTTCGGGGCGGGCCGAGGTCGTCAGGTCGAGGTCGTGCGGGGCGACCCCGAGGTGGGCGTCGCGCACCGGGCCGCCCACCAGGGCGATCTCGTGCCCGGCGGCGGTGAACATGTGGGCCAGCTCCAGCAGGGGGGCGGGCAGGGCAGCAAAGACACGCGCGGCACGCGCGGTCAGCTCCTCGCGATCAGCCAAAATGGGCAAATCGGTAGGCAGCGGGGCAGAAACTGGGCGCTGTTCGGTGTTCATTAGGTCATAGCGTGCCATGAGTAACGGACAACTCCCACTCGCCCTCGCCTACAGTGGAGCCATGCCCCTATCCGTGCCCAAGCCGCGTGCCCCCCGGTCGTTGCCTCGACTGGGTGGGGATCGTGCGCTGCCGATCGCGGAAGAGGTCTCGGCGGGTGGCATAGTGATTAAGGTGCGTGACGGGCGGGCCTATGTGGCGGTTATCGCACGCCGCAATCGGGCAGGCCGCCTGGAGTGGTGTCTGCCGAAGGGCCACTTGGAGGGCATCGAGACGCCGCCGCAGGCGGCTGTGCGCGAGATCTACGAGGAGACGGGCATCTCGGGGCGCATCATCAAGCATCTAAAAACGATCGACTACTGGTTTGCCGGTTACGACCGGCGGGTCCACAAAGTAGTCCACCACTACCTCCTAGAGGCCATCGGCGGGGAACTGACGGTGGAAAATGACCCCGATAGGGAAGCGGAGGACGTCGCGTGGGTGGAGGCCAGTAAAGTTGCCGACCGGTTGGCCTACCCGAACGAGCGCCGCGTAGTGTCTTTGGCTCTCGACTTGTTGACAGGGCGACGGTGAGCAGACGTTGGTTAAGCGGGGGCGCGTTGGCGGCCCTCCTCTTGGCGGGGGTGACGCCGACGGCCCAGGCTGCCCCCGAAATGGTGAAGCTGGCCGTGGAGGTGCAAAACGTCGCCCCATACGTGGTCACGGGCGAGGACGTGACGATCAGCGGGGTGGTGCGCAATACCGGCACCCAGGCAGTGGCTCGGCTGGACTTGGCGGTCAGCATGCACCAAGACGTGCCAGGCGACCGGCGGGCGCTGCACGAGTTCGCGGCCGGTACCCCTGACCCGTCATTGGCCCTGGTGGATACGTTCGAGGTGCAGGGGGCGCTGCCGGCCGGCGGAACGCTGCCGTTTTCTCTCACTGTGCCGCGTGGTCAGCTGCCGGTTGGGCCGGACGACGCCTGGGGTCCCCGGGGGGTGGAGATAGACGCCTACGTGGTGCCCGCTGACGCCCCACCGGTGGAGGAGGCCCCCTGGCACAGCCCGCGGGACCTGGATGCCAACGGCCCGGAAGGTAGTGGCCGGACGCTGTTCATCTTTAATCCCCCTACCGATGCTCCGGTGTCCCTGGCGGTGGCCCAACCGGTGGTGGCCAGCGGTGCCGAACTGGAGCGGGCCCTGCTGCAAGGCGAATCCTTGGAAGTGGCCAGCCAGCAGCGGTTGGGTAGCTTCCTCGCGGGCGCGGATCGCCGCTGGCTCACCCTCGGGGTGGACCCCATGTTGTTCGCTGACGCCGTCGAAACCGTGTTCTCCTCCCCACCGTTGGGCACTGATCCGGCCACGCCGTCTCCCACCCAGCCCACGGCAGACAGCCCCAGCCCGACTCTCGCCCCGCCGCTGGTCACCCCCCAAGCAACCCAGAGTCCGCAGTTCGTGCTGCCCGCCCTTACCGTTGACAACACGCCCAGCTTCGCGGGGCAGGCCGCTGACTTTGAGCTGGTACAGCTTGCCCCCTACGATGCCCCGCCGCTGACGTCGTTCTTGCCGCGTCCGCCTGCGGTTGCCCCCCTGCCCCAGGCGCACTCCGATGTGGCCTGGCCGCATGAAGCCAGCCTGAGCGAACAATTGGTGCGCCAGCTGCTGGCTTCCCCCAACTATCGGGCCCTGTTGCTGCCGCCGGAAACCTTCCCGGCGGCCACGGGAACCAGCCCGGTCGCCCACACGACCGTGAGCCTAGATGGGCTGAGCAAGGACGCCCTGGTGGGGGATCCCTACCTGCCGAACCTGTTGGCCGGCCTGGACACGCGCGGCCACGCCCTGCCGCCCTTCCTGCACCGGATGCTCCTGGCGGCCGACACCGCGCTGCTGCGCCGCGATCATCCCACCGGCGACGCCGGGTTCCTCGCGTTGGTGCCGCGCGCCAGCAGCAACCACATATCGGCCTACGCCGAGTCTTTCGCGTTCCTCGAATCACTGCCGTGGGTGCAACCCACGACCGTCACGGGACTGCTGCAGCTGCCTGCGGCGACCCAGGACCGCACCACCCTCACCCTGCCGCAATCGGCGGACGAACAGCGGCTGGCCCAAATCACGGTGGCGCTAGATCGCCTGACCCCCGTAACCAACGCGGTGGAGGACCGCGCCACCTTCCGCCAACCATTCGTCGCCGCCGCCGCCATCCTGGCCTCCGCCCAGTGGGGGCCCGCCCACGGGCAGCGGCACGTCAGCAAACTGCAGTCCCTCGTTGACGAGGCCACGGACGCGATCATGATCCACGTGGTGTCCGAGGTGCGCATGATTGACTCCGACGCCTCCCTCCCGATCCGCGTCACCAATTCCCTCCCAACCGACGTCACCGTCACCCTCGCGGTCACCTCCCACGCCTGGCGTTTGAAGTTCCCGGATCAGATCACCAAGACGGTGCCAGCCAATCGGCAAGTGCAATTCATGATGCCGTCCCACGGGGTGGGCACGGGCGACGTCAACGTCGACGTGCGGGTGTTGTCCCCGGAAGGGGACGTAATCGCCGGCCCCAACGCGGTGCGGGTGCGGGTGCGCGCCGATTGGGAGAACCTCGGTGTCGGGATACTTTTCGGTGCCGCAATAGTCCTGATCGTCGTGGGTTTAGTGAGAAGATTCCTCAAGAATCGCAAATCGCGTGAGGCATCCGTCCTAGCCCTCCCGACCTCGGACCCGTCTGCATCCGCGAGTGACGCCACCGCGGTGCCGCCCGCTGACGGGTCCGCTGACCCCGGCCGAAAGGAAAGTACGTGAGCCGCAGCCCCAGCGAGGCAAGCCTCGCGAAGAGCTCGTCCATCATGTTCTCCGGCACGCTCGTGTCCCGGTTGCTGGGTTTCGTGCGCAACGCACTCCTGGTGGCGGTCATCGGGGTCGCGGGCGCCAACGACGCCTTCACCGTCGCCAACACCCTGCCCAATACGGTGTTCAACCTGCTGGCGGGCGGGGTGCTCAACGCCATCTTGGTGCCGCAGATCATCCGCGCCCTGCGTTCCAAGACGGGCGGTGACGAATACGTCAACCGGCTGCTGACCATCACCGGCACCCTGATCTTGGGGATCACGGTGGTGGCCACGGCGGCCGCGCCCCTGCTGGTGCGCCTGTTCGCCGGACAGATGGCCCCCGGCTGGTTCAATCTCGCCGTCATTTTCGCGTACTGGTGTCTGCCCCAGGTTTTCTTCTACGGGGTCTTCGCGCTGCTCAGCCAGGTCCTCAATGCCCACAACCGGTTCGGCTGGCCCATGTGGGCGCCCGCGATCAACAACGTCGTCGGCATCATCGGCCTCGTAGCGTTCCTGTACCTGTTCAGTTCGCGCGCTGACGCCGCCGCGACCGACATCTGGGGCACCCCCGAAGTGCTGGTGCTGGCGGGCTCAGCCACCCTCGGGGTCATCGTGCAGGCCCTGTGCCTTTTCCCGTCGCTCCGCAAGGTCGGCTTCCACTGGCGGGCCACGTGGGGCCTGAAAGGCCTGGGGACCGCCTCCCAGGTGGCGATGTGGGCGTTCGCGGCGCTCGTCGTCGGCCAGATTGGCTTCATTGGCTTCTCCCGGGTGGCTGCCGCCGCTAACGCCGCCGCCGAGACCGACGGCGTGTTCTACCCGTCCACCGCCGCCTACACGGTGGCTTTCATGCTCTCGATCCTGCCGCAGTCGCTGATCACCACCTCGATCGTCACCGCCATGTTCACCCGCATGAGCGACCACGCGGCCGCCGACGACACCGCTGCCGTCAATCGCGACCTCTCCCTGGGTATGCGCACCGTTGGTATCTTCACGATTCTGTGCTCGGCGGGGCTGATCGTGCTGGCCCTGCCGCTGGTGCAGGCCATCGCCCCGACCTTGCCGCTTACGGAAGCCTCCGGGGTGGCTCTCGTCTTGGCGGTGCTGTCCCTCGGCGTGGCCGGCCAGGGCGGGTGGACCATGGTGCAGCGCGTCTTGTTCGCCTACGAAGACACCAAGACGATGTTCCTCATCCAGGTACCGATGGCCGTCTTCACCCTCGTGGGGGCCTACGGGGCGTACTGGCTGGCGCCGCCCGGCTGGTGGGTCGTGGGCGGGGCCGCTGGCGACGTGCTCGCCATGTACTTCGGCACCATAGTCGGCCTGCTGGTGTTGCGCCGCCAGCGGCTGCCCGAGGTGGAGATCGCGGCCACCACGAAGTACTACGCCCTGCTGGTGGCGGCCGTCGTGCCGGCCACGCTAGCCGGGTGGGGGGTGCTGTGGCTGATCGGGGTGGACAACTCTGGGGTGTGGCTGGGCGAGATATTGGGCGCCACCCTCGGGCAACTGTTTGGAGCCCTGTTCCGTCTCGCGGTGGTCGCCCTGGTGATGACCGCGATCTATGTCGTCATTCTGCTGCGCCTGAACGTGCCCGAGATGCGGCGCGTGCTCTCGCCCGTCCTGTCGCTGCTGTCCCGCCTGGTGCGCCTGGCACCCGGTGGCGGCAAGGTGGCGGAGCTGCTGTTGACGTGGCGCGACAAGCTCGCCATCGACGGGCCGCGGGTTGAGTTCGCGCAAGATCCGAATGCTTCCCTGGTGGCGGAGGCCACCAGCGGCATTGTGGTGGTCGACATGTCGCTCGTGCCCCGCTCCGGCTCCAGCGTCGACGAGCGCTACACCCTGATCCGCACCATGCCCGTCAACCTGTTGGGTGCCACCCGGTGGGACGCCGAAGACTCCGTGACGGGCGTCCCGGTGACCCTCTACATGTTGCTGCAGGGTGGGCTACGCACCGAACGGATGGTGCAGGCCGCGCAAAACGCCAGCCGCCTGACCCTGCCGGGGGTCGTGCGCGTGTACGAGGCCGGCATGCGCCCGGCCTTCCTGGCCGTCGAACGTAATACGGCCCCCTCCCTCTCCCGGTCCCTGGCCAAGGAATCGTTGACGCCACAGGCGGCCCGCGACCTCGTCGTCGACCTCGCCCGGACCCTAGCTGCCGCTGCCGAGCAGGGGGTCGGGCACGGGGCCCTGACGCCCGACGATGTCTTCCTCGCCGAAGACCTGGTCCGGGTGGGCGGGCTGGAGTATCGGGCGGCAGCCGAGGAGATTCGCTACGCCAGCCCCGCCGAGCGGGAAAAGGCCGACGTCACCACGTTGGTGACTATCGGCTATCTCGCTTTGACCCGGACCTGGCCCGGTGGCGGCTACGGTTTTGTCAAGAGTCGGGAACGGGGCGGCAAGCCCTTGCCAGCCAGCGAGATCGTGCCGGAAGTCGACGACGCCCTCAACACGGTCATCGATGAGACTTTCGCGGGGGCTGGGCCTGCTACGTTTGCCGAGCTGTTAACGAAGCTGGGAGAAGACGTGAATATGCCGTTGTCGGGTGCCCCCACGGGCCGACCGATCGAGCTGGAGCCGCCGGGCACTGATGCCCGCCCGGCCGGGTTCTCGGTGCTCTTGCCCCCGCCCCCTGAGGCCGTGGATGCCACCGCGGTGCTGCCCAAGGCGGCGCCTGCGGCCCCGGTTCCCAGTGGCGCGCCGCTGCCGTCGACCGGGGCGGTCGCCGGGCCGCAGGCGGGGACGGCCCCGGCCCCGGGCTTGGCGCCCCCGCCAAGCTTCGCCCCCGGCCCTGGCCCAGCGCCTGCCCCCAGTCCCGGGGATCTCGGCAAGCCGCCAAAGCCCGGTAAGCGTGCCCCGATTTCGACCGAGGCGCTGCCCGCCTGGACCGACGAATCCGAGCGCGCCAAGCCGTTCCTGGCCCGCCGCGTCAACCCCACCCCGGTGGTGCTGCTGGTGCTGTTGGTGGGTGTCGTGGCGGGGCTCGCGTGGGCGGTGTCTACGCTGCTGGCTCCTGCCAAGCCGATTGCTAGCGACGACTCTTGGCTCTTCCGTGGCCCCGCCACCCCGGAGGCGACCGCCCCCGCGGAAGAAGGGGAGGACGCTGCCACCCCCGCCCCCGCGGACCTGGGGCCGGCCCAGATCGTCTCAGCTAGCGTCGTCGACCCGGGGGGAGACGGCGATGAGCACCCCGAACTGGTCAACAACCTGTTCGATGCCAATTCCGATACCGAGTGGTACTCCCGCTTCTACAACTCGGCGGCCTATGGCAACATCAAGCAGGGCTTCGGCCTGGCCTTTGAGTTGTCGGAGGAGCGAACGATCTCCCAGATCCGCACCGAATACAACAGCACCGGGGGACTAGTGCAGGTGTTGGTAGATGGTGACACGCCCGCGGACGGCAAGTCGCTCGCCCAGTCGGCTTTGCAGGAAGACCTCACGCTGTCGTTTGAACCAACGAAGACCAAACGGGTGGTCTTGTGGTTCTCGGAGCTGCCGGTCTCACTGGCTGACGGCAAGTTCCGGGTGGAGATCCGCGAGGTTGCCATCCGTTAACGGCGGGAATAGTTGTCCCGCGCTGGCGTTGCCTATACGTAAGCGATGAAGGAGGAATGTTGTCCGTCCACGATGTTGTAATCGTCGGCTCTGGCCCGGCTGGCTACACCGCTGCTATCTACGCCGCCCGCGCCGGGCTGCGTCCCGTCGTCTTCGCGGGGGCTTTGAGCGCCGGCGGAGCTTTGATGAACACCACCGAGGTGGAGAACTTTCCCGGTTTCCCGGAGGGAATCCAGGGGCCGGACCTCATGGAGGCGATGCGGGCCCAGGCCGAGAAGTTTGGCGCCGACATTCGCTACGAGGATGTCGTCAAGGTGTCGTTGGCGGGTGACGAGAAGCTAGTCGAGGGTGAAGACAGCACGGTTAGTGCCCGCGCCGTCATCCTGGCCACCGGGTCGGCCTACCGGCACCTCGGGGTGCCGGGGGAGGAACTGCTGGCGGGGCACGGGGTGTCTTACTGCGCCACCTGCGATGGGTTCTTCTTCCGTGACCTGCCGATCGTGGTGGTGGGGGGCGGCGACTCCGCCATGGAGGAGGCCACCTTCTTGACGCGCTTTGGCTCCTCGGTCACGGTGGTGCATCGCCGCGACGAGCTGCGGGCTTCCAAGGTGATGGCGGACCGCGCCCTCGCCGACCCGAAGATCAACTTCGAATGGAACTCGGTCGTCACCGAGATTCTGGGCGACGACGCGGTCAGTGGGGTGCGCCTGCGCGACACCGTCACCGGGGAAGAGCGCGAGCTCGCAACCCGCGCCGTTTTCGTGGCCATCGGCCACGACCCGCGCACCGACCTGGTCCGTGACCAGCTCGACCTGGATGAGGACGGCTACATCAAGGTTGCCGAACCGACGACTGCCACCAGCCTGCCGGGCGTGTTCGCCTGTGGTGACGTGGTCGATCACTCGTACCGCCAGGCCATCACTGCGGCCGGCACCGGCTGCCGGGCCGCCCTCGACGCCGAACGTTACCTCGCATCCCTGTAAGGAGGCCCACATGACTAGCGAAGTTACTGACAAGTCTTTCCAGACCGAGGTGCTGGGCGCTGACGGCCCAGTGCTGGTGGACTTCTGGGCGCCGTGGTGCCCGCCGTGCCGCCAGATGAGCCCGATCGTCGATGAATTGTCTGCCGAGCTGGACGGAGTGAAAGTCGTCAAGCTGAACGTGGACAACAACCCGCTAACGGCCGCGCGTTACGGGGTGCGCTCAATCCCGACGTTCAACGTCTACTTCGGCGGTGAACTGGTCGAGACGGTGGTGGGAGGCCGCCCGAAGAAGGAGCTGGCGGCCCTGGCGTCGAAGTACGTCTCGCAGTAACAGAGACAGGGTGCCGACGCGCGCTCTGCGGCAAGTGTCCCACGCACCTACCTGATGCCGTCGCTGTTGTGCGAGCTGCGACCTGAAAAGGGGGCGTATCCTTGAACTGCTCCCCGGAAGTTGGACCTGGTAATCGGGTTCCTTCTTCCGGGGAGTATTTCTGTGTTGTCATCGAGTAAGGCCAGCCAGGTCCAGCGTGAGCGGTTGGTTGAGTTGTTCG
>NZ_MQVS01000019.1 GCF_001907235.1 Buchananella hordeovulneris
CCGGGCCACCCGGCAACACCCCACCACGCAGGCCCGAACCACCCGGAACCCCCGGCATGCTCGGGCCACCCGGCACACCCACACCAGGCAGGCCACCAGACCCACCAAAACCACCACCACCGCCAAGGCCACGACCCCCACCGCCGCCGCTAACACCTATCCCGCGCAATACACCCATAATCCCCCAAGTACCATTAGACGGCACCCCATGCACAACCTCGGGACTGTTACGCACCGAACCTATCTCAGACTGCAAACGCTCAACCGTGCCACTAAACTCACCCAAAGCCTTGTTCATTACTTTGAGGGCCTGGCCAGCTAGGGCCTCACGCCGCAAGTTACGTTCAGCAGCAATGGAGTCCACCAACTCCGCACCCGACATCATCTCCCCGTTCTTATACACCACCTTTATTTGCCCTAAGCTTTCCTTCTCCGCCGGCGTCATCAACTCCGGCGACAACTGCGCAAACTCGCCCCGCGCAGTATCAAAAGATTTCAAGGCCTGAGCATATTGCATCCCCACTTGCCCAACCTGTGCCTTTTGCGCCTCCAACAAGCGAAACATCCGCTCCGCCCACTGCGTCAACTGCGACCCCGTCGCCCCCAACAACCCAGTCGTCTCCCGAAACGCCTCCAACGACCGCTGATACTCCTCGGTCATCTCCGCATACGGCGCGGTCTCATCCGAAACCGAATCCGGAACCAAACCAGCAACCATCCCCAACTTCTCATACTCACCCACAACAAACCTCCCTAAATCCAAACCCAAACAAACAACAACCACTACTCCATCCGCATATTAGGCGGCAACATGCTGCTACCCATGTTCGCCACTTCCGCAACGGGAAGGAAAGAGTGATATTGGGACTTGGCCCCAATATCGTCAACTATATTTTTAACCGCCTGCTCTAGCTGTTCTTCGTTGTCTTTAAATTCGTGGATGGCGGCACGTAAGCGGGCGGTGAATTCGTCTAGCTCAGCGGCATTGATTCTCAGCTCGTGAGTCAAAGCGAGGATGAAGTTTCGGTAAGCGGTGCGAAACCGGATCGCTCCCGGCTCGGTGCCCCACCGCTCCACCGTCTGCTGATCGGCCCACGCCTCCGTGGCGGCAATGGAGGCCTCCAGGGAGGCCTTGCCGTCTTGCTCCAACTTGTTGCACTGGTGCAGGGCCTGGTCGTAGTCAAAGGACAGGTCTTCGTTGGTCATCGCTTCCTCACAAGACTCAACAACATGGCGCGTGTCGCACATTACACTGAGCCGCGTTGCCTCGCGACAACTGCCACCCCTCAGTACAGGTAACAACACCGCAACAACCCGCCCACCACCCCAACCGCGAGGTCAAGCAGTGACCACCGCACTTCACCAGTAACACCACCCCCACCATGGCATCATGTTGCACGTCACACTCACAGGCACCACACCCGCCAGCAGGAGGAACCATGCGCACACAAACCCCACTCGCCACAACCCTCCTGCTAACACTCCTAGCCGGACTCACCGCCTGCACCCATAACCAACCCACCACCACCGCCACCACGCCCTCCCCCACCACCCCAACCATCACCACCCCCAGCACCCAACCCACCCCAAGCCCCACCCACAGCCCCATCGGCCCCGAAGGCACCGTACTAATCCAAGACGGCAAAGCCTGGCTCGAATCCAAAGACGGCACCTACACCATCGACATACCCAAACAATTCCAATACGACAAAATAAAAGAGGGCACCACCTTCCTGCGATCAATACATGACCCACAGACCGTATTAGCATTCACACACTACCACGAATTAAAGAGGATGCCCTCCATGAAAGAAGCGGAGGAATCATTCCATAGCTCGCTACTCACCGAATCTCAACTAAGGAAGGACATAACCGAGTTCGCAGGCAACCCAGCCATTGTTACACAAGCAAAGATAATTCCAATAGCACAGAACAACCACCCTGACTACGACGGCACAAGCATCCATGTCGTGACCGAGATTGGCGACACGCGTTGGGGATTGGGGTTCAGCACCGCCAGCCGCGAAGAAACAGAGGCACTAATGAAGCAAGCGGCGGACTCACTGACGAAACAGTAGCCCTCGCATCGAGCTAAAACCGCTACGGAATAATTGCTCGACTAAGCCGAGATCACACGACATGGAGAGAGACACATGCAGGGAAACAAACTCTCATTACACATTTTGTTACTGACCCTCCTAACAGGAATCAGCGCTTGCACCAGCACCACCCCCTCCGCTAGCCCCTCAACCGCCACCTCCGCAGCAAGCAACGCCAGCCCAAGCCAGCAAGACATGGCTCCTCCCTCTACTACCCCCACACCAGCTCCCACCCGGGAGAACCTCGGCCCCGAAGGCACCGTACTAATCCAAGACGGCAAAGTCTGGCTCGAATCCAAAGACGGCACCTACACCATCGACATACCCCAAGGGTTCGAACCTCACGAACCCACTGAGCGCAGCAATGGCAATCCCTTTTTGCAGTCCACATCGGACAAGCAAGCTGTCATAGCTTTTACACCGAGGCTGGATTTGAGGTCGGTGCCATCTAGGCAGCAAATTAAAGATGCGCTTTCAAATACCTTAACTAATGAACCACAAATTCGAGACGACCTTACTGTTTTCGCGGGACAACCCGCCATTACCACCCAGTTTAAGGTTATACCCTGGGGAGAGAATGACCACGCCGGATATGATGGAACCATTCTTTCATTATTCACGGAAATCGGGGGGACACGCTGGGGCTTAAGCTTCACCGGCTCAAACCCATCAGAGGCGGAGAACCTAATGCAGCAGGCCGCAGACTCACTGACCAAACAGTAGCCTAACCCTTCTCCGCCTAATCAAGCAGGCAACGCCACGAAAAGCCACGCGACAGAAAAAGCACACCCAAGAAACAATAAACACATGCAGGTAAACAAACTCGCATCCCTCATTCTGCTGCTAGCTCTGTCAAGCGGGCTCGGGGCCTGCACCAGTCAGCCTCATCCGACTGCCAGCCCCACGGCCCCCGCCGCGTCTTCGGCCACCACCAGTGCTAGCGCCAAGCCGTCGCCTATCCCGACACCAACCCCCACCCACAGCCCCATCGGCCCCGAAGGCACCGTACTAATCCAAGACGGCAAAGTCTGGCTCGAATCCAAAGACGGCACCTACACCATCGACATACCCCAAGGATTCGAATTCCACGCGCCAGATGAACACTCCCAAGGTAAACCCTACCTACAGTCAACTACAGATGAACAGTCACTTATGGGCTTTGTTCCCAGGCATGATCTAAAAGCCATGCCCTCACTGGAAGCCGCCAAAAAATCATTTCACAGCTCTCTGCTGACACAATCTGAAATACTTGATGATATAACCACTTTTTCAGACAGTCCAGCCATTATTGTCCAATCCAAGCTCATACCGGTGGCCGAAAATGATTACCCCGGATACGACGGAACGACCTTCTATGTTCTCACCGAGATTGGCGACACGCGTTGGGGATTGGGGTTCAGCACCGCCAGCCGTGAAGAAACAGAGACACTAATGAAGCAAGCGGCGGACTCACTGACCAAACAGTGAACGCGCCTAAAGGAATGACTTGCCGCAATACTCTCGCCACGAATTGACGCGACTTTGCGCTTGGCCGAAAGACAGGCAGAGTAAGGCAAAGTTGATGCGGCCCCAATGCGTGCCGCACCCTTGGTATTAGAGGCTCGTGGCTTGACCGTAGCAACTCTACTGACACACTGGCCTATACCCATCTTTCCCCATGCCGACCGCTAGCCGCACCCGGCACCCCGCGGTCATCTATCGTGGAAAACCGGGCTTCGGTTCGTTCCCGCTGCTGTCGCCCGCCGCGTAGTGGGGGGCGGATCGGGGTGAGGCCTCGTCCCCTGACGCCCCGCACTGGAGGCGGCTCACCGCACCGGGTCACGCGTGAAGTATTGACTGTCCTAGTCGAAGTGGAGGAACTAGGCCGGCGGATGCCACCGATCTCGGGCTGCGGCTCAACATTTTCGAGCAGCTCTACAACCTGGATAGCGGCCTGCAGCTAGACATAGACGACACTCCGTTCGACCCCGCGACCGAGGCCAAGCGGGCCAGGGAACTAACCGGCGGCGTGCGCCCGGACCGCCGTCGAGGCCGCCATCCCGAGGTGCGCCAGGCCCCGTTTGCGGGTTTCCCGCGGCGCGAGCAGCGAGAGTGGTGGCAGCAGTACCTGCAGGTGGCCCCTGCCAACAAACACGGCAACGTCCTCGCAACCAACCGGCAGATACAGCCGTGGCTGCTGACCTTGCTGGTGGTGGATTGGCAGGCCCCGGCCGCCGACGTAGTAGCGCAGCTGCGGTCCCACGGCCCGGAGGGCTTGTTCTTCCGGGCGCTGGCCCACCGTTTCTCCGCTGCCGAGCTGGCCGCCGCCCGCGCCCAGTTTTCCGCCGATTGGCCGGAACACCGGACGAATGCACAGGGGCGGGAGGGATACGTCGTGGAGGAGGCCTGCATTCGGGCCGCTTGCGGCGCGCTGCCAGTCGGATCGGCGCGCGCCCTCTTCCGGGGCATCCCTCGTAACCGGATCGACACGAATGCCTTCCGCAACCCGCAGGCCCCCAGTTGGGACCGGGTCCTGCTCGGTCTCGGCCTGGCCACCCCCGCCGACCGGGTGCATTTTGCCGCCGTCACTAAGCACCGCTTCTATAACCCAAGTGCGGTGGTGCCGTGGTTGGCGGGGACGGGAGTGGCGGGCCTGGAGTTGTTAGCCAAGTGGCTGACTAAGGAATCGGCGGAGAATTGCCGGGAGATGCTGCGGGAAGTGGCGCGGGTGGCGCACGGCCCGGGCATCGCCGGGTTCTTCCTCGACGCCCTAGATTCGCGAGGCACGGAAGTCGCGGCCGAGTGGTTGCAGGCCCACCCGCAGGCCCTGCTGCACGCCGAACTCTCCCAAGCCCAAGCAGACAAAGCCCTACAGTTCCTGCGCGGCGTCGAGCTACCAGACCTCGACCCCGACGCCCCGGGCGTGGCCCTGTTGGCCCGCCTACACGGCGAACACTCGACCCCGCTCCTGCGGCAGGCCCCCGACTGGTGGCAGAACGCCCTAACCGAGACCCTCGCCGCAGAGACGGCCGAGACACAAGCGGAGTCGGCGACGTCGTCGTCGGCCGCCTCGCAGCCGCAGCGGGCCCGCCGGAAGAAGCCCCGAAAGTTGTCGCTGCCCTTCCCTTTGAGCAGCCTGCCACCCCTCATCATCGACGGAGCCCAAGCCGATAGCACCCTGCTCGCAGAACTCCTCACCACCTGCCAAAACCACAACCCCACCCCCTTAATCACGGCCCTCAAAAGCCACACCACGCCCGCCAACCAAGACGCCTTCGCCACCGGCGTCCTCACCGCCTGGCTCAACACCAAAGCCCCCGTCAAAACCGTCTGGCTGCTGCCCACCCTGGCTCCCCTCGGCGGACCCGACTACACCGCCCACCTCAGCCAACTCATCCACACCTGGCCCAAACGCGGCCGCCACGTCCTGGCAGCTGAGGGGATGCGGGCCCTGGCGCAGGTGGGGACACGCGAAGCAGTGTTCGCGGTAACTCAAATCGCGCTGCAGCCCAGGGAATCCGCTGCCAGCATGCGCGCCGAGGAGGTGATTGCGGGTTTGGCGGCCGCCCGCGGGCAAACCCCCACACAAATCCACGACTGGGCCCTAACCACCACCCCCCTCACCCCCCAAGGACACACCCACCTAACCAACGGCACCCACACCT
>NZ_MQVS01000002.1 GCF_001907235.1 Buchananella hordeovulneris
GTTGATAGGCCAGACGTGGAAGCACGGTAACGTGTGGAGCTGACTGGTACTAATAGACCAACAACTACAAACCAACACAAACACAACACATTAAACACAAACCCAGACACGACCAACACGCATGCACACACCCGCTCTACAGTTACAAACCCACCAAACAACACCCCCCCAAGGGGGGGGGAACATGGTGAGTTAAATAAACGTGCGGCGGTCACAGCGTCAGGGAAACGCCCGGACCCATACCGAACCCGGAAGCTAAGCCTGACAGCGCCAATGGTACTGCACCCGCCAGGGTGTGGGAGAGTAGGACACCGCCGCCACCACACCCAGTGGGCCCCCCAACAACACAGTTGCGGGGCCCACAACCACAACCACCTATCGGTGGGCTGGCACTTGCGACCTGCGCATCTGCCGGCGTCCAATTCCTGGGCGACGCGGACCGCCTGACCTAGAGCACTTCCCGCGGGCTGGCAGACAGGTGCGCGTGGGCCATACCTCACGCCGCGCGCAAGCCCAAGCGACGGCGGGGGAGGGGAGGCTGGTTAGTATGGTCGAGACTTAAGAAATCCAGAGGATGGCAAGCAGCATGGCTAACGACGATAACGCCCGCAGCAACGAAGAGCGAGACCCCCGCCGAACAGACGAAGGCCATGCATGGCGTGCCGACGGCGACCGGTTCAATCGGCGCCCGCGCGCGGACCGGCAGGGCGAGGCAGACCGCGGCGGCCGGGGCGAACGCCGGTTTGAGCGCGGTGGGCGTGGCTTTGGGGCCGATGACCGGCGGCAAGAGCGTGGTCCGCGCGCCGGGCGAGGTTTTGCTCGGGGCGAGCGGAGCGATGAGCGGCGCGGCTGGGGGGAGCGGGGTCCGCGGCGACAGTGGGACGAGCGCGACGGTCGGGGCCAGCGCCGCTTCGACCGCGACGAGGGCCGACGTTTTGCCGACCGCGATCAGCGCGACTGGGCGGAGCGTGGCCCGCGGCGACAGTGGGACGAGCGCGAGGGCCGGGGTGAGCGCCGGTTTGAGCGCGGTGGGCGTGGCTTTGGGGCCGATGACCGGCGGCAAGAGCGTGGTCCGCGCGCCGGGCGTGGTTTTGCTCGGGGCGAGCGCACCTACGAGCGGCGGGAGTGGGACGGCCGCGAAGAGCGGGGCGAGCGCGGCGGTTCCCGGGATGGACAGCGTCGGTGGGAGGAGCGGGGTCCGCGGCGCGAGTGGGACGAGGGCCGGGGTGGGCGTGGTGAGCGCCGGTTTGAGCGCGGTGGGCGTGGCTTTGGGGCCGATGACCGGCGGCAAGAGCGTGGTCCGCGCGCCGGGCGAGGTTTTGCTCGGGGCGAGCGGAGCGATGAGCGGCGCGGCTGGGGGGAGCGGGGTCCGCGGCGACAGTGGGACGAGCGCGACGGTCGGGGCCAGCGCCGCTTCGACCGCGACGAGGGCCGACGTTTTGCCGACCGCGATCAGCGCGGCTGGGCGGAGCGGGGTCCGCGGCGCGAGTGGGACGAGCGCGAGGGCCGGGGTGAGCGGCGGTTTGACCGCGCTGGGCGACACACTGATCGAGACGAGCAACGCCCGGCGCAGGAGCACGAAGGCTACCCGTCCGCGCCCCAGGACAGCGACGCGGCCCCCCAGGCGGCCGTGCGGACGTCGGCAGGCCTTGAGTTCCCCGCCGACCTAGATGCCAAGCAGCTAGACAAGCCGACGCGGATGCGTCTGCGTTCCCTGTCCGAGGAGACGGCGGGCCGGGTGGCATTGCACCTGCTCATGGTGCAAAAGCACCTCGTCGACGATCCCGATCTGGCCTGGGCCCACGCCGAGGGCGCGGTCCGGCAGGCCGGCCGCATCGACGTCGTCCGGGAAGCTGCGGCCCTGGCTGCCTACTCCGCCGGACACTTCCAGGAAACGCTGCGCGAGGTGCGGGCCCTGCGCCGCCTGTCGGGGCGGCACGTGCATCTGGCCATCGAGGCAGACGCCGAGCGGGCGCTAGGTCGCCACAGCAAGGCCCTGGAGATCATCGCGGGTTCGTCCCGGTACACGATGGATGTCATCGAGCGGGCCGAGCTGGCGATGGTCGAAGCCGGCATCCGCATGGAGCTGGGCGAGCCGGAGGCGGCACTACTGGTCATCGACCACGCGTTGTCCTCCCTGCAGGCCGACGAGGAGACGGTGCTGCGCCTCGTGTCCGTCAAGGTCGATACCCTGCGGCTGCTGGACCGCGCCGCCGAGGCGGACGCCCTCGTCGCCCACTACGGTCTGACCGACGAAGAAACCATCGAGATCCACGACCTGACCGAGCTCGTCGAGACGGAGGAAGAGGAAGCTCCGGCTGGTGCCGCGGACGCGGCCACTACGGAACTGTCGGCACCCGCAGCAACGGAGGGGGACAACCAGGCACTTACTGAGGAGCGGCATGACCAACCGTCGCTCCCCAAGACTGATCCCGTTTCGGCCGCCGCCGCCCCGGAGCTCCCGGCCGCCGCCGCGGCGGAGCAGGTTGTCGCCGAACTGACGCCGACGGAGGCAGCGGAGGTCGCCGCCGCCCAGCAGTACGGGGCAGCCGACATTGCGGCGGAGGTTGAGGAGCTGTTGACCGCGGATACCCCACCGGCCGACGTGGTGCCTACCGCCGATTCGGCCCCGGCAGCCGCGGCCTCAGAGCCCCCGAGTCGGGCCTCCGAGCCGGAAACCGACGGTCAGGAGGAGCCCGCGCCGGACCTCTTCTCGCTGGAGGACGACCAGTGACGGCTCGCACGTGGTTGGCCGACAGCACGCAACCGCTGGCGCAGGCACACGATGTGGCCCTATTGGACCTAGACGGCGTGTGCTACGCCGGGCAACTGCCCATCCCGCACGCCGCGGCGGCGCTGGCCGCCTCCCACAAGGCCGGGCTGCGACACCAGTTCGTCACGAATAACGCCTCGCGCACCCCGGAGCAGGTGGCGGCGCACCTGCGGGAATTGGGGATCGCGGCCCAAGCAGACCAGGTCCTGACCGCCGCGCAGGACGTGGCCGCCATCATGGCCGAGCAGTTGCCCGCCGGGGCAGCCGTCTTGGTTGTTGGCAGTCCGGCCTTGAGCGAGGCAGTACAAGCCGAAGGACTGCGGCCGGTTAGCTCGGTGGACGACGCCCCAGTGGCCGTCGTCCAGGGCCTAGACAAGACCCTGGACTGGCAGCGGCTGACCGAAGGGACGCTGGCTATCTCCCGCGGGGCCGCCTATTACGCGTCCAACCTGGACTCGACCCTGCCCACTGAGCGGGGCATGGCGCTCGGCAACGGAGCACTGGTCGCGGCCTTGCAGCACGCCACCGGTGTTGCTCCGACCCCAGCGGGCAAGCCGTTGGCGGGTATCTTCGCCCGGGCGGTGGCCCGCAGCGGTGCACGGAACCCGCTGGGAGTAGGTGACCGGCTCGGCACCGACATTCGGGGCGCAGCCGCGGCCGCCGTGCCCTCGCTGCATGTGTTGACTGGGGTCAACGATGCGCGGGACGTGGCCCTTGCCGATCCCGCCGAGCGGCCCGCCTACCTGGCTGTCGATCTACGTGGCCTGCACGAGGTCCACCCTGAGGTAGAAGCGTTACCCGACGGCGCGCGTTGTCGCCAAGCTGAGGCGGTGGTAGTAGAGGGGCACGTGCGCATAGACCGCCACCCCCTGCAGGAGGGCGCCCAGCTGACTGGTGACCAATACCGGGCGGTGGTGTGTGCAGTGTGGGCAGCCCGCGACGCTCACCGGGCAGTTACGGTGCCCCACTTCACGGTGCAGGCAGCATGCTGAACAAGCCCGGTCCCGTCGGCCAAGCCCCGGACCTGCGGCCCGCCATTGAACAGCTGGAGTTCCTGGACGTGGCGGCTCATCCGGCGGCCCTGACCGAGATCGAGGAGCAGCTGCGGGCGGCCCTCCAAGGGGGGACGGCCTGACATGGCGCGCCTGATTCGCCTAGACAGTGAGCTGGTGCGCCGGGGCCTAGCTCGCTCCCGCACCCAGGCCGCTGAACTAATAGAGGCTGGACTCGTAACCCTCGACGGTGCCGTCGTGACGAAGGCCGCCCGGCAAGTCAACCCGGCGCAAGCAGTCGAGGTACGGCAAACCGGCGGCCACGATTACGTCTCTCGCGGGGCCTTGAAGCTGGCCGGGGCACTGGATGCCCTCGGCGAGCGCGCCCCGATCATCGCGGGCCGCCGGTGCCTAGACGCCGGTGCCTCCACCGGGGGGTTTACCGACGTGTTACTGCGGCGCGGGGCCGCCCACGTCGTCGCGGTAGACGTCGGCTACGGTCAGTTGGCGTGGTCGCTACGCAGCGATCCACGGGTGACCGCCTTGGACCGCACTAATGTGCGCACCTTGGACCCGGCCGCCGTCGCCCCCGCCCCCGACCTGGTGGTGGGTGACCTGTCCTTCATCTCGCTCACCCTGGTGTTGGCACCCCTGGTGCAGGCCGCCGCCCCGGACGCCGACTTCCTCTTACTGGTCAAGCCCCAATTTGAGGTGGGCAAGGAACGCCTTGGCGCGGGCGGTGTCGTGCGCGACCCAGCCCTGCATCGCGAAACTGTGCTCACCGTCGCCGAGGCGGCTCGCCAGCAAGGACTGCGCATTCGCCACATTCAAGCCAGCCCGCTGCCCGGCCCCGCCGGTAACGTGGAGTACTTTGTGTCCATGACCCGCCGCGCAGACTACCCCGCCCTGGCCGCAGAGGAATTGCCTGCTGCGGTGGCGGCGGCAGTCAGTGCTGGGCCCGCAGGGGAGCGGCAGTGAGAAGGCGGGTCCGGGTCATTCACCACCGGCGCCGCCTCGAATCGCGGGTGGCAGCGGAACGGGTACGCGGCGAGCTACGTCGGCACGGCATGGAGCCGGTTGGGCCGGATGCTCCTGGCGAGGTGGAGATCACCGTCGTGCTCGGCGGGGACGGAACGATCCTGTCAGCCGTTGAACAGGGCCGCGGGGACCAGGTACCGATCATCGGGATAAATACGGGACACGTGGGCTTCCTAGCGGAGGCCGATCCGGAGGACCTCAGCACCGTAGTCGGCCGGATCGCGGCCCGTGACTACACGGTGGAAGAACGCATGACCCTCGATGTGACCGTCACTCACCTGGACGGCACCCTCACCCACGGGTGGGCCCTGAATGAGGCCGCGTTGGAAAAAACCCTGCGGGGCTCCATGGTGGATGTGACGATAGGGGTGGACGGCCGGGCCATGTCCTCGTTTGGCTGCGACGGTCTGGTCATGTCTACCCCCACTGGCTCCACTGCGTACGCCTTCTCCGGCGGCGGCCCAGTGGTGTGGCCGGATGTGGAAGCCATGCTGCTGGTGCCCATCGCGGGGCACGCCCTTTTCACGCGTCCCCTGGTGGTGGGCCCGTCCTCGGTGCTGGAGGTCGAAGTGACCGGACGATCAACCTGTGCCGCCGAGTTGTGTTTCGACGGCCGTCGCCGTTGCGTGGTGCCGCGCGGGGCCCACATCTCGGTGCGCAAAGGAAGTCAGCCGGTGCGTCTGGCCCGCATAAACGACACCCCCTTCTCGGGGCGACTAGTGGCCAAGTTCCAGCTACCGGTGCAAGGTTGGCGGGCGGGAGACTAGTGCTAGAAGAACTACGGATTTCTTCAATCGGGGTGCTGGAAGAGGCCGAGGTGCTGCTGGGCAGTGGCCTGACTGTCATTACCGGCGAGACGGGGGCAGGCAAGTCCATGCTGCTCGGTTCACTGGCATTGGCCTCCGGGGCTCAGGCCGATGCGTCGCTCGTGCGCGCAGGCGCCGAAGCGGCCCGCGTGGAGGCCACCTTCGTTCTCCCTCCCGGCCCGCAAGCGCGCCGGGTGGAGGAAATGGTGGAGGAAGCCGGGGGCACCTTGGACGACGGCGCCCTCATCGTGACGCGCACCCAACCACGCGCGGGCCGTTCCCGGTGTCACCTAGGAGGCCGCACCGTCCCCCGGGCAGTGCTGGCCGACGTCGTGTCCCTGCTGGTGCAAGTACACGGGCAGGCCGACCAATTGGCGCTCCGCAAGCCAGCCCGCCAGCGGGAGGTGCTCGATGCCTTCGGGGGAGCCGACCACCAGCCGCTGCTCGCCGCCCACGCGCAGGCCTACCACCGGTGGCGCGCAGCGCAGCAGGCAGCCGACGACTGGACTGCCTCGGCCGCAGAGCGGGCCCGCGAGGTGGAGACGCTGAGCGCGGTTCTGGCCGAGGTGGAGGCGCTGGAGGTACGGGAAGGGGAAGAAGAAGAGCTGCGGGCCGAGGCCGAGCGGCTCACTAACGTCGAGGACCTGCGGGCCGCCGCAGCTGGGGCCCACCAGGTGCTGCACGCCGAAGGGGGTGTCACCGACCTGCTGAGCACGGTGGTGCGCCTCATTACGGACATCGCCCAGCTCGATCCGGCCCCGCGCTCGTGGGAAGAGACGGTAGTCGGCGCCCGCACCGCGTTGACCGACGTGGCAGCGGAGGTGGGCAGCTATCTGGAGGGCCTGGAGGCCGATCCGCAGCGGCTGGAGGCGGTGCACGCCCGCCGGGCCGCTTTGACGCAGCTGCTGCGTGGGCGGGCTACCGACGTCACGGAGCTGCTTGCCTGGTGCGCGGCCGCCCGGGACCGACTCGCAGAGATCGGTGGGGGAGAGGATCGCACCACCGAGCTAGTGGAGCAGGCAGCAGCCGCCCATCGTGAGTTGCAGGCGGCCACCGCGACCCTGACGAGGGCCCGCACCGCCTTGGCTGAACGTTTGGCAACCGAGATAGCCGCCGAGTTGGCGGCCCTGGCAATGCCGCGGGCCCGCCTGCTTGTCGATATTCAACCCGGCCCCGTCAAAGCCCACGGCGGGGACGAGGTGACGTTGCTGCTGCAAACAGATCCCCACCTCGCCGCTGCCCCCTTAGCGAGTTCGGCCTCCGGTGGCGAACTTTCACGCATCATGCTGGCGCTGGAAGTCGTCTTGGCTCGCCGCCAGGGGGAAGCGCGCACGTTGATCTTTGATGAAGTCGATGCGGGCGTAGGCGGCAAGGCGGCCAGCGAAGTGGGCCTCCGGCTGGCGCAGTTGGCCCGCCACCACCAAGTGCTCGTCGTCACTCACCTGGCGCAAGTAGCGGCCTTCGCCGACCAACACTTGACGGTCACGAAAGAGGAAGGCACGACGACGGTGCGGCCGGTGCAGGGGGCGCAGCGGGTGCGGGAAGTGGCCCGCATGCTCTCCGGCAGTGACGACACTCCTACCGCTTTCAGGCATGGCGAAGAACTGATTGCGGCGGCCCGCGTGAGACTATCGGAAACGTGAGAGCCGCTAGCGAACAAAATGTGGACGGTGAGCTGACAGGCGTCGTACGGGTCGATCCCAAAGCCCGCGCCTTGTCCCGGCTTGCGCCCGGGCAGATCTTGGCGATCGACATTGTGGACCTGGATCGAGCGACGGCCGACGCCATTGTCAGGCGGCAGCCCGCCGCAGTATTGAATGCCTCAGCATGTATCTCTGGCCGGTACCCGAGCCTCGGGCCGCGCGTGCTCCTGGACGCGGGTATCCCGGTGGTTGACCAACTAGGGCCAGACATGTTGGCTATCCGGGACGGGCAGAAGATCAGCGTGCGCGCCGGGCAGGTGCTGCGCAAGAACAAGCTCATCGCCGAGGGACAGCGGCTCGAGAAAGAGGCCGTGTTGGCGGCCCTCGACCAGGCCCGCACCGGACTGGCCATCCAGATGGATGCCTTCGCAGCCTCCCTGACTGATCATCTGGAGCGGGACCGGTCCCTGCTGCTGGAACGTGCGGGGCTGCCGCAGCTGGCCACCAACCTGCAGGGCAGGCACGTTTTTATTGCCTCGCGGGGCGCGGATCTGGCCACCGATCTGCGTCGGGCCCGGCGCTATCTGCGTGATGCCCGGCCGGTGATCATTGCGGTCGACGACGCCTGCGAGGAACTGCGTGCCGCCCGCCTGCAAGCCGACATCATTCTTGGCGATGTTGCCACGCTGTCCGAGAGCTACCTGAAATCTGCCGCCGAGTTTGTGCTGACCACGCACGCCCCGGGTTTTCGCACCGGCTCGACCTTGCTCGGGGAGCTGGGGGTGGGCTACCAAACCGTCGACTCTGCCATTAACGCCACCGACTTGGCGATTTTGCTGGCGGAGGCCGCGGGAGCAAGCCTCATAGTCACGGCAGGTATTGGCCACAGCATCGACGAGTTTCTCGACCGTGGCCAGGCCACCATGGCCTCCAATCTGTTGGCGCGGCTGCGGGCCAGCGATCGGGTAGTGACCACCCACGCCGTGGTGGAACTTAGTCGGCGGCAGGTGCCAACCTGGCTGCTGTTGACCATGCTGGTAGCAGCCTTGGCGGCCCTGGGGGTGGCGTTAGCAGTGACCGAGGCCGGGCGGTCCGTTTTGACTTTCCTGTTGTCGGCAGCGGCTGACTCGGCCGCCGTGAAGGAGGTAGCGCTGTGTTGAACTTTCGGTACCACGTGGTGTCTTTGATCGCGGTGTTCCTGGCCTTGGCGCTGGGGGTGGTGCTCGGAGCGGGACCTTTGCAGCGGCAAGTCGGCAACCTGCTGTCCTCCCAGCTGGTTGAGGCACGGCAGGCCCGGGACGACTACAAGGGCCAGGTAGGGCAGCTGACCGAACAGTTGTCCGGGCACGACCATCTGGTGGAATCGCTGCGGGGAGAACTTGTCCCCGGCACCCTGCCCGGGCTGCAGGTGGCCCTGGTGAGTCTGCCCGGCACCGACCCGGCGGACGTGGAGGCGACCAAAACCGTGCTCGCGGAGGCAGGCGCACAGGTGGTGGCCGACGTGGCCATTACGCCCGCGTGGGGCGACCCGACGAAGGCCACCTACCGGTCGACCTTTGCGGGCCAGTTGCGCAGCTACCTGGATCCGCAGCCAGCTGCCCAGGCAGACGCCGACACGGTATTTGCCCAGGCTTTGGCCACTATGCTGACCAAGACCGGGGAGGGCTCCGCCACGATCACCGAGTTCCTCGCGCAAACCGAGACGAAATTTGTGACGGGGGCGGGGCAGCAGCAGGATGTTGCGCACAGCGTGGTGGTGCTTGCCCCGCGCAGCGACAGTGACCTGGTGGATGCCCTCGGGTTGACGACGCAGGATGAGGCATTGCAGGCGCAGCGGCGCGCCCACCTGATCCTCGCTGAAGAGCTGGCGGCAGCGGCGCGCGGCGGCATTGTGGTCGGCCCCGCCACCGACAGCGATGATCTTGTTTCCACGCTCCGTGCCTCGGGTAAGGCTGTCTCCACGCTTGACGGGATCGGCACCCCCACGGCCACAGTTTTCACGCCCCGGGTTTTGGCTGCCGCGGTCAGCGGTAAGCACGGCGCCTACGGGGTGTCCCCCTCCGCTACCGAAGGGATGGCCCCGGCGATACAGCTGCCCGGCGCGGCGGGCCTGGAGGGCAGTGAAGCACCGCCGACGCCCGCGCCGCAACCCACCGATACCCCCAGCCCCGCTGCAACCGAGTAGGTAAAAATGGCAGAGTTGCAAGACAGCAAAGACCTATCCCGCGCGGTCGTAGCTCGCCGCGAAATATTCCGCGGATTTGCCTTTGGGCTAGTCAGTGAAGATGTCCTGTTGGCTCCCGCTGATCCGCACCCCGCCACGCGTGACTTTGTCGATCACCCTGGCGCAGTGGCAATCGTGGCGCTCCGGGAAGAAAAAGGCGAGCCCGAGGTGCTGTTGTTGCGGCAGTATCGCCACCCGGTGCGGGCCCTGCTTTGGGAGGTGCCCGCCGGCCTGCTCGACGTCGAGGGCGAGGACCCCGCCGCGGCGGCGGCGCGGGAATTGGCCGAGGAAGCCTCCTTGCGGGCCGACCGGTGGGACGTGCTCGTCGACTACTTCACCACCCCCGGGGGCAACAGCGAATCCTTACGCATCTTCCTGGCTCGCGACCTGCAGGCCGCCCCTCTCCCGGCAGGATTCACCCGGCAGGCGGAGGAGCGGGACATGGAGCTGCGGTGGGTGCCGCTGAGCCAGGCGGTGCAGGCCGTGCACGCCGGGCACCTGCACAACCCGTCTGCCGTGGTCGGCGTGTTAGCTACCGCCTCGGCCCTTGCTGACCCGCGCCGCCTGCGCCCTGTGGACGCACACTGGTTACGGTAAGAGAGGGCAAACGCCCGCTTACGGGAAGGCCTCGTCGATGTCGCGCGCGAGGTTGCCCCGCTCAGCGCAGAAGCTGGTCAGGCGAGAGAGCAGCACGGTTGCCCGCGCATCGGTGGTGTCTTGCGGATCAATGCCGCGGGCGGCGAGAGCGGCATTGATCCGCTGCGCCACCGCGACCGCTTTTTCCGGTGAGGGGTTAAGAACATCCTGGCAGGTAACCTGTCCCGCCCCGCACCCGGTTAAGTCCCCGGCCAGGAGCAGAGGCCAAGCCAGGCCCCAGAATCTGCGCACTCCAGCCTCCCGCCGCAAAGACACTATACCGGCCACCGTCAGTTTAGTGAGCTGGGTCGCAGTTTTGGGTTAAGCCAGGCGGTAGGCGCGTTCGTGTCCCGTCCCCAGGTTGCGGATGGTCACCGAGATCATGCCTGCGGCGTCCAACTCGTAGCGTTCCTCGATCTCCTGCCAGCTTTCATCGCGCAAGACCGGGTAGCCCGCCAGATCCTCTATCCCCTCCAGGTCTGGGGCAAACGGGTGCGTCACGCACGCGAACGGCGCCACGTCCCCGACCGGTAGCCCGTGTTCGTCCAGCTCGCGGGCCTCGACAAACCGGAAGACCCCGATGTTGTGGGCCGCGTGGTAGCGGCGCGTGAGCGTGCGTACCCCAGAGCTGGGCAGCGTCTCGTGGGCCCCCACGATGGCGTCGAACGTCGTCTGGGCCCCGGCGTCTCCTTCCCGGAAGACCCCAAAGGAACGCGACAGCTGGTCCGAGAGGTCGTAACCGACATCGTCGGCGGCAATGGCCAGGCCGACAGCCACCGAGCCGGCGGGCAGTGGGGAACGCAGCACCCGCCGCCCGAAACGTTCCCGCAGGGCCCGCGGTACCAGCGGCAGCGAGGAGGAACCGCCGACCACGTAGATGCCGGCCACGTCCTCGTCCTTCAGGGCTTGGGCCCCGGTGGAGGGCAGTAGGGGGGCCATGGCGGTGATGGTGCGGTCCACGATGGAAGTCAGCGAGTCGTAAAACTCGGCAACCGGCAGGGCCACCACCTCCCCGGCCACGTCCAGCACTATCCGCCGCGACTGGGGCACCAGGTTTTCCTTGGCGGTCCGGCATTGCATCAACAGGTCATCGAAGTCGGTAACCGACAGATCCTTCCGGTGCTTGCCCGCCTCCTTCAACGCCATCTCTAGCAGCACCAGGTCGACATCGTCGCCCCCGAGGTGATTGTCCCCGGCCGTGGCGATCACTTCGTGGTCTTGTCCGTCTATCGCGACCAGGGAAGCATCAAACGTGCCGCCCCCAAAGTCGTAGACGATGACTCGCGTGCGCTGCGATGTCATCGAGGTGGGGCGGGCGTGCGTGAACTCGAAACCCGCGGCACTGGGTTCGTTCAGCAACGCCGTGATCTTGAAGCCCGCGCGGCGGAAGGCCTCCAGTGTCATCTTGCGCTGCATCCCGAAGGCGCGGGCAGGCACCGCCACCACGGCCTCCAGCGGCTGGTCGGAGTCTAGGTGGGCGGCCAATGTGGAGGCCGCCAGGGCCATGCGCAGCGACGTGAAGAAAGCGGTGAGCACATCAAGCAGCAGGTAGGTGTGCTTGCCGATGGTTACCGGTGTCTCCATGGTCAGGTGTGGGTCAGCGAGCAGCCGCTTGAACGACCGCAGCATGGGCAGCTCCGGGCGGGCCTGGGCGGCGTGCCCACACAACAAGGTGCCGTCCGGCAGGCAGGTCACCAACGTGGGGACGAAGGAGTGCGCGTTGCCTTCGGGGTCAAGAAACTGCGCCACCGGGTAGTTACCGCGGTCCGCGAGGGCTACGATCGTGCGGGTGGTGCCGAAGTCAATGCCGAGTCGCGTCATCCCTGTTCCTGTTCGTTTGTGAGGGGCATCCGGGGCGCGGGGCGCGCGGCCCGAACCAGTTTAAGCAACTTCTGCCGTCCGCTGGCCTGTGCGGTGCCTGTGAATGCGCAGACGTGGGCGATGCCACCTTCGCGATTCGGTGACGTGACAAGGAATACAGCCGAAAAAGCGACCTGCCGGGAATTGGGAAGTCGTATGTTGCGTAATGACCTATAGTGGGACGTTAGTACCGGCAAGCAAACAGGGCACACCAGGGTGGAGGGGGCAACGTGACTGACGAGATCGGCACCCGCGCGGCAGTGCTGGACCTGATTGTGGAAAAGGGGCCGGTCACCACCTCCACCATGGCCCGCATCCTTGGCCTCACCGCGGCGGCGGTACGGCGCCACGTCACCGCGCTGGAGGCGGCCGGGCAGATCGAGGCCCGGGACGCCAACCCGGTGGGCAAACGAGGGCGCGGGCGCCCGGCCCGGGCCTACGTGGCCACCTCCGCGGCCCACGACCACTTGCCCGACGAGTACTCGATGCTGGCCAATCGTGCCATCGCCTTCCTGGCCCAGGTGGCCGGGGAGGCGGCCGTCGAGAGTTTTGCCGCTTCCCGCTCCCGCGAGATCGAACGTCGGTACCGGCCGATCATTGACGCTGTGGGGGACGACCACCACGACCGTGCCGAAGCGCTCGCCAATGCGCTCAACGAAGACGGCTACGCTGCTACCGTCCGCGACATCGGGGACGGTACATTCGCCGTGCAACTCTGCCAAGGCCACTGCCCAGTGCGGGCGGTCGCCGACAAGTTCCCCCAACTTTGTGACGCGGAAACCGCCGCGTTCGCACGCCTGTTGGATGTTCACATCCAACGCTTGGCGACCCTGGCTGGCGGCGCCCACGCCTGCACCACCCACATTCCGCTCGGCATACCGACGATACGTGGGGCGCGCAAGGGCGGCGGCGCTAAGCCCCGAAAGAACTAGTGACCGGAAGGACACATATGGATACCACGCAGCCTACGCAAGGGCCGCAGACCGATGAGGAGATCATCGCGTCGATCGGCGCGTACGGCTACGGCTGGCACGACTCAGACGAGGCCGGTGCCAACGCCGAGCGGGGCCTGAACGAGGCCGTTGTTAGGCGCATCTCGGCGTTGAAAAACGAACCCGAATGGATGCTGAAGCGGCGCCTGAAGGCACTGGCGCTGTTCGATAAAAAGCCAATGCCACGCTGGGGAGCTGACCTGTCGGGTATCGATTTTGATTCGATCAAGTACTTTGTGCGTTCCACGGAGCGGCAGGCCACCACGTGGGACGAGCTGCCAGAGGACATCAAGCGCACCTATGACCGACTTGGGATCCCGGAGGCCGAGAAGCAGCGCCTGGTGGCCGGGGTGGCTGCCCAGTACGAATCCGAAGTGGTCTACCACCAGATCCGGGAGGACCTGGAACGGCAGGGCGTGATCTTCCTGGATACGGACACGGCCCTGCAGGAACACCCCGAGCTCTTCCAGCAGTACTTCGGCACGGTGGTGCCAACCGGGGACAATAAGTTTGCGGCCCTGAACACCGCTGTGTGGTCCGGCGGCTCGTTCGTGTACGTGCCCCCGGGCGTGCACGTGGATATCCCGCTGCAGGCCTACTTCCGGATCAACACCGAGAACATGGGCCAATTCGAGCGCACGCTCATCATTGCGGACGAGGGCTCCTACGTGCACTACGTCGAGGGCTGCACCGCGCCCATTTACAGCTCGGACTCCCTGCACTCCGCGGTGGTGGAAATCATCGTTAAGAAGGACGCGCGGGTGCGCTACACGACGATCCAGAACTGGTCCAACAACGTCTACAACCTCGTCACCAAACGAACCACGGTCGAGGCAGGCGGCACCATGGAGTGGGTCGACGGCAACATTGGTTCCAAGGTGACCATGAAGTACCCGGCGGTCTACCTCATGGGCGAGCACGCCCGGGGCGAGACCCTGTCCATCGCCTTTGCGGGCGAGGGGCAGCACCAGGACACCGGCAGCAAGATGGTGCACATGGCGCCCCACACGTCGTCGTCCATCGTGTCGAAGTCTGTGGCGCGCGGCGGGGGCCGCTCGGCTTACCGGGGGCTGGTGCAGGTGCTGCCCGAGGCGCCTCACTCCAAATCCAATGTGCTGTGTGACGCCCTGCTGGTGGACGATATTTCGCGGTCCGATACCTACCCGTACGTCGACGTGCGGACCGACGACGTGGAGATGGGGCATGAGGCCACGGTTTCAAAGGTGAGCGCGGATCAGTTGTTCTACCTGATGAGTCGTGGTTTGGAAGAAAAGGAAGCAATGGCGATGATCGTGCGAGGGTTCGTGGAACCGATCGCGCGCGAACTGCCGATGGAGTACGCGCTCGAGTTGAACCGACTGATCGAGCTGCAAATGGAAGGATCGGTGGGCTGAGTGAACGCCAGCACTGACCACTCCCGCGCCCAGTTGGTGGGTGCCCACAGTGACGGGCGGGGCGTGACCAAGCCAGAAGGCTCGCGCGCAGATCGCCGCACGTCGTTCAATATTGACGACTTTGCACTGCCCACCGGCCGCGAAGAAGAATGGCGCTTTACCCCCATCACCCAGCTGGAGCAGTTCTTCACGCCCACGCCCGTGCAGGAACACGGCATCAACTGGCAGGTGCTCCACGGTGGCGCGGATGTTGCTAGCCTGCGGCACGGCCAGCAGCCGCGGGACACGGTGCTCACCCCCGCTGACCGCCTGTCGGCCATTGCCGCGGCCCTGACAGACGAAGCGCTGTACCTGACCATCCCGGCCGGACGCGAACTGGCCGAGCCGGTGCGGGTCAACATTGCTGGCATCGGGCGGTCGGAAACCAACTACGGACACGTGGTGGTGGAGGCGCGGACAGGCTCCCGCGCGGTGGTCATCCTGGACCACACGGGTAGCGCCCGCCTAAACGGCAACGTCGAGATCAAGGTGGAGGATGAGGCCGAGTTGACGGTCGTGTCCCTGCAGCGGTGGAACGATGACGCCATCCACACCGGTGAGCACAAGGCGGTCGTCGGGAAGGACGCCAACTTCAAGCACGTGGTGGTCACTCTGGGGGGAGCCCTGGTCCGCTTGAACGCCAATGTGGCCTACACGGAGCAGGGCGGCAGCGCCCACCTGCTCGGGGTCTACTTTGCTGACGCTGGGCAGCACCTAGAACACCGGTCCTTCGTGGATCACAACACCGCCAACTGCGTGTCTCGTGTGACTTACAAGGGGGCACTGCAAGGACAGGACGCCCGCACCGTCTGGGTGGGGGACGTCTTGATCCGCGCAGAGGCGCTGGGCACCGACTCCTACGAGCAGAACCGTAACCTGGTGCTGACCGAGGGGGCGCGGGCCGACTCCATTCCCAACTTGGAAATCGAAACCGGCCAGATCGAGGGCGCCGGGCACGCGAGCGCGACCGGCCGCTTCGACGATAACCAGCTGTTTTATTTGATGAGTCGCGGCATCGACGAGGCCACCGCCCGGCGCCTGGTGGTGCACGGCTTCTTCGCCGAGGTGGTCAACGAGATTGGGGTACCCGAGGTGGTTGAGCTGGTAATGGCGGCCATCGAGGCAGAACTGGACAGTGCGCAGGCCGCCGGGGCGGCGGTGTGAGCGCCCAACTAGTCGCGTCGTTGACCACGCTGGCCCCCGGCCAGGCGGTGGCAGCCACGGTGCGGGACCACACGGGGGCGGACGTGGCCTTGGCTATTGTGCGCACCGAGGACGGCACCGTGCACGCGGTCTCCGAGTACTGCACCCATGGGCAGGTTTCCCTCGTGGAGGGGGACATTGAGGACTGCACAATCGAATGCTGGGCCCACGGGGCCCGCTTCAATCTGGTGACCGGGCAGGGCAGCCTGCCCGCCCCCAGCCCTATAACTGTTTATTCCGTAATTCTTGACGGCGACGACGTCCTCGTCGACGTTGACGCCTGAGAAAGGAACCCGCAAATGTCGAAGTTGGAGATCAAAGACCTGCACGTTGAGGTCGAAACGAAGGAAGGTGCCAAGCCGATCCTGAAGGGCGCCTCCCTCACCATTAACTCGGGTGAGATTCACGCCGTCATGGGCCCCAATGGTTCTGGAAAGTCGACCCTCGCGTACTCAATCGCGGGCCACCCTTCCTATCACGTCACCGGCGGTTCGGTGCTGCTGGACGGGCAGGAAGTGTTGGAGATGGAGGTCGACGAGCGCGCTAAGGCGGGCCTCTTCCTGGCCATGCAGTACCCGGTGGAGGTGCCGGGGGTGTCGGTGTCTAACTTCCTGCGCACCGCCAAGACCGCTATCTCCGGGCAGGCCCCGGCACTGCGGTCCTGGATCGCGGAGGTGAAGGAGGCAATGACGCAGCTGCGCATGGACCCGTCCTTCGCCCAGCGGGACGTCAATGCCGGCTTTTCTGGCGGGGAGAAGAAGCGCCACGAGATCCTGCAGATGGAACTGCTCAAGCCCCGGTTTGCGGTGCTCGACGAGACCGACTCGGGTCTGGATGTTGACGCCCTACGGGTGGTTTCGGAAGGGGTCAACCGGGTGCATGCCAAGACCGAGGCGGGCATCCTGCTGATCACCCACTACACCCGCATCCTCAACTACATTCGCCCGAACTTCGTGCACGTGTTCGTCGATGGCAAGGTGGCTGAGCAGGGCGGGCCAGAACTGGCCACCCGCCTGGAAGAAGAAGGCTACGACCGGTTCGGCGCCTGATGACATACGACCCAGACCGTCTCCGAGCTGACTTCCCCGCGTTGCAGCAAGCCCCGCGGGGAGGCAGCCGCCTGGTTTACCTGGATTGGGCGGCCACCGCCCAGCGCCCGCAGGCGGTGATGGCGGCGGAGGTGGAGTTCACCGAGCAGGCCTATGGCGCGGTGAACCGGGGAACTCACCTACTAGCGGATCGGGCCACCGAGGCCTTCGAGGCAGCTCGCACGCAGGTCGCCAGCTACCTGGGAGCCGAGGCCCACAACCTGGTGTGGACGTCCGGTGCCACCGCCGCCCTGAATATGGTGGCCGGTGGGTTGGGATTAGCAGCGACCGGTTGGCGGGGCAGCAAGTGGCTGCGCCTGGGACCAGGAGACGAGATCGCCGTCACCCGGGCCGAGCATCATGCCAACCTGGTGCCGTGGCAGGAGCTGGCCGCCCGCACAGGGGCTCGCTTGACCTGGCTGGAGTTGGACGCCCAGGGACGCATTGACCTGGCCTCGCTGCCGGTGATCAACTCGCGCACCAAGGTCGTCGCCTGCACCCACGCCTCCAACGTCACCGGTGCGCTCACGCCCGTCGCCGAGATCGTGGCCGCTGCTCGTCAGGTGGGGGCTGTCACGGTGCTCGATGTCTGCCAGTCGGCGGCCCACGGGCAACTCGACCTGCCAGCCCTCGGCGTCGACTTCGCGGCCGTGAGCGCCCACAAAATGTGCGGACCTACCGGTATCGGGGCGCTGTACGGGCGCGCCGAGATGCTGGCGCAATTGCCCCCCACCCTCACCGGTGGTTCCATGGTGACCACGGTGACCATGGAGAAGGCAGAATTTCACGCCGCCCCAGCGGGCCTGGAAGCGGGCACACAGCCCGTGACTCAGGCGGTGGCGTGGGCGGCCGCCGTGAAGTACCTGCGGGCACTCGGCTCGGCGGCGTTACAACGCCACAGGGCCGAGATGACGGAGCTACTACTGGCAGCGGTGAGGCGGGTGCCGCATGTGCGCCTGCTCGGCCCGGACCAGCCCGACCACCGGCTGCCGATCGTGGCGTTCGCCGTGGACGGGGTGCACCCGCACGACGTGGGCCAGTTCCTGGATTCGCAGGGCGTGGCGGTACGTGTCGGCCACCACTGTGCCCAACCGTTGCACGCCCACTTTGGGGTAAAGTCGTCCAGCCGTGCCAGCGCAGGCCCCGTGACCACCCGGGCCGATATCGAGGTCTTCGCGCAAGCGTTGGCGCAAGTACGTTCGTTTTTCGGGGTGCAGTAATGAGTGACTTTGCGGATCTATACCAGCAAGTGATCCTGGACCATGCCCGCCGTCGGGTCGGGTCTGTCCGCTTGGCGCAGCCCACCGGTTCCTCGCACCAGGTCAATACCACGTGCGGGGACGAGGTGGACCTCGACGTCGTGGTGCGGGACGGGCGGCTGCAGGAGATCGGTTGGCAGGCGGAAGGCTGCTCCATCTCGCAAGCCTCCCTGTCGGTACTCAGCGAACTGCTGGTCGGGCGCCCGGTGGCGGAGGCGTTGGCGCTGATAGACCAATTCACGGCGTTGATGCACGCGCGCGGCAACCCGGAAGGACTGGACCTAGAGGCCCTGGAAGACGGGGTGGCGTTTACGGGCGTGGCCAAGTTCCCGGCCCGCATCAAATGCGCACTGTTGGGCTGGATGGCAGCCAAGGACGCGATGGCCGCCTCCGGCGGCGAGGAAGGACTGTGATGGACAACCCGATGGCGGCGCCCACGCCGCAAGACCACGGCCCCGAGAAGCTCGCGGGCAAGGGGAGCGGTTGCGGGGGTGGCAGCGGTGGTTGCGGCTGCGGGCAACCGCAGGAAGAGTCGGGCTGCGGCCAGACCGCCCCGACGGCGGCCGACGTCGAGGAAGCCCTGCGGGACGTGATTGACCCGGAGCTGGGCATTAACGTCGTTGACCTCGGACTGCTCTACGGGGTCCATCTGGACGGGGCAGGCAATGCCACCTTGGACATGACCCTGACCTCGGCGGCCTGCCCACTGACCGATGTCATTGAAGACCAGGCCTCCCAGGCGCTGGCCAGTTTGGTGACTTCCACGACAATCAACTGGGTATGGATGCCGCCGTGGGGACCAGACAAGATCACGGACGATGGGCGAGAGCAGCTGCGAGCCTTGGGATTCAACGTCTGACCAAGCAAAGTGGGGGGCGGGGCACGGTAAGTGCCCCGCCCCCCACGCGCAATCCGGCTAGAGATCGTCCGTGGCGAACGTGTTGCACGCCGCCATCGTGCCCTGCTCGTAACCGATCTTGAACCACTTCATACGTTGGGCGGCGGAGCCGTGCGTAAACGTGTCGGGACGGACTTGGCCGGATTGCGCCTCCTGAATCCGGTCGTCGCCCACGGCCTCGGCGGCATCCAGCGCCGACTGGACCTCGGCCTCGGTGGGCGGGGCCAGGAACGCTACGCCCGTTTCCGGATCGATGGTGTTGGCGGCGTGGCCAACCCACATGCCGGCGTAGCAGTCGGCTTGCAGCTCGATACGAACCTGATCGGACTTCGGGCCGGTGTCCCGTCGGTTAGTGCGGTCGAAGGTGCCTTCCAGCTGCTGAATGTGGTGCCCGGCCTCGTGGGCCACGATGTAGGCCTGGGCCAGCGGCGCGTTCTGGGCACCCAGTTGTGTCTCCAGCAGCTGGAAGAACGATGTGTCGATGTAGATCGACTGATCCAACGGACAATAGAAAGGCCCGGTGGCTGACGAAGCCTGCCCGCAGCCGGAGCGGGTGGAGCCGGTGAACAGCTCCATCTCGGGCTGCACGTATTTGATGCCTGCTTCCTGCGGCAGCACCTTGCTCCACATGACGTCCACGCTTTCGATGGTGGCCAACATACGACAGTTCACGTCCTTGTTAGCGGCCAGCCCATCGACGCAGTGGGCGAGGCTGTCGTCTTGGCCGCCGCCCGCCCGGTCGGCCTCGTTTACGGCGGGTGCGGGTGCCCCGCCGCCGGCCAAACCGGTGAGATCGACTCCGGTGATATTGGAAAGGAGCACTAACAGTAGCGCTCCCACGATGCCCACGCCGCCGATGGTGCCCGCCATCTGCGGGCCAGAGCGGCGGCGCACCCGATTGGGGTTGGTGCGGATTCCGTCATTGAAAGTCATGGCTTCCCCCTATTTTCCTTGCCGCCATGTTACGCAGGTAGCATCCCTCCTTGTGATTAGTGCCCAGGATGTCTCGATTGCTATTGGCGACCGGCAGTTGCTGTCCGCCGCCACTTTCCGTATCGACGCGGGCATGCGCGTGGGGTTAGTGGGGCGCAATGGCGCTGGGAAAACGACGCTCACTAAGCTGTTGGCTGAAGGCGGGGGCGCGACCGGGACCAGCGAGCTGGAAACTGGCGCTATTGCCTATGCGGGCACCATCCGGAAAAAGGGCACGATCGGCTATCTACCGCAAGACCCACGCACCGGGGATCTTACGCAGCTGGCCCGGGACCGGGTGTTGGCGGCGCGTGGCATAGATGTGCTGCTGCAGCGCATTGCGCGGGCCGAGGCCGCCATGGCTAAGGAAACGGGGGATAAGCAGGTCAAGGCGATGGAACGCTACGCGCGCCTGGACCACGAGTTTGCGGTAGCGGGCGGTTACGCCGCGCATGCCGAGGCGGCCCGCATCTGTGCGGCCCTCGGTCTGGACAATCGGGTGCTGTCCCAGCCGCTGCAGACCCTGTCAGGTGGGCAGCGGCGGCGCGTTGAGCTCGCCCGCATCTTGTTTTCCGAGGCGGACACCCTGCTGCTTGATGAGCCCACCAACCACCTGGATCACGACTCGATCCTGTGGCTGCGGGAGTACCTGCGGGCCTACCCGGGGGGTCTGGTATTGATCTCCCACGACGTGGAGCTGCTGCGCGACACCGTCAACCACGTTTTCTACCTCGACGCGAACCGGGGCGTGCTAGACGTGTACAACCTGGGTTGGGACGCCTACCTGCGGCAGCGAGCCGACGACGACAAACGGCGAGCGCGCGAGCGGGCCAGCGCCGAGAAGAAGGCGGCCGCGTTGCGGGCGCAGGGGGAGAAGATGCGCGCCAAGGCCACGAAGGCCGTGGCCGCGCAGCAAATGCTGCGGCGGGCCGAGGAGCTGCTGGCGGGGACCGCGGCAACCCCCGTCCGGGAAAAGGTCGCGGCTTTGCGTTTCCCGACCCCGGCTCCCTGCGGCAAAACCCCTCTCGCGGCGACGGGCCTGACCAAGGACTACGGTTCCTTGGAGGTCTTCCGTGGGGTGGACCTGGCCATCGACCGCGGCTCGCGCGTGGTGGTGCTCGGTTTGAATGGGGCGGGCAAGACCACCCTGCTGCGGCTGCTGGCAGGCATTGAGGAACCCACCAGCGGGCGGGTGGAGGCCGGGCACGGCCTGCGGCTCGGCTACTACGCGCAGGAACACGAGACCTTGGATCCGCAGGCCACGGTCGTGGAGAACCTCCGCCACGCCGCGCCGGGCCTAGATGACACGGCAGTGCGGTCCGTGTTGGGCTCGTTCCTGTTTTCCGGGGCGGACGCCGACAAGCCGACGGCGGTGCTGTCGGGCGGCGAGAAGACCCGCTTGGCCCTGGCCACCCTGGTGGTGAGCGCAGCCAACGTGCTGCTGCTGGACGAACCCACCAACAACCTGGACCCGGCCTCGCGGGCCGAGGTCCTGCGGGCGCTGGCCACCTATGAGGGGGCGGTCGTGCTGGTGACGCACGACCCCGGTGCCGTCACTGCGTTGGCCCCCGATCGGGTGTTGCTCCTGCCGGATGGCGACGAGGACCTGTGGAGCGAGGACTACTTAGCGCTCGTCAATCTCGCCTGAGGCAGGCTCCAGGGCAACCAGCTCGGCGTGCCAGTTGCGGGCGGTGACGTAGTCCAAAAAATCCGGGGCATGCGTAGCGCAGCTGGGCCAGTCCTTGGCACGGGCCCACGGCAGGTTCGGGTTGCGCCAGCGCACCAGCACGGTCGCGGCGGCGCCACATTGGCGGGCACGGCATATCTCCACGCGCCAGACCTTAGCGCGGTCCTGCCCGCCCGCCAAGACCTGCCGGAGGTCGGATTTTGTGTGGCACGCACAGAACCTTCCCGGAGGTTCGTGGGAATTGGTGGTCGCTCCGGCGCGCCGCGAGTGTCACGATTGGAGGTATGACTCAAGCCCGATCTATTTTTGTAACCGGGGCCTCGACCGGCATTGGGGCCGCCATCGCCGCGCATTTCCTCGCGGCCGGAGACCAAGTCGCCACCCTGTCGCGGTCCGGAAAGGGCCCGCAGGGCGCCCTGAACCTGGCCGGTTCCGTCGCCGATGCTGGTGACGTGGAGGCGGCCTTCGCGGCGGCGGAGGCCGCGCACGGCCCCGTCTCGGTGCTGGTGGCCAATGCGGGCATCACGCGTGACACGCTGCTGATGCGCATGAGCGAGGCCGATTGGGACGATGTCATCGCGACTAACCTCACCGGGGTGCAGCGCGTCGTGCGGCGGGCTATTACCCCGATGATCAAGGCCCGGCATGGGCGCATCATCGCCATTTCCTCCGTGGTGGGCATGTTGGGTTCGCCCGGGCAGGTGGCCTACGCGGCCGCCAAGGCGGGACTGATCGGTTTGGTGCGTTCTCTCACCCGCGAAGTAGGTGGACGGGGTATTACTGCCAATGTGGTAGCGCCGGGCTTCGTGGATACCGCCATGACACAGGTGCTCCCGGACAAGCTCAAGTCCGACTACCTCCAACGCATTCCGGCCGGACGCTTCGGTGAGGTCGACGACATCGCGGCAGCGGTGGGCTTCCTTGCCTCCCCGCAGGCCGGTTACATCTCAGGTGCTGTGCTGCCGGTAGATGGTGGCGTTGGCATGGGTCACTGAACGAAAGGTAGCTATGTCTCTGCTCGCTGGTCGCAACATTCTGGTCACTGGGGTGCTGCGCGACAACTCGATCGCTTTCCACGTGGCACGCCTGGCGCAAGAACAGGGCGCCACTGTGGTGCTCACGGCCTTCGGGCGGGCCGCCAAGCTGACTGAGCTGGCCGCCCGGCGCTTGCCCACCGCGCCTGCCATCGTCCCGCTGGACGTCACCAACGACGACGATCTGGCCGCCCTGGCCGAGCGGGTGGGCCAGCACGTGGACCGGTTAGACGCGGTCGTCCACTCCATTGGGTTTGCCCCCCAGTCCGTGATGGGAGGTAACTTCCTGGCCGGGCAGTGGAGTGATGTGGCCGTGGCGGTGGAAACCTCAGCCTTTTCCCTGAAATCGCTGGCGGTGGCCACGCAGCCGCTGCTGAGCGCTGGGGGAGCGATCGTGGGGCTGACCTTCGACGCCTCCGTGGCTTGGCCCGTGTACGACTGGATGGGGGTAGCGAAGGCCGCTTTCGAGTCGACGGCCCGCTACTTGGCCCGCGATCTGGGGCCGAGTGGAATCCGGGTCAATCTGGTGTCTGCTGGACCGATCCGCACCACCGCGGCCACCTCCATCCCCGGATTCGCGGAGATGGAGTCCCGGTGGGGGGAGCGCGCCCCGCTGGGGTGGGACGTCAACGACCCGGAACCGACCGCCCGCGCCGTGGTGGCGCTGTGCTCGGAGTGGTTCCCGGCGACCACCGGGGAGATCGTGCACGTCGACGGCGGGGTGCACGCCCTCGGACAGTGATTGCCGCCGCGACCGCCGGGTAGTTGACAAGTAGCTGCCCGGCGGTCCTTATTGGAGGCGTGAGCAAAACTTTGATCCTCGCCCGGCACGCGGAAGCCGAATTCGACGCCATAACCGACGCGGCCCGCCGCCTGACCGCCAAGGGACAGGCGTGTGCCATCAAACTGGGCTTTGAGCTGGCCAAGCGGGTGCCAGCGGTCGACCTAGCGATTGTCTCGGCCGCCGCCCGCACCCAGGAGACCTATTCGCTGGCCGCGCAGAGTCTGCCCGTGGCTGCCTACGAGCGCTCGGCTGACCTCTACAACGCCTCGGTGGGGGAACTGTTGGCGAGTGTCGCCGAGCTGGCCCCCGAACTGGACACGGTGCTCTTCGTCGGGCACGAGCCGACCATTTCGGGAGCCGGTAGCGTGCTGACCTCGCAGCCTGCGCCCGCCGACGCTCTCGCTTTCGGTATTCCCACGGGCACGGCGCTGGTGTTGGCGATGCCAGCGGGGTGGCAGGGGCCGGGGGACCTGCTGGAAGTGATCTACACCCACTGAGGGTGCCGCCAGATTGCCGCCGCGACCGCGCCGAGGTGCGGCAGTGTGAGCACAACGTCGGCGGCGGCTCGCGCAGCGGGTTTGCCGCACAGGGCGATCGACAGCTCGGCGGCAGCGAACATGTCGAGGTCGTTGGCGCCGTCACCGACCGCCACGGTGTCACGCAAGCCGCTGCGCGCCGACCAGTCGCGCAACAGGGCGGCCTTAGCAGCCCGATCAATTACCGGGCCGACGGTGGTGCCGGTCAGGTGACCCGCCTGACTGCCCAACGTGTTGGCTGCCGTCAGGTCCAACCCGAGCTGGGCCGCCAGGGGCGCGAGCACTTCGCTAAAGCCTCCAGAGACGGCACCGATCTGTCCGCCGTACGCATGCACCATGGCCGCTAGCTGCGCAGCAAAGGGCCGGGGGGTGAGGGAGGCGGCAACTGCCGTCAGGGTGCTCGTTGGCAGCCCGGCGAGCGTGGACACCCGCGCCGTCAGGCTGGTCGCGAAGTCCAACTCGCCGCGCATCGCGGCCTCTGTCAGCGCCGCCACCTGCGCGCGTTTGCCCGCCGCCTGCGCCAACTCTTCGATTACTTCCTCGGCGATGAGCGTGGAATCAACGTCGGAAACCAAGAGGATCGGACCCCGGGCGGCGCTCGGCACGGCAACGATGTCGCAGCCCTCCTCAGCTGCCGTTGGCCAGCGTGCGAGCACGGTTTGGGCCGCCGCGGTCAGGGGGGTGGCGCTCTGTAGATCCACCACCACCAGGTCCGGCGCCCACTCTTGTACGGTGGAGGACGTCACGACCCCGGCGGCTTGGAGGGCCGCCTGCAGCTGCGGCACGGCGGTGGCAGCGCGCGGGTGGGCCAGGCAACGCCCAGCCCACCCGGAAGCAAAGTCGGTCACGGCGTGACTATAGCGCCCTTGGGGACCACCGTCAGTCCGGATTCGGTGACCGTGAAGCCGCGCGCAATGTCATGTTCGCGGTCCATCCCGATCTGGGCGTGCTCCTGGATGGTTACGTGTTTGTCCACGATTGCGTGCTGCACCACTGCGTTACGTCCGACGTTGACCCCGTCCAGCAGCACAGCTTGGCGCACCGAGGACCACGAGTTGACCCGGACCCCGGGCGAGAGTACCGAGTTGAACACCTCGCCGCCGGAGACGATCACCCCCGGGGAGACAATCGAGTCGATGGCGTGGCCTTGCCGTTCATAGGCCCCGTACACGAACTTGGCCGGCGGCACCGTGACATCCACCCCGGCGTAGAGCGGCCAGGCCGAGTTGTAGAGGTTAAAGATGGGGGTGACCGATATAAGGTCCTGGTTGGCCTCGAAGTATGCGTCGAGGGTTCCCACATCGCGCCAATAGTTGCGATCCCGATCAGTTGAGCCGGGCACGTCGTTGAACGTGAAGTCGTACACCCCGGCCGCTTGCTGGGCCACAAACCACGGCACGATCGAGCCGCCCATGTCGTGCTTAGATTCTTCATTGCTAGCATCCACCGTGAGGGCGTCCTGCAGGGCAGCGGCAGAAAAAACATAGTTGCCCATTGAAGCCAACACTTCGTCCGGCGAATCGGGCAGCCCCGGGGTGGAGGCAGGCTTTTCCACAAACTGGTGAATTACCCCGGGGGCCTCGGGGAGCGTCTCGATGATGCCGAACTGATCCGCCTGGGACTTCGGCTGGCGGATACCGGCGACCGTCAGCGGCAGGCCGGAGGCGATGTGATGCTCCACCATCTGGGAAAAGTCCATCCGGTAGATGTTGTCCGCTCCGACGATGAGGACGTAGTCGGGCCGCTCGTCGTCCAGAATGTTGAGGGACTGGTAGATGGCGTCGGCACTGCCCAAAAACCAGTGCTTGCCGCGCCGCTGCTGCGCCGGTACGGGCGCGATGTAGTTGGCGAACAAGTTAGACAAACGCCAGCTCTTGGCGATATGCCGGTCTAGGCTGTGTGACTTGTACTGTGTCAACACCACTACCTTGAGATACCCGGAGTTCACGATGTTGGACAGGGCGAAGTCGATCAGCCGATAGGTGCCGCCGAACGGAACGGCTGGTTTTGCGCGGTCAACGGTCAGCGGCATCAACCGTTTGCCTTCGCCCCCGGCCAGGACAATACAAAGAACTCTGTGTGCAGGCATGGTCATACTCTATGGCGCTTCCCTAGCCTGCGGGCAGCAAACGACGGACAAGATTTCCCGGTTGTATTGCTCCCTGTACCTGTCCCGGGCCCGGTAGCGTTGAGCCTGTAGGCCAGCAAAGGAGTTAGGTGCCATGCGGATCGATTTACTGACGCGGGAATACCCGCCTCACGTTTACGGAGGGGCGGGCGTGCATGTGGAGGAACTGGCCAGGGTCTTGCGGCCGCTGGTGCAGGTCCGGGTCCACACCTTTGATGGGCAGCGGGACGAGCCGGGGGTCGTCGGCTACTCCGACATGCCAGAGCTGGCGCAGGCCAACCCGGCCTTGAAAACTTTCGGGGTCGATCTGCAGATGGCCGCCGGGGTGGAGGGCACGGAGCTGGTGCATTCCCACACCTGGTACGCCAACCTGGCCGGGCACCTAGCCAGCTTGCTGCACGATGTGCCGCACGTGATCTCGGCCCACTCGTTGGAGCCGCTGCGCCCGTGGAAGGCCGAGCAGCTGGGCGGTGGCTATCGCCTGTCGCTGTGGGCCGAGCACACCGCCTACACGGCGGCCGCCCGCATCATCGCGGTCTCCGGCGGGATGCGTGACGACATTTTGCGCGCCTACCCGCATCTGGACCCAGACAAGATCGAGGTCATTCACAACGGTATCGACTTGACAGACTGGGTAGCGCCGGGGGAGGCCGACGCCGAATTTGTGGCGCAAGTGCGTCGCAAATGGGGGATAGACGAAACCCGCCCGGGAGTGGTTTTTGTCGGTCGAATAACGCGGCAAAAGGGCCTACCTCATCTACTGCGGGCGGCCGAGCAGCTGCCGAGCGAGGTGCAGCTCATCCTGTGTGCCGGGGCGCCGGACACCCCCGATATTGAGCAGGAAGTCAAGGAGCTGGTGGACCGGCTGCGCGAGAAACGTGACGGCATTGTCTGGATTGGGCAGAAGTTGCCACGGCGGGAGCTGATCGCCGTCATGACGGCGGCGAACGTTTTTGTCACCCCCTCCATCTACGAACCCCTGGGCATCGTCAACCTGGAGGCAATGGCGGTTAATCTGCCGGTAGTTGGTACCGCCACCGGTGGAATCCCCGAGGTTATTGTCGATGGAAAGACCGGTCTGCTGGTGCCAATTGATCAGGTGCCTGACGGCACCGGCACCCCGGTCGATCCGCGAGCCTTCGAGGCGGATCTGGCTGCCGCCCTGGTCCAAGTGTTGGCCGATCCCACCACAGCGGCCCAAATGGGGCAGGCGGGTCGCCAGCGGGTCGAGAGGCACTTCACCTGGCAGCAGATCGCCCACCAGACAGTGGACCTCTACCAGCGGGTCTTACAGGCCTGAGTGTTGCGTAAAGCCAAAGTGCACGTGCGGGTAGGGTGACGCCATGACCAGTGTTTTACGGCTAAACGGCGTCGGCTTTCGGCGAGCAGGCACCCAGATCCTCACCGACGTGACCTGGGAGGTAGAGCAGGGACAACGGTGGGTGGTCCTCGGCCATAACGGGGCCGGCAAGACCACGATCATGCGGATGCTGGCGGCCCGGGAATTTCCCTCTACCGGGAGCGTGGAGGTGCTAGGTGAGCGCTTGGGGGCCGTCGACGTGTGGGAGCTGCGTCAACGCATCGGGTTTGCCTCCAGTGCCCTGACAGACCTCATTCCCGCCCACGAGCAGGTTCGCGACGTCGTCTTGACCGGCGCCTACGGCACCACGGGGCGCTGGAAGGAGGAAAGCGAAGAGATCGACGACGCGCGCGTGACCGACCTGCTGCGGGTACTGGGCGTGGCCCACCTGGCGGACCGGGCCTACGGCACCTTGTCTTCCGGGGAGAAGCAACGCGTGGCCATCGCCCGGGCGCTCATGCCCGACCCAGAACTACTGGTTCTTGACGAGCCGGCTGCCGGTCTCGACCTGGCGGGGCGCGAGCAGCTACTGGCGGCTCTCACCGAGCTGGCCAGCTACCCCGGGGCACCCGTGGTGGTGATAGTGACCCATCACGTGGAGGAGATCCCGCGGGGCACCACCCACGCCCTCATCCTGTCGCAGGGCAAAGTTCATTCTGGCGGACGAATCGAACAGGTGCTCACCAGTGAGAATATTTCCGCAGCGTACGGTACTCCCTTACTGGTGACGCACCAACACGGACGATTTGTAGCGATGGCCGCCCCGACCACCAGACCGGCTCGGCGCGCCAAAGCCGCAAATTGAAGGAAGGATTAAGTCCATGGCGTGGCTCTTGTGGCTACTGGCTGCCCTCGTACTGGGGGTAATAGAGATGCTGGTAGTTGACCTGACTTTTCTCATGTTTGCCGGTGGCGCTCTGGCAGCAATGGGGGCGGCGCTACTCGTTGACAATTTGACCATCCAAGTGGTGGTTTTCGCGGTGGTGTCGGTGCTCTTGCTCCTGGCGGTACGGCCGTTTTTGCGGCGGAGTTTGGCCCGCTCGGGTCCCAACATCAATACCAACGCCCAGGCCTTGGTGGGACGGGACGCCATCGCCATCGCCGCGGTCGACCGCACGGACGGGCGGGTCCGCTTGGGATCCGAGGTGTGGAGTGCGCGGCTGGCGGAGAGTGAAACGTCCCCGGTAGTGGCCGGGACCAAACTGCGGGTGCTACGTATCGATGGCGCCTACGCCATTGTGGCACCCGCCACAGAAAGGAAGTGAAATGCCAGCTGATAACCCATTGGCCATCTTGGCATTGGTTATTCTGGGCGCCCTCGTTATTTTCATTGTCGTCTCGTTGATCCGGGCGGTGCAGATCGTCCCGCAGGGCGTGGCGATCATCGTGGAGCGGCTGGGTAAGTTCCAGGGCGAGATGTACGCCGGGCTACACCTGCTGATCCCATTCCTGGATCGGGTCCGCACCGCGGTTGACTTGCGGGAACAGGTGGTCTCGTTTCCGCCGCAGCCAGTCATCACCTCCGACAACCTGGTGGTGTCCATCGACTCGGTCATCTACTACCAGGTCACCGACCCGAAGGCAGCCACTTACGAGATCGCTAACTACATCTCGGCCATTGAGCAGCTGACCGTGACGACGCTGCGTAACGTCATTGGGTCGATGGATCTGGAGGAGACCCTGACGTCTCGCGACCAGATCAATGGGCAACTGCGCGGCGTGCTGGACGAGGCCACGTCCCGGTGGGGCATCCGGGTCAACCGGGTCGAGTTGAAGGCCATCGATCCGCCGGCCTCGGTGCAGGCAACGATGGAGAAGCAGATGCGGGCCGAACGTGACCGCCGTGCCACCATCCTGGAAGCCGAGGGGGTCAAGCAGGCCGCTATTTTGACCGCAGAAGGCGAGAAGCAGTCCGCCATTTTGAAGGCCGAAGGGCAGGCCCAGTCGGCCATTTTGCGGGCGGAAGGTGAATCCCGGGCGATCCTGGAGGTCTTCGACGCCATCCACCGCGGCAACGCCGACCCCAAACTGTTGGCCTACCAGTACCTGCAGACGCTGCCGCAGATCGCCAACGGCACGTCGTCCAAGATCTGGGTGGTGCCCACCGAGTTCACCGCTGCCCTGTCGTCCATCACCGCTGCTTTCGGCCCCGTTTCTCCCAGTGGGGACGAACCGACAGGAGTGCAGTTCAAGGAGCGAGGCACGTCGGCAATGGAGGAAGTGAGCCTGCAAGACCCGCGGGAGGCACTGGCCGAGGCCCGCCAAGAAGTGCAGGCTGCCACGCGCGAAGCCGACCGTGCCGATACCGGCCCCAGCTCGGGGCGGGTGCCGCAGGACGTGCGCCCCGCAGGTAACGCCATTCAGCTGGACCCACCCACTGAGGGCGGGCTGCCGCTGTAGCAGTGCCGCGTAAGTGGGGGGCCCGTCTACCGGCGGGCCCCCCACTTGCTGCCGCCAGCGGAGAACAAGAGGAGGGGTGGTTGCGGCCCGCAGGCCGCAACCACCCCTCCCGGCTGGGGGCAGTAAGGACGGCTAGGCCGACTTGGCTTCTACCTGCAGCAGGTCAGCGCCCGCCGATACCGAGCCCTCCGCGGTGACGGTGACCGCGCCGAACTTCTTGGCGTTGGTCACCAACACGGGGGTCACTAGCGAGTAGCCAGCGGCCAGGATCGCTTCACGATCGGCCTCAATCAGGACCTGACCAGTGTCAACATACTGGCCCTGCTTAACGTGCACGGTGAACCCTGCGCCGTCCATGTTCACGGTATCCAAGCCAACGTGAATCAGCAGTTCAATGCCAGAGTCGAGCAGTAGCCCGATGGCGTGGCCGGACTTCTGCACCATCGCTACCTTGCCGGGAGCGGGAGCGGTGACCACGATCTGACCTTCGGGTTCGATGCCCACACCCGGGCCAACCGCGCCGGAGGCAAAGACCGGGTCAGGAACGTCGGACATCGCCAGGAGGCGGCCCGCCACCGGTGCCGCCACCATCGTGACAGCGCCCGGCTGTTGGGCAGGTGGCTTGGGCCGGGCGGTGCCGGTCGCGGCGGCGGCCGGGGCAGCTGCGGGGCTGTCAGTTCCCGCGGCGTCGGCAGCGGCGCGGCGCGCCAGCACCTCAGCGCGCTGCTCGGGGGTGCGGTAGTCGGAGACGATGACCAGCACCATCGCCACCACGAATGCGGACGCGATCCCGGCGGCGTACAGCGGAATGTTGTCGAACGCCGGGATGGTCAGCAGCGAGGTGAAGACGAAGCCCTTGGTGTGGACCCCGCCGCCCAAACCAATGATCAGCCCCCCGACGACACACCCGACGAGCATGCGCGGATAGATGCGCTTGTACCGCAGGTGAATACCGTAGAGGCTGGGCTCGGAAATCCCCCCGAGCAGACCGGCCGCGAGCGCCCCGGTCGCGGTCTGCCGCATCTGGGTGTCCTTGTCGCGTGCCGCCAGGAACAGCACCCCGGCGGTTGCGCCGAAACAGGCGAAGTTCCAGGCCCCCATCGGACCCTGGATGAAGTCGTAGCCCAACTCCTTAATGTTGAGCAGCATGATGGCGTTGATAGGCCAGTGCAGGCCCAAGGGCACCATGAACGGGTAGGCCAGCGGCACCACAATCGCGAAGATCAGGGCCGACACGCCGTTGATGCTCTTCAACACCGCCGCAATACCGGCACCGGCGTAGATGCCGAGCGGGCCGATGAGGAAGGCCGTCAGCGGAATCATGATCAGCATCGTCAAGAACGGCACGAAGATGAGCTGCAGGTTCGGCGTGATGATCCGCTTCAGCCCCTTGTACAACGGCGCCAAGACGGCGGCCATCAGCAGGGGTGGGAAGACCTGGGAACCGTAGTCACGCAGTGACAACGGCAGGAAGCCAAAGAGCTCCAGCACCTTCACTTCGGAGCCGAATACCTTGATCGTCTCCGCCGCCGGGGAATTGGTCAGGCCGGCAAAACCCGGTAGCAGCAGCACCGCCATGCAGGCAAAGCCCACCCACGGGTCAGCGCCGAGTTTCTTGGTGGCGTTGTAGGCGACCATGAGGGGCAGGAAGTAGAAGACCGACTGCCACATCAGGTTCACAAACTGCCAGGTGGGTGGCAGCACGACGCGGGAGTCGGCCCAGTTGCCGATCACGCCGAGGGAACCCATCAGCGCCATGAAGGTGATGATGAGGGATGCACCAAGCAGGGCCCCAAGAATGGGACGGAACGAATCGGACAGGAATTCGAAGAACGAGTCCACCAGGGCGCTCTTGCCGCGGGCCTTGGCGCGGGCCGCTGCCTTGACATCGGCGTCCGACAGTCCGCCTCCGGACATTTCCGGCAGCGCGTTAATCTCGTTGAAGACGGTGCCGACCGCCCCGCCGATGATTACCTGGTAGCGGTCTCCGCCTTGGGGGACCGCGCCGAGCACCCCGTCAATGGCTTCCACTTCTTCCTGGGAGATGCCGGAGGCATCCGCCAGCTCGAACCGCAACCGGGTGGCGCAGTGTGAAAGGTGGACGATATTGCTCGCCCCACCAACAGCCGCAACGATGGCTGCGGCGGTGTCAGTAGTTTTAGTCACTTACTCTCCGATCTGCTTGTTATGGGCCAGTTTGGTGCCGAAAGTTCGGCACTAACTGTCCAGGGGGTTGTGACTCATTGTCGTGTGGCGACGATCACCAGGTTACCTTTCCGTGTCGGCAAAGTAATCAGACGACTGGCGCAAGACGTGTCACACGGTGCAAGATTGCCGAGTTTGCGGGCGGAGCCTGCCACAATGCGGAACATGCGTATCTCATCTCCCACCACCCGCGCCCGGGTCACAGCCAGCTGGCAGGCGCTTGCGTCCGGGGTGCTCGCTGGGGGACTGGTGAGCACTTTGGTGGGGGTTCCAGTGCTGCTGACTCGCCTGCCTGCCAGTGGCGGGGCGCTGGTTGGTGCCGCGCTCGCAGGCGGGGGATGGGCGGCTGGGGTCGCCTACGCAGCTTTGCTGGCCGTCGTCAGTTTCCGGAGTCGGTGGCCCCGCCGGGTGACTGCCCGGACCTTCGTGGTGCTCGGTGCTGGCTTGGTCGGCCGCCGTCCGTCCCGCGCCCTGGCGGCCCGGTTACGCCGCGCTGCCGACTTGTGGCGACGCGCCGGTGGGCAGGGCAGCATATGCGTCACCGGTGGACAGGGGCCGGATGAGGAGTGCAGTGAAGCCAGCGCTATGGCCCACTACCTGGTTGCGCAGTTAGGTGTGCCCCCCGCGGCCATCGTGTTGGAGGACCAAGCCACCACCACCCGGGAGAACTTGGGCTATTGCCGCCAGCTGCTGGCTGCTGTGCCCGCCGCCCAGGTGGCGATAGTTACCAACTCGTTCCACACGGTGCGCACAGCCCGCCTGGCGGCCCAGTTGTGGCCGGGCGTGCGCGTCGTCGGTGCGCCAACCACCTGGTGGTATCTGCCCTACGCCACTGCGCGTGAACTGGCCGGGTTACTCGCCCAAGATACGGTGACCCGCAGGATTTTGGGAGCCTGGCTGGGGTGTGGGGCGGTGGCGGCTGTGGCGTGGCTCGCCGGGCGCTAGGCGGGGCGAGCCGACCCGACTAGCCTGGCCCCATGGATGGACAGCTTGATCGGCAGCAGGAACACGTGCTGCGCCTGGTGCACGAACGCAACGTGGAGTTTGTGCGCCTGTGGTTCACCGACGTGACGGGCACCCTGAAATCGGTGGCGATAGCCGCCAACGAGCTGGAATCGGCCTTCGAGGAGGGCATCGGCTTCGACGGCTCGGCTATTCAGGGCATGAGCCGAATCTATGAATCCGACCTGCTGCTGCGGCCGGACGCCTCCACGTTCGCCATGGTGCCGTGGCGAGACGCCGATGAAGGGGTGGGGCGCCTGTTTTGTAGCATCCGCAACCCGGACGGTACCGTGGCCGCCTCCGACCCCCGCAGCGTATTACAGCGCGCCGTGGCGCACGCGGCAGACCGGGGTTTTACGCTGCATGCGCATCCGGAACTGGAGTTTTATTTGCTGCACCGGGACTCAGCTGGGCAGCTCAAACCCGTAGACAACGGCGGCTACTTCGACCACGTGGCACGCGGTCGTAACACTGATTTTCGCCGCCAGGCCATCTTGCAGCTCGAGGAGTTTGGGATCCCGGTGGAGTTTTCCCACCACGAGGGCGGGCCGGGGCAAAACGAGATCGACCTGCGCAGCGCCGACGCCCTGACCACCGCAGACAACATCATGTCTTTCCGGGCCGTCATTCAGGAAGTGGCCCTATCGGAGGGCATTATCGCCACGTTCATGCCTAAGCCATTTGCGCAATATCCAGGCAACGGCATGCACCTGCACCTGTCCCTTTTCGAGGGGGACCGCAACGCCTTTACCGACCCCGGCGACCAGTACGGCCTATCCCGCGTGGGCCGCCAATTCATGGCGGGGATTCTCACCCACGCGGCCGAGATCAGTGCCATCGTCAACCAACACGTCAACTCCTACAAGCGACTTTGGGGCGGGGGAGAAGCACCGAGCTACATTTGCTGGGGACGCCACAACCGTTCGGCTCTCCTGCGCGTGCCCATCTATAAACCCGGCAAGGAAAGCTCCACCCGCGTCGAATACCGGGCCACCGACACCGCCACCAACCCGTACTTGGCGCTGGCGGTGCTGCTGCGGGTCGGCCTGGCGGGCATAGAGGGAGGCTACGAGTTGGCCCCCGAGGCGGAGGACGACGTGTGGTCCCTCAGTGGCGCTGAACGGCGGGCCTTGGGAATCGAGGCGCTGCCGTCCTCCCTCCACAACGCCCTGGACAAGATGCGCTCCTCGGATCTGGTGGCGGAGACCTTGGGGGAGGAGGTCTTCGAATTCGTATTGCGCAACAAGGAAAACGAGTGGAACGAGTATCGGCGGCAGGTCACGGACTTTGAGCGCGCCCAGTTCCTGCCGGAGCGGTGAGCGTGCGGTCAGCTAGCCCCACCGCCCGCCTGCTGGCCGCCGGTTTTCTGGACACCACGCGGGCCGCCCGGCTGTTGGCTGATCCCGCGTTGGCGGTGTTGGAGGTGTCTTCCGCCGCCGTGGTGGCCGAGTTGGCGGACACGGCCGACCCCGACCAAGCCCTCTTGGCGCTGCTGCGGTTGCTGTCGGTCCTGCCCGCTGCCGAGCTGGCGCAACTGCGGGCGGCTTGGCAAACGCAAAGCGCCGGGCCGCTATGCCAGCTGCTCGGCGCTTCTGCGGCCCTCGGTGACCACCTGGTGAGGCATCCCGCCGATGTTGGCGAGGTCTTGCAGGCGCGGCCGTGGCCCTCCCTGCTCGCCGAGGTTGCTGAGGCGTGGCGGGCGGCCACCCCGTCAGGGGCGTCCCCCGGAGGGATGGCGCAGGCTACCGCTTGCCTGCGGCGCGCCTATCGGCGAGCCCTGCTGCACATCGCGGTTGGGGACTTGACCGCTCCCGACCCGCGGGCGCACATGCCGCAAGTCGGCCGACAAATGGCGGCACTCGTCGACGCGGCCTTACGTGGCGCCCTGGCAATTGCCCGCGCCGAGGTCGACCCCGCCCAGCAGATCCGCCTGGCGATCATTGCTTTGGGGAAAACGGGCGCCCAGGAACTCAACTACATCTCCGACGTCGATGTCATGTTCGTTGTTGCCCCCGCGGGGACCGAGACGAGCGAGGATGACACGGTGCGCCTCGGCACGCGCCTGGCCACCACCATCGCCAAGATTGTTGGCGGGGTGGGCCCGGAACCTGAATTGTGGCAGCTGGATGCCAATCTGCGGCCCGAAGGTAAGAATGGTGCCTTGGTGCGCACCCTGGACTCCTACGCGCGCTACTACCGCCGTTGGGCCCAGTCGTGGGAGTTCCAGGCCCTGCTGAAGGCGCGGCACGTAGCGGGTGATAGCGAGCTGGGTGCCGACTTCATCGATCTGGTGACCCCACTAGTGTGGCAGGCCGCTGAACGCGAAGGGTTTGTGGACTCGGCACGTGCTATGCGCCAACGAGTCGAAACTCTCCTACCTGCCCAGGCGGCCGACCGAGAAATAAAACTCGGAGCAGGTGGCCTGCGGGACGTCGAGTTCACCGTCCAACTGCTGCAACTGGTACACGGCCGGGCCGCGCCCGTACACGCCCCCGATACGCTGACCGCGTTGCGGCAGTTAGCCGGCCACGGTTTCATCGGCCGCGCGCCCGCCGCCGAGTTGGCGACCGCTTACCAAACCCTGCGGCTCCTGGAACATCGCATCCAATTGCACCGCTTGCGCCGCACGCACCTGCTGCCCACCCGCCCGGAAGATCTGCGCCGCCTGGCCCGGGGCATAAACCTGGCAACCGACGCAGACGTGGAGAACTTGTGGACCGTGACGCGCAGTCGGGTGCGGGCGCTCCACGAGGAAATCTTCTACCGTCCCCTGCTACCCGCCACCGCCCAACTGACCGCTGCCGATCTGTCCCTGGAGGCCACCGCTGCCCAGGCCCGCTTAGCTGCCATCGGCTACCGGGACCCGCGCGGGGCCCTGCATCACCTGCGAGCCTTGACCGACGGGGTTTCGCGCCGCGCCACCATTCAACGGCAGTTGTTGCCCGTCATGCTTGGGTGGTTTGCTGACTGCGTCAGCCCGGACCAGGGCCTGCTCGCCTTCCGGCAGCTCTCGGAGGCAGCGGGAGAGACCTCCTGGTACTTGCGGCTGCTGCGTGACTCCTCGGTGGCGGCCCGGCGCCTGTGCACGGTGCTCGCCACCAGCCTGTACGTGGCGCAGGCCCTGCCCCGGCTGCCCGAGGCAGTGCAGTGGCTGGACACCGACGACCTGCAACTGCGCAGCCCGGCCCAATTGGCGGAGGAGACCACCGCGCTCCTGGCGCGGCACGACCAGGCGGAGGACGCCGCCCTAGCGGTGCGGGCGGTGCGACGGCGGGAATTGACGCGGGCGGCACTGGCCGATGTGCTGCAGGGAGTCGACCCGGAGCGCGCGCGCACCATCATCGCCCCGTGCCTGGAGGCGGCCGTCCGCGGCGCGTTTGCTATCGCACTGCGCGAGATAGCTGCCCCGCGGGCTCGCCACCTGGTGGTGGGGATGGGACGGTTTGGGGGCGGGGAGTCCAGCTACGCCTCGGACGCCGACGTTATGCATGTGTTCGAGCCTTTGGCGGGGGTAGCGGAGGAAGAAGCTGCCCAGGAGGCCATAACGCTGGCTACGCGTGTGCGGGAGTTGCTCGGCTTCGTCGGGCCGGAGCCGGGCGTGGTGGTTGATGCCGCTTTGCGCCCCGAGGGCAAGAACGGGCCGTTGGCCCGCTCGTTGGCCTCTTATCGGGACTACTACACCAACTGGGCGGCGGCCTGGGAACGGCAAGCTCTCTTGCGGGCTCGTCCGGTGGCGGGCGAGGCAGAGCTGGCGGCCGAGTTCGTGGAGATGATCGATCCGGTGCGCTATCCGGCGGGCGGGCTGCCCGAGCAAGAACGACGGGCGATAAAACGGCTCAAGGCCCGCATGGAAACCGAGCGGCTGCCCCGCGGAGTGCAGCCGGCCCGCCACGTCAAGCTCGGGCCGGGGGGACTGACCGACGTCGAGTGGACCGTGCAATTGCTGCAGCTGGACTACGCGCATCAGGTGCCAAGCCTGCGGCGCCAAGATACCTTAGGGGCGTTGGCGGCCGCGCAGGCGGCGGGCATTGTCGAGGCAGCGGTGGCCGACGAGTTGGCGCGGGCTTGGCGGGCGGCCAGCAGAGTGCGGGCGGCACGCGTGCTGGCCACTGGCCGGGTGAGCGGCACCAAGCTAGACGTCGTGCCGCCGCCGGGCCGGGAGCTGACGGAGCTAGCGGTGCTGCTGGGCCACAGTCCGCCAAACGCGCAGGCGGCGGTAGAGGACTACCTGCGGCGCGCGCGCCACGCCCGCCGCCTGGTGGAGGAGCACTTCCTGGCCCGCCCGGCCCCCGCCTAGGGGAAGGCGGGGCGGGGCACCGCTGGCGCCCCGCCCCGGCACTACAGGACCTTGCCGAGGAAATCGCGGAAGCGGAAGGTCTGCGGGTTGTCGATGACCTCCTGTGGGGGACCCGCTTCGACCACCTGCCCGCCGTCCATGAAGACGACATTGTCAGCGACTTCCCGCGCGAAGCCGACCTCGTGCGTCACCACGATCATCGTCATACCGGCGGCGGCGAGGTCCTTCATGACGCTAAGAACTTCCCCCACCAGTTCCGGGTCGAGGGCTGAGGTGGGTTCGTCGAAAAGCATCAACTCGGGCTCCATGGCCAACGCCCGGGCGATGGCCACGCGCTGCTGCTGGCCGCCGGAAAGTTCCGCGGGATAGTAGTCTGCCCGGTCGGCTAGTCCGACCCGCTCTAGGAGCTTCTCGGCGTCCAGGCGCGCCTGGTCGCGTGACTTGCCCAACACCCGCACGGGTGCTTCCATCACGTTCTCCAACGCCGTCAGATGCGGGAAGAGGTTGAACCGCTGGAACACCATGCCGATGTGAGCACGCTGCCGAGCCCGCTCCTTATCTGACAGCTCGTGCAAGCGCCTTTTGCCGCCTTTGGTGCGCCAGCGGTAGCCCATCAGCTCCCCGTCGACCTCGATGCTGCCCGCCTGAATGGTCTCCAACAGGTTGATGCAGCGCAGCATCGTGGACTTGCCGGAGCCGGAAGGACCGAGCACCACGCACACTTCGCCGGGCTCGATAGTCAAGTCGATGCCGCGCAGCACGTGCACGTCACCAAAGAACTTGTGGACGTCCTGCAAGAGGACTTTCGGTGTCGCTTTCGGTTGTGTCATGGCGTCACATCCAGGAACGGATTTTGCTTTGTAGTATCGGCGGCGGCGATCGCGGCGGCGCGGTCGTGCTTGGAGATCTTCTGTTTGGCTGACCGAGCGTCGAAGCCCTTGCCGAAGTGCCGTTCGAGGTAGAACTGCCCCACCATCAAGATAGAGGTGATCAGCAGGTACCACAGGGCCGCCACGATGAGGTACGGCACCGGTTGGAAAGCGCGGTTGCCGAGGGTACGTGCGGCAAACTGCAGCTCCAGGGTGAAGGGCACGGCCAGCACGAGGGACGTGGTTTTCAGCATCGAGATTGTCTCGTTGCCCGTCGGGGGGACGATCACCCGCATGGCCTGCGGCAGGACTATGCGGCGCATGATTTGGCTTGGCCGCATGCCCAAGGCCTTGGCGGCCTCGGTTTGTCCGGGGTCCACGGAGTTCAATCCCGCCCGCATGATTTCCGCCAGGTAAGCGCCCTCGTTTAGTCCCAGTCCGATGATGGCCAACACCATGGCGTTGAGTAGCACCGGCGGGGTGGTGAAGGAAAAGGCCGGATCGCCGAACGGGATGCCCACCGAGATGGAGGGATAGATGGTGCCGATCAGGCCCCAGAATGTCAGCTGCGTGTAAATGGGGGTGCCCCGGAAGAACCAGATGTAGCCCCAGCTCACGCCCCGCAACACTGGGTTAGACGACGAGCGCATGATTGCCGCAACGATCGCCAGCACGATTCCCATCGTCATGGCGGCAAAGGTCAACAGCAGTGTCCAGCCCACGCCCGAGACAATCTTGGGGTTTAGCAGGTTGCGGCCCACCACTTCCCACTTGTAGTTCGGATTGGAATAGAGAGAGGACGCAATGAACAGTGCCAACAATCCGACAATGAACGCGCTTATCCAGCGGGAGGGGCGGGGAACTGGGACTGCGTGGATGAGGTCGACGCCGTCCTTCCGGTGGCTCATTGGGCCGACCGCACGGTTGCCTTGGGCAAGGCGGCATCAGCCGATCCCCATGCCTCCAGGATCTTGGTCCACGTCCCGTCGTCCATGAGGTGTTGGAGGGCCGCGGCGAGTGCCTTTGTCAGTTCAGGGTTTTGTTGGGAGACGATGATGCCCTGCGGTGCGGAGTCTTCCACTTCCCCGACCTGCTCCAGCTGGTTATCCGTCAGGGTGATTGCGTAGCCCACCACCTGTGAGTCGGCGTAGAAGGAATCCAACGCCCCACCGACCAGGTTGGTGGTGGCCTCAGATTGGGCGTCGTACTTCACGATTTCGATGGGGGAGGAGGAGCACTTTTCGGCGCTGAGCTTCTCCAAAGCTTCGTCTTGGTAGGTGCCGGTTTGCACCGCGATCCGCTTACCGCACGGGTTGGCCGGGTCAAAGCCCTTGGGGTTGCCCTTTTGCACCGCGTAGGCCGAGCCCACCTCGATGTACTCGATCATGTTGACGACCTTGATGCGTTCGTCGGTGATGGTGAAGGACGAGATCGAGGCATCGAACTTGGTGCCGACCGCCGGAATGATGGAATCGAACTGGGCGTGGGTCACCTCCGCCTTGACCCCCAGGACGTTGCCAATGGCCTTGATGAGCTCAATGTCGTAACCAACGGGCGTCTGGCCGTCTTCGGCCCGGAACTCGGCGGGGGCGTAGTCGGTGGCAGAGGCGATCTTCAGCACCCCGGCTTCGGCGATCTCCGGCGGCAGCAAGGCCGCAATTTCGTCGACTTTCTTGACTGTCGATACGTCAAAACGAACGTCACCGTCTGGGGACGCGGCGGCGCCCTCGTCGGTGGAGCCGCAGGCAGCCAGCGCGAGTGCAGCGGCCGAAATCAGGGCGAAGAGACGCGGCTTGCGGTTCATGGAAAACTCCTCGAGTAGATGAACTCTTTGCCGCATAGTATGCGAATCCATGCACGGCCGTGTGAGTTTGGCGACAAGAGATCAGAAAAAGCGACCTGCGGCCCGCATCGATGGGCCGCAGGTCAAGGAGTTTTAAAGAGAAGGTCAGCGTCCGCGCATGCCCTTGCGGTCGGGGCGCGCTTTGAACGGGTCCACGCCCTTGGGTACCGGCAAGCCCGTCCTGGACTGCAGGGCACGCAGCCGCTTGGACACCGCCGGGATCTCTGCCTTGGTCAATCGCTGCTTGCGGGGCGTCTGGCGCGTCAATGCTGACATGGCGCGCATGAGCTTGGCCAGCGGGATTTGCCCTTCCTCCCGGCCAGATTGCAGCAGGTGCACTGGCACATTGGGGGCCACCCGACGCACCTTCTTGGCCTCGTCCTCCAGCAGGCGCTCCACGCGGGCAGCCGACCCTTCCGAGATCAGCACCACCCCCGCAGCACCCACCGCTCGCCACACGATGTCCTGGGTCTTGGGGGAGACCGCCGCCGGTTGCGACTCGATGGACCACCCGCGCCGAATCTGCTCCAGGACCGCCGAGACGGCTCCCTGCATCCCCTCCAGCTGGGTGAAGGCCGCCCGTCGCGCGAAGATGGACAGCACCGCCATCGCCGCCACTGCCCCGGTCAGCAGGCCCAACACCCCCCAGTAGATGGCGTAACCGAGGGAGTCATTAGCAAGCCATCCCAGCACCGCCCCCAGCACCGGCATGCCCAGCAAGATCAGCGGCACCAGCCACGCAATAAACGGGTAGGTGCGTTTGGCAATCCGGTAAGCGTCGCGCAGATTGTGATACCAGCGCTGTTTCTTGGGTGGGGTGGCAGAAGTATCAGATTTGGCCATAGGAGGAGTCTACCGGCGTGCCACCGCCACTTCGTCCGTCCCCGCCTCGGCGTATCCGGCTTGCACCAGGAACTCGGCCTCCTGGCGCATGGTGGTCGGCTGCGTCAAGTGCTTGAGGTTGTCTGGCACCGTCCAGCCCTTGCGGGCCATCGCCTGTCCCCACAGGTGACCGGCTCGGTAGGAAGAGCGCACCAGCGGGCCCGCCATGACCCCCGCAAAACCGATCTCCAGCGCCATGTCGCGTAGCCGCACGAACTCGGTGGGCTTGACCCAGCGGGCAATCGGGTGATGCAAGGGGGAGGGGCGGAGGTACTGCGTGATGGTCAGCAAGTCGCAGTTGGCGGCGTGCAGGTCCCGCATGGTCTGTTCCACTTCGTCGGTGGTCTCGCCCAAACCGAGGATCAGGTTTGACTTCGTGACCAAGCCGGCGGCCGAGGCCCCCGCGATCATCTCCAGGGAACGCTCGTATTTAAAGGCGGGACGGATCTGCTTAAAGATGCGCGGTATCGTCTCCAGGTTGTGCGCAAATACCTCCGGACGGGCGGCATAGACCTCGGCCGCGGCCGAGGTAGAGCCCCGGAAGTCGTCGACCAACAACTCGACCCCGGTGCCGGGGTTGAGGGCATGGATTTGTCGGCACGTTTCCGCGTACAGCCAGGCGGCTCCGTCGGGCAGGTCGTCGCGTGCCACCCCGGTTACCGTGGCGTAGCGCAGCTGCATCTCGCGGACCGACTCGGCGACCCGGCGTGGTTCATCACGGTCGTAGCTGCTTGGGCGGCCCGTGGCTATCTGGCAAAAGTCGCAGCGGCGGGTGCACACATCGCCGCCGATGAGGAATGTGGCCTCCCGGTCTTCCCAGCACTCGTAGATGTTGGGGCAGCCAGCTTCTTCGCACACCGTGTGTAGCTTGGCGCCCCGCGCCAGGGAGCGTACGCCCTCATAGCCGGGACCGGTGACCGCGCGGGTCCGGATCCAGGCAGGCTTGCTTTCGATCGGGGTGGCGGCATTGCGGGCCTCCACGCGCAAAAGCTTGCGGCCCTCTGGGGCAATGGTCACGATGTCTCCTTCGAGATTTCAGGCTGGGCAAATGCCGCCGTCAAGGGGGTCAGGTGGCGCTGGAGCGCCTCCGTCACCGGCTCAACTACTTCCGCAATCGGCACATTCCGCGCCAACTCCTGACTGAGAGACGTCACATCGGCGTCGCTGATACCGCACGGCACGATTAGGCCAAAACGAGAGAGGTCCGGATTGCAGTTTAGAGCAATGCCGTGCATGGTCACGTGGCGGGCAGTGCGCACCCCAATGGCACACACCTTGCGGTCCCGGCCGCGCTCGTCGGCCTTGACCCACACGCCGGTTCGGTCTGCCACCCGGTCGGTCGGCACCCCCAGCTGCGTGCACACCTCAATGACTGCTGCTTCCAGGGCCCGCACATAAGCCACCACATCAAGCGGGGGTCGCAATTTAATTATGGGGTAGACCACGAGCTGACCTGGTCCGTGCCAGGTGATACGCCCGCCGCGGTCGACGTCGATCACCTCAGTGCCGTCGGTGGGGCGGTCGTAGTGGGCGGTGCGGCGCCCGGCGGTATAGACGCTGGGGTGTTCCACTAACAGCAGGGTGTCCGGATGGTGGCCCGCCACCACCGCGGCGTGCACCTGCCGCTGCCGCTGCCACGCCTCGTGGTAGTCCACCAGGCGCTTGCCTAGGTCCAAAGTCTCAACGTGCACGGCCCTACTTTAGGCTGCTTATCCACAGGCCACCTATTTTCCTTGCCAACCGACACGAACTGGACTGAACTAGCATCATGGAGATTCCGGGCTACGAACTAGGTGAGCCGGTGGGCACCGGCGCGGGCGGCGTGGCATGGTCGGCGTGGTCGCTGGCTTTGCGCTGCGAAGTGGTCATCACATTGCGGTCGGCGGCCTGGGGGACGGCACTGGCTGAACGGCATGCGGCCGCTGTAGAAGTGGCGCATCGGGCCGTGGCCGCGATCGTGGAGGTGCACACACTGGCTGACGGACGGGTAGCGGTGGTCAGTAGGCACCTGCCGGGCCAGGACCTGGCCACCCTGCTGGCTGGCCGCGCGGCGCTGAGCCCACCCGAGTGCGCCTACCTGCTGTCCGAGCTGTCGGCTGGTCTGCGCGCCCTGCACCAGGCAGGAATGACCCACGGTGACATATCTCCCGCCAATGTGTTGGTGGGCCCTGACGGTGCGGTGCAACTGCTCGACTGGTTCGGGGGAGGGGTAGGGGAGAGAGGGACCGTCGGCTTTGCCGCCCCGGAAGTGGCGGCAGGGACGCACGGCGACCAGCCAGTGGCCCCGGCGGCGGATCTCTATGCTCTAGCCTGCCTCGTGGTGCAGGCTGCGGGAGGAGCGGAAAGCGAGTTCGGTGCGACCTGTGCCCAGGTGTTGGCCCCCTGGTTGCGCCCCATCGCCACCGAGCGGCCAGACATAGACCAGCTCATGGTGCGGGCAGGGGAGATAAGTGCGGGCAGGCAGCCACTACAGGTGGCCGATGCCGACGTCCTGGCCGCGCAGGCCCTCCGCCGGGCCGCCTTGCTACAGGTAACTGAACGGGGGCAGCGCCCCGCCCGCCCCTTGGGGCGTAGATTTCGGCGGCAGGAGGCGGGGCGCCAACGCCGGGGGAGGCGGGCCCGAAGTGGGCAGCGGCCGCCGAGTGGGGCCACCGCAAAACCCACGGGTACGGCAACCGGTAACGGCCGACAGACGGACCCCGGTCCGGCAGATGCAGCCACGCCTACCTGGCAGCGGGTGCGGGCGGGCAGGGGCCCGGGTCGCCGCCAGCCACCGGCGGACACCGCCAGGAAGCACGGCGAGGCCGCCAGCACGCGCCCGCCCGGCCGGCGCGACGTATGGGTAGCTGTGCGCGGCATTGGCGGCACCTTGGCGGTCGTGGGAGCCTTGGTGTTCTTGGCAGTGGCGCTCGCGCCGGGGGCCAGCCCCAATGCTGCGCTGGCGCCGTCCGGTCCCACGCATCCTCCTGCCTCGGCGGTAGCCGACACCGGTAGTCCTGCTCGTCCTCACGGGCCTGCTCCGCCCACCAGGCCCGCCTCTTCCCCTGCGGCGGCGAGCTTCACTACTCCCCCTGTGCCTACCGCGGAACCGCTGTGTGACTTAGTCCGCGAACTGACCGCGCGGCGGGATGCGGCCGTTGTGGCCCAGGATCCCGCCGCGCTGGCTTCCGTCAGTGTGCCCGGCTCTCCAGCCGCCCAGGCGGATGCGGATATGTTGCGGGAATTGCAGCGTGACGGTACTGAATACCGCCACTTGCACACCGCAGTCACCCAGTGCCGTCAGCGCGACGATACGCACGTGACAGCGCTGTTGGTGCAGCAGGAGATGCAAGAGCGGCGGGCCGGGCAGGCGTGGCGAGTGCTGCCCGCACTGCCCGCCGTGGCAGTCGAATTCGAGCTGAGAGATGGCAAAGTCTGGGCGGTGATCTCCCCTTAACGCCGGTGGGGGAACAGGTAAGTACCTGTTCCCCCACCAGTGGGCGCAAGCGCCCGGGCGGTGCAGCCGGTTAGGCCAGCCCGGCCTCGGCCTCGAAGGCGCCTTCTTCCAGGCGCTTCTTCACCGTCATCAGGTAACGCGCGGCATCGGCCCCATCGATGAGACGGTGGTCGTAGCTGAGCGCCAGGTAGACCATCGAGCGGATGCCGATCATCTCGTTGCCCTCCGCGTCCTTGACCACCATCGGCCGCTTCACGATCGTGCCGACCCCCAGGATCGCCACCTCGGGGGAGTTGATGATCGGGGTGTCAAACAGGGCCCCACCCGAACCGGTGTTGGTGATGGTGAAGGTCGAACCGGACAGCTCGTCGGGACCCACCGCGCCTTCCCGGGTGCGGGCCGCCAAGTCGTTGAGCTTCTTGGCGATGCCGCCCAGGGTGAGGTCACCAGCCTCCTTGATTACCGGCACCAACAGCCCGCGGGGGGTGTCGACCGCAATGCCGATGTTCTCCACCGCGTGGTACTTAACTTCCTTCCCGTCGATCGTGGCGTTGATCTTCGGGTGAGCCTTCAGCGCCTCGGTCGCGGCCTTGATGAAGAACGGCAGGAACGTCAGCTTGGTGCCCTCAGCAGCCTCGAACTTCGCCTTGGCCTTGGCTCGCACGGCCGCCACGCGTGTGACATCCACCTCCACCACGGTGGTCAACTGGGCCGAGGTCTGCAGCGAAGTCATCATGCGTTCGGCGATGACCTGCCGCAGTCGCGTCATCTTTTCGGTCTTGCCCCGCAGCAGCGTGTCGACCGCCGGGACAGCGGCAGCCTTCTTCTCGGCAGGGGCGGACGGGCTCGCCGCGGGCGCTGGGGCTGCCGCGGCCTGCGACTGGGCTTCGGCAGCCTGCAGGACATCTTCCTTGCGAATACGCCCGCCGATGCCGGTGCCAGTGACAGTGGACAGGTCCACGCCCTTCTCAGCCGCGAGCCTGCGCACGATCGGCGTGACGTAGCCACCAGCCCCACCTGCGGCGGGCGCGGGTGTGGCCGGGGCGGCCGCAGGTGCCGGTGCTGGAGCCGGTGCGGGCGCCGGGGCCGGTGCGGGTGCCGGAGCAGCGGAGGCGACCGGGGTGGAGGCGGCGGGCGCGGCCGGTGCCGGGGCAGCGACGGGGGCAGCAGCCTGGGTGCCAATAACTGCCAGCACGTCCCCCACGGCAGCGTCAGCGTCTTCCGCTACACGAATTTCCAACAGGGTGCCTGCAGTCGGCGAGGGGACCTCGGTGTCAACCTTGTCGGTGGAGACCTCCAGCAGGGGTTCGTCCACCGCCACCTGGTCGCCGACGGCCTTGAGCCAGCGGGTGACCGTGCCCTCGGTGACCGACTCGCCTAGGGCGGGCATCAGGACCTCGGTGCCCGCGGCATCCGGCGTCGCAGGCTGCGGTGCGGGGGAGGGGGCTGCGGCAGCCGGGGGCTCCGCGGCTGGGGCCGGGACTTCAGCCGCCGCGGCTTCAGCAGCCGGGGCCTGCGCCGCCGCGGCACCACTGCCAGAACCGTCACCAATGATTGCTAGGTCGGTGCCGACGGCCACATCGGTGTCCTCAGGCACCAAAATCTGCTCCAGCACACCCGCGATCGGGGAGGGGACCTCGGTGTCGACCTTGTCGGTGGAGACCTCCAGCAGGGGTTCGTCCACCGCTACTTGGTCGCCGACGGCCTTGAGCCAGCGGGTGACCGTGCCCTCGGTGACCGACTCGCCTAGGGCGGGCATCTTTACTGATTCGGACATGAAAATCGTCTCCTAGGTGGTCAGTTGTGGGCGTGCAAAGGCTTGCCGACCAAAGCCAAGCCAGCCTCGCCAAGCGCTTCGTTTTGGGTCGGGTGGGCGTGAATGAGGGGCGAGAGGTCCTCCGGGTAGGCCTCCCACGACACCAACAGCTGCCCCTCACCGACCAGTTCGCCTACGCGCGCCCCAATCGCATGGAAGCCAACAATCGGGCCGTCAGCCTGCCGCACCAGCTTAATGAAGCCGGTGGTGGCCAGAATCTGGGATTTGCCGTTGCCGCCCAAGTTGTATTCGACGGTCTGCACGGCGTCACCGAACTTCTCCCGCGCCTGCTTCTCGGTAAGCCCCACTGAGGCGATCTCCGGTTCGCAGTAGGTAACGCGCGGAATGCTGGACTCCACCAATGGTTGCGGGTTGAGGCCCGCGATCTCTTCTGCCACGAAGATGCCCTGCTGGAATCCGCGGTGCGCCAGTTGCAGGCCCGGCACGATGTCGCCCACGGCGTAAACTCCCGGCACATTGGTGGCCAGGCGCTCGTCGGTGAGCACGAAGCCGCGGTCCATCCGCAACCCGAGCTCCTCATAGCCGAGGTTGGCGGTAGCCGGGCCACGCCCGACAGCCACCAGCAGTAGGTCGGCCTCGACCTGTTTGCCATCCTCGGTCCGGGCGACGATGCCATCGGCGTGCTGCTCCACCCCCGCAAACCGGGTCCCCAGGTGGAAGTCAATGCCGCGCTTGCGGAAGGCCCGCTCCAGCGCCTTAGAGATGACCTCCTCCTCGTTGGGTACCAAGTGGGGCAGGCCCTCCAAAATGGTGACTTTGGCGCCAAAAGAGTTCCACACCGAGGCGAACTCGCACCCGATGACCCCGCCTCCCAGCACGACTACGCGCTGCGGCACATAGTCCAGGGCCAAGGCCTGCTCCGAGGTCAGCACCCGGCCGCCGATTTCCAGGCCCGGTAGGGACTTGGAGTAGGAGCCCGAGGCCAGCACCAGGTTCTTGCCCGTGACCTGCTGGTCTCCCACCTGCACCGTGTGTGCGTCCTTGACTACGCCCCAGCCCTGGACGTAGTCCACTCCCCGCGACTTCACCAGACCCTGCAGGCCCTTGTAGAGACGCGAGATTACGCCGTCTTTGTAGCTGTTGACGCCCGCCATATCGATGCCCTCGAAGGCCGAGCGGACCCCAAAGGCGGCGCTTTCGCGCACCGCGTCGGCGGTTTCAGCGGCGTGGAGTAGGGCCTTAGTCGGAATGCAGCCGCGGTGCAGGCACGTGCCACCGAGCTTGTCGGCCTCAATGAGGGCCACCTTTAGCCCAAGCTGAGCGCCACGCAACGCGGCCGCGTAACCGCCCGAACCACCACCGAGAATAACGATGTCGTACTGGGGATCGTTCACCAATTTCTCCTCTAACGAGAAAGCCTGACTTCTGCAATTGTGGCACCGCCGGGCGTCGACGGTGCGCGAGGCGTGCGAGACGAAAGTCCCAAGCCCCTAATCTACGCCTACTGGGCCAACAGCGCCGTCAGCAACCGCACCCCGTAGCCCGTGCCGCCGGTTGAGACGTAGTTGGCGGGTTTACCGGCACGGAAGGACGGACCCGCAATATCGATGTGGGCCCAAGACAGCGAATCGGTAAACTCCCGCAAGAACAGGCCCGCGCTCAACATGCCGCCCTCACGCCCGCCAATGTTGGCCAAATCCGCCACCGGCGACTGCAGGCCCTCGCGCAGGGCCTGTGGCAGCGGCATCGGCCACACCTGCTCATCGCTGGCCGCCCCGGCCGCCACCACCGCCTCGCGCACAGACTCGCACCCCATCACGGCGGCAATCTCGGTGCCCAACGCAATAACCTGGGCGCCCGTCAAGGTCGCCATGTCGAGCAATAGGTCTGGCTTCTCCTCCGCTGCCAACGCCAACGCGTCGGCCATCACCAGCCGCCCCTCCGCGTCAGTGTTGAGCACCTCCACCGTCTTGCCGTTGCGCATTGTGATCACGTCGCTGGGGCGCTGCGCCCCGCCGCCCGGCATATTCTCGGCTAGCGCCAACCACGCAGTGACCTTCACCGGCAGCCCCAACTCGGCAGCCGCCAAGACGGTGTGCAGCACCGCGGCCGCCCCCGCCATATCCGACTTCATCTCCTCCATGCCCTTGGCGGGCTTGAGGGACAGGCCCCCCGAATCAAAAGTGATGCCCTTGCCGACCAAGGCCACGTGCCGCCCCGCCTTGGCAGGCGTGTACGTCAACTTCACCAGGTGCGGGGGGCGGTGCGAGCCTTGCCCCACCCCGACCAAGCCGCCGCACCCCATCTTGGCCAGCTCCGCGGCGTCGTACACCTTGGCCTTGACCTTCCCCTTGGCCAACCCCGCCGCGTGCTTGGCAAACGCCTCCGGGTAGAGGTGGTTGGGGGAGGAGTTGACCAGGTCACGTGCCCCCAACACGTGCGTGGCCAGGATCTGGCCTCGCTTGCAGGCCGCCGCGAAGTCGGTGCCCCGCGGCCCGGCCGCCAGCACCGTTACCTGCGCCGCGACGGCGTCCGCGTCCGACTTGTACAGGCCCGGGGAATGCGCCCCCAGCAAAGCTCCCTCCACGATCGCCTGCAGCTGGTCTTCCGTGTCTGCGGGCAACGCCAGGGCCACGTGCGCGGTCTCGGCCAGCGCCCGCACGGCACTGCCCGCCGCCCGCCGTCGCGCCTCCGTGGCGCTGTAGCGCTCCGCGTCCAGGCCCACAAAAGCCACCACCGGGGCCCCCACCCCCGCCGGGGCTGGGCACTGCACAAACTCCCCGTCCTTGCCGCGCACCTGCAACAGGGCAGCCAGGCGCTCCAGCTCCTTGGCAAGTTTTTTGTTGGCTACGCCCTGGACTTGCGCACCAGACACGGCAAAAACGACGACATCGGCAGAGAACTTGGCAACATCTTTGCTGCTTAGGGAAATAGCGGTCATGCCTCCATGGTAGGCCCCGCCCGCCCTCCCCACCTACCGGAGCGGGCCCTGCCCCTACACCGCGCCGACGAAACCCAACTGACGCCAAGCCTCGTACAAGGCGATAGCCGCAGCGTTGGACAGGTTCAAACTACGGGCCGCGGGCACCATCGGCAACCGCACGGGCTGCACCCGCGGATCGGCGATCATCTCCGGTGGCAGCCCCGTCGGCTCTGGACCAAACACCAACAGATCCCCCTGTTGGTAGGCCACCTCAGTGTGGCGCGTTGTGGCCTGCCCCGTGAAAACAAAGATGCGCCCCGGGGCCGCTAACGCGTAAACGTCCTCGATCGACTCGTTGACCTCCACATGCGCCAGGTCGTGGTAGTCCAGGCCCGCCCGCCGCAACTTGGCGTCGTCCATGGCAAAAAGCGGATCGACCAAATGCAGGTGCGCTCCCGTGCACGCCGACAAGCGGATAGCAGACCCGGTGTTACCGGGAATGCGCGGGGAGAAAAAACAAAGACGCAACATGGGCGTCATCCTCCCACGTCCCCCCAGCAGCACACCCTAGTGGGCAAACGTGCCCGTCAACGTCGCCCGCGCCAGCGTGTGAGCCAGCGCCGTGAACGCCACCGCGGTGGGGGAGGCCTCGTCAGTCAGCTCCAGGCTGTCCACCGCCAGGGCGTGCACCGCGAAGATGTAGCGGTGCGGCCGATCCCCCGGCGGGGGCGCGGCACCCTCATAGGCGTGTGCGCCCCCGTCGCTGCGCACGTGGAACATGGCGCCGTCCAGCAGCAGGTCGCTTTCCCCCAAGCCCTGCGCCAACTCAGTGACAGTGGCCGGGATGTCGACCACCGTCCAGTGCCAGTATCCGGCCGGGGTGGGGGCATCGGGATCAAAGCACGACACCACGAAGGAACGAGTCTCCGCCGGAAATCCGCTCCACGCCAGGTGCGGAGAGACGTTGCCCCCCTGTGCACTGTGCAATGGCGGCAATGACTCCCCGTCAGCAAAGTCGTTGGAACGCAGCGTGAAGGAGGGAAACTGCGGCAGCAGCGCGTACGGGTCGGGGGCAACTGGGCGATCCAGTCTCATTGTGGCTCCTTCCGTGTGGGGCTGCCCGCAGTCTAGGGGGAGAAGGAAAAAGTTAGCCCCACCCCGTAGACTTATCGAACAAACGTTCGAGGGGGTGGGGGAGTTGTCCAACCGGTTAGCCCAGGCCCGCGCCGCGCTCGCGGCGGCGGAGGAGCGGGTGGGGGTGCGGAAACGCCCGCTTGCTGCCCCTGGGGGGCGCCCGGTGCCGACGGTCCTGCACGGCCTGCTGGGGGCCCGCTGCTTGGGGGTGGCGGTCAGCGGTTCTAGTGCGTTGTTGCTGCAGGTGTGGGCGGCGGCCATGCGGGCCGACGACTGGGGGGCCATCGTCGGTTTTCCGACCTTGGGGTGGGATGCAGCGCGGGAGGCGGGCATTGATCTGGGGCGCGTGGTGGCGGTGCCAGACCCCGGTAGTGCTGCCGCCCGCGTGCTGGGGGTGCTCAGTGAGGTGGGAGGAGTGCTGGTGGTGGGGCCAACGGTGCAGCTGTCTGCGCCCCAGCAGCGCACCATCGGTCAAAAGCTGTGGCGGCAAGAAGGTTTCTTGCTGAGTGCCCAGGCCTGGCCGGGGGTGCCGCACGTGGTGGCCCAGAAGGTGACCTGTCCGCAGTTGGGGCTGGGGGAGGGGCGCATAGCCGGGGCCAGCTGGCGCGTGACGCGTGCCGACAGGCCCGGGTATGCGCCAATAACGGTCGCCTGGGACGGGGACGGCCTGCAGGCAGCGAGCGCGCGCCGGGCCGAACGGCAGGTAATCGCCTTGCGGCAAGTGCGGAGCGGGCGATGAGCGGGCGGGAATGGCTATGCGCCTGGGTGCCGAACTGGCCGCTAGCGGCCCTGCTAGTTGGCGCACCGGAACTGGCAGCCGCCCCCGTAGCCCTGACCGTGCGCAACCGGATCCGGGCCGCCACCCCGGCGGCCGCCCACCGCGGTGTACAGCCCGGCATGACAGTGCGTACCGCGCACGAGCTGTGCCCGGAACTGGCCGTGCACCGCGACGATCCGGCCCGCCAAACCCGAGTGTTCGAGCAAGTGCTACGGGACCTCGACGAAGTGGTTGCCGCCGTGCACGTGGTACGTCCTGGCCTGGTGCTGGTGCCTGCCCGCGGGCCCGCCCGCTGGGCGGGGGGCCGTGAGCAACTGGCCGAAAAACTCGGCGCTGCAGTGGCGGAAGGCTCCGGGCAGGAAGTGCAAGTCGGCGGCGGTTGCGGCACCCTGACGGCCATCCTCGCTGCGCAGGCGCAGCGCTTCATCCCCGCTGGGCAGGAACAGCAATTCTTGGCTCCCTGGCCGCTGCGGGCAGCCGGGCGGGCCCTGCCCGGCCACGACTTGACGGCGCTGCAGCAAACACTGGACCAATTAGGCATCCGCACGCTCGGGCAGCTCGCCCAGCTGCCCGCAGCGCAAGTGGCAGACAGATTCGGCCAGCTGGGGCAGCTGCTGCACCGCCTAGCCAGCGGCAACGAGGTCACCCCCACGCGGCCCGCCGATCGCCCCCGTGACTTCGCAGTCACGCGCGAACTGGACCCGCCCGTGCACCGCGCCGACGTGGCCGCTTTCGTCGCCAAATCACTGGTGGCGCAATTCCTGGCCGGGCTGGCCGAACGCGGGCAGGCCTGCGCCAGCCTGGAAATCGCGGCCTGCACCACCAACGGCACCTGGCGCAGCCGCATCTGGTCCCTAACTGCCCCGCCCAGCGCCACAGACCTCACTGATCGCGTGCGTTGGCAACTCGACGGCTGGCTCGCCGCCCGCCCCGCTCACTCCGGCGACGGGCCCCTGCACCGCCTCCGCCTGCGCGGCACCGACACCTACCCGGCCAGCGGGGCCCAAGCAGGCTTATGGGGCAAGCAAACCGCCGCCGAGCAGGCCGCCAACCGCGCCGCCCTCCGCCTGCAGGGCATCCTCGGCCCCGCGGCCGTAGTGCGGCCCTTCGCCCACCCCGGCAACGATCCTCGCTCCCGCACCGGTGTCGTGGCCTGGGGGGAGGCGCTGCCGTCCCCACCAAGCCAGCCGGGGCCGTGGCCGCATGCCCTGCCTGCCCCTTCCCCCACCTTGCTTCCCGCCACCCCGCCCGTGGTGCGCCTCCTGGACGCCGCCGCCGCCCCCGTCACCATCCAAGCGGACGGCACCCTCAGCGCCACCCCCACCCAGCTCCTGTTGCCTGCCGCCACTGACTTCCTGCTGCCTGCCGGGCGCTACCAAATCACCGGCTACAGCTGGCCCTGGGTCTTTAGTGGCCAATGGTGGCTCTCCGCCGGTCTGCCCGCCCGGGCCTACCTTGCCCTGGAAACCGACCGCGGTCCCGCCCTCCTGCTCGCCCACTGGGCAGACACATGGCACCTGGACGGTGTCTACGACTAGCAGCCCGCCCCCAACCGGTACGATCAAACACCGGCGAAAGGACGGCACGTGGCCAAGCTTTACTTCCGGTACGGGGCAATGAACTCCGGCAAATCAACCGCCCTGCTTCAAGCCGCCTTCAACTACGAAGAACGCGGACAGCGAGTCCTCCTTGCCAAGCCCCGCATCGACACCAAGGGCGACAACCAGATCATCTCCCGTCTCGGGGTCAGCCGCACCGTCGACCTCCTCGTCGACCCCCAAACCGACCTCTTCGCCCTCGTCGCCGACCGAGCCCGCGGCCACGACGCCACTGCCCTCCTGCCGGATCTCCCCGCCGCCGCCATCTCCTGCCTCCTTATAGACGAGGCCCAGTTCCTCACCCCCGCCCAAGTGGACGACCTCGTGGAAGTGGCCGTCACCCTCAACATCCCCGTCCTGGCCTACGGCATCCGCACCGACTTTCGCACCATTTCCTTTCCCGGGGCCCTCCGCCTGCTCGAAGTGGCCCACAGCCTCGAAGAGCTCAAAACCATCTGCCGCTGCGGCCGCAAAGCCATATTCAACGGCCGGAAAGTGGCCGACGTCTTCGTCTTCGCGGGCGACCAAGTAGCCATCGACGGGGTGGATGTTGGCTACGAGTCCCTCTGCGGCGCCTGCTACCTGCAAGCCGGCGGTCAACTGCCCTACAAAGCCGAGCGCGACAACCCGCCCCCCGCCAACTAGAATCGAACATGTGTTCGAATCGTATGCGGAACTGCACGCACACAGCTCCTACAGCTTCCTGGACGGCGCTGCCCACCCCGCCACGCTCCTGCGCCGGGCCACCGAACTCGAACTCACCGCCCTGGCCCTGACAGACACCACCGGCCTGCCTGGCGTCGTCGCCCTCGCCCAAGCCGCCCGCGAACAACAAGCCGACGGCGGCCCCGTCCCCGCCACCATCTTCGGCACCGAACTAACCCTGCGCGACCCCGCCGCTCCCGCAGGCGTCCACCGCTCCCCGCCACCCCGCCCCGCAGGCCCTCCAGACTCCCACCCCGCCCCCGCTCCCACCAGCCTCACCGACACCCACCTGCCCCTCCTCGTCGGCTCTCCCGCCGGCTACGCGGCCCTATCCGCCACCCTCGCCCGCGCCCACCTGTCCCTCCCCTCCGACCCCGCTCCCCGCCACCCCCGCTTCTGCCTGGCCGAACTGGCCGACGCCGCCCACCCAGACTGGCTTGCCCTGACCGGCACCCGGCACGGCCCCCTGCGCCGCGCGCTCGCGGCAGGACGCGCCGCGGCCCGCACAGTCATCGCCGAATTACGCGAGGCCTTCGGAGCGGACAACGTGGCGATAGAGCTGAACCTAGACGCCGGCCCCCACGACGCCGCCCTCACCTGCGCCCTAGGAACGCTGGCCGACGAAGCGGGATTACGCCTAGTGGCCACCACCGCGGCCCGCGCCGCCCACCCCCGCGACCTACCGCTCGTGCAGGCCCTGCTCGCCACCCGCGAGCGCGCCAACCTGAGTGAAGTGGAAGCCAGCCTGCCCCACCGGGGTGCCTTCCTGCGGTCCGCAGCCCAAATGCGCCAACTGCATCACCGCCGCCCAGGCGCCGTCCAGGAAGCCGCCGCCCTCGGAGCAGACCTCGCCTTCGACCTAGCGCTGATCGCTCCCCAACTACCGCGCTTTCCGGTCCCCACCGGGCACGACGAGGCCTCCTGGCTGCGGGAACTGACCCGGCAAGGGGCGCGGCGCCGATACGGCGAGCGTCACCACCACCCGCGGGCCTGGCAAATGCTGGAACATGAACTGACCGTCATCTGCCAACTGGGTTTCCCCGGATATTTCCTCATCGTCCACGACATCGTGGAGTTTTGCCGCCGCCGCGGCATCCTGGCCCAGGGTAGGGGTTCAGCCGCCAACTCGGCTGTCTGCTTCGCCCTCGGCATCACCGCCGTCGACGCAGTGCAACACCAACTGCTCTTCGAACGGTTCCTCTCACCCGGCCGCAGCGGCCCACCCGACATCGACCTAGATATAGAGTCAGCCCGCCGCGAAGAAGTAATCCAGTACGTCTACCAGCGCTACGGCCGACAACAAGCCGCCCTAGTGGCCAACGTCGTCACCTACCGGGCCCGCTCAGCCCTGCGAGACGCCGCCAAAGCACTAGGACACAGCCCTGGCCAGGCAGAAGCCTGGGCCAAATCCTGCGACAGGTGGCGCAGCGTGCCAGACCAAAGCGACGAGATACCCACCAGCGTGCTGGACCTGGCCCGCCAGTACGTCGACCTGCCCCGCCACCTAGGGATCCACCCAGGCGGCATGGTGCTGTGCGACCGCCCCGTCATCGAAGTGTGCCCCGTGCACTGGGCGACCATGCCCGGCCGCACCGTACTGCAGTGGGACAAGGACGACTGCGCGGAGGCAGGCCTAGTCAAATTCGACCTCCTCGGTCTAGGCATGCTCACCGCCCTGCGCCTTGCCTTCACCTCACTAGCCGCGCGCGGCGTGCACTGCCCCGACCGCCCAGACCAGCCCCTCACACTGCACACCCTGCCCAACGAGGACCCCGCCGTCTACCGCCTCCTGTGCGCTGCCGAAACGGTGGGAGTCTTCCAAGTCGAATCCCGGGCACAGATGCAGACACTGCCCCGCCTCCGCCCCCAAAACTTCTACGACATCGTCGTGGAGGTGGCCCTCATCCGCCCGGGTCCCATTCAAGGCAACGCCGTCACCCCCTACATAAAACGTCGCCTCGGCCGCGAACCAGTCACCTACCTGCACCCAAAACTACGCCCCGCACTAGAAAAAACCCTCGGGGTGCCCCTGTTTCAGGAACAGCTGATGCAAATCGCCATGGATTGCGCGAACTTCACCCCCGGGCAGGCCGACGAACTCCGCAAAGCCATGGGCGCCAAACGCTCCCTCGCCCGCATGGACCGCCTCCGCGACCAGGCCATCAACGGCATGCTCGCCAACAACATCCCGCGCCCCGTCGCCGAAGAAATATTCGCGCTGCTGCGCGCCTTTGCAAACTTCGGCTTCCCCGAATCCCACTCGTTCTCATTCGCCCACCTGGTCTACGCCTCGGCATGGCTGAAAGTGCATCACCCCGAGGACTTCCTGGCCGGCCTCCTCGCGGCCCAACCGCTAGGCTTCTATTCGCCCGCCTCCCTCGTCGCAGACTTCCGACGCTTCGGAGTGCGCACCGCCCGCCCCTGCGTCCAACGCTCCGACGTACACGCCCGCGTCGAGCACCATCCCCCCTCCGCCCACCCTGCCCCACCGCTCGTCGCCGGGCTAGTAAACCCGCACCCCGAACTGTGCGTGCGCCTCGGACTGGGCGACATTCGCGGTCTCGGGCAAGCCGCAGCACACCGGATCGTGGAGGCTCGCCAAGCCGGAGCCTTCACCAGCTTCGCTGACCTGGCCGCGCGCGTGTCGCTGACTACCGCCCAACGCGAAGCCTTGGCGGGCGCGGGCGCACTGCGGGCCCTGGGGCGCTCGCGGCGCGCCGACATTTGGGCCGCCGGGGCACTGGCCGACGCTTACGCCGGGCCCGCCCCGGCGGGGCAGGCCTACCAGCCGCCGTTACCGGGACTGGAGATCGGGGCCAGCGCCCCGCCTTTGCCGCCGCTAGAGGTGGGGGAGGTGGTGGCAGCGGATCTGACATTGACTGGGGTCAGCCCGCACCTGCACCCAGTGGGGTTGCGGCGGGCGGAACTGGCCGCCGCCGGTGTGCTGCGGGCCGCCGAGGTTCCCGCGGCCCCGGCTGGGCGGCGCATACGGGTGGCGGGGGTGGTAACGCACCGGCAGCGGCCCCCCACCGCGGGGGGCGTGACCTTCTTGTCGCTGGAGGACGAAACCGGAATCGTCAATGTGGTCTGCTCGCGCGGGCTGTGGCAGCGCTACCGCGTGCTGGCCCGCACGAGCAAAGCTTTGGTGGTGCGCGGCATCCTGGAGACCAACGATGGGGCCTGCAATCTGCTAGCTGACCAGTTGGTGCCGCTGGCGTTGGTGTGCGCTCCCGCTGCGCGCGATTTTCGCTAGCTACCAGCTCACCGCAGGTTGGCGGTAGCTTCCATCACTTCCCGCACGGTCGGCAGGGGCGCGCTTTCCGGTGGATCCAAGGGACGCAGCACGTTGTAGACGGCCCAACACACCGCGATGAGGGGGATGGCGAGGAACGCCCCGATCAGCCCGGCCCAGAATGTTCCGGCGGCCACCCCCACCGCCACGACCATGGGATGCAGCGAGACCTGTTTGCCCATCACCAGGGGCTGGAGCACGTGGCCTTCGAACTGGCCGATGAGGGTGATGCCGATACCGACGATCAGCATGGCCATCAGCCCCTTGGAGGCCAGCGCCACGATCATCGCCACCAGCATCGCGGCGGGTGCCCCGATCAGGGGAATGAAGGCCCCGATGAGCACCAGTAGCCCCAGGGGAGCAGCCAAGGGGATCCCGAGGATCGACAGGAAAATGAAAGCAAAGAGCGCGTCTGAACCGGCCACGATCATGGTGCCGCGGGCGTAGCCGGAGAAGGTATACCACCCGGCGCAGGCGGCTCGGTGGGTGCGCTCGCGCACGTGGGCGGGCAGCTGGTTGACGAACCAGAGCCACATTTTGTCTCCCGACAGCAGCAGACAGATGCCGACGAACGCCGAAAGCGCGAGCACGGTCATTATGAGGGCGATGACGGAGGCATTGGACAGCACCTCGCCCGCCAGGGTGGCGGCGTTCTCCCGCACGTATTGCGTGCCCTCGCGAATGGATTTGTTGGCCCAGGCGATGACTTCGGAGCGGCTGACTGAGAAGGGAGAGGAATCGCTCTCCAGGAAGTCGAGCAGTTTGTAGGCACCGTACTGGAATTGCCCGGTCAAGTGCGGAATTTGGTCCACCACCGAGGTGACGACGTAGAAGATCATGGCTGCCACGCTGGCCATCGTCACCAGCACGGTGGCGATGACGGCTATGACTTGCGGCATGAAGCGGGAGAGCCAGTTGACGATGGGCAACAGGATGGAGGAAACGACCAGCGCCAGGAAGATGGCGATGAACACCATGTCGATGCGGGCGATCGAAGTGAACGCGAAGTACACGACGATGCACAAGCCGATGATGTACCAGGCTGACATCCCGGAGCGCCGCAGCCAGTTGGGGATGCCTTCGTGGAGGGACTGGGGGCGAGGGGCCCGGCGGGTGGCCAGGGAAGTGCGGGGCGGTAAGGGGCGAGGGGAGCGAAGTGCGCGCGCCATACGCCCCAGGGGGGAGCGGGCGCGGGTGGGGCGGGCGGAGAGCCGGGGCGTTTCCATGGGGTCACAGTAGCGAGCCGGTGAAGTGAACAGCGCGCTTGGGCGCCGCGGTTTGCATTTTGCCGCTACGGTCTTAGCTATGACCGACAACGCGAACTTGCCTACGACCGCCTTCCTGACCGCCGACGCCTCCCCCCGCCTGGTGGTGGATACCCGCCGCTGCCGGGGGGAGGTGGGCCTGCATGGCGCCACCGTCACGAGCTTTGTGCCCGCTGGGGGCCGGGAGTTGCTGTTCGTCTCGAAGAAGGCGGTGCGCGATGGTTCGCGGCCGGTGCGGGGCGGCATCCCGGTGTGTTTCCCGTGGTTTGGGGTGGGGTTCATGGAGGAGCGGATGGAGCCGCTGCACGGTTTTGCCCGCAAGCTGCCGTGGGAGTTGGTGGAGGTGGTCGACGACGACGCGGTGGTCACCTCGCGTTTGCGGCTCACTGGGCAGGTGGCGCAGGACGCGCCGGGCCGACACCTGGTGCCGCAGGACTTCACGGCGGAGCTGGAGGTGCGAATGGGGCAGACGCTGCGCCTAGAGTTGGCGGTCACCAATACTGACATTGAGCCGTTGACGTACGAGGTGGCGTTCCATACCTACTTCTCGGTCTTGGACGTGACGGCGTGCCGCTTGCGCGGCCTGGAAGGCGCGGAGTTCGTGCAGGACGGCGTGGCGGGGGTTGGTTCGCGCTACCCGCTGCGGGTGGACGGGCACATAGACCGGGTTTACGACTCGGCGGCGCAGCTGCTGCTGGACGATCCTGGTTTTGGGCGGCGAATCACTATTACGGGGGAGAACTCCTCGCACGCGATCGTGTGGAACCCGGGGCCGCAGGGGGCAGCTGATATGGCGGACATGGCCGAGCATGAGTGGGTGCAGATGCTGTGCGTGGAGACGGCGCGGGCCCGCGATGCGGCCGTGACGGTGGCGCCAGGGGCGACGTCGTGCGTGGCGGTGGAATTAGCGGTCAGCGAGCTGCCTAGCGGGCGGTGAGCAAGCCCACCGCCCCGCGTTTTGCGCTGAAGTTCGCGGGGGTGGTAGGCTCTGCCAGGTCGCGTTGAGCGCACCTGTCCGGGTGGCGGAATGGTAGACGCGCTAGCTTGAGGTGCTAGTGCCCGCAATAGGGCGTGGGGGTTCGAGTCCCCCCTCGGACACTGGGTGACTGTCGGTGACAGTCCGAGTGGTCAGGCAGGAGCCTGATTGGCCGTGCGGCCGGTGACATCACACAGTGCGGGAATGATCCTGCACCTGGCGGTGTTACGTCATTTATCCCCTGTTGCGGGGGAGCGGTGTACACGCGCAACTAGAGCGCGCGCCGCAGTTGGAAGAAGAGGGAAGGAGATGCGACATGATGGACAGGGAACTTTGCCAGCATGAATTCGCCCAGGCGGCCGCTGAGGTGGCTTCTTTGGCGGAGCACGCCGCGCCCGGCCGGGTGGAGCGCGCTTACCAGCGCCTCGCCGCCGCGCAGGCTGCACTCGAACTCGCCGCCTGAGTGCGGTGGCGGCCAGCCCGGTGCGGGCTGGCCGCTTTTTTCTGCCCACCCGCGGCCCAGCCCGCCCCCGCGGTGGGCAGAAGGGAATTGGGCCGCCCGCGCCCCGGGTCTTTAGTCCCGACACAGCAGTGGTTCAGAAAGTGTGAATGCGTGACGGTGGCGAACTTAAACGCGCTTAAGTATCGTGGAAAGATACGCAATGCCGCCGCACTGCCCTAGCACGAGAGGTTAACGATGACCACTGCCGCCGCAGCCCGCACCGAAATTGATCAGGCAATCATGCGCGCGGGGCAGACCGCGCAGCGGTGGGCCGCCGCCGCGGAACAGTACTCCGCTACCCGCGCGGCCCAATTGCTGGGGCAGGCGCTGAAGGACGCCGACGGCCTGGACTACACCGTCCAGTTTGTCGACAAGGTGATTCGCCCCGAGGACCTGTCGGTCGCCGCCCGCAATCTCGCCGAGCTGGCCAAACGCACCCCGGCATTCCTGCCGTCCTGGCTCAAGGCCCCCGCCCGCCTGGGCGGTGTTTCTGGTCGTCTACTGCCGAGCGTAACCATCCCCGCGGCGCGCTACGTGTTCCGCCAGCTGGTCGGCGACCTCGTCATTGACGTCACGGACGAAAAGCTCGGCCCCGCGATCGCTCGGCTGCGGGAGGACGGCTCCCGCCTAAACGTCAACTTGCTGGGGGAGGCGGTGCTGGGGGACAAGGAGGCCGCCCGCCGCCTGGCCGATACCTTCAAGCTGCTGCAGCGGGACGACGTTGACTACGTATCACTGAAAGTCTCGGCGGTCACCGGACCACACAACCCGTGGGCACACGCCGAGGTGGTGGCAGAGGCGGTCGAGAGGCTGGCTCCCCTCTACGATTACGCCGCGGCCCAACCGACCCCCAAGTTCATCAACCTGGACATGGAGGAGTACCGGGACCTAGACATGACCATCAAGGTCTTCACCAAGCTGCTCGACCGGGACAACTGTCTGCACCTGCGGGCAGGCATCGTACTGCAGGCCTACCTCCCGGATGCCCTGCCCGCCATGCAACGCCTGCAAGAGTGGGCGGCCGCCCGCCGCGCCCGCGGCGGCGCTCCCATCAAGGTGCGGGTGGTCAAGGGAGCCAACCTGGCCATGGAGCGGGTGGCCGCCGAAGAAAAAGGCTGGGAGCTGGTGACCTGGGAGTCCAAGACCGCCACCGATGCCAACTATCTGCGGGTGCTGGAGTGGGCCTTGACCCCGCAACGCATGGATGCCGTCCACATCGGGGTGGCGGGGCACAACCTATTTACGTTGGCGTTCGCGTGGGAGTTGGCAGGCCTGCGGGGCGCCCGGGAACACCTTGATGTCGAGATGTTGGCCGGCATGGCCACCCCCCAGGCCGCCGCGGTGCGGCAGGACGTCGGTGACCTGCTGCTGTACGTCCCGGTGGTGCGTCCGGCGGAGTACGACGTCGCCATCGCCTACCTGGTGCGGCGGCTGGAGGAGAACGCGGCCCCCGAGAACTTCATGGCCTCGATATTCGACATCGGGCACGACACTCAGGCCTTCGCCAAGGAAGCCGAGCGTTTCGCCCGGGCGGCGGACATGTGGCAGGCGGAAGGCGAGCGGCGCGTGCGCCCCACCCGGCAACAAGACCGCAGCAGTGAAACCGCCGACCAGTTGACGGCTGCGCAACAGGACGCCGACGGTCGCTGGCGCTTTGCCAACACCCCGGACTCCGACCCTGCCCTGCCCGCCAACCAGCGCTGGGCCCGCCAGATCCTGGCCCGGGTCCCTGATTCGCGGCTGGGGGAACAGACCGTGGCCGAGGCGTGGATCGGGGCGGCGGACGTGGCGGACGTCCTGGCGCGGGCCACCGCCGCAGGCCAGCAGTGGGCCGCGCGCCCGGCCCGCGAGCGCGCCGAACTACTGCACCGCGTCGGAGTCGAGCTGGCGCGCCGCCGCGGAGAGTTGATCGAGGTGGCGGCGGCGGAACTCGGCAAGGGACTGGACCAGGCCGACGTCGAAGTCTCCGAAGCCGTCGACTTCGCCCACTACTACGCCGAGCGCTCCCGGGAGTTGGAGCAGCTGTCCGGCGCCACCTTCACGCCCGCCCGGGTCACCCTGGTGACTCCGCCGTGGAACTTCCCCCTGGCGATCCCCTTCGGCGGGGTGGCGGCGGCCCTGGCCGCTGGGTGCGCCGTCGTGCTTAAGCCCGCCCCCACTGCCCGCCGCTGCGCGGCCCTTATCGCCGAGTGCTTGTGGGCGGCTGGGGTCCCGCGCGAGGTGATGCAGTTCGTCGTCGGGCAGGACGAAGAGATCGGACAGCCGTTGGTGACCGATCCCCGCGTGGAGCGCGTCGTCCTGACCGGGGCGTCAGACACCGCCGAAATGTTCCGCAACTGGCGGCCGGATCTGCCGCTGTTGGCCGAGACCTCCGGCAAGAACGCCATCATCGTCACCCCCTCGGCCGACCTCGACCTCGCTGTCAAGGACGTGGTGTACTCGGCCTTCGGTCACGCCGGGCAAAAATGCTCGGCCGCTAGCCTGGTGATCCTGGTGGGGTCAGCGGCCCGCTCGAAGAGGTTCAAGAACCAGCTAGTCGACGCGGTGCAATCGTTGGTGGTCGACTGGCCGACAAACCCGCGCGCCCAGGTTGGCCCGCTCTCGGAGCTTCCGGGTGACAAGCTCACCCGCGGACTGACCGTGCTGGAGGAGGGGCAGAACTGGGTGGTGCGTCCCCGCCAGCTCGACGATTCCGGGCGCCTGTGGAGCCCGGGCGTCCGGGCGGGCGTCAACGCAGGCAGCGAGTTCCACCTGGTGGAGTACTTCGGCCCAGTACTCGGGGTCATGCGGGCCACCACGCTGGCCGAGGCGGTGGAGCTGCAAAACGCTACCCAGTACGGCCTGACGGCGGGTCTGCATTCGCTTGACGCCAAGGAAATCAACTACTGGCTAGACCACGTCCAGGCGGGCAACGTATACGTCAATCGTGGCATCACCGGGGCCATCGTGCAGCGCCAGCCGTTCGGCGGCTGGAAACGGTCCGCTGTCGGTAACGGCACGAAGGCCGGGGGACCGAACTATCTGCTGGCCTTCGGCACAGTGACGCCCGCCGAGCGCACGGGCGGGGAGGAGCCGCTGACCAAGCCGCAGCTGCGGGAACTGTCCCGGGTTGCCCTGCCCCTGCTGGAGGAAACCGTCGCGGTCGGCGTGGCCCGCGATTTGGCGGACTTGGAACGGGCCTGCCTCACCGAGTTTGACGTCTTGCACGATCCGACCGGCAACGCCTCGGAACGCAACATTCTGCGTTACCTGCCCGCCCGCGCCACCGTGCGCGCCGAAGCAGACGCCCCCCTCGCCGACATCGTGCGGAGCCTGGGGGCAGCCCTGGCCCAGGGCAGCTTCGAGCTCAACGAGCGCGAAGACGGGACCCGGATTACCCGGCAGGCCGGCGGAAGCAAGACTGGGGTACCGCAGCTGCTGCTGTCCACCGCCACCCCGGTGCCGGAGGCGCTGGCCGAATTTGCCCGCCGCTACGGCCTTGACGTGCGCACTGAGTCAGCCGAAGAGTTCCGCGCCCGGACCAAGCGGCAGCTAGCTGCCCCAGAACCCGGTGCCCCAGCCCAGGACGTCCGGGTGCGTCTCTTGGGCGGTAGCGGGGCTCGGCTGCTAGGCGACCTGGGCGGCTCCATCGACGTGGCGGTGTGGGCAGATCCCGTGACGCATTGCGGGCGGGTGGAGATCCTGCCGTTTGTGCACGAACAAGCCGTCTCGATCACGAACCACCGGTTCGGCAACCCCACGCCCCTGACCCGCCAAGTGCTCGCCTAAAGACGCCACGGTGGGGCGGGTCCCGCCCCACCGTAGACTGTTGCCCCATGGAACCCATCACCTTGCATGACGGCGAGCTGCATCTGATCTGTCCCGGTGAGGGAGACATTGAACGCATCCGCCAGATCTGCCAAGACCCAGACATTCAGCAGTGGACTACCATTCCGCAGCCGTACGGCCAGGCCGACGCCGAGTATTTCGTGCGAGAAATGGTCCCCGCGGGGTGGGCCAAGGATGGCCCCACCTGGATGATCCACGTCGAAGACGCCGGGCAGCGACACGGGGTGGGCATGATCGCGCTTGCTCCGCCCGTGGCCGGGCGCGCGGAGATCGGCTTCTACCTGGAGGCCGCAGCACGCGGGCGCGGCTACCTACACCGCGCCCTGCAGCTGGTGCTCGACTTTGCGTTTGGGCCCCTTGGTCTCCAGAGCGTCGGCTGGGTGGCGATGACCGGCAACTGGCCATCGTGGAAGGCCGTGTGGCGCCTGGGCTTCCAGCGCGAGGGCACGATCCGGCAGTACATGGCGCGGTGCGCCACCGATCCCACCCCAGTGGACTGTTGGGTGGGCACCCTCCTAGCCGAGGACGCGCGCCAACCGGCCTGCCCGTGGGACGGTCCGGGGGCGAGCCCGGGCGGGGCCCCCGCCGTCGACCCCCGGGATCCCGACGCCCTGGTGCGGCAATTTCACGCCACCTACGCGATGCCCGCGGGGCGTGACGTGCCGAGTGTCGACTTCGAACGGGTGCACATGCGCATGGGACTGATCCTGGAGGAGACCGCCGAACTGGTGGGCGCCGTCTACGGTGCGGCGGCGCGTACAGCCCTAGAGCAGGCACTGGCGGGCGTCGTTGCACAGGACGACGGCAAGCGTGACGTCGTCGAGGCAGCTGACGCGCTGGCGGACCTGACCTACGTCGTCTACGGTATGGCGATCGAGGCGGGTATAGACCTGCCCCGAGTCCTGGCAGAAGTGCAGGCATCTAACCTGTCCAAGTTGGGTGCCGACGGCCGACCGATCTACCGGGAAGACGGCAAAGTTCTCAAGGGCCCACACTTCTTCGCCCCAAACGTGGCGCGCGCGCTGGGGCTTAGCACTGACCTAAACCACGAGTAACGGAGAAACCATGCCCCTGTCACCCGACCATCCGCTGGCCACCGCCTCCCCGCTGCCCTACGAATTGCCCGAGTTTGCCAAACTAACGCCTGCGCTCCTAGCCGAGGCGATCGAGGCGGGCATGGAGAGCGAGCGGGCCGAGTGGGAAGCGATCGCGACTAACCCGGCTCCCCCCACCGTCGCCAACACGGTCGAAGCCCTGGAATTGACCGGCGAGCTCTTTGACCGGGCCACCGACATCTTCTTCAACCTGGCCAGCGCAGTGGGCGGCCCCGAGTACGAGGCGCTGGAGACAGAACTGGCCCCGAAGCTGGCCGCCCACAACGACGCCTACTGGCTTGACGAGCGGATCTATCAGCGGTTGCGGGCGGTGGACCTGAGCGCGGCCGATCCGGAGACCCGCTACATGATGAGCGAGGACCTCAAGGAGTTCGAACGCGGCGGTATCGCCCTGGCCGCAGCGGAGAAGGAAAAACTGCGGGAACTCAACGCTCGACTCGCCGATCTGCAAACCACCTTCGGACAGAGAGTCATCGCGGGCCTAAAGTCGGCGGCAGTGGAGCTCAACGAGGAAGAGGTCGCGGGACTGGACGAGGCCACCCGGGCCGCCCTGGCCCGCACCGCCCAAGAGGCAGGCGTGCAGTCCCCCTACCTGACCACGGTGGACACTCCCTCGATCCAGGCCATCGCGGCCGCCCTTACCAACCCGGCTGCGCGGGCCAAGGTGCATGCCGCTTCTGTTAGCCGCGGCTGGCAGGAGCCCGGTGACACCCGCGCCCTGGTCTTGGAGATTGCTCGCCTGCGGGCGGAGCGGGCGGCCCTTTTAGGGTTCGAACACCACGCGGCCCTCGTGGCGGCCGGGGAGACGGCGCGCACCACTGAAGCTGTCATGGAGCTGCTCAACTCGTTGGTCAGCCCCGCCCTGGCCAATCTCGCCCGCGAAGCCGACGAACTGGCTACCGAACTCGCCGCGAGCGGCGAGATTGCGAGCGCCGCCGACTTCACCCCCGCCGACTGGGCGCGGGCCGAGGCGGTGGCAAAACGGCGTCGGTTCGCACTGGACGACGAGGTGCTCCGGCCCTACTTCGAGTTGCACAGGGTCATCGAGGACGGAGTGTTCTTCGCCGCCCACGAGTTGTACGGCCTGACCTTCACCCCGCGCGAGGACCTGCAGGGCTTTGCTGAGACGGTCAAGATCTGGGAAGTCAAAGACGAGGACGGGCAGGGAATTGGCCTCTTCGTCGGCGACTACTACACCCGCGACGGCAAAGCCGGAGGCGCCTGGATGGCGAACTTCGTGGAGCAGTCGCACCTGACGGGCAAAAAGCCGGTGGTCATCAACTGCCAGAACCTGGTTCCGCCGCCGCCCGGCCAGCCGACGCTCATGACGTTCGACGAGGTAATCACAGCATTCCACGAGTTCGGGCACGCCCTGAACGGACTGTTGTCCAACACGCGCTACGCCAGCGTGGCGGGGGCAAACACGTCGCGGGACTTTGTGGAGTTGCCGAGCCAATTTAACGAGAACTGGGCCACCCATCCGCGCGTGCTAGCTAACTACGCGCGGCACTACCGCACGGGCGAGGTGCTGCCCGCCGAGCACGTGGCACGCTTGGAGGAGATGGCAAAGTTCGGGCAGGGATACGCCACGGCCGAGTACCTGGCCGCCGCCCTGCTCGACCAGGGCTGGCACCAGTTCACCGCTGCCCAGGTGCCCACGGACTCCGCCGCGGTGGCCGCCACCGAGGAGCAGCTCCTGCGTGCGGCCGGTCTCGATCCGCAGCAGCCGGTGGCGCGCTACCGCTCCACCTACTTCAACCACACGTTCGGGGGAGGCTACGACGCGGGCTACTACGCCTACGTGTGGGCTGAAGTGCTGGCCGCCGACGCCGTGGCGTGGTTCCGCTCCGAGGGAGCCCAGGGCGATGATCTTGGTCTCAACCGGCAGGCGGGCCGTCGCTTCGCTGCCGAGGTGCTCTCGCGGGGCAGCTCGCGGGACGCCATGGAGTCCTACCAAGCTTTTGCCGGGCGGACACCGCAGGTGGAACACCTGCTGGCCAAGCGTGGCCTGGGCTAAGGACATTTCCGTGGGAGAATGCGGTGACGCCTTGACGGAGAGGAAAAACATGAAGAGGGTCGTGGTAATCGGTGGTGGCTACGGGGGGATCACCGTAGCGCGGGAACTGGACGACGAATTCGAGGTCGTGCTCATTGAAGCCAAGGACCAATTCGTCCACCACGCCGCCGCTTTACGGGCGGCCGTGGACCCCGATTGGGCCCAGGCCATCTTCCTCAGCTACGACAATCTGCTCACCAACGGGCGAGTGGTGCACGGGACCGCGATGAAGGTAGACGGCACCACCGTGCACGTGTCGGACGGCAGCGAAATCACCGGCGACTACCTGGTGCTCGCCACCGGCACGGCCTACCCGTTCCCGGCCAAGCTCATGGAGACCACGGCCGCCATCGCCCAGGCCCGCATCGCACGGTCACACACGGACCTGCAGCGGGCTCGCCGGGTACTGCTGGTGGGAGCCGGGGCCGTGGGGGTGGAGCTGGCCGGGGAACTGACCGAGCGTTACCCCGACCTGACAGTGATCATGCTAGACAAGGCCGACGAGATCCTGTCGACGGGCGATTACGAGCCTGCCCTGCGGCGCGAACTGCGCGCCCAACTGACGCAGCGCAACGTGGAGTTTGTGCTGGGGTCCTCGCTCGGTTTCCTGCCGCCGGTGGACGTGGCTACGCTCAGCCCGTTCGAGGTGGAGACTAAGGACGGCCGGATCATTGAGGCCGACATGTGGTTCAGGTGCTACGGCTCGCGCGTGGCCTCGGCCTACCTGGGGGAGGACTACGAGGAGCTCAAGCGTGGCGACGGGTCGGTGCGGGTCGATTCCCACCTGCGGGTGGAGGGGCGCGAGCGCGTCTTCGCTGTCGGGGACATTACCGCCGTGCCAGAGTCCAAGCGGGCGGATGCGGCCCGGGAGCACGCCCAAGTCGTGGCGCGCAACATCCGCGACTTGGCGGCAGGCCGGGCACCGTCGGCCACCTACCAGCCGGGCAAGCGGTGGGTGGTTTTGCCGCTCGGGCAGAGCGGCGGGGCGTCGCAGTTGCAGGACCCCCAGACCGGCCAGTTCCGGGTGGTGGGGCCGGATGAGACCAACGAGATCAAGGGTCAGGACCTGATGCTGGACATGGTTCGCGGGCAGTTGCGGCTGTAGCGGCGACAGGCGCCCGGGAGCAGTGCTCCCGGGCGCCGCGCTTTTGCCGCTACTGGATTACGATTAGCCCCATGAACACGGATCCACGCGCCGCCCTTGATCGTTTTTTGGCGGCTTTAGAGGTGCACTTCGACGCCATTCGCCAGGCCGAGGGCGATTCCGACGCCGTCGTGGACGCTGAGGCGGTGTTGGAGGATGCGTTTTTTACCTACGACGACGCCCTGGCCAGCCGGTACGGGGTGGCGTTGCCCTTCGATCTTTTCGACGAGGATTTCGACGAGGAAGATCTCGATGAGGACGACGAGCTGGCCGACGAGGACGAGTTTGAGTTCGAGGACCGCGAGTCGGACCTGCAGGACAGCTAGCTGCCTTTAGGGTGCTGGGGTGAATATTGTTGATGCCATCATCCTGGGCCTCCTGCAGGCGCTAACGGAGTTCCTCCCCATCTCCTCTTCCGCGCATCTGCGGGTGGTGGGTGAGCTGCTCGGGCAGGACCCCGGGGCCGCCTTTACGGCCATCACGCAGATCGGCACCGAGTTGGCGGTTTTGGTGTATTTCCGCCGCGACATCGTGCGGATTATCGGGGCGTGGTGGCGGGCGCTGCCCGGCTTGTGGCACGCGGCGAGCGGTCAAAAGTCCCGCCACTCCGGGGCCGCGCTGGCAGATCCGGACGCCCGGCTGGGGTGGATGATCATCGTTGGTTCGCTACCCATCGTGGGGCTCGGGGTGCTCTTCGAGGAGGCCATCGACTCGGCGCTGCGCAACCTGTGGATCACCGCGACGATGTTGATCGTCTTCGGGTTGATTCTCGGGTGGGCGGACCGGCGCGGGGCGAACACGAAGACCCTGCGGCACATGCGCTGGGGCGAGGCGGTGTTGTACGGCCTGTCCCAGGCCGCTGCGCTGGTGCCCGGCGTGTCCCGTTCGGGCGGCACGATCACCGCGGGACGGTTGATGGGTTTCCAGCGCGCCGAGGCAGCTCGCTACTCGTTCCTCCTGGCGATGCCCGCAGTGTTTGGGGCCGGGCTGTATAAGCTGTTCAAGGGGGACAGCTCGGGGGTGAGCGTGGGGGCGGTACCGACCCTGGTGGCAACGATCATCGCCTTTGTGGTTGGCTACATCGTCATCGTCGGCTTTTTAAAGTTTGTGCAAACCCGCACCTTCGTGCCGTTTGTGCTCTACCGCATCGTTTTCGGTTTCGTAGTTATCGGCCTGCTGCTCGGCGGAATCGTGCCCGCCCTGCCGTCGTTTGTTTCCTAGGGATTGCCTTATGCATGAGAAGTTGCCCGCGGCGCTGCTGTGGGACATGGACGGCACCGCCGTGGATACCGAAACCTACTGGGTGGAGGCCGAGCAAGACATGGCCGCCCAGTTCGGTGCCACCTGGAGTCAGGCCCAGGCCCTCCAGCTCATCGGCAACGGCTTGCTGGAATCTGCCCGCACCTTCAAAGCAGCCACTGGGATAGATCTGCCTGCCAGCGAGGTAGTCGACTGGTGGATCAGCGCGGTGCGCCAGCGCGTGGTCACGGAGGGGGCCCCGTGGCGGCCCGGCGCGCGCGAACTGATGCAACTGGCGGCCCGGCACGGGATCAAGCAGGCGCTGGTGACGTCGTCCTACGCCGTGCTAGCCCACGAGGTGGCCCAGCAGGCCGGGGTGTTTTCCGTGATCGTGAGCGGCGATCAGGTCTCCCAGCTAAAACCCGCCCCCGAGGGGTACCTGACAGCCTGCGACCTGCTCGGGGTGGAACCGAGCCAGTGTGTCGCCTTCGAGGATTCCCCCGCCGGGGTGCGGGCCGCGGTGGCGGCTGGCACGCGGGCGGTGGCGGTGCCTTTCATGGTGGACCTGCCGCGATTGCCGCAGCTGTCCTGGGTAGATTCGCTCGGACAAGTTGATATCCCGGTGCTCGCACGTCTGGCAGCCGGAGAAGTGATTGACTTAACCAAGTAGCAGCGCAAGGGGCATACTTTTGTTGCTTCTAGCCTCTTGGGGCCTCGCGCCTTGGCGAGGCAGGATGGTGGGTAACCAAGGGGGGAGTAGAGATGCGAAACCGGTGGTCCTGCAGGATCGTGGTGGCAGCAATGGCCGTGGGCGGCTGCGGGGCAAGCGGAGCGGCAGCACCAAGTGACACGCGGTTTGCCCCGTTCACCGAGCAGACTTTCCGGCCGGTGGAGGTCGTCTCGCAGGTCGCAGAGACCCAGCGGCGCTTTCCCGGGCTCGAATTGTTGGACGCGCACACGGCCGGGGCCCCGCTGCACGACGACCGGGGGATACCGGACCAAGACCCCTGGTACTGGTACAACGCCGTGCTGAAGATCTCGGCAGCGGACGCCACGTCCCTCAGCGCCGAAGCCCTGGCCCCGGCGGAGAAACTACCGGGGCTCGTGGCGGAACTGTATGAGTACGTGCCCCGGGAATGCATCTTCGAGACCGTGCCGCACGAGGTGGCCAAAACCGAACTGGGCTACGAGCAACAGCTGCACAGTCCGCACACCTTCAACCTGGGCGAAGTGGCGATCTCGCGCGACTGTCAACTGCTACTGCTGACCGCTCGCTACAACTGATGCTTCCGTAGCACCAGCCCGCGCGCGGCGGGTATCGGCCACGCGCGCCACATCGGCCGCCTGCAACGGGGGTGGCGTGCCACCAAAGGCCGGGCAGTGGGCCTGAAATGCACACCAGTCGCATAGCCGGGACTGGCGGGGCGCGAAGTCGCCGCTTTGCAGGCAGGTGTCCACCTCATCCCACAGGCGGGACAACTCTGTTGCCAACTGTTTGGTCTCGGTCGGCAGGGGGTCGTGGGTCAGCGTCTGCCCGGAGCCGAGGTAGACAATCTGCAGGCGGGCGGGCAGCACCCCGCGCGTGGCCTCAATGAGGAGGGCGTAGAAACGCAGCTGGAACAGCGCGTCGTCCAAGAAACGCGGGTGGGGCGCCTTACCGGTCTTGTAGTCCACCACCCGCAGGCGGCCGTCGGGGGCTTCGTCTAGCCGGTCGATGATGCCGCGCAGCAGCGTCCCGTCAGCCAACTCGGTTTCCACAAACAACTCCCGCGCCGCGGGAGCCAAGCGGACGGGATTTTCCTGCCGGAAATACTGCTCCAGCAATGCTCGGGCCCGCCCCAGCCACTCCATCTCATCCTCTGCGGCGAACAACTGCTGCACCTCGGGCCGTTCCTGTTGCAACACCTGCCACCGCTGCGGTAGCAGCGCCAGGGCAGCAGCCGGGGTGCGTTCCGCCGCTGGCAGGTCGAACAGGTGCTCCAGCACCGCATGCACCAGCGTGCCGCGCACGGCGGCCGAACTGGGCGGCTCCGGCAAGCGGTCAACCTGCCGCAACCGAAACAGCAAGGGACACTGCTTGAACTCCTTAGCCCGCGACGGGGACAGGGCGGCGCGGCGTGTGACGGACTCGGTCATGAAGCCACCGTAGCGCCCCCGTAGACTGCCTGCGTGACCAATAGCAGCCTGCCGCTCGGCCCAGCCTCCCGGCGCGGGCCCCTGACCTGGGGTGACCGCGTGCAACTCACCGACTCCAAGGGACGCATGCACACCATCGTCTTAACGCAAGACGGGTGGTTTCATACTCACCGAGGCTCGTTCAAACACGCGGAGCTGATCGGACTGCCCGAAGGCACCGTCATGACCACCTCCATCGGCACCCAATACCTGGCCCTGCGGCCACTGCTGAGCGACTACGTGCTGTCCATGCCGCGCGGCGCGGCCGTCGTCTACCCCAAGGACGCCGGCCAGATCGTGCAGATGGGAGACATATTCCCGGGAGCCACAGTGGTGGAGGCCGGGGTGGGGTCGGGCGCACTGACCATGTCCCTGCTGTCCGCCATTGGCGAGCACGGGCGGCTGCTCTCGGTGGAGCGCCGCGCCGACTTCGCTGACATCGCCCAAGGCAACGTCGACATGTGGTTCGGGCGCCGCCACCCGGCCTGGCAGGTCGAGGTGGGGGACTTAGCCACCGTCCTGCCCGAGCACTGCCCGCCCGGCAGCGTCGACCGCATCGTGCTGGACATGCTGGCACCGTGGGAGAACCTGGCGGCCTGCGCAACCGCGCTCGCCCCCGGCGGGGTGCTGCTGTGCTACGTGGCCACCACCACCCAGCTTTCGCGCCTGGCCGAGGATCTGCGCGACACCGGCCAATTCACGGAACCACGCGCCTGGGAGTCGCTGGTGCGCGACTGGCACCTGGAGGGCCTCGCGGTGCGACCCGAGCACCGCATGATCGCCCACACCGGCTTCCTGCTGACCACCCGGCGACTCGCACCCGGCACCGAACCCCCGGTGCGGACCCGGCGCCCCGCCAAAGGTGCCTACGAACCAGACGCCGAGTGGACGAGCGCCGACGTCGGCGAACGCCCCATCTCCGACAAAAAGGTCCGGCGGGTGCGGCGAGACATCCAGGCGCGGGCCGCGCGCCTAGTGGAGGACGACGGTGAGTGACCCCACCGCCGCCGCGCGCGAACTGGCCAGCCTGCGGGAAAAGAACACCCGCCTGGCCGCCGCCCTGGCCGACGCCCGCTCCCAGCTAACGCAGCTCGGGCAGCAACTCGAGGCTTGGCGCCGCTCGCCCCTCACCCAGGTGCCCGTCCTGGAGGTGGATCTCACCGAGCGGCGACTGACGGTGCAAGAGGGCCCAGTGGTGCGCTCTGTTCCGGCCGCCGGGCACCTGGTGCTCGGCACCCTGGGACCAGGTACCTGGGTGGCACTGGACGCACACGCCGTGGCGGTTGACGTCGTGCCAGGCCCCTCAACCGGGGAGCTGGGCACCGTCAAGGAGATCGTCGACGAGACGCGCCTCATTGTCGCCACCACGGGTGGTGGCGAACGGGTGGTGCGCCGCAGCCGAGCCTTGCACGGCGCGCAGGTAGAGATCGGGGCGACGATGCGTTTCGATCCCCGTACCGCCGTGGCCACCGAGGTCCTGGTACGCCGAGACGTCGAACAGCTCCTGACCCCGCAGATGCCCGACGTCGACTTCACCGACATCGGGGGACTAGACCACCTGGTGACCCAGATACGCCAGAGCATCGAGCTGCCGCTGACCCACCCGGAACTTTTTGCCCGCTACCAGCTGGCCACTACCCACGGAGTGTTGCTCTACGGCCCGCCCGGCTGCGGCAAAACCATGATCGCCAAAGCCCTGGCCACCTCCCTGGCCCGCGGCGTGCGTTCCCGTGCCGGGCAGGACGTCACCGGCTACTTCCTGGCAGTAGACGGACCGGAACTTCTCGACATGTACGTCGGCGAATCCGAACGCAAAATACGGGCAGTCTTTGCGCGTGCCCGCGAACTAGCGGCCGCCGGGCACGCCGTCGTGCTGTTCTTCGACGAGATGGAAGCCCTGTTCCGCACCCGCGGCAGCGGCATCTCCTCGGACATGGAAACCACGATCGTCCCGCAATTGCTGGCCGAACTCGATGGGGTCACCGCCCTCGGCAACGTCCGCGTCATCGGGGCCACCAACCGGGAAGACATGATCGACCCGGCGGTTTTACGCCCCGGCCGCCTGGACCTGAAGTTGCGCATTCCCCGCCCCGACCTGTCGGCCGCCCGCGACATCGTGACCAAGCACCTGCCGCTGACCGTGCCGCTGGACCCCTCCGTCCCGGGGCACGGGGAGGGCCAGCGCGCCCACCTCGCCGACGCCGTGGTGGCCGGGCTTCGCACCCACCCCCGCCTGGCCGCCCACATATCGGGGGCCATGCTCGCGCAAATCGTTGCCCGGGCCAAGCTGTCCGCGCTCCTGGCCGAAACCCGGGGCGAAGCCAGCGGCCTGCGCCTGACCGACATCGAGGTGGCCCTCGCCCAAGAGGCCGCCCAACTGGCCGACCTCTTGGGCGACACCCCGACACCGGGTCTGCCAAACCTCGGCCCGGCCCCGGAGTTAGACGCATGAGAATCCTGTCCACCGAAACCGAATACGGCATCATCCAGGAAGGAAACCCCCGCGCCCAGGCCCAAACATTGGCCAGCAACATAGTGGCTGCCTACGCCGCCACGCTGCCGGTGCCGCCTGTGCGGTGGGACTATGCGGGGGAAGACCCGCTAAACGACCTGCGGGGACACCGCCTCCCCCGAGCCGCAGCTCACCCGAGCCAGCTCACCGATGCTCCGCGCAGCCACCTGCCCGCTCCGGTGCCCGCGCCCAACCTGCCGCCAAGCGGCACAGGCGAGGCGGGGGCGGCGGCACTGCCCGCATTGCCTCGCCCGAGCTCCGCCGAACTGTCCCTAGCGACCCCCACCAACTGCGTGACCTTGGCCGGAGCCCGTTTCTACGTCGACCACGCCCACCCCGAGTACTCGGCCGGCGAGGCGGCCTCCGTCCGCGACGCGGTGCTGGCCGACCGGGCAGGCGACGTCGTGGCCGCCCAAGCAATGGCCGCCCTCGGCGACGGCACCGTCCTGTTTAAGAACAACACCGACGGCAAGGGGGCAGCCTACGGTGCCCACGAGAACTACCAGGTCAGCCGCGCGACCGATTTGGACGACATCATTGCCGTGTTGCTGCCGTTCCTCGTTACCCGGCCGATCCTGTGCGGCACCGGGCGGCTCGGCCGCGGCCAACGCAGCGAACAACCCGGCTTCCAGATCTCCCAACGTGCCGATTTCATCGAAAACGACATTGGTTTAGAGACGACCTTCAACCGGCCCATCGTCAATATGCGCGACGAGCCGCACGCGGATGCCAGCCAGTGGCGGCGACTGCACATCATCAACGGCGACGCCAATCTCTTTGACTACTCGCTGTTCCTGCGCTTAGGCACCACGAGCCTGGTGCTCTCCCTTGCGGAGGCGGGGTTGCCGCTGTCCATCAGCGGTCTGGCCCTGGCCAACCCGGTGGCCGCTGCGCGGGAGATCTCCCACGACCCTACGCTCACCCACCGGGTAGAGCTGCGCAACGGCAAGACCGCTACCGCGTTGGAAATTCAGCGGCAGCTACGCGAAATCGTCGGCGCGCAGCTTGGCCCTCTGACTGGAGAGGAGGCAGAGATCTTCGCGCTGTGGGGCAAGGTGCTGGACCTGCTCGAGTTCGCCCGCCCCGCGGCTGCTCGCTACGTTGAGTGGGTGGCCAAGTACCAGGTGCTGGGGGCGCTCGCCGCCCGGCTCGGCGGCGATTGGCAGCACCCAAAGCTGCAAGCGTTGGATCTGCAATGGCACGACCTGCGCCCGTCATCCTCCATCGTTGCCCGCCTGGATGCTGCCGGGCAGGTGGGGCGTCTGTTTTCCGCGGCGGAGGTACGGGCGGCAGTCGAGCGACCGGTGGGCACCACGCGGGCGGCCGTCCGGGCCGCCGCCGTGCGCAGCGGGCGAGCATTTGCCGCCTCGTGGACATCTGTGATTTTGGACCTGCCGGGCGACCCCTATTTGCGGCGGTTGGCGCTGCCCACCGCCGCCGACGGGCAGATTCCGCCCGTGCTAGCACAGCTCACCGCCCAGTAGGCTGAGAGACCACAAAAGGGGAAGGAAGGACAGGCATGAACCGGCAGGTACCGCGCCAAGCAGCAGGGCAGGAAGAGCAGGAGCTGGCCCCGCCCCTCCCCGCCCCCGCTGCCCAGGTGGCCGACGTCGACGCGCTGTTAGACGATATTGACGCGGTCTTGGCGGCCGACGCGGAGACTTTTGTGCAGGGATTTGTGCAAAAGGGCGGGCAGTGAGCAATCTGCGCCGGATAGCCGGGCTGGAGATCGAGTACGGCATCACGCATGTCGGCCCGCAGGCCCTCAGCGCGGAGGCGGCAGCCGCTGAGCTCTTCGCCGATCCGGAACTGGAACGCGGCGCCAACATGTTCCTGCCCAACGGGGCGCGCCTCTACCTGGATGTGGGCGCGCATCCGGAGTACGCCACGGCGGAGTGCGCCACGCTGCAGGAGCTGCTGAATAACGACCGGGCCGGCAGTGAACTGTTGGCCGCGCTGGCCGCCCGGGCCACGGCTCGCCTGCAGGCGCGGGGAGTGGCAGGAAATATTCACCTGCTGCGCAACAATCTAGACGCGGAGGGAACATCGTTTGGGTGCCACGAAAACTATCTGCTGCGGCGCCGCCACGACTTTCACGAGCGCGTGCTCGGCCTGGTAACGCACTTGGTTACCCGCCAGGTCATAACCGGTACGGGGCACGTGGTATGCGATCCCACCCCGCGCTACGTGCTGTCGCAACGGGCAGCCGTGGTCTCCGATGTGATCTCGGCCGCGACCTCCCGCTCCCGGCCGCTAATAAACACCCGCGATGAGCCGCACGCGGATATTGCGCAGTTCCGGCGCCTGCACCTCATCAACGCTGACACGCCGATGGCAGAGGGCACCCAGCTCATCTTGCTGGCGGCCGCTTGCCTGCTGGTCACCGCCTTGGAGAGCGGTGCCCGATTGGCCGACCTGGCCCTGGCAGATCCGCTGGCGGCCCTGCACGCGGTCAGCGCGCAACCTGCCACCGTGCTGGAGCTGGCGAACGGGCAGCGGCGGACCGCGCTGGAGTTGCAGGCCGAGCTGGTGGAGCGCACCGGTAGCTTGGCGGCCGCCGACGCCGATCCCTGGGTGCGGTTGGGACACGAGCTGTGGGCCATTGCCGTGGAGGCCCTGCGGGCAGACAACGCCGCAGCGGTGGCGGACCTGCTCGATCACGTGGCTAAACGCCGCCTCCTGGAGCGGCACTGCCAGCGTCATGGCGTCGACCTCGCCCACCCGACCACCGCCCGACTGGCCTTCGCCTACCATGACATTGGAAACACCGGTTTGCGGCAGCAGCTGGAAGCGCGGGGAATGCTCAGGCGATTCACCACCCCCAGCGAAGTCACTGCGGCGAAAAACACACCGCCTGCTACGCGGGCTGCCCTACGCGGTGAGGCAGTATCGGTGGCGAGGCAAATGCGGCGGGATCTGGCAGTCGACTGGACCAGCCTGCGAATCCTTGACCGCTCCTTGTCTGCCATCACTTTGAAGGACCCGTGGCAGACTCAAAACCCCGAGGTCGAGCAGCTGCTGACCGAACTGAGAAGAACCGAGGTAATGCCGGTATGAGCGAGTCTGACGCCCGCACGGGCAGCGAACGTCCGCTGCCGCGGCGCCGAGACCTGCATCCCCGCACCAACCCGCGGGGCGTGCCCCAGGTACCGACCCCTGAATACGAGGGAAGTGGCGCGGCGGCGCAACTGCGAGAGCCGCAGCGTCCCCGCCTAACGACACAGGCTCCAACGCCGCCGGTGGGGCAGCCAGCGCCGCGCTGGCCCGCCAGCCCGTTGCCGCCCGGTGCCGCGACGCCGATCCGGGGTGTGCCAGTGACCCCGGCTGCTGCGGCCCTGCCAGCGGCCGACGCTGCCGGTGGGGACGAAACTCCCTCGGCTGCCGAGCCGCCCGAGTCCGCCGGTCCACCGCCGCAGGCGGAGATGGCCCCGGCTGGTGCGGGCGCTGCGGCAGCCTCCCAACCGCGGTTTGGCCTCTCCAAGGCCCGCAAGCTCGCGGCGAAGGGCTGGTCCCAAGCGGGGCCGGCGACCGAGGAAGCGGTCACCGAGGAGCTGACAGCCCTCGGGGACAGCCTCAGTGAGGCCGTCTCGGAACAGGCCGCGCAGGCGGCAGACGGCCTAGCGGACTCCTACGGCAAGTGGGCGGCAACGGCCTTTCGGGCGCAGCAGGCCGTCCCCGGAGCCCAGTCGGCGACCAGCGAAGGGGAAGAATCCGCCGCGGCGATCCCCGAGGCGGAGGCACCAGCGGCCGCGACCGAGGACGGTGCGGTGCCCGCAGCACCCAGCTTTGGGTCTCCCGACGGCTCTGATGCCCCTTGGACCCGTTCGGCCAAGGCGCTGAAGGAGCGGGTTGCGGCGGTCGACGAGGAGGAACTGGAAGAGGTTCGCACCGACACTGGCTCGATCGTGCTGGTCAGTAAGCGACCACGCAAATCCCGCCTGCGGCGCCTGCTGGCCTGGTGGCCGGTGGCACTAGCACTAGCGCTCCTGGGGGGAGTTGGGGTAGCGATAGCGGTGTGGCAGGCCCAAGGCGCTGACGAGTCGCAGTCCTCGCAGCAAGAGGGCTTGGTCTACCCAACTTTGAAACACATGACCGTGGCTGGTCGGCCGGGGGCACTGCCCTCCATGGTGTTGGAGCAGCCGCTGGAAGTGGTCGACCGCGTGGAATCCGTGGTGACGCGGCGCGGCAACGGCACCCCCATCCGCGACGGCGCCCGCATTGTGTTGGCCCTGACCACGTTCAACGGCACCACCGGCGAACGCACCTCGCGTGGCGACTCTCCCGAGGTACGCGTCACCTACGCCACCCCGCAGCACTTGCCAGAGTGGCTCTATCACCGGCTCCTGCAGGTGCCGGGTGGTTCCCGCGTGCTGGTTACCCACATGGTGGACGATAGGGAAAAGGGCCAGTACATGGAGATCGTGGTCGCCGATGTGTTGCGGCACCGGGTTTCCTACAACTCCTCCCTCTACACCGATCCGACCGTGACGTTCCAAAACGACGAAGAACCGGTGCTGTCCAAGGTCACGGGCGAAGTACCGGATCGCACGGAAACCCACACCGTCGTCATCGGCGGGGGGGAGCAGGTCCAACCCGGGGCGCGGATCGTCGCCCAGTTCGTGCTGATCGACTTCCAGGGCAACGTCATCAGTTCGACCTTCAAACGGGGCGGTCCTGAAGTGGTGGATCTCAACCGGATCCAGCCGGTGCTGGCGGAGGCGGTGATCGACCGGCAGGTGGGGTCGCGAATCGTCTTCCGGGCTCCCGCCGCTTTGGCCGGGGGAGACAAACCGGTGGCCGGCATGATCGACATCCTGGCGGTCATTGAGCAACCAACTAACCCGAGCGAAAGCCCGACGCCAGCCACTCCCACGGCCAGCGAGACGGCCACCAACTAGCCCCTAACTTGCCGCCCCCGCCTGCACCAGCAGGTGGGGGCGCACCCGTGGCAGGCTTGCCTCCAGGCGGGCCCATTCGTGCCAGGCAAAATCCCAACGGCCGTCCCGGGCTGCCACGCGCTGCTGGCGCACCGCAGCGCCTGCCTCCACCCGCACCACCACATCCGCGTGGGCGGCAATGAGCGGATGATCGGCCCCCACCCCTTCAACGATCAGCAGGAGAGGGCGCGGTAAGGGACGGGGCGGCAGGGGCCGGGCGGCTGCCCAGTCCCACTGCGGCCAAGCCACGGCACCTTGCCCGGCGCGCAGCGCCGCTAGGTGGTCGGCCGCCAGGTGTAGCCCCAAGTGCAGGCCGCGCCAACCGCGGTAGCACGTCTCCAGCGGGAAGATCCCAGCGGCGGGCAGCGTGGCGAGGGCCGCGGCCAGCGTCGACTTGCCAGCCCCGGAGGGACCGCCGACTGCCACCAGCAGCGCCCGCCCGCGGCTGGTGGCGGCCAGGACGCGCACCGCAGAGTGGAATGTGTGCAAGGCAGGCATGGCTTAACGCTACCCTTGGCCAGGAAGGAGGAACGATGAGCGTGGCACTGCGGGTCATCCCCTGTCTGGACGTCGATGCCGGTCGGGTAGTCAAGGGCGTGAACTTCGCGAATTTGCAAGACGCGGGTGACCCGGTGGCCTTGGCCGGTCAGTACTGCGCGCAGGGCGCTGACGAAATAACGTTCCTCGACGTCTCGGCCTCGGCAGAGGGCAGGGCCACCACCCTGGAGATCGTCTCCCGCACCGCCGAGAACGTTTTTGTGCCACTGACGGTGGGCGGCGGGGTGCGCAGCGTGGAAGACGTTGACCGGTTGCTGCGGGCGGGGGCAGACAAGGTAGGGATAAACACCGGTGCCCTTGCCCGCCCGTCGCTGCTGGCCGAAATAGCGGACCGTTTTGGTGACCAAGTGGTCGTTTTGTCCGTCGATGCGCGGCGAGGCCCGACCGATTCCGGCTTCGAGGTAACCACGCACGGCGGCCGCCGGGCGGCGGGTGTGGACGCGCTGGCCTGGGTCGAGCAGGCTGGCGCCCTGGGCGTGGGGGAGATCTTGCTGAACTCGATGGACGCCGATGGGGTGCGCGGCGGCTTCGATATAGAGATGCTGCAGGCGGTGCGGGCCGCCGTGCGGGTGCCCATCATCGCGTCCGGGGGAGCCGGGGCGGTGGAGCACTTCGTAGCGGCCGCCGCGGCGGGGGCCGACGCCGTGCTGGCGGCCTCGGTGTTTCACTACGGCACCCTGACGATCCCGCAGGTCAAGGCGGGCCTGGCCGCGGCGGGACACCTAGTGCGACAGGTGACGGCACCGTGAGCGACCACCTGCCTGCCCAGCTGCGGCAACGGCTGCGCTTCAATGCCGACAACCTCTTACCGGCCATCGTGCAGGACGCCGAATCGGGGCAGGTGCTCATGTTGGCGTGGATGGACGAGACGGCATTGGCCCGGACGTTGCGCACGGGCCGAGTGTGGTTCTGGTCCCGCTCCCGGCAGACCTACTGGCGCAAGGGCGACACTTCGGGGCATATCCAGCAGGTGGTGGATGTGCAGGTGGACTGCGATGGTGACACCGTCTTGGTGCGGGCGCGCCAAGTGGGGGCTGCCTGCCACACCGGCACCCGCAGTTGCTTTACTGCCGGAGGATTTTTGTCGCTGACGACGGGAGAGGAAGAACGGTGAACGAGATGGCGTGGGGGCAGACGTGGCCGTCGCCCGCCGAATTTCCCCAGGTGGCAACGGATCGGGCGTTGGTGCCGGTGGTGCGTCGGTTGCTGGCCGAGGAGCTCACCGCGGTCGGGGTGTACCGGCACCTGGCCGCGGGGCAGGACGGGACGTTCCTGCTGGAATCGGCCGAGCACGGTGGGGCCTGGGGGCGCTGGAGCTTCATCGGGGTGCGGGCCCTGGCGCACTGCACCGGCACTATCGAGCACGTGCGTTGGCAGGGACAGCTGCCCGCCGGGGTGCCGCGGCAAGGCCCCGCCCTGCCGGTGCTGGAACAGAGCCTGGCGGCGCTCCAAAGCGCGCCGCTGCCAGGGCTGCCACCCCTGGCGGGCGCCCTGGTGGGGGCGCTCGGCTGGGATCTGGTCTACGCCTGGGAGCCGACCCTGCGGCGGCAGGCTCCCGCTGAGCTGGCGCTGCCGGATGTCGCGTTGCTGCTGGCGGGCGACGTCGTCGCCCTCGACCACGCGGCCGGGGAGATGTGGCTGATCACTTTGACCGATCCCACCACCCACGACGCCTACCAGGCCGCGGTGGACCGCCTGGACCAGATGCAGCAGGCGTTGGCGGCCCCGGCGGCGCCCGCCCTAGCCGCACAGGGGCAGGCGGAGGCGGGGGAGGTCCGGCACCGCACGGCGGCGGCGGACTTTCAAGCCGCTGTCCGCGCGGCGCAGGAAGCGATCGTTGACGGCGAGGTCTTCCAGGTGGTGCTCTCCCAACGCACTGATGTCGACTGCGCGGCCAGCCCACTGGCGGTCTACCGGGCCCTGCGCACCATCAATCCGTCGCCCTACATGTACCTGCTGAACCTGCAGGCCGACGGCGAACCCTTTAGCGTCGTCGGTTCCTCGCCTGAGACCCTGGTACGAGTGCAAGAAGGCAGCGTCCAGACTTTCCCCATCGCGGGCTCCCGCCCCCGCGCCGCTGCTCCGCAAACCGATCAGGCGCGGGCCGCCGAGCTCTTGGCTGACCCGAAGGAGCTGAGCGAGCACACGATGTTGGTGGACCTAGCCCGGAACGACCTCACGAAGGTGTGCCGGCCAGAGTCAATCGCCGTCAACCCGCTCATGGAAATCAAACGCTTCAGCCACATCATGCACATTTCCTCCACGGTCCGCGGCCAGCTGCGGCCCGGCAAGACGGCGCTCGATGCCCTGGTGGCAACCTTCCCAGCCGGAACCCTCTCGGGGGCCCCCAAACCGCGGGCGGTGGAGCTGATCGACACACTGGAGCCGGTGCGGCGCGGCCTGTACGGCGGGGTGGTGGGCTACTTCGACTTCGCTGGGAACGCCGACCTGGCGATCGCCATCCGCACCGCCGTCCTGCGGCGCGGCGTGGCACACATCCAGGCCGGGGCCGGTGTCGTCGCCGACTCGGTACCCCAACTGGAACACGAGGAGACCCGCCACAAGGCGGCAGCCGTGGTGCGAGCGGTGCAGCTGGCCGCCAGCCTGGCCCCACTAGCAGGAGAGGAATAACCGGTGGAGTTGCTCCGCGGTGGAAAGAGACTCGCCCAGCTCTCGGACACCTGGTTCGTGGTGACCCTGTGGGCGCTCACCCGCATCCTGCACGGCCTATGGCTGGCTATCGTCGGCGCGCAAAATGGCCGAAGTGTGGACAGCATGCTGCGTAACTGGGACACGGTCCACTACCTGGCGATTGCCGACAACGGCTACGACCTGTCCGACTTTGCCCCCCGCGTGGCGTTCTTCCCGGGCTTGCCGCTGGTGCTGCGGGCGGGGCAGCTGTTCGGACTTAGCAACCTGTTGACCGGGGTGGTGCTGTCTGCCGTCTGTTCCCTGCTCGCGGCCTTGGCCCTGGCCCGCTTGGGGGGCCGCTGGGTGGCTCTTGCCTGGCTGGTGGCGCCCATGAGCGTCTTCGCCATGGTGGTCTACACCGAGGCCCCGTTCGCGGCGGCCGCCTTCTGGGCCTGGGAGCGGGCGCGGCGCGGGCAGTGGCCCGCCGCCGCGGCCCTGACGGCCCTGGCCTGCACGCTACGGGTCAACGGGTTATTCGTGGCCGGGGCGATAGGTTTGCTGATCTTGTTACAGGTGCGGGGCCTGGCGGCCAAGGCGCGCGCGATCGGTTGGCTGACTTTGCCCGCCGTCACCTTCGCGGCCTACATGGGCTACCTGTGGTGGCTGACCGGCAATTCGCGCGCCTGGTTGGATGCCCAAAAGGAGGGCTGGCAACGGGAGTTCACCTGGCCCTGGGACACCATCAAGGCCACCCTCCGGGCTATCCATGACTATCCAGACTTCGCGCTCATGTTCCGGTTCGAACTGGTGGTGTTCGTCCTCGGGCTGCTGTTGTTGGCCTGGCTGGTGGGGCGGCGCGCCTGGGCCGACGGCGCCTACCTAGCGGTGACCCTAGCGGCGTTTGGCACCTCGATCTGGCTCTTCTCGGTGCCCCGCTCGATGCTGTATTGGTGGCCGCTGTGGCTCGTGATCGGGGCCTGGGTCAGGCGCAGGCCGACTCCGGCCCCCGGGGAGGCAGCGGAGCAGCCAGAGACGATCCCGGCGGCGCAACCACTGGCACCCGCCGGGGGCGGGTGGCCGGTAGCGGCCTGGCGGGTGGGCCTATACGCGACCTACGTGGTGGCCGCCTTCGGGATGAGCCTGTGGTGGGCGCGCCTGTTCTACCTGGGGCAGTGGGCCGGGTGAGGGCGCTGGACAGAATTTGGTGCGGACGAGACCGCAAGTGCCGATAGGGTTAGCGGTGCCGACAAGCGCAAAGGACAACGGATGAACGTACTTGACGAGATAATCGCCGGCGTGCGGGAGGATCTCGCTGTCCGCGAGGCTGCCAAGCCTCTTGAGATGATCAAGGAGGAGGCGGCGAAGGTTGCCAGCGCACGGGCGGTCATTCCCGCGCTGCGCGCAGGGGCTGGCCCGGTGACCGTCATCGCCGAGGTCAAGCGCTCCAGCCCCTCCAAGGGGCTGCTTGCCGACATTCCCGACCCGGCGACCCTGGCTCGCATGTACGAGGCCGGGGGCGCGTCCATGATCTCGGTCCTGACAGAACAGCGGCGCTTCAAGGGATCGCTGGCGGACCTGGCGGCCGTACGCGCGGCCGTCGACGTGCCGGTGCTCCGCAAGGACTTCGTCGTCTCGCCCTACCAGGTGCACGAAGCGCGGGCCTATGGGGCCGACGCCGTCCTGCTGATCGTGGCCGCGCTGGCCCAGCCTGCTCTTGAGTCACTCATCGAGCGGGTCCATTCGTTGGGGATGACGGCGCTGGTGGAGACCCACACGCGGTTAGAGGCCCGCCGGGCTGTCGACGCTGGCGCCCGCCTGGTGGGCGTCAATGCCCGCGACTTGACCACCTTGGAGGTAGACCGGGGAGTCTTTGCCCAGGTAGTCGACGTCCTGCCCGCCGACGTGACCGTGGTGGCGGAGTCCGGTGTCCGGGGGCCGCACGACGTCGTCGACTACTGCCGCGACGGTGCGCAAGCGGTGTTAGTGGGGGAGGCCCTAGTGAAGTCCGGGGATCCGCAGGGGGCGGTCGCGTCGTTCATCGCCGCCTGCTCCCACCCAATCCTCGGCCCGAATCCCGATCTTGGAAGGGAAGAAGCGTGAGTCTGTCGCAAGCGCCCGGCCCCTACTTTGGCCAGTTCGGTGGCCGGTATGTGCCAGAAGCCCTGCAAGCCACCCTTGATGAGCTGTCCGCCGCCTGGCAGGAGCTGCGGGACGATCCCGCCTTTCAGGCAGAGCTCGCAGAGCTGCACCGCACCTACGTCGGCCGTCCCTCCATCATCACGGAGGTGCCGAAGTTTGCCTCCCACGCCGGCGAGGTACGGATAATCCTCAAGCGGGAAGACCTGAACCACACGGGCAGCCATAAGATCAACAATGTGCTGGGGCAGGCGCTGCTGACCCGTAAGGTGGGCAAGCGCCGCATCATTGCCGAGACGGGCGCGGGTCAGCACGGGGTGGCCACCGCCACGGCCGCGGCCCTGCTCGGGCTGGAGTGCGTGATCTACATGGGGCAGGAGGATATGCGGCGGCAGGCCCTGAATGTTGCCCGCATGCGACTGCTCGGCACCGAAGTGCGCGGGGTGCAGGCCGGTTCCCGCACCCTGAAAGATGCCATCAACGAGGCATTTCGGGATTGGGTGGCCAACATCGAGACCACCAACTACATTTTCGGCACCGCGGCGGGGCCCGCACCGTTCCCGGCCCTGGTCCGGGACCTGCAAAAGATCATCGGGGAAGAAGCCCGCACCCAGGTGCGGGAACTGACCGGCCGACTGCCGGACCTCGTGTGCGCCTGCATCGGGGGCGGCTCTAACGCGATCGGCATTTTCAATGCCTTCCTCGACGACCCCGACGTGCGCCTGTTGGGACTGGAAGCGGCGGGGGACGGGGTCGACACCGGCAGGCACGCCGCCTCCATCAACCACGGCCAGGTCGGCGTGCTGCACGGCTCGAAGTCCTACCTGCTGCAGGATGCCGACGGGCAGACCCTGGACTCCCATTCGATTTCCGCCGGCCTGGATTACCCCGGTGTCGGCCCGCAGCACTCCTGGCTGCACGACATCAACCGGGTCGAATACGAACCGGTCACGGACGCCGAAGCCATGGAGGCCTTCCGGCTGCTCAGCCACTCGGAGGGAATCATCCCCGCCATCGAGTCCGCGCACGCCCTGGCGGGGGCGCTGCGCGCGGGGCGGGCCATGACGCAGGCGGGACAGCGGGCCGCCGACGGCAGCCAGCCCGTCATTTTGGTAAATCTGTCGGGGCGCGGCGACAAGGACGTGGCGACGGCGGCCCAATGGTTTGGCCTGCTGGACGCGCACGAGGCCGGGCAGGCCGCGAAAGAAATGGGGCAGAGCGAATGACGGCGATTCTCTCGGGTCCGCGCATCAGCGCCTTGCGGCAGGCGGGACAGGCCGCCCTGGTGGGTTTTCTGCCGGTGGGCTATCCAACGGTGGCTGGGTCGTTGGACGCGGTGCGGGCCCTGATAGATGGCGGGGTGGATGTCATCGAGCTGGGTTTTCCCTACTCCGATCCGGGCATGGATGGCGAAGTGATTCAGGCCGCCAACAAGCTCGCCTTGGAGCGCGGTGTGCGCATGCGGGACTATCTGGCTGCCGTCGAAACGCTGGCCCCGCTGGGCGTGCCGATCACCTTGATGACCTACTTCAACCCGGTTTTCCGTTACGGACAGGCGGCCTTCGCCCGGGACGTGGCTAACGCCGGGGGCGCCGGGGTCATCACCCCGGATCTGACTCCCGATGCGGGTGGCGAGTGGATAGCGGCGACCGACGCGGCGGGCTTGGAGCGCATTTTCTTGGTGGCTCCGTCATCCACCACGGCGCGCCTGGAATTGACGGTGGCGGCGCATCGGGGCTGGATTTACGCGGCCTCCACCATGGGGGTGACGGGGGTGCGCAGCCAGGTCGACGGTGTCGCCCAGGAGCTGGTGGCCCGGACACGGGCCGCCGGGGCCGAGAACGTGTGTGTCGGTCTCGGGGTATCCAACCGGGAGCAGGCAGCCGAGCTGGCGGCTTACGCTGACGGGGTGATTGTCGGTTCGGCGTTTGTGCGGGCGGTTGGCGAGGCGCAGCCCGCCGAGCTGCGGAAATTGACGGCCCTAGCGCAAAGCATCAAGGAAGGAACCCGCCCATGAAGTTGCCCGCGAGCATCCCGAGCCCCGGCGAATCTGTTTGGTACCTGGGTCCGCTACCGCTGCGGGCCTACGCCTTGTGCATCATCGTCGGCATCGTGGTGGCGGTGTGGTGGACCGCCAAGCGGTACGCCCGCGCCGGAGGAGACGGCGAGCTCGTGTTCGATGCCGCCGTCTGGTTGGTGCCAGCGGGCATCATCGGTGGGCGCCTCTACCATGTGGTCTCCAGTCCGGACCGTTACTTTGGGGCGGACGGTGACCTCAGCCGCATTCCGCAGATCTGGACCGGGGGACTGGGAATCTGGGGGGCGATCACGCTCGGGGCGTTGGTGGCGTGGTGGTATCTGCGGCGTCGCAACGTCGCGTTCGCGCCGTTTGCCGATGCCCTGGCCCCCGCCGTCATCGTGGCGCAGGCCATCGGGCGGCTGGGGAACTGGTTCAACCAGGAGCTCTTCGGTGCCCCGACCACCCTGCCGTGGGGGCTGCAGATCGACAATGCGCACCTGCCGGCGGGGTACGCTCCCGGTACCCTGTTCCACCCGACTTTCCTGTATGAGCTGCTGTGGAACCTGGCGGTGGCGGCCTTCCTGGTTTTCATTGAGCGGCGGCGGCGACTGGCGCCCGGGCAGTTGTTTGCCCTGTACGTGTTTGGTTACACACTCGGGCGCGTGTGGATCGAGATGCTGCGCATCGACGACGCGGAGCTCATCTTCGGCGTGCGGTTGAACGTGTGGGTGGCACTGCTGGTGGGTATCGGAGCTCTCGTGGCCTACTGGTGGCTGGGCCGCCACCCGCGCCGCGGTCTGCCCCCGGTTGCCGCAGGGGCCGCCGCGGACGAAACGCCTGCCCTGTCGGCGGAAGCTGAAGCCGCCGCGGACGCCGCGGCCGAAGTGGACGAGCCTGCCGCGTCGGCCACGGCAGTGGCGGACGACGAAGCTGCCGCACCTGCCGGGAAAGACGCGGCCCTGGCGAGAGAGCCCGAGACCGAAGAGCCGCAGGCTGAGCCGCCCGTCCCCGGTGGGCGAGCAGCCGATCAGCCCGCCGATTAGTCCCGGTGATTCGCGCCGTCGACCATTAGCCGGGATAATGCTTCGCAGGCGAATGTAGACGGCGGGCCCCCGCGGCGGCCGGAAATCCGTAGGCGCGGCCGCTGGCAGGCGCCCGCCCCACCGTAGTTGTCGGACGACTTTCCATTAGGCTAGGAGCTATGCGTAGAGCGAAGATCGTGTGCACGATTGGTCCAGTCACCTCAAACCCCGACCAGGTCCAAGCCCTGGTAGACGCAGGCATGGACATTGCCCGCATCAACTGCTCCCACGGCACCCAGGCAGGGCACGAGGAGGTCTACCGCAACGTGCGCCGGTCCGCTGACGCCTCCGGGCGGGCCGTGGCTATCCTGGCCGACTTGCAGGGGCCGAAGATTCGGCTCGGCAAGTTCCAGGACGACGCCAAGCACTATCTGGAAGTGGGCGACACGTTCACCATCACGGTCGACGACATTCTCGGCACCAAGGAGCGGGTTTCCACCACGTTCAAGGGACTTCCCGCTGACTGCCGCCCGGGCGACCGGCTGCTGATCGATGACGGCAACGTGGCGGTACGGGTGGTGGAAGTCACCGCTACGGACGTCATTACGCGCTGTGAGGTGGCTGGTTACGTCTCCAATTCCAAGGGCATCAACCTGCCTGGGGTGGCGGTGTCGGTGCCTGCGCTGTCGGAGAAGGATCGCGACGATCTGCGGTGGGCCCTGCGTTTGGGGGTGGACGTCATCGCCCTGTCTTTCGTCCGCAACGCTGACGATGTTAAGGACGTGCACGAGATCATGCGCGAAGAGGGGCGCATGATTCCGGTTATCGCCAAGATTGAAAAGCCGCAGGCGGTCAGCGCCCTGCGGGAGATCATCGACGCGTTCGACGGTGTGATGGTGGCCCGCGGAGACCTCGGGGTTGAGATGCCGCTGGAGGCCGTGCCGCTCGTCCAGAAGCGGGCCATCGAACTGGCCCGGCGGGATGCCAAGCCGGTCATCGTGGCCACCCAGGTGTTGGAGTCGATGATTCAAAACCCGCGCCCGACCCGCGCGGAAGCCTCCGACTGCGCCAACGCCATCCTGGATGGCGCCGATGCCGTCATGCTCTCGGGGGAGACCTCCGTCGGCAAGTATCCGATCGAGGCGGTGCGCACCATGTCGCGCATCATCGAGAACGTGGAAGAAAACGGTGGGGAGCGGATCGCGCCCCTCGGTTCGATTCCGCGGACCCGCGGCGGGGTGATCACGAAGGCCGCCGTCGAGATGGCTGACGTCCTAGACGTGAAGTACCTGGTGACCTTCACCCAGTCCGGGGATACGGCGCGCCGGATGTCTCGTCTGCGTCCCACCATTCCGCTGCTGGCTTTCACGCCCCTAGACGAGACCCGCTCGCAGCTGGCGCTGTCCTGGGGCGTGCAGCCCTACAAGGTGCCGCACGTGTCGCACACCGACCAGATGGTGCGGCAGGTGGATCAGGTGTTGCAATCGGCGCACCTGGCTGAAGAAGGCGACACGATCATCATCTGCGCGGGCATGCCGCCGGGCACGCCCGGCTCCACTAACGCGATCCGGGTACACACGGTGGGGGACGAATCCGATCACCACGCGTGACGCAGCAAGGTAAGGGGGCCGCGCGGCCCCCTTACCTTTTACTTTTCCCGCAACAACAACGGCCCGCCGCACCTTTAGTGCAGCGGGCCGAAAGTGCCCCGGGTGGGATTCGAACCCACAACCTGTCGATTTTGAGTCGACCGCCTCTGCCAGTTGGGCCACCGGGGCTCCGGTGTGAACCGGGGATAGTCTACTAGTATTGCGAGAGTGAACGAGCACAAAAACGACGATTCAGTGGATGCAATCCTCGCCACATCGGATCCGCAGGGCGAACAGTCGCCCGCCCGCCGGGTGGTGGTGGCCGAGGATGAGGCCTTGATCCGCGTTGACATCGTGGAGATCCTCGAGGCCGCCGGCTACGAAGTGGTAGGCGAGGCTACCAACGGCGAAGAGGCCGTCAGCCTAGTTGACGAGCTCGCGCCAGACCTCGTGGTCATGGACGTGAAGATGCCTGGCATGGACGGCATTACCGCGGCTGACCGCATTTTGAAGGACAACGCCTGTGCAGTAGTGATGCTGACGGCCTTTTCCCAGAAGGAACTGGTGGAGCGGGCCCGGGACGTGGGCGCCATGGCGTACGTCACGAAACCGTTCACGGAAGCTGACTTGCTGCCCGCCCTGGAGATTGCCTACGCCCGCTACCAAGAGATCGTGGCGTTAGAAGACGAGATCGCGGACATGCAGGACCGCTTCGAGACCCGCAAGCGAGTGGACCGCGCCCGCGGGCTGCTGATGACCGAGATGAACCTGACGGAGGCCGAGGCCTTCCGCTGGATCCAGAAAACCTCCATGGATCGGCGCCTGACCATGCGGGAGGTCGCCGACGCCGTCATCGAGCAGATCGGCAAGAAGTAGCCGCACAGGTTTAGGGGGGTGAGCAACGCTCACCCCCCTAAACTCTTGGCTTCGCCTAGCGGGTGCCCGTCAGCAGGAGCAACGTCAGGCGGGCCGAGGCGGTGCGGCGCCCGGCGTCGTCGACGATGGTGATGTCGTAGGTGGCGATGGTGCGTCCGAGGTGGGCGGCGGTGGCGGTGGCCGTCAGCTGCCCGCTACGGGCGGCCCGATGATGGGTGACACTCAGGTCCACGCCGACGGCGGCGCTCGCCCCGACCGCCAACGCTTGGGCGCGCCCGGCCAGCGAACCGGCCGTCTCGGCCAGGGCGGCGTTGGCGCCCCCGTGCAGGATGCCGAGCGGCTGGGTATTGCCCTCCACCGGCATGGTGGCCACGCACCGGGTGGGACCGACCTCCTGCACAGCGATGCCCAGTTTGGTCGCGAAGGGGCCAAGTTCGGTGGTGGCGAGGTAAGAATCGGCAGTCATGGGCCTAGGGTGGCACAGGTGAGCACTTCGCGTCTTTTGCTGATTGATGGACATTCGATGGCCTTCCGGGCCTACTACGCGTTGCCGGTGGATAACTTCACCACCTCGGCGGGGCAGGCCACCAACGCGGTACACGGTTTTACTTCGATGCTGCTGCGGTTGCTGGAGGCAGAGAAGCCGACACACGTGGCGGTGGCCTTCGACACCAAGGCTCCCACTTTCCGGCTGCAGCAGTATCCGGAGTACAAGGGCACGCGGGAGGCCACGCCGGAGCCGTTTAAGGGGCAGGTCAGCCTCATCCAGGACGTGCTAGACGCCGTGGGGGTGGCGCACTTTTCGTTGGACGGCTTCGAGGCCGACGACATCCTGGCCACCTTGGCCACGCAGGGGGCGGCGGCGGGAGCCGAGGTGTTGCTGTGCTCGGGCGATCGGGACACGTTCCAGCTGGTCACCGAACACGTGACGGTGCTTTACCCCGTCAAGGGCGTCTCGGAGCTGCGGCGTATGACCCCGGCCGAGGTGGAGGCGCGCTACGGGGTGCCCCCGCAGCGCTACCCACACCTGGCGGCGCTGGTGGGCGAGACGAGCGACAACCTGCCGGGGGTGGAGGGCGTCGGCCCGAAGACGGCGGCCGACTGGCTCCGCAAGTACGACGGCCTGGAGGGGGTGCTGGCGCACGCCGACCAGATCACCGGCAAACGCGGCCAAGCGTTGCGCGACTCGGTGGAGCAGGTGCGCCGCAACCGGCAACTCAACCGGCTCTTGACCGACGTGGAGCTGGGGGTGGAGCTGGCGGATTTGCGGCCGCGGGGGGTGGACGCCGCCGCCCTGCACGAGACCTTTGACGCCCTAGAGTTCGCCACTCTACGCGAGCGGGTCTTGGCGCAGTTGGATGTGGCGGATGGGGCCACTGCCGTGGTCGATGCCGCCCCGACAGAGCTGGTGGTGGTCGACGCCACGGTCGCCCCGGAGCGCGCTGCGGCGCAGCTGGAGGCCTGGCAGCGGGACGGCACGCTGGTGGGGATGGACGTGGAGGGGGTAGCCAGCCCGGACCCGGCGCGGGCCGACGCCTGGGAGGTGGCCTTCACCGATGGGCAAACGGCAGTGGTCTATGACCTCCAGGAAGAACCCGTGGCGGTGCAGATCTTCTGCGCCTCCCTGTCGCAGCTGGCCGTGTGCGACTTGAAGGCAATCATGCACATGCTCAACGGGCGCCTGGTGGCGATCGGAGCCCCGGTCTTCGACGTGGCCTTGGCGGCCTACCTGTGCCACCCGGACGGGCGGAAGTTCGACGTGGCGGAGCTGACCCGCCGCTACCTGGGCCGGGAGCTGGAGGCAGACAGCGACACCCTCGACTTGGACGGCACCTCTCGCCCGACGGTGATGCGGGCCCAGGCGGTACGGCAACTGGCCGACGTGTTGGCCGCGGAAGTGGAGCGGCGCTCGGCTCGTCAGCTGTTGGACGATGTCGAACTGCCGGTCAGCCGCTGCCTGTGGGCCATGGAAAACTGGGGCATCGCGGTTGATCGGGAGCGGCTGGCGCAACTGCATGCCGAGTTCGACGCCGAGGTGCAGGCCGCGGCCCGCGGTGCCTACGACGCCATCGGCAAGGAGATCAACCTCTCCAGCCCCAAGCAACTGCAGCAGGTCCTGTTTACCGATTTGGCCCTGCCCAAGACCCGGAAAACCAAAACGGGGTACTCCACTGACGCGGAGGCGCTGACGGACCTGGCGGTGGCCCACCCGCACCCGTTCCTGGATCACCTGCTGGCGCACCGCGACAAGATCAAGTTGCGTCAGATAGTGGAGACGTTGCAGAAGTCTGTCAGCGACGACGGGCGGATTCACTCGACTTTCCAACAGACGGTGGCAGCCACGGGTCGGCTGTCGTCGACCGACCCGAACTTGCAAAACATTCCCGCCCGCACCCCGGAGGGACGCGCCATCCGCTCGGCGTTTGTGGCAGGCGACGGGGGCGAGTGCCTGCTGACGGCCGATTACTCGCAGATCGAGATGCGGATCCTGGCCCACCTGACGGAGGATCCGGGCCTGATCGAGGCGTTCCACAGCGGGGAAGACCTGCACTCCTACACGGCGTCCCGGGTCTTCGGCGGCACGCCTGACGCGGTCACGCCGCAGCAGCGTTCCCGCATCAAAGCTATGACCTACGGCCTGGCCTACGGCTTGTCTGCCTACGGTCTGTCCAAGCAACTGCGCATCGAGGTGGCCGAGGCCAACCGCCTGCGCGACGACTTCTTCGCCCGTTTCGGGGCGGTGCGCGACTACCTGGAGCAGGTGGTGGCGCAGGCGCGGGTGCGGGGCTATACCGAGACCATCATGGGGCGGCGCCGCTACCTGCCGGATCTGACTTCCGATAACCGGCAGCGGCGAGAAATGGCGGAGCGGGCGGCTCTTAATGCCCCAATTCAAGGCAGCGCCGCTGACATTATTAAGGTGGCGATGCTCAATACGGTGCGGGCGCTGTTCGAGGCAGAACTTGAATCGAGCATCTTGTTGCAGGTGCACGACGAATTGGTTTTAGAAATTGCTCCGGGGGAGTTGGAGGCCGTGCAAGAAATCGTGCGGCGGGAGATGAGTGGGGCCGTCAGCCTGCGCGTGCCACTGGACGTATCGATGGGAAGCGGCACCAACTGGCTGGAAGCGGGGCATTAGGGCGAAATAGGGGCGAACATACCCAAACGTGAAGTTCCCCACAGTCGTTCGCGGTGTCGGGTACGCCTAGCGGTGGATGACAGGAAAGGTACAGGTGTCCCAAAGTGCGAGATTGCAAGGGAAGCCTCGGATGGCCGTCCGAGCCCAACTGCCTCATAAGTGAGGCAGAACGCAGGCGTCGGGCGGCCGCCACAAAAGGTCGTGGTGCCGCCCACTACGTGCGCGCCATTTAGGTGTGCAACCATGGTTTCGGAGGGTCCGGGCGGGACCTGCGTCCCTCTGACGGAACGGGGCCAGCCCCTGTTTCGCCCCTAGTGGCATGTGTCGGTGGCGCGTCGCGGGTCGAAGCGCCACCGTCGGGAGTAAAGGACAAGTGGATCATGGAGAGCGTCATCGGCTATGAGCGTCACTTCGACCCCGAAGACATCTTCTTCTCTACTACCGATCGCCGAGGCGTGATCACGCGGTCTAATCGTACTTTTGACGTGCTCTCCCGGTATGACCGGGAGAAACTCATTGGTTCGCCTCACAACATTATTCGGCACGCGGATATGCCGGCCGCCGTATTTAAATGCATGTGGGACGATCTGTCCTCTGGGCTGCCGGTGTGTGCCTACGTCACCAACCGCGCCGCCGACCACCTGGACTACCGGGTCTTCGCCACGGTTGTGCCCCTGCACGACGGCTACCTGTCGGTGCGTCTGAAGCCGCTGCAGTCCGACACTCAGCAGGCAGTGGAGGATGCCTACCGGCGCGTGCGCTCCCTGGAGCGCAAGCATGAGGCGGCTGGCATGCCCAAGCGCGAGGTCGCCATCAAGGGAGCGGAGGCCCTGGGGCAGGAACTGTCCAGCTTGGGCTACCCGAGCCTGTACGCGATGACGTCGGTGGCCCTGCCTGCCGAGGTCGAGTCGCTCATCAATGCCGGGGTGCGGGTGCCCGCCCGGCCGCAGGCGACTGGCGGCGTAGCCGAGGTGCTGGATTCCGTCAACGAAATTGAGCGGGAGACCAACTTGCTGGTCTTCCGGCTCGACGAGTACGAGCGTTTGCTGAACTCGCTGACCTCCCGCTCCCAGCAGGTTGAGCCCGTGGCCGAGCGCGCCGACTCGGTGGTGGCGGCGGTGGCCGCCGGCTGGGCGCCGGGGGAGAAGCCCAAGGTCGAAGAGTTCGGGGAGCGGGTCACCAATCACGCCACCAGCGCTGCGGCCGTGCTGCGAACCCTGCCGGGCCGCATGGTGGGCTTGCACAAGGCCGTCACCGACTTGCGTTTCCGCATCGCCCTGGTGCGCCTGGAGACCCTCATGGTGGGACGCTTCGCCGCCTCGATCCTGGACGGCGGGGAGGCCGACGCCATTGGCGCGATCAACGACCTGTGCGAGGCGATGGAGTCCTCGGTGCACGGACTGGTGCCGGCGTTGCGGAAGGTCACCCTTGGCGTGGACGACATGTCCAGCTCCCTGCAGGGGGCCGTGGCAGACCTCGACCGGGTGCTGCGACCGCTGATGCGGTGGGTGGACGCCCGCAAAGCCAGCAACCCGACGCGCGCGGTGGCCCCGGCGCTGGAGCGTGCCAACGTGCTCGCCGAGCAGGGCTTCCCGGAGGTGCGCCCGCTGGCGGAGCTAGCGGCCCAGTGCCGGGGCCTGGACCTGCCGTTCGATCAGCCTGCCGTTGACAACCAACTGCACCGCATCCGGCAAGCGCTGACCACCCTGAACTAGCTATTATCCGCATCCCTCGGTGGGTGGGGCGGCCTCTGGCTGCCCCACCCACCACTCTTTGGGCGCGAAAGGCGCGCGGGGGCGGTCGGTTTAGGCGTGGTGGGTGGCGGGGGCCACCGCCCTAACTGGCTACCAGGGCGCGTCATCCGGTGCATGTGGCGCCTGTGACGCGCTGGTGACCAGTTAGGGCGGGGTTAGGCGCCCGCCCCGGGGTGGGAGGACGCCAGGATGGCGGCCATCCGGTCGCGCAGCCCAGCAATGGTCGGGTGCTCAAAGCGCGCGGCCAGTTCGGTGACCCGGGCGAGCGGGGCAGCGCGCTCGGCTGGCGTGCCGCGGCGGACGAAGAACAACAGCAGATTGACCGCCAGCTGGGCTGCTAAGTCCGGCGTGGGGTGGGCCTGGAGCAGCGCCTCCAGTTCGGCGATGATGGCGTCTTCCTCGGCGCTGTCCGTCTTGCAGTAGTTGCCCAGGGCCCGGGCCAGGTGCAGGGCCTGCGCCGGGGACGGATAGCGGCGGTGCAGGTCTCGCAATTGGGCTAGTGGGGCGGCGAAGTGGGCGCTGTCCGCTAGCTCGACGGTGTGTAGCAGCAGACCGTAGCCGAGGCAGTCGGCCTGCTCGGCGGTGGGATGGGACTGGAAGAGCCGTTGCAGCTGCCGCACCGCGGGGAGGGTTTCCGCGGCGGTGGCGGCGCCCAACAGGACGATCACCCAGGTCTGGGCCAGCCAGAGAGCGATTTCGGCCGTTCGGTGGCGGGCGTAGAGCGCCGAGATCTCGGCCAGGGCCACCTGCACGTTACGCGGCGACTCGTCGAGGCCGGGCAACAGGAAGTAGGCCTCGGCCAGCGACTGCGCGAGGGCGGGCGAGGGCTGGGCCTGGTAGAGGCCGCGCACCTGGGCGATGAGCTCAGCGACGACCTCGGAGTCCTCCGTCGCACGGGCGCGCGCCACCAGCGCGGCAGCCTGGGATAGCGAGGTCTCCGTCATAGGGCGGTGCCCTCTAATTTCGGGTCCTGCCGAGGCTCGGCCGGGGCAGGAGCGGTGGTTAGCCCAGCCAGATTCTCCTGCGCGAGCGCACGAGCCCGCCGGATGGGCGGTGTCGGGAAGCGGGTGAACAGCTCGGTGAGGCGGGAAACAACAGCCTCCACCTCGGTGGTGGCGGTCAGGTGGCAGGAGTAGTTGGCCAATGCGGCGGCCAGCGGCTCGGCAACTTCCTGCCCGGGGTGGCGAGCGGCGAGAGCCTCTACTTGAGCGAGGGAGGTGAGGACGTCTGCGGTGGTCTCCTGGGCGGCCACTAGGTCGACGAGCCCCCAGGCCAGGGCCTGGGCGATCTCGGTCGTGGGGTGGGACAGGTAGAGCGCGCGCAGGCGGGTGGATATCTGTGCCACCTCCTGACCGTCCGCTTGTGCTGAACTAAGGAGAACCAGCGTCCCGGCCAGGGCCTCGGCGAGGGGCAGTGTTTGGTGGGCGGCGTAGAGCGCCGCGATGTGCCTGCCGGTTTCGTCCAGCTGTGCGGCGTCCTCCTGGGTTTCGGCCAAGAAGCTCCACGCCCACGCCAAAGCCTCGCCGACGCGCGGCGCGGGATGCGCCTCGTAGAGCGCCGTCAGCTGGGCGATAGCGTGCATCAGGACAGTCGGTTCCTCTTGCGTGCGGGCGCGGGCGGCCAACGCGGCGGCCCGCGCCGTGGGATCGGTGTCGGGAATCGGGGGCGAGCTCCTCCGGGTGGGGCGGTTTTTGTCGGTCAGGATTTCACTCCAGTTTGCAGGTCCCTGATCTGAGGAACCTCCGGGTGGGCGCCCGCGAGGGACGTGAGGTGGGCCAGCGTTGCCGCCCGGGCGGGGGCGGTTTGCATCCCAGCCAGGCGAGCCAGGGCCTCGGCGAGGGGAAAGGCGGTGTAGCCGGTTGGGTGTGCGCGGTAGAGCCGTTCGAGGAGAGTCACGCTGCCCGCCACCGCGGAGATCTGAGGTTGGACGGCGGCCAGCAGCGCGAGGGCGCGCGCCAGGGCGAAGGCGGTGTCGTCGCCGGGGTAGGCGGCGTGCAGGGCCTGGAGGCGCTCGACGGCGGCGGCGCGCTCGGTGACTGTCGGCCGCAGCAGTGCGAGGTTGGCGAGGCACACCGCCAGATACCGGGCGACACCAGCGGTCGGGTGGGATTGGTACAGACCCTCTAGGCGGGCCACCGCGGTGGCGTGAGCGGCAACGGTCGCCTGCCCGGCGGCTAGTTTGAGCAAGCAGACGGCGAGGGCTGAGGCCACCCCTGTGGTCGGGCAAGCGCGGTAGAGGTGCTCGACGCGAGCCGTGCCGTCGATGATCGCCGACTCCTTGTGCTGCGCCAAGACGACGCTCGCCAACACGGACGCCAGGTTTTCGGCGATCGCCTGGCCGGGGTGCGCGCGGTACAGCTCCTCGCAGCGCCACGCCGTCGCCTCCCGCTCGGCAACGGTGGGCTGCTCTTGGGCGTGGCGGGCCAGCGCCTCAGCCAAGGCGGCGGCGTGCTCGGCGGTGGGTGCGGCGCGGTAGGTACGCTCCAACTCGGCTAGTGGGGCTGCGGGAAGAATGGGCACCCTGGCAGCTTAGTGCTCGCGAGGATGGACTAATTCGGGTTGAGCGGCGGGTCTCGCCGTAACTCCGCCAGCACCTCGTCGATCTGGGGAGCCAGGGGGTGGGCCTCGCGGAGGGCCTGCAGCTCGGCGAGGAGACGCGGATCGGTGGGCTGGTTGCGGTCCGACCGTTGCTGGTGCAGCAGCGTGCGGGCCAGGGCGGTGGCGACCGTATCGGTGTGGTAAGTGCCGTAGTGTTCCCGCAGGCGTTGCACTGTCTGCGCTAGCTCGGCTGGGGCATTTTGCTTGAGGGAGAGATTGAACAAGCCTATTGCCAGCAGGTTCGCGATGTCGGTTTGCGGGTGGACCGCGAACAGGTCCGCAATCCGTGCCACGGCCGCGGCCCGCTCGGTCGCGGTGGCATATCTGATGGCCAGGTTGTTGAGAGCCTTTGCCAGCGGGGTGGCCAGCTCCGTCGTCGGCTGGGCCTGATATAGCCCCGCGAGCCTGGCGACGGCCTGTGCGGCCTCGGGAGCCGAGTTGGCCAGACCGGTGAGATTGAACAGCGCGGTGGCGAAGCTGTTGGTGATGTCGGGGGTGGGGTGGGTGGCCTGCAACGCCTGCAACTGATTGATGAGGTCCGCCCGGTCGCTGGTAGCTCGCGGGTTGAGGGCGAGAGTGGCCAGACACCTAGCCAAGGCCTGTCCGACGTTGGGGGTCGGGTGCGCTTGGTACAGGGCACGCAGGCGAGCCGAGATTTCCACGGTGGCGGCACGACTGTCCTGCTGACGGAAGAGGTGAAACAGGGCCTGCGCGAGGCAGACGGCGAGGGCGGGAGTGGGGTAAGCGCGGTAGAGGGACTCTAGCTGGCCGACAGTTTCCTCAGCCTGCGCGCGGGAGTGCTGCCGAAGAGCCAGGTTGAACAGTGCCCTGCCTAGGGCAAGGGCAGTCTCAGAATTGGGCTGCGCGGTGTGTAGGGACCGGAGCTGAGCGACGGTAGCGGCGCGTTCAGCGGCAGTGGCCTGCACCGCAGTGAGGTTGAACAGGGCCCTGGCCAGGGCGATGGTGATGGTGTCGCTGGGGTGCAATGTGTGCAGGGTCTGAATCTCGGCCACCGTGTCCGTGATCTCGGCGACGGAGCGCTGCACGGCGGTGAGACTGTGCAGGCCGATGGCGAGCATCCCGCCCACCTCCCGGCTGGGATGCTCGGCGTGGAGGGTGCGAAGTCTCTGCACCGTGGCGGCCACGGCAGACGGTGGCTCCTGCTCGACGGTGAGGCGGGCCAGCGCCTCAGCCAAGGCGGCGGCGTGCTTGGCGGTGGGCGCGGCGCGGTAGGTCCGCTCCAGCTCGGCTAGAAAGGACTCGGAAGGAATGGGCACCCTGGCAGCATAGTGCGGGGAGGGGCGCGCTAGGGGCGAATTTGCGACGCACGCTTGTGGAGCGCGGCAAAAATCTTGCCTAGTTCGGGAGCCTCGGGATGTGCCTCAGCTAGTTTTGCGATGCCGGTGGCCGCTTTCATCATTTCATCGGCGGTTCCGTGCCGCACGATAAAATTGTGTAGTCCCTTTGCTAGCTGGATGGCAATTTGGGGAAGGTGGTGTTCCTCGTACAGGGCTTTGAGTTGGGAGACGGTATAAATAAGCTCGGGGGCAGTTTCCTGAGCTGCGGTGAGGTTGAGGAGGGCCATCGCCTGCAGGATGGCGATCTTAGGAATTGGGTGTGCCTCGTGCAGTGCCTTAATTTGGGCGACGGTATCCACCTGCTCGGAGGCGGTTTGCTGTTTCGTGTTGAGATTGAATAGTGCCTGCGCTAGTGAGTTGGCGACTTCGGGGGTGGGATGCTGCTGATATAGGGCCCTGATGTGGTCGATGGTGCCAGCCCGCTCGGCGGCGGTTGCCTGCCTCACGATAAGATTAAATAGGACCCTCGCCAGCACGGTGGCGATTTTGGGGGTGGGGTGTTCCTGGTATAGGGCTTGGATGTAGGCAAGAGTTCCCGCTGACTCGGAGGTGGTTTCCTGTGCAGCAGAGAGATTGGCTAGAGCCATCGCCAGCACGGTGGCGATTTCGGGGGTGGAGTGTTCCTGGTACAGGGCCTTGATGTGGTCGATGGTGCTAGCCCGCTCGGTGGCGGTTGCCTGCCTCACGATAAGATTAAATAGGGACTTCGCCAGTTCGGTGGCGATTTCGGGGGTGGGGTGTTCCTGGTACAGGGCCCTGATGTGGTTAATGGCGCGTGCCTGCTCGGTGGTGGTTTCCTGTTTAATAGTAAGATTAAATAGGGCCATTGCCAGTTCGGTGGCGATTTCGGAGGTGGGGTGCTGCTGGTATAGGGCCTGGATGTGGGCGGTTATTTTCTTCATTTCAGTGGTGGTTTCCCGTCTGATAGTAAGGTTGAATAAGGTCTTTGTCAGTGGGGTCGTGATTTCGGAGGTGGGGTGCTGCTGGTATAGGGCCTGGATTTGGGGGATAGTGCTGGCCCGCTTGGTGACGGTTTCCTGTGTGACGGCGAGAAGGATCAGCACCACGGCCAAAGCAGCGGCACGCTCGGTGGCGGGCGCGGCGCGGTAGGCCAACTCCAGCTCGGCTAGAAAGGACTCGGAAGGAATGGGAACCCTGGCAGCCTAGTGCAGGGAGCCTGGAGCTAGGGGTGGGTTTACTCCATCCATTTGCGTAGTTTGCTAAGAAGCTCCCTTATGTCAGGGGCCTCAGGATGTGCCTCAGCTAATTTTGCGATGCTGGTGGCCGCTTTCTTCATCTCAATGGTGGTTCCGTATTTTCTGATAAAATTGAATAAGGACTCTGCTAGCTGGTAAGCAATTTCGGGAAGTCGGTGTTCCTCGTACAAGGCTTTGAGCTGAGAGACGGTAGAAAACCGCTCAGGGGCAGTTTTCTTAGCGATGTTAAGGCTGTTGAGGGTCATCGCCTGCAGGATGACGATCTCAGGAATTGGGTGTGCCTCATGCAGTGACTTAATTTGGGCGACGGGATCCATCAGCTCGAAGGCAGTTCGCTGTTCCAAGTCGAGCCTGAATAGGGCCAACCTCGAGCTGAGGTTGAATAGAGCCATCGCCAGTGTGAGGCCAATTTCAGGAATTGGGTGCGCCTCGTGCAGTGCCCTAATTTGGGTGACGGTATCCAGCAACTCGGAGGGAGTTCGCTGTCTTGAGTTGACGATGTATAGCGCCTGCGCCAGTGGATTGGCGATGTCGGGAATGAGGTGCTGTTGGTACAGAGCCTGAATGTGGTCGATGGTGCTCGCTCGCTCGGTGGCGGTTTCCTGCCTCACGGTGAGGTTGAATAGGGCCCGTGCTAGTCGGGTGGCGATTTCGGGGGTGGGGTGCTGTTGGTATAGAGCTTGGATGCGATCAACAGTATTGGTCAGCTCGGTGGCGGTTTCTTGCCTGATAGTAAGGTTGACTAGTGCCTTTGCCAGTTCGGTGGCGATTTCGGGGTGGGGGTGTTTTTCGTGTAGTGCCTTGATCTGGGCGACCGTATCCTCAAGGTCGGTGGCGGTTTCCTGTGTAGCGGTGAGGTTGAATAGGGCCATTGCTAGTGGGGTGGCGATTTCGGGGGTGGGGTGCTGTTGGTACAGAGCCTGAATGTGGTCGATGGTGCTCGCTCGCTCGGTGGCGGTTTCCTGCCTCACGGTGAGGTTGAATAGTGCCCGTGCTAGTCGGGTGGCGATTTCGGGGGTGGGGTGCTGTTGGTACAGAGCCTGGATCTGAGCGACGGTTTCCGCCCGCTGGGGGGCGGTTTCCTGCCTCGCGGTGAGGTTGAATAGGGCCATTGCTAGTGGGGTGGCGATTTCGGGGTGGGGGTGTTCCTGGTATAGGGCCTGGATCTGAGCGACGGTTTCCGCCCGCTCCGTGGCAGTTTCCTGCCTCACAGTGAGATTGACCAGGGCTCCCGCCAGGAAGGCGGCAATTTCGGGGGTGTGGTGTGTCTGGTAAATCTCTTCGAGTAACGCCAGTAACTGCGGGCGCTTTGCTGCAGTGGTGCTATAGATCGGAAATACCAGGGCAGAAGCCAGCGCTTTGGCGGCAGAGGGGGTGGCAGGGGGCGCGAGTAGGTACTTAGTGCTTAGAACAAGATTTACCATCTTGTCTTGCGTATCCAAGTCAGCCAACGCTCGCGCGAGAAAGTCCGCGAAGCTATCTGCATCTCGCTCGTATGCGGCGGCGACCAGGTCTGCTACCTTACTCTCGTATCCCTCTGCAAGCCATTCCTGCACGCGGGATACCACTAGATGTTCGCCCGGAATGTCCGGCTGATATGGGATGACTTGGTTACTCCCGTCGCCGACGATAGTTTTTAGGGTGCTGCCGTAACATTCTTTGAATTTTGGTTTCTCTTCCTTTATGAGGCGGAGGAGAAACTCTGGAGCCTGCTGCTCCGCAGTGGCCAGGGTGCTCTTGGTGGCGGTGGCGAACACCCAGAGATCTAGCGCATGGTCCCACCAGTCCGGCAGCGCGCGTTGCAGACGTTGCTTTTCGCGTTCGTATATCACCGACCGGAGGTCATGGGCGCTCCAGCTCCGCCAATCGCTATCGGGATTGTCGAGGTGAGCGCGGACCAGGAAGAGCAAATAGAGCGGACGTTGGCCCTCGGGATCAATCTCCCGTTCCAGCCGTGCTACGAGCTCCCGCGCGGTGCGGGGTTCCATCCGGCGAACAATTGCGCTGGAGGACGCGTCCAAGCGACCTAGCTCTTCAACCAGCTGAATTTTCTCTGCGGTAGGAATATGGTTCCGGTTGAGTCTGAGGTTTACCAGACCCCGATGCTGCTCAAGGTCCGCAGCGCCGTAGTACTGGCACAGCTGGGAGTACCACTGCGGCTCCCGCGTAAAGCCTGCTTTTTCGTCCTCCCGCCAATCCTCACGCTCTAGTAACACGACACGCACCGGACTACCGGTAATGGTGGGCAGCCCGCTGAGCCACCTGGCGACCTGGGGCGCGTCCACCGAGACGTAGTCGATAACGAGCAAATAGCCGATGGGCGCCTGAGCCAGCGCCTGGAGGTCAGTGTGCTGTAGGGCGTTGCGGTGCAGAAAGAAGGCCTGCCAGCCCTGCTCCCGCATCCGCGCACACAGCTCCCACGCAAGGCGCGACTTGCCGGTCCCACCCGGGCCGGTGATGGCAGTCCAGCGCCAGCGGTCTGCCGGGCCGTCCAGGCAGAACCTCTCTAGGCGCGCCAGGGGCTCCGCCCTGCCGACGAACGGCACCTGTTCCGAGCGAAAATCGAAGAAGGCGCTGCTTTCCCGCACCTCGCGCTCGTCAGCGCGCAGGCCGGGATGGCACTCCAGTTCCAGAGCAGAGGAAAGTCCCCGGAGTTGCGGCAGCTGGGCTTCCAACTGACTGACACGCGTGCGCAGGTGCTCCCGGTCGGCCTTGCTCCGGGCCGCGAATTGCGCCACCTGGGCGGCGACGGCGTAGGTGCGGTCAGTCAGCACCTGCTGCAGCATGTGGGACAGGTATTCCCGCGCTGCCCGGGCGCCAGCCGCGGGATCCCGGCGATCAGCCAAGCCCGTCCCGGGGTGATCGCGCAGCCCCTCAACCGTCGGTGGGACGCCGCGGTCCAGACACTGCAAGAAGTACGCCACGCAGCCGTCGCGCTCCGCCTGCATCCACTGGCTGCCAGATCCGGTACGGAGCTCCTCGGCCCGGTCCCAGCCCTGGCGGGCCAACCTGGCTAGCGCCTGGTGCCACTTCTCGACATCTGCGCCCGGCAGACAATCCCGCAGGAGGGCAAAGAGCCCAGCCCCGGCCCCCAAATAGTCCCCGCCGACGACCGCCCCTAAGACCGCACCACCTTGCACAACACTGCCTACGCGCGAGACCACGACGTCTCCTTCCAACCAGCGGAGTAGCTGCTCCGAAGATAGCAGCCGCCAACTCACGGGCCCAGCGGGCTGTAGCAGCAGAGCCCGCGCTCACACCGCTGCCTCACGGGTCCAACAGGCTACATTCCCGCTGACCTACCGCCAGCGCGCGAAGCCGCCTTCGCTGTGCAGCACCTGCCCGGTTATCCAACGCGCATCGTCGGTGAGCAGCCAGGTCAGCAGGCGGGCGGCGTCGTCCGGCTCGCCCCAGCGGCCCGCCGGGAACATGTGGGCGGTGGCCGCCAGCATCTCGGGGGTGACGTAGCCCGTGTCCACCGGGCCCGGGTTGACGCAGTTGACCCGGATGCCGACGTCGGCCAACTCGTCGGCGAGCGTCAACGTGATCCCCGCCAGGGCCGCCTTCGCGGTGCCGTAGGCGACCTCGCCCGGCAGCGGCCCGAGACCCTGCCCCGAGGTCAGCAACACGATCGCCCCCGCCTGGCCCGCCGGATGCTGGGCCGCGAACGCCTGTGCCAGCAGCAGCGACGCCCGCGTGTTGACCGCCCAATGCCGGTCCAGCTCGGCCGCCGTGATGCTCGCTAGCGGTCCGTCACTGCCCGAGAGCGCTTGGTTGCACACCAGGCCGTGCACCCGCCCGAACTCGGCGACCGCCGCCGCGACCAGCTGGCCCGGCGCGGTCGGGTCGCTCAGGTCGAGGCTCACCTCCGCCAGGCGCGCCCCCGGCGTCAGGTGGGAGCGGATCCCCGCCACCACCGTCTTGACGTCGTCGGCGCCCCACGGCTGCTCAACGTCGTGTGGCGAGAAGTGGTGCACGAACACGTTCGCGCCCGCCGCGGCCGCGCGGCAGGCAGTCGCAAACCCAATCCCGGCCCGCCGACTCGCCCCGGTGACGAGCACCGTCCGGCCCCGCAACGGCACAGGATCGATCGTCAGCTTTTCCGGCATCGCTGCCTCCTAACAGACCGGCCAGTAGGTGGCCATCGACGAAAAGTGCAGCCCGTGCAGTAGCTCGGGCAGCAGCTCCACCTCGTAGTCTCGCACCTTTAAGCTCAGCTCCCGCAGGGTGGCCGCCAAGGCGGGCGGAAACTCCGGCGCCACCGGGCCGGACCGGTAGTAGGCCAGCGTGAGGTGAGGCGTGAAGTGCGGGTGGGGCACCAGGTGGCTGACGCAGTCGCGCGCCGCTAGCAGGCGCCGGTGGGCGGCCTCGTCCACGGCCTGCAGCCCCACCACCACACTCGTGTTCACCAGGTTGAAGACGTAGGTCAAGCGGCAGCGGACGGGGCCGAGCGCGCGGGCCGCCGCCACCGCCACCCCCAGTGCCGGGCCGTCCCGAAAGACGTCCGCTGCCACCGCCGCCAGCTGGCTGCTGGCGCGCAGATCGTGCAAGGTGACGTGGGCGAGCGCGGGCGGGAGGGGAGCGGCCAGGTGCTCCCCGTGGCGGGCGTGCAATGTGTCCGCCAGCCGCGCGACATACTCTTGTGCGGAGGCGGGCAGCAAATAGGCCGTGGTGTTGCCGAAGAAGGGCAAAAACCGTCCCGTTTCGGCTGCCACCTTCTCGGCGACGGCCGGATTGACCGCGAAATCGTGCGGCACCGAATCCGCGGCGAAGGCGCCGATCCGGGCGGCGAAAGCGGCGAGGGACTCGCGGCGCCAGTCACTCACCGGCGGCCCCCGTCGGCTTGCGGGCGGCGATGATCAGCGTGCCCGGCATGAGCTCGCCGCGGCGCGGACCCCAACCGCCCCACGTGGAGCGCCCGGCCCGCCACGTCGGCTCCCACATGCCCGTAATCTGCAAACCCGCCGCCAACACGTCGGCCACGTGCGTCGAGACGGGCCGGTGGTGCTCCGCATACACCACCTGCTCGCCCTGGCGCTCCACATACGGCCGGGTATCGAAGTACGACCGGCTAATCGTCAGTCCCGCCTCGCTGTCGGTGTCCGGAAACATCCACCGCACCGGGTGCGAGGTGGAAAACACCCACCGCCCGCCCGGCCGCAACACCCGCGCCACCTCGGCGTGGATCCGCTCCGGGTCCGGAACGAACGGGATCGCCCCGTAGGCCGTGAAGCACACGTCAGCGCTCTCGTCCGCCAACGGTAGCGCCCGCGCGTCCGCCACCACCAGCGGAAACTCCACCCCGTGCCGCTCGTTGAGTGCCCGCGCCTGCGCCAACATCCCGGCCGAGATATCCGTGGCTACCACGCGGGCCCCTTGGCCCGCCAGGTAGCGCGAACCCTGCGCCGCGCCCGCCCCGATCTCCACCACGTCCCGGCCCGCCACCGGCCCCAGCAGCTCCACGTCGCGCTCGCGCCAGCCCTCCACGCACCACGTCAACTCGGTATCGCCCAGGAACTCCCCGTGCTCGGCGTAGTATTCCGCCGCCTGGCCGTCCCACCACCGGCCCGTTGCCGCCACCGTGGCCTCCTGTTCGGCGGGGGAGAGGTCGTCGTAGCCGCCCGTGACGTAATTAATGTCGTCGCTCACCGGTGATCCTTCCGCAAACTGCTGCGGGCGCTCGCCCACTCCTGTTAAGCTATCCCACGGTGTGGCCTGCCCTCGGCAGCCGTGCCGCACCGCAAACTGTCCATATTCCATCGGAGTTATCTCTTGACCACCTCTACCCCCTCGCAGACGACCCCGCAGGTCGCTATCAACGACATCGGCTCGTCCGAGGACCTGCTCGCCGCAATCGACGAGACCATCAAGTACTTCAACGACGGCGACATCGTCACCGGCACCATCGTCAAGGTGGACCGCGACGAGGTCCTGCTCGACATCGGCTACAAGACCGAGGGTGTCATCCTCTCTCGTGAGTTGTCCATCAAGAACGACGTCAACCCCGACGAGATCGTTGCCGTTGGCGACGAGGTCGAAGCCCTGGTCATCCAGAAGGAAGACAAGGAAGGCCGTCTGCTGCTGAGCAAGAAGCGCGCCCAGTACGAGCGCGCTTGGGGCACCATCGAGCAGATCAAGGAGAACGACGGCGTCGTCACCGGTTCCGTCATCGAGGTCGTCAAGGGCGGTCTCATCATCGACATCGGCCTGCGCGGCTTCCTGCCCGCCTCGCTGGTGGAGATGCAGCGCGTGCGCGACCTGCAGCCGTACGTCGGCCAGGAGCTCGAAGCCAAGATCATCGAGCTGGACAAGAACCGTAACAACGTGGTGCTCTCGCGGCGGGCCTGGCTGGAGCAGACCCAGTCCGAGGTGCGCAGCCACTTCCTGCAGACCCTCAAGAAGGGCCAGGTGCGCTCCGGGGTGGTCTCCTCGATCGTCAACTTCGGTGCGTTCGTGGACCTGGGCGGCGTCGACGGCCTGGTGCACGTCTCCGAGCTGTCCTGGAAGCACATCGACCACCCGAACGAGATCGTCGAGGTCGGCCAGGAAGTTACCGTCGAGGTGCTGGACGTCGACATGGACCGCGAGCGGGTCTCGCTGTCGCTGAAGGCCACCCAGGAAGACCCGTGGCAGGCCTTCGCCCGCACCCACGCCATCGGCCAGGTCGTGCCCGGGAAGGTCACCAAGCTGGTGCCGTTCGGGGCGTTCGTGCGCGTCGAAGACGGCATCGAGGGCCTGGTGCACATCTCCGAGCTGGCCATCCGCCACGTGGAGGTCCCGGAGCAGGTCGCGAAGGTGGGCGACGAGGTGTTCGTCAAGGTCATCGACATCGACCTGGAGCGGCGCCGCATCTCGCTGTCCCTCAAGCAGGCCAACGAGGGGGTCGACCCGGCCTCCGACGAATTCGACCCGTCGCTGTACGGCATGGCCGCCGAGTACGACGAAGAGGGCAACTACAAGTACCCTGAAGGCTTCGACCCGGAGACCAACGAGTGGCTCGAGGGCTTCGAGGCGCAGCGCGAGGCGTGGGAGAAGCAGTACGCCGAGGCGCACGCCCGCTGGGAGGCGCACCGCGCCCAGGTGGCTGCCGCCCAGGAGTCGGCCGCCGAGGCGGGCGAGGCCGCTGCCGAAGAGGCCGCAACGTCCTACAGCTCGTCCTCGGACGACAACTCGGGCACCCTGGCTTCCGATGAGGCGCTGGCTGCGCTGCGGGAGAAGCTGACCGGCAACTGAACCGATAGTTGAGGCGGCGGGTAGTTCCAGGTGGATCTGCCTGCCGCCTCGGCGTACCGGGAGGAGGCTATGAGACAACAGAGTGCTGCCGAGTTGACGCAGGCGCTGCAGGAGCGGCGGGTCTACTGCCGCCGCGTGCGGCGCTGGCCTGCCACCGCAGCCGTCCGGCGGCGCGCCTGGCTAGCGGCCTGGGGAGCGACGCTGCTGGCGGCTGCCGCGGGGTGGGGCACCTGGCGGCTGGGCACCGCCCCCGCCACCCCCGCCTCCTGGCGGGTCGGGGTGTGGGTGGCAGGTTTGGCGGTGGCGACGATTGCCCTTACCCCGCTGGGGTGGCGGGTGTGGCGTGGGGCGAGCACGCGTCGCTACGTGCGGCGCAGCCACGCCGCTTTTCGGGCGGGCGGGGTGATCGTTGAACAGTTCGACCTGGACTTGGTGGCCCCGCCGCTGTCGGCCACGGCCCGCACTGCGAGCGGGGTGGCGCTTGTCGGGCGGCCCGGGCAGGCCACCGACGACCTGGCGCGGGTGGCCCGGCACCTCGCCCGTGGCGCCCGTGGGGGCAAGGACCTGCCCTTTGCCCGCTGGGAGCGCGGCCTGAGCGCCAAGTGGTCTCCGCCCCGCAGTGTCACCGACAAACAGGGCCACCGCCTGGCGCCTTTGCACCCGGGACGGTTCGTTGTGCTGCTGCCCGACGGGGAGGTGCTGGGGATAGCCGGGCAGGCGCAGGCCGCCGCCAGCGTCGCGAGCTCCTCCGGGCCGCCGCCCGGCAGCGCCCCCTACGTGCTGCACCGCGGTCGGCCTGAACGCCTCGCCCACGGTGCGCTCGCCGCGGCCGCGCTGGTCATTGCCGCGGTGTTCGGGGGCATGGCCTGGCGTTACCGCACGGCGGTGCCGTGGGTCGGCTATCTGACCGGCGCCCTGCTGGCGGGCACCTTCCTGCTAATCGCCTGGCAGGTGGCCACGGCCAATCTGGGACGGACGGTGCTGGACGCCAGCGGGGTGCACACCTACCGTCTCGGTTTTCTGCCCCGTCACCTGCCGTGGACGCGGGTGCGGGGTTTCGTGCCCGTCCACCGCTACACCCTGCATCCGGGCCGTCGCACCGTCGCCGCGCGCTTGGCGGTAGTTGACGATGACTGGCGGCTACGGCTGCTTGCCGGTTTCGAACGCGACGCGCCGCGCTGCGGCTGGCATCCGGAGGCGGTGCGTCAGTGTCGTGAACTCCAGCGCTTTCGAGACAGCGGTAACTTAGATTAACTTTGGCAGGCTTTCGGCGGCGGGCCTCAGGAGGTGCGTGTTGTCAAGCCGAGCACAGCGATGGACGGGACTGTCCGACCGCGAAGTTTTTGCTGAGCGGGCGCGCGGCCTGCCGTGGAGCTCCAGCCGCTGGGCGCCGCCCTGGACCGCCTTTGCCCCCAAGCTCGTGGTCGCCTTGGCGGCCTCGGTTCTCTGCCTGCTTTCTTTGTTCCAGGCTGGAAAAGATACTGGATTCTTTTTCGCTTTTCTGGCTTACGGTGCCATAGCGGCTCTGCTGTTTTGGTTCGCGTTGAGACCCGCCTCGTATGCGCGACTAGAAGCCCGGCAAGCGGCCGGAAACTACGCTTTCGTCGCCGCCCGAGGGCGGATGGTCAGACAAGTGGATATGCTGCTGCCCTGTGACTTAACTGGCCGGTGGCGAGTGGCCTTGTTAGGTAAGCCAGGCGAGGATCGCCAGTCGCTGCTGGCGCGGTCTCGCGCCGTCGCCCAACATGCCTCGTGGGAAGATGGTCCGTGGCGGGGGCTGGCGAGATTGCTGCGGGAATCTGGCTCGACGATGGGACAGCCCGCGCCAGTGCTGACGGATGCAGCAGGTAACCAGTTTTCGGTGCTTTGTCCAGGCGAATTTGTGACACTATTGCCGGATGGCTGGGTGCTGGGGTTTGCGGAACAATCCCAGGAGGCGCCGCAGTGTACCGGCTATCAAGTGTCCGTCCCGGATGCCGGTCTGGGGTCCTTCGTGGTGCGCAAGGGCGCGCTACTTTGGTGGTGGTGGATCCTGGTGGGCCTAGTGGTATTCGCAGTGTGGGGACTATTGTTCGGCGCGTCCGTGATGGGATTTCATGATGCCCCGCTGATGGCGTCGCTGCTCTGTGCCGTGTTGGCTGGCGGTCTATTTTTCTGCGGTCGGCGCCTTCGCTTTCATCTGGGGACGACCAATGTGGACGAAGAGGGCGTACATTTTCATCCACTTTTCGGGCGCACACGGCACCTGGCCTGGCTGGATGTGAGGGGGCTGCGGACCAAGACAACTAAGCATCACAATGGCCACTATGGTTCGCGCTCCGTCTCGCTATTTTTGGTGTTGGACAGACGCGGGAGAGAAATACCGCTGCCGGGGTGCTGCGGCGCGGGCCAACGAGTAAACGGGCGGCAATTCCTGTCCGACCTGCAACGGGAGTTTTATTTGCGCTGGTTGGCGGCGGTAGGTGAGCGGATGGAAGCGACGGAAGCGGATGAGGGGGCGTGCCGTGTGCTCCCGCCGCGGCGCGGTGTGCGCCGCCGGGATGATGTGGTCGTCTCACGCGACGGTGGGCGAGACGGCCGGGGTGAGGTGCGGGCCCGGTCCCCCAGTCGGAGAACGGTTTATCTCTTCGAATGAGATTGAGAATCGTTCTCATCTATGTCAGGGTGGGGGCATGCGAAAACTCATGTTCCCCGCGGCTGCGGCCGCCCTCGTGCTCGTCGCTTGCTCGGCAGGGGCCCCAGCGTCGGGCAGTAGCCCAACCAGCAGTTCTCCCGCCGTGGCCCCGACCGCCGCATCGAATTCCCCCACCTCGACAGTGGCCCCGGAGGTCGACTCCGCTGGGCAGCGCCAGGAGGTAGCTGCGCTCACGCCCCGGATTGTGTTGGCGGCCGACGGCGGCCTGACCACCCTGGACGCCGAAACCGGCGAGGTGGTGGCCACCATCCCGCGGCCGGGATTCCTCCGCCTCAACGACGCTGGCGATGGCCGCCATGTTCTGGTTTCCGACTCCGACCAATTCCTGGTGTTCGACACCGGCCTGGAGGCGGAGAAGCACGGCGACCACTACCACTACTACCAGGAGGCCCCCAAGCTGACCGAAACGTCGTACCCCGCCCCCAAGGCCGGGCACGTCGTCACCCACGGCAACAAGACGGTACTTTTCGCCGACGGCGACGGGTCCGTGCAGGTCATCGACTCCGCCACCGTGGCGGACCCACAGGCGCAGGTTTCCAAGTTTCAGGCCGACTCCCCGCACCACGGTGTCGCCGTGGCCCTCACCGACGGCTCCCTCTTTGTGACCCAGGGCACGGAGGAGGAACGAAAGACCGTGCAGGTGCGCAAAGACAACCAGGTGACGGCCGAGACCACCGACTGTCCCGGTTCGCACGGAGAAGCCGCCGCCGCACCCACCGCAAACGGGGACGTTATCGTCATCGGCTGCACCAACGGTCCCGTCGTCTACCGCGACGGGGCATTCCATAAGGTGGCCGTTGCCGACGCCTATGCCCGGTCCGGCAACCTTGCCGGGAGCGAGGCCTCCCCACTGGTGCTTGGTGACTACAAGGTAGACAAGGACGCCGAACAGGAGCGCCCGACCCGGGTGGCGATCATTGACGCGCACCACGACACCCTCCAACTGGTCGACCTTGGCTCGTCCTACTGGTTCCGGTCCCTGGGCCGTGGACCCAACGGGGAGGGCCTGGTGTTGACCTACGACGGACACCTGCAGGTCATCGACATGGCCGGCGCCGCCGTCACCAAAAAGATCCCCGTCATCTCCCCGTGGGAAGAAAAGCAGAACTGGCAGGAGCCCGGGCCCATCCTGCGAGTGCGCGGTGACAAGGCCTACGTGACCGATGCGGTCAAGAACGAACTGGTAGTCGTGGACCTGACCAGCCAGGAGGTGCGATCCCGCTTCCCCTTGGCGGCCCCCGCCGTCGAGATGACGGTGGTCGACGGCCACGCCGCCAAACACTAGCCAGTCCGGGGCGCTGGGTCCCATCCCGGGCTTCGCAATGCCTGCGGAGCCCGGGATGATTGTGTCACCCTGTAACGGTGCGAAAACCGTTTCTCCCATTGCTGGCCGCTGGTCTGACCTTGGCGGCCTGCGCCGCCAATGCCGCCCCACAGGCCGGGACACCTCCGGGCCCGCACCCCACTTTCGGCCCCAACGGATCGTCCGCGGCGAGCCCGTCCGCCTCACCAACCGCCGCCGACGGCGAGAAAATTCCCGGCCCGCGCATCGTGCTGGCCACCCCCACCGGCATAGACACGAGGGACAGCCAGAGCGGACAGATGCTGTCGTTCATAAGGCGACCGCTCATCTCGGCGCTCAGCGACGGTGGTGACGGCAGCAGCGTCATCTATACCGAGACAGATCAATTTGGCGTCTTTGACTCCGGGCTGTACCTCCGGTTTGATGTCAACGGGGCGCACTACAACACCGACACGCCCTTGCTGACCAAGCACTTCTATCCCGCGCCGCGGGCCGGCCAGGTGACAACCAACCTCGGGGTGCTCACCCTCTTCGCCGATGGCACCGGGCAAGCGTTCGCCCGGCCGGTGGGGTCCTACCTGAACCCGGACGCCGCCTTCCCGCCGCTGCAAGCACAGTCCCCACATGCCGGCTTCGCCGTATGGGTTGGGGGAGACTTCCTGCTAACGCAAGGCGACCGCAGTGGCGCTACCGGGGTGCAGGTGATCAGAGACGGGCAGCCTGTTGGCGAGCTGGTGGACTGCCCGCAGGCCCAGGCGGGTGCTCCAGGAGCGGGCACCGACCACGGCCACGTCTATGTCGTCGGTTGCCAGGGAGCGTTCCTGATGTACCGGGAGGGAGAACTACACCGCGTTCCGCTGCCCGGGCCCGCTGCGGTCGCTCGCCTGACCGACTTGGCGGGCAGTTACAACTCGCCGTGGGTGCTGGCCCGCGTCGAAGGCGACACGACTCCGTCCACCCAGATCGCGCTCATCGACACCCGTGACGACTCCATAAAGCTACTGGAGGTGTCGTCGCCCATCGGCGCGGAGTCCCTCGCCCGCGGGCCGGGCCACGAAGGGCTCGCCCTCACCGCCGACGGCCAGCTGCTGATAATTGACCCTGAGCGGGCCGCCACAGTGGACCAGGTGCCGGTGTTTTCCGCACCCGCGGGCGGCCGAGAGCCCGCCGCCCCACTCCTGCAAGCGTACGGAGAGCAGGCTTTCCTGCTGTCCCCGGCCCGGGATGAGGTCGTCGTGCTGGACATTGCCAGCCGCCAAATCAAGACCCGGATCGCCGACCTCGACGAGATCATCGACATGGAGGTGGTCGATACGCTTGGCGACATGCAGCCGGTACCGGCGTAGCGCTCGGCGTTAAGCGGCCGTGGGGTAGCAGCGCGCCCATGCCGCGCCCTATCCTCGTCACCGCCTACGGTCCGTTCCCGGGGGTGTCCGTCAACCCAACTGGTGCCGTGCTGGCTCAGGTGCAGCGCGATTGGGAGGAGTTCGGCCCGTCCCGTCCGCTGGTGGCGGCAGGCAAGCCCGACGTCGACGGGGTGACGCAGACGGGCAGCCCCCGCCGTCGAGATGACGGTGGTCGACGGCCACGCCGCCAAACACTAGTTTTGTCCACTCAGGCAGGCCGGTAGCGCACCACCTTACACATCCCGGACCCCAAAAAAGCTGTGCGGTCCGGGATGTCTGTGCCAGCCTAGGGGGGTGCGAAAACCGTTTCTCCCATTGCTGGCGGTCAGTCTTACCTTGGCGGCCTGCGCTTCCGGCACGGTCCCACCGCCCGGAGCCACCCCGTCACCAGCGAGTCCCTATCCGCGCGCCTCGGTGGTGCCGAAACCGGCGGAGACACCGGTGACCGCCGGTAGTGAGCTGCCTGCGCCGCGTATCGTGTTGGCAGAGAGCAACGGGATCGATACCCGGGATAGCCAGACCGGTGAGCTATTGTCGTTCATGCGGCGGGCAGGCACCTCGGCGCTCAGCAATAGCGGCGACAGTCAGTACGTTATCTATACTGAGGCGGACCAATTCGGCGTTTTTGCCACTGGACTCCAGGCCTTCGGTAACGACGACGGAATCCACTACCACGGCGACACGCCTTTGCTGACCAGCATCTTCTATCCCGCGCCGCAAGCCGGCCACGTGGTGACGAACCTTGGGGTTACCACCTTTTTCGCCAACGGTACGGGGCAGGCCTCCGCCATCGAGGTGGGCTCCCTCGGGAACCCAACTGGAGCCTTGCCGCTGCAAGCACAGTCCCCACATGCCGGCTTCGCCGTTTGGGTTGGGGGCGACTTCCTGCTAACGCAAGGCGACCGCAGTGGCGCTACCGGGGTGCAGGTGATCAGAGACGGGCAGCCTGTTGGCGAGGTGGTGGACTGTCCGCAGGCCCAGCCGGGCACCGCGGGCGCAGAAACTGACCACGGCAGCGTCTACGTCGTCGGCTGCCGGGGAGCTTTCCTGCTCTACCAGGCGGGGGAGCTCTATCGTTTTACGCTGCCTCAGTCTGCCGCGGCCGCGCAGCTCACTGATCTAGTGGGGAGTGACAGTTCTCCCTGGGTGCTTGCCCGGGTAGCGTCCGGAGCTGCACAGACCACCACACTGGCGCTTATCGACATCCGTGACGCCTCGCTAAAACTTTTGGAGCTGCCAGCCGCCGCCAGCGCCCAGACCCTGGCTCGCGGCCCCAATGGGGAGGGGCTGGTCCTGACCAGCGACGGGCAACTGCTCATACTTGACCCCGAGCGGGCCACCATAGTGGACCAGATTCCGGTGTTTTCCACTGCTACTGGTGCGCAGCCGCCCGACGCGCCAATAGTGCAGGCGCGCAGAGACTTGGCCTTCCTGCTGTCACCCCTGCGGGACGAGGTCGTGGTGCTGGATATCCCTACCCGCACGATCAAGAACCGGTTGGCCCTCGTTGGGGAGATCATCGATATGGAGGTTGCCGACCCAGTCGACATTACCTCTATGCCGGTGTTCGAGTGAGTTTCCGCGGCCGTGGGGTAGCATCGCGCCCATGCCTCGCCCTATCCTCGTCACCGCCTACGGTCCGTTCCCGGGGGTGCCCGTCAACCCAACTGGTGCCGTGCTGGCCCAGGTGCAGCGCGACTGGGAGGAATTCGGCCCGTCCCGTCCGCTGGTGGCGGTCGAGCTGCCGGTTTCCTACACGCAGGCACCCACGCAATTGCAGGAGTTGCTCACCCGGCACCGCCCGGCGCTGACCATCTGCCTGGGGGTGGACGTCTCCCGCCGCAACATCGCGCTGGAAGCCACGGCCGTCAACGAGGTGGCGGCAGGCAAGCCCGACGTCGACGGGGTGACGCAGACGGGCGGCCCCCTGTTCCCAACCGGGCCCGCCAGCTGGCCCAGTCCGTTCGCGGTCGACGAAGCGGTGGCCACCCTGCGGGCCTCGGGCTATCCCGTGGAGCGGTCCGACGACGCCGGGCGCTATCTCTGCAACGCCGCCCTGGCCGTGACCTGCCACCACCTGGGGCCCGCCAGTGGCGACGGGGGACTATTCGTGCACATCGCCGAGCCGCCCTTCGTTGAGACCGCCGTCGCTGCCCGCCTGGTGCTGGCGCTCGCCAACGCTACCTCCTGGTGGGGACACCCCGCCGCCCCCGAGCCAGGGACCCAATCCGCCCCCTAGACTGGCAACATGGCAGCACACCGTGGGCATCACCGGGGACGCATCTACCTCATCGGCCTGACCGGCGGCATCGGCAGCGGCAAAAGTACCGTCGCCCAGCTGTGCGCCCAGCGGGGCGCCCGCGTGGTGTCCGCCGACGAACTGGCCCGCCGGGTCGTGGAACCGGGCAGCGAGGCGCTCGCCCAGTTGGCTCGCCAGTTCGGCGGTCAGCTGCTCCTCGCCGATGGCAGTCTCGACCGGGCGGCGCTCGGTCAGCGCATTTTTGCCGACCCGCAGGCGCGTCGGCGCGTGGAAAAGCTCCTGCATCCGCGCATCCAAGCCATGGCCAAGCACGCGTTTGCCAGCGCCCCCACGGGCGCTACCGTCATCTACGACATCCCGCTGCTCGTGGAGGCGGCAGATGCCGCAGATTTCGACGAGGTGTGCGTAGTTGAGGCTCCTCTCGAAGTCCGTCTGGCCCGCCTGGCGGACCGTGGCCTGGACCGTGCCGCGGCGTTGGCGCGCATCGAGCAGCAAGCCAGCGACGAAGAACGCCGCGCCCTGGCCGACGTCATCATCGACAACTCTGGCAACCTAGAGCAGTTGGCCCGGCAGGTGGAGCCTCACCTGCAGCGGTGGCGGCAGCGGGCCCACGCCCTGCTGGCCCGCACGCCGGAGCGCTAGGCCGCCTGCACCCCTTGGGCGGCCAGCTCGGCGAGCACCGCCTCCACCCGTTCCGGGTGCACCGCCGCCGTCAGGTTAACCAGGACACGCGTGTCCAGGCCGTGGCGGGCCGCATCGGCGGCGGTGGCGCGTACGCAATAGTCGGTTGCCAGCCCGACCACGTCCACGGCCCGCACCTGGTGCAGCTCCAGCCACTTAGCGAGCCCGTAACCCGCATCGCTGCCGCCGATGTGTCCCTCGAAGCCCGAGTAGGCAGCCTGATACGAACCCTTGTCGAAAACCGCACAGAACTTAAAGTCCGCCAGGGCCGGGTGCAGCTCCTGCCCGGGGGTGCCCACCACGCAGTGCGGCGGCCAGGAGTCCACATAGTCGGGAGCAGGGGAGAAGTGAGAGCCCGGATCAATGTGGTGGTCGCGTGTAGCCACCACAAAGTCGTAGTCGTGTGCCTGCAGCAGCTCAGCGATGGCCTGCGCGACCGCGTTGCCACCACTGACCGCCAGCGCCCCGCCTTCGCAAAAATCGTTTTGGACATCCACCACAATGAGGGCCCGCGCCATAGCAACTCCTTCCCGCGGCACTGCCCCCCATGCTAGTCGGGAGAATCGGCTAGCAGGGCCACCGCGCGGCTCACGGCATCTTCCTTAGCCACGGCCGCAGCCACCTGCTTCGCGCGGCCCCGATACCTGACCGCCGCGGGGGAGTGCACGAGGTCACGTACCAGTTCGGTGAGGGCCGCCGGGGTGACGTCTCGCAGCGGAAGCGGGGCCGGCCCCACCCCGAGAGCCGCCAAGCGCTGCCCGTGATAAGGCTGATCGAATGCCACCGGCATTGTGCCCGTGGGCACCCCGGCGGCCAGGCCTGCCATGGTGGTGCCCGCCCCGCCGTGGTGTACCACCGCCGCCATGCGGGCAAACAGCCACTCGTGGGGCGCAGGCTGGCAATAAAACACCCGGGGGTCCGGTGGGCAGACCAAATTCGGCACGTCGGGGGCGACGATCCGTACCCCGGCCTGGGCGGCCACCGCGCCCAGCACCGCGTACAGCTGCTGCGACAAGTAGGGCGCGGTTTGGCCTAGTGAGCCGAGGCCGATGTACACCGGGGGTGGGCCGGCCGCGAGGAACGCGGCGAGATCCGGCGATGGCACGTATGCGGCGGGAGCGCGCAAAAACCCGATTTGTGTTGTCCCGGCGGGCCAATCCGGGGCCGGGGGCACCAGGAGCGGACTGGCGGCTACGAGCGTGGGCCACGCATCGGCTGCCGCCACCAGCTGCCGCCAACCCACTGGCGCTAGCCCGAGGATGCGGCGCAGCTCGGTAGCCAGCGGCCGGGAGATGCCACTGGCCAGTTGCCAAGCGGTGCGCGCCCGCGCCCGCCGCCACCAGCCCGGCGCCCAGGCGGGCGCGGCAGCCAGCGCCGCTGCCGGATCACCGGAGGGGGCCAGGCCCGTAAACAGCATCGTTACGGCCCGTCCGCCACGCCCGGCCACGAGGGCGGTGGCGGCGTCGCGGGCCAGCAGTCCGGCCACCACTGTGTCCCCGGGTTGACTTGCCGCCAAGACCGCGCGGGCTAACGGACCAGATAAGTAAGCGGACCACTTGTGCAGGGCCAGTACCTGGGCGAGCGGGCTGCGCTGAGCCCACCGCACCAGGAGCGGGGAGGTGGCGGCCGCCGCGGTCGCAATATCGCACCCCAACGGCACAAACTCGGCACCGGTGTCCGTCAGTAGGGACGCGTAATCGTCCAAGGCCACCACCCGCACGGCCGTGCCGGCTTCCACCAGGCCCCGCGCCAGCGGCACAAACGGTTGCACATCGCCGCGCGAACCGATCGCGAGGATTAATACCGGCATGGGGCCTCCTCGGGTGATGCGATCAGCCTAAGCAGCTGGGGGCGAAATGTCAGTCTTGGCCCGTAGGCTGGGCCCATGCGCCCAGAGCTAGACCTTCGCCGTAACGTTGCCCCGTTTAAAGTGGTGTCAGAGTTCTCCCCGTCCGGGGACCAACCCCAGGCCATTGCCGAGCTGGCGGAACGCATCAACGGTGGCGAGAGTGACGTCGTGCTGCTGGGGGCCACCGGCACGGGAAAGTCAGCCACCACCGCCTGGCTTATCGAAAAACTGGGCCGCCCCACCTTGGTGATGGCCCCCAACAAGACGCTCGCCGCGCAACTGGCAGCTGAGCTGCGGGAACTGTTGCCCAACAACGCGGTGGAGTACTTCGTTTCCTACTATGACTACTACCAACCAGAAGCGTACGTGCCTCAAACAGACACGTTCATCGAGAAAGACTCCTCCATCAACGATGAGGTGGAACGCTTGCGGCACTCCGCCACCAACTCTCTGTTGACGCGGCGGGACGTAGTGGTAGTGGCGTCCGTGTCCTGCATCTACGGGCTGGGCACCCCCGAGGAGTACGTCGAGCGCATGGTGCCGCTGCAGGTGGGGATGCAGCTAGACCGGGGCGATCTGCTGCGGCGCCTAGTGGAGATCCAATACACCCGCAACGACACCGCCTTCACTCGCGGTACCTTCCGGGTGCGGGGCGACACCATTGATGTCATCCCCGTCTACGAAGAAAACGCCGTCCGCATTGAGATGTTTGGCGACGAGATTGACGGCCTGGCCATTCTTCATCCCCTGACCGGTGACGTGCTGCGGACCGTCGACGAAGTCTTTCTCTTCCCGGCCTCCCACTACGTGGCGGGGGAGGAACGCATGGAAAAAGCCATCGCCAGCATCGAAAGCGAGTTGGCCGAGCGTCTTGCTGAACTGGAGTCCCAAAACAAGTTGCTGGAGGCCCAGCGGTTGCGCATGCGCACCACCTTCGACCTGGAGATGATGAAACAGGTCGGCACCTGTGCCGGGATCGAAAACTACTCCCGGCACATTGACGGGCGCGGCCCCGGCACCCCGCCGCATACCCTGCTGGACTATTTCCCCGATGACTTCCTGCTGGTCATCGACGAATCTCACGTCACCGTTCCCCAAATCGGGGCCATGTTCGAGGGAGACGCCTCGCGTAAACGCACCCTGGTGGACCACGGTTTCCGGCTCCCCAGCGCCCTGGACAATCGGCCCCTGAAATGGCCGGAGTTCGTGGAGCGCATCGGGCAGACCGTCTACCTGTCCGCCACCCCCGGTTCCTACGAGCTCGGGCGGGCCGACGGCGTCGTCGAACAGATCATCCGCCCGACCGGTCTGGTCGACCCGAAGGTCGTCGTCAAGCCCACCCAGGGGCAGATCGACGACCTGTTGGGGGAGATTCGCCAGCGGGTGGACAAGAACGAGCGGGTGCTGGTGACGACCCTGACCAAACGCATGGCCGAAGACCTCACCGAGTACTTCTTGGAGCGCGGAGTGAAGGTGGAATACCTCCACTCCGATGTGGATACCCTGCGCCGCGTGGAGTTGCTGCGCGAGTTGCGGTTGGGGACCTTTGACGTGCTGGTCGGCATCAACCTGCTCCGGGAGGGGCTGGATCTGCCAGAGGTCTCCCTCGTGGCCATTCTCGACGCCGACAAGCAAGGATTTTTGCGGTCAGCCACCTCGCTCATCCAGACCATCGGCCGGGCCGCCCGCAACGTCTCGGGCGAAGTGCACATGTACGCCGACGCCGTCACCCCCGCCATGGCGCAGGCCATCGACGAGACCGAGCGCCGCCGGGCAAAGCAAATCGCCTACAACCAGGCCCACGGCATCGATCCGCAACCGTTGCGCAAGAAGATCGCCGACGTCACCGACATGCTGGTGCGCGAAGACTTGGACACGCAGTCGCTGTTGGCGGGCGGCTATCGGGGCGCCGGGAAGGGGCCCGGCCGCCGCGAGAAGCAGGAGGCCACCATCTCGGTGCGGCAACGACTGGCGGGGGCCGCCAGCGACGACCTCGTTGGTCTCATCGAGGAACTCACGGAGCAGATGCACGCCGCCGCCGCCGAATTGCAGTTCGAGGTTGCTGCCCGCCTGCGCGACGAAGTAGCCGACCTGAAGAAGGAACTGCGCACCCTGCGGGCTGTCAACTAGGGCAAGTAGTCGATGCCACAGCACTGCTGCGACTGTGTGCGCCCCACGGATCGGGTGGGCCCCGTAGAATCGCCCAGTAGCCAGAAGGGGAGTACACCCATTAATCGCGGCGTCGTCATCACGGTGGACCGGCTCGTCCGGCCCCCGGTGCCGCAGCCCCACGCGGGCGGGAAGAGACCTCTGGTGTGTCGTATTCCCCTATATGAGGATTCTGTATGGATGTCCACTTTCTAGGCTGGCTGGTGCTCAGCGCCCTGATCCTGACCATGATCACCATCGACATCGTGGGGCACGTGCGCACCCCGCACGAACCGACGCTGAAGGAAGCGACCTGGTGGTCGGTGGCCTATATCGCGATGGCGGTGATCTTCGGTTTCATCGTCTGGGGGGTGTGGGGTGGCCAATTTGGTGCCGAGTACTTCGCCGGTTACATCACCGAAAAGGCACTCAGCGTCGATAACCTCTTCGTCTTCGTCATCATCATCTCCACGTTCCGGGTACCGCGGAAGTACCAGCAGGAGGTGCTGTTGGCGGGCATCGTCATCGCCTTGGTGCTGCGCCTGCTCTTCATTTTGGCCGGGGCAGCCTTGATCGAGAACTTTGCGTGGGTGTTCTATATCTTTGGTGGTTGGCTGCTGTGGACGGCCATTTCGCAGGCCCGGCAGGGCATTGAGGAACCCGGTGCACACGACGACGAGTACCGGCCCAACGGTTTTGTCCGCTTCGTTTCTCGGCTGTTGCCGGTAACGGACGGCTTTGTGGGCGGCAAACTCATTCACCGCCACCTCGGCAAGACCTTCATCACGCCGCTGCTGTTGTGCATCGTGGCCATTGGGACCGCGGACCTCATGTTCGCCGTCGATTCCATTCCCGCTATCTTCTCCCTGACGAAGGAACCCTATCTAGTGTTCGCGGCCAACGCGTTCTCCCTACTGGGGCTGCGCCAGCTGTACTTCCTCATCGACGGGCTGCTGGATCGCCTGGCCTTCCTGCACTACGGACTGGCCGCCATTCTCGGTTTCATTGGGGCCAAGCTGGTGCTACACGCCCTGCACGAGAACTCGGTGCCGTTCATCAATGGCGGCGAGCCGGTGCACCTGCTGCCCGAGCCCAGCACCTTGGTGTCGCTGCTGGTCATCGTGGTCATCTTGTTCGTTACCGTCGTGCTGTCCCTGGTGCACAACGCCCGGACTCGCCGACGCGAACTCGCGCAGTAGCGCAGTAGTAGTTGGGGTGGGGCGAGTGCGTCCCACCCCAACTACTGCCCGCCACCGGGAGGACTACTGGCCGCGACCGGTGGCGGGTGTGAGCCGAGACGGCGCGCCACCACCGCCTTGACCGCCAGTTGCAGCTGGTGAAAGACGACGACGGGCACCGTCACCGTGGCCAACACGGCGGGGGTAAAGAGCACCGCCGCCATCGGCAGGCCCGTGGCCAGCGACTTCGTCGAGCCGCACATCAGCAACGTAATGCGGTCGGCGCGCAGCAAACCTAGCCGGGCACCACCCCACCAGGTGACCGCCATGACGGGCACCAGCAGCACCAAGCACGCAGTCAGGAGCACGGCCAGCGTCAGGGGCGTGACCGTGCGCCAGGTGCCCGCCAGCGTAGCGGCAGAGATCGAGGCGTACACGATCAGTACGATCGTGCCCTGATCCCACAAGCGGGTCAGGCGGGGGCGGGCGCGCAGACGCTGCCCGATGAGCGGTTGGGCCAACTGGCCGCAGGCAAAGGGCACCAGGAGTTGCAGGCACACGGCCCAGAACTGCGCCAGGCCGACGGTGGCGTGAGCCCCCATCAACAAGGCCACCAGCAGGGGAGTGGCCACCACCCCGACTAAGGTAGAGACCGTGGCGGCCACCACGGCCCCGGCCACGTTGCCGCCCGCGATCGAGGTGAAGGTGACCGCTGACTGGACGGTCGATGGCAACAGTCCTAGGTACAGCACGCCAGCCGCGAACGCGCCGAGCCACGGCCCAGCTGCCGCGACCAAGGCCCACGCCAAAAGCGGGTAAAGCCCGAAGGTGACCGCCAGGCAGCTGGCCTGCAAAGGCAAATTCCGCAGGCCTGCCCACACCTCCCCGGTGCGCAGACGCGCCCCGTACAGCGCGAATAGCACGGCGATCGCGGCGGTGCGGGTGGTGGCGAGCGCTGCGGCGGCCTGCCCGCTGGCCGGGAGCGCCAGCCCCGCCCCGAGGGCGGCGAAGATGGCCGCGACGAACGGATCGAACAGGCTGCGTGGGCGGCTACCGGCCCGCGAGCTCACCAATGACCGGATTCCAGGCGCGGGCAGTGCGGTCGCTGATGAGACCTGCCGCGAAGAACGGGTCCGCCTCCAGCAGTTCCAGCGCCGCCGCTGGACTGTCGGCGACGAGCAGGAGCAGCGCCCGCGGCTCGCCCACCTCAAGCAGCGGGCCAGAGGCCAAGTTCTGCCCCTTGGCGGCCAGTTCACTTAGGAACGCGCGGTGCTGCGGCCGCAGCTCATCCAACTCGGTGGCGCGGGCGGCGTCGTACAGATACTCCACGGCGATGACGCTCATGAACTGCTCCTTTAACTCGATAGCGGACGGCCCCAGGCTAGTACCTGGTGGGCGGTGGCCAACACGACCGTGGTCCCGTCTGCCGGGGCCGATGGTTTTGGGGCCCCAGGCTGGCGTCGCCCAGGGCCCCAAAACCGGTGCGGAGCTAGGCGCGCTTGCCCGCCAGCTGGCGGCGCACCAACTTGCGGAGCTCAGCTGCCCACAACACCACGCTGGAGGCCGCGAGTGCCACGAGCCAATGCTTGAGGTCCAGCGAGGTGGTGCCGAAAGCGCGCTGGAGGAACGGCACTTCGACCACCGCGATCTGCAACACGAAGCCCAACACGATCGAACCCCACAGCCACGGCCCAGCGAAGAAACGATGGAAAGCGCTGGAGACATCCGAACGGGAGTTCAAAGCGTTGAACAGCTGCGCCAGCACCAGGGTGGTGAAGCCCGCGGTGCGGGCGGTGGCCAACGAATCGGTGCCCGCCAGCATCCCCCCGGGCAGGAAGAAGTCGACCACGAACAGAGTCGTCACCGCCATCACCAAGCCGTTGAAGATGATCGTGCCCCACATACCGATGTCGATAATGCGGTCCGTGAGCTTGCGGGGACGGCGCGCCATGACGTCGTCGGTCTCGGGGTCCACCCCCATCGCCAGGGCCGGGCCGGAGTCCGTCACCAGGTTGATCCAGAGGATTTGCGTGGCCAGCAGCGGCAGCACGACGTGACCGTCGTCGCTGCCCGCCAGGCCGATCCAGCCAGCGAAAATTACGCCGAGGAACACCGTGAGCACTTCGCCCATGTTGGAGGACAGCAAGTAACGGAGGAATTTACGGATGTTGTCGAAGATGACGCGGCCCTGCCGCACCGCCGAGACGATGGTGGCGAAGTTGTCGTCGGCCAGAATCATCTTGGCCGCCTCCTTCGTCACTTCCGTGCCGGTAATGCCCATCGCGATACCGATGTCGGCAGACTTCAGCGCGGGGGCGTCGTTGACGCCGTCGCCGGTCATCGCCACGATCGAACCGTCGTGCTGCATGGCGTCAATGAGCCGCAGCTTGTGCTCGGGAGCCACGCGGGCGAAAACGTGCACGTCGCGCGCGGCCTGGGCGAAGCCCTGCTCATCCAACGCATCTAGTTCCGCGCCCGTCAAGACCGGGGCGCCCGGCTCGCAAATGCCCAGTTCGGAGGCGATCCGCCCCGCGGTGATCGGGTGGTCGCCGGTGATCATGTTGACGGTGATGCCGGCGCGGTGCGCCTCGGCGACCGCCTGCACGGCCTCTTCCCGCGGCGGGTCGATGATGCCGGCGGTACCGAGATAAACGAGGCCTTCCTCTATCTCCTCCCCGGCTTCGGTCACGGTTACCGGCTTGTAAGCCAGGCCCATGGTGCGCAGCGCCTGCGCGGACAGCGACTCGACGGTGGCTTCGATCTCGGCGCGGCGCTTGTTGGTGAGCTCCAGCACGTTGCCGCCGACGAAAACGGCCGAGCAGCGGTCAAGCAGGACGTCCGGCCCGCCCTTAGACAGCAGATAGTTCTCTCCGTCTTCGGTGGAAGCGATCACGGACATGCGCTTGCGCTCCGAGGTGAAGGGCACCTCCCCGTGGCGCGCGAACCGGGCCGCCCCGGCTTCCGCTGCGGCCAGCTTGCGTACCGCCACCAGGAAGGCGGCCTCGGTTGGGTCGCCCTGAATCTCCCAGCCTGCGGCTTTTTGTTCCAGCTGTGCGTTGTTGGCCACTGCCCCGGCCGCGAGGGCGAAGACGGTTTCCTTTTCTGCGGCTTCAGGATCATCGGAGACGATGTCAACGCTACCGCTGGGCGTGTAACCGGTGCCCCCGAAGTCCACGCTGCCCGAGGCAGTCACCAGCTTGACCAGGGTCATCTCGTTGCGGGTGAGCGTGCCCGTCTTGTCGCTGCAGATGACGGAGGCCGAACCGAGGGTCTCCACACTGTGCAGTTGCTTGACGACGGCCTTGCGGGCCGCCATGCGACGCACCCCCATCGCCAGCACCACCGAGAGGATCGCCGGCAGGCCTTCGGGGACCGCCGCCACCGCGAGGGAAACCCCGAGCAGCAACACCGTCACCATGTCCTGGGCCGATCCGACGCCGTTTACCAACACGATGGTCAACATGACGATCAACGCGATCGAGATGACGGCCACGCCCAACATCTTGGATACGCCGTGCAGTTCCTTGGTGAGCGGTGTCTCCTCCGCCTCGACCTCGTCGAGCATGTGGGCGATCTTGCCCATCTCGGTTTGCATGCCGGTGCCGGTGACGACGGCGCGCCCCACGCCCTGCACCACTGCGGTGCCCTTGAACACCATGTTGGTGCGGTCGCCGAGCGGTACCTCGCCCTCCAGCTGTCCGACGGCCTTCTCGGCGGGCACGCTCTCCCCGGTCAATGCGGACTCGGTCACGCGCAGTGCGGTGGCCGACAGCAACCGTGCGTCCGCTCCAATGGAATCACCCTCGGCCAGCACCAGGATGTCGCCCCGCACCAGCTCCCGGGCAGGGATCGTCACCAGGCTGCCACCCCGCTGCACCGTGGACATGGCCTCGGTCATGTTGGCCAGGGCCGCCACAGCGTCGGCTGCCTTGGCTTCCTGGGCGAAGCCCAGTAGCGCGTTGAGCACCACGATCGCCAAGATGACGATGGGTTCTATCGGCCAGCCGTGGGCGCCCTCCAGCACCCAGGCCACGCTGGAGACAAGAACCGCCGCGAACAGGAGATAGACCAGGGGGTCCTTGAACTGGGCAGCCAAGGATTTCCACCACGGTACCGGGGGCTTACCCCGCAACTCGTTGGGGCCGTCGGCGGCGAGGCGCGCCGCGGCCTCGGCCTGCGTTAAGCCCGCCTGGGGGTTAGCCTGCACCGTCTGCAGCAGCTCGTCCTGGGCGGTGGTCGCCGCCTGCAAAGAGCTCAATGCGCTCGAAGTTAACGTCATGGCTCCCATTGTTACCGACTTAGGCGACGGATAACGTAACGACGCCCGCAGGTTTTTACGCCCCTGGCGTGGGGGAGGGGGAAGGAGCGGGAGTGGGGGTGGGGGCGGCCGGGCGATACTGTTGGGCAACTTCGAAGGCCGCAGACAGTAATTCGTGCTGCTGGCCCAGGTGTTCCCGGGCCGCTTTCACCTCGGTTGCCGTCAACGGCACGGGGGCCGTGGCCGCTTGTTGCGCCGGGGCCAACGCGCGTTCCAGGTTCTTTTGCGCCTGAGCGTTGGTTAGTGGGCCGGCAGCGAGCAGTTCCTCGGCGTTGTGGGTTAGGTTCAGCAGCCGCTGCGCCGCCTGCCGGTAATCCCGCTGCAGGGCCTTGAGTTCGAAGTTCACCAACTGCTTATCCAGGGACTCAATCTTGCTGGACAACGTGATGCTGTGTTCCCCGATCTGGGTCACCGTCAGATCCAGGGCCGCTAACTCCCGCCCCCCAGGCACGTAGGTCACCGCCGCTGGCTCCTTTTCTGCCTGCGCCAGGTGCTGGGCGTAGGTGTGGCGCGCGTCGGTGGTCACGGTGGTCAACAGGGCTAGGGCGCGGTCCATGTCATCAACGACCGGGCGGTGGGTGGGCAGGAAACCGCGCGTGTTGCGGGCGCGGCGCAGTGCCTGCTGTGCCTGCGAGCTAAGCTCGTCCGCTTCGGTCAGCGAAGTCAGCAACGCGGTCAGCGACGTACGCCAGGAACTACGCAGCTCGTCGCGGCGATGGTGCAGCACGGAAATGGTCACGCTAACCGTCATTATGAGGACGCACAGCGCTGCCACGAGCGGACGTAGCACCCGCTTGTCCACTGGCCGGACCTCCTCGCGTTACCAAACGCCCCAACTTTAGCCTTTAGTGGCCTGCGCGCGAACCACCAGTTCGCGGCCGGGAGACTGTTCCGCGCGGCGTTTCGAACAAATGTTTGCTTGCGCGCGGATTAGACTCGGCCAGGTGCATGACACGATCTCAGTGCGGGGCGCCCGCGAACACAACCTGCAGGGTGTTGACATTGACCTGCCGCGCAACAGTCTTGTCGTCTTTACGGGGCTGTCTGGTTCCGGCAAGTCCTCCCTCGCTTTTGACACGATCTTCGCCGAGGGGCAACGACGCTACGTAGAGTCCCTCTCGTCGTACGCCCGCCAGTTTCTGGGGCGCATGGACAAGCCCGACGTCGACTTCATTGAAGGCCTGTCCCCGGCCGTATCCATCGACCAGAAATCAACCTCCCGCAACCCGCGCTCCACCGTCGGGACCATCACCGAGGTGCACGACTACCTGCGGCTGCTATTTGCCCGGGCAGGCACCGCCTATTGTCCGCAGTGCGGCGAGCGTATTACCGCGCAGACACCGCAACAGATCGTCGACCGCCTGCTGTCGCAGGCCGAGGGGACCCGGTTTCAGGTGCTGGCACCCGTGGTGCGCGGACGCAAGGGAGAATACGCCGAGCTGTTTGCCGACCTGCAGGCTCGAGGATTCGCGCGGGCCATCGTTGACGGGGAGATGGTGCGCCTCGACGCCCCCCCAACCCTGGAAAAGAAACTCAAGCACACGATCGATGTGGTGGTTGACCGGTTGGCGGTGCGCGACGGCATCCGCCAGCGGCTGACGGACTCAGTGGAAACCGCCCTGGAACTTGCCGAAGGGCTGGTGGTGGCAGACTTCGTCGATCGGGACGCCGACGACCCTGAGCGTTCCCGGCGGTTCTCCGAGACCCGGGCCTGCCCAAACGATCACCCTTTGACGCTGGTGGAGATAGAACCACGCACCTTTTCCTTCAATGCCCCCTACGGGGCCTGCCCGGAGTGCTCCGGCATCGGCGCCAAACTGGAAGTCGATCCGACCCTGCTGGTCCCCGACGAGGACCTCAGCGTGGAGGAGGGAGCTATCTCCGTGTGGCGCGGCTACCCCGAGTACTTCCTGCGCGGCGCCCGGGAAGTTGCCGAGGCCGAAGGGTTCTCCTTGGACACCCCGTGGCGCGACCTGGCGGCGAAGGCCAAGAAGTTGCTGCTGTACGGCAAAGACATGAAGGTGCGTCACACCTACCGTAATCGGTGGGGACGCGAACGCTCCTACGTCACCGGTTTTGAGGGGGCGGCCTCGTTCGTGGCGCGCAAGCACGCGGAGACCGAGTCCGACTCACAGCGCGAACAGTACGAGGGCTTCATGCGGGAGGTGCCGTGCGTGGTCTGTGAGGGGGCCCGGCTCCGGCCTGAGGTGCTCGCGGTGCGGGTGGGGGAACTCAATATTGCCGAGGTTTCCAACTTATCGATCGTCGAGGCGCGCCGCTACCTGCAGCAAGTCGAGCTGGGGGAACGTGAGCGGGCCATCGCCGCCCAGATATTTACAGAGATCGACGCCCGTTTGGGATTCCTTGAGGATGTCGGGCTTACCTACCTGACCCTGGCGCGGGCGGCGGGCACCCTGTCTGGCGGTGAGGCCCAGCGCATCCGGTTGGCGACCCAGATCGGGGCGGGGCTCGTCGGTGTTTTGTACGTGCTCGACGAACCCAGCATCGGCCTGCATCAACGGGATAATCATCGATTGATCGAGACCTTGACCCGGCTGCGGGACCTCGGCAACACCCTCATTGTGGTGGAGCACGACGAAGACACCATTCGCACTGCGGACTGGGTGGTCGACATCGGTCCCGGGGCGGGGGAGCACGGCGGGCGCGTGGTGCATTCGGGCAAGCTGCCCGCCCTACTGGAAAATCCCGCGAGTTTGACCGGCGCTTATCTGGCTGGCCGCAAAGAGATTCCGATCCCCACCACCCGGCGCCCGTTCGCACCCGACCGCAAACTCACGGTCGTTGGGGCGCGCGAGAACAACCTGCAGGATGTCACCGTGCAGTTTCCCCTCTCGACGCTGACGGCGGTGACCGGGGTCTCCGGCTCCGGCAAATCCTCCCTCGTCAACGGAGTGCTCTACAAGGTGCTGGCGCAGCGCCTGAACAAGGCGCGGGGCGTGCCGGGGCGGCATAAACGAGTCGATGGGTTGGGGCTGCTTGACAAGGTCGTTCACGTCGACCAGTCGCCAATTGGCCGCACCCCCCGTTCGAACCCAGCCACCTACACCGGCGTCTGGGACCACGTGCGCAAACTTTTCGCCACCACCACGGAGGCCAAGATTCGCGGCTACAAACCCGGGCGCTTCTCGTTCAACGTCAAGGGTGGGCGCTGCGAATCTTGCAAGGGGGACGGCACGTTGAAGATCGAAATGAACTTCCTGCCCGACGTCTACGTGCCGTGCGAGGTCTGCCACGGCGCCCGCTACAACCGGGAAACCTTGGAGGTCCACTACAAGGGCAAGACCGTGGCCGACGTCCTCGACATGCCGATCGAGGAGGCGGCCGAGTTCTTCCGCGCCCACCCCGCTATCACCCGCCACCTGCAGACCCTGGTGGACGTCGGGCTCGGCTACGTGCGCCTCGGCCAGGCCGCCACCACGTTGTCGGGGGGAGAGGCCCAACGCGTCAAGCTGGCCAGTGAGCTGCAAAAGCGCTCCACCGGGCGGACGGTCTATGTTCTAGACGAGCCCACTACCGGCCTGCACTTGGAGGATATCGCCAAGCTGCTGCGGGTGCTGCAAACCCTGGTTGATAAGGGAAATACCGTCATCGTCATTGAACACAACCTGGACGTCATCGCCAACGCCGACTGGATCATCGACATGGGGCCGGAGGGCGGCGCCGGTGGGGGACGCGTGATCGCCCAGGGCACACCGGAAGCGGTGGCGGTAACCCCCGGCAGCCACACCGGTCACTTCCTGCGGGAACTGCTAACCGCCCGCGGGCGCAGCTTGGAGGAGTAGGTGGCCGACCCGTCAACCTACCGCCCTGCGCCCGGCACCATCCCGACCAGTCCCGGCGTCTACCGGTTCTTAGACGCGCAACGCCGGGTCATTTACGTCGGCAAGGCGAAGAATCTGCGGGCCCGGCTGGCAAACTATTTTCAGGACCTGGCGGGCCTGCCCGCCCGCACCCAGCAGATGGTCACCACCGCCGCCGCGGTCGAGTGGACGGTGGTGGCCACCGAGGTGGAGGCCCTGACGCTGGAATACGCGTGGATTAAGGAATTCGATCCCCGTTTCAACGTCATGTATAAGGACGACAAGTCCTATCCCTACCTCGCTGTGACTCTCGAAGAGGACTATCCCCGCGTGCAGGTTATGCGGGGAGCGCGGCGTAGCGGGGTGCGGTACTTCGGTCCTTACACGCACGCGTGGGCCATCCGCCAAACGGTGGACACCCTGCTGCGGATTTTTCCGATGCGCTCGTGCTCGGCTGGGGTTTTTCGGCGGGCGTCCGCCGCTGGCCGCCCCTGTCTGTTGGGTTACCTAGACAAGTGTGCCGCTCCCTGCGTGGGACGCATCAGCCAGAGTGCCCACCGTCAGCTTGCCGAGGATCTGTGCGACTTCATGGCGGGGCGCACCGGACGGGTGATAGCTGAGCTGCGCTCGCAAATGCAGGCGGCCGCAGCGGCCCTGGATTATGAACAGGCGGCCCGGCTGCGCGACAACCTGGCGGCCATCGACCGGGTGTTGGAGGCCAACGCCGTCGTGCTGCCGGACGCGACCGATGCCGACGTTTTTGCGTTGGCCCGCGACGAGCTGGAGGCCGCCGTACAGGTGTTCCACGTGCGGGGCGGCCGCATCCGGGGACAGCGCGGCTGGGTGGTGGAACTGGTGGAGGAGCTGGAGGATGCCGAGCTGATCGCCAAGTTGCTGACCCAGGTCTACGGGGCGGCCGCCGACTACGCGGCAGCCGCCAGTCCAACCCCCACGGACCAGGACATGTCCGCGACCGGGCGGGCCCGCCGCGGCCGGGCCGGGAAGCAAGGGGCCGCCAGCGTCGACGACGTCGACCACAGCGCGGCGGGGGCAATTCCGCGCGAGGTGCTGGTTCCTTGCCTGCCAACAGACCACGAACAGGTCACCGCGTGGCTGCGCCAGTTGCGCGGTGGGCAGGTGGCGGTGCGGGTGCCGCAGCGGGGGGACAAAAAAGAGTTGGCAGCCCGGGTGCACGCCAATGCGGAGCAAGCTTTGACGTTGCACCGCGCCAAACGCGCCGGGGATTTAACGGTGCGGGCACAGGCCTTATCCGATCTCGCAGATTTTCTGGACCTGACGCAGGCCCCGCTGCGGATCGAGTGTTTCGATGTTTCGCACACGCAGGGCACGCACCAGGTGGCCTCAATGGTGGTGTTCGAGGATGGTGTGCCCAAGAAATCCGCCTATCGTTCCTTCGTAATCCGCGGCCAGGACGGGGCGGGGGCCCGCGATGACACGGCGGCCATGGGGGAGGTGCTGCGGCGGCGCTTACGGCGCTTGCAGGCGGAGGAGCGGGGAGAAACGGGGGAGGACGACGACGGTGTGGCCCTGGTGTCCGGTCCGCTCGATCCAAACACCGGGCAACCGCGGCGTTTCGCCTACCGGCCGGACCTGCTGGTGGTGGACGGGGGGCTGCCGCAGGTCAATGCGGCTCAGCGAGTGCTCGACGAGCTGGGAATTAGCGACCTGCAAGTGGTGGGGTTAGCCAAACGTTTGGAGGAGGTGTGGGTGCCGGGGGAGGATTTCCCGCTGGTGCTGCCGCGCACGAGCCCAGCTCTCCACCTGCTGCAAGCGGTGCGGGACGAGTCGCACCGCTTCGCTATCCAGGCACACCGAAAGAAACGGTCGCGGGCGATGACCCGCTCTCGCCTGGACGAGATCAGCGGCCTGGGGCCCGCCCGGCAGGCGGCCCTGCTGAAAAAGTTCGGCTCTTTGGCGGGCATTAGGGCCGCCAGTGCACAGGAACTAGCGCAGGTGCCGGGGATTGGTCCGGCGCTCGCTGCCACGATTCGTGCCGCGTTGCAGGAAGCGGTCGAAGGACCGAGAAATTGAGCGACTGTGAGGAAAGTAATTACCTAATTATTTAAGTCGCAAATGACACGTTTTAGCGAGGAAGACCGCCAATAGGCTCCTGGCATCGTGGCCGCCGAGGCTGACAGCCTGCTGGTGGATTTTTCCTTAACCACCCCGCAGACGGCCGCCCCACAGCTGGCGGAGGTGATTGGCAGGCAGCGGAGCCGCGACCGGGCCGTCTTGGGGGTCTTCCGGGTCTGCTACCGCGGCACTGGGTGCCTGAACCAATACCGGGAAATTTGGCTCCCGCCGGGCTGGCAGGTGCAGGAGTTTCACCGCCCCGCTGGTGCGCGCCTACAACGGTGGAATCGTCGTGACCCTCTGCGCGCGCGGGCGGGCGTGACTGGAACGCTAGGGATGTCTACATAGTTGGTGTACCGGGCGCCCTGCCTGACAAGCAGGTCTCTGTGCACGTGCGCTGAGGCGGGTGGGGCCCGGACCTGGTCCGGGCCCCACCAGATTCTTGCCGTGGCTCCCTCCTGTGATTTTTCTTTTCGGCCACTCCAAATTTGTGTCGCTTCGTGTCGTTTCGGGTTACTGGCGGCGCAAGCGGGGCGCTGGCGCGCGCTCTGGTGGTGTTTTTGGGCGGAAAGGGCGCAAAAAGGGCAAGAAAGTCCCCTATCGTTTGCGGTGCGGACCGGCGGGGTGCCGACGGATCCGCGGAGCATCCCTTGAAAGGAACACGATGAAACGCAGACACGTCACGTTGGCAGTGGCGGTCACCCTGGCCGGTAGTGCGGTATTAGTGCCGAGCGTCGGGTATGCGGCCCCGGCGGGGGCACCGCTAGCAGTGACAGACACCGAGCTGTTGGAGCCAGCCGATGACGCACCGGTAGCCGACTTAGACCTGGAATATGCCCCGAATTACTCCACACTCATCGGCACTGGACCCGAGGTCGAAGAGATTAACGCCGGGCTCCTCGAGCTGTTGGATCCAACCGCGGCGGCCACAGTGAGCCCGCAGGAGGATGTCAGCCCGTCCCCCACGGACAGCGCCTCACCCTCCCTGCCGGAGCCGCCCACGGAGGCCGAAAGTCCGCTGCCCGCTCCCGCGGACGAGCCGACGCCCGAGACCGAACCTCCGGCCGCACCGAACCAGAGCGTCGAGCCGACGCCCACCCCGGCACCAACTGCCCCCGAGGCACAGGAGGACAGCGGCATCCCGGTGGAACCGAGCGCCGCACCGGAAGCGACCGAGCTGCCTGCCACCGCGGACGGGGAAGCTGCGCTAGAGGAAGAGCAGGCACCTGCCGCGGACCTGCCGAGCCCACTCCCGACCCCCAGCACCGAGCCGCCGGTCTCGGAACCGACCCCGGGGGAGCCACCCGCCGCCCCGGCACTGCCGTCGGACACCGACGTGCCCACTCCGGCGCCTGCCGCGCCGGCGGAACCGACTGCGCCGCCGGCGGACGAGACCTTGCCCCCGCGCGCGGAGCCTACCGAGGACAGCGACGAGCTGCCGCTGCCACCGCCGCCGAGCGCAGAGCCCCTCATTCTGCAGCCCGCCCCGAATGACTTCCGCCACCAGGGGGCCGCTTTCATCGCCATCGGAAACGACAGAATGTGCACCGGCGTGCTGATTCGCTCGAACTGGGTGCTCACGGCCCGCCACTGTCTCACCAACCGGCAGGACGCAGTCGGTGCCGCCACCTCGTTCCCGAACCGGGACCTGGCGGTCGTCTTCGAGCAGCGGATCTCCAGAAATAGCAAACCCATCGGCGTGAAGCGGCAAATCCTGGACACCTATTCCGACCTGGCGCTGCTGGAACTGTCCCGGCCCGCAATCGGCGTGCCGATCTATTCAATCGCGGCGCGTAATCCGGCGCGCACCGACAACGTGACGCAGGTTGGCTACGGCTGGGATCGCCGCAGTGACACCACCGCCGTGCGCCGCTCGGCCAGCAAACGCATCACTGGGCAAAGCACCCTGCCCATCTTGTGCGGCCAGCGACTGACCACTATGGGGGGCAGCACCTGGGCAGTGCCCGGAGACTCCGGTGGGCCGGTCTTCAACAGTGCTGGCGAAGTAGTAGGCATTGTGTCGGCGGTCTCTAACATTGCAGCGACCGATGGCCGCAATTACCTGACGCTCAGTCGGGACGGTGCGGGCGAGGAATACTTGGTGCCGCGCGAAGTCGTTGCCTCCTTTGTGAATCGGCACCTAGGTTCCCGGCTCCCGGGCGGGGTAACCAACACCTACTGCCCGACGGCTGCCAACCAGCCGCAGGCTTACTTCCAGGTGTTCACCCACTCCACCGACGCCGCTTTCTCGCGGCTGGCCTACCTCAGCGGCAAAAACATTTACGCGCCCGGCTGGCAGCGTTCTTCCCTGCGCCAACCCCTCTTCTCGTCCTCGCGGATGTGCCGCGCCAATGGGTGCGCCACCGTGCAGACGGCTGTGGTCTTCCCCAGCGGGTGGCGGCAGGTCGATTTCCACCAGACCTACATGAACCACACCTTCCGCCACGTGCCGCAGTACCCGACGGCCGTGGGCGCGGGCGATAGTGCCCGGCCGTGGCCAGGCACCCCGATTAACAAGCCGGCGATCGCTCGCTACGCCGGCCGCGACCGGGTGCGGACCGCCGCCGACGTCTACACCCGGGCGGGCTTCACCGGCGACACCGCCGTCTTGGTCTCCGGGAGCAATTTTGCTGATTCCACGGTGGCCGGTCCGCTGGCGGCCGCTTACCGCAACGGCTTGTTGGTGACGGTTTCTCGCGATCAGTTGGAGCCCACCGTGCTGGCGGCGTTGCAGCAACGGCGGACGCGGGCGGTGGTGATCGTGGGTGGCTACGGTTCCGTCTCGCGGGCCAAGGAGAACCAACTGCGGGCCAAGGGCTACCGGGTCACGCGCGTGGCCGGTAAGTCGCGGGTCCAGACCGCCCAACAGGTCGCTTCGCAGCTGAAGAGCCGGGGTTGGAACCGGGTGGTGCTCTACGCCGACGGCACCAGTTTCCCCGACACGTTGGCGGCCGGGGCGGCCGCGGCCGCCAACGGGGGCTTTGTCCTGCTGACCTCTGGCCCGCGTGTGGATCGGGCCACCCTAAATATGGGGCAGGGGGTGTCCGGTCAGTACGCCATCGGCGGCAAGGCGGCCGCGGCGGTGAGCTCGCACACCAGCGCCAAGGTCATCGTCGGCGGTAACCGTTACGAGACCTCGGTCTTGGTGGCCCAGGCCCTGGGGGGCCGGGGCGGGGTAGTGGCTGCTTCTGGCGCTAACTTCCCCGACGCCCTGACCGCCGGGGCCTTGGCGCCTCACCTGCGCTCGTCGCTGATCCTGGTGCCCCCGCAGGGACAGCGGCAGGATCTCCGGTTCGGTGGCCTGCGTAATTTCGATCCCGCACGTGTGTGGGTGGTCGGGGGGCAAGGCGCTCTGTCCGATCAGCAGCTGCGACGGCACCTGCGCTAAGTAGCCCTGCTGGATAGCTGTTTGGGTGGGCCGAAGGTTCTCTTTCGGCCCACCCGGCTCGCTGCCCGGAAACTGGTCCGAACGGTGGGGTGGCGGGCCAGCCGGGGGCGGCTAGTCGTGGCAAACTAGCGCCATGAGTGCGCAGACGCAACGTGACCCCGAAGACCCACAGACCGTGCCAGAAGGCATTCCGCAGCTCGACGCCAACGCGGTGCTGGAACCAACTCCGCGGCCCGAGTTGTTGATCATCACTGGCATGTCGGGGGCGGGCCGCTCCCGCACGTCGATGGCCCTACAGGATCTCGATTGGTACGTGGTCGATAACTTGCCACCCCGCATGATTACCGCGATGAGCGGCATGATGACGGCGGCGGCTGGTGGGGTCCATCGCCTGGCGGTGGTAGTTGATGTGCGGAGCCGGGAGTTTTTCGCCGACTTCATTTCGGTGCTTGACGAGTTACGGGATAAGGGCGTGGCATTTCGCATCCTGTTCCTGGACGCCGCTGACGACGAACTAGTGCGGCGCTACGAGTACAACCGCCGTCCGCACCCGCTGCAGGGCTCAGGCCGCATGCTCGACGCCATCCGGGCCGAGCGGGAATTGCTAGCGCCCCTGCGGGCCCGGGCCGACGTCGTCATCTCCACCACCAACCTCAACGTGCATGATCTGGCACGCAAGGTTCGGGAGGTGGTTGCCGCCGAGGACGTTCCCTTGCGCATCGCCCTGGTGTCTTTCGGCTTCAAGTACGGCATCCCGCTCGACGCCGACCACGTGGTTGATATGCGTTTCCTAGCCAATCCCTACTGGGTCACCGAGCTGCGTCACCTGACCGGGAAAGACGCACCGGTGCGCGATTACGTGCTTGACTTGCCCACCGCCAAGGATTTTGCCAGCAAGTATGTTGCCGCCCTTGAGTTGGTGCTGGCGGGTTACCAGTCCGAGCTCAAGCCGTATGCCACGGTGGCGGTCGGTTGCACGGGAGGCAAGCACCGCTCAGTGGCCATGGCGGAGCACCTCGGCGATTTGCTGCGGCAGGCCGGGTACGCCTGTGAAGTCTCCCACCGGGATCTCGGGCGCGAGTAGCCCATGTTGACTGGGCAGGCCGGACCGCGCATCGTGGCGCTGGGAGGGGGGCACGGGCTGTACGCCGCGCTGCGGGCGGCCTGCCACCTCACCACCAACTTAACCGCTGTGGTGACGGTCGCCGATGATGGGGGCTCCTCCGGCAGGTTGCGCGACGAGTTTGGCGCCCTGCCGCCGGGGGACCTGCGGATGGCGTTGGCCGCGCTGTGCGGGGATCTCCACCGGCAGCAACTGTGGGCCCAGGTGCTGCAGCATCGCTTCCACTCGACCGGGCCGCTCGACAATCATGCGCTCGGCAATCTGCTCATCATGGGCTTGTGGCAACAGCTAGGGGACCCAATTGACGGCCTGGACTACATCGGGCGGCTAGTGGGGGCCAAAGGGAGGGTGTTGCCGATGGCCAGCGAGCCGCTCGAGATCGAGGCCACCGCGCTGGTCGACGGCCAGGAGGTGGTGGTGCGTGGGCAGTCACGGGTCGCCGTTACCCCAGCAGTGCAAAGTGTGTGCCTGCTGCCTGCCGATCCGCACGTGGACGAGCGCGTCATAGCGGCTGTACGGGAGGCCGATTGGATAATTTTGGGCCCCGGTTCCTGGTTCACTTCCGTCTTGCCGCACCTGCTGGTGCCGGCCCTGCGCCGAGCGCTGGTGGCCACGCGCGCCCGCCGCATTCTCACCCTCAACCTGGTGCCACAGCGGGGCGAAACTGAGGGTATGAGCGCCGCCGACCACGTCGAGGTGCTGCTGCGGCATGCGCCCGACTTTCGTCTCGATGTGATCGTGGCAGACCCCAGCCAGGTCGACGACATCGCGGCCCTCGATCGGGCCGCTAGCGCCAGTGGGGCCCGTGTTACCCTCCGGCAGGTACATCGTGCCGATGATCACGCTGTCCACGACGAGTTGCGACTAGCGGCGGCTTTTCGGGACGCTTGTGACGGTTTGGTGGGGGACATCGACTAACGCTAGTGGCCCGGTTTAGTGCGTATCCTGCGGACTTCGGCCATTATTGCCGCTGGAAGCTAAGGGAGGTAGCTGTATGTCGATGACCGTAGAGGTCAAGGACGAGCTGGCGCGCGTCAAGCCTGCTCGCCTGCAGGAAATGCGGGCTGAAGTGGCGGCCATCGTGCGTTTTGCCGGCGGCCTGCACATTGTGGCCGGCTCGGTGGTGGTGGAGTCGGAGCTCGATACCGGCATTGGTGCTCGCCGTCTGCGGGAGGCCATTCGGTCGCTCTATCAGGTCGACAGCGAGCTGGTGGTCATCGCGGGGGGCCTAAGGCGCGGCAAACGCTACCTCGTGCGGGTGGTCCAGGACGGTGAGAAGCTGGCGCGCTACACGGGGCTCATCGACGGCAACGGTCGCCCGGTGCGGGGACTGCCGCCGCAGGTCGTCTCGGGCACGATTCCGGAAGCCGTCGCGGCCTGGCGGGGAGCCTTCATCGCCCACGGCTCGCTCACCGAGCCGGGCCGTTCCGGGGCGTTGGAGGTGTCCTGTCCCGGTCCGGAGTCCGCGCTTGCGCTGGTGGGCGCCGCTCGGCGCCTGGGAGTGATCGCCAAGTCGCGGGAGGCGCGCGGGGGAGTGCGCGTCGTTATTCGGGACGGCGACCAGATCGCCGCCCTGCTTAAGCTGATGGGGGCCACCGAGTCGGTGCAGCACTGGGAAGAGCGGCGCATGACGCGGGAGGCCCGCGGCACCGCCAATCGGCTGGCCAATTTTGACGACGCCAACCTGCGGCGTTCCGTGCGGGCGGCCGTGGCGGCCGGAGCCCGCGTTTCGCGAGCTTTTGAAATTCTCGGCGAGGAGATTCCGGCACATCTGGTGGAGGCTGGGCGCCTGCGGGTGGCCAACCCCAACGCCTCCTTGGAGGAGCTCGGTCGGCTGACGGATCCGCCGTTGACGAAAGACGCGGTGGCGGGCCGGATCCGTCGCCTGTTGGCGATGGCGGACAAACGGGCCGCCGAGCTGAACATTCCGGATACCGAGGCGGCTTTGAACAGTGAGCTGCTCGACGAGATGTGATGTTCGCCGCCACGCGAGCGTCGAAATCGTTGTTCGCCGATGGCGACAGTCACAAAGTTGGGACGTTGGCCACGGCAGATTCCGCCGCGTGCGTGTAACGTAATACCAGTCCACAGTGAGCCAAGCTATGGTTCGCCGGACTGGTGCCCGTTGGGCGCCACTTGCATCGACGACTTCGTGCGCCCAGGCGCACTTCAGGAGGACAATCGTGACCATCCGCGTTGGTATTAACGGCTTCGGCCGCATCGGCCGCAACTTCTTCCGCGCTGCGCTGCTGCAGGGTGCGGACATCGAGGTCGTCGCCGTCAACGATCTGACGGACAACAAGACCCTCGCCCACCTGCTCAAGTTTGACTCGATCCTCGGCCGTCTCGACGCCGAGGTTTCTTACGACGACGAGTCGATCACCGTCAACGGCAAGCGCATCGTCGGTTTCGCTGAGCGCGACCCGAAGAACATTCCGTGGGGCGAGCACAACGTCGACATCGTTATCGAGTCCACCGGTTTCTTCACCGACGCCGAGGCCGCCAAGGCCCACATCGAGGGTGGGGCCAAGAAGGTCATCATCTCCGCCCCGGCGAAGAACGAAGACGCCACCTTCGTGGTCGGGGTGAACCACACCGAGTACGACCCCGAGAAGCACACCATCATTTCCAACGCTTCTTGCACCACCAACTGCCTGGCCCCGCTGGCCAAGGTGCTGGACGAAAAGTTCGGCATCGAGCGTGGTCTGATGACGACCGTGCACGCCTACACCGGTGACCAGCGTTTGCTGGACGCTCCCCACAAGGACCTGCGTCGCGCCCGCGCCGCGGCCCTGAACATCGTGCCGACCTCGACCGGTGCCGCCAAGGCGGTGGCGCTGGTGCTGCCGCAGCTGAAGGGCAAGCTGGACGGCTACGCTCTGCGGGTGCCGACCCCGACCGGTTCCGCCACCGACCTGACCTTCACCGCTGCGCGTGAGGTCACCGTGGAAGAGGTCAACGCCGCCATCAAGGAGGCCGCTGAGGGCCCGCTGCAGGGCATCCTGGCCTACTCGGAGGAGCCGCTGGTCTCCACCGACATCGTCACCGACGCTCACTCCTCGATCTTCGACGCTGGCCTGACCAAGGTCATCGGCGACCAGGTCAAGGTCGTGTCGTGGTACGACAACGAGTGGGGCTACTCCAACCGACTGGTCGACCTGACCGTTTACGTCGGCGAGCGCCTCTGAGCAACAAGCCTCAAGGTTTGTAACCCGGCGGCGCCCACGCACGCGTTCACTCGCGGGCGCGGGCGCCGCCGAATTCGTAGATACGTTGCGACCGTAAAGGAAAAGGAATTGAAGACGCTGCAAACTTTGGGCGACCTGCGCGGCAAGCGCGTGCTGGTGCGTTCAGACTTTAACGTGCCACTGGACGGCGACCAGATCACCGATGATGGGCGGATCCGGGCGGCCCTGCCGACCTTGAATTACCTGCTTGAGCAGGGGGCCGCCGTCATCGTGATGGCCCACCTCGGCCGCCCCAAGGGGCAGGTTAACCCGGACTATTCGCTGGCGCCTGTGGCCAAGCGGCTGGGAGAGCTGCTTGAGGCCCCGGTGGTGCTGGCTGCCGACGTTGTCGGTGAGGACGCGAAGGCGAAGGCCGCGGCGCTGGAGAGCGGGCAGGTGCTGCTGCTGGAGAACATCCGCTTCGATGCGCGCGAAACCTCCAAGGTCGACGCCGAACGGGAGGAACTGGCGGGCGAGCTGGCGAGCCTGGCTGATGCGTTCGTCTCCGATGGTTTCGGTGTGGTGCACCGCAAGCAGGCCTCCGTGTACGACGTGGCCAAGGTGCTGCCGAGTGCGGCGGGCAAGCTGGTGCTGAAGGAAATCGAGTCGCTGTCGCGGGCCATCACGGATCCCGAGCGCCCCTACGCCGTGGTGCTGGGCGGCTCGAAGGTGTCCGACAAGTTGGGCGTCATCGAAAACTTGCTGTCTAAGGCGGACCGCATCCTCATCGGGGGCGGCATGGCCTACACGTTCCTGCGGGCGCTCGGCCACGAGGTTGGCACCTCGCTATTGGAAGAGGACCAGGTTGCCACCGTTCAGGGGTACCTGACCAGCGCCAAGGAAAACGGGGTGGAGATCGTGCTGCCGGTCGACGTCGTGGTGGCCCCCAAGTTCGCCGCCGACGCCCCGGCCAGCGTGGTGGCGGTCGACGCAATTCCTGCCGACCAGATGGGGCTAGACATTGGCCCGGCCAGCCGGGAGCTGTTTACCAGCAAGCTGGCTGACGCCCGCACCGTCGTGTGGAATGGCCCGATGGGGGTCTTCGAGTTCGAGGCTTTCGCCGAGGGCACGCGCGCCGTGGCCACCGCGCTGTCGCAGGGCGAGTCCTTCTCGGTCATCGGCGGCGGGGACTCGGCCGCGGCCGTGCGGAGCTTCGGCTTCGACGAGTCCACCTTCTCCCACATCTCCACCGGTGGTGGAGCATCCCTCGAAATGCTGGAGGGCAAGACCCTCCCCGGTATTGCTGTCCTGGAGGACTGACATGACGAACCGTATTCCGCTGATGGCGGGCAACTGGAAGATGAACCTCGACCACTTCGAGGCCATTCACCTAGTGCAGGGGCTGGCTTTGGCCTTGGGCGACGCTGGCCACGACTACGAGGCCGTTGAGGTTGTCGTCGTGCCTCCGTTCACAGACATCCGCTCGGTGCAGACCCTGGTGGAGGCCGACAAGCTGGCCATCCGCTACGGCGCGCAGGACGTGTCGGTGCACGACAAGGGCGCCTACACCGGGGAAATCTCTGCCACCATGCTCTCCCGCCTGGGAGTGAGCTACGTGGTGGTCGGGCACAGCGAGCGCCGCGAGTACCACGGCGAGACCGACGCCCTGATTGGGAAGAAGGCGCTGGTGGCGCTGGCTGCCGAGATGACGCCGATTTTGTGCTGCGGCGAAGGACTGGACGTGCGGAAGGCCGGGGAGCAGGTCTCCTACGTCCTCGCACAGATCGACGGCATGTTCGCGGACTTCACCCCCGAGCAGGTCGCCAAGTCAGTGGTGGCCTACGAACCGGTGTGGGCGATCGGCACCGGCGAGGTGGCAACCCCGGAGGACGCGCAGGAGGTGTGCGGCGCTATTCGGGCGCGCCTGGCCGAGCGTTTCGGTGCGGAGGTGGCCGACAAGGTGCGGGTGCTGTACGGCGGCTCGGTGAAGTCGTCCAACGTGGCTGACATCATGGCCAAGGAAGACGTCGATGGCGCGCTAGTGGGAGGTGCCTCCTTGCAGGCCGTGGAGTTCGCCAAGATCGCGCAGTTCTCCGCCTAGTAACGCGTGGTGCCGCCCCGGTCCCTAAGGTACGGGGCGGCACCGCCCGTGCCGTATGATGTTGCCTGGTGTTTAGCGCACCAAGTCAATTGTTTTCCCTACGAATGGATCAGTTGTGGACTTCGTTTCGATCCTGCTGAAGTCGCTGCTCGTCATTTCGAGCCTTTTCCTGGTGCTAACGGTGCTGTTGCACAAGGGCAAGGGGGGCGGCGTGTCTGAGCTCTTCGGCGGCGGTGTCTCCTCGGCGATGTCTTCCTCCGGTGTCGCCGAGCGCAACCTGAACCGCATCACGATCGCCATCGCGCTCGTGTGGTTCGTCACCATCGTCCTGCTCGGCATTCTGAGCCGCTGATGGCCGGCAGTGGATCAGCGATCCGCGGTTCGCGGATTGGCGCAGCGCCCTCGCGGGGCGTGGGTTCATATGTAGAGTTGGCCCCCCGGCAAGAGGTGACCTACCACTGTGCTGATGGGCACGAAACTGTGACCGTGTTCGTGAGCAGTGCGGACGTGGAAATCCCCGAGCTGTGGGATTGCGCTACGTGCGGAAATCAGGCGGCCCGCTACGTCGAGCAGGCCCCGGCACCGCAGCGCAGCCTGCCGTTTAAATCCCACCTGGACTACGTCAAGGAACGGCGGTCGGATGCGGAAGGACAAGCGCTGCTCGCCGAGGCGCTGGAGGCGCTTCGCCAGCGCCGGACGCTGCGGTGATAGTGGTCGGCGACTGTTAGCGCGCCGATTGGCTCCTGTCTAATAGGCAGCCCGGACATTGGGGGCGGAGACGTTGTGTGTCTCCGCCCTCGGCCGTCCCGGGCCGCGGGTGGCGCCACATTAGTCGGGAACGTAGTGGGCCACGTAGTCGATCTCTATCTCGGCGGTGGCGGGGGTCAGGGGGCCGGGCACCCCGCCGTCAACCACCTCGGTGTAGGGCGCCGCATTGTGGGGATCCATCGCCCCCGCCTGGAAGCCCACGAACATCGGCTTATCCGTCACCTGGGGGTGGTCAATTCTTCCCCATTCCTCCCCATCGAAGGTGAAGATGATGCGCTTGTCCTCGACGATCACCCCATAGGTGTGCCACTGGTCCATCGATGGGTTATCGAAGAAACGATGTTCCTGCTTGTTGTCCGGATCCCAGTGATAGACGCCCATCACCTGCGGGCCATTGGCGTGTCCCTCGGCAAAATCGATCTCGGGGGGCCAGCCCTCATCCACGGGCCAGAGGAGGAAGGCGTAGCCGATTCCTTTGGCTTGCGGGAATCTGGCCCGCACCTCCCACCGGCCACGCGAAGCAGAGAACAGTTGTTTCGAGCTGACCCCACCGGAGCGCCACTGCCCGTCGGTGTAGCGGGTGCGCACCACCAAGTTGCCGTCCCGCGTGAAGGTTTCGTCCTGGGAGCGGATGCCCATTGCGCCCTGTCCCACGGGCGGGTCGCCCCAGCCGTAACGCTCCCATTGCGAGTCGGTAATCGGCTGCTCGAAATCGTCGAAGAAGTCAATGCGCCAGCCCGGCAGCGCGGCCGGATCGGCGGCTGCCGGGCTGGCGGGGTCTTGGCTCTCCGCGGAGGGGACTGGGGCGGCACTCTGGCTGGGGGCGGCAGACTCCATCGTTGGGGAGCTGGTGGGGGAGGGCAAGGCGGTGCGTGAGGACGCCTGCGTCTTGGTTACTGCCGTCGGCGGCGCCGTCGCCTCGTCCGCGGTGGGCGTGGCCGAGCACGCGCCAACGAAACCGCCCGCCAGGACCATGGTTAACCAACTGACCGCTGTGCCCCGTCGCATGTGTCTTTCCTTTCCAGTAGGCCACCAAAAACCTTAAGCCTTGGCGGTAGGCCGCTGGGCTGGTGTGCGGCTGGAAATAACCTGAGACGGGGTGGGGTTAGTCCGGTTGCCCTAGGTGCTGCGCCGAGGCGTCGTCCACGAGCCAGAGGGTGGCGCCGGTGGCTTGCTCCTCTAACAGGGCCGCAGGCAGCTGACTGCCCCCGGCGGCCACCTGCCGCACCACCTCGGCTTTTTCTGCTCCGGCAGCGAGAAACACCGTAACCCGCGCGGTGGCCAGCGCTGCCAAGGTGAGCGAGACCCGCTGGGCGGGCGGTTTCGGAGAGGCAGGCTCGGCCACCGTTAGTCCCGTTGCCGCCAAGGCGGCGTGCCCGGGAAAGAGGGAAGCAATGTGACCGTCTGGTCCCACCCCTAAGAAAACGATGTCGAAACCCTCCGGCGGACCGTGGGCCGCCAGCTCCGCTGCGTAGGCCGCGGTGGCCGCGTCCAGGTCGCCGGACTCGGGCCCGGCTACCCGGTGCACGTGAGCTGTCGGCACGGGCAGGTGATCCAGCAGGGCCAGCTCGGCCTGCCGCGAGTTACGGTCCGGGTGGTCGGCAGGCGCGAACCGTTCATCGCCCCACCAGAAGTGGGCGTTGGCCCACGTCGCGGCGGGAAGCTCGTCTGCCGACAGGGCAGCGAGCATCGCGATTCCCAGGCCGCCGCCTGTCAGGGCGACGTGTGCTGGTCGTTCTTCGCTTGCGCAGACTTCCAGGCACTCCCGCAACAGGTTGGCCGCTAGGCGCGCCGCCGCGGCCTTGTCGGCGGCGCCGACAAATTGCACGGTCACAGCACCACCTCCGCGACCTTGTCCAGCCCGGTCGTGATGACTTGGCCGTAGGTGGCATCGACGTCCAAACGGCGCAGCTCTTCCATCAGGCAGTCCGCTGTCGCCCGCCGCGGCAGCACCACTCGCACATCTGGCACTCCGGGGCGCGATAGCACGGCCGTCGGCGAGCCGTCAACGCGGTCCAGCACGACGTCCCCGCCTTGCCGGTGCAGCTCGACGCGGCAGATAGTGGCGGCCCCCGCCACCTGGTGCATGCGCACCTCCACGTCCAGTTTGAGGGCCAGCCAGGCACCGATCATGCGCATCGCCGGGTGCTGTCCGTTGCCGTACAGGTCGACGCCGGTTATCGCGCTGAGGGGCGGTTCAGAGGCCGCCAGCACGAGCATGGCACGCCACAGGGTAACCCCCGACCACGATAGATCGGAATCTCCCGGCACGTACTGATTGGCCAGTTCTCGCAGGCGTGCCACCGGGTCGGCGGTTTCCCGCGAGTCGGTGATACGGCGGTGGGCGATGCGGCCCAACGGATCGCTGCTGGGGGACAGCGGCGGATCGGTTGGCCACCACACCACGATCGGCGAGTCCGGTAGCAGCAACGGGGTGACGAGGGTCTGCGGGCTACCGACGTCGCCGCGCCCGTGCAGGATCACCACGTCGGAGGCACCCGCCTCCGCCCCCACCCGGATCTCGGCGTCTAATACGCCCGCCTGCGGCTCGTTGTCTCCCTCCACGCAGGTGCCACTGACGACGATTACGCGGCAGGGGTGCTCCTTGGAGGCCTGCGTGGTTACTGCTAGGGCCGCCTCCACCTCGGCGGCCTCGGGGACCACCACGATGAGGGTGAAGACCCGACCGAGGGCCGGGGCGAGCCCGGACTCGCGCAGTTCGGCTAGGTGCGCGGCGACCGCTGCGGAGGTGGTCTCCGTAAGTTTGACGATCATGTTTCCTCCTTACGGCAGTCGCCAGGCCCGGCCGTCGGCCGCCAGCAGCTCGTCGGCGCTTGGTGGCCCCCAGGAGCCGGGCGCATAGGTCTCGGGTGGCCCCTGCGCCGCCCAGTGGGCGAGGATCGGGTCGAGGATCTGCCAGGACAGCTCGACCTCCTGCTGGCGGGGGAAAAGCGGCGGATCACCTAGCAACACATCCAAGATGAGTCGCTCGTAGGCCTCCGGCGATATTTCGGTGAAGGCGTGCCCGTAGTTAAAGTCCATGGTCACGTCCCGCACGTGGGTGGCGGTGCCCGGCACCTTGGCCCCGAACCGCAGCGTCACCCCTTCGTCGGGCTGCACCCGCACCACCAGGGCGTTGTGCCCCAACCCGTCGATCTCCGCATCGTGGAAAGGCGAGTGGAGGGGTTTCTTGAACACCACGGCAATCTCGGTGACTCGGCGTCCGAGCCGTTTACCGGCCCGCAGGTAGAAAGGCACCCCAGCCCAGCGACGGTTGGCGATGAACAGGCGCACCGCCGCGTAGGTCTCAGTCACGGAGTCGGACGAAATACCGTCCTCCTCCACGTAGGCCCGCACCTGGGTGCCCCCCTGCCAGCCCGCACCGTAGCGCCCCCGCGCGCCTGCCTGCGACAAGTCGTCGGGGACCTGCACCGCCTCCAGCACCTTGATTTTCTCGCGCCGCAGATTATCCGGATCCAGGGACGCCGGTTCCTCCATGGCGGTTAGGGCCAGTAACTGCAGGAGATGGTTTTGGATGATGTCGCGGGCAGCTCCGATGCCGTCGTAGTAACCCGCACGCGAGCCAATGCCGATGTCCTCCGCCATCGTGATCTGGACGTGGTCGACATAATTGGCGTTCCACACCGGCTCGAACAGGGTGTTGGCAAACCGCAGGGCCAGGAGGTTTTGCACAGTTTCCTTGCCCAGGTAGTGGTCGATGCGGAAGACCGACTCCTCCCGAAAAACTTGGGACACGGTGGCATCCAGCTGGCGCGCGGAGGCCAAGTCGTGCCCGAAGGGCTTTTCGATAATGACCCGTCGCCAGCCGCTTTCTTCCTGGTCCAGGCCGACGCGCGCCAGCTGCTGACACACGGTGGCAAAGGAGTTCGGCGGTACCGACAGGTAGAAGGCGTGGTTGCCGCCCACCCCGCGGGTGGCGTCGACGTCGGCGAGCGTGGCGGCCAGCCGATCGAAGCCCGCGTCGTCGGCGAAAGTACCCGTGACGAAACGGATACCGCGCGCCAACTGCTGCCAGGTCTCCTCCGCGAATGGCATCCGGGCGTGTGCCTGCACGGCCCGCTGCACCACCTCGGCGAATTGCTCGTCGCTCCAGTCCCGCCGACCGTAGCCGATGAGGGTAAACGCCGGATGCAGCAATCCACGGGCCGCTAGGTCGTAGACAGCTGGCAGCAGCTTCTTTTGCGCCAGATCACCGGTGACCCCAAAAATGACCAAGGCCGAGGGGCCTGCCACGCGGGGCAGGCGGCGATCGAGCGGATCACGCAGCTGAGCGAGTTGTGCGGCGCCCGCCTGTGTCGAGCCCGTCATGCCGAGAGGAGGCTGGCTAGGCGCTGCAGGGCAGCGGAGTCGGTTACATGCAGGCGCAGTACCGGCAGGTGGTGGCCGGCCAAGACGGCGGCATCCCCGGCGGCCTGGGCCGCGATCAGGGTAGCCAGATCGAAGCTGCGGCCCGGAATGTCCAACTGGGCCTGTGCCTCCCCGGTGATCTGCAGGAATACGCCGTCGGGGGCTCCACCCTTGTGTAACTGCCCGGTCGAGTGCAGGAAGCGTGGCCCCCAGCCGAAGGTGACCGGTCGCCCGGTGCGGGCCGCCAGCGCCGCGCGCACCGGCGCCAACAGGTCGGCGCTGTGCCCCTCCCGGTCAAGATAGGCCATCACCGCCAGGTAGCCGCGTGCCCCCAGCTTCCCTAGCAGGGCCTCCACGGCACCTGCCACCGTGGTGGACTCGCCCAGGAGCTCCGCGTCGGCCCGTACCTCAATGCCGTCCTCCACAAAGGCATAGGGCTCCGGCTCGGGGGTGTTATCCAGCAGCTCGCGGGCGGCAGCCTTGGCGGATTCGACGTTCGGTTGATCGAAGGGATTGATGCGCAGCAGCACCCCCGCAACGGCCGTCGCCACCTCCCACAGGAGCATGGCGGCACCGAGCTTGGCACCGACGTGCACCCCGTGTTCCTCCAGCACCACTTCTTCGCTGTCGCGGTCGAAGAGGACGACCGGCAGCACATCGGCGGCCACTTCGTCCCCGACCTCCGGTCCGTCTTCCCCGACCACTACCGGCAGCAGGCCGACGCCGTCCTTGCCCGTGGATTCGGCCACCAGTTGCTCGGCCCAGTCACCAAAATGGAACAACCCGGACTCGTCGTCGACCAGCACCAACTTGTCGCGCAGTGGCTTAGTGCCTGCCAGGGCCGCCCCCAGCACTAGCCCGGGGTTGTCGGCCGCGTCCCGCGCCAAGGCGGGCGCCACGGCGGCCGCGTCGGTCAGGAGCTGGGCGATGTCGACACCCGCCAGCCCCGTCGGCACCAAACCGAAGGCGGTCAGGGCCGAGAACCGGCCCCCGACCGTGGGGTCGGCCTCGAAAACCCGGTAGCCGGCGGCGGTGGCTGCCTCGTGGAGCGGCGAACCGGGGTCGGTAACGACCACGATGTGGCGTTTGACGTCCAGCCCGGCGTCGGCAAAGGCCTTTTCAAAGATGCGGCGCTGCGAATCGGTCTCCACCGTGCCGCCTGACTTGGACGACACCACGAGCACGGTGCGCGCCAGGTCACCGGCCAAGCCCCGCGCCACCTGATCCGGGTCCGTGGAGTCGAGCACTACTAGGTCCTGCCCGTAGGTGCCGGTAATGACCTCCGGTGCCAGGGAGGAGCCCCCCATACCGGCCAGCACCACCCGGTCGATGCCCGCCGCTCGCAACTCATCTCGCAGCGCCACGATCGGCTCCACCAGCGCCCGCGAGGTCTCAGGCAGCTGCGTCCACCCCAGGCGGATGGACGCCTCAGCTTCGGCAGCCGGCCCCCACAGGGTGGCGTCCTGGGCGAAGAGGCGCGAGGCAACCCGGTCCGCGACCAACTTGTCGATGTGCGCGCCCACGGCCTGGGAGGCCCACCCGGTGGCGATGACCTCTAGCTCGGGGGTCTGCTCCGGGTCGTCGTCGGGCAGCCCCGCCCACGCGATCGTCACGTCGCCGTCGTAAGCTTCCATCTCTTCGTTCTGCTCCTGGCAGCCGCAGCCGCCGCCCTGGCATCCGTTCTCCACGGGCAACATCTCGTTGTCGGTCATTTGTTGTCTCCTTCGCAGACGATGAGAAAGTTAGAGAGCGGACAGGGACTCGTGGGCAGCGGCCACCACCGCCTGCGGGGTAAACCCGAACTGCTCAAACAATATTTCGGCGGCCGCCGAGGCCCCAAAGTGCTCCAGGCTGACGATGCGCCCGGCCTGCCCGACGTAGCGGTGCCACGGCATGGCGATTCCCGCTTCCACGGCCACGCGCGCCCGCACGCTGGGGGGCAGCACCTCATCGCGGTAGGTCGCGTCTTGCGCGTCGAACCACTCCTGGCAGGGCATTGACACAACCCGTGCCCCGATGCCCTGCTGTGCCAGCTCGGAGCGCGCGGCCAGGGCTAGGGAGACTTCGGAACCGGTGGCGATGAGCAAGACTTGCAGCTCCAGGCCGGCCGGGGCCTCGGCCAGGATGTAGGCGCCGCGGGCGACTCCCTGGGCGCTGGCCAATTCTCCGCCCCGGGCGGGATCAGGCAGATTCTGGCGGGACAGGACCAAGCCGGCGGGCTTGTCCCGGGCGATAATCTCGCGCCAGGCCACCGAGGTCTCGGCGGCGTCGGCGGGCCGCACCACCGCGAAGTTCGGGATGGCGCGCATGGCTGCCAGGTGTTCGACGGGCTGGTGGGTCGGTCCGTCCTCCCCAACCCCGATCGAGTCGTGCGTCCAGACGAAGATGGAGGGCACGTCCATGAGGGCCGCCAGACGGACCGCTGGGCGCATGTAGTCAGCGAACTGGAAGAAGGTGCCGCCGTAGGGGCGGGTGAGCCCTTGCGTCGCCATGCCGTTGAGGATGGCCCCCATGGCGTGTTCGCGGATGCCGAAGTGCAGGGTGCGACCGTATTCGTGTCCGGCGAAAGCCGCAGTGGAACGGTGTGCGGGCAAGAACGACGGCTGACCGGGCATCGTGGTGTTGTTTGAACCAGCCAGGTCTGCCGAGCCACCCCACAGCTCCGGCAGAGATTCCGCCAGCGCCGCCAGCACCTTTCCGGAGGCGGCCCGGGTGGCGATCGGCGTGCCGGTGCCAAACTCCGGCAGGTTGGCGTCCCAGGCGGACGGCAGTTGGCGGGCCACCAGGCGGTCGTACAACGCGGCTGCCTCCGGGTGAGCTGCCCGCCAAGCTGTGTACCGTTCGTCCCACTCGGACCGCAGTTGCTGCGAGCGGCGGGCGGCGTTTTGCCGCGTGTAAGTCAACACTTCCTCGGCGACCGCAAAGTGGCTCTGCGGGTCGAAGCCGAGGAGCTCCTTCAGGGCCGCCAATTCCTCGCCTCCCAGCTTCGAGCCGTGGATGGCGCCGGTGTTCTGTTTGGTGGGGGCGGGCCAGCCAATGATGGTGCGCACCGAGATCAGCGAGGGACGGCCAGTTTCGGCCTGGGCGGCCTCGATTGCGGCCCACAGGGCATCCAGATCCTCGACGTAGCTGCCGGAGGCAGTGAAATCGACCCGCTGGACGTGCCATCCGTACGCCCGGTAGCGGGCATCGACGTCTTCCGTAAAAGCGATGTCGGTGTCGTCCTCGATGGAGATGTGGTTGTCGTCCCAGATGACCAACAGGTTACCGAGCTCCTGGGTGCCGGCCAGGGAGGAAGCCTCCGCGCTGACGCCCTCCTGCAGGTCGCCATCAGAAGCGATCACAACGACCCGGTGGTCGAAGGGGCTGGTGCCAACGGGTGCCTCGGGGTCGAGCAGTCCGCGCACCCGCCGGGCATCCATCGCCATGCCCACAGCGGTGGCGATGCCCTGTCCCAGCGGGCCAGTGGTGGTCTCCACGAACTTGGTGTGCCGAAACTCGGGATGACCGGGAGTTTTGGCGCCCCAGGTGCGCAGCGCTTGCAGGTCGTTCAGCTCCATGTCCAGTCCGGCCAGGAACAGCTGCACGTACTGGGTGAGCGCCGAGTGGCCGCAAGACAGGACGAAACGGTCACGTCCAGCCCACCGATCGTCAGCGACGTCGTAGCGCAGCAGGCGCGAGAACAGTGTGTAGGCAATGGGGGCCAGAGAAATCGCGGTGCCGGGGTGGCCGTTGCCAACCTTTTCCACCGCATCAGCGGCCAGCACGCGGGCGGTAGCTACCGCTCGATCATCGAGTTCGCTCCAGGAAAGGGCAGTGTGCACGTCTGGTACTCCTTCTTCGGTGGCGCAGCGCTCCCCAGACTAGTAGGCGATGCTGGGAAAGTCCGGCCGGACCTGCGGAACGGGCACGGCCATAATTGTGTCGTTGCCCGCTCATACCGTGCCCCTACCGGGAAGGAGTCGCAGTGACGACACCGCTGACCGACTGCCTGGAGGAGTACCTGGCGCACCTGCGGGTGGAACGCGGCCTGGCGGACAATACTTTGGCCGCCTATGCCCGCGATCTGCGCAAGTACGACGCCTTCCTGACCGCGCAGGGGGTGTCCGGGCCCGCGGCAGTCACCGTCGGGCACATCGAGACCTTCGTCGAAGCTTTGCGTTCCGGGCAAGCCACCGGCACCGCACAGGCTGCCTCCTCTACGGCCCGGATCGTGGCAGCCGTCCGGGGTCTGCATCGCTTCTTGGCGGCCGAGGGCCGGGTGAAACGGGATGTCACGGTAGACGTGGACCCGCCCGCCACCGCCAAAACACTGCCCAAGGCCCTGGAGGTTGACCAGGTGGAGGCGCTTTTGCGCGCAGCCGCTGCCCGCCCCGGGGCGAGCGGGACGCGAGATCTGGCGCTGTTGGAGTTTTTGTACGCGACGGGTGCCCGCATCACCGAGGCCGTGAGTTTGGATGTGGACGATGTGGAGTTGCGGGAACCCGCCGCGGTCCTCCTGCACGGCAAGGGGGGCAAGCAGCGCGTAGTTCCGGTGGGCAGCCACGCGGTGGCCGCTCTGACCACCTACCTGCACACGGCGCGCGGGCAATTACTGGCCGCAGGCACCGGCACGCCCGCCCTGTTCGTAAATGCCCGAGGCCGTCGCCTCACCCGACAATCGGCCTGGGCGGTGCTACAGAGCGTGGCGCGCGCCGCCGACCTAGCGGGGCACGTCTCACCACACGTGCTGCGGCATTCGTTTGCCACCCACATCCTGGCGGCGGGGGCGGACGTGCGGGTAGTGCAGGAGCTCCTTGGCCACGCCTCGGTAGCCACCACTCAGTTGTACACAAAAGTCACTGGACAAACCTTGCGCGAAATCTACGCCACCTCCCATCCGCGGGCTTTGGCCGCGCCCGCGAGCCGCCCGGTGCCGGAGGCGGGCGTGTAATAAGGTGACAGTGTGAGCGACGAGACTATCTCCGAACTAGCGGACGTGACGACCGATTTTCCGGTGCCTGCGCCCCTGTCCGGGCACGGCCCGGCGCGCATTATCGCCATGTGCAACCAGAAGGGGGGAGTGGGGAAAACCACTACCACCATCAACCTGGCGGCTGCGCTGGCGGACTACGGACGCAAGATACTCATAGTCGATTTCGATCCGCAGGGTGCTGCCTCGGCAGGTCTCGGTGTGGCGGCTCACGAGATTGACGACACCATCTACACGTTGATGACGCAGCCGAAGACCGACATCCGGGACGTCATCCTGCCCACCCGCACCGAGAACCTAGATCTGGTGCCGGCCAACATCGACCTCTCCGCCGCCGAGATGCAGCTGGTAAACGAAGTGGCACGGGAATCGATCCTGGCGCGAGTGCTGCGCCCCGTGGTGGACGACTACGACGCCATCATCGTCGATTGCCAACCCTCCCTCGGGCTGTTGACTGTCAACGCGTTGACCGCCGCGCACGGGGTGATCATCCCGTTGGAGACCGAGTTCTTTGCGTTGCGGGGGGTGGCCCTCCTCGTGGAGAACATCGAAAAGGTCCGGGACCGGCTCAATCCGCGCCTCACCATCGACGGCATCTTGGCCACCATGGTGGACAAACGTACCCTCCACACGCGGGAGGTATTGGAGCGCCTGGAGCAGGCGTTCGATGACCTGGTTTTCAGCACCATGATCGGGCGGACCATCAAGTTCCCAGACGCCTCGGTGGCGACCGAACCCATTTTGTCTTACGCCCCCAACCACCCGGGGGCCGAGGCCTATCGCCGCCTGGCGCGCGAGGTGGTTGCGCGCGGTGCCTGCGCCTGAACTGCCTCCGTCCCTGACCGAGCCGACGGGGGCGGCACCCAGCGAGCCGCAAAAGCAACGCGCCTTTTCGGTGACGCTGGAAAACTTCACCGGTCCTTTCGACCTGTTGCTGGGGTTAATAGCCAAGCATCAACTCGACATTACCGAAATTGCCTTGGCCCAGGTGACGGACGAATTCATCGCGCACATGGATGCGCACTGGGACGTGTCACAGGCCAGCGAATTCCTGGTCGTGGCGGCAACATTGCTAGAAATCAAGGCGGCCAGGCTGCTGCCGCAGCAAGAGCGGGAAGCAGAGGAGGACCTTGAGTTTCTGGAGGCACGCGACCTGTTGTTCGCGCGCCTACTGCAGTACCGCACCTTCAAGGAAGCGGCCGCCTGGATGGGGCAGCGCCTAGCCGTCGGCGAGAGCTACCTGCCCCGGGAAGTGGGGTTGGAAGCGCCCTTCGCAGCGCTGCTGCCCGAGCTGGTGTGGCACGTGCGCCCGGAAGAACTGGCGCGCCGAGCAGCCGCGGCCCTCAGTCGCCGCCCACCAGAGGTGGCTGTGGCCCACCTGCACGAGGTAGTGGTGCCAGTACCAGGCCAGATGAAGATCCTGGCAGCATTGCTGCGCACAGCCGGGCAAGCCACCTTCTCCCACCTGATCGCCGACGCCGCCTCCACCGCCGTCGTGGTTTCCCGCTTCCTGGCGCTGCTGGAGCTGTACCGGGCAGGCGTGGTCGAGTTTGAACAAGACGAACATCTAGGCCCCCTGACCGTGCAGTGGACAGGCGACCTGACCTCCGAGGTAGGCACAGGCACAGACGAATACGACGAGGGAGTGGCGTGAGCGAAGTAGACGCGCAGCTGGCGGCTGGACTAGAGGCCATCCTCATGGTGGTAGACGAACCAGTGCCCGCCGCCGCCCTGGCAGAGGCCTGCGGCCGGACAACAACCGAGGTAGAAGAAACCCTGGGAGAACTGCAAGCCGAGTACGCGGGCCACCGCGGGACCCGGCCCCGCGGCTTTGCGTTGCGACAGGTAGCGGGAGGCTGGCGCATCTACTCCGCCAGCACCTACCACGAGCTGGTGGCCACATTCGTCGTGGCGGGGCGCACCGCCCGCCTCACCCAAGCCGCATTAGAGACCCTGGCCGTTATCGCCTACAAACAACCCGTCACCCGCAGCCGAGTAGCGGCCATCCGGGGGGTGAATGTAGATTCGGTCGTCCGCACCCTGCAGACCCGCGGTCTGATCGAGGAGGCAGGCGTCGGACCGTCAGGCGCGACACTGTACGTGACTACCCCCGCTTTCCTGGAGAGAATGGGGCTGACGGACTTATCGGAACTGGCGCCACTGGCCCCCTACCTGCCAGGGAGCGACGAGCTGGGCCAAATCGAACAAGATATGGAAGGACGGCGGCTATGAGCGACTACTACGCCCGGGCAGCCCGCACCGGCGATGGCGGCGTACAAAAACCTCGACGACGGCCCCGCCCGGCCGCGCCCAGCGCCCCCGCCGCCGTGCATGACCCGGACGGCGAACGCCTGCAAAAAGTACTGGCGCGCGCCGGGGTCGGTTCCCGCCGCCAGTGCGAAACCCTGATAACCGCCGGGCGCGTGCAGGTCGACGGTCAGGTGGTGCGCGAACTCGGGGTGCGGGTGCGCCCCGGCGCCAAGATCCACGTTGACGGTATGCCCGTGCAGACAGACATGGGCAAGCTGACAATGGCCTTCAACAAGCCCACCGGCGTGGTCTCTACCATGTCCGACCCACAGGGCCGAATCTGCTTGGGGGAGTGGTTTGAGGACCACAAGGAACGCCTCTTCCATGTCGGCCGCCTCGACACCGACACCGAGGGACTCATCTTGGTGACCAACGACGGCGAGCTCGCCCACCGGCTGGCCCACCCGTCCTACGAGATCCGCAAAACCTACATCGCCACCGTCGAGGGCACCGTCAAACCCGGCCTAGTCAAACGGCTAGAAGGCGGCGTGGAGCTAGAAGACGGGCTGGTCGTCTGCGACCGCGCCACCATTAAAGCCTCCACCCCCTACGGATCGATCGTGGAAGTGGTGCTGCACGAGGGCCGCAACCGCATCGTGCGGCGCCTCCTGGCGGAATGCGGGCACCCCGTGACACGCCTGGTGCGCACCCGCGTCGGCCCGATCACTCTCGGTGACCTGCGCCCCGGCCGCCACCGCGTCATCTCCGGCCCAGAGCTATCCAGCCTCATGAAGGCCGTGGACTTGTGACCGCTCGCCTCACCAGCGGGCCGGTGCTGATCATCGGCACGGGGCTGCTCGGCACCTCCGTAGGCCTTGCCCTGCAACCGGAAGTGCCTGTCCAACTGCGGGACATCTCGCCTGCCGGGGCAGCCCTCGCCCGCGACCTAGGGGCCGGCTCCCTCGCCAGCCCGCACGCTCCGCCTCCCCACCTCGTGGTGGTGGCCACCCCACCAGACGTCACGGGCGCGGTGGTAGTGGCCGCGCTGGCAGAATTTCCCACCGCCATCATCACCGACGTGGCCAGCGTAAAACACGACATCGTCACAGAGGTGCTCACCCGCGCCCCTGCCCACGCCCACCGGTACGTCGGTTCGCACCCGATGGCGGGGCGCGAACGTGCGGGGGCGGTGGGTGCCGACGCGGCGCTGTTCGTCGGCCGCCCGTGGGTGGTGGTGCCGCACCCCGCCTCCAGCGATACGGCCATCAACGCCGTCCGCGCGCTCGCGGTAGACGTGGGGGCTATTTTGCATGTGCTGCCCGCCGCCGAGCATGACGCTGCGGTCGCCGTCATCTCCCACGTGCCGCAGGTGATCTCGTCGCTGCTGGCCGCCCGCCTGGCGCATGCCGAACCGGCGGCGTTGGCATTGGCGGGACAGGGGCTGCGGGACACCACCCGCATTGCTGCCTCCGATCCGCGCCTGTGGACCGCCATCTTGGCCCTCAACAGCCGCGAGGTTAGCCACGTGCTGCGCGAGTTGCAGGCAGATCTCGACACCCTGGTGCGGGCGTTGGCGGCCGCTGCTGCTACCAGTCCGGCCTCTCCCGGTACCCACGGGGCGATCAATGCTGTCCTTGCGGCAGGCAATCTGGGCGTGGCCCGCATTCCGGGCAAGCACGGGGGCGGCCGCACGCACTACGGCAAACTCACTGTGCTGGTGCCGGACCAGCCCGGGCAGTTGGGGCGGCTGTTTTCTGACGCTGGGCAGGCAGGAATATCGATCGAGGATGTTCAGCTTGAGCACGCCAGCGGCAAGTCGATGGGGCTGGTGTTGCTGAGCGTGCTGCCCGCCCAGGTGGAGCCGTTGGCGGCGGCCCTGACCGAGCGTGGTTGGCAGATCTTAGAAACGGAGGTTTGAGCGTGGCAGGTCCACTCGTAGCCATTGATGGCCCGTCGGGGTCCGGTAAGTCCACTGCGGCCCGCGGGCTGGCTCGATACTTGGGCGCCCAGTACCTCGACACTGGGGCCATGTACCGGGCGGCGGCCTGGTGGTGTCAGCGGCAGGGCATCGCCCTGGATGATGCGGCGGCAGTCGCCGCGGCGGTGGCCGAGTTGCCGCTGGTGATGGGCACCGACCCGGCGGCGCCACGCGTTACCTGCGCGGGGCAGGACATCACCGAGATCATTCGGTCGCCAGCGATCTCCACCGTCGTTTCGCAGGTGGCGACGAACCTGGAGGTCCGCCGACTGCTACGCCTCCGCCAGCAAGAGTTGATAGCCGCCGCGGTGACAAGCGGGGAGGGCATAGTCGCCGAAGGGCGGGACATCACCACCGTGGTGGCGCCCTCTGCCCCTGTCCGGATCCTGCTGGTGGCCAGTGCCCAGGCACGCCTGGAGCGGCGGGCTTTGCAGGATCTGGGAGCTGCTGGCCGGGCAGAGCAAGAGCAGGTGCGTGACGCGGTCGTGCGCCGCGACGCCGACGACTCCACGGTCTCTAATTTCACGACGGCTGCCGACGGCGTGATTGAGCTGGACAATTCAACTTTTGCCCCGGCCGAGACCCTGGCGGCAATCATCGAGATCACCGTTGCCACCTACCCACACTTCGCGGACCGGCAACCGCGCCGCACCTGAGAGAATGAAGACATGACTGAGCAGCAGCTGCCCGACGAACTAGACGTTTTGGGGGCCGGGGCGGTGAGCCCCGCGCCGGACACTGCGGAAGAATCCCGCCATGCTGAGGCGCTCTTGGCCGGACTGTCCGACTTTGAGTTAGACGAAGAGGACCAAGCGCTGCTGGCAGGCGAAATCGAGCTGGCAGCCGAGGACGACTCCGCGCAGGCGCTGCCGGTGCTGGCCGTCATTGGGCGCCCCAACGTCGGCAAGTCCACGTTCGTTAACCGGGTGTTGGGGCGGCGCGAAGCCGTCGTGCAGGACACCCCGGGTGTGACCCGCGACCGCGTGTCCTATCCGGCTGAGTGGGCGGGCAAAGAGTTCACGATCGTGGACACTGGCGGCTGGGAGATCGATGTTAAAGGCTTAGACAAGTCGGTCGCCCAGCAATCGGAGCTGGCCATCGAGTTGGCGGACGCGGTGCTCTTCGTGGTTGACGCCACCGTGGGCATCACCGACGCCGACGAGCAGGTTGTCAAGCTGTTGCGCCGGGCAGGCAAACCGGTGGTGCTGGCCGCCAACAAGGTCGATTCAGCGGCCATGGAGGCGGATGCCTATGCGCTGTGGAACCTTGGACTTGGCGAACCCTATCCCGTCTCTGCGCTGCATGGACGGGGGGCAGGAGAGGTGTTAGACGCGGTAGTTGCGGTACTGCCGGAGGTCTCGGCGGTGGCCGCAGCTCGTCCCCGCGGCGGCCCACGCCGGGTGGCACTCGTGGGACGACCGAACGTTGGCAAGTCCTCCTTGCTGAACTCGTTGGCCGGTACCAACCGCGTGGTGGTCGATTCGACGGCTGGTACCACGCGGGACCCAGTCGACGAGTTGCTGGAGTTGGATGGCCGCCCGTGGCTCTTTGTGGACACTGCGGGCATTCGGCGGCGTGTGCACCAAACTTACGGGGCCGACTTTTACGCTTCCCTCCGCACGCAGGCGGCGCTGGAGAAGGCAGAGGCGGCGGTGGTTTTGCTCGATGCCTCCGAGCCGCTGACCGAGCAGGACGTGCGGGTCATCCAGCAGGCCGTGGACGCGGGGCGCGCCATCGTGGTGGTCAACAACAAGTGGGACCTTGTGGACGAGGAACGGCAGGCACTGCTCAAACGGGAACAAGAGCGGGATCTCGTGCAGTTGGAGTGGGCACCGCGCATCAATCTGGCGGCCAAGACCGGCTGGCATACCAACCGCCTGGTGCGGGCCCTGGATGCGGCCCTGGCGGGCTGGAGTACCCGGGTGCCTACCGGGCGACTGAACGCCTTCCTCGGGGAGCTGCAGGCTGCCCATCCCCACCCGGTGCGGGGCGGTAAACAGCCGCGCATCCTTTTTGCGACGCAGGCGCATGTGGCCCCGCCTCGTTTTGCCCTGTTCACCACTGGTTTCCTCGACCCGGCCTACCGCCGCTACATAGAGCGGCGCCTACGCGAGACATTCGGTTTTGTCGGCACCCCCATCACCATCTCGGTGCGGGTCCGCGAACGTCGGCGCCGCCGGTAGACACGCTCAACCAACAATGCTGCTGCCTGCCCGCCGCGCGCGGGCAGGCAGTCTGGCTATGGTGGGGCCATGACGATTGCGATTAACACGGTGGACGGGCCGCCTATTACGGCCCCCGCCGTAGTGGTGGGGTGCATGCGGCTGTCAGACGTGGCAGGCACCCGGGCGTTGTATACCGCCGCCCGCGAAGCTGGGCTCAATATGTTCGACCACGCGGATATCTACGGGGGCAATCACCGTTGCGAGTCGCTCTTTGGGGACTTGGCGCTGAGCGCGGCAGAGCGCAGCGAGATCATTTTGCAAACCAAGGTGGGAATTCGCCCGGGCTTTTACGATTCGTCGGCCGCCCATATCGAGCGTTCTGTCGAAGCTTCGCTGCGGGCGCTCGGCACCGACTACCTCGACATTCTGCTCATCCACCGGCCGGACGTGCTGACAGCTCCCGAGGAGATCCGCGCCGCCTTCGCTCGCCTGCACGCGGCAGGCAAAGTGCGCGCGTTCGGAGTTTCCAACCACAACGCCCGCCAGGTGCAGGCGCTGGGCGAGCCGTACACGAGCGTCAATCAATTGCAACTGGGACCGACCCACCCGAATGTCTACGCCCACGGCTTGACCGTCAATATGGGAGCTGAGCAGCTCTCGCCCGACCGAGATGGGGGAGTGCTGGAGCAAGCCCGCGGCGGGGAAGTGGTCTTGCAGGCCTATTCGCCGTTCCAAGGAAGTGGCGGTCCCTTCTTGCTCGACGAGCGTTACGCGGCCCTCAACGAGTGTCTGACTCGCTTGGCCGCCCGCCACGGCGTGGCCCCAGAAGCGATAGTGACCGCGTGGGTGTTGCGGCCGCCGGTGGCGGTGCAGGTGGTGTCCGGCACCACCAATCCGCACCGACTGGCCCTCTTGGCGGCGGGACAGCAGGTGGTGCTGGATCGAGCCGAGTGGTATGAGGTGTACCGCCTGGCCGGTAACCAGCTGCCATAAGGGCGCCTCTAGGTGTGGTTGGCGATCAGCTCCGTCAAGGCCCCGTGCAGGGAGGGCGGCAGAGACAAGGCCGCCAATGCGGCGACGAGGGGGGCACCGGAGAGCTGCTGCACCGCTGCCCAGGCCCGCTCCTTGCTCGTGAGCGCTATTTCGGCGGTCTCGAGCAGGGCGAAGGCGGCCCCGCGCCAGTCGGTCGGCTGCCAGGCGACCTCCGTCAGCTGCACGGTGAAGTCCGCCAGATCCACCTGTCCGAGGGGGAACCGGTAGGCCGGGGCAAGCAACTCGTCGGTCGCGGGCTGCCCACGCCAGCTGCCCGCCGCGGTTGTCGCGCGTCCACCGGTGGCGCCCACGAGTTCCAGGGTGAGGGTGCGGCGGTCGCCGCCGCTGGCCGTGAGCGTGGCGGTGGCGTCTTCCCACCGCCACGTAAAGTCGATGGTGGCGGCCACGGGGTCGGTGCCGCCGTCGTCCTCCACCAGCTGGGTGCGGCCGCTCCCGGGAAAGAGGCGCAGGGTGAGGGCCGCGGGGTGCGCGTGGGTTGCTGCGGTCGGCTCGCTGGCCAGCGGCAGGATCGTGCCTGCGGGCGCAAGCACCGGGTAGCGCTCCAGGGGGCGGTACAGCACCAGGTGCTGGTCGCCGACGTAGCGCTCCCCGGTGAAAACATCGAACCAGGTGCCTGGCGGCAACCAAGTTGCTTGCCCCACTAGGGACGTCACGGGGTCGACCGGCTGGGTCAGGGGCACTACCAGCAGCTGGCCGAACAGGTAGCTGTTGCGGTGGGTGTAGGCGTCGTCACGGTTCGCCCACCGGTGATAGACGGGGGCGATGGGCGCGCGGCCGTCGGTGTGGGCGTGCCACATGAGCGTGTACAGGTACGGGATGAGCCGGTGGCGCAGCCGCAAGAAGCGTTCCTGAATCTCTTGGTGGGGTGCTGGGAAAACCCACGGCATTTTCGCCGCGAACGGGCTGGAGGTGGAGTGCAGGCGGTTGATAGGGGAGAACACTCCCAGCTGTAGCCAACGTGTCTGGAGTTGCGCCGAGCGCTTGCCGAACATGTGTCCGCCGATGTCGTGGCTCCACCAGAAGTAGCCGACGTTGGCGGCGGTGGCAGTGAAGTAAGGCTGGAAGGCTAGCGACTGCCAGGTGATGATCGTGTCGCCGGAGAATCCGAGCGGGTAGCGGTGGCTGCCGAGGCCGGCATAGCGGGAAAAGATCAGGCCTCGGCCGCGGCGTTGACTATCGCGGTAGTGCAGATGGTTGAGCATCCACAGGGGGTCCAGACCGGGCAGGCGCGAGTGTGTGCCCTGCTGCCAGTCGAGCCACCAAAAGTCCACGCCTTCGTCCTCCAACGGCCGATGCACATCCGCGAAGTAGCTGGCCACAAAGTCGCGATCGGCAATGTCGAAGGGCACCGTATCGCCGTTTTCCACCCCGAGTTTGGCCGCCACCTGCGGATAGACCGCCTCGTGCCGCCGGATGCCGTCCGCGGGATGCACGTTGAGGCAGACGGCGAGGCCACGCGCGTGCAGAGCTGCCAGGAAGGCGGGCGGGTCGGGAAATAGTTCGCGATTCCACGTGTAGCCGGTCCAGCCGGTACCGAGAGCCGGATCAATGTCTGTCAGGTGCCAATCCATGTCCAGTACGGCCACCGACAACGGCACCTGCCGGGCGGCGAAGTCGTCCAGCAGCGCCTGGTACTCGGCGGCACTGTAGGCCCAATAGCGTGACCACCAGTTACCCAGCGTGTAGCGCGGCACGAGCGGACTGGCCCCGGTGAGCCGGAAGAAGTCCCGCAGCGCTCCCTCGTAATCCAGGCCGTATCCGAAGAAGTACAGATCCTGGCCTGGCCCGCGACGCGGGTGCGGCCAGCCGTCTATATCCAGGAGGAGGGAGGCGGAGTCATCCACCACCCCAACCCCGGCGCGGCCGACCAGCCCGGGGTCGAGGGGAATCTCACCGTCGACCATGTCCAGGGTGCGCACGGTGCCGCCCAGGTTGCTGTGCCACTGATCCACCGGTATCACCTGCCCGTAATGCCAGGTGGTACCGTGCAGGGCCCCGGCGGCGTGCCGCAGGCGAATCGTGAGCCCGGCACTGGAAAATTCGCGGCCGTCGTAGTTGATTTCCAGGTAGTCGGTGATGATGCGCAGCTGGTCCGCGCGCCTGTCAACCCGGAAGGTGGGGGCGGGAAAGTCGCGGCAGACCACCAGCTGGGTGGGCCCGTCGGCGAAGAAACCTGCCTCCTGCCACTCCAGGCGGACCAGGCGGTCCGTCAGCAACGTGATGCGCCACTGCGGGCCGCGTACTCCCGCAGCCGATACTTCCAGTTCTGTCGCGTCCATTAGTTCATCCCTTCACAGCGGCACTGGCCGCCCCGGCAACGAAGCGCCGTTGGAAGACGACGTACACCACGAGCACCGGCACCACCGAGATGGTGGTGGCGGCAAAGAGTCCTCCATAATCCGTGCCGTACTGACCGTTGAAGGTGGTGAGCCCCACCGCCAGCACCTGTTTCTCCTGACTGGTGATCATGAGGTAGGGCCACAGGTAGTCTTCCCACACCCACAGGAACTGGAATATCGCCAGGGCAGAGATCGCATTGCGGCACATGGGGGCCACTATGCGGTGGAAAATGTAGGGCTCGCTGGCCCCGTCGATGCGGGCAGCTTCCAGGATTTCGTCGGGCACCGCGGTCATCGATTGGCGCATCATGAAGATGCCGAAGCCGCTGATGGCCGCCGGAATGATGATGGAGGCGTAGGAGCCGCGCAGGCCCGCGGACTCGAACAGGGTGTAGCGGGGAATGATCACTACCGCCCAGGTGATCATCATCGTGGACAAGATGATCGCGAAGGCGGCCCCGCGTCCCCGGAATTGGTACTTGGCGAATACGAAGCCGCCGAGCAGGCTGGTGTAGATCACGATGGCGGTGATCACCACCGACAGGAATATCGAGTTGGCGAACAGTCGGAAGAACTCAAGTTTCTCCTGCACGGAGACGTAGTTGTCCAAGGTCCAGCTCTTCGGCCAGAAACTCTGCGCGGCCGCGTTTATCTCGCTGTTGGATTTAAACGACGACACCAGCATCCAGGCGAAGGGAAAGACGGTGAGCACCCCGATCGCCCCCAAGAGGGCGTGGAGCACGAGGCTCTTAGTCAGGCGCACCAATCGCATCATTGCGCTCCTCTCCACCAGCGCCCGGGGCGGGCGACGATATCCCCGTCGCGCTGCAAACGCCAAGACAGGGTAGTCAGCAGGGCGGTGAAGCACAGCAAGATCAGGGCCAGGGCAGAGGCGTACCCAAACTGGTAGTTCTCGAAGGCCTCGGAGTAGATCATGAAGGACAGTGTCTGGGTGCTGGTGCCGGGGCCGCCTTCGGTCAACACCATGATCTGAATGAAGGCCTGGAGGTAGGCAATTATCGAGGTGATCACAACGAACACCAGCATCGGCTTAAGCAGCGGCAGGATCACGTACCGAAAACGCTGCCAGCCCGTGGCGCCGTCGACGGCGGCGGCCTCCAGCACCCCCTCGTCGATCGCGTACAGGCCCGCCAAGAGCAAAATGACTGCGTAGCCGAAGTCTTTCCAGAGGGTCATCACGATGATGGCGCCCAGAGCGTAGCGGGGATCCTTCAACCAGTTGCTGTCCGTGCCGAGCACTTCGTTGATCGCCCCGAACTGGGGGTGATACATGAGGCGCCACACGTAGGCCACCGCCACTAACGGTGTGATGGTGGGCATGAAGAAGACCGCACGAAAGAAATTTTTGGCGCGCGTAGCAGGGGCGAAGAGTGCATAGGCCAGGGCCAGGCCTAGCAGCACGCGCCCGCCGATGGCCAGCACCCCAAATACCACCGTGTTGGTCAGCGAGGAGTAGAACAGCGGATCGGCAAACAGCCGGGTGTAGTTCTCCAGGCCCGCGGGGCGAAAGTCCCCGGTGAGGGGATTCCAGTGGTAGAACGAGCCGACTATCGCCATGCCGATCGGCACGAGCGTGAAGACGATGATGGCGGCCAGGATTGCCCCCACCACCAGATTGCGCAGCCGCCGTTCAGACCGAGGTCGTTTCGACGAGCGCCGCTGGCGGGCGGGGGAGTGAGCAGCGAGCGAGGGCGAGGCCATTGCGAGGGGCGGGGGGCGGCAAAGCGCCCCCGCTTCCTTTCTACTTGTTGTCGTAATGGGGATAGACGTTCTCCGAGGAAGTGAAGTTCAAGTTCGCCAAATCTTGCTTGATTCGTTCCTCGGCAGCTGCCAGGGCGTCTTTGGGAGACACGCCGTTGTACAAGATGTCCTGCCACATGGTCGAGAGCGAGTTTTCGAAGGTGGCGGGGAAGTTACCAGGCCAGATGTACCGATCGACGTCGTGGAAGGCCACGATCGCGGGGTTGGTCTGGAAGATCGGATCGTTGGCGATGGGTTTGTAGGACGGGAACACCGAGTAGGCCATCGCCAGGTCCTTCTGGGCCTGCGCGTTGGTCAAGTAGAAGAGCAGGAAGTCCTGGGCCACCGCCTGCTGCGCCGGGCTGGCGTTCTTGTTGATGCCGAAGGTCGCTTCCAGCCCGGTGCGGTCGTAAGCGTAGGGCACCTTGCCCTTTTCCGGCACGGGTGTGGGGAATGCGGACCACTTGATATCGGGGAAGTCGTTTTGCAGCTGCCCGGAAAACCAGCCCCACGCGTAGGTCATGGCCACCTGCCCCTGCCCGAAGCTATCGGTGCCGGAGGTGCCGAAGTCCTTGCTGCCCGAACCGTCGGCGTAGATTTCCAGAAAACGCTCAATGACTTTGAGGTTCGCCTCGTTGTTGATCGTGGGGGTCTGACCGTCGGCGGCGAAGAGATTCTGGCCCAACTGGTAGGCCATGCCCATCTGGAAGTTCTGCCCGCCTTCGTTGAAGCTGAAGCCCGCCTGGACGATCTTGTCGCCCTCCCGGATGGTGAGCTTCTTGGCGACCTCACGGAACTCGTCCCACGTCTGCGGAATATCCGCGTCAGTCAGGCCCGCCTTCGCCCACATGTCGGTGTTGTAGTAGATAGCGCCGGACATCAGGCCCAGGTCGAGGTAGTGCACCTGGCCGTCGATGACGTGGTAGTCGACACCGGTGTAGTCCGCGCGGGCATCGTCCAGCGGGATGTCGTACGGCGCCATGAACTGGATGAGGTTGTCGTGCTGGGAGCCGTGGACATTGAAGAGGGCGGGGCCGTTGCTGCCCTTCAGTTCGAGGGGCAGCTTGGTCCAGATGTCGTCCCACGGCTGATTGACCACCTGAATATCCACGTTGGGATGGATCTGTTGGTACTCATCAGCAATCTGCTGGAAGAGCTCGATATTGGTCCAAGCCCACCACTGCAACTGGATGGGTTCACCGTCGTTGACGAGCGTGTTGGGGTCGTACTTCAGGGTTTCGCCGACGATGGGCAGACCCTTGTCTGCCTTTTCGTCTTTCACGGCGTCGCCCACGTTGGCCGCGGACGATTGGCCGCAGCTGGCCAGCATGCTTAGGGCCGTCGCTCCTGCGAGGAGAGCCGCAAGGCGGGGCCGCCCGAGTGAAGTCGTCATTGTCTTTCCCTGTCTTGGGGCGGGTGGGGGACAGCAGTTGAGGCGGGGGCAAGTGCTATCCAACCGGCACGTTTACCGGTATACGTGTAGGTTAGATCACACAATGGGGCGCGTCAAGAGGTGGATCGCTAGGCTGCCCACCGACGAAAGGAACGAGCAGATGCCCACCCTCCAGGACGTGGCCGCGGCGGCTGGCGTCACGAAAATGACGGTCTCCAACGTGCTCAACGGCCGCGACGGCAAGGTCTCTGCCGCCACCAAGGCCCGGGTGCTGGCTGCCGTCACCCAGCTGGGCTACGTCCCTAACGCCGCCGCCCGCGCCCTGACCATGAACCGCACCAACCTCATCTCCTTCATTTATCCCCGGCAGGAGGACTCCTCCCTCACCAACGCCCACGACGCCCTCTTCATGGGCTACTTGGAGGAGGCGCTACGCCAGGCGGGCTATCTGCTGATGATTCACGCCGCCACCGATGTGCTCAGTGCCGCCACCCGCCTGCGAGCCTGGAACGTGGCGGGGGTGGTGCTGCTCGGCACCTTCCAGGACGAGGTGGCGGAGCTGCGCGCCACCCACGACGTGCCCATCGTCTTCCTGGACAACTACAGCCAGTCAGCGCAGATCTCCACCGTCACCGTCGCCGACGAGGAAGGGGGCTACCTGGCGGGGCGGCACCTGGTGGAACTCGGACACACGACACTGGCCTTTGTTGGCCCGGCCAGCGACACCGTCGGGGTGGTGGCGGCCCGGCGGCAGGGCTTCACCCGCGCCCTAACCGAAGCGGGCCTGGCGCTGGCCGAGCCCCACATCATCCACGCTGACACCGTCTTTGCCGCCGGCCTGCAGGCCGCCGACCAGCTCGCAGGCAGCGCCGTGACCGGGGTGTTTTGCACCGCCGACATCATTGCCGCCGGCCTGTTAAAAGGTTTGCAAGAACAGGGACACCAGGTCCCCAAAGATATTTCCGTTGTCGGCTTCGACGATCTGCCTCTGGCGGCCCAGTTGCTGCCCGAGCTGACCACCATCCGGCAGGACATTGCAGCTAAAGCGAACGCGGTCGTGGAACTGCTGGGCAACCAAATCGCGGCAGAATCCACTACCGCCATCCACATTCGCCTACCGGTCGAGCTGCGCATTCGCCACAGCACCCAGCCGCCGCTGGGCAGCAATGGCGGGCAAGCGTGAGTAGCCGGTCGACGCCGCAACTAGCAACGGCCGATAATCTCTCCCGCTGACATTTGGCCCCCTCTGTGCAAAATCCGCGTGCATTGCATTCCCCACTCCGACTAGTGGCGGTGCCGATAAATGCCCGCGCGGCACATCGCGCACCAACGCCATTGCACAGCGTCGCGTGCCGCCCTGTTTACGGCGTGCAGCAACTCGCAGGAGGGCACTACATAGCCGTCTAGCGGAAAGCACTGTGCCCAAACCTCGCCCCCGCAGCCAAATGGAGGCACAATAAACAATGTTGTCGAAGAAAGGACCTCCTCATGCCCGCAGTCAAGGCGTACGCGTGTGACGACGAACAGGCAGTTTTCCACCCAATAACGCTCGAGGTGCGGGAACCCGGCCCGGGAGAGATCTACTTCGAGGTCAAGTACGCGGGTATCTGCCACAGCGACATTCACACGGCGCGAGGGGAGTGGGGGCCCGCCTCCTATCCGCTCGTGCCCGGACACGAGATCGTCGGCGTGGTGGCCGCCGTCGGCGACGGCGTCACCAAGTTCAGTGTCGGGGACGCCGTCGGAGTTGGGTGCTTGGTCGGCTCGTGCCGCACCTGCGAGTTCTGCCAGGCCGACGAGGAGCAGTACTGCAATAATCCGCATGCCTATTGGACCTACGGTAAGGACGCCGACGGCGAACCCACCGCCGGCGGATATGCCCAGGGCTTCACCGTGCGGGAGGATTTTGCCCTGCGCATTCCGGAAAGGATTCCGCTGGAACAGGCTGCCCCGCTGCTGTGCGCCGGGATCACCACTTATTCGCCGCTCAAACGTTGGGGGGCGAAAGCGGGCAAGCAGGTGGCCATCGTCGGGATGGGCGGGCTTGGGCACATGGCAGTGCAGTTTGCGGTAGCGCTCGGCGCGGAGGTGTCGGTGATCTCGCAGGGACACAGCAAGGAAGAGGACGCGAAGCGTTTTGGTGCCCACCACTTCTACGCGCTGAGCGACGAGGGAGTGCTCGCTGGTCTGCAATCCCATTTCGATCTGATCATTTGCACCGTGAGCTCCAACGAGCTGGACTACAGCGGCCTGATCAAGACACTCAAGCCGTTTGGTTCGTTCGTCGATGTGGGCCTACCGCAGGAGGCCGCCACCGTGGACCTCTCACCCCTCGTGCGCGGAGGGCGGGTCGTGGCTGGTTCGCTCATCGGTGGCATTGCCGAGACGCAGCGAATGCTGGAGTTTTGTGCTGCCCACGAGATCTACCCGCAGGTTGAGATCATTGACGGGGAGCGCATCACCCAGGCCTACGACGACGTCGTCGCCTCCCGGGTCCGTTACCGCTACGTCATCGACACCTCCACCTTCTGACACCACCGACTTGTTGGGCGGATGCCGCGTCCGTGCACCCGCCCAACAAGTCGACTGCTGCCGGTAGCTGCGGGCGCTAGATTGGGACCGATACCCGCAGACAGGGAAGGAAACAGTGTGCACCGCGTAGTGAACCTGGCGGCTGGGGTAGCGTTCACCTGCTTAGGGACGGCGCTCTTCGTGTCCCGCAGTCGAGGATATGGCTGGGGCAGCGTGGGGTGGGCAATGGCGTACCTCGCCGTCGCGGTGCTGCTTGGTCTGTGGTCGGTGCGGGAAGGGCACCCAACCACCGCGTGGGGGCGTATTGCTGCTTCACTGGCCATCGGGGTGGGCATGCTGGCGGTGCCTTTCATCTCGGCCCTGCTGCTGTTTTGGGTCGTTTTGGCCTGCCTGGTGGCCGCGGGCCTCTTCCTCGCCAGCCGCCCCCCGGCCCGGCTGCAGCGACTCTCCTTGCCGCACCTGGGGGCCGTGGCACTTCTGGTGGCGGTGGCGGTGGCGTTTTTCTTCCACCCCTACCTGGTGGCCTGGCCGCTCAGCAAGCTGCTGGCCGTGGCCGGAATCGTCAACGGGCTGGCCTACGCGCGCAGCAGCTTTGCCCGCCGGTGAACCACCGCCCGCCCGTGACACTTTACGATCAGTTAGTTATCTGTTTTGCCTGACCCGCGCACCGAGAAGGGGCCCCTCCATGTTGAAAATGACCAATCTAGCCGCTGGCATCGTCTTTGTTGCCTTCGGCATCTACCTATGGTTCACCGCCACCTCTAGCCTGCTGAACAACTCTTTTGCCTACGGCATCGGTTATCTGCTGGTGGCCATCGCCCTCCTGGCTTGGTACGTGAGCCAAAAACTGGAGCCTGCCCCGTGGAGCGCGCTGATCATCTCCCTGGTGATTGGGGCGTTGCTGTTGGCGCTACCGCACATCTCCAACTACGTGTTGATCTGGGTCTTCCTGCTGGCCTTTTTGGCCTCAGCCGGTTACTACCTCTGGCTGGCCACCCGCTCGCAAAGCAAGTTTCAGGTCATTCAGGTGGCCATTGCCGTCCTCGCTGTCGCCTACGGCATCTACATGCTTTTCGATCACGCTGCCGCGGCGTACGCCCTGACCAAGATCATTGCTGCGTTCGTTGTTTTCAACGGGGTATCCTACCTCTCTGCCGTCCTGCAACCCGCGTCGCGCGACGCCTAAGTCCGGGGAGTCATCAGGTTCGGGGAATAGCCTGCTCGTAGGTGACGTTATCGCCGTGTACTGTTGCCCAGGTTAGGTTCCCGCATGATCGAGTTCGAATCAGTAGCCAAGACATACCCCGACGGGACAGTGGCAGTCGAGAATTTCTCGCTTCAGGTCCCCACGGGACGGGCGGTGGCTCTGCTCGGTTCCTCCGGTTCGGGCAAGACGACCCTGCTCCGGATGGTCAACCGGATGGTGGAACCGAGCGCCGGACGCGTTCTCATTGATGGTGAGGATGTAGCGGAGCGCGATCCGGTGCAACTGCGACGCTCTATCGGTTACGTGTTACAGGCCGGGGGGCTAATGCCCCACCGGACAGTGCTCGACAACATTGCCACTGTCCCTCGGCTCATTGGCACGGCCAAACGGGCTGCTTACGACCGCGCCCGCGAGCTCCTGGAGCGGCTCGGGTTGGACGCGAGCCTGGGCCACCGATACCCCGCCCAATTGTCTGGCGGACAGGCCCAACGGGTCGGAGTCGCCCGCGCGCTGGCTGCCGATCCGGCGATCCTGCTCATGGACGAACCGTTCGGCGCGGTGGACCCAATCGTGCGCGGGGAGCTGCAGGACGAGGTGTGTCGGCTACAAGCCGAGCTCGGCAAGACCATCCTGTTGGTGACCCACGACGTGGACGAGGCCTTTCGTCTTGGCGACGAAGTGGTGGTGCTGCGGGAAGGGGCTGAGATTGCCCAGCAGGGAACAGCTGCCGAAATCCTTGCCCACCCCCGTTCCGACTTCGTGCGGGACTTTGTAGGCGCGGACCGGGCCGATAGGCGCCTGACCGCGCGTCAGCTTGGTGGCCGGACCGTGGTCGTCGACGACGCCGGTCGCCCCGTCGGAGTAGTAGCGCAGTGAGCTGGTTGAGCGCCAACTGGCAGATGGTGTGCGATTACGCGCTCGCCCACCTGGCATTGGCAATTCCAGCGATTTTGTGCAGTGTGCTGGTGGCGGTCCCCATCGGGCGCCTGGCGCACCGGCATCCGCGTTGGGGAAAACCGATCTTGTCGGCAGCGTCCTTACTCTACGCCGTGCCAGCGTTGCCGCTGCTGGTGATCATTCCGGCACTGGCAGGTACCCGTTTACGTTCCAATGCCACAATGATTATTGCCCTGACGGTATACGGGGTGGCCCTGCTGGTGCGGACGGCCGCCGATGCGTTCGCGGCAGTGGACCGCCGTACCCACGACGCCGCTATCGCCGTCGGTAACTCCCCGCGCAGCGTGTTTTGGCGCGTCGACCTGCCGCTGGCGGCCCCCGTGCTCCTGGCGGGGGTGCGGGTGGTGACCGTGTCGACGATCGGTTTGGCCAGCATCGGGGCTTTGGTGGGCATCCCTAGTCTCGGTTCCTTACTGACGGACGGACTCCAGCGGCGCCTGACGCTGGAGATTTGCACCGGAATTGTGGGAACGGTGGCACTGGCCATCTTGCTCGATGTCCTGTTGGTGATCGGTGGCCGCCTGGCGTTGCCCTGGACGAGAAAGGCCCACCCATGAGCCTGCTGCTGGCGGCCTGGCAATGGCTGATAGACCCCGCCCACTGGAGCGGTCCCGGGGCAATACCGGCCCGCGTACTGGAACACCTCTGGGTGAGCCTGCTCGCGGTGGGCGTGGCCAGCGCAATCGCCTGGCCGGTGGGGGTGGCGGTCGGACATACCCGCCGCGGCACCCAGCTGGTGGGGGCCCTAACGGGGGCTGCCCGGGCTGTGCCTACCCTCGGGGTGCTCACCCTGTTTGCGCTCGCGCTAGGGATAGGCATCCAAGCGCCCGTATGGGCACTGGTGGTGCTCGCGGTTCCGTCGCTGTTAGCGGGGGCGTATTCGGGTATTCAGGCGATCGAACCACAAATCCCGCTGGCGGCCCAGGCCGTCGGAATGAACCGCTGGCAGGTGATATGGCATGTAGAGCTTCCCTTGGGCTTGCCGGTATTGCTGGGTGGGCTCCGCTCGGCCCTCCTGCAGGTCATCTCTACGGCCACGCTCGCGGCCTACACCGCCGACATCGGGTTGGGGCGTTACGTGTTCGCGGGCCTGAAATCTCGTGACTACCCGCAGATGCTCGCCGGTGCCCTGCTAGTGACCACGTTGGCTTTACTTGCCGAATTGACCCTGGCCAAGCTACAAAAAATCGCCACGTCCCGCGCTTATCCGCAGCCCCCTATAGCAAGGAGGTAGAGATGAAACGCCAGTTGCTAACCGTAATGTTCGCGGTGTCCTGTCTGGGCGCCTGCGGCACCGCCGAGTCAGCATTCGGTCCAACCTCGAGCGACACGATAGTCGTTGGCTCACAGGACTATTACTCTAACGAGATAATCGCGGAACTATACGCCCAGACGCTGGAAGCGCAAGGGTTCGAGGTTGAGCGGGAGTTTCGGATCGGCCAGCGCGAAGTGTATTTGCCGGAGATTACCGCCGGACACATCAGTGTGTTTCCGGAATACTCAGGAAACTTGCTGCAGTATTGGCAGCCGGAGACCAGTGCCCGTACGCCGCAGGAGGTACATGCGGCCTTGCAGCAGGCCACCCCAGACGGCTTGGAGGTGCTTGACGCGGCCCCAGCCAGTGACCAGGACTCCTACACCGTTACCCGAGAATTTGCCGAGAAATGGCAGCTGCGAAGCATTGCTGACCTGCGCAAAGTAACCGTGCCGTTGACTCTGGGCGCGAACTCCGAGGCAGAGACCCGTCCCTATGGCCCGCGCGGCATCAAGGACGCTTACGATCTGGACATCGCCTTTACTCCCATTGAGGATTCCGGCGGCCCGTTGACGATCAAAGCACTAGTGGAGGGGCAGATTCAGATTGCCAATATCTACACCGCGGATCCCGCGGTAGACGAAAACAACCTGGTGGCGCTCGAAGATACGCAAGGGGTATTTCTCTCATCCCAGGTCGTCCCGGTAGTCAGTGCCAGCCTGCCGCCGCAAGCGGCTGAGGCGCTGAACAAGCTCAGCGCGCAACTGACGACCGCTGAGCTGCGGGAGTTGAATGCCCGTAGCGTGACCCAGGGCCTACCCGCCGCGACCATCGCGCGGGAGTGGTTGGCCGCACACCCGTTGCCGTAACCAGCGAAAGAGATCAGATGCTTGGAGCAATAATCGGCGACATCGTCGGCAGTCCCTACGAGTTTGATCAGGGCGAAAAGACCACAGATTTCCCGCTCTTTAGCCCTCAATCAGAGGTCACTGACGACTCAGCCATGACGGTAGCGGTGGCGGCCGCTCTCTTGGAGGCCGCGGGCGACCCCACGCAAGGCCCAGCGGCAGTGACGAAATGGCTGCGGGAGTTTTACCGTCGCTATCCGCACCCCAAGGGGGGATACGGGGGACGGTTCCTCGGTTGGCTAAACGCTGCCGAGCCCGCGCCTTACGGCAGCTTCGGCAATGGCTCGGCCATGCGGGTGGCGGCCGTCGGCTGGCTTGCCGCCACCGAAAGCGAGGTGCTGCAGTGGGCCGAGATCACCGCACAGGTTACGCATTCGCACCCGGAGGGCATTAAGGGCGCGCAGGCCGTCGCCTGGGCTATCTTCCGGGCCCGCCAGTTGGCGCGGCCAGGACTGCCAGTGGCTGCGCAAGAGCGGCAGCACCTGCGCGCCGAGGTGGCATCTCGCTTTGGGTACGATCTTTCCCGCACCACCGACCAGATCCGGCCGGGCTACTTCCACCAAGAGTCTTGTCAGGCCACGGTGCCCGAAGCCTTGACGTGCGCGTTAGAGGCGGATTCTTTCGAGCGGGCCCTGCGCTTGGCGGTATCCCTCGGCGGCGATACTGACACGGTTGGGGCAATTGCGGGAGCAGTAGCTGAGGCACTGTTCGGTATTCCAGCGGAGATTCGCCAGGCGGCCTGGCAACGAATTCCACCAGATATGCGGGAAGTAGTGCTGACAGTGGCGGCCCGCATCCGCCCGCTAGCTGCCTAAAGCGGGCGCAGGAGACCGTGACACTCCGAGGCGGGCGGCACCAGAAGCGGGGCGAGGGCACGCAGGTGCCGTCGGTGCGGGGAGGTGCGCGGCCATACTAAGGCCACGTCCCGGAACGGAGCTTGCCCGGCGAAACGTCTGACGATTAGTCCAGGCGTGGGGACTACCGGCGGCAGCACCGTCAATGCGGGGAGCAAGGTGACCCCGCCATCGGTCAGGAGCGTGTGCCGGAGGGACTCCAAACTGGTGGCGCAATAGTCGTTACGAACTACGGCGCCGTTGGCTGCGGCCCAGTCTCGCACCTGCGACTTCAGGCAGTGCCCATCGGATAGCAGCACCAGTTCGCGCCCCACGAGCGACGACCTAGTCACCCGCGTGGTGTTCGCTAGCGGGTGCCCAGCGGGGGCCACCACCACGAAATCTTCCCGAAACAGCGGCCGCTGTTCCAATTGCGGGTCATCCACCGGCAGTGCCAGCACGGCGGCATCCAGCTCGCCTGCGCAGAGCCACTCGGCGAGGGTAGAGGATTTCTCTTCCGTGAGCAGCAGCCGCGGCAACGCGGTGCGCAGGGCGGCACTGACGTGCGGCAACAGATAAGGCCCGAGGGTGGGGAAGACTCCCAGCCGGATGGGGGCGGGGGAGTCGTGCAGTTCGAGGCTGATCAGGCGGATGGCGGCCGCCTCCGCCAGAATGGTGCGCGCTCGCTCGACCACACTCGTTCCCGCCGGAGTCAAGGACAAGGGGATGGCACTGCGGTCGACTAGCTCCACCCCAAGTTCTTCTTCCAGTTTGCGCACTTGCACCGAGAGGGTGGGTTGCGATACCCCGCAGGCGGTGGCGGCCCGACGAAAACTCCGCCGGTCCGCCACCGCCACCAGGTATTCCAGGGCCCGCAGGTTCACGCGGAAGCTCCGGAGCTGCGGATGAGGTAGTCGAACGCCCCAAGAGCCGCCGTTGCCCCGGCCCCCAAAGAGACCACAATCTGCTTGTAAGGGGCCTCGGTGCAGTCGCCCGCAGCGTAGACCCCCGGCAGGGAGGTGGCTCCGCGACTGTCTATGCGTATTTCACCGGCCTGATTGCGCTCAACCGTGTCCGTCAACCATTCGGTGTTGGGCAGCTGGCCGATCTGGACAAAGACCCCAGAGACCTCCAGCTGCTGCCGTTGGCCGGTCTGGCGATCCTCCACCTCGATCCCCTCGACCTGGGTGCCGTCACCCGCAATGCGATGCACCTGACTGGCTAAACGCACCTCGACGTTGGGCAAACTGTGCAACTTGTCGATAAGCACCTGATCGGCCCGCAGCTCCTCCAGGTACTCGATGACGGTGACGTGCTGAGCGATACCCGCCAGGTCTATCGCCGCCTCGACACCGGCGTTGCCACCACCGATAACGGCAACTTGCTTGCCGGTAAAGAGCGGGCCGTCGCAGTGGGGGCAGAAAGTTACCCCCTTATTGCGGTACTCCTCCTCACCGGGAACGCCGAGCGTCCGGTAGCGAGCCCCCGTGGCCACGACGACGCTGCGCGCCCGCAGGCTCCCGCCGTTAGCGAAGTCGACACGTAGTAGCCCGTCGTCGTCTGCGGGATGCAGGCTGGTGGCCTGCAGCGACGTGGTGACGTCGACGTCGTAGCGGCGCACGTGTTCCTCCAGGCTGGCCGCCAGCCGGGGCCCCTCCGTGTACGGCACGGAGACGAGGTTTTCAATGCCCACGGTGTCGAGCACCTGGCCCCCGAACCTCTCGGCCACCACCCCGGTGCGCAGCGCCTTGCGGGCGGCGTAGACCGCCGCTGCCGCCCCCGCCGGTCCGCCCCCGACGATCAGCATGTCGAAAGGAGCTTTGGCGTCCAGGGCCGCCGCGGCCCGGGCAGGGGAGGAGGCATCAAGCTGGGCCACAATGTCCGCAATGTCCATGCGTCCTTGCCCGAAGAGCTCGCCGTCTCGGTAGACGGTGGGCACTGCCTTGATGCCGCGCGCCTCCACCTCGGCGGGAAACACGCTCCCCTCCACAGCCACGTGCCGGATACGGGGGTTGAGCACACTCATGGTGTTCAACGCCTGCACCACCGTGGGGCAGTTCTGGCAGGTCAACGACATGAAGGTGACAAACTCACCGCCCGGCAGGGCCTCAATAGCAGCGATCGTCTCCGGGTCTACCTTCGCTGGGTGCCCGCCCACCTGTACCAGCGCCAGCACGAGGGAGGCGAACTCGTGTCCCATGGGCAGACCCGCGAAACGTACCGCGACATCGGCTTCTGCCCGCCGGACCGCGAACGACGGTGTCCACTCGTTTGGCTCCTGCCGTACTGTCACTAGCGGGCTGAGGGCGGCGATCTCGTCGAGCAACTCCCGCATCCGCCCTGCGGTGGGGCTATCATCAAGGCTGGCGACGAGCTCGATGGGAAGTTTCAGCAGCTGCAAGTATTGGCGCAGCTGCGCTGTGGCATTAGCGTCCAGCACTTAACGTTCCTTAGATCTTGCCTACCAGGTCGAAGGACGGGGTCAAAGTCTCGGCGCCTTCTTCCCACTTGGCTGGGCAGACCTCGCCCGGGTGGTTGCGCACGTACTGGGCAGCCTTGATCTTGCGCACCAACTCCGCGGCGTTGCGGCCAACGCCCTCCGGTGTCGTCTCGAGGTACTGAATGACGCCGTCGGGGTCGATCACGTAGGTCGAACGGTCCGATAGCCCGGACTCGGGGCGCATGTTGTCGAAGTTCTCGGTGATGATGCCCTGCACGTCGCCCAGCATCGCGTACTGGATGGTGCCCACCTCGGGGGAGGTCTCGTGCCAGGCCTTGTGGACAAAGTGGGAGTCGCGGCTAACTGAGTAAACTTCCACCCCCATCTCTTGCAGCTCGGCGTAGACGTTTTGCAGGTCGGCTAGTTCAGTCGGGCAGACGAAAGTGAAGTCGGCCGGGTAGAAAAAGACCACGTTCCACTTGCCGGCGAAGTCATCGCTGGAGACCTCAACGAAGGCACCGTTGTGGTAGGCGGTGGTTTTAAAGGGCTTGATCTTGGTGTTAATCAAGGACATGAGAAGACCTTCCTGACAGTCCGATCGTTAGCGATAGGCACCGTATCGCACCGGACGGAGGGCTGCAAGATTCTCTCTATCGCCCGGGAAGGCCTGGTGGCCTAGCATTCTGGACGTGAGCGCGAACTGTTGCCTGCCTGATGCTGAACTGCACGCTGTAGCGGCCGCTGTGCTGTTGGGCGATCCGACAGGCAGCCGCACCGCCCAGGTGCTGCGGGAGACCTTTGACCAGCTCTATAACGGCCAGCACACGGGCCGGTGGCGTCTGGAGCAGCTTTATAAGACGGAGAAGACCCACTTCGGCACGTTGGTGGAGATCAACATGCAACGAGCATTCCAATTCACCGACGGCCAAACATTGGATTTTCAGATCACGGGGGTGGAGGTGGATTGCAAGTTCTCGCACACCGGCGGTTGGATGCTGCCGCAGGAGTGTTTCGAACACTTGGTGCTGGTGCTGCAAGCCGACGACGCGACGGCCCGCTGGAGTATGGGGCTGGTGCGGGTGACGGCAGCGCATCGGCGGGCGGGCGCCAACCGGGACCAGAAGACCTCCCTGAACCGGCAAGGCCGGGCCCACATCCATTGGCTGTTTCGGGACGCACAGTTCCCTGCCAACGCCCTGCTGCAACTGCCGTCCGCCACAGTGGACGCGATCATGGCGCTACCCAGCGGGCAAGCCCGAGTCAACGCGCTGCTGCGCGCCGCCGTGAACTTGCCGCTGACGGGTGCCGTCATCGCCACGGTGGCACAACAAAAGGACTACATGAAGCGCCTCCGCGACAACGGTGGTGCCCGCGAAAGTCTGCGCCCCGAGGGATACCTGATTCTTGGCGGTGATCGGGAGGAACAGCGCCAGCTAGCCGCCGCGTTGCAGCTGCCGCCCCCGCCCCACGGCGGGGTCATCAGCACGCGGGTAGTGCCCGCTCCGGACGGAGTGCCGATCGGGGCGCAGCGGTGGCGCCTGGCCGCGCCGGGGGAACCGGCGCCGGTGCCGGCCCCCGAGCTACCACAGCGGCGGAGGTAGGCGCCGAGCCACCAGTCGACCATGCGTGTTGCTAGGGAGCAGTCGCTCCCAGCGCTTCCGCGATGGCGGTGCCGATGGCGGCGGCGACAGGCGGCGGGAAGGCGTTGCCGATCTGGCGATAGGTGGAGGTTTTGCGTCCGGCGAACCGCCAGGCGGGGTCGAAGCCTTGAATGAGGGCCGCCATCTGGTTCGTCAGGCGGGGGGTGAAGTCGACCGGGTGGTCGGGGCCGGGCGGGGCATCGGCGATGCCCTTCCCATCCACCCCCAGGTTGAGCCACGCCTCGCGGGCCCGCGTTGGCCCGAGGTCCGCCCCGCCGTGTTTCCGGGACCCCCCTACCAGGGTGGGGGCGATGCCTGCAGCCTTGTGGGCCCAGGCGGCGGCTCCCGGCCAGCCGTGTTGCCCCATGAGCGGGCCGAGAACCTGGCCGACGGTCGGCGGCGTACCTTGCGGGCGGGGCCACTGGAACTTGCGGAACTTGCTACGTTTCATCGCCACCAGAATGAAGCGGGGGCGCAGCTGTGGCACCTGGTATTCGCTGGAATACAGCAGCTGCCAGTCCGCGGTGTAGCCCAATTTTTCTAGGGCTTCCAAGATCGACTGGCGATAGGGGGAGAAGCGGGCAGAGGCCAGCCCCTTGACGTTTTCCAGCATCACCGCCGTCGGCCGTGCCTCCCGCACCAGCCGCAGCGCCTCCGGGAAGAGATCACGCTCGTCGTCGGCCCCCAGCTGTTTACCGGCGATGGAAAACGGTGGACACGGCACCCCGCCCGCCAGCAGGTCGACCCCGCGGTAGTCCCGCCCGGATACTTCCCGCACATCGCCCTCGAACACATCCCAGGCGGGGCGGTTCAAACGCAGGGTGGCGGCAGCATCCCTGTCTATCTCGACGGCGAGAGTGTGCGAAAAGCCAGCCCGTTCCAGCCCAGAAGACTGCCCGCCAGCCCCGGCACAGATTTCCAGCACGCTCAGTTCGCTGTTTGTCACCCTCGCTCCTTGTCTTGCCCCCACCCTGCCGACGGGCGGTCAGTATTTTCTACCGCACCCTGCCAGGAGGCGCTGACATTGTGAGCGGCGCGCGTCAACCCCAGTGCACGAGCAGGGCGCCGAGCACGGCCAGCGTCCAGGACGCCAGGGAGCCGATGAGGAACTCCTCGGCCTTGGCCCCTGACTTGTCCGCGGAGATCTCGGGAAAACGGATGACGCCTTTGGCGGCCACCAGCGCGGCGACGGCGGCATGGGCCCCGGCCCCGGCTAGGAGCAGCAACAATATCCGCTCTAGCACGCCGATCCACCGGCCACCCCGCAAGCCGACGACGGGTGCAATGTCGAGCCGCTGCCCCGTCGGAGGGGTGCTTGGCAGGACAGTGGGCGGCAAGGTAGAAGTTCCGCGCGCCGTAGCTAGCAGGGCGGTGACGAGCTCGTTGGCGGGCAGTGACAGCAGGTACAAGACTCCAAGACCGACAACCAGGTGCGGCAGGGCGGTGGTGGGCGGCAGGAGATGCACTTGCAGGGCGAGAGCTCCGCCCAGCAGTACCCATTTGCCAAATAGCAGCCAGTTTGCGGTGACCGGTAGCAGCCAGGGCAGGGCGAGGAGTATCCCGCCGAGGGTTTGCCAGAACGACAATCCCCACCAGGCCCAGCCAACCCCGAGGCCGACCGCCAGGAGGCCTGCGGCTCCCATAGCGGGGGCGAGCCAGGCAGGTTGCCGCAGGGGCGCCAGACGCGGCAGGGTGGCTTGGCTAAGGGCGGCCAGGGTGACCGCGAGCAGGGTGAAGGCGATCATGGATGTTCCTCGATTGGGGCGGCGGGGGATTCTTGGAGGAGCTGCTGGACAGCCAGCAGCGCGGATATTTCAGGACTGCGGGCGAGCTCGGAGACCGCCTGTTGGCTGATCTTTTCGGTGCGGGCGATCTCGGTCTGTATGGTGCCTGTCAGCAAGGCCGCGCAGACGCGCCGTTTACGAGGCCGAAGCTGAAAAATGGTCTGATCGCGCAGCAACAACAGCGCGTCAACGATGGCGTTGGTGGCCTGTGCGGAGCCCTGGTAGGCGGTACGGGCGTACGCCAGGCCCTGGTCTTGGCGCGCGTGGGCGGTGTCGATGGCCTGACGGGCCGCTATCCAGGCCGAACCGGCCTGGATAGCTCCATCTACCTCGGTTATCTCTCCCGCCCCGATGCCGAAGCGCAGCCCGAGAGTCTCAGGCAGGACTAGGTGAGTGTGCAGAGTGAAGTTGAGGGCGGCGGCCAGGCTCGGGGCCACGGCTTGGAATTCGTCGCCGACGGTTGCGTAGGGCAGGGTGGTGAGCCGCTGGGCGGTGCCTGCCTCCGTCAAAGTAGCCAGGAACTGGCGTTGGGCGACCGCCCGATCGGCCAGTTCCCGCGAGCGAACTATGTCTGCGATGACGGCATACTGCATGACCATGCTCCACACTAAACCTTGTATTGATCCAATTACAAGGACTTTTGCGGGGGAGGTGGGGCGGAGGCGGCCAGCACCTCGAACTTCTCTTCGGACACGGGCGCAAGGCTCTCCCAGCTGCGGTCGAAAAGCTCCCGGCTTGTCACGTCACACATTCAAGCAGTCTGGCTGCGCGCCTGGGACGATCAGGTCCCCGGCTGACCGGCTTTCCGCTGGGGGAGGAACGGCCTGCTTTTGCCCCCGCGCTCGCGTGAGGTTACTTACACTCGGCCCACTCGATTAATTTTTCAACCACCATCAGGAAGCGTTATGCACATTCCCCGCACTCTGGCCATTGTCCTGGCAGGCGGCAAAGGTTCCCGCCTCGGTGCCCTGACCGAAAAGCGGGTCAAGCCCGCCCTTCCCGTGGCAGGCACCTACCGTCTCATTGATGTCTCGCTGTCCAACCTCATGCACTCGCACCTGTCCGACGTGTGGATCGTGCAGCAGTACCTGCCCCACAGCCTGAATCAGCACCTGCGCGGTGGGCGGCCGTGGGACCTAGACCGTTCCCACGGCGGTCTCCTTGTGCTGCCCCCCTTCCAGGGGGCCGAGGGGGAGGGGTTCGCCGAAGGTAACTCCGATTCGCTGTTCCGGCAACGCGACCTCATCCGCGATTTCGACCCGGAGCTGCTGCTGGTGCTCAGCGCCGACCACCTCTACACCCTGAACTTCCTGGATGTCATCGACACGCACCTGGCCCAGGGAGCGGATCTGACCATGGTGACGACCCGCATCGACGAACCGCCGACCCGCTACGCGGTGGTGCAAACCAACGACGACGGCCTCGTCACGCGCTTCGATTACAAGCCCGACGACCCGGAAGGCAACCTCATCGCGGGCGAGATGTTCCTCTTCAACGCCCAACGCTTCTTGGAGGCCATGGACGCCTTGGACGAGCAGGGGGAGAAGCTAGAGGACTACGGCCACGACCTCATCCCCTGGTTCGTGGACAACAAGCGGGTGGTGGAGCATCGGCTGGACGGCTACTGGATGGACATGGGCACACTGCAGTCCTACTGGACTGCCCACATGCAGTTAATCGACGGCAACGGGGTGACCCTAGATGACCCCACCTGGCCGATCATGTCCGCCCAACCGCAGCAGCTGCCGGCCCGCATTGAAAACGGCGCCGTCGTCCACGACTCACTAGTCTCGGCGGGCACCACCATCCGCGGCACCGTTGAGCACTCGGTCCTCAGCCCTGGCGTCGTGGTGGAGGCGGGTGCCAGCGTGAAGAACTGTGTGTTGCTGGACGGCGTCCACGTGCACGCCGGGGTCAGCCTGGAGAACGTCATCGCCGACATCGGTGCCGAGATCTCCGGCGGCAACCGGCGCGGTAACGCCACCTCCGTCACCCTCATCGGGGACGATGGGCTGGTGGCCACCTCTGAGGACTTCGACCGCGACGCCCTGCTGCCGCAAGGCTTCTGACACCAGTGGCGGGGGATTTGCGCCCGAGTTTGCCCGGTAAATCCCCCGCCATCACCATTGATGTGCGGCCCGCCACAGGCAACGTGGTCACGGGCACTCGCCAAGTGCGATAGGCTATGGCGGTCGCAAGGCAACGGGCTGTGGCGCAGTTTGGTAGCGCACTTGACTGGGGGTCAAGGGGTCGCAGGTTCAAATCCTGTCAGCCCGACTTAGCAGATCCGGTGTCCACTGGCGTGGGCGCCGGATTTTTCGCTGTTGGGGTGGTCGGCGGCAGGCCGAGTGCCGCCGCCGACCACCCTAGTTGGTTCCCACCGCGCCTCATCCGCCGTATACACCGGATAGGGCGCGTGGGTGGCCATCTAGGGCGAGGCCCACGGCGGGCATTGGATCAGAGATTAGTGGTGTCGGTGGCGCAAACCCGAAGGCGGTGCCCATCAAGATCGGTGGCCACGAAGGTGTAGCCGAACTCAAGGGTGGTGGGCTCCAACGCGATGGAAAAGCCGAGAGTTTTCCAATCACGGTAGAGCTGGTCCACGTCTTCCCGCGTGGCGTAGCTCATGGATAGCTCGACACTGCCTGGCGCGCCGGTGGCGGCGGGTTCGATCTGATCGCGGGTCTGGAGCCCGATGGTGACGTTGTCGGTGAGAGCGAATACCGCGAAGTCGTCGAAAATTTCGATGGGGTCCTTGCCGAGTGCTTGCCGGTAGAAGGCCGTGCTGGCATCGACGTCAGCGACGTACAGGATCACGCTGGTGGGGGTAAAGGCAGTCATGACAGTTCTCCTCGTGCGGGCTCCGCAGGGGAGCCGGTTGCTGAATCGCGACGCTACGGGCGATAGGTGACGTCTTCCGTCATCTATGTGTGCAAGTGTTGCGGACATGCGGGCGGACCGGTTGTTATCAATGATCTGGCTCTTGCGTACCCACGGCGGACTTTCGACACGAGAGCTGGCGCAGCGGCTGGAGGTGTCGCGTCGTACCGTGCTGCGGGATGTCGAGGCGCTCTCGGCTGCCGGGGTACCGGTGTACTGCGAGCGCGGTCCCCGCGGCGGAGTCCGCCTGTTGCCGGGCTACCGCACCGATGTCACAGCGCTGTCCAAAGACGAAAGCCGCGCGTTGTTTGCCGCAATTTCGCCCTGGGGGCCGCAGGCAATCGGACTCGGCGACGCGTACGCCTCAGGGGTGCGCAAGCTACTGGCGGCGGTGCCTGAGGCCCATCGCGACCAGAGCCTGGAGGTTGCGTCACGGATTGTGGTTGATCCCCACGGCTGGCTGCCGCAACCAGAAGCGCTGCACCCCGGGGAAGTGTTCACAACCATTCAGAAGGGTGTTTTTGCTCGGCTGCAGTTGCAGCTCACCTATCGTTCCCGCCAAGCGGCGCACATACAAGAGCTGGTGGTGGAACCACATGGTCTGGTGTCAGCTGGCAGCAACTGGCATCTGTGCGCAAGCACCAAGGGGGTGGTGCGGTTCTTCAAAGTAGCGCGCATTAAGCGCGCTACCCTGCTGCCCGAACCGTGCTCAGGGCCCGAGCTAGATGTGGCTCAGGTGTGGCGGGATCACCGCGCCCGGTTCCGTGGCCGGTTCGTGCCGGTCAGCGTTGAAGCCTGGGTCCGCACGCAGCGGTGGGCGGACGCGAGAGAGTGGACCATCCGCTCCAGCCCCATGGACCTGCCCGGCCCCCCACCGGGCGACGGGTGGAGAGCGGCGCGCCTGGAGTTCATGGACGACCTACACGCGGTCACCGTGCTGCTGCGGCTCGGCCCGGATGTCCGCGTCGAAGCCCCTGACGGTATCAAGGCCCTGCTCCTAGACCACGTTAAGCGGATAGTCGGCCTGTACCGCCCCGGCTCCCCGTCCGGAGAACCTCCGCCAGGCTCCCGGATGTCAGCGACAGATTGTCGATTTCAAGCATAAGATGAGTCATCGATCTTAGGTCGTGGTCGGCGCGTTGCCGCAGCGGCTGGCAGACCATGACCCTTACAGACTGGGGCGCCCTAACGAGAGGAGAGACCGTGGCCTTCAATGAAACCCCTCTTTTCGAAGCAAAGGCCAACCACATCGACGTCCCGGCCACCATTCTTGAGAAGATACGCGCCCTTAATCCCCTCATGCTGCTGTTTGGCCAGTTCGGACGCATCTACCGCGGTGGCTCCCTCTACGTCACCCACACCCACCTGGTCTTCAACCCGCACCATACGAACCTCGCCGTCGAGATGAGTCGGTTGTGGATTCCCTTGCAGGAGATCAAGAGCACCCGCGCTCACCAGAGAAAGCTCACGGCGATCCTCACCGTCTCGACGGTGCGGGGCATCGACATCGACTTCGTCTGCTGGAGCCGCTCCAAGGTCATCGCCGCGATCAAGCAGGCCCAGCAACAGCTGGGCAGCCCGGGGTACAACCAGCCGATGTGAAATTGGCGGAGCACGTAGCCAACGAACGTGACGATGGTGCGTGGAGGACCACCGCACCGTCATCGTGGCGCCAACCAGGGGGAAGGGCGTCCCCGCCATTGGCTCTACACTAAATGGCTAAAGGCCAAACGGAATTGAGCTAAGGGGAGATAACCGGTCACTCGTCCGCGCTCACCCCAAGGCGCCCGTACCTCTCTCCTTGGGCACGGATCTGGTCAAGTTCGGCCAGGTCGGCGGGGCTGAGGCGGAGCTTTAGTGCCGCCAGGTTCTCCTGCAGGTAGCGGCGACGCTTGGTTCCAGGAATGGGGACAACGTCCTCGCCCCGGGCCAGCACCCACGCCAGGGCCACCTGCCCGGGGGTGGCGTCGTGGCGGATCGCGACCTGCCGCACCGTTTCCACTGCCTGGAGGTTGGCGGCGAGGTTCTTTTTGCGCCAGCGGGGCAGTGCACGACGATAATCGAGCAGGGGCAGACCGGTGGTCGCCGCCGGGGAGCCTGTCAACATTCCGCGTCCAAGCGGGGCGTAGGCGACGACGCCCACCCCCAGCTCACGGGCAACCGGTAGCACGTCGTCCTCCAGGGTGCGGGAGAACAACGACCACTCCATCTGGACGGCCGCGATGGGGTGCACGGCGTGGGCGCGCCGGAGTTGGCTGCCGGTAACCTCGCTGACGCCGATGGCCCGCACTTTGCCTGCCCGCACCCCATCTGCGAGGGCCCCGATGCTGTCCTCAAGGGGCACCTTTGGGTCGACCCGGTGCAGGTAGTACAGGTCCACCCGATCGGTGTGCAGCCGCTGCAGGGACGCATCCAACCCTTGGCGGATGGCGGTGGGGCGGCCGTCCAGACCTACCGGGAGCCCACCGAAACGGGTCCGAATGCCCGTCTTGGTGGCGATGACGACGTTGTCGCGCACCGGGGCGAGCAGTGGGCCGATGAGCGCCTCGTTCCGCCCGCCGCCGTACATCTGGGCGGTGTCGAACATGGTGACGCCCGCGTCTACGGCTGCCCGCACCGTTGCCGCGGCCTCGGCCTTGTCAACGGGGCCGTAGGACATAGTCATGCCCATGCACCCGAGGCCGATGGGAAAGGTCTCGATTCCTCCGATGATTCGCTGCACTGCGGTACCCTTTCGATGCGAGTAATGACTCACATTGAGAATACGAGCTTTTACTCGCATAAGCAAGGAGGAGTTTTGGCAACCCATCGTTCTGCGCGTGGCCTGGCCCGCATGGCCGCCATCATCGAAGCCGCCGTCGTCGTCTTCGCCCGCGACGGGGTGGACCGCGCAACAACCAACGCCATCGCGGCCCAGGCCGGCATCTCGCCCGGCTCCCTCTACCAATACTTCAACGACCGCACCGACATCTTGAAAGCAGTAGTCCGGGACTACATCAGCCGCCTGGCCGAGGTCTACCAGGCCGTATGGCCCACCATCAATGCCACCACCCCCCGCCCGGAGATGATCGCCGCCCTGCTGGTTCCCCTGGCCGAGTTCAAGCGCGCCAACGCCACCTTCGCCATGGTCTACGCCCATCCGAACCTGCCAGCGGAGCTGCGTCAGGAGGTAGACGGGGTAAACCAGGCCTTCACGACCCGCCTGGTCGCGCTGCTGGCCGCCCGCAACCCCGCCACCCCGCGGGAGACCCTAGAGCTGGCTGCCCGGCAGGCCGCGTGCCTCTTCCGCGGCAGCCTGCCCCTGCTCGGTTCCGTCACAGGCGACGAACAACGCGACACCCAGGAACTGTGCACCGTGATCGACGCCTACCTGGCCAGCCGCGAGATCAGCTGAACCACGGAGCTGCCTGCCGCCAACGCGGCGTACGTCCTCCCACCGGTGCCCGGCGCAACTCGCAGATTCCCGGCAAGTTACCGTATGGACGGACGATGTTGCTCCCGTGAATATCAACAGGCCAACCTGAGCCAGACACAAGGTTCCGAACCGGGCAAGGGAGGACTTGGGGGCAATGCTCCGGGGAGTGCGACGCAGCGACACTGCCTCGTAGCGCTTCTGCTGGGCCGCGTCGCGGGGTGGTGGCAAAACGCATACACCAGCAATCCACTAAGGCCAGCGAACCCCGAGGCCAAAGCCGTTCCACCACCAAGGCCTGTTGGCACCAATAAACTGGTGGTGAAGGTAACCAGTAACACGCCGATCGCCACCAATGATCGCCGTCGAGCCGCACGCAATGGCACCAGAAACGTACCGTCCCCCAGCCGCCAAGCGGTTCCTTTGGCGGATGACACACGAAGTGGTTAACTGGCGCCTCAGGCCGGGAGAGGCGGCTCATTCTTCGGTACGCAGCCCCCAACCGACGTCGAAAGCCTCCACCGCTAGCACCGGGCACCTCCCGACTGTCGCTGGCCGCCACGCTAACACCAATAGCCATTTGTACTTGGGGAAGTTGCAGCAACCGGGATGGCAGGCGCGGCAACAACTCAGATACTGTTCCAAGTGGGCGGAGTAACCACCCCCGACCGCGAGGCACGCTGCCAGTTACCCCCCCAATTTCTTGCGGCTGCCACCGGTCCAAAAGTGCCTGAGGAGGAAACGTGGCAGCTATGCCTCCCGCGACTGACCCAGAATCACCGACGCAGTGGAGCCAACCTCCACTGGCCACCAGCCGACCGCGTAACCCTCTGGCGCTGATCCGCGAGCGCGCTCGCCAGCATCCGCACCACATTGCGTTTCAGCTGCCGCACCCAGCTGGTGACATACAACTGACCTTGGGAGATTTTCTCGGTCACGTAGAGCGGGTGGCAAGTGCCTTGCTCGACCTCGGCTTGCAAAAGGGGGAGGCGGTGTGTCTGCTGGCTGCCACCAGCTACGGCTGGGCAGTGGTCGAATGGGCGACGTGGCAAGCCGGGGGCGTGGTGGTGCCCATCTACGAAACGTCCCCAGCGGCCTCCGTGGCGCAGATTGTTGAGACCACTAACGCCCGGATCCTCTTCGCTGACGCGGCGGCAATGGTGCGCACCCAACAGATGAGCAGCGGGGTGGACATCGTCCAGCTAGGGGAGCGGGACGCCATCGTCCGGGACTTTGGCCGCCAGCCGACGGCCGCGCAACTGGCACAGCTGCACGCTCGCGAGCCCGATCGGGACGACCTCGCCACCATCGTTTTCACCTCCGGCACCTCAGGACACCCCCAGGGCACCCGCATCCTGCACCGCAACTTCGTTGATCTGGTGCTGAATGTGCAGGCGGCCTGGCGGGACGTCTTGCACGATCAGGGCCGCACCGTCATCTTCCTGCCCTTGGCCCATGTTTTGGCGCGCGGCTTGCAAACCATATGCATGTGGGCCGGTATGCGCATCACCTACCTCGCCCAGCCTGCTGAGTTGATTCGGCAGTTCCCGCAGCTCAAACCGACGTTCCTCGTCGTTGTGCCGCGGGTGCTGGAGAAGATCGAAAACGCGGCCGCCACCGCGGCCGCCGCCAAACACTTAGGCCGCTTCAGCCTTGCCCCCGTGTGGCGGGACGCCACCAGGACGGCCATAGCTTGGGGCCAGTACCAGGAGGATCTGGACGCGGGTCTGCAGCCGTCCGTTTCCTGCCTGTTGCGCTGCAAACATGGCCTGTACGACAAGCTCTTCTACCGTCGGCTGCGAGCCATGCTCGGCGGTCACATCGAGTTTCTGCTCTCAGGTGCCGCCCGCCTCGGCCCCCGGCTGTCGCTGCTGTTTCGCGGCATGGCAATCCCCGTGATGGAGGGGTATGGACTGACGGAAACCACTGCACCCTTGGCAGGCAATCGGCCGGGGCGGGTGCGCTCTGGCACCGTGGGGGAGTTGGTCCCCGGCACGCAGGTGCGTATAGCGCCCGACGGCGTGGTGTGGGTACGGGGGGTGGGAGTCAGCCCCGGTTACCTCGATCCAACCCAAACTGCAGCCATGCACGTCGACGGTTGGTTCAATACCGGCGATCTGGGTACCTTGAGCGCGGACGGATACCTCACTATTACGGGTCGCCGCAAAGACACGATCGTTACGTCTGGCGGCAAAACGATTCACCCCCAGGCCTGGGAGGCGCAGGTGGAGGCAGATCCGCGTATTGAGCACGCGGTGGTCATCGGGGAGGGCAGGCCGTACCCGGTAGCCGTGGCCGTGCTGGCCCCCGCTGCGGCAACACCAGCGGGCCACGCCCGGGTGGTCACTGAACCTGCGGTGCGGCAGGCAGTCGCTCAAGTCGTCACCCAAGCCAACGAGACAGTCAGCCGGGCCGAATCGGTACGGGGATTCTTGGTCGTCTCGGCGGACCTGAGCGCCGAGGGTGGGCTAACCACACCCACGCAGAAACTGCGCCGCCAGGCCCTGTTAGCACGTTTTTCTGCGGAGCTGCAGGACCTGTACTCATCCTTGACAGCGGAGGGTCAGCTATGAGCCGCGTCAGCCGCTGGGCCGTGGCCTACCTGGGCACCGCCCTCGCCTTCTGCATTTTGGACGGCCTCTGGATCGGCTTCGTGGCACAGGAGATCTACAGCCATTTCCTGCCCCACTTGCTGGCCAACAGCCCAGCGTTGGCACCCGCCGCAGTCTTCTACCTCGGGTATTTAGTCGGCGTAGTGCACCTGGCCGTCAGACCCGGGCAGCTCCGCCGTACCAGTCAGCGTCTGCGCGACGGCGCGCTGCTCGGGGCCGTGGCATACGGCACGTGGGGTTTCCACCGCAGCGGCACTGTTGCGAGGGTTACCGCTGGCGGTAACGCTATCTGACGTCGCTTGGGGGGCGGTGCTGACTGGGGCCAGCGCCGTCGGTGGCGGACTCGCTCTCGCGGTGCACGACGGACACTCACCGGCGCGGAGGCAGGGGAAATAGGACCGAGGTGCGAGCTTTGTATTCCTGGTAGTCAGAGCGCCCACCCCAACGCTGGTCGGCCTGCTTCTCCAGTAAGGGGATGCCGCTGACCCGCGTTAACAGCAAAGTGACAAATAGCGGGGAGATGACCGCCAGCCACTGCCAGCCTTGCAACACGGGGATGGAAACCAGCAATACGCCCGTCCACAGCACTATCTCCCCAAAATAGTTCGGGTGCCGCGACCAGCTCCAGACGCCGGAACGGATGAACTCGCCCTTATTAGCTGGATCGCGTCGGAACCGCGACTTCTGGGCGTCGGCAACAAGTTCGAGCCCCCACCCAATCGCCCACACGCCACACCCCAACCAGGTCAGCCACCCCAACGGTGCGTCGGCGGCGGCCGTAATACCCGTCCACGCTGCCAAAGCGGTGGCGCTCACCCACAGGCCCTGGATCGTCCACACCGAAAAGAGACGCGGTGGGTTGGGCAAGATCTCGGCAAACCGCGAGTCTCCACCAGAACGTCTGGTGCGTAGGAACAAGAAAGTACCGAGCCTACCCGCCCACAAGATGACCATGGCCGCAAGCAGCCACCCGCGCGGGGAGAGATGGTCGACAAGCAGGAGCGCCAGCATCGTGCCCAAAATGTAGGTGGCGCTACCCGTGGCATCAAAGAAGCGATCAGTTTGCTCCCGCCAGGAGTGGAAGAAAACGAGCCACTGCACCGCGAAAGCCAAAAGCACCAACCAGACCATCACGGGCCAGTTAGCTACCACCTGTCCCGCCTGACCGGTGGCCCACGCCAGAGCAAGTGCCAGACAGACCGAGAGCACGACAGTGACTACACTTTTCATCACCGCACAGTATCTAGTTGCTGCCAAACTGGCAATCAGAACCGGTCGATCGCGCCAGCTAGTCAGCGCTATTCGTCTGGTCCTGGCGGGCAGCCCATTCGCTTACCCGGCGGACGCTCTCGGCCTCACTTAAGTCCTCAACCCGAGACATGACCGACCAACGTACCCCAAACGGGTCTCGCAGGGAGGCGTACCGATCCCCGGACACAAAGGTGCTGGCTGGCTCCCGCAGCGTCGCTCCGGCTGCCAGCGCCCGCGCCACGGTGTCGTCGACGTCGGCGCAGTACAAGCTAAGGGAGTAGCAGTCCTCCTCCCCGTCTGGCCGCGCCACGAGCTGGTATGTGGGGTTTGGTTGCCCCAGCTGGAGCCTGCCGACACCGAAGTCGAGTTCGGCATGCACCACGCTGCCTTGGATTTCCGTCACTGTGACCACGCGGGCACCGAAGGCACGCTGGTAGAAGTCAACCGCGGCCCCTGCTTGTGGCAGGGCAAGAAACGGTGTCAAACTGGTCCAGCCGTGGGGGATGCCGCGTGTGGTGTGCTTGCCGGAAATTCCCACCTGGGGTGCGTCGTTGTTGTGCATGCGCCGACCCTAGGCCGACGACGGGGCGGGCGGCTTGTAGATTCGCGACTCTTTGGGAGCTACTTGGGACACCTAATCGACCAGCGCGGCGTGCTGTATCCGGCCCAGCTGCCTACCTTCCACCGGGAGTCGGCCCCCGCGGAGCTGCGGGAACTGATCCGTTGGTTCTGGATTCCGCGCTGGAACCTGCCGCCAGGAGCCGTCTCCCGGCAGGAGGTGCTCCCTTTTCCTACCGCCAACCTCGTGGTTGAACCAGGTGGGGTGAGTCTGAGTGGCCCCACCACCGGCATATCCCACCGCGAGCTGCGCGGCCACGGTTGGGCTGTCGGCGCGCTGTTACGCCCGGCTGCCTTGGCTCTCGTCCACCCGCAACCTCACATCCTCAATGACAGGGAGCTCCAGCTGTCCCTGCCAGCCTTGCACGCCGCCGTGGTCGAGGCGATGGGGGAGGACGACGAGGAACGCGGGCGCGGGCGAGCGGTCGACGCCTACAGCAGGTGGGCGGCAGCGAATCTGGCACCGCCCGACGAAGACGGCCGCCTGGCAAATCTGCTGGAAGAGGTCGTCTCCGCTAACCCCGAGATCACCCGCGTCGATCAGCTAGCCCAGAAGCTGCACCTGTCCGTGCGCTCCTTGCAACGGCTAACCAAGCGCTACATGGGGTTGCCCCCGCTGGCCATCATTCGCCGGTACCGGCTCCAGGAGGCCGCTCACCGCTTACGCACCGACCCGTCCCTGTCTATCGCCCAGGTCGCGTTAGACCTGGGGTATGCGGATCAGGCCCATCTGGCCAACGATTTCCGCCGGGTCCTCGGTCTGCCTCCACACCGCTACCGATACCACCCGAAGCACTCCACTTGAGTTGGGCATCCAGGAGGACGGCGACAGCTAGTCCTCGGCCACCCCGCGATGGAAATAGCAGCGCAAACGTTCGCCGTCGTACCGCCACCTGGAAGTGCGCCGGGAGCTCCGCGCCCCAATTTTGAGCCGATAAGTCAGCTCCACGGTGTCAGCATCCAGTAGGCGTGCCTGGCGGTCGATGAGGACATAACCGGCGGTGTTGGCTGGTCGCGCGCTGAGCGCGGCGATGGTCTCAGCTCGCTGCCACGACCTGCCGGACAGTCCAAACTCGACAAAATCGGGGGACAGCAGGCGCGCTACTGTCGCTGGATCGGCCCGCACTGCGGGCTGCAGTAACGCTTCTTCGCGCGCCCAGGCGTCCCTACTCAGGACCGCTAGGCGTGCCTGGAGATCCGGGCGGCTGTCCATCATGCCGTGTGCGGACGAGCCGTGGCCGACCAAATCGTCCAGTAGTCGACTTCGACGAGCTTCTCTCCGGGGCGGCGTGCGGCTGCCACCTGGCCACAAATGTAGTCAGCCAGCTCGGACAATTCTTGGTCAGTAAGTTCGTGTAGTAGCGAACGCCCGGTGCGGGCAAGCAAGTCGGCACGCAGTTCGGATACGTCATGGTAGGTACGGCGCACCTCGGCTAGCCGGTGTTGGTCCCGCAATTCGAAACCCGTCTCCGTTAGGTCCGCTAGCAGCCTCTCCGCCCGCAACCGCCTGTTTCTCTCTACATCGGCCAGGTGCGGGAAACATGTGAAGAACCAGCCACGTATGTGGGTGGGGGAGGGCGGAGCAAAGACATCGGCTGCGGTGCGGTCTTGGATCAGGAGCACGCCTTCCGCCCGCAGGATTCGGTGCGTTTCGATCAGGGCGGCGGGGATGTCTGGTAGGTGGTGAATGAGTGCCCGCCACAGCACCAAGTCCATTTCGCCCGTCGGCAGTCCGGTGTTTGTGGCTTGCCCCTGCCTGAAGCGCACCGATGCTAGGTGCTGACTGGCGGCCCGCTGGCGGGCGTCGCGGACCATTTGCGCTGAGAAGTCAACGCCGACGACGCTGGCGGCCCCGGCGGCGGCCAGGGCAGTGGAGTAGATGCCACCACCACAGCCGATGTCCGCCACCCGGCTGCCACGCACTGGGGCCAGAGCAGAAATCGCGTCCAGCCAGCCAGTATCGGCGCTCCGGGAAGCATAGGTGCCAGCAACGGCTGGGGAGTGAAAATCTATCGCCAAGGAAGCCTCCCGAAACGCTACTCCGTCGCCACCCAAGTTATCTTGACATCAAGACATGCGCAAGGATGGTTTCCTGCCCGCCTCCTTGGAGGCGCTCGGCGGTGACGTACCGGAAGGTTTGTCCCCCAGTGGCTTCCCGCCCGCCTCCTGGGGGCGCTACCGCGCCGGGAATAATGACCCGGCCAGCGGCGTTTGGCCAGCAGCGTGCCCAGTCGGTGGGCCAAGGAGACGACGAGAGGAAAACATGGCCGCTGTAAACGTCATGAAGGAACAGCCGAGCAGCCTCCAAGCGCTCACCGCGCTAACCAAGGAGACCGATGCGGTATTCGAACAGGCAGGCCTATCCCGCGGCTTGGCGGAGCTCATTAAGGTTCGCGTCTCCCAACTGAACGGCTGCGCCTACTGCCTGCGCAGCCACGTCCAGGCCGCCCAGGCGGCGGGAGAGGACACCGACCGTCTGACTTTGCTTTCCGCCTGGTGGGAGACCCAGGTATATACGGAACAAGAACGAGCCGCCCTGGCATTGGCCGAACAGGTTACCCGCCTGGCGGTACCAGAGGACCGCAGCTGGGATACCGGCGTCTTGACACCCCAGCAGGTGAGCGCCGTCATCTGGGTAGCCACCGTCATCGGCGCCTGGAATCGGGTGGTGCTCTCCAGCCACCCCGCCGTCAAACCGGTCGCCTAGCGTCGCTGCAGCACCGAGGGGCAGGCCTTTGGCCTGCCCCTCGCTAATTACTGGAGAGAAAACCCAGGATGATCGAGTCCAAGTTCCATTGGGCACACATGTCGTCCAGGTCCGACTGGAGCGCTTCCGCGTCACTCGAAGCTTGGCGCTGTTCCGCCAGCAATGCGGCCAGCTGCAATCGTTCGGTAGGACTGGCGCCCATATACGTCGCGCAGGTAACTCGATGCACATTGCCCACTTGGACTTCCGGCGAATCATCCAGCAAGTACTGAATCATGTCGGCGATCGCCACCAGCTCTACCGGCGGAAAGCCAAAGAAGTCACAATACCCCTCAAGATTCCGCCTGAACGAATCGGACAGCACAAAACCCGTGCCCCAATCCCGCTCTGCAAAGTGTGCTGCCACCCCCTCTTCCCAACCTGTGGCACCAATATCCAGGCACGTGAAGCCAATTGCCTCCGGGTACTGCGCCAACCCTTCCGGTTGCAGGCGACGAATATCTACATCCGGGGAACCCACGGAAGAGAAAAACTCCAACCCTGCCTGTAACCCCATATCCTCGCTGACCTCCGAATCACCCGTCTGATCCCATGTGGTTGGGGGAGTGACCTGGACAGAGTAGATCGTCGCCTTAGCCTGCGGCGGAGAAAAATTGGTGGGCGAGGCAGTGCTGCAGCCACCGAAAACCACCAGACAAAAGACAACAGCCAAACCTCGATGCCCCATCACGCCTCCCTACTTTTTGCGACCATTGCTCCTCCTGCTAGGTGCCCTGCAGCGCACCTAAACCGTCATGCAGCGCACCCACAGCGCTGACCAACTGGCTATCGCTCGCCGCCCAGTTAACTAGCACTCCTAGACAGGCCGCCAGCACCCCGGCGGCCACCGCTCGCGCCTCGAATCCAGGCACCCCCTGCCCGACAAGCACCTGCGTAATTTGATTCTCCTCCTCCTGCAAGCCCGCCCAGGCTGCGCCACGCAATGCGTGCACCTGCCCAATGAGACGCAAACGCTGCCGAAACTGCACTGCATTCAAGGCCGAGCGCACTCCCGTTTGCCCGATCGACTCCAAGGCAGCGCCCAGGCAGCGATGCCAGGCAGACGAAGAATCATCCTGCTTCGCAAGCGAGAACGCTATCGAAAACGGCAGCAAGTCAACCGTCACCACTGATTCCTTCGTCGGGAAATGCCGAAAGAAGGTCATGTGGGATACCGCGGCAGCACGCGCGATCTGCTGTACCGAAGTGGCGTCGTAGCCGTCGCGCGCGAACAGTAACAGGGCGACATCTTGCAAGCGTTTGGCGGTAGGAGACAGCACCTTCATACCGCCATGTTAGCAGCTAACAGTTAGTCAGTAACAGGGGAGTGGTCACCAGACCAGCCCCCTCAAGGAGGCTCCAAGCCGTCGCCCGTAAAATGTCGCCATGGCCTACAACCTCACGCGCCACGAGGCCGCGCATCGTTCCCAGATCGCCACCCTGCACGCCACCTCCGTGCACCTGGACCTGTCGCACGTCGAGCGCGCAGACGCCCAAACTTTCACCGCGACTTCCACCCTGGAGTTCACCCTCACGGAGCCGGACATTTTCATCGACTGCGTGGCGCACACCGTGGACGAGGTGCAGTTAGACGACCAGCCCGTGCCGTTCCAGCACGATGGCTCCCGAATATTTCTCACAGGTTTGCAAGGCGGGCGGCACCGGGTGCAGGTTGCAGCAACCATGCAGTATTCACGCACCGGGGAAGGCCTGCACCGCAACGTCGATCCGGTGGACGGTCAGGTATACCTCTACACTCAATTCGAACCCACGGACGCTCGCCGCGCTTACGCTTGCTTTGACCAACCTGACTTCAAGGCGCCTTTTACCCTCTCGGTAACTGCCCCGAGCTCTTTTACGGTAGTAGCCAATCAGCCCGCCCTGAGCCGCACCTCCCAGGGGCAGGTAGTCACAACTCACTTTGCCCCCACTCCGCCGATATCCAGCTATCTGACTGCGGTGTGCGCCGGTCCATACGCCCGCCTAGCTGGACAAACTTGGCGTGGGAACTGTGCTGGCGCAGAGGTTGTTATCCCCGTCAACGTCTACGTGCGCGCCTCGCTGGCAGCCAGAGTGGATATAGATTTCATTTCCACCATAACCAGTCAAGGCCTCTCGCTCATGCACGAGCGTTTTGGCTATGCTTACCCGTGGGGAAAGTATGATCAAGTCTTCGTGCCGGAGTACAACTTGGGGGCCATGGAGAATCCCGGCTGCGTAACCTTCACCGAGGCTTTTTTACCCAAATCTACCCCCACTACCGTCGAACGACAGCGACTGGCAAACACCATTTTGCACGAGATGGCCCACATGTGGTTTGGAGATCTCGTTACCCCTCTTTGGTGGGATGATCTCTGGTTGAAAGAATCGTTCGCTGACTTCATGGGATCTTACGCTGCCGCGAGCGCCACTGAGTTCACGGACGAGTGGGTGTCGTTTTGTGTCGGCCGCAAGCGGTGGGCCTACTTGCAGGATTCCTACCGCACCACCCACCCGATTTTGGCAGACATTCCGGACGTGGAGGCGGCCAGCCAGAACTTCGACGGCATCACTTACGCCAAGGGGGCGGCAGTGCTCAAGCAACTGGTTGCGTTCGTTGGGGAGGAAAACTTTTTCGCCGCGACCAGGGCCTTCTTTACGCGGCATGCTTTTGCCACCGCCACGTTAAAAGACTTTCTCGTCTGCCTATCGCAGGCCTCGGGCCGCGACATGTCCGCCTGGGCCCAGGTTTGGTTGGGGACCGCAGGCCCCTCTTTGCTGCGCTGTCATTGGCAAACCGATCCCAGCGGCAAGGTCGCGCACCTTGAGTTGACGCAGGAGGGGAGTGACGGCCCGGCAGGCTCCCCAGTGCTCCGCCCACACCGCATCAACATTGGCTGTTACCAGGTGCAGGGGGAGGCGCTCCAGCTGCTGGCCAGGTTCCCAACCACCCTCACTGCGGCCAGGGGGGAGCTCACCGCCGCCCGCGGACTGACAAAGCCAGATTTGATCGTGGTCAACGACGACGATCTCACCTACGGCATCTGTCATTTAGACCCGGTATCAACCGCAACCGCACTGCGCCACGTCTCGCGGTTGCCGGGCGAGCTGTCGGCAGCGGTGGTGTGGTCGAGTCTTTACAACATGGTGCGAGACGGCGCTCTGCCCGCCACCGACTTCCTCACCGCCGTTCTCACGCACGCCCCGCACACGCGCGACACGGCGCTAGTAACGGAGCTACTGCGGCAGGCACAGCTGACAGTAGAGAACTATGTGGCACCGGCGGGACGGGATGCCGCGCGCCAGCAGTGGGCCTCTGGGCTCGCAGCGGCTCTCCAGGCTGCAGAGCCGGGAGCACAGCTGCAACAGTTACTTGCCCGCGCCTTGGTGGGCGTGCGGTTGGTACCGGAGGCGTATCGGCCGACCTATGTTCCCCAGCTGCACACCCTTTTGGCCGAACAGTTGCCCGGACTGGAGGTGGGGCAGGAATTGCGGTGGGAGATCCTCATCGCGCTGCAGGCAGCAGGTGCGTCAACCACTGAGTTGGTCCGGGCGGAACAGCAACGCGACCCGTCCGGCGACGGACAGTGCGCGGTTTTACGACTGCAGGCCGCCACGGGAACCTTTGAGGCGAAGAAAACAGCCTGGAATAAGGCCGTATCCGGCGATCTGACGAACGATCAGGTCTCTGCCTGCATTAACGGATTCACCCAGGCGGACGACGCCCTGCTGGGCCGTTTCGTCGATGAGTATTTTGCGTTGCTGCCGACCGTCTGGCAGCAGCATTCCATCGGCATCGCTCGTCGGCTCGTGGTAGGCCTTTTCCCGTTGTACACGCCCACTCCGCAGGAGGTCGCCGAGCGGACCCGGCAGGTGCTGGCCAGTACTTGGCCCACCCGAGCCCTGGCCCGGCTACTGAAAGAACGGTTAGATGAGCTGGAACGCAACCAACGAGTACAGGCCACACAATGACCACCTTGCGGCGACCAGACGCCTCGATGTCGGTCCTGCGCGACATCCTGGAAAACCCCTTCGCGGCCGAGGCCCAGCGCCTGGCCGTCTCCGGCCAAACCCGCCCACCGCTGCGCCCCTGGAGCAAAGTCCTAGTGGTTCTCACGGTGGCGCTGGGAACCACCTGCGCCATCTGGTCAGCACAGACATTGAATCGGGCAGTCAATGTCCGTAGTGCCGTCAATGCCCGCATCCTTGAGCAGATAGCCCAGGCGAGTGCCCGGCAGGATGAACTGCGGGGGAGCGTGGAACAGCTGGGGGTGGACATTGATCGGCAACGCACCCGCCTCATCGCAGCGGAATCTCTCCCGGCAGTTTCCGATGATGGCGTTTTGTTGCAGGCGGCCACCGCCAAGGTAGTGGGGGAGGGGATCACCATCATCCTGCGGGAGAGCGATGCTGCCAATGCGCCGCGGGTGCGGGACCGCGACATCGCTTTCCTCGTCAATTCCCTGTTCGCTTCCGGGGCCGAAGCTGTCTCCGTCAACGGGCACCGGATCGCCTCCACCAGCGCCATTCGCACCGCCGGCAAGGCAATCCTGGTGGACCTTAAGCCGCTGTTGCCGCCGTATCGGATTGAAGCGATCGGCCAGAGTGCGGCCCTGGAACAGGGCATAGTAGATGGCGAGTTTGGTGAGGCCTTGCTGCTGCTTAAGACACGCCGACAGGTAGACATTCAGGTTTCAGACAGCCCGAAGTTGACACTGGAAGCGATCAACCAGCCGGTTCTCCGTGAGGCTAAGTAAGCTGGGGGAGCGAAGGAGGAACAGTGCTCGCTTTGATTGGTCTAGTACTGGGTGTGGTGCTGGGAGTGGTCATCACCCCGGACATCCCTGCCGTTTTGACCCCGTACCTGCCGATCGCGGTGGTTGCGGCCCTGGATGCGGCGTTTGGGGGACTGCGAGCCTACTTTGACGGTAACTTCTCCGACCGCGTATTTGTCACCTCCTTCGTCTTCAACGTGGTGGTGGCGGGCCTGATCGTCTTCCTCGGCGACCGCCTGGGGGTGGGCTCACAGATGACTACTGCCATCGTCGTCGTGCTTGGCATCCGCATCTTCACCAACGCTGCCGCCATTCGCCGTCAGGTATTCAAGGCATGAACAAGGTACGGGTCACCCGGGGCACGGTAGCGGTTGGCGTGGTGGCAGCGGTGCTAGGTTTCGGGCTCATCACCCAGATGCGGCAGCAGGAAGACAACCCTTTCAGCTCCATGCGGCAGGACGACCTCGTGCGTTACCTGGACGAACTAACCACTCGGAACGACGAGTTGGCTGCTGAAGAGATTGAGCTGCGCGCCGAGTTGGGCAACCTGCGGGCCGGGGCGGATTCCTCGGCAGCGGCCCGCGCGGCGGCCGAGGAGCAGGCGCGCATCAACGGCATCCTGGCGGGGACCTTGCCCGCCACTGGACCGGGCGTGGTGGTGCGGATTGTTGACGACCACAATGCTTTGACATCCTCCGTCATGGTCACGCTCTTCGAGGAACTACGCAACGCAGGCGCCGAGTCCATTGAGGTCAACGACATCCGGATCACCGCCACCTCGTGGGTGAAACGCGAAGGCCAGAGCCTAATCGTCAACGGCACACCGGTATCTTCCCCACTGATAGTGCGGGCAATTGGCAACCCGGAGACGCTATCTGTAGCCTTGGCGATTCCTGGCGGCGCGACGGCGCAGGTCAAGGCACTCAACGCAGCGATCACCGTCACGGAGTCTGAGTCAGTGGACATCACTGCTGTCATCGAAGCGCCCGCGCCCCAGTATGCTCAGGTGGTGCCGAAAGATAACAAATCGGCATAGACCGCACACCGTGGGGCCTTATAGGATGAGGGAGCATTTGTGATTCAACGGAGGGGGATCTCGCGATGAACGACCAGCCGTACATGGACCCGAGCATCACGCAGCAGCTCGGGGCGATCATTGCTGACCCTGTTGCGGACGATGTGCTGACGCCGCAACCATTGAACGCGGATGACCGGGCAGCCGTGGCCGCTTTGCCGCCGCGCTCGGCGTTGCTGATCGTGCAGCGTGGCCCGAACGTGGGGGCCCGCTTCCTCCTGGACGCGGAACTGACCACGGCCGGACGTCGGCCAGCAGCCGACATCTTCTTGGACGACGTCACCGTCTCTCGGCGCCACGCCGAGTTCCACGCCACGCCCACCGGTTTCGAGGTACGCGACTCCGGCTCGCTCAACGGCACTTACGTCAACCGAGAGCGGATCGACCGGTGCGCTCTGCGTAGCGGTGACGAGGTGCAGATCGGCAAGTATCGACTCACCTTCGTGGCCAGCCCGAACCGCCCTGCGGCCCAGTGACTCGCGGCGCTGCGCGTCCTGTCTCCTCCCACGCTGCCCTCCCTGAGCCCAAAGGCCAGTGGCCTTTCGACGCATCGGACGAACCGGTCTACTCCATCGGAGAAGTCGTTGCGATGGTCAGTGCCGAATTCCCCACCCTCACCCAGTCCAAACTCCGTTTCCTGGGGGAGAAGGGGATAGTCACACCGCACCGCACCGGCGCCCGCTACCGTCGCTACTCGCAGACCGACGTTGCCCGTATCCGCTTCACGTTGGCCGCCCAGCGCGATTCCTTCATGCCGTTGAAGGAAATACTCAACCGACTGCATGAGCTGGATGCAGGCCGCCCCGCCGAGGTACCGCGGGTCGCCCGCGTGGTGGCGTCGGAGGGAGAGTTGGTGCGTCCCAACCCGGACGATTCCATCGGCCTGCGGGATATCGCTGAGCTGACCGGTGCCACGGACGCCGAGCTGGAGGCGATGCTGGCCGCGCGCCTGCTCGAACCAGATCGCCGCGGCCGCCTGCAAGGACGCAGCATAGAAATAGTCCAGCAACTGTTGTTGTTGGGCCGCTACGGCATAGAGCCGCGCCATCTGCTGCCGCTGCGCAAATCTGCTGAGCACGCGGCCGAGACCATTGAACGGGCGGTGGCTCCGATAACGGCGCACAACTCCGGCGCCGGACGCGAGCGGGGCAGGGCCCGTGGGGCGGAAATGGCTGAGGTATTTGCCGCACTTTTCGCGGCCTTGGTGCGCGCGCAGACGGGCCACTAGGTCACGTGCCGGTCTCAACCTCAGCTTGAGGGTTAGCGGTCCCGTGTGTCTCGTTGACGTGTCCGATAGGTCGTCCTAGCTTTGACTCAGTGACCGTATCAAACGCACGAACGGAGCAGCCCGTGGACACGCCCTCCCACGACGCAGGCAGCCGGTGGAACCAGCCGATGCTTTTTGGCGACCCCGTCGCGCACGTCGACGACGCCACTGGCTATCGCGGCCCGATTGCCTGCCAGGCAGCCGGCATTACCTACCGGCAGCTGGACTATTGGGCGCGCACCGGGCTAGTCGAGCCCTCGGTGCGGGGCGCGAAGGGCTCCGGCTCGCAGCGACTGTACTCCTTCCGCGACATCCTGGTGTTGAAGGTGGTGAAGCGACTGCTTGATTCCGGCGTTTCACTGCAGCAGATCCGTACCGCCATCTCCCACCTGGCAGAAAGGGGCGTGGAGGACCTCTCTGGCATCACCCTGATGAGCGATGGTGCCTCGGTCTACGAGTGCACCAGTGCTTCGGAGGTTATCGACTTGGTGCAAGGCGGGCAGGGAGTCTTTGGGATAGCCGTCGGCCGCGTGTGGCGCGAGATTGAGGGCACTTTGGCACAGTTACCTACCGAGCGGGACGAGGAGGCGGTGGCGCCGGTGGTAGATGAGCTGGCGGCGCGCAGGGCGCGCCGCAACGCCTCCTGAAACCTGCTTTGGCCCCGGACATCCCCGGGGCCAAAGTGTTGATAGGGGAGAACACCTAGCGGTGCCGTGGGGGCCTAGGTCGCTCTTCTTTTGTCATAATGTACATTATCGGACATTGGCTAGTTACCAGCGGCAGTGGCTCTCCAGCCACGCCAGGAACGCGGCAATATCCCGATCCCACACGTCCCAGTCGTGCCCGCCAGGCCCGTAACGCTGCGTAACGTCCAAGCCCGCCGCCTGTGCGGCGGCCGCGAACCGCTTGGCTGCCGCCAGATGCGAGTCCTCAGTTCCGCACGCCACATACAGCGCGGGATAATTCGCAGGCTCGGATACGCGTGCCAACTGCGCCAACAAATCCGCCGCCCGCCCCTCTAGAGGCTCGGCACCAAACACCCGTCGCTGTTCGGTGCCGCTGGGCTCCCGCCAGCGGCGGGCGACGTCGAGCGAACCGCCAAATGAACCAGCCGCCCGGAACTGCTCTGGCGCAGCCAGCGCCCACGCCATGGCCCCGTAACCTCCCATGGACAGTCCCGCCACCGCGGTGCGCTCCGGCTCGCAGGTCAGCCCCAAGACTCGTCGCGTCAGCGGCAGCAGATCCGATCTGACATAATCCCCGAAGCGCAACCCGCCGACCTCATTGGCGTAGAAAGACCGCCCAACCTCGGGCATCACCACCGCAATATTGCGCCCGGTCAGGTAGCGTTCGAGGCGGCTGCGCCGCAGCCAGCCAAAGGCGGAATCTCCCAGGCCGTGGAACAGAAAAAGCACCGCGGGCGGGGCAGCAAAATCCGCCTGGTCCTGCGGCTGCAGGACGCAGACGGATGTTTGCATCGCCAAAGCTTGCGAGTACCACTCGCCGGTCAAAAGGGCCATGCGCCGATTATCTCAGGCCCGCTCCTCGAAGCACCGAACAGCCAGCCAGGCACCCGGCAACAGACCTGCGACGGCAGCGGCCTTTAACGCGTCTCCGACCAGGAAGGGCACTACTCCGGCCATGAGCGCGGAGCGCAGATCACTGCCGAGCACCAACAGCCAGGACACGCCCCCCACGTAAATGACAGCTGATGCCGCGGCGAAGGCTACGACCAGCAGGCCCGCGTGCCGATCCCAGCCCCGGCGAGCCGCCACTCCCAGCAACACGGCGGCGGGCAGGTAGCCGAGCAGGTAACCGGTGGTCGGCCCACCCAGGCCGAAACCAAATCCGGCGAATACTGGTACCCCGGCGGCCCCCAGCGCCACGTAGCTGGCCACCGCCGCCGCACCCCGCGCCGGGCCCAGCGTCGCCCCTACCAGCAAAACCGCAAAAGTTCCGAGCGTCAACGGCACTGGGGTGCCCGGCAACGGGATCTTTACCTGCCCCACCACGGTGATGAACAAGGTGCCAAAAGCGATCAACAGTAGTTGCCGCGCCTGGCCAGAAACGCGTAGGCGCGGGGAGAAAATGTCGGCCAGAACCGGCCGCAGTACAAGAGTGGACATGCCCTCAGAATGCCACCTCTCCCCCGCCGGGCCGCCTGCCGCCACCGCCCGCATCCCCACCACCTCTTTGTACTAATCCTCCAAAACGACCGCTTGAAGCAAAAATCACCATCTTTCACTCAAAATAAACGCACATAACGTGCAGGTTACGTTCATAAACGGCTGGTAGCTTCGAGGCGCGCTGAGTTTATAACGGTATGGTGACGGGACAAGGGTCGCCCGGTAGCCGTGGCTGCTATCAGCAAGGTGCGAACAAAGGCGGAGAAACAGGAGGAATCATGGCGGAACGTGCGTTACGCGGCATGAAGATTGGTGCCTACAGCCTTGAGTCCGAAGAAGGCGTGGCCTTTGCCCCCCGGGTGCGGCACGAGTACCAGTGCCCAGAAGGGCACACCACCCTGGTCCCTTTCGCTGACGACGCCGAGATCCCCCAGGTGTGGGACTGCAAGTGTGGCGAGCAGGCATTCCTGGTGGGTGGACAGGTGCCCGAGCCGGAGAAACCGGCTAAGCCGACGCGCACCCACTGGGACATGTTGCTTGAGCGCCGTTCCATTGAGGAACTCGAGGCGCTGCTAGAAGAGCGCCTGGCGCTGCTGCGCTCCGGTGAAATGCGGCGACGCTCGGCCTAGCCGTGGCTAACTATTTTGGGGGGCGCTTGTAGCGCCCCCCAAAATAGTTAGCGGCGCCGGGCCAGCAGGGCTTGCAGCTGGCTCTTCCGTTTAGCCAGGCCCCACTTCGCGGTGCGTGCGAGCGCCTCGGTGACAATAGATCCGCTCATCTTGGACACACCCTGAGCGCGTTCAACGAAGCTGATCGGTACCTCGGCGATCGAACCGCCGATCTGGTCGACGCGTCGCGTCATGTCGATCTGGAAGCAGTAGCCCGCCGATTCGACCGAGGCCAAGTTGAGACGGCGCAACAGGTCTGCCCGGTAAACCCGGAAGCCGGCCGTGGCGTCCCGCACGCCCATGCCGAGCCAGAACTCGGTCCACAGAGAGCCGCCGCGTGACAAGAGTTTGCGGTGCAGGGGCCACCCCACCGTCCCCCCGCCGCGGACCCAGCGGGAACCAATCACCAGGTCTGGCGCGTCGGGGGCCTGCGCCCGGTGTAGCAACAACGCCAGCTGCTCGGGGCGGTGTGAACCGTCGGCATCCATCTCACACAGCAGGTCATAGCCGTGCTCCAGTCCCCACCGGAACGCCGCCAAATAGGCTGGCCCGAGCCCTTCCTTCTGGGTGCGGTGCAGGACATGGATGTGTTCGTCTTCGCTGGCGCGCTCGTCCGCCCACTGCCCGGTGCCGTCAGGGCTAGCGTCGTCAGCTATCAAGACATGGGCTTCGGGCACTGCAGCCCGCAACCGGGCCAACACTCCCGGCAAGGACTCCATCTCGTTGTAGGTGGGAATGCACACCAAGACTCTCATTACTTACTCCCCTTGTGCCGCTTCCTCGCGTTTTTTCCACCTCGATTGTAGTGCGCGGACACCCAGGCCTAAAACACACAACCCACCGATGGCGCCTACCGCCCGCTCGACCCACGGCCCCACCCACACGGCGGGCGTTACCACTGTCCGCAGCGGCAGGCGCGCCAGCATGGTGTCGGCAGTAAATAGCTCCGTCGCCTGCAGCAATTGACCTTCCGGATCGATGATCCCCGAAACGCCCACCGTGGAGACCTGCACCCCGGCGCGAGAGAGCTCGGCCGCGCGGAGACGGGTCATGGCCAGCTGTTGCTCCGCCTCGCTGGTCCACCCAAACGTCGCGTTGTTCGTAGGAATGACGAGCAGCTCGCCCGCGGCCGCCTGCCGCATCACCTGATCTACCCCTACCTCGAAGCAGATCCCTACCCCCAGTTTGACCTCCCGTCCCAAGGAACGCGCAGGCACTGCCAGTACGGCGGGCGCGCGGCCAGGCAGCATGTCCACCGTTAACAGGTTAGACAGTGAGGTCAAGGACGTCACCAGGCCCCGTAACGGCAAGTACTCCGCAAAAGGGGCAGGACGTTGCTTCGTGTAGCGCTGCCCGTAGTTTTTCTCCACGGTGCGCACCACCAGCTCGTTGTAGCGCACCCGCCCGGTGGCGGTCTTTTCGTAGCGCACGGCACCGACCACGATGGGGGCGTTGACGTCGTGGACCGCCTGATCCACCAACGCCTCTATCTCCGGGTAGGCCCGGGGATCAAGATCGGCAGCGTTCTCGGGCCACAACACAATGTCGATCTGGATACCGGCCTGCCGGGCGCGCGCCGAAGCGGCCAGCGTGCCCGCCATGTGATTGGTGGTCACCTCACTAGCGCGCGAGAATGCGTCCAACCCCGGACGCGCCACGTTGCCCTGAACGGCTGCCACCTCCAGTTCCCCCGTCATCGGTTGCGTACCGAAACTTGGAATGGGAAGCACCAGGCACACCAGGACCCCCAACAGCATCACCCCACTGCGGCGCCGCCCCACCAAGGCCACGGCGGCCTCGCTGACAAAGGTGCCCAACAGCACCACTAGACCGGTCAAACCCACCGCCGAGATCCACGGTACGTACCGCAGCAGGGGCGAATCTACCTGGGTGTAGGCCAGGTTGCCCCAGGGAAAACCACCAAAAGGAAAGTGGGAGCGAGCCAAGTCACTAGCCGTCCACAGCACGGCCCAGCCCACCGCCACCAGGCTCCCCCGCCCTAGCAGTGGCAAGGCACCCACTGCGGCGTGCGCCCGTTTGCGGGCGGGTAGGCGTGCCAGCGGCAAAGCAACCGGACCGAGTACCGCAGCGGCCACCGCCCCGCCCACGGCCACGAAACTGGCCTCGAGTAGGCCGAGCACCAACCACACCCAGGTGGTGTTGAGGGAGACTTCGATGAAACGCAGGAGCGGTAAGTAGAAAGCTAGGCCTGCTACCAGTCCCAGGAGGGCCGCCGTCCCGGGACGCAACCGTACCAGCAGCGAGCCAAGCAGGCCCGCCCCTAGCAGCGCCGCCGGCCAGCAGGCCACCGGCTCGTGTCCCAAAGCCAGCAAGCCGCCCCCCGTAAGCGCAGCTAGTAACAGCAGGAGGAAACGGCCTACAGCCCGGACCATGCCACCACTCCACGCCGCAAGGCCCGCACAGCCTGCCAGGCTCGCTCCGACAGCTCCGGGGTCGGGGCGGCGTTTACCAGTTGCTCCAAGAGGTCCAGCACCTGCTTGACCCAGCGGACGAAATCGCCGGGGGTGACTTCGCTTTGCGCCAGACATTGGGCCAGGTTGGCGCCCTGCGCCCACCGCCAGACGGCGTGGGCAATACCGTCATCGATCAGCTCCGGGGGCTGTAGTCCGTGGGAGACGCAGGTGGTCGCCACCTGTCGGGCTTTAGCCGCGGTTGCCTTCAGCGCAGCGGTGGCCCGCGGCGGCACCGGGCCGGGGCGCATCTCTTGCGCCCGGGCCTCGAAAACGCAGCTGGAAACCACAGCCGCCAGTTCGGCAGCCTCCAAATCCTCCCAAATTCCCGCGCGCAGGCACTCGGCGATCAGCAGATCGCGCTCCCCGTAGATGCGGGCAAGCATCTGCCCGGCAGCAGTAACCTGCCCCGCCTGGTCGAGATAGTCAAAGTCCTGCAACACGGCACAGACCTGGTCGAACTGTCCCACGATGCCACCGGTACGCGCCTCCACATTAGCCAACAGCCGGTCGCGTTCCACCCGGGCGCGGACCCACTGGCGGGCTCGGCGGGCATGCACTTCCCGTTCGCCACACCCGTGGCAGGGATGCGCCCGCAGTTGGGCTCGCAGCTCCACAATGCGGTTGTCGTTCTCCGCCGAGAGCTGCCGTTTGTGCAGGGCGGTGCTGCGGCGCAGCTCCCGTGCCGCCGCCGCCAGGTCACGACGCTCCTGGGGGCGACGACCTGACGTGCCGCGCGGTACCCGCACTCGACCAACCACCTGCACTCCAGCCGGACATTCAATGAGCCCCAACCGCTTGAGACGCGCATCCTCGGTGACCACCTGCAGCAGGCTGTTCCCCTCGCGCGTCTCCGTGTGCGCCAACACCACCCCTAGGCTCTCCCGGCGGGCGTGCCGGAACTGGACGACGTCCCCACGCCGCGCTTGGCGCAACGAGTCAGCAGCTTGCTTCCGCACCGCCAACGACCGCTGCCGAGACGCGGCCTTTTCCGCATCGGCCAACTTTTGCCGCAACAGCGCGTATTCCCCAAAGTCCCCCAGGTGGCAAACCATAGCGTCAGCATGCTCGGCCATAACCTGCTCGTGGGTGCGTACCTGCCGGGCTACCCCCACCACGGACCTGTCGGCCTGGAATTGGGCAAACGACTGCCGCAGCACAGCTCGGGCCTGCTCCCGGGTGAGCTTACTGAGCAGATTCACCGCCATATTGAAAGTTGGGTGAAAAGCACTGCGCAACGGGTAGGTGCGACGAGAAGCCAGCTGGGAGACGAGCTCAGGTTTGGTTTCGCTGCGGGCCACCACCACGGCGTGCCCCTCAACGTCTATCCCGCGCCGCCCGGCCCGGCCCGTCAGTTGGGTGTACTCCCCCGCTGATAGCTGCACATGCGCCGAACCATCCCATTTGCGCAGCGACTCAATAACCACGGTGCGCGCTGGCATATTTATTCCCAGGGCGAGGGTTTCGGTGGCAAAAACCACCTTGATCGCTCCCGCGGAAAAGAGTCGTTCCACCGTTTCCTTGAAGACCGGCAGCAGGCCCGCGTGGTGAGGGGCGATGCCTTCCCGCAAGGCAGCAGCGAAGCTGTCGAAGCCTACGACGGCGAGGTCCGCCGTCGGCAGACTGGCTACGGCGGCCTGCAAGTGCTGGTCAATTAGGGCCCGTTCGCTCTTGTTGGTTAGGCGCACCCCGGCGGCTAACAGCTGCTCGACAGCGGCGTCACACCCCGCCCGGGAGAAAACAAAAACTATCGCGGGCAACAGCCCCAAGTTGTCTAGTTCGGTGATGAGTTCGCTGCGCTGATAACGACCGCCGACAGCCCGTCGCAAACCGCCCCGCCCCACGGAGGGGAAGGCCCGCGTGTAAGCCGACAGCAAGGCGGGGTTGAGGGGATTTTGCTTCGCACTGGCTCGGTGGGAGTAGAGATCATAGAGTTTGGTACCCACCGCCATGTGTTGCCACAAGGGCACGGGCCGCAGCTCGCTGACCACGACTTCAGTGTCGCCCCGTACTTCGGCCAACCACTGCCCGAATTCTTCGGCATTGGAGACAGTGGCGGACAGGGAGACGATTTGGACCCGCTCGGGCAGGTGGATGATCACTTCCTCCCACACCGGCCCGCGGAAACGATCGGCCAAATAATGCACCTCGTCCATAATCACAAAACCGAGATTGTCCACTGCCCGCGAGTTGGCGTAGAGCATATTGCGCAACACCTCGGTGGTCATCACCACGACGGGCGCATCGCCATTAATTGCACTGTCACCGGTGAGCAAACCAATCTTCTGCGCCCCGTAGCGGGCCACCAGGTCAGCATACTTTTGGTTGGACAGCGCCTTGATAGGGGTGGTGTAGAAAACGCGCACCCCCTGCGCAAGGGCCAGGTGCACAGCGAATTCGCCGACTACGGTCTTGCCTGCCCCCGTGGGGGCTGCCACCAAGACGCCTCGCCCGGCCTCCAGGGCCTGGCAGCCCTGGAGCTGGAAGTCGTCGAGCTCAAACTCGAACCCGGCGGCGAATCGCGCCGCCTCGCTGCGGGCAAACGCCGCCCGTGCCTTGGCGGCGGCGTAGTTGGCTGCGTGGGAAGTCATAGCGCCAGCGTAATATCCCCTGTCCCCCGGCGGCGGCGCACCTGCCCGCTCGGTGCAGACTTGCGGCCACAGCGCCCCTCGGAGCCGCAGCCCCTAGGGGTGTGCGGCGGCGGCCTGCAGACCCTTCTGGGCCTCCAAGTAGGCCCCGGCTGCGGCCCGGGCTAGGGAAAGCGCCTCCGCCCCGCCCGCATCCAGTGGGGTGAGCGAAGTTACAAACGTCCCGATGCCTAACATCCAGTGCGCCAACCAGGTCGGGGAATAGCCGGTGGCGATGTAGGTCTCGCCTTGTACCTCCACGTGTTCCAGCTCCCCTATCCAGGCCCCCGCCTCCGTCAGCCCGAGGGCCACCCTAGCGGTGGCGGAAGCAGAGGCAGCTGGGGGGTGGGCCGGGACGGTCACCGGGCCGACGGCCCGGGCTGCTGCGATCCGGTCCAGTCGGAAGCAGCGCGGGGCGCGCGAGAAGGTGCAGTACGCCTCCAAGTATGTGGCCGTCCCGGCGGTACTCAAACTCCGGGGCACAACCACGCGGCGACTGGGCTGCCCGAGCGCATCCACGTAGTCAATCTCCACCCCGTGCCCGGCAGCAATGGCCTGCAAATAAACACTCGTCGGAACCTGGGGGGCGGTCGGCGGCCGCACGGCGTCTTTATCACCGCTGGCCTGCCCAACGGCCTCCTGCAACCGGGACAAGGTTTCCTCCACCTCCGGTCCGGGAGCCAGTGCGGCCAGCACCCGCAGAGCAATCACTAGCGTCGCTGCCTCGGTGGCCGTCAACCGCAGCGGAGTGCCCATACCCTGCGCCTCCACCAGGCGCAAAGTGCGCCGTTCGGCAGCATCGACATCGAAGTCGAGTAAGTCATCCGGTAGATAGCCCGGCCGCCCAGAGACAAACAACGTCGAGACATCTCGAAGAATTTCGGCCTCGCTCACCCCGAAATGGGCGGCCGCCTGCGCCACCGGCACCTCGACGTGCCGCTCCAAATACGCCACCAGCGCCAACATGCGGGTCAGGCGGGCCGTGGCCTTCCGCCGCTGCCGCCTAAGTGGGGGCGGGGTGAGGCTGACCGGCAAGCTCGGCGCAGCCAGCAACTGCCGGTGGGACCGCGCCACGTCCGCCGCCAACTCCGGCGGGGCCAGCACCTGAGCCGCCGCCCCGAGCGCCGCCAGCTCCTCCCGCAGGCCAAAATCATCGGCGAAGGTCAGGAACGTGTCCGGTCCTTGCGTCCAGCTCGCAACCGCGCGCAGCTGCAACCCGCGCCCCTGATTAGCGGCGAGCCGCACCTGCACCGTCACCTGCTGCCCCTGGGCCGCCAGCGACGGCAGCCGCTGCGGGCGCCGCTGCGATGCCTGCTGCTCCAGCTGCTTTACCTCGCCCACGATCCGGGACAACCGGTAGGTGCGCTGCTCGCCGCGCTGCCGGTCGTAACCCAGCAGATACCAGGCCCCTGCCCGGGGGGAAACCAGCCACGGCTCAACCAGACGGCGGCTCGGCCGCTCATCCCGACTCCCCCGGTAAGAAAACTCCACCACCAGCCGGGCGTCAATGGCGGGTATGAGCGCCATGAGGGCCGGCTCGGCACCCCCGCCCAGGGCAGGCAAGGCGCTGCGCCAACCCCCGGCGTCGGATTCCACCACCGCCCGCAGCTTCGTTAGCCCCCGGCCTGCCACCTCGTCCAAGTCAGTCTGCCGCCACAAACCCGCAGCGATCGCCACCACACTGGCCTGCACCGGACTAAGCGCTAGGTCGACCAGCGCGTAAGAATCCGGATCAATTGAGTAGCGCTGATCATCGCCGTGCGTGGCAGCAGTCGTCACCACCAGCGGCACCCCGATATCTCGCAGTGCGGCCTTGTCCCGTTCGAACATTTGTGTCACGGCTCGCGGGTCAGCCGACAGATCGTAGCCCGCCACCTGCGTGAGGATTTCAGCACGGCTCAGCGGCTGCGGGGCATGGACCAAGGCAATCAATAGGTCCATCTGCCGTTCAGATACTTTATCGGCGGTGGGGGGATTACTCACCTGACCGATCCTAGGTGGCCTATGCCCCGGCCGTCATCACCGCCACTACAGTCGGCAGGCCAAAATATCGGTCACGATAATGCCGCGGGCCCCCACTTCCTCCAGCCGATCCAGGATGGTGTTCACCTCAGCCTGCCGCACCATAGACCGCACCGCCTTCCAGCGCGGATCGTGCAAATCAGCCACGGTCGGCGACTGCAACCCCGGCGTAATGGCCACCGCCTGCTCCAACTGCCCGGCCGGGATGTCGTAATCGACGAGCACATATTCGCGCGCCACCAACACCCCCTGGATCCGCCGATCCAGCCGCCGCACCGCCGGATGGTCCTGCCAGGACGGTCGCGTGATGAGCACCGCCTCACTGTGCAACAAGGGCTCGCCAAAGACCTCTAGCCCCGCTGCCTTCAACGTCGCCCCGGTCTCCACCACGTCGGCCACCGCGTCGGCCACCCCCAACTGCACCGAGGACTCGACCGCCCCATCTAGGTGCACCACAGTGGCGCTGACCCCCTGCTGTTCCAGGTACCGCCGCACCAGCACGTCGTAGCTGGTGGCGATGCGCGCCCCCGCCAGGTCACCCACCGTCGCGTAACGTCCCACCGGGCCCGCGAACCGGAACGTCGCCGCCCCAAAACGTAGCGCCCGATGCTCCACCGCCGCGGTCTCGGCGGTGTCGTGCAACAGGTCCCTGCCCGTAATGCCCACGTGCACGGTCCCCTGTCCCACGTACACCGCGATGTCACGGGGACGCAAGAAAAACAACTCCACGTCGTTGCTCTGATCCGTCAGCACCAGCTCCCGCCCCTGCCGACACGTGCGGTAACCCGCTTCCTTCAGCAACGAAATGGCGGCCTCAGAAAGCGCCCCCTTATTGGGAACAGCGATACGCAACATCACTCAGAACTTCCGGTACACGTCTGCCAGGCTCAAACCCTTGGCAATCATCATCACCTGGACGTGGTAGAGCAACTGCGAAATCTCCAAGGCGGCGGCCTCCTGCGACTCGTGCTCGCACGCCATCCACACCTCGGCAGCTTCCTCCACGATCTTCTTGCCGATGAAATGCACGCCCTTCGCGTGCTCCTCCACCGTGCGCGAACCGGGCGTGCCGGCCACCACCTTGGCACTCAGATCGGCAAAAAGTTCCTCAAACGTCATGGCTCCACCCTAACGAAGACCGCCCTGCCCAGCCCGGCCCCTATTCGCCTAGTGAGAAAAGCCCCTTCACCTGGCTGGCCTCCTCCACCGCCCCAATGTTCGCCAAAAAATCCGCCATCTCGGTTTCCTTGGCCGCCAACACCGGGTAGTCCACCTCGGCCCACAGGGGCAAGGTTTGGGTCAGCGTGCGCTTAGCCGCCTCCTGGGCGTCACTGGCCGCCAACTCCGGCACGTACGTGGCAGTTGCCCGCAACGCCAAGTCCGGGTCGTGCACCGTGCGCTCGCGGCCCAGCGCCAGGGCCGCCACCGCGGCGCGAATCTGCGGCCCCTTGCTGGCCAGCGCCCGCTCTGTCGTGACCAGGCTGGCTCCCACCAGCGGCAAGCGTTCTCCCAGTGGCAGGACCGTCACTTCCACTCCCTGTGCCGCGGCCTGCACCGGTTCGTTGTTGGCAAAACCGATGACGGCGTCAACCTCATTGGTGGCCAGTGCCGCCACCTGCGTGAAGCCAATGTGCTTGACGTCGACATCACTGTCGTTCAATCCGGCCTCCTGCAACACGTGCTGCAACGCGAAGTAGTTCTCGCCATACGGGCCGGGAATGCCGATGCGCTTGCCGCGTAGGTCTGCTGGGCTGGCCACCTGGGCGTCCGCCCGCGCGATGAGCGCCGTCGGGTGGGTGGCATAGTAGGGCCCCACCACCACCAAATCTGCGCCTCCCGCCCGCGCTACGGCGGCTTCGTCGGCGCCCGCAATCACTAGATCCTCGGTGCCGTCTAGGAGCGCCCCGAACAGGCTCTCGTTGGCACCGTGGTGCCGCAGCTTGGCCGACACCCCCGCCTCCGTGAACAACTGCTCCTCGGCGGCCACGTACGCCGGGGCAAACTGGACGTTAGGGGTGAAGGTCAGGCCCACAGTCACCTCGGTGCTGTCCTCACCCTCGCTGCAACCGCTCAAAAGCAGCAAAGCGACCGCCAGCCCTGCCAGTTGCTTCTTCATCACATAACCTCCCAGGAACGCAAAGCGCGCACGGTGCGGCTGCGCCGCTCAACCTGCGCTACCAACAGATAGATGAGTGCCGCCAAGGCGCCAAGCACGCTGATGGTGGCGAACAGGCCCGCGGTGTTGGCATTTTCCCGCTGCACGCTAAGCAGCAGTCCCAGCCCTTGGCCCCCCATCACGAATTCGCCGACCACGGCACCGGTGATGGACAGCGGCAGACCTGCCCGCAGCCCAGCCAGGAAGCCAGGCAAGGCCATCGGGGCGTAGATGTAACGCAACAGCTGGCGTGGCCCCGCCCCATCTAGCCGGGCAGCATCCAACACGTCGCGATCCACGGATCGCAGCGCGTGCAAGGTCGCCACAAACACCGGGAAGAACACCATCAGGGTGGTCAGTACGACGATTGGCGCCAGTCCGTAGCCCACCCACAGCACCAGCAGCGGCGCCAAAGCGATGGCAGGGATAGCTTGAGAGGCCGCGATGTAGGGGCTGAGCGCCCGATCGACCATCCGCCACCGAAACACGGCGTAAGCCAGCGGCACGCCGAGCACCACCGCGCCCACGCACCCCAAGCCTGCCTCTGCCAGGGTGGTGGCCGCCATGCGGGGCAGCAGGCCGCTCGCCACGCCCTCCGCCAGCCGCTGGCCCACCGCCTGCGGGGGCGGCAGGACAAAAGGCGGCACCAACCGCCAGGTGGTCACGATTAGCCAGAGCGTCAATAGCAGCCCCAGCAGCACCCAGGCGGGCAGCCACTGCTTCCACCGGTGCACGCGGGACCGCGCGATCGCCTTATCCACAGCTGCCCTTCCCCTCCGGGGGTAGGCAGCAGGCGGCCGACGCGCACGCGCCAACCGTCGCCGTGCCACCTCCCATCCGGACTTTCACCGTCGGTCCTGGAATTCCACCAGGTCAACCGCGCAGATACGCGGGTCGCGGACTATCACCGCCGGTTCGGACTTACACCGACCCCGGAGCACGCAGGCCCCACCTTAGCATTTAGTGGTGGTGCTGCATCGCCATTTCCCGCAGCGCCTCGACCTCGGCATAGGCGTCGGCGGCCTGATAGACGGCCGAACCCGCCACAAAGACATCGGCCCCCGCCTCGGCGGCGCGTTCGATCGTGGCCCGCGAAACTCCGCCGTCTACCTGCAGCCCAATCTCCAAACCGGCTGCGTCAATCGCGGCCCGGGCCTGGGCAATCTTGGGCAGCATCGACTCCAAGAAACTCTGCCCGCCAAAGCCGGGCTCCACCGTCATCACCAACAACATGTCGAATTCAGGCAGCAGGTCCAGGAAAGGTTCTACCCCTGTGGCTGGCCGTAGCCCCAACCCCGCCTTCGCTCCCAGGCGCCGCAACTCGCGCGCCAACCGAATTGGGGCTTGCGCCGCCTCCGCGTGAAAGGTCACTGACGCACATCCGACTTCCGCGTAGGCCGGCGCCCAGCGGTCCGGGTCAGCGATCATCAGGTGCGCGTCGACCGGCAAGATGCCCGCATCGACGATGGCCTGCGCCAACGGCAGTCCCCACGTCAAATTGGGCACAAAATGGTTGTCCATAACGTCGACGTGCGCAAAGTCAGCGTTAGCGATCTTCGCTAGCTCCCGCCCAAACTCCAGCGGATTGGCGTTCAGGATAGAGGGGCTGATGGTGACGCTCATACTTCCTCCTTCACCTGCAGCAGGGCCACAAACATGGCGTCCGTGCCGTGCAGATCGGGCCACAGTTGGACGAACGGACCGGCCCCAAAATCGTGTACCACCTGTGGCGGGATGGTGTTGCCCTGCCGGGCGGGGGACTGACCGTTCTCTTCCTGCTCGGCTCGGGTAGCTCGCCCGGAACCAGCCAATTGCCCGCGTGCGGTGCCGCACGCCAACGGTTCAATCCAGCTGACCACCGTGCGTGCCACCGCGCTAGCGTCCACCAGCTCGACTTGCCCGCCCGCCAACGCGTCATTTATTACCACGTGCGTTTCGGCGATGTGCGGGGAACACGTCGCGTAGGCCACCAGACCGCCGGGCCGGGTGGCGGCGATGGCAGCTGCCAAGAGTTCTCGCTGCAGGGGCGCCAGGGCCGCCAAATCTCGCGGTTGACGACGCCAACGAGCCTCTGGGCGGCGGCGCAGGGACCCCAAACCGGAGCATGGCACATCAACCAGCGTGCGGTCGAAGTGGGCAGCGAACTCGGCGGGCACGGCGCGCCCGTCCCCGTCCCGCACTGTGACGTTGTCGAGCAGTGCCGTTGTTTGCCGCACTAGCTCGGCTCGATGTTCGGTGACCTCATTGGCCAGCACGTGCGCCCCCCGCGCCGCTGCCAACGCTGCCAGCAGGCCAGTTTTTCCGCCTGGCCCGGCGCACAAATCCAACCAGTTAGCGTCTGGCCCGTTCAGCGGCGCGGCGGCCAGTAGCGCGGCCACCAGCTGACTGCCCTCATCCTGGGCGGCGGCGGCCCCGCTGCGCACCGCCGCCAGGGCGCCCGGGTCACCGCGCTCAACGAGCACCGCGTAGGGACTCACCCGCCCCGAGGTGGCTGCAGCGTCGCCTGACGCCGCGGCCTCCGCGGCCAGCTCAGCGGGTTCACTAAGGCCCGGACGAGCCACTAGCGCCAACTGAGGGGCGGCATTGTTGGCGGCCAACACCTCATCTATGTCGGCAGCCGCCCGGCCGTTGGCTGTGAGGGCCTGCGTGAGCGCGCGCACAATCCACTCCGGGTGACTGGTACTGGCCGCGCGGCGGGCTGTCTCATCCGGCTGCTGTGCCAGCTCTTCGTCCCACTGCTCAGGTGTTTTTTCCGCGAGCCGCCGCAACACCGCGTTTACCATGCGCGCGGGCCCGTCGCTGGTCACGGTGCGGGCCAGTGCCACCGTCTCCGAGACCGCAGCATAGGGAGCAATCTGCAAAGTCAGCAGCTGGTGGGCCCCCAAGCGCAACAGGTTCGCCACGAGCGGGTCCAGTTGGTCCAGTGGCCGCGTCGCCGAGCAGGCGATCAAAGCATCGTACTTGCCTTGCATCCGCAGCGTGCCGTAGGTGAGCTCCGTCGCGAACGCGGCGTCCAAGGGTCGTAACCGGCGCTGCCGCAGCAGCTTGGGCAGTTCAATGTTGGCGTAGGCATCTTGAGTGCTGACGGCTTGCAAGACGTCTAAAGCGGCCGCACGGGCTGGATCCACGCTGTGGCGTTTCTTCACGTAACTCATCTAGTTTTCCTCCCCGCCGAGCAGCGCACCGGGCTGCAAGCGCGCCCCCCGGGCCCAAGCGTCAGCCTGCATCATTGCCTTGCCTGCGGGTGCTACTAGCCCCAGGCGGACGGCATGGCTACCGGTCCCTACCAACACCCGCTTCTTATCCGCCCACAGCTGCCCGGGGGCTAAGTCCCTCACCGTTGGCTCTAACTCGACCGGCCCTAGTTTTAGCCGGGCCCCAGCCCACGTGGTCCACGCTCCTGGAGCGGGGGTAACTGCCCGAATCAGGCGGTCGATGGCTAGCGCTGGAGCGGCAAATCGGACCTGGGCGTCCTCCACGGTCAGGCGCGGGGCCAGACTGACTCCATCTGTTTCTTGCGCTACTGCCACTACCCGTCCGGCCTCCAGACCCGCCAGCACCTGCCCGAGCAGCTGCGCCCCAACGTCGGCCAGCGCCTCCAGCGCCTGGCCTGCGGTCTCACGCGGGGCGAACGCCCGTGTAGCCGTCCCAAACACCGGACCAGTGTCCAGTCCCTCGTCAATCCGAAAGACGCTGACGCCGCCGACCTCGTCGCCGGCCATGAGGGCCCGCTGCACAGGTGCCGCCCCGCGCCAGGCGGGCAGCAGAGAAAAATGCACGTTAATCCAGCCGTGCGGAGCGATCTCCAGCAGCTCTGGCGGCACCAGGCGACCGTAGGCCACGGTCGGGATCGCGTCCGGTGCCAGCTCCGCTAGGCGGGCAGCCACTGCCGCGTCGCGCAGGCTGCTGGGGGTGAGCACCTCGATGCCTCGACTACGGGCCAGTTCCTCCACCCCCGACGGCTGCAACTTCCGCCCGCGGCCCGCCCGCGCGGGCGCCCGTGTCAAGACGGCAACCACTTCGTGAGATGAATCCAAAAGCGAACGTAAAACGGTTACCGCCGGTGCAGGAGTTCCTGCGAATATTAGACGCATATGTCAAGGTTACGTGCCTGCCAAGAGCTGGCGTGCAGCGCGCGCTGGATGAGGCACCGTTAACCTCACCACCCACCTTGAAGGAACCATCTATGGCTGAACCCTGGCCTCCCAACCCCCACGCCCACGGTCTGCGCCGCCGCGTGGGAGAGTTCACCCTGTCCACCCCCGTGCAGTCTTTCATCGTTGGCGTCATCATCGTCAACGCCATCACCATGGGGCTCCACACTTCCGAGCGACTGGTGGCCAGCTGGGGTGGAGTGCTCTACGCCCTGGAGCACATTGCGCTGGCTATCTTCATCGTTGAACTCGTGGCCAAGATGTACGCCCTCGGTCCGCGGTTCTTCCGCGACGGCTGGAATGTCTTTGACTTCCTCGTCGTTGCCATCGCATTGGTGCCCGCTGCGGGCCAGTTCGCTGTGTTGCGGGCCTTGCGGGTGCTGCGAGTCTTTCGCCTGGTCAATCGTATGCCGCAGCTGCGGCGCATTGCCGCCGCGATAATCCAGGCCATTCCCGGCATTGGTGCGATAGCCGCCCTGATGGGGATCGTCTTCTACGTCGGGTCAGTCATGGCCACCACGCTGTTTGGCAAGGATTTTCCGGAGTGGTTCGGCACTGTGGGGCGCTCCTGCTATTCCCTGTTCCAGATCATGACGCTGGAGAGCTGGTCGATGGGCATCGTCCGCCCAGTGATGGAGCACTACCCGTACGCGTGGGCTTTCTTCGTCCCGTTCATCATGAGCTCGGCCTTCGTCATGCTGAACCTATTCGTAGCTGTCATCGTGGACGCCATGTCCAACCTGTCTTCGACCGAGGCGGGGACTGTCTCCGACCCCACTCCCGTCGTCGAGCGGCCCGAGGCGAGGGAAATCAACTTGTTCGACACGGACCACGAACTGCTGCAGCTGCGCCAGGAACTGCGCGAGATCAAGGAGCTCCTGGCGGCACACACGGCCGAGCGCGCGGCCTCGGACTAAACAGCTAACCCTAGTTCCCGCAGGCGGGCCCGCACCTGCGGCACGTCCGTAAACTGCACGGCCGCAAAACCACAATCGGCGGCCGCCCGCACATTGGCGGGCACGTCGTCGATATAGGCGGTACGTTGCGGCTCCACCGCGAACCGGTCCCGCGCCAGCGCGAAAATACGAGGATCCGGCTTGGCCAAGCCCACCTGCCCGGAGACCACTACGTCCCGCAGCAGGTTGATAGCAGGTTGGGCGACGGCCGCGTACGGAAAGTGCTCCGCGGGCCAGTTCGTCAGGCCGTACAGTGCCACCCCGGCGGCGTGCAGCTCGGCCACCAGCTCCCCCGCCCCCGCGATAGTGCCCGTGAGGGAAGCCGGAAAATTATCTGTGTACTGCCGGTAGACCGCCTCCCACTGGGGGTGATGCGTTGCCAACCAGGCGCGGGCCTCCGCCACGGAGCGCCCGGCGTCCTGCTCGGCGTTAAACCGCGGCCAATCGACCTCGCGGCAAAACTCGTCCCATTGCGCCAGCGTAAAGGGCGGAACCACGGCGGGGACGGGGTCCCACGTCAGCAGCACGCCCCCGAAGTCGAAGATGACAGTGTCGATCATCTGTCCATCTCACCACAGTTCACTCGGATCAACGCGCACCGCAACAACAGGTTTTCGCCGCGCGGACCGCACCCCGACCATCTCGCCCAGCGCGGCCGACAGAGCAGCACCTTGGGCGGCAGGAGCCCGCACCGCAGCCCGCGCCTGTCCCTCCGGTAGCTCGCTTGGCCCCAACACCTCGGCCCCTGCCGGGAGCCGCAGCTCGGATAGGGCCTGCCGCACCTGCGAACTCTCACCGTCGAGGCGCGCCATCCGCACCGCTGGCGGGTAGCCAAGTTCAACCCGTTCGGCGTGTAGGTGGCGGGCGAAACCGACCGGGTCCCAGCGCACCAGTGCTTGGGTGAGTACGGTTGGCGCCCCGGCTGTCAGCAGCACTGTGCCGTCGGCAGCCGCCAACGTGGCCGCGTTGCACCAGCGCCGCACCGCCTCGCCCGGTGCCCACAGTTCGGGGCGGGCAGCAGTGTAGGCGGTATCCAGAATGACGACGGCGCGGTAGCCGCCGCGCGCGTACGGCTCAGCCCCGGGAGTGGCAACTACCAGGGTCGGACGGTCGTCCACTTGTTCGACGACTCCCCCGGCCGCCCGGGTGCCCGAGACCAACACCCGGATACCCGGAAATGCTCGCCCGAGTTCTTCCCCGGTGCGTAGCGCCCCGATCTGCCGCCACCGCCAGGACTGCCCCCCGCAGGTCGGGCAGCTGGGGGCAGTGGCAGGCCGCTGGCACCAGCCACATTGCAGCTGCTGAGCTGAATGGGGCGGGACCCCGGGCCGTAAGGGGCCCTGGCACTGCTGGCACCGCGCTGCCTGCCCACACTTTGCGCACGCGAGCGCGTCAATGTGACCGGCGCGGGCGGTCTGCACCAGCACGGGACCGTGTTCTAGCCCGGCGGCGATCACCCGGTGGGCGGCGGGAGGGATGCGGGCGGCGCCGGCAGGCCCAGCCTGGGCCACATCGTGGCTGTCTAGCACCCGCACCTGGGCCAGGCAGGCGCGCACCGCGGGGCGGTCTGCCTGCAGTAGGTGCGCCCAACCGCTGGCGGCAACGGCGTAGGCCTCCACACTGCAGGCGTAGCCCCCCAGGATGAGCGCGGTGTCCTCCAGTTGCGCCCGTTGCAAAGCAACGGTGCGCGCGTGGTGGTACGGGGCACTTGGTTCGGCGAGCCGGTCGTCGCCGTCGTCCCACACCGCTATGAGCCCCAAGTCAGTCACCGGCGCGAAGACGGCGGAACGCAGGCCGAAGACCACTCGGGCCTCGCCTCGCAGCACACGCAAGAACTCGGTGTACCGCCGGGCGGGCTCAGCCTCCCGCCAGAGCGCCAGTTGGACAGTCTCGGTGCCGGGGGTGTGCCGCCAGGCTGCCACTAGCTGCTCCAGGTGGCGACTGGTTGGCACCACGACTATCGCGCCTTTCCCGAGCGCGCGCTGCGCCAAGCAGGCCGCGATCAGCGGGCTGGCCCAGCCTGCCACCGCCGGGCAGCTGCCCTCCTGCTGCCCGGCCGTAGGCAACGCGCACCACACTGCGCGCGGCCGGTGCCCGGCCTGCAGGTGCTCCCAGAAGGCTCCGCCAGCCCGATAGCGGTCAAAGGGGGCGGTGGGCAGTGGCTGACTGGGCAGACCGGGCTGGGCGGGCGGGCTCTGCCAGTGAGCTTTCTCGGCCCGCGCGTGCCGCGGAACGATGGCATGCCGGAGCACGTCAGCCACCGCGCCCGCCTGCCGGGCTGCCACCGCCTGCACCAAGCGGCGCACCGGAGCAGTTAGTACCGGAACCGGCGAAACTACCTTGTGCAGGGGCGTGAGTTTGCGGTAGGCCGAGGTGCTGGCACGTTCCGCTAAGTAGCCACCGACCAGGCGTCCGGCTAACCTCACTTTCACCCGCACCCCCGGTTGCGCGAGGTCCGCCAAGTCACCGGGTACTAGATAGTCAAATGTCTGGTTCAGGTGTGGCAGTGGCACGTCGAGCAGGACCCGGGCCACAGGCTCGGGCACGTCACCGGCAATTTCCACCTCGCGCTCGGGTGGGAGATCTAGCAGGGTGCCTTGCTCGCCGCCCACGGCGTGTCCTTACAGCCCAGCGGCCGCGCGCAGCTGCTCTGTCTTGTCGGTCTGCTCCCAGGTGAACTCGGGCAACTCGCGGCCGAAGTGGCCGTAGGCGCTGGTTGCCTTGTAGATCGGGCGCCGCAGCTGCAGGTGGTCAATGATGGCGGCCGGCCGCAGATCGAAGACCTGCCGTACTGCTGCCAACAGTTTGTCTTCCGGCACGGTCGCCGTACCGAATGTCTCAATGTGGACACCAATCGGGTGGGCCACCCCGATAGCGTAGGCAACCTGCACCTCACAGCGCCGCGCCAAGCCTGCCGCCACGATATTTTTGGCCACCCACCGCATCGCGTACGACGCGGAGCGATCAACCTTAGAGGGGTCCTTCCCCGAGAATGCTCCTCCCCCGTGCCGGGCCATGCCCCCGTAGGTGTCGACGATGATCTTGCGTCCCGTCAGCCCGGCGTCGCCCTTGGGTCCACCGAGGGTGAAAGAGCCGGAGGGGTTGACCAAAATCGTTGGCTCGCAGACCACTGCGCTCGGCACGTGCGCGGCCAACACCGGGTTAATGACGTGCTCGGTGATGGCTTGCGTCAGCCACTGTTGGGTGACGTCCTCGGCATGCTGGGTGGAGACGACCACGGTGTGGATGGCCTGCGCAACCCCGTCCCGGTAGCCGACCGTCACCTGTGTTTTCCCATCCGGCCGCAATCCGGGCACTAGCTCTTCCTTGCGTACCTGCGCTAGCCGCTCTGCCAGCTGGTGGGACAGGAAGATCGGCAGCGGCATGAGCGTGGGGGTCTCGTCGGTGGCGTAGCCAAACATGAGCCCCTGGTCCCCGGCGCCCTGCTGGTCGTAGGCGTCTGCCACCTGCCCGGTGCGAGCCTCCAAGGAAGCCTCCACGCTGTGCGAGATCTCCGGTGACTGCGCTGAGATTGATACCGCCACCCCGCACGAGTTGCCGTCGAAACCGACCGCTGAGGAGGTGTAACCGATCTCGTTTACTGTCTGCCGCACGATTCCTTGCACGTCGACATAGGCCTCGGTGGTCACCTCCCCCACCACGTAAACCAGCCCGTTGGTGGCGAAGGTCTCCACCGCCACCCGCGCGGTTGGATCTTGGGCCAAGATGGCGTCAAGGACCGCGTCCGAGATGCGGTCGCATACTTTGTCGGGATGGCCTTCGGTTACGGACTCCGAGGTGAAGAGTTGCAGCGGTGTTTCAGTCACCCATAGATGGTAATGCGGGTGCCTAACATTTTTCGTCGCTGCCCTGCCGCCACGATGTGATTGCCGCTACCAGGGCCGCGGCCACTTCCCCTTTACTGCCACGCACGTGGCCCACCTGTTGGCCGGTGCGGTCCAGTATCCACACTTCGTTGTCGACGTCACCGAAGCCCCGTCCCCCGCCCACCGCGTTCACGACGGTGAGGTCTGCCCCCTTGCTGCGGGCTTTGCGGGCACCGTGTTCGAGCACGCTGCCAGCCTCATCACCTGTCTCAGCGGCAAAACCGACGACGAGGGAGGGGCGGGTGGGGTGTCCCTGTACCAGTGGCGGGTTGCTCGTCAGCTCGCTCAGGACATCGATGGTCGGCACCAGGGTGAGTACCCACTCGCCCTGCCCGGCCCGTTCGGCAGCAGTGCGTTTGCGTTTGGTCGCCTGTGGGGCGGCGGGGGTGAAGTCGGCCACCGCGGCAGCCATCACCACAATGTCGGCCGGGTGACTGCGCACGGCGCTGCGCAAGTCTGCGGCGCTGACTACCGGGGTGACCCGCACCTGTGGCGGCAGGGTCGCCAACACCGTGTCGGCAACATTGGCCGCCACCAACTCAACGTCCGCCCCGGCCCGGGCCAAAGCGGCGGCAATCTCGGTGCCCTGGATGCCGGAGGACGCGTTGGCCAGGTGGCGCACCGGGTCTATGGCTTCGCGCGTGCCTCCGGCGGACACGAGCGCCCGGCAGCCCGCCAGCGGGCCGTTCGGCGCCACGACCGCCAGCGCTGCTTTGACGACATCTATCGGCTCGGGCAGGCGGCCCTTGCCGGAGTCTTTGCCGGTCAGTCGGCCTTCGGCGGGTTCGATAACGTGCACCCCCCGCTGCCGGAGCGTCGCCACATTGGCCCGGGTGGCGGGGTGATTCCACATCTCGGTGTGCATCGCGGGGGCGACGACGACCGGGCAGCGGGCGGTCAAAAGAACCGCCCCCAAGAGATCGTCGGCGCGGCCGGTAGCGGCCCGCGCCAGAAAGTCTGCTGTCGCCGGGGCTACCAACACGAGGTCGGCGGTTTGTCCCAGGGAAACGTGGTCGACTCCCTGGGCGTCAGCAAAAACCTCAGTCTCCACTGGCTGCCCGGACAGGGCCGCGAGCGTGGCCTCGCCCACGAACCGCAGCGCATTACGCGTGGGTACCACTCGCACCTGATGGCCTGCCTCCGTCAATAACCGCAGGAGCAATGGCGCCTTAAATGCAGCGATGCCCCCGGTCACCCCGAGCACGATGCGCAGGGAACGGGGGGCACCAGCTGCCGCAAAAACCTCAGGAGTCGGCACCGAAGTCAGCCTCGGCATCCCCGAAGGTCGCCTCCGGGGCCCGGTCAAATTCCGGCACCGTGATCGAAGAGAAGTCGGGGATTGTCGGCATCGGCATCGGGGCGGGCTCACGCCGCTCGGTCACCCGCAGCAGTCCCTCGTTGATCTCCCGCAACGCGATCGACAACGCTTTGTCTTCCGCGTCGTGTTCCACCAGGGGGCCCACCATCTCAAACATGCCTTGCTCTAGCTGCTGGTGGTAGGTGTTGATCTGCCGGGCGCGCCGCGAAGCGTACGTCACCAAGGCGTACTTGGAGTCGACCTTGGTCAAAAGTTCATCAATCGGCGGGTCGATTATGCCCCTCTGGGCGGCGGAAGAAGCAGACATGCGCGCCATCCTACCTTTCCAATCCGAGAATCTGTTCCAATTGTGCGGTGGCTCTCGCCACGTCGTCGTTGATCACCACCTGATCGAACTGTGCCTGGGCCGCCAACTCCTGGCGGGCCGTGGCCAGCCGTCGCTCGCGCTCGGCCTCTCCTTCAGTGCCGCGGCCCTCCAGACGACGCACCAGCTCCTCCCAGCTCGGCGGGGCGAGGAATACCAGCAGTGCCTCGGGCATTGCCCGGCGCACCTGCATGGCCCCGGCCAGGTCGATCTCCAGTAACGCGGAGCGTCCTGCCGCCAGTTCGGCCTCCACCGGACCCCGGGGGGTGCCATAGGAGTGTTGCCCGTGCACCACCGCCCACTCAAGCATCCGGTCACTAGCAACCAAGCGCGCGAACTCCTCCGGGCTCACGAAGTGGTAGTGCTCGCCGTCCACTTCCCCTGGCCGAGGCGGGCGGGTGGTGGCCGAGACCGAGACGAAGAGGTCCGGGTGGCGGGCACGCAGCGCTGCCACGACGGTGCCCTTTCCGACAGCGGTGGGGCCCGCCAGCACCACCAGGCGAGCAGAGGGATCAGTCATGGTCAATATTGTGCCCCAACGCGACGGCTGCTTGGCGAGCAGCTTGTTGCGCGGCCCGTGCCAGGTTCCCCGGTCCCGCCGCCAAAATATTGCGGGAAGAGGAGGCCAAGACGTGGGACCGGGCGGCTCCGAACACCGCCCGCAGCTCGGCCGCACCGGCCCCCTGGGCCCCCACGCCGGGGGCCAAGTACGGGCCGTGCAGCGCTGCTAGTGATAATCCGAGCCGCGCGGCAGCATCCCCGACCGTGGCACCGACGACCGCACCACAGCTACCCCAGGTCGCCCCAGCAGCGCGCTCGGCGGCATTCAGCTCCGCTAGCCCCGCCAAAATAGTCCCGGCCACGGTGCGCGGCGGCTGGCCCGCGTGCTGCACGCTGGCCCCCTCTGGGTTGGAGGTCAAGGCGAGCACGAAGACTCCGCGTCCGGTGGCCCGCGCCAGCTCGAAAGCCGGCTGGAGCGCACCGAGCCCCAGGTAGGGACTGAGCGTCACGGCGTCCGCCCGCAGTGGGGAGTCCTCCCCCAGATAGGCCTGCGCGTAGCCCAGCATCGTGGAACCAATATCGCCACGCTTAACATCCAGAACCGTCAGCACCTGCCGCTGGCGCGCGGCGGCCAAGATGTCCTCCAGGGCCGTGATACCGCGCGCACCGTGGCGTTCGAAGAATGCCGACTGCGGTTTGAGGGCGGCCACACACCCGCCGAGTTCCTCCACCACAGTGAGACCAAAACGCCGCAGCCCGGCCGCGTCGTCGGGCAGCCCCCACTGGGCCAACAACGCCGGATGCGGATCGATACCCACACACAACGGCCCCCGCTCGGCCACTGCCGCGCGCAGCCGGTCACCAAAACCGATCATTTCTCGCTTTGCCCTTTCCACGGGGGCCGGGCGCCCGGCCCGGCTCCGTTGCCGGAACCTGGCAGCGGGCGCCCGGCCCCCCGAGTTGCAAATATTGGCCGCCTTCAGTTCTCTGTCGCGGGCACCTGCAGCTGCCCGTTCAGCACGGTGGCCCGTCCCCCAAAGAAGGTGGCCACCACCTGGCCTGGCAGTTCCCGACCACGGTACGGACTGTTGGCGGACTTGGTGGCTTGGGTGGCCGGGTCGACGACGCGGCGCGCAGCCGGGTCGACGAGCACGACATGCGCCGGGGCACCAACGACTAGGCCTTGCCCCTGTCCGGCCACGCGCCCGATCTGGGCGGGGGTGGTGGACATGACGCGCGCCACATCAGCCCAGGTCATGCGCCCAGTCTCCACCATGGTGGCTATCACGACGCTGAGGGCGGTCTCCAGCCCGGTCATCCCGAAAGCGCCGGCGGCCCACTCGCAGTCCTTGTCCTCCAGCGAATGGGGGGCGTGGTCAGTGCCGACGATGTCTATGGTGCCATCAGCCAGGCCTTCCCGCACCGCTTCCACGTCCGCCGCCGTGCGCAGCGGTGGATTGACCTTGTAGAGCGGGTCGTAGCTCTGGGCCTCATCTTCGGTGAAGTACAGGTGGTGCGGCGTGACCTCAGCAGTCACCGCGATGCCACGGGATTTGGCCCAGCGCACCAATTCAACCGAGCCTGCGGTGGACAGGTGGCAGATGTGCAGACGCGAGCCCACGTGCGCCGCCAACTGAATATCGCGAGCGATGATGGCCTCTTCTGCCACGGCCGGCCAGCCCGCCAGCCCCAACTTGGCTGACAGCGGCGACTCGTTCATCTGGGCGTTCTCTGTCAAGCGCGGTTCTTGCGCATGCTGGGCGATCACCCCATCGAAGGACTTGACGTACTCCAGGGCGCGGCGCATCAGCACCGGGTCGTGGACACACTTACCGTCGTCGGAAAAGACCCGCACCTGGGCTGCCGAGTGCGCCATGGCCCCCAGCTCCGCTAGGGCCTTGCCCTCCAGCCCCTTCGACACTGCCCCCACGGGCCGCACCTCCACCCAGCCGGCTTCACGTCCCAAGCGCGCAACCTGCTCAACCACGCCCGCGGTGTCCTGCACCGGGGAGGTGTTGGCCATAGCGTGCACGCAGGTGTAGCCGCCCAGGGCTGCCGCGCGCGTGCCGGAGTCCACGGTCTCGCAGTCCTCGCGCCCGGGCTCCCGCAGGTGAGTGTGCAAGTCAACGAGGCCTGGCAGTGCAATCAGTCCGTCCGCTTCCACGACCTGGGCCTGGTCACCCGCCACGGTGGCAGCGTCCGTCCCGATGGCGGCAATAGTGCCATCCACGAGGGCAATGTCCTGCTTCTCTTCGCCAAGCAGCGCGGCATTCTTGATCAGGTAGTTCACTTTTCGAGTCCTTCGTTGGCGAGCAGCAGGTAGAGGGCAGACATGCGCACCGCGACCCCGTTGGAGACCTGTTCGACGATGCGGGAGCGGGCGTGATCGGCGGCTTCGGCCGAAATTTCCAGGCCCCGGTTCATCGGGCCAGGGTGGAGAATCTGACAGGTGGGTTTCAGAGCAGCCAGGCGCTCCACCCCCAGGCCATAAACCCGGTGGTATTCCAGGGGCGAGGGGAAAAATCCGCCCCCGGCCGAGCTCATGCGTTCGCGCTGCACGCGCAACATCATGATGGCGTCTGGCTGATCGACCTCGAGGGCTTCGTCCAGGTCGAAGCGCAGCGTCACCGGCCAGTTCTCCACTCCCATGGGCAGCAGGGTCGGCGGGGCTACCAGGGTGACCTGCGCCCCCAGGGTGTGCAGCAGGTCGACGTTGGAGCGCGCCACCCGAGAGTGCAGCACGTCACCGACAATCACGATGCGGGCTCCCTCCAGGGTGGCACCGGCCGCGGGGGCCGAGCCGTCACCAGGGCGGCCGGGCCCGGCAATGTGGCGCCGCATGGTCATGGCGTCCAGGAGGGCCTGGGTGGGGTGCTGGTGGGTGCCATCACCCGCGTTCAAGACGGGGGTGTCGATCCAGCCCGCGTAGGCCAATCGATGGGCAGCTCCGGAAGCCGAGTGCCGAATGACTACCGCATCGGCCCCCATTGCCTGCAGCGTCAGGGCGGTGTCCTTCAACGACTCCCCTTTGGAAAGGGAAGAGCCCTTGGCAGAGAAATTGATGACGTCGGCGCTCAGGCGTTTGGCCGCCGCCTCGAACGACAGGCGGGTGCGGGTGGAGTCTTCGAAGAAGAGATTAACTACGGTCTTGCCCCTCAGCGTCGGCAGCTTCTTCACCGCGCGCGACTGGGTGGCAGCCATAGTTTCGGCAGTGTCGAGAATGGTCAGTGCTTCGGCGAGTGACAGGTCGGAGGCGTTAAGTAGGTGGCGCATTTCAGTCCTTCAGCAGCACGACCGCGTCGCGGCCATCGGTTTCTTCCAGTAGCACGCGCACAGATTCGGCGCGGGAGGTCGGCAGGTTCTTGCCTACAAAGTCCGCCCGAATCGGCAGTTCGCGGTGACCGCGATCCACGAGGACCGCCAACTGCACGGCGGCCGGCCGCCCGACATCATTCAACGCGTCGAGGGCGGCACGGATGGTGCGCCCGGAATACAGGACGTCGTCAACCAACACCACAGTTTTGCCATCGATGTTGCCGGGAATGACGGTGGGCGAGGGCACGCGCACACCCTGGCGACCAAGATCGTCGCGATACATGGTGATGTCCAGCGCCCCGGCAGGCACCGGCTGCCCGGCTTGTGCCAATTTCGCTGCCAGGCGGTGGGCCAACGGCACTCCCCCGGTGGGAATCCCCAGCAAGATTACATTTTCACCCCCCGCGTTTTTCTCGAGAATCTCGTGTGCGATGCGCGTGAGCGAACGGTTGATCTCGGCGCTACCGAGAACCTCCTTGCCCTCGGTTTTGGGGTCGTCGTACACCACGACAGACCTCCTTCCCCGCCTCACAGGACGGCTCTTAAAGGATGTCTTGCGGCAGCAAGTCTATGGCCACCGCTTACGAGGAGTGCCTAACTCCCGACGTGCTACTCGCCACAGGCGGCCCCAATTTGGGGGTCTGCCCCCTGCCCTGCCGCCGCCGCACACCGTCTAGGGTGGGGAGACGATGCATACAGATACTGACTATGCGGGTCTCACCGCCCGCGAGGTAGCCCAAAGAGTGTCCGCCGGGCACACCAACGCCGTGCGCGATCCTTCTTCCCGGTCCGCCGCGCAAATCCTACGGGCCAATGTTTTTACCGTTTTTAATGCCCTCTTGGCGGCGGCCGTGCTCGTAGTGCTGCTGGTGGGCAGCTGGCGTGATGCCGTCTTCGGGCTGGTGTTGGTTATCAATACCGCGACCGGCACGCTGGCGGAGATTAAGGCCAAGCGCAAACTTGACTCGCTGGCGGTGCTGGCCACCCCCCTGGCGCACGTGGTACGTGACGGAACGGAACAGGACGTGCCGGTGGCCGACGTAGTCCTGGACGAGCTGCTGCAACTGCGCTCCGGCGACCAAGTGCCTGCCGACGGCTTCGTGTTGCAATCGACCGGCCTGGAGATCGATGAGGCGATCTTGACGGGGGAGTCGGTGACGGTGACCAAGCAAGTTGGTGACCGGGTAATGTCTGGCACCACCGTCATGGCGGGCACCGCCCTAGTGCAGATCGATGCGGTCGGAGCGCAGGCCTACGCTCACCGGTTGGCCGCCGAAGCGCGGAAGTTTACGAAGGTGCACAGCGAGTTGCAGGCAGCCACCAACCGGGTGCTGACCTGGATCGGCTACGTCATTGTGCCCATGACGCTGATCTTGCTGTGGTCGCAGCTGCGGTTGAGCGATGCAGCGTCTTGGCAGGCGGCGTTGGTGTTGGCGGTGGCCGGAGTGGTGGGCATGGTGCCGCAGGGCTTGGTGCTGCTCACCAGTGTCAACTTCGCCGGCGCCTCCCTGGCGCTGGCGCGCAAGCAGGTACTGGTCCAGGAGCTGCCAGCGGTGGAGGTGCTGGCCCGCGTGGACATGTTGTGCCTGGACAAGACCGGCACGATTACCTCTGGTGGGGTGCAGCTGGAGGAGATCCGCCCCACGGCCGGGTGCAGTGCGCCCGACGAGGCGCGCGCCCGCGCGGCGCTGGTGACCCTGGTCTCCGCCGGTGATGCAAACGCCACCGCGACCGCAGTGGCCAGCGCCCTCGCCGACGTCCCGGCGCTCGCGGCGAGCCACACGGTGCCGTTTTCGTCGGCCCGCAAGTGGGCGGCCCTGGTGGCCGCGGACAGTCCGCACCGCGCCTACGTGTTCGGGGCACCCGAGATCGTTTTGGCCACCACTGATAACCAAGCAGCTGAGGACGGCGCGGCAGCGGCCGCGTTACGCGACGTGGCACAGTTATCCCGGCAGGGCAGCCGGGTGCTGGTGGTAGCCAGCGCTGGCGACGCCGCCCCTTTGCAAGATGCTGCCCCGCAGCTGCCCACGGATCTGCGCCCCGAGCTCCTAGTGGTGCTCTCCGAGGAGGTGCGGGACGACGCCGCCCAGACGCTGAGTTACTTCCGCGACCAGGGGGTGGCGGTGAAGGTGATCAGCGGCGACAACCCGGTCACGGTGGCCGCCATCGCCGCGAAGGTGGGCTTGCGGGACGCGGCCGGGCGGGCCCCGGTGGGGGTCGATGCCCGCACATTGCCGCCCGCCGACGAGGCCGAGGGGCAGGCGCTGGCCGACGCGCTGGCGCAGGCCACCGTGCTGGGCCGGGTGACGCCGGAACAGAAGCGGGACTTTGTGCGGGCCCTGCAGGCCCGCGGGCACACCGTGGCCATGACGGGCGACGGTGTCAATGACGCCCTGGCTTTGAAGAACGCGGATCTCGGCATCGCCATGGGCAACGGCGCGGCCGCCACCAAGGCGGTGGCGCGCCTGGTCTTGCTGGACGGGCGGTTCTCGTCCCTGCCGCGGGTCGTGGCTGAGGGACGCCGCGTGATGGCCAACATGGAGCGAGTCGCCGCGCTGTTCCTGGCCAAGACCACCTACGCGGCGTTGCTGGCGGTGGCGGTGGCAGTGGCCGGCGTTGCCTATCCGTTCCTGCCGCGGCAGTTGACGATCGTCGGGGTACTGACGATCGGGCTGCCCGCCTTCATCCTGGCCCTGGCCCCGGCGCGGCGGCGCTATCGGTCCGGTTTCCTGCGGCGCGTCTTGCGGCTGGCGGTGCCTGCCGGGCTGCTGATCGGCACATCCGTACTGGCAGCCTACTTCTGGCTCTCCTCCCGCGGGGTCGCCGAGAAGGAGCTGACGACGGGCACCACGCTGGTGCTCATCGGCGGCGGACTGATTCTGCTCGCCCAGACCGCCCGCCCGTGGGTGTGGTGGCGGGTGCTGCTGGTGGCCGCGATGGCGGCGGTGGCCCTGTTGTGCGTGTTAATTCCCGCCTGGCGGGCATTCTTCCTGCTGACCTGGCCGAGCGGGGCCACCTGGTTGCTGTGCGCCGCCTGCTGGCTGGTGCTCGCCGGGACGTTGGAAGTACTGCGGCGCCGCGCCTAACGGGGTCGGCCGCTGACGGCTTCGCCGATGTCTGGATTCGGCAGCAATCGCGCGCAGTCGTCGTCCGCGGTGGTTGCCAACCACGAGCCGGTGGGACTAAAAGCCACCGTGCAAACCCAGCCTGGCTGCTGTAACACCCCCCTCAGTGTGCCCGTGACCGCGTCGAAGAACCGCAGGTGGCGGTCAGTGGATCCGGTGACAATAGTCTGTCCGTTTGGACTCCAATCGATACCGGTAAACCAGGAGTGTCCGTGTTCCAAGCTGAGCAATTGGCTTCCGGTGGCGCTGTCACGAACTGGCGCGCTATGGCCGAGGGCCGACGTGACGTAGCGGGCACCGTCGGGGCTCAGCGCCAAACTAGTCAACCGCCCGCTGTGTCCCAGTTCGACCACTTGACCGGCACGCCAGGCCGCCCCGCCCACAAGTAACAGTTGTCCGTCACCGCTCCAACTTGCCGCCGTGGCGGGACTGGCTAGCTCAAACCATGCGGTCGTCTGCTGGGTGACGCAGTCCCAACGGGAGACTTCAGTACCCATCACTACCGTTAGCCCCGTGCCCGCAGGATGCCAGGCACAGCAGTACCCAGCGAGGGTGTCCTGCAGCTCACCGTCCCGCCAGAGACGAACGACGCCGGTGGGACTGACGGTTGCCAACAAGGAGCCGGTGGGGTTGAACGCCAGGGAAGTAACTTCGTCGGTGCGCAAGTGGGAAACCCGCTGCCCGGTCTTTGTCTCCCACAGGTGGGCACCGTCACTAGCCCCCGTCGCCAGCAGGCGGCCACTTGGGTGCCAGTTCGCGGTGTAGACGTGGCCGTTGTGGGGCAATACGAGCATGTAGCCCAGGGTGCCATGGATCGGAATTGCCCGCTGCCACTGGCCGCGGCACTCGGTGCCGCTCGGGACCAGAGCAAAGGTGAGCGGGGCCCGGCGTGGCCGGGCCCCGCCGGGTCAGCTCCGCAGCGTCGGGGCGAGGTCCTTGATGCGGCCCAAGAGGCCGTTGACGACGGGCGGAGACTCGTCGGTAGACAGCAGAGCCGCCAGGTTGACCGCTTCGTCAATGGCCACATTCGGTGGGGTGTCGGCAAACAGCAACTCCCACACCCCGACCCGCAGGATCGCGCGATCCACCTGCGGCAGGCGGGAGATTGCCTTACCCGTCTGGTAGGTGTTGAGCACGTCGTCGATCTGCCCGAGATTGGCCGCCACCCCGGCGAGGATCTCCTGCGCGAACGCGGGCAGCGGCGTGTGCGCCGCCGTGATCTGCCGCCGGGCGGCGGCCAGGGCCGCCAGTTCGCTGCTGGTAAGGGCCCCCACTGTCTCCGCTTCGAAAAGCACCTCGACGGCGCGGCGCCGGGCTTTGGAACGTGCGTCGGCCACGTCAGTCGTTCACGCGGCCCAGGTAGTCACCGGTGCGGGTGTCTACCTTGACCTTCGTGCCGATCTCCAGGAAGAGCGGTACCTGGATCTCGTAGCCGGTGGCGATGGTGGCGGGCTTGGTGCCCGCCGAGGAGCGGTCACCCTGCAGCCCGGGCTCGGTGTAAGTAATTTCGGTAACGATCGAGGCGGGCAGGTCGATGTACAGCACCTCGCCCTCGTGGGTAGCAACGATGCACTGCTGGTTTTCCTGCAGGAAGTTGCGGGCGTCGCCCACGGTCTCGCCCGGGATGGTGATCTGCTCGTAGGTCTGGGTGTCCATGAAAACGTAGTCCTGCCCGTCCTGGTACAGGTATTCCATGTCCCGGCGGTCCACGGTGGCGGTCTCCACCTTCAGGCCCGCGTTGAAGGTCCGGTCCACGATCTTGCCCGACAGCACGTTCTTGAGCTTGGTGCGCACGAAGGCCGGGCCCTTGCCGGGCTTGACGTGCTGAAATTCCACGACGGACCACAGCTGGCCCTCGATCTTCAGCACCATACCGTTCTTCAGGTCGTTGGTCGTTGCCACGTAGGTGTCCTTACCGCTTGTCTGTTGCTTACCGCCCTTCAGGATACCGCGCACGCCCGGTGATTCCAGCTAAGGCCTGCGCCACATTAGCCGCCACCGCCCCGCTCGGCTGCTCGGTAGAGAGCGTCCAATGCGCTCAGCCCTCGCTCCAGCACCGCGCTCAGCCCCAGCACTTCGCGGTGATGAGCGGCGGTGAGCCGCTGGCTCAGGGCCTGCTGCGTGATGCCCAGGGCGTGGGCAGCGGCCTGTTGCGTGGCGGCGGCACTCACGGCGGCGACCGCGGAGTGACCGGCAGCACTGCGTTGCATGACGAATGCCGCCAGCGCCTGCGCAATGGCGGTGGCGTGGCTAGCACCTTCGGGATCAGAACCGTGGATGACGATTGGTCGCACCGCGCTGCGGCGGCGGGCCGCTTCGACTGCCGCGCGCGCGGCCACGAACGCTGGCCCGCGACTGGCGCGCGGGCTATAGGCCAACTGCCCGGGACCGATGCCCACGCCGATGGCCCACCGCCCTTCGGCCAGTAAAAACAGGCAAGCGGTCACGATGGGCGCTGGCGTGAGACTGACGAGCTGAAACTCATCCCCCAGCGTGCGCTCGGGTGGCAGGGCCAATGCGTGGGAGCTGTCGGCCAAATGGATCCGCAGCGCACTAATCGTCGATTGGAGGTGTTCGCCTCCCCCCGTGGCTTGGTCTTCCTCAGCCGTCAACACGAACACGCGCGCCACTCCCCCGGGCTTGTTAAAGCCATCACAAGCTATCTACCTTGTCTAACTCTGCCTTGTTATCGACCCAACAAGTCTAAAACCTTGTCAAGCACGTCGCGGGCCGAAAGTCCTGTGGTATCGAGTGTGTGACTGGCGGCCGCCCGGTAGCGCGGCAACCGCTCCCGCCGCAGCTGCCCCCACAGCGCCCGTGGGAGCACGGGCGCCAGCCCGCCTGGCGCCCCCAACGCCAGACGGCGGCTGACCGCAGCCAAGTCAGCGTCCAGATGCACTACCGGATCCCCCGCCTGCCGGGCCAGGGTGAGCGCCTGGCGCACCAGCGGACTCTCAATGGCCCCTGAGCCAACGACCACCACCTGTGGGGTCGCTATGCCATCCCGGGGGGCGGACAGCTGCGCGCACACTGCCTGCTGCTCTGCCTGCCGCAAGGCATCCTGCGCACCCGCGACATGTAAATCAGCCAAACTACGGCCGAGGACACGCTCCACCGCGTCGTCCGATTCCCACACCTGCCATCCTCGCGCCGCCAGGTGGGCAGCCAGAGTCGACTTGCCGGTCCCCGGTGCCCCGATAAGTATGAGTCTCACTCGGCGACCGCCGCGTACGCCCGCTGAAGCGCTGCCTCATCGCGCACCACCAGCACCTGGGGTTTGGCCAGGCACCGCAGCAGCACAAAACGCAGCGAACGGTCTCGCACCTTTTTGTCCTGTGCCATGATCTCCCGTAGGTCCGCAAATGCCTCCCGGGGATAGGTAACCGGCAATCCGACGCTAGCAAATATCTCCCGATGCTGGTCGAGCATACCTGCCGCCGCCACCCCCAGCTCCTCAGCCAATGCCGCCGCGAACACGCACCCTACTGCCACCGCATCGCCGTGCCGCCACTGGTAATCAGAGTGACGCTCAATGGCGTGGGCTAGGGTGTGGCCATAGTTCAACAGCTCCCGTAGGCCCGACTCACGCAGGTCTTTGCCCACTATCTTGGCCTTGACCTCGATCGCGCGCTCCATGATTTCCCGCATCGCCACGACCGGGCCGTCTACCAATGCCTGCGGATCCTGCGCTACCCGCTCCAAAATAACGGGATCGGCGATCAGGCCGCATTTGAGAACCTCGGCCAAACCCGCCCGCCGATCCGGGCGCGGTAGTGTCTCCAGACTATCCAAGTCGCAGATAACTCCGCGCGGGGGATGGAAGGCCCCCACCAGATTCTTGCCAGCAGACGTGTTAATGCCTGTCTTCCCCCCCACGGCGGCGTCCACCATCGCCAAGACCGTAGTGGGCACCTGGACGACATCGATGCCCCGCAACCAGGTGGCAGCGGCAAATCCCCCCTGGTCTGTCGTCGCCCCACCCCCCAACGCGACCACCACGTCTTGCCGTCCCAACTGTTCGGCCCCCATCACGTCCCACAACTGCCCAGTGACCGTCAAGGATTTAGCGGCCTCTCCCGCGGGCAGGACATGCCGGATTACCTTGACATCGTGGTGCGTGTGCCGGGAGCGGGTGAGTTTGGCAGCCAGGGCCTCGGCGCGGTCCGCCAACGCCGGGGCATGCACCAGCAACACCCGGCGGGCCGTCCCCCCCACTAGGTGAGCGATGCGACCATTCAAACCGTGCCCCAGCACCACGCTGTAGGGCCTATTACCCGGTACCTTGACCTGACTGACCCGCCCGATTCCCTGCCGGATCTTCTCCACTATTTCCTCGGCAATCTCAGCCGGGGCCCGCCCGGTGGTTTCCACCGCCACCGTCGTCACGTCCCGGTAGAGGGCGGCGCGCTGGGCGTGAAACTCCCGCATCTTGGCGTCTGGATCGTTGCCCAGCAGGGGCCGATCCTCGCCCCCAGTGACCCTTCTGACAGCCTCGTCAGGCTCCACCAACAGGTGGACGACGGTGTGGGAGCGCAGCAGCTCCCGCGTGCCCCGGTGCAGCACCGCTCCCCCGCCCAAGGCGACGATGCCGTGCGCGATCTGCAGGGTGTGGGCAATGGCCCGATGCTCCACCTCCCGGAAACCAGCCTCGCCCCGCTGCGCAAAAATCTCCGGAATGGACAGCCTTGTGTGCCGCCGCACCTCCGAGTCCGTGTCAATGCTTGGCATTCCCGTCAAACGCGCCAGCTCCCGCGACACTGACGTCTTACCCGCGCCGGGCAAACCCACTAAGACAATCGGCAACGCTTGGCGGGGAACAACGTCGGGCACGCGCCTCATGACTAGCCTCCTAAGGGGTCAGCTTGCAGGTATGCCTCCAGATTACGGCGACATTCGCGCACGCAGTCCCCGCCCGTCTTAGTTAATAAGGCCTTTAGCAAAGTTAAGGCCACCATGGCCTCGGCCACGACCGCCGCCGCTGGCACCGCGCACACGTCGGAACGCTGATGGATGGCCCGGGCAGCCTGCCCGGTAGTCACATCGATGGTGGCCAGCGCGTGGGGCACCGTCGAGATGGGCTTCATGGCGGCCCGCGCGACGATCGTCTCGCCGTTTGACATGCCTCCTTCAATCCCACCCGCCCGGTTGGTCTGGCGTTGGGGACCGTGCGGACCCGGGTGAATCTCGTCGTGAGCTACCGAGCCACGCCGCGCCGCGGTACGAAAACCGTCGCCGATTTCTACCGCTTTGATCGCCTGAATACTCATCAGCGCGGCCGCCAACTGGGCATCCAGTTTCGCCTCGGCCCGCACGTAGGATCCCAAACCCGCAGGCACGCCGTAGGCCAACACCTCCACCACACCGCCGAGGGTGTCTCCGTCACGCTTGGCGGCATCGATCTCAGCAACCATGGCCGCCGAGACGGCGGTGTCAAAGCAGCGCACCGGATCGGCGTCCAGACCTGCTACGTCCCCCACTGTGGGCACGGCGGAGTCCGGGGGCACCGCCACCCCACCGATGGCGGTGACATGGCTGACCAGTTCGATATCGGCGATCTGCCGCAGGGCGGCGGCGGCGACCGCCCCCACCGCCACGCGCGCCGCCGTCTCCCGGGCCGAGGCCCGCTCCAGCACCGGACGCGCCTCGGCAAAACCGTACTTGCGCATGCCTGTGAGGTCGGCGTGTCCCGGACGCGGGCGGGTGAGGGGGCGGTTGCGGGCGATCTCCCGCTCATCCCCCGTGCCTGCATCGCGCAGCAGCGCTGCGGGCGCCACCGGATCGGCAGACATGACCGTCTGCCACTTCGGCCACTCCGAATTGGCCACCTCGATAGCCACCGGACCGCCAATGGTCCGGCCGTGCCGCACCCCGCCGAGAATCCGTACCTCGTCGGCCTCAAATTTCATGCGGGCACCGCGCCCATACCCCAGGCGGCGGCGTTGCAAGGCCGCCGCAATGTCCTGCGTCGTGATTGCTATGTCGGCTGGGATGCCGTCAAGCATGCCCACCAACGCCGGCCCGTGTGATTCACCTGCGGTCGTCCACTGCATGCTCCGCATCTTCCCACACCGGGCGGCCTGCGGCTGGCTCGCCCAGCAGGCGGGCACGCAGAGCCTGACGCATTGCCGCCACCCCGGGTTCTCGTCCCGTGAAGAGACGCACCTGGGCCACCGCCTGGTGCAGGAGCATGAGCCAGCCGGGCACCACCGTGCCCCCGGCGGCCTGCCAGGCGGCATTCAGCGCGGACGGCCAGGGATGGTAGACAACGTCCAGCAACACGGCGGTAGGCCGCCGGTGGGCGGCGAGTAGCGGGGCGAGGCCGTCGGCCACCCCGGCTGGCACAGTGGAGACGACGACGTCGGCCGCGGCCACGGCCGCCGCAATGGCGTCGGTGGCCCGCCACAGCACCGGGCGGTGCTCCACCCCCAAGGCGTGCGCCACCAGGGCAGTGGAGCCGGGGCCGCCGTGCCGGCGGGCCACCACGCTGTGGTGGGTGCAGCCCAATTCCCCCAGCGCTGCCATCGTCGAGCAAGCGGTGGCCCGGTTGCCGAGGAGCAAACTGCGCTGGGGGCGCCAGTCCTCACCCGCCACCTCGCGCAACGCCGCCGCAATGCCGCCGACATCAGTGTTGAAGGCCGTCAGTACCCCGCTGGGCAGCCGCACCAGGGTATTTGCCACCCCCAGGGCCGCGGCCAGGGGATCCACGGCGTCGGCCACCGCCACCGCCTCCGGTTTGAGCGGCATGGTGACGCTGAGCCCCACCCAATCGTCATCCAGCTGGCGCACGAACGCGCCAAGCTGCCCCGCCGCCAGCTCCCGAGCATCGTAGTGCCAATCCAGGCCCAGCCCGCGGTAGGCGGTGCGATGCAGCAACGGCGACAACGAATGGCTAATCGGCTGCCCGACCACCGCCGCCCGGCTACTCATCAATGCGACCTAGTTCTTCTTTTTTTCATTGCAGACATCCCGGTGGGACTCACACCAGGTCGCCAGGAGAGCAACATTCTTCTTGTGCTCCTCATAGGTGCTGGCAAAACGCGTTTCCGCCGAGTTCAGATCAATGGTGACGAAGTAGAGCCACGGCCCCGGCTCCGGATTCAGCACCGCCTGCAGCGCGGGCTCGCCCGCGTTGGCGATCGGCCCCGGGGGCAGCCCCTGGTGTTGGTAGACGTTGTAGGCATTGCTGGGATCCGCGATCTCTGGATCATCGAGCTCGCAAATCACCTTGCCCAGGCCGTAACAAACCACCGAGTCCATCTGCAGCTTGCCCTGCGTCTCCTCATCCGGCTGTGACAGACGATTTTCGATGACCCGGGCCACCCGCAGGTAGTCCTTCTCGTACTTGCCCTCCTTTTCCAAGATGGAGGCCTTAATAAGCACCTCCTGCCGCTTGTCGGCCGGCACCTGCAGGGCATCCAGGCGCTGAATCTGCAGCTCCACCATCTGCTTGAGCACATCCAACGGCTTGGCACCCGGATCGATGGTGTACGTGGCGGGGGCCAGCCAACCCTCGGCGTTACCCTTGGCCTCCGCGGGCAATCCCAGGGCCGGATCGGTGAGCGCCGCCTCCACCTCCTCGCGGGGGAAACCACCGATCTCCGCCAGCTTGTCCGCGATCGCCTTCTTGCCCCAGCCCTCCGGGATCGTCAACTTCGTGTCCGCCCGGGCCGCCGGGTCCAGCAGCATCGCCACGGCGTCCGCCGCCCGCATCTCCTTGCGCAACGCGTAGGTGCCGGGCTGAATCTTCAGGGCATCGGCATTCTCGTTCAGCGCCCCCAGGGTGCGGGTCAGACTCGCGGTGACCCCGGCGTTGACCAAACTCTCGGCGATGTCGTTACCGGTAGCGCCCGGAGCCACCGTGATCGTGACGCTCTCGCCGCCCGGCCCCGGATAGTCCTCCACACTCGCGGACTCTTTGGAATCGAAAAGTCCCATCGCCATCACCGCCCGGGAGGCGAAGTAGCCGATGCCGGCCACCATACCGACCACCAGCACCAGCACGAAGAACGTACGCACCGGGTGTCGGCCCCGCTTCTTACCATCGGCAGGCGCCTGCGTGAGCAGGTCCAGGGAGTCCTCCGTCCCCTCGCCAGCTGCGCTGTCCGCCTCCGCTGCCACCTGCCCGCGCACCGGGGCAAACGGGGAACGCCCGCCCTCCCCCGCCGCGCTGGGGGAGTCGACGGCTGCCGTCGCCCCCGTCGACACCTTAGGGAAGACCGAGGCCACCGCGGGGGCAGCGGCGTAGCCCTCCGCGGAGTCACTGTCGGGACGCGGGGTGGTCTGCGAGGCGGGGGCCCCAGAGCGCACCGCCGCAAAGGGCAGACCCGTGGAAATACCGGTGGGGCGCGTGCCCGGCGGGGAAGCCACCTCCGGCGGGACTTCGAACTGCCCGGTGGCTGACAACGCAGCGTCGGCCTGTCCGCGGCCCTGCTCGGCTGCCGCCGCCCGCTCCAACGCCCGCAGTTCCCGCCGCGTCAGCGGCCTGCCAGTCCCATCGGCTCCAGGCACCTCAGGGGTCCTACTGTCGTAACTCACGTGCGCTGTCCCTTCCGTCTACTGCGCACCAACTCCCCCGCCGGGGACGAGGTACGCCGTTCCGTCTCGAGTGCCTGGTCAAGCAACACCGTGGCCGCTACCTGGTCGACCACCCCCCGTTGGTGGAGGCTGGCACGACCAGCGTCCCGGAGCACTGCTTCGGCCGTCACCGTCGAGAGCCGCTCGTCGATCAGTCTGACCGCCATGCTAGTGCATTGGGCCAGCTCTCTCGCGAACCAGCGAGCCCGTTTCGCTGATGCGCCGGCCGCGCCCGACAGATGCCGGGGAAAACCCACGTAAATCTCGATCGGCTCGTACTCCTCAATCAGGTCCAGTGCCTGGTCGACGAGGTCGTCGTCGTTGGCGGGCCGCAAGGTCACCACCGGCACCGCTAGCACCGGCCCGGCATCGGTGCGCGCCACGCCGGTGCGCACCGTGCCAACGTCGAATGCCATCCGCACTCCGGGACGCACAACTGCCCTAATTGCGCAGATCGGCGGCAATCGCGTCCAGCGCCTGCCCGATCTGGCTGGCGTCCTGCCCACCGCCCTGGGCGAGGTCGGGCTTACCGCCTCCGCCGCCACCCAGCACCTGGGCGGCACGGCGCACCAAGTCCCCGGCCTTCATGCCGCGTTCACGTGCCTGCGCGTTCGTGGCCACCACCACCACCGGCCGCTCGGAGACCACTGCCGTGATAGCCACCACGGTGGGGGCCTCGTCGCCCAGTTGCTCGCGGACGGCCAGCACCAAGGCCCGCACCGCGTCCGCGCTCGGGGCTTCGGTAAGGGCCCGGCGCGCCAACCGCGCGCCCGCTATCTCCTCGGCCTCCGCCGCAATCTGGGGCGCCAGCGCCCGCAGCACGCTTTCCTGCAAACGGGCCAGTTCCTTTTCCGCGCTCTTCAGGCGGGTCACCAAATTGGCCACCCGCCCGGGCAGCTCCTCCGGGGTGCCCCCCAGCACGCTTGCCAGCTCGCTGATCACGCCGGATTCCTGGGCGTGCTTGAGGTAGGCACCCGCACCAACCAGGGCCTCAATGCGCCGCACCCCGGAGCCGATGGAGGACTCGCCGAGTACCGAGACCCGTCCGATCGCCCCGGTGGCGGCCACGTGGGTGCCCCCGCACAACTCCCGCGACCAGTCCCCACCGATCGACACCACCCGCACCTGCCGACCGTACTTCTCCCCAAATAGCGCCTGGGCCCCCAAGGCCTTAGCCGCGTCCAGGTCCATGATCTGGTCGGTGATCTCCAGATTATCGATGAGGCGTTCGTTGACCCGCCCCTCGACGGTGGCCAGCGCGTCCGCGGACAGGGCCTGACCGTAACGGAAGTCAAACCGCATGCGGTTGGGAGCGTTCTCGCTGCCCGCCTGCGTCGTCTCCTTGCCAAACTCCTCCATCAACACCTGGTGCACCATGTGGGTGGCCGTGTGGGCACGGGCGATAGCGCCCCGCCGCACCACATTGATTTCGGCGCTGGCTGCCTCGTCCAGATGAATATCGCCCTCAATCAAACGTCCCCGGTGCACGATCAGGCCCGCCACGGGCTTCTGCACGTCGTCGACCTCGACGATGCCTCCTCCCGCCAAGCGAATCACACCGTGGTCGGCCAGCTGCCCGCCGGCCTCCGCGTAGAAAGGCGTCTGGGTGAGCACCACCTCGACGTCCGCCGGGGCGGTGGCTACCGGCACAGTCTCGCCATCCACCAGAATGCCGACCACCTGCGCCGCCGCCTGGGTGTCGGTGTAGCCGAGGAAAGGAATCGGCCCCCCGGCGGCCTGCAGCAAGTCGTTGTAGACGCGGGCGTCTACGTGACCAGACTTCTTGGCAAGCGCGTCCGCCCGCGCCCGGGCCTTCTGCTCCGCCATGAGCGTGTCGAAGCCCGCCCGGTCCACCTCCACGCCAGCTTCCGCCGCAATCTCCAGGGTGAGATCAACGGGAAAGCCGTAAGTGTCGTGCAGCGTGAAGACGTCCTGGCCGGTCAGGCGCGGCTGCCGCCCGGTGCGGGCCTGCGCCTGAGCGCGCCCAACCGCCAAATCCAGGATGGAGGTGCCCGCCACCAGGGTGCGCCGGAAAGCGTCCTCCTCCGTGTACAGCACCTCGCTAATGCGCGCAAAGTCAGTCTCCAGCTCAGGGTAAGACTGCTTCATGGCATTCATCGATGCTGGCAGCAGCACCGGCAGGCTTGCTTCGTCCACGCCGAGCAACCGCATCGAACGCACCGCCCGCCGCACGAGGCGCCGCAGTACGTAGCCGCGCCCATCGTTGCCCGGCCGGACGCCGTCGCCCACCAGCATCATGGCGCTGCGCACGTGGTCAGCAATCACCCGCATGCGGACCCCGTCCTCGGAGTGCTGCTTAGCGGCGTAGGACAGCCCAGACATTTCCTCGGCGGCCGCGATGACGGGATAGACCTCGTCAATCTCGTACATATTGGCCTTGCCCTGCAGGATGTAGGCCAAACGTTCGAGCCCCGCCCCGGTATCAATCGCCTTTTCCTGCAGCTCGCCCAGCAGCGGGTAATCCTTCCCCGTGCCCTCACCCCGCAGGTACTGGTCGAACACCAGGTTCCACACCTCGACGTAGCGGTCACCGCCCGGGTCGACGGTGCCGCCGAGTGCGTCGGGGCCGAACTCAGGCCCCCGATCAATGTGCCATTCGGCGCACGGCCCCGCCGGACCGGGCTGCCCCGTGTCCCAGAAGATCTGCTCGCGTGTCAGTTTGACGATGTGATCAGGATCCAGGTTCACCCCTCGGGTCAAGACGTCGTAGCTCTCGGCGTCCTCTTCCCAGATAGTCACCCACAGCTTGTCCGGGTCGATCCCATACTTGCCGTCAGCCACCGGGCCAGTAAGCAGCTCGTGGGCGTAGCGGATCGCTCCTTCCTTGAAGTAATCCCCGAACGAAAAGTTCCCGTTCATCTGGAAGAAGGTGCCGTGGCGAGTGGTACGCCCCACATTGTCAATATCGTTGGTGCGAATGCACTTCTGCACGCTGGCTGCGCGCGGCCACGGTGCCTGTTCAGTGCCCAGGATGTAGGGAATGAAAGGCACCATCCCGGCGATCGTGAACAGGATCGACGGATCCGGCGAGACGAGCGGAACCGACGGCACGATGGCGTGGTCCTGGCTCGCGAAATAGTCGAGCCACCGCTGGCGAATCTCGCTAGTGCGCATGGGAAGTCCTTCCAAAAGCTAGGGCAGGCGGGCCACCGTCAAGGATACGGGGCGCTGGTGGGGAATCTGAAATGGTCCGGCCCCAGCAGCTGAGCTGCTGGGGCCGGGCCAGGAGGGCAGATTAGCGCGAGTAGAACTCAACGACGAGCTGAACTTCACACGTCACGGGGACCTCGTCCCGCTTCGGGCGGCGCACCAGCTCAAAGCGCAGCTTCTCCAGCTCCACCTTCAGGTAGCCGGGCACCTCGGGCAGCACATCCCGGTGCGAACCGGCGGCAGCCACCTGGAACGGCACCATGGTCTGGCTCTTGGGCTTGACCTGCACCACCTGGCCGGGCTTAACGCGGAAGGACGGACGGTCCACAATCTTGCCGTCCACCAGAATGTGACGGTGAACCACGGCCTGCCGGGCCTGGGCGATCGTGCGGGCGAACCCGGCACGCAGCACCAGGGCGTCCAGACGCATCTCCAGCAGCTCGACCAGGGCCTCACCGGTCAGCCCCTGCTCGCGACGCGCCAGCTCGAAGGTGCGGCGCAGCTGCTTTTCCCGAATGCCGTACTGGGCGCGCAGCCGCTGCTTTTCCTTCAGTCGCACCGAGTAGTCGGAGTCCTGCTTGCGGCGGGCCCGGCCGTGCTCACCCGGGCCGTAGGGCCGCTTGTCGAAGTAACGCTGGGCCTTCGGGGTCAACGGAATACCGAGGGCACGCGAGAGGCGCACCTGGCGACGGGTACGGGACAGAGCCATACTCGTTCACACCTTTCTGTCGTCTTGTAACGTCATCTCTCTTCGAGATGGGGTCAACCTGTTGGCTAAGACCCCAGTGGTCGCATAAGCAACCGCGCCAGCCTAGCAGCTAGGGCTGTCCGTCGGCTTCCGTGTCGCCGTGAGCTGTCCCACCCGCCAGAATGTCGCGGATTCTTGCCAGGCGGGGGGCGACAGTCCGCTCGTAGCCGCGCTCACTCGGCTCGTAGTAGCGCTGTCCTCGCACCGCGGCCGGGGCGTAGACCTGCGGGGCGATAGCGTGTGGGGCGTCGTGCGCGTAGACGTAGCCCACGCCGTGCCCGAGGTCCTTTGCCCCGGCATAGTGGCCGTCCCGCAGAGGCAGCGGCACCGGACCGGTGCGGCCGGCCCGCACATCGGCGATCGCCTTGTCGATGGCCAGATAGGCGCGATTGGATTTGGGAGCGGTGGCTATGTGCACGACGGCTTGGGCCAGTGGGATGCGGCCCTCCGGCATGCCAAGGAACGACACGGCGTGAAAGGCGGCGACTGCTACTTGGAGTGCGCCCGGGTCAGCCATGCCGACTTCCTCGCTCGCGGCGATAACGATGCGTCGGGCGATGAATCGGGGATCCTCCCCGGCCACCAGCATGCGCGCCAGGTAGTGCAGGGCGGCGTCGACGTCCGAGCCCCGCATCGACTTTATGAAGGCGGACGTAATGTCGTAGTGCATGTCGCCGTCACGGTCGTAGCGCACGACGGCGGCGTCTATCACCGCTTCCAGGTCGGCCAGTTCTAGGGTGGGTCGGGGCACACCGGGGCAGCGCTGCAACGTGGCCCCTGCCGCCGCCTCAAGCAGGGTGAGGCTGCGGCGCGCGTCTCCCCCGGCCAGGCGGGTTATGGCCTCAGCCACCTCGGCGGGCAGCGTGATCGCCTCCCGCAAGCCCTCCTCAGCGGTCACGGCCCGCTGCAGCAGGGTGGTCAGCGCCTCTGTGCCGAGCGGTTGCAGGGTGAGCAGCAGCGAGCGGGACAGGAGGGGCGCGATCACCGAGAAACTGGGGTTCTCGGTAGTGGCCGCCACCAGGGTGACCCACCGGTTTTCCACGCTGGGCAGGAGCGCGTCCTGCTGTGACTTGGAAAAACGATGCACCTCGTCCACGAAGAGGACGGTTTCCTCGCCAGAGGTCGCTAGGCGTCGGCGCGCGGCTGCGACCACCTCCCGCACTTCTTTCACCCCGGCGGAGACGGCGGATAGCTCCACAAAGCGGCGCTTGCTCGCGCGCGCCACCAGGTAGGCCAGCGTAGTTTTGCCTGTGCCCGGCGGTCCCCATAGCACTACCGAGGCCACCGAGGGACCTGCCTGGTCTTGCTCCTGGAGAAGTCGCCAGAGCGGCATCCCGGGGGCCAGCAGATGCTCCTGCCCGACGACATCCGCGATTGTCGTCGGCCGCATGCGCACCGCCAGCGGCGAGTGGGCGGCCGCGGTGGGGACTCCGACCGCGTCGACCCCCTGGGATTCGAACAGGTCCATGTCTTCAGCCTAACCAGTAATCGGCCGCCCGCTTGGCCTGTGCCCGCCCCCAAAGGAAGCGGGCGCGCGCGCCGCATTTTGGTGAGATGATTACTACGTGTTTAAGGCATTAGCTAGGACAGTGGTGCGCTATCCGCGCTGGATAGTCACCGCTTGGGTCGTTATTCTTCTCGGCGCCTTGGCTTCCTCTGTTTTGGGGTTGACCGGCGATTCTCTCTTTGCGCGTCTCGGCCCCGGCGACACCTTCGATACTCACTCGCGCGCCCACGCTGCGCAGGAGGTCTTGCAACAAGCTGGCGGGGGTCAGTTGACGGTGACCGCCTTGGTGCAGGGGGTCGATGTTTCTTCCGCGCAGGCTGCTGCCCCAATCGGACAGGTGCTGAGGGACTTGGAGACCGAGCTGGCGGCTATTCCGGACGTGGTGCAGGTGGTCTCGCCCTTCGCGTTTCCTGACGCGGTAGACAACCCAGCGGCGGCTTCCATTGTCGCCACTGACCGGCAAGGTTTCCTGGTGGCGGTGGACATTGCCGACGTGGACGAAGCCACGCAACGCACGGTCCACGCTGAGGTCTTGTCTGTCTTGCAACAGATTCCGGAGCGTCTGGCTGCCACCGCCCCCGCTGCCACTGTTTTGCTGTCGTCAAAGACCATGTTCATCGACGAACTGATCGGCCAGGTCAAGGCAGATCTGGTTACGGGTGAGGCCATTAGCCTGCCCGCATCCCTCGTGGTGATGGTGCTGGTTTTTGGTGGTTTCCTGGCTGCGGGCATGCCGCTACTGGGCGCGGTCAGTTCCATCGTGTCGGGCCTGGGGGCGATGTGGATTCTTTCCCACTTTTTAACTATTGAGGCCTACGTCGTGAATGTGGTGACGATAATTGGTCTCGGACTGTCGATCGACTACGGCCTGCTGCTGGTGTCACGCTACCGGGAGGAGCTGGCCGCCCGCGCCGACTCGTACCTGGAGGCAGAGGCCCGCGCGGTTACTAATCCCGATGGCGTGCAACTGCGGCGGGAGCGGCGCTCGCCCCGCGGGGGCAACGATGCCCTGGTGGCTGACAGCCTGGTGGCGGCGGTCTCGACGGCGGGCCGCACCGTGTTTTTCTCTGCTTTGACGGTGGCGTTGTCCACGTTGGCGCTCGTGGTGATGCGGCCGGAGCTTCTGCGCTACATGGGGTTCGGTGCCATCGCCACAATCCTGCTGGCCCTGGCGGCGTCCATCACGCTGGTGCCCGCGGTACTCGTGCTGCTGGGACGACGCCTGGCCCAGCCCAGTGTGCTAACCCGCCTCCCGCTCATCCGCAGGCTGGCGGCCACCATGTCCGATGTTTCGCACACGGAAGGGGTGTTCTCGCGGCTGGCCCGCCAGGTACAAAAACGCCCGTGGGTCTACCTGGTGGGTTCGCTGGCGGCGCTGGCGGCCATGTGTGTGCCGCTGGCGCAGATGCAGGTAAAGGTCTCCACGGAGGATCTGCTCCCCCCTTCCTCCCCGCAACGCCAGTTTTTGGCGCAGGTGGTGAAGCAGTATCCGGCTTCCGCCAGCACTGATCTGGTGTTGGTGGCGGCTGGTGCCCCCGCGGCCAGCGAGCAGTGGGTCCAAGAGACGGTAGCGCGCCTGCCGGGAGTAGCCGAGGTGTTGCCGGGCCAACAATTGCCCGCCCACACGGTCTACGGCCTAAATCTGACGAGCCCATCCGGCTCCACTGAGGCGGACGGCGTCGTGCGGGCCCTCTACGCCGCCAATGCCCCCACCGAGATCGGACTGACGGGGCAAAGCGCCATCCAGGTGGAGTTCGTCGACGCCCTGTGGGAGGGCTTCCCGCTGGCCTTGGCACTGGTAGTGCTCAGCACGTTCGTGCTGCTCTTCCTCCTGTCCGGCTCCCTGCTGGTGCCGGTAAAGGCGCTGCTGACAAATGGGCTGTCCTTGGCTGCCTCTCTGGGGTTGGCGGCGTTGATCTTCGGGCGGGGGCTCGGCGAGGGATTGCTGGGGTACACCGCGACCGGCGGCCTGGAAGCGACCGTGCTGGCGGTGTCTGTGGCGTTCGGCTTCGGCCTGGCCATGGATTACGAAGTCTTCCTGCTGGCCCGTATGCGGGAGTATTGGGATCAGGGCTATAGCAACAATGATGCGGTGGCCTTGGCGCTGCAGCGCTCCGGCCGGATCGTCACCTCGGCGGCCCTCATCATCTGCGTGGTTTTCCTCGGTTTTGTCTTCGGCGACCTGCTCGTCATTAAGCAGGTGGGGGTGACGCTGGCACTAATCGTCATCATCGACGTCACCGTGGTGCGCATGCTTCTGGTGCCCGCCACCATGACGCTGCTGGGGAAATGGAACTGGTGGGCGCCAAAGCCGCTGGTCCGCCTCTACCAGCGCCTCGGGCTGCGGCACTAAGCCTTGGGGGCGGGCCGGACTGGCCCGCCCCCAAGCGCGGCAGGTTGGCCGCTAGGCCAGGATGCCGTCCACGGGGCCACTGCCCTGCCGCTCCAGCACCGGAACGTCGTCGGTGAGGTTCAGCACGGTCGTCGGCTCCGTGGAGTCCACTGGTCCTTCGACCACCATGTCCAGCAGGTGGCCCAGCTCGTCTCGCACCACCCAGCCCTCGCTCATGGCCTCGCTGTGCCCGGGCAGCAACAGGGTGGAGGACAACACCGGTTCGCCCAGGCCCGCCACGATCGCCTGGGCGATGGTGTGGCGCGGAATCCGAAATCCCACCGTGTGTTTCTTGGGATGCAGCGTCATGCGCGGAATCTCCTTGGTCCCCTTGACGATGAACGTGTACGGGCCAGGGGTCAGCGACTTGATTAGCCGGAAATGGGCATTGGAGACGATGACCATCTGCCCCAGCTGGTTAAACGACTGCGCCACCAGGGTGAAGTTGTGCTTCTCCCCCAATTGCCGCAGCTGCCGGATGCGGTCGAGACCTTCCTTGTTGCCCAGCCTGCAGGCCAGGGCGTAACCGGAATCGGTGGGGTAGGCGATCAGGCCGTCGGCGGTCAGTTGCCGCACCACCTTGTCGATCAGACGAGCTTGCGGGTTAACCGGGTGCAATTCCACGTATGCGCTCATGAACCCATTGTGGCCCGCGCCGCAGTCGTCGAGTCGGTCCGAAGATTCCCTGGCAGCGAAGCGGCCCGCCGGTGACCTTGAGGTCGCCGCCGGGCCGCTTCACGCTCGCCGCTACTGGGCGGGGGCCGCCTCAGGTTTGAAGTCGACGCCGGCCTCCTTGCGCTGCTGCGCGGTAATAGGCGCGGGGGCCTGGGTCAGCGGGTCGAAACCGCCCCCGGACTTCGGGAAGGCGATGACATCGCGAATAGACTCGGACTTGGTCAGCAGGGAGACGATCCGGTCCCAGCCGAAGGCGATACCGCCGTGGGGCGGCGCGCCGTACTGGAAGGCGTCCAGCAGGAAGCCGAACTTCTCGCGGGCTTCCTCCTCTCCGATACCCATGACGGCGAAGACCCGCTCCTGGACATCGCGACGGTGGATACGGATGGAGCCACCCCCGATCTCGTTGCCGTTACAGACAATGTCGTAGGCATAAGCCAGAGCGTTGCCTGGGTCCTCCTCGAAGCGGTCGAGCCACTGCGGGGTGGGCGAGGTGAAGGCGTGGTGCACCGCCGTCCAAGCCGACGAGCCGAGGTCGACGTCGTCGTCCTGCCCGGAGGGCTTGAACAGGGGGGCGTCCACCACCCACACGAAACTCCACTCGTTCTCGTCGATCAGTCCGACACGCTTGCCGATCTCCAGGCGGGCGGCGCCCAGTAGTGCGCGGGCCGCCTCGCGGGCCCCGGCGGCAAAGAAGATGGCGTCCCCGGGGACGGCACCGACGGCGGCCGCCAAGCCCGCGCGCTCGGTCTCGGACAGGTTCTTGGCGACCGGCCCCCCGAGGGTGCCGTCCTCGGCGATGGTCACGTAGGCCAGGCCCTTGGCCCCGCGCTGCTTGGCCCACTCCTGCCAGGCGTCAAATTGACGGCGCGGTTGGCTGGCACCGCCCGGCATAACGACGGCACCCACGTATGGGTTTTGGAAGACCCGGAAGGTGGTGTCCGCAAAGTATTCGGTCAGGTCGGTCAGCTCCAGACCGAAGCGGAGGTCAGGCTTGTCGGTGCCGTACTTCTCCATCGCCTCGGCGTAGGTCATCCGTGCGATGGGGCGGGGCAGTTCGTAGTCAATGAGCTGCCATACGGCGGCCAGGACGTCTTCGGCGACGGCGATGACGTCGTCCTGTTCGACGAAGCTCATCTCAATATCGAGCTGGGTGAACTCCGGCTGGCGGTCAGCACGGAAGTCCTCGTCGCGGTAGCAGCGGGCGATCTGGTAGTAGCGCTCCATGCCAGCCACCATCAGCAGCTGCTTGAAGAGCTGCGGGGACTGCGGCAGGGCGTACCACGAGCCGGGCGCCAGGCGAGCGGGCACCAGGAAGTCGCGGGCCCCTTCCGGGGTGGAACGGGTCAGGGTCGGGGTTTCAATCTCGACAAAGTCGTGCCCGGCAAGCACCCGCCGCGCCGCCTGGGAGACCTTAGAGCGCAGGCGGATGGCGTGCTGTGGGGCCGCGCGCCGCAGGTCGAGGTAGCGGTAACGCAGCCGGGCCTCCTCCCCCACCGCGCCGGAGTCCTCGGCATGGATCGAGACTTGGAACGGCAACGGGGCGGCCGCGTTCAGGACCTCCACCTCGGTGGCAATCACCTCGATTTCGCCGGACGGGAGGTTCGGGTTGGCGTTGCCCTCCGGTCGCGCGGTCACCTCACCAGTGACTTTCAACACGAACTCGCTGCGCAGCTCGTGCGCCACGTCCTCGTCGCGGATTACCACCTGCGCGATGCCGCTGGCGTCGCGCAGATCGATAAATGCCACCCCGCCGTGGTCGCGACGGCGGTCAACCCAGCCCGCGAGCGTAACGGTGGTGCCGACGTGGCTGGCGCGCAGAGTGCCTGCGCCGTGCGTGCGATGCATGGAGATCCTCCTTGAGATATGTGCCTCCCCGCGAGACGAGCGGGTGCAGCAGACAGCCTACTGGCATGGCACCATGGGCTAGTGCCACTGAAAATTCCCTCTCGCTCCTCCACCTCCCCGGCTCGCGCGGCCCTGCCCCGCAATGAGCGGTTGCTGTTGTTGGGCGCGGTGGCTGTCATCACCATCGTGGCGTTGGAGAACTTAGCGGTCGTCACGGCGATGCCGACGGTGGCACGGGACTTGGCTGCCCCCACCTGGTATGCGGTGCCGTTAGGGGTGCCGATCGCTACCCAGCTGATGTCGACGGCGATTGCGGGGCCGTGGGCCGACCGCTTCGGTGCCCGCTCCCCGCTCTTGGTGGGCTCTTGTCTCTTGCCTGCGGGTTTGGCGCTGGCCGGTTTGGCTCCCAATATGCCGATGCTGGTCGTCGGCCGTGCCTTGCAAGGGCTGGGCGGGGGCCTGCTGATCGTGCCGTTGTATGTCTTGGTCGGCAAACTAGTGGCGCCCGCGCGGCGCAGCCGATTCTTCGCCGCCTTTTCGGCAGCCTGGGTGGTGCCGTCCCTGGTAGGCCCCTGGGTGGCGGGCGTTATCGCAGACTCGCTCGGGTGGCGCTGGATTTTCCTCGGCATCACCCCACTGTTTGCGGTCGCCGCGTTGGCATTCCTCGCCTTCCTTTCCCAGCTCGACCTGGAAGAACCACCTGCTCAGCCCACAGAAGCGGCGGCGCCAGGCGCCGCGACGGAGCCGCAACTGCCACCGGGACTGCGGCCGCGCGCGGAAGAGTCGGCTTTGTTCGCACGCCTGTCCGCGCGACGCGTGGCCCCGGCGGCCCTGGCGGCGGGAATTGGGGCAGGGGCCCTGCTGGTGCTGTCAACCATGTTGAAAGACGCGGGCCCGGCGGCGCTGACAGTGCCCGCCCCGGTGAGGTTGCTGATCGCAGGACTGGCTTTGGGGGCGGTAGGGATCGGCGCGGTGCGGTTCCTGCCAGCCGGCACTTGGACCATGCGGCCCGTCCTGCCGGCACTGGTGGCCCAACGTGGCTTAATCAACGCCGGTTTCATCGCCACCGAGGCCTATATTCCGTTGATGCTGACGGAGAACGGCTGGTCTTCATCGCAGGCGGGCCTGTTGCTGACGGTGGGGTCGGCCGCCTGGGCGGTCGGGGCATTCCTGGCCGACCGGCTCGCTCCCGGGCGGCAGCCGCAACTGCTGTGGCAGGGCGCGGTGGTCATGACACTCGGCGTGGCCGGGGTGGCCTTCGGGGGGATGCAGCTGGCCCAAACTTGGCTGCTGGTGACGGGGTGGTTCGTGGCCGGGGTGGGGGTAGGGCTGACCTACCCGACGCAGGCGGTAACCTGCCTAGCCCGGGTAGAGACAGCGCAACACGGGAAAGTCTCTTCGGCGTTGCAAATGTCGGAAGGTGTTATGAACGCCCTGGCATTGGCCGGAGCGGGCGCCGCCCACACCCTCTTGCTGCATCTGGGCACACCCGGACAGTTCGTGGGGGTCTACACCTTGTGTGGATTGTTAACGCTGACGGCACTGGTCGCCGGCCTGCGGGCCCGGCCCTAACCCGCTGGTCGCCTCAGGCTGATTCGCGTATCACCAGTTGGGGGGTAAAGCTGACGTGCCCCACGGTCTGCTGTTCGATGAGCTGGGCGGCCGCCCGGCCCAGCTCTTGCGCAGGCCATCGCACGGTGGTCAGTGGGGTTATTAACTCTCCGGCCACGAAAATATCGTCGTAGCCGACTACGGCGAAATCGTCTGGCACCCGGTGACCCCGCCGTTTGATTTCCCGCATCGCGCCGATGGCCAGCAGGTCACCGGCACAAAATATGCCGGTGGGGCGGGCAGGCAGAGACAACAACTCGGCGGCCGCTGCGCTGCCGTCCGCGGCTGTAAAACCTCGCCCCGTCACGGAGGGCGATACCTCCACCAGCGCTTCGGCGGGCGCTAGGTCGGCCTCCTGCAGCGCGCGCACGGCACCTGCCCGGCGTGTTTGCGCCTGGGGTGACCAGGTGGGACCGTTGATCAGACCGATACGGCGGTGTCCCTGGGCCAGCAAATGCGCCACGGCGGTTGCCGCCCCGGCTTCGTCGTCGACCTGCACCGTCGAGGTGGTCGGCAGCGGCGGATGGTCGATGAGCACGGTGTGAATGTTGCGGGCGGTCAGGATGGGCAGGTTGGCGGCGGTAGCTTCACTGGCCCAGACGACGGCTGCCCGCACCTCCTGGGCGGCCAAGGTCCGCATGATCTCCGCCTCAGATTCGGCCCGCCCGTCGGAGGAGTAAATGATGGGCAGGCAACCCACCTGCTGCCGCAGCTCATCTTCGATGGCGCGCACGGTCGCAGCACACAGGGGATTGCCGAGATCCAAGACGATTACCCCGACCAGCGGCGAGCTCCCGCGTCGCAGGCGCCGGGCGGCCTCAGAGGGCACGAAGCCCAGCTCAACGATGGCCGCTTCTACCCGCGCCCGGGTAGTGGAGGCGACCCGTTCTGGGTGGTTGAGCACGTGCGAAACCGTGCCAATAGACACTGCCGCACGGGCGGCGACATCCTTCATCGAAGGGCGTGTACGGATATTCACTGGGCATTAGCGGGCGGTCGTAGTTTCTTTCCGCCTGGCCCCGTTCCAGCCGGAAATGCTATTCCTGGTAGCCACCCCAAGTTCACAGCCCCTGGAGCAGGCCGGAGTGAAATATACCCCCAAAACCTGATACAGGCCTGAATCGAAGTGGCGCGCAGCAAGTTTCGGCGCCTTGCCAGCGAATTGAAACGTTACACAGCCTCTAGCGCCCCCGATCCTCGCTGCCAGACAGCGCACCACCAGGGACAGTTTCCCTTTTGTTTTCGCCGCTTTTCCCGCACGTCTTGCGGCCACTATTTTTTGTCACAATCCGGTTGCATTTGTGGGAAGCCAGTCCGGATGGGCGGCGCGCAGCTGGGCAATTACTTCCGGTGCCGCAATGACATCGGCACCGCCGGCATACGGGTGGTAGAGCCAGCGCGCGTCGGGAGGAGCCAGAAAGAGGGAGTACATCTCCTCATCGGCCACCGCCCGCAGCAGCGCCGCCGTCCGCGCCGCCCCAAGCGGGCACGGGGCCAGCACGAACTGCCAGGTCACCGCCTCCGCCCCGTCCATCTCCACATGCTCTCGCCAAAACCGCGCCTGGGCGAACCACTGCCGCCACCGGTCCGCTATCTGCTCGTACAGGAGGTCCCCCAGCTCGCCCTGCCGCGAAGGACCGAACGCAAAGCCTCCCTGCGCCACCACCACCAGGTCTTGCGGGCTATCCCCGCCGTGCGCACACAGCTCCGTCAATAGTCGGCGGTGTCGCTGCCACACCGTGGCGTACTGGGCAGCCGTTTCCGGGTAACGCTGCGACTGCGGCAGCGCGTGAAAACGTACCCAATTGCGCGGCCTATGTAGCCGCAACCGGAAGGGCACCGGCGGCAGATCCGCCCACTGGCTGCTCCAAGCCGCCTGCCACCGCGCCACCTCAAGCTCCACTGTTTCCCCTCCCGCTGACCGCTCTCAGGCTACCGGCACGTGGTGCCTTTCACGCCGTATATGTCTGCCGAAAATAGGACACTGCCCGTAGGCTGACTAGGCAATTACGGAGCGCACAGTGGCGGCCCAGGGGCAACCGCGCTCGGGGGCTAGATATGCGCATGATGGGAGCCCTTACAGTAATGACTGACGAATCCATGTCCTTTAGCGAGCCTGCCGATGCCGCGGTTATGGCCGCCTACGCCCTGGCGGACGCAGAGGCCGAGCTCGACTGGGACGCCGCCGCCTTCCCCGTAGATGAAGAAGAAACGGTCGTCCCCACGTTTGCCGATCTCGGATTGCCTACCCACATCTTGCGGGCGGTGACGGAGCTGGGCTTTCACACCCCCACTCCCATTCAGGCGGAAGCGATTCCGCCGCTGCTCGCGGGCCGCGACGTGGTGGGGGTCGCCCAGACCGGCACCGGCAAGACCGCGGCCTTCGGTTTGCCTCTGCTGGCCGGGCTCACCAAGGATCGAGGCGTGCAAGCCATCGTCCTGGCACCCACCCGCGAACTCGCTATGCAGACCGCCGACGCGCTGGAAACGTTTGCCGCCACCACGCGCAACGCCCGCATCCTGGCGGTTTACGGTGGTTCGTCCTACGTGCCACAGCTGCGGGGCTTGCAGGAGGGGGCGAACGTCGTGGTCGGTACCCCTGGTCGGGTCATCGATCTGATCGAACGGGGCGCGCTACAACTGGACACCGTGCGGTTCCTGGTGCTGGACGAGGCCGATGAGATGCTGCGCATGGGTTTCGCGGAGGATGTGGAGACCATCGCCGCTGGCATCCCGGGTGGTCGCCGCACCGCTCTCTTTTCCGCCACTATGCCGCCAGCCATCCAACAGATTGCCGCCACCCACCTAACCGACCCGGTGCGGGTGGAGGTGGCGCGCCAGTCTTCTACGGTCGACACCGTAGAGCAGCAGTACGCGGTCGTGCCCTTCCGCCACAAGGTCGGGGCGCTGGCGCGGGTCCTAGCCACCGCCGACGCCCGGGCCGCCATTGTCTTCGTGCGCACCAAGTCGGCCGCAGAGGAAGTTGCCCTGGAGCTGGCCCCCCGCGGGATAACCGCCGCCGCTATTTCGGGCGACGTGCCGCAACGGGAGCGCGAGCGCATCGTGGAGCGGCTGCGGGAAGGCTCGCTGAGCGTCCTCATCGCCACCGATGTGGCTGCGCGCGGGTTGGACGTCGAACGACTAGACCTGGTCGTGAACTTTGACGTGCCCCGCGAGGCCGAGGCATACGTGCATCGCATCGGGCGTACCGGCCGCGCCGGACGCACCGGCCGGGCCCTGACTTTCCTCACTCCCCGCGAGAAGTCACGCTTGCGGCAGATCGAGCGGCTGACCGGCACTAAGCTGCGGGAGGTGGAGTTGCCGAGCCCGCGTGACGTGTCCTTGCACCGAGCCCGCCAGCTGCTGGACCGCACCTCCGCCCGTTTGCAGGCCGGGCGGCTGGATGTCTACCGGGAACTGCTGGCGGACCAGCTGGCGACCACGGACCTGGCGCTGGCAGACGTCGCCGCGGCGCTCATGGCCCTGGCTATCGGCGACGACGGTCCCGCCGTGCGCCGTACAGAGCGTCGCGTGCGACTAGAGGAGCAGGTAGACGAGGATGGCGAATTCCTGGCCGCCTCCTTCGAGCCGGGGCGTGACAAGCCCGCCAAGGCCTCGCGTTCCCACCGCTCGGCCGCCGAACGGGGTGGCCGACGCGTGCCGACGCGCGGTATGAAACGTTACCGCGTCGAAGTTGGGCACAAGGACCGCGCCCAGCCAGGTGCCATCGTTGGAGCCATCACCGGGGAGTCCGGGTTGCCCGGCTCGGCTGTCGGCAAGATTGATATCTTCCCGGCCTTCTCCTTGGTGGAGATCGCGGGCGATCTCAGCCCGGAGGTACGCCGGAAATTGGCGAAGGCGCACGTGGCGGGTCGCCCCCTGCGGTTGCGGGAAGACGAGGGCGCCCCGGTGCGCCGACCCCGGGTGGGGGCCCGGCGCCCCCGTTACGCAGACCGGTAGGACAGTGAAGAAGGCGGGCGCCCGTACCGGGTGCCCGCCTTCTTCGCAGCGGCTATCGCCCTAGACCAATAGCGCCAGGATTTCGTTCCAGCGTCCGAGGCGCTGTTCGACCGGCTCCACCAGGTGCGTGTCGGTGACCTCTACGACGTGCCTCCGCAGCCGTTTACCCACCTGGTGGGCGCGTCGCCGCGCGATAGGGGCGGCCACCAATCTGCCCGCGATCCATCCGAGTAGCCCTCCGCCCACGCCGACGCCAAGCAAAGCGGTGGCCAGCGGCAGGTTCCCGAGGGAACCAGCGGCTCCCAGGTGACCGAGCGTGGTGGGGTCCCACGGCAGCCCCAGGGCCCGGGTAATGGCTCCCACCACGAGTAAACCCACCCCGCCCAGCACCGCCAGGAAGCACAACCACTGCCAGGTGCCGAGTGCGCGCCACCCACCGCCGGGCTCCACGTCGGGCAGCGGATCAGCGGCGATCACCCCGTCCAAGGTGTCAGCCACCGGCACTACCCCGGCCATGGCCGCCACCCGCGCTTCCTCCACCAGCTCGGGGGCCACTCCCACCCGGGAGGCCTCGACCAGTTGCCGGGCTGCCCGTTCCACACTGGCAACGGCCAAATGGCTGGGGGCAGGCAGCGAGGTGGCCGCACCGCGTTGCCCGAGGTGCAGGCGATCGACGGGATCGGGCCGCAGGCGGGAGAGCCACCGCACTTCCGGCATGCCGTAATGCCGAGCGGCCCGCCGCAGGTAGGAACGCTGCACGGCGGTCTCGATGAGGGGAATACCTGCCGCCTGGGCCACCGCGTTTTGCAGCTTGGCACGCGCGTTAGCCGATACCTCGGCGGGGCCTGCTCCCGCCAGCGACAACTCACCGCGCACCGCGTGCAGCACCTGGGCGACGTCAGCGTTCAGGCGTGCGGTTGCCGCGTTGCGTTGCCGTCCCAGGTTGTCCAAGACCTCCCGTACCTCGGCGATACCCTGTCCGGTTTGGGTCGAGGTGGTGATCACCTGGTAGGAATCGGCGGGCAACAGGGACCGGAGGTGGCCCAGCAACTGTTCCTGCTCGTTTACCGGGACCTGGTCGATCTTGTTTAGCACCACGAGGGAAACGTCGGCGTGCCGCGCCAAGGGGGTGAGGAAGCCAGCGTGCAGGGAGTAGTCGGCGTATTTTTGCGGATCCATCACCCACACCAGGACGTCCACCACCTCGGTCAGGCGGGCAGCCTCCTGGCGGTTGGCTTGTGCCACCGAATCGATGTCGGGCAGGTCGAGCAAGACGACTTCGTCTCGGCCCTGCAACGGTGAGGACGGCAAGGCCACTGACCGGCTGACCCCCAGGAAGTCGTAGAGACCGGCCACCGCCGGGGAGTCGACGGCCCCTCCCAAAGTCTGGGACGTGGTTGGTCGTTTGACGGAAACCTTGGCGTGCGTCGACTCCGTTAACGCGTTGAAGAGGGAGGACTTGCCAGAACCGGTGGTCCCTGCCAGCGCCACCACCGTGTGGTCAGGTGCCACGGCCCGGCGTTCTTCGCTGCGCCGCAGCACGTCGGCAATTGCCGCCCGGGTGGACTGGTGCAACAGGGTCCCGGCCACCTTGTCCACCTGCCGCAAGATCGCCAACTGGTCATCCAACGTGTGCGTGTCTGGTCTGCCGCGTCGCCACTTCATGAGGTCTCCTCACCAAAAATACCGGCGCGGGCCGCGCTGAGTTCACCCAGCGCAGGGGCCGGATCGTCTAGGTCGTCCAACCGCGCCAAAAAAGGCGACTGTTGGATCCCAAAAAACCTGTCGGCCCGCGCCACGAGATCGGCATGCGCATCCTTTGCCATCTTGCGGACCGCCTGATCGCCGAAGATGCTCTCCAGTACCTTCTGCGCCACCACGGCCGTGCCGCCGGCCACCGCCAGTTCGCCTCCCACGAGCCCGCCCGTAGAGGCAAATACCACCACCATGAGGGCCACGCCGACCGCGTTGATGCCCAGCGACAGGACACGGGCGGCGGCGCGCTTGTCCCCCGCCTCGCTGCGGATGCGTTCGACGATGCCGCGCTGCCAGCCGCGCACTTCGGTCGTCGCCAACGCCAGGCGCATCTCTGCGGTTGGCACCTCCTTGGCCACTTGCTTGCCCAGCTCCTGCAGTCCTGGTTGTCGCCGCCAGGCAGCCAACGCCTGTTCGGTGGCGCGCTCGGCGGCCGCCACCAGCGCCAACTGCAGCGAGTCCTCCAGCGCCTCCTCGGCCTGTTGGGGCTGCGGTTTAGCACGGAACAACGAGGTCAGCTTGTCGCGGGTGCGGCTCAGGAACCCCTCCGCTTGGCGGAAGAACTCGCCGGTACCCACAAACTCGTGCCAGCGACTGAGGACCTCGCCCCGCAGCAACGCCCCGTCGTTGAGGGCCTGCCCGAGTTCGGCGTGCGCGCCCGCAAAAGCCCGCTCCACCTCCGTGCGGGCGGTGGAAATCGCCTCCACTTGGAGTTGTCCGGAGGCAGCCAACCGCGTAGTGACGTCCTGCAGCTGCATGATCGCCCCCCGCAAGGTCTGCCGTGCCACCCCACCCCGCAGGTTGGCGTCACTGACCAGGCCATCAAGCCACTCCCGCAGGCCCGCCACATCGCTGGTGCTGAGCAGACCATCGTCGTCGAGCGTGGTTTCGGGAATGACGAAGAGCGGGGCACCCCCCAAACCAGCCTCGACCAGCCGGGCGGCGAGATCATCCCGAACCAACTCGGTGGTCCCCACGGGGATCCGGTTGAGCACCACGGCCACCACCACGTTACGCTCGGCCGCCGCGTGCAACAGATCCCACGGAATCGCGTCGGCGTAGCGGGCCGCCGTGGTGACAAACACCCACAGATCTGCCGCGGCGAGCAGGTGCCCGGCCAGTTCACGGTTCTCGGTAACCACCGAGTCGATATCGGGGGCGTCAAGGATCGCCAAGCCCGCGGGCAAGCTATCGACCTCCCGCAGGCGTAGCTCCGAGGTGGTGCCGGTGCCGACATCACTATCCTCTCCGTGGACCCGCCGCAGGTCGCCCAGAATGCGGTCGTCAGCGAACCACTGCCCGTCCCCGGGGGCGTGCAACAGCACCGGACGGCGGGTGGTGGGGCGGATCACCGAGGACAGACTCACGACCCGGCCTGCCAGCGAGTTGACGATCGTCGACTTACCCGCCCCCGTCGATCCTCCCACTACCGCCAGTAACGGAGCATCCAGGCGGGCAAACCGCGGAATGATGTAGTTGCGCAGCTGGCCGGTTGTTTGGTCTTGCGCGGTGCGCGCTTCCGTGACGTCCGGCAAAGGCAGCGGGAACGCCAGCGCAGAAATTGCTTCTGCTAGGCGCTCCAATTCCTTGGTCTCCCCCTGTTGCGGATCGGCAGGTGGTTCCTCCGCTTCCACCAGTTCCTCGTCGCTGCTTGCCTCCACCGGGGTGGGCTGCGGCGCGGCGGCTTGTCCCACCGGTGTGTGCGTATCCTCCGCCGGGCTCGGCTCCACCGCTGCCGACGCGTCGGCTGGCGGCGCCTGCTCGCTGGCTTCCGGGGCCGCCTCATCGGCAGTCTCCGCCTGCGACGGCTCAACCTCAGGTGCAGCAGGAGCGCTCGGCTCCGCGCCGCTCGCTGCTGGCACGTCCGTTTCCTCTGGCTCTTTCGTCACTTTTCCACCGCGTTTACTGTCGGCCACCAGTCGCCAGCGGGCGGGCACCACTGCGCCGGATCGGCGGGAACCTGCTCACCTGACCGGATGTCCTTGACCTCCTGTGTGGCGGGGAACCACACGTACGGAATACCCCGTCGGTCAGCGTACTTAATTTGCTTGCCAAATTTGGCTGCCGTGGGACTAACTTCACAGGCAATTCCGCGTGCACGCAGGCTGGCCGCCACCTGCTGGGACTCGTTGCGAGACTCCTCCTCGGTGACCGCCACCAATACAGCACTGGGAACACTGCGGCTGACGGTGACGAGGTCAGCGGCTAGGAGCCGCGACACCAGGCGGGAGACCCCGATGGACATTCCCACCCCCGGGAAGGTGCGCTTGCCTGCCACGGCCAGGGAATCGTAACGGCCACCTGAGCAGATAGACCCCAAGGATTCGTGGCCCACCAAGAACGTTTCGTAGACGCTGCCGGTGTAGTAGTCCAAGCCGCGGGCCACCGACAAGTCAGCCACCACCACCCCCGGGAACTGCTGGGCCGCTTGCGTGAGCAGCGCGCTCAGCTCGGCCAATCCTGCTGCCAGCAAGTCGTTGGGCTGCGCCCCGGCCTGGGACAAGACAGCGTGCACCTGCGCCCCGATATCCGCCGTGCCGCGGATTTTTGCCAAAGCGAGAGCCGCGTCGGCCGCCTGCGGACTGTTGCCCAGCTCGAGCAGCTCGGCGCGCACACCATCCGCCCCTATCTTGGCCAATTTGTCTACCGCGCGCAGGGTCGCCTCCACGTCGTCGATACCGAGCGCTTGATAGGCCCCCTGCGCCGCCTTACGGTTATTGACCCTGATTTCGAACGCACCAATGCCTAACGCTTGCAGCGCACTGGCCATCACCAGCGGGACCTCTACCTCGTGGTGGAAGGCCAACTCGCCGTTCCCCACGACATCGATGTCTGCCTGCAGAAATTCGCGGAAGCGACCGTCCTGCGGCCGTTCTCCTCGCCAGACTTTCTGCATTTGATAACGCCGGAAGGGGAAGGCCAACTTCCCCGCGTTTTCCACCACGTAGCGGGCAAAAGGCACTGTCAGGTCGAAGTGCAGACCGAGGCGGTCCGTTTCTTTCTGGTCCTGGCCCGCTTCCGCCTGCAACCGGGACAGGACGTACACCTCTTTCGAGGTCTCTCCCTTCCGGAGTAGGTCACGCAGTGGTTCCACCGCCCGCGTCTCCACCGCCGCAAAGCCGTGAAGTTCAAACACCCGGCGCAGGGTGTCCAGCACGTGGTTTTCCACGATCCGCCCCGCGGGGAGCCACTCGGGAAAACCAGACAGAGAAGTGTGGGCGATCATCATGTTCGGATTGTCACACGGCAGCGTGCCCCGGTAGGAGACGACACCCCTACGTGGCCACTAAAGCGGCCGAAAACTCACCCCACCCGCCTGGCATAGCGCAGGTGGGCGTTGGTAGCTATCTCTGTGTCCATCGTGGTGGCCGGACCGTGCCCCGGCAATAGACAGGTGGCCGGGTCAATGACCATCTGCAGGGTGCGAAGGGTGGCCAACATGGTGCGCTCGTCTCCGCCTAACAAGTCGGTGCGCCCGACGCTGGAGGCAAAGATCACGTCGCCGGTCAACGCCAGTTGCTGGGCTGTCGTAACGGGTTGCCCGGCAGCATCCTCCACCCCGGTCAGCGTGCACTGCCCCGCGCTTAGCAATACGGTCGAGCCCTCGGTATGGCCGGGCGCAGGCACCGCCACCAGGGGAATCCCCGCCAGCTGCACCCCGCCGCTAAACCACTCGAACCCCATGGCCACCACCTGCTGTGGCCGCTGCCAGGCCCCGAACTCGGTGGCAAAGACATTTGCTCCCGCTGGCAACCCCGCCGTGCCCAGCGGGTCGTCCAGCCGATACAAGTCAGGGCCGGGCACGTACACCGGCTGATCCCCAGCCACCGCGGCAGCATCCCACACGTGGTCGGGATGGCCGTGAGTCAAGATAACGGCCGCCACCTGCAACTCGTGTTCAGCCAGGAACTCAGCGATTTGGGGGGCCGTGGCGGCGCCCGGATCGCAAATCAGTGCCTGCCCGGCCTGCGCCAAGACATAGGTGTTTGCAGCTAACGCCGGGGAGACAAAACGGTGCAAAAGCATGCGGGCAGATTACCGTAGTGTCACCACGGGTCCCTCGATTACCTCTAGACTGGTATTGGCCCGTGTTTCGGGTCACGCGCCCATGGCTTATGCCGTGACCCGGCGTACGGTTTCCGTGCGCCCTATTCGTTAAGGAGTTACCGTGAACGTCGACGCCGACGCACGCGACGAGCAGGCCACCTCGGCCGAGTCCCCCGTCGAGTCCCCTGCCGCGCCAGTTGCCCCCGTGACCGACGAGTCAGCAAGCCCCGTTCCGCCGACCGCGGACGCTGACCCCACCGAGGCTGGGCAGCCCGCCGATGCCACCGAGGCGCTTGCGGAAAGCTCTGCTGCCCCCGCCCCAGCGGACGGCCCAGTGCAGCAGCCAGAGGCCGACGCCAGCCCTTCGCCCGCCCAACTGCGCCCGCTGCGGCGCACCACCCCCGCCATTCCGGCACATCTGGCGGAACAGCCCCTGGATATTGCCGCGGTGGTGCGTGCTTCCCAGTTCGGGCGAGTGGGAGACGACGGCACGGTGTACGTGCGGGAAAAGGGCGGCGAGCGGGCCATCGGCCAGTACCCCGAGGGCGTGCCAGCCGACGCATTGGAGCTCTACGTACGCCGCTACCTCGACATCGCAGCCCAGGTGGAGCTGTTCTCTGCCCGCTTGATGAATATCTCCGAGCGGGAGATTGATCAGACCCTGGCCTCGCTGACCGAAGCGCTGCAGGCACCCAAGGCGGTCGGTGACCTCGACTCGCTGCGAGACCGCCTGGAGCAATTGCGGCAAGCAGCGGAGGACCACAAGGTGGCCGAAAGGCAGCGGCGGGAGCAGGCCAAGGCTGAGGCCTTGGCGGTGCGCGCCTCCATTGTTGAGCGCGCTGAAGCAATCGCCGCCAAGGATCCCGCCAAGACGCAGTGGAAGCAGTCCGGGGAAGCCCTCCGCGCCCTGCTGGACGAGTGGAAGCAAGCGCAACGGTCCGGCCCCCGCATCCCCAAGGGGGAGGAAGACGCCTTGTGGAAGCGGTTTGCGGCTGCCCGCACTGCCTTTGATCGGCACCGCCGCCAGTACTTCTCCGAACTGGACAAGGCGCAGGCAGCGGCCAAGGCCCTGAAGGAAAAGCTGATTGCGCGGGCGGAAGAGCTGTCCACCTCCACCGAATGGCGGGAGACGTCAGCCAAGATGCGGGAGCTGATGGACGAGTGGAAGCGTGCCGGCCGGGCTTCCCGCCGGGAGGACGACGCCCTGTGGGCCCGTTTCCGGGCCGCGCAGCAGGCATTCTTCGACAACCGCAACTCCACCAACCGGGCGATCGATGCCGAGTATGCGGAGAACCTGGCGGTGAAGGAGGAGTTGCTCGCGCATGCCGAGGCGCTGCTGCCGATCACCGACCCCGACGCCGCGCGGGCTGCCCTCCGCCCGATCCAGGACGCCTGGGAAGAGGCCGGACGCGTGCCGCGTGAGCACAAGGCGCGCATCGAGGACCGCATGCGGGCTGTCGAGCGGGCCGTGGCCGAGGCAGAAAACGCTCGTTGGCGGGACACAGACCCGGAGAAGAAGGCCCGGCGCGCCGGCCTGGTCGGGCAGTTGGAGGAGGCAATCGAGGCGCTAGAAGCCGAGCTCGCGCACGCCCGGGCGGCTGGCGACAGCAAGGCCGTGGCGCAGGCTGAGGAGGCCTTGGCGGCCCGGCGTAGCTGGTTGGACCAAATTCGCTAACGGTTAGCAGCGGGGGCGTTATCCACAGGGATAGCGCCCCCGTTGTGGTCTCTGTGAGCTGAGTCCATGCACTTTGCTCCCCTCCTGCACGGTAGCGCCGCCCACGGTGCGATTCGCGACGGTGTGGCCATCCCTATCGGCCCCCAACACGCCCTGCCGTTGGACCTCCTCGGCTCGGGCAGCATTCGCATGCAGGCTTTGCAGCAGCTAGTGGGCAACGCGGTCGCCGTCCTCGGCACCGCCGGGTGGGCACTAACTGGCTACGGCAGCCCCTTTCCACTCCACGTCCTTAGCAGCACCGATGGCAGACCACCGCAGGCATACCTGCATAAGTGGCGAGTGCCCACCAGTGGGATTATCCCGGGCCCGTACGGGCGCTGCACCACTCCCCTGCAGACGCTAGCCGACCTATGTGTGGCGGGGTTGGAGGCCACCTCCTGGGCCCGCGCCCTGGCTGTTAGCTGTGTGGCCGAGCAGGGACCCGCTGCCTGCCGCACGCAGGCCCGCCAGGCCCTGCGGGGTCGTCGCCCGGCCTACCTCGGCCTGCAGCGTCTCGACAGGCTGCTGGCGGAACTCTAACTCTCGTCGGCTTCCCGCCGCCCCGCGAAAGCGCGACGCACGTCGTAGACGCCGGGAACCTTGCGCATTACCTTCAGCACATGCTCCAGGTGGGACTGATCCCCGACCTCGAACGCCAGACGGCCGATGGCGATTTGATCGTCTTCGGCGGTGAAGGAGGCGCTCACTATGTCGACGCGGTTCTCCAGCAAGCTGCGGGTAATGTCGTTCAGCAGGCCCGCCCGGTCCAACGCTTCCACGACTACCTGCACAATGAAGCCACCTGGGCGCTCCAAGTCCCACCGGGCCTGCACCAAACGCTCGGGTTGGTTGGCCAACGCCTCAATATTCTCGCAATCCGCGTGGTGGATGGATATGCCGTTGCCCCGTGTAATGAAGCCGCAGATCGGATCACCGGGCGCCGGAGTACAGCATTGGGCGATCTTCGTCCACATTTCCCCCGGTTTCATGTTCTCGATGATGATGCCTGCCCCGGCTTTGGAACCGTGACGCTTACGGGGCCGCGGAACCGTCGCCTCGGCTAGGGTCTCTTCCGTGCCCGCATCACCACCCAGGATCGCCATCAGCTTGGTGGTGATCGACTCAGCGGAAACATGCGATTCGCCAATGGCTGCATACAGCCCCGACACGTCGGGATAGCCCATCTCCTGCGCAACCGCCAGGAGCGAGTGGTGGGTCATCAACCGCTGAATCGGCAAGTTCTGCCGCCGCAGCATCTTCGCGACCCTGTTCTTTCCCTCCTCGATGGCGTCTTCACGCCGTTCCTTGGTGAACCAGGATTTGATCTTCGAACGCGCCCGCGGGGAGGCCACGAACGCCAGCCAGTCCTCGTTGGGACCGGCGTCCTGGGCCTTAGAGGTAATGACCTCAACAGTGTCACCGTTATCCACCTGTGTGTCGAGGGACACTAGGCGGCCGTTTATCTTGGCCCCGACGGTGCGATGCCCCACCTCGGTATGCACCGCGTACGCAAAGTCCACGGGAGTGGATTGCCGCGGCAGGGCGATCACGTCACCTTGCGGTGTAAAGACATAGACCTCGTTGCCGCTCATCTCGTATCGCAGCGAGTCCAGGAACTCGTTCGGGTCGCCGGTCTCCTGCTGCCATTCGAAGAGCCCTTTCAGCCACGTCATCTCCGACGCTCCAGGGGGGAGGTCCCCTGCCTTGCCGCTTTGTGTTCGCAGCGCCTCCCGCTTGGCTGCCGTCGGATTCGCCTTGTATTTCCAGTGCGCGGCAACGCCGTATTCGGCCCGCCGATGCATCTCGTGCGTCCGGATTTGGATTTCTACCGGTTTGCCCTCTGGCCCGATCACCGTCGTGTGCAATGATTGGTAGACCCCGTACTTCGGCAGGGCGATGTAGTCCTTGAATCGCCCCGTCACCGGCTTCCACGCTTCGTGCAGCTTGCCCAGTACGGCGTAACACTCCCCCACGGTATCGACCAAGACCCGCAGCGCCACCAAATCATAGATGTCATCGAACTCGCGGCCCCGCACCACCATCTTCTGATAGATCGAGTAATAGTGCTTCGGGCGGCCGGTCACCACGCCGGTGATACCGAGGGCGGTCAACTGCTCCTTAATCCGCGACGATAGCTGCTCCAGGTAGGCCTCCCGCTCTGGGGCCCGTCGCTTCACGAGATCTTCAATTTCCTCGTAGCGTCCTGGGTAGAGCTGTTTGAAGGATAGGTCCTCCAGCTCCCATTTGATGGCGTTCATCCCAAACCGGTGCGCCAGGGGGGCGTAAATTTCTAAAGTCTCTTCGGCCTTGGCTTTGGCCCGGCCCGCCTCCATGTACTTCCACGTCCGTGCATTGTGGAGCCGGTCCCCCAGTTTGATCATGAGGACCCGAATGTCCTTGGCCATCGCGATGACCATCTTGCGCACCGTCTCGCCCTTGGCTGCCTGCCCGAACTCGACCTTGTCGAGCTTCGTCACCCCGTCTACCAGCAGTGCGATCTCGTCACCGAAATCCGTTCGCAACTGTTCCAGCGAGTAGTCCGTGTCCTCCACGGTGTCATGCAACAACGCGGCGGCAATCGTGATCGGAGTCAGCCCGATGCCCGCCAAAATCGTGGCCACCGCCACCGGGTGCGTGATATACGGTTCCCCGCTTTTCCGAAATTGCCCGCGGTGGGCTTTCTCCGCTACCTGATAGGCGCGCTCGATCAGCGCGAAGTCGATCGGGCTGCCATCACTGTGTTCCGCTACCGCGTTGGCGATAGGCACCAGGGCAGGCGTGGAGGCGACGGGCACCACCGACTTGGTTGAAGACCCTAGCCCGAATGTCTCCAACCAGCTCCGGCCCCGTCCACGATGCCGGGACATGTCACGCACATCAGCCATTTTCGAATTGTAGCGCTGCCAAGCGCACCTCTTGACGCAGTTTTGCGCAGCGAACACGGAAGGCGGGGCCGCGCTCACGCGCGGCCCCGCCTCGCTGTCAGCTCAGAACTGGACGATCGACTGCACGTCGTAACCGGTGAGCTTGCTACGGCCCTCCAACTCCAACAATTCCAACAGCACCAACACCCCGGCAACCACCCCGCCGGCCTGCTCCACCAGCTCGATGGCCGCTCGGGCAGTGCCACCGGTGGCCAGGACATCGTCAATGATCAGCACGCGGTCCCCGGGTGCCACAGTCTCCGGCCGCAACTCAACCTTCGCCGTACCGTACTCCAGCGAATATTCCACCCCGATTACGGGTCCCGGCAGCTTGCCCGCCTTGCGCACGGTCAGCATGCCGACCTCCAGGGTGGTGGCCAGCGGAGCGGCCAAAATGAAACCGCGCGACTCCAGGCCCGCCACCGCATCGACGTCGTCGCCCACCAGGCGGGCCAACAACGTAATCAGGCGCCGGAAGGCCGGGCCGTCGGCCAGCAGTGGCGTGATATCCCGGAACAGCACCCCCGGCTCGGGAAAGTCTGGAATCTCTCGCAGGTGGGATTGAACCAGCTCGGCCAGCTCGGCGCGCACCTTCGGGCGAATCATCAGGCTCATCGGTTCCTCCGCTTTCGTTTCTTCGGCTGGGCTGCCTGCCCCCGGTGTCCGCCGGGTACCGCCGGGGCGGGGGTGGGGGCAGTCTCTGTCTCGTCTCGTCGGGGGCGCGACCGCACCGGACCCCAAAGGTCCTCCGGCTCACTTTCCACAGTCACGTCGCGCTTGCGCTCGCGCTTAACGGGGCGGACATCGTCGCGTGGCACCGCGGTGGCATGCACCGGCTGCGGCTGCCGCGAACCACGAGACCTCCACACTGCCTCACTGTGGCTGCGCACCGGACCCCGCCGCCATTCCTCCAGCGCCACCAGCACCGGCGAGGCAATAAAGATCGACGAGAAGGTCCCCACGATCATGCCCACGAAGAGCGCCAAGGCGATATCGGTTAACGTCCCGCTGCCCAACAGCAGGATGCCTAGGAACAGAATCGAGGCCACCGGCAAGACGGCGACGATCGAAGTGTTGATCGACCGCACCATGGTCTGATTGGCGGCGAGGTTGACCAGTTCCCCGTAGGTGTGTTGCTGCTGCCCCGCATATCCCCGGGTGTTCTCCCGGACTTTGTCGAAAACCACCACCGTGTCGTAGAGCGAGTAGCCGAGGATGGTTAGGAAGCCAATTACGGTGGCCGGGGTAACCTCTACGCGCGTTAGCGCAAAAACTCCCATGGTGATGAGAATGTCGTGCAGCAGCGCGAAAAGTGCCGCCACAGACATTGTCCACCGGCGGAAGTAGACGGCCATGACTAGTCCGACCAAGACCAGGAAGGCAATCAGCCCCTGCAGGGCTTTGGCCGACACTTCCTTTCCCCACGATGGCCCCACGAAGCTGGAGGCTACCTGGCTTTCTTCCACCTGGTAGGCCTTGGCTAGTTCTTGCCGCACCTGCCGGGTCTGCGCATCACTGAGGGTGGAGCTTTGGATCCGCAGCGAGTCCTGCCCCACATTGGACACCCGGGCTCCCTCCGCTTTACCGACGGCACCGAGCACGTCGTAGGCGGCAGATTGGCTGGTGTTGCTCGCCCCCGAGACGGTGAACTGGGAGCCCCCACGGAACTCGATACCGAGGCTGAAGCCGAGGACGGCGATGACCAAGGCCATAGCAGTCATGAGGGCCAGGCCGATGCCCATATACCAACGGCGATTGCCAACTATCTGGTAGGTCCGCTCCCCGCGGTATAGCTCGTTACCCCACTGCTCATAAGAAAACATTACTCCGCCTCCTTCTCGGCTGCCGCGGCTTCTGCTTGCGCCTTGCGACGCGCAATCCCGGGGCTGCGGGTTGTTCCCCGCCCCGTGTAAACCGGGGCTTTGCTGCCCAGCAGTTTCGGGTTAATACCGGACAACCGGTGGCCGGACCGGAAGAAGTCAAACTTCATGAACAGTGTCATCAGCGGGTGAGTGAACCCAAAGACGACCAGCAGGTCGATGAAGGTGGTCAGCCCAAGTGTGAAGGCAAAGCCTCGCACTCCCCCAACGGCCAGCACGTACAGCACACTGGCGGCAATGATGTTGATGAAGTCCGAAATAACAATCGTTCGTTTGGCCCGCTTCCAGGCCACGTTCACGGCCTGCGGAATGTCGTAGCCGTCGCGAATCTCGTCGCGGATGCGTTCGAAGTACACGATGAAGGAGTCCGCTGTCACCCCGACCGCCACGATCAGCCCCGCCACGCCCGGCAGCGACAGGCGGTAACCCAGCAGCCAGGAGAACAACGTGATCAGCAAATAGGTCAGGACGGCGGCGGCCACCAGCGAACCCGTGGCCACGATTGCCAGGCCCCGGTATTGCAGCAGCAGGTAGAGCACCACAAGCCCTAAGCCGACCAGGCCGAAGAGGATCGACTTAGACAGCTGCTCCGAGCCGAGGGTGGCCGAAATCTGCTCCTCGGACTGGACCTCAAAGTTCAGGGGCAGCGCGCCGAAGTTCAGCTGGTTGGCGAGGGTGGCCGCACTCTGGGCGGTGAAGTTGCCGGAGATGGAGGCCTGGCCGCTGGGAATGACATCATTCATGGACGGCGCGGAGATAACCAGGCCGTCTAGCACGATGCCGAAACGGTTACGTACCGGGTCTGAAGCCCGCAGCTGCACGAGCCGCTGACTGATGGCGAGGAACTGGTCGGTCCCCTCGGAGTCGAACTCCAGCCCCACCTGCCACTCGCCATTGGGGTTGCCGAGATTGTCTTGCCCCATCCCCGAGGAGGCGCTTTGGATGCGCACCCCCTCGATCTCGACCGGGCCGAGGATGTACTTTTCGCGTCCGTCCACCGCGCAGGTGGCCAAGGCACGTTGCGGATCGGCGTCCCCGAAACCCTTCAGATTAGCCACCTGGGTGCAGTCCAGTGCCGCGAAATCCGCTGCCACCTTGTCGGTAATCCACGCCGGGTCGGAAGGATCGGTCGGTTTGGCTGTCGGCTCGTCAGACAGCTCGGTCGGGGCAGGTGACGGACTCGGCGTGGCCGTCGCACTTGGGCCGCCGGCCCCGGGGGCCGCTTGCGCTTGCGGGGCGCCGATGGCCAGCACGGGGCGGAAAGTCAGGACAGCCGATGTCCGGACCAGGTCCAAGGTTTCCTGGCTGGGAGTGCCTGCCAGCGCTACCACAACGTTGGAGCCCCCCTGGCTGGTGATTTCAGCCTCACTGACACCGGAGGCGTCCACCCGTTTGCGGATGACGCTAATGGCCTGCTCGACGTCGGATTCCGTAACCGCAGAACCGTCCGTCGACTTGGGGGTGAGGATCAGCTGCGTGCCGCCCTGCAGGTCGAGGGCGAGGTCCGGGGTGAAGTCGGCGTCGGAACGCCACTTGCCGACGCCGAGGATGCCTGCCAGGGCCAGCAAGGTGATGCAAAAAAGCACCAAGGCGCGCCCTGGGCGCGGCTCGGGGCGGGATGGGCGCACGGCGCCTGCCCGCGAAGATGTGTTGGGCATGAGATGCGATTCTGGTTTGAGGGATTAGGGTTGACGCTCGTCGTTCGACTCGGAGGTCTCGGGCGTATCGTCGAGCGCGGCCTGCTCGTCGGTCGCCGCCTCAGCCTCCTCGTCGAGCAGCGCATTGGCGAACGGCGGATTCTGCACTCGGTCTATCGCCCGGCGGGACCACAAAGTTTCGTCCCCCGAAGGCGACTCAAGCGTGACCGTTTTGCCGTCAATTTCCACGAGTTTGCCGTAGAAACCGGACATTGTCATCACCCACACACCGGGGGTCAACGACGCGTCCAGTTCCGCCTGGCGCCGCGCCTGACTTCTCTTGCCGAAGATCGACAAAAGCAGTAGCGGCAACAGCATCACCAACAAGAGTAGGAGCGGATCCAAAATGTTCTCCCTAGTGGTCGTGGCGCCCCGGGTGGGCACCGGACCAGTCTAGTTCAAGTCCAGTTGCGGCCAGGCTCCCGGACTGGTGGGCGGCGCGGCGAGGCCGAGGTGCCGGTAGGCGGCAGCGGTGGCCGTGCGACCGCGCGGGGTGCGCACGATCAGCCCTTCGCGCACTAAGTAGGGTTCGGCCACAGTCTCCACGGTCTCCGGTTCCTCGCCGACGCTGACCGCCAGGGTGGTAAGGCCCACCGGGGTGCCCGCAAACCGGGTGCACAGGGCGTGCAGTACCGCCCGGTCCAGCCGGTCCAGCCCGAGGGTGTCGACCTCGAAAAGTTCGAGCGCCCCCAGGGTAGCGGGCAGGTCGCAGACGCCGGTGCCGTGTATCTGCGCAAAATCGACCACCCGCCGCAGCAGCCGGTTCGTCACGCGCGGGGTGCCGCGGGAGCGCTTTGCTAGCTCAGCGGCGGCGTCCGCCGTCAGGCTGACCCCGAGTAGTCGGGCGGAGCGGGCCAGGACCTGGGTCAGTTCTGCCGGCGAGTAGTAATCCAGGTGCCCGGTGAATCCGAAGCGGTCCCGCAAAGGCGCGGGCAACAGCCCGGCCCGGGTGGTGGCGCCCACCGCCGTGAACGGTGGCAGCGTCAGCGGGATTGAGGTGGCCCCCGGACCTTTGCCAACCACCACATCCACCCGCCGATCCTCCATCGCCAGGTACAGCATCTCCTCAGCGGTCCGGGCCAGCCGGTGAATCTCGTCGATGAAGAGGACGTCGTTTTCCTGGAGGGCGGACAAGATGGCGGCGAGGTCGCCCGCGTGGGCGATGGCCGGTCCAGAAGTTAACCTGAGTGCGCCGCCGGTTTCGGCCGCCACGATCATCGCCAACGTGGTCTTGCCCAAGCCGGGCGGACCGGAGAGCAGGACGTGGTCTGGGCTAGCCCCGCGGGCGCGCGCAGCGGCCAGCACCAACCCGAGTTGGCGGCGCACCGTCTCCTGCCCGACAAATTCGTCCAGGCGCTTGGGCCGCAGGGCCGCCTCGGCGGCCCGTTCTAATTCGTCGGCGTCGGGCGCCACCACCCGAAACTCATCCACGGCGGGCACTCCCCAAGCTCTGCAGGGCAGCGCGCAACAGGGTGGCGACGTCGGCAGCCGGTTGCGCTGCCACCGCGGCCTGGGCGGCTTGTTGAGCGGGACCGGTTGGCCAGCCTAAGCCGGTCAGGGCTGCCACCAGCTGCTCCTCCGTTTCCAGGTTGCCGATCGGGGCGCTCGGCGCGTCGGCCTGGGCCGGGGCCCCCAGCTTGTTGGCCAGTTCCAGCACGATGCGTTGGGCAGATTTCTTGCCCACGCCCGGTACCCGGGTCAAGGCGGAGAGGTCCTCGGTGGCCACCGCACGCCGCAAGGCGTCCGGGGTATGCACCGCGAGCATGGCCAGCGCGATACGCGGGCCGATGCCGCTAACTGACTGCATGGCCTCAAAAATGTTGCGTTCGTCAGCATCCGCGAAGCCATACAGGGTCAAGGAGTCTTCCCGCACGACCAGCGAGGTGGCCAACTCAGCTGACTCGCCCACCCGCAAAGCCGCCAGCGTGGTGGGAGTGGCGCGCACCGTCAGCCCTACCCCGCCGACCATGACCACGGCGTGGTCCAATCCCACCGCGCAAACGGTGCCCGCCAGCCAGGCAATCATGAAGTAGGCCTTTCGAACATGTGTGCGATTCTAGCGCGGGCGACGGCGCCGTGGATCGACTGCCCCTGTTCGGCGCGCCGCCGCCGCGGCGGCCGCCCACCGCTCTTGGGCGGGGGTCAGCGCAGTGCGGGCGCGCACCGCCCCGGAATGGGTGATATTCACGGTCCCGTCGCTACCAGTGCCCTCAATACCGGTCCCCCGCCACCCGTGACAGATGGCCAGGGCCAAGGCGTCGGCAGCGTCGGCTGGCCGCGGCGGGCCCGGTAGCCGCAGAATGGAGGTCACCATGGCCTGCACCTGGGCCTTGCCCGCCCGCCCGGAACCCGTAACGGCCGCCTTGACCTCACTGGGGGTGTGCAGGGCTAGCGGTAGGCCGCGGCGCGCCGCGGCGAGCATCGCGATACCCGCCACCTGGGAGGTACCGGTGATCGAACGCAGGTTGTCTTGGGCAAAAACCCTTTCCACCGCCACCACCTCAGGGGCTAAGCGTTCAATCCACTCCTCGATGCCGCGTTCGATGGCAAGGAGCCGGAAGTGCGCGGCCAGGTGCGGATCGGAGCGCACCACCCCGACCTCCACCAGGGTGGCCCGCCGCCGCGCATCGACGTCGACGACCCCGAGCCCACAGCGGGTGAGCCCGGGGTCGACACCTAAAACCCGCAACCCTACTCCTCGTCGAGGGCGGCCATCACCTCGTCGGTGGCGGAGAAGTTGGCGAAGACGTTTTGCACATCGTCGCTGTCCTCAAGCGCGTCGATGAGGCGCATGATCTTGCGGGCTCCCTCCACGTCGACCTCAACTTCGGTGGCGGGCACCCACTGCACTTCGGCCGAGTCGTACTCGACCCCGGCGTCCTGCAGCGCGGTGCGCACCGCCACGACCTCGGACGGGCCGGAGACGATCTCGAAGACCTCACCCTGGTTCGTCACATCCTCTGCCCCGGCCTCGAGCACGATTTCCATAATGCGGTCCTCATCCACCCCCTCGGCGGCGGGCACGACGACCACGCCCTTGCGGGAAAAGAGGTAGGAGACACTGCCGGGATCGGCCAGCGAGCCACCGTTCCGGGAAAAGGCGACCCGCACATCAGAGGCGGCGCGATTACGGTTGTCGGTCAGGCACTCCACCAGCACCGCGATGCCACCAGGGCCATAGCCCTCGTACATGATGGTCTCCCAGTCCGCGCCCCCGGCTTCGGCCCCCGAGCCGCGCTTGACTGCGCGCTCGATGTTGTCTGCGGGCACGGAGGACTTCTTGGCCTTCTGGATGGCGTCGTAGAGCGTCGGGTTGCCTGCTGGGTCCCCGCCACCGGTGCGGGCCGCAACCTCAATGTTCTTGATCAGGCGGGCGAAGAGCTTGCCGCGCTTGGCGTCGATGACCGCCTTCTTGTGCTTCGTGGTGGCCCATTTAGAGTGACCGGACATCTAAGCCTGCCTTCCGAGAGAATCCATAAGTAATTTCCGCGCAGATTGTAACGCTACGTGCCGTGCACCTCAGCGACTAGCCGCAGGAAGGCCTCGTGCACCCGGGTGTCGTCACTGACCTCCGGATGAAACGAGGTAGCCAGCAGGTGCCCCTGGCGGACGGCCACAGCCCGCCTGCCTCGGGGGGTTTCGACGGCGGCCAGCACCTGTACCGTCGGCCCGTACTCCTCCACCCACGGGGCCCGGATAAACACGGCGTGGAGCGGTTCCTGCCCGGCCGCTGGGTCGGCCCGGAGAGCGGGAGCAGCCAGCCACGCCTCCGCCGAATCGATTTGCCGACCGAACGAGTTGCGGCGCACGGTTGCGTCCAGCCCTCCCAGGGTGGGCTGGCCTGCCACCCCGTCGAGCACCCGATCCGCCAGCAGGATCATGCCGGCGCAGCTGCCGTAGGCGGGCAAGCCGTCGCGCAGGGCGGCACGCAGCGGCTCCAGTAGCTGGCAGGTCACCAGCAACTTGCCGATCGTGGTCGACTCGCCGCCCGGCAGCACGATGCCGTCCAGGCCCGCCAGTTCCGTCGGCCGCCGCACCAGGCGCACATGCGCGCCAAGCTGACCGAGCATGCGGGCGTGTTCCCGAAAGTCACCTTGCAGGGCTAGTACCCCAATGTTTGCAGTCACTTTGCCTCTTGATCGTCTGTGTGGGTGGTGGACTGGCACTACTGCCCGAGTTCAACCACGTGGGGGCAAGAACCATCCCAGCCCGCCTGCCAAACCTCCAGGAGGTCAGGAAGCTGCCGGGGATAACAAGTATGGCTGCTGGCCCGCAGCTGCGCCACGCTCAGCCAAGCCACCTCATCAACGACTTGCCGCTCGAGCTCCGTCCAGTTGGCGGCCTGCCGCGGGGCAGAGGAGGATAGGTGGTAGAGGTAGAAAACCTCGTCCTGCCGTACCGTGATGGTGGCAAAAACGAATTCGCTGGAACGCGTGAGCACTGGTCCCACCAAGTGCACGGGAGGGACGACGATGCCGACTTCCTCCCGTAGTTCCCGCGCCGCCGCGGCCCGGGGGCTCTCCCCTACCTCGATGCCGCCGCCGATAGTGAACCACCAGGTGCGCTCGGGGCGCACCGCGTCATGTCCGCGCGCCAGCAGCACCCGCCCGTCTTCGTCGAACACCACTACTCGTGCCGCCCGCCGAGACGGCACCCCGTCGGCGTCGGGCACCCACTCGGCGGACAGTTGCTGGCGTTGCAAGCGCGCTGCGAGGCAGTCTCGGGCGGGGGGCTGCCCCTCGGCCGCTGGCTCCGTAAACCGCCCGGCGGGGGCCGCCTGCTCGCTGGCCCCCGCCGGGTGGTGTGGTGAAGCTACCATCCGCGCTCGGCTAACCGGTGGGGCACCGGGATGTCGTCAACGTTGATGCCCACCATGGCCTCACCGAGGCCGCGCGAGACGTCGGCGATGACCGCCGGGTCGTCGAAGAACGTGGTGGCCTTGACGATGGCCGCTGCGCGTTTGGCAGGGTCCCCAGACTTGAAGATGCCGGAGCCGACGAAGACCCCGTCGGCCCCCAGCTGCATCATCATGGCGGCATCAGCGGGGGTGGCGATGCCCCCCGCGGTGAACAGCACAACCGGCAGCTTGCCAGTGGCGGCGACCTCGGCTACCAAGGCGTACGGCGCGGCCAGTTCCTTGGCTGCCACGTACAGTTCGTCGGGGGCCATGGAACGCAGGCGGTTAATCTCGGCCCGAATGGTGCGCATGTGGGTCACGGCATTGGAGACGTCGCCGGTACCGGCCTCACCCTTGGAACGGATCATGGCCGCTCCTTCGTTGATGCGCCGCAGCGCCTCCCCCAGATTCGTCGCCCCGCAGACGAACGGCACCGTAAAGTCCCACTTGTTGATGTGGTTGGTGTAGTCGGCCGGGGTGAGCACCTCGGACTCGTCGATGTAGTCGACACCCAGCGACTGCAAAACCTGGGCCTCAACGAAGTGTCCGATGCGAGCTTTGGCCATCACCGGGATCGACACAGCGTCGATAATGCCGGCAATCATGTCGGGGTCGCTCATGCGCGAGACCCCACCCTGGGCGCGGATGTCTGCCGGCACCCGCTCCAGGGCCATGACGGCCACCGCCCCGGCATCCTCGGCGATCTTGGCCTGTTCGGGGGTGACGACATCCATGATGACGCCACCCTTCAGCATGTCCGCCATGCCGCGCTTGACGCGGTCCGTCCCGACTTGGGGCTCAATGTTGTTCACTTTGCACTCCGCTAGAGGTATCTGGGACTTGTCATCTTACCTTTTGCGTGCCGCTTGCCCTCGGCGCCTGGCAGACACCTGCAACACTCCACCCGCCAGCAGGGCCCCAAGGCTCAGCACCAACAAGAGCAGGCGGGTAAGGTTCACGGGTGCACCAACTTGCAACGGCATTTCGACCCGTTTGAAGGCCCAGTCACTTGCCGATCCAAGGATGACCAGCCGATGCTCACCAGGCAACAGCTCCGGGGGTAGATTCACCTGCCCCCGGACTTGTCCCTCCGCATCGGCCTCCAAGCTGCCTAGGGTCACCGGATGCGAATGAACCCGGACGACAATGCGGCTGTTAGGGGCCAATCCCCTGAGATCAAGCTGGATTTTGTCGCCCGCCTTCGCTGTAATTTCCATCTCGCTGGGCTCAGCACCAGCTGAAGTTGACAAGTCGTGGCGTACCACAACTTCGCTTGGCGCGCTCCACCCAAAGATTTTTTTCAATAACGCACCTAAACCACTATTGGATCGCCGCTCGGGGTAAGAGACGGGCAGCTGCGGCTCCACGCGCTGCGACCAGGCCACGATCGCTTCAGCCCAGGCGTAGTGGCCGTCTTGATTCGGATGAGCAAGCTCATTAAGCCGGTGAGCGTTCGCGAAGGTAACGTCATCGGCGTACCTGCGTATGGCGTCTAGTGCTGCGATGGGCACAAAATAGGGACTCTTATCACAAATAGTGTGCAACGGTTGCGCGAAGTCCACCACATCTTCGGCAAAATATATGGGATACCCTCGCCCCTGCAGCTCTTCGACTGCTTTGCGGGCCGAACCATTCAGCAACCCAAGTAACTGCTTTCCAAATGTGAGCTCTTTAGCAGAAAATCCTAAATCAGTGCCCGCCACCGGCGACATGCACGCTCCCCGATTAGCTCCCCATAACATATCAGGATAAGGGGAAACAATCAGCGGTGCCAGCTTGCCTTTACGGGCGGACACCTTATCTGCGGAGTTTATCTCGTCGAGCACCTGCAGGTACGTATCAACGAGCATACCCTTCGCCTCTTTTGCATCAACAAAGGCATCCGTTACCTTTTGGCCATCGGCAACGCAGTCCCCCATCATACAGCCCTTTACAATATTGGCGAACCCAATATCATTTCCCCCAACCGTAATATACGCAAGTCCGGGCACCTGCGGCAACGCATCCAGCGCAGTTAGCTGCGGCGGCGTATCGTGCTGCGGGGATGCAGTAACTTCTTTTGTCGTGGCACCTGAGCAAGCCACCATCTGCGCGCCCTGCCCCCCGAGCAACATGCCGTAAGCCTGCGGTGAGCGATGACAAGCGTGCAACTCGTCTTCGTATTTACCTATCCCCTCGCCGGAGGAGAAGGAGTCACCCAGCACCACAGTCACTCCGGCGGGCTGTCGCAGAATCTTTCCAGCGTCGCCAATTGCTAACCCACTGTTCACAACCTTGAATGTCCCGTCACTGACTACCGCTCGGCTCGTCGGAGCACTGGCCACCACTCGCCACTCCACCGTCCCGGTTTGTTGCGGCGCTGTGGACATAGTCCAGGTAAGCTCCCTGCTCTGCCCGGGAGCGAGGGCTGGCAGCCGCCGCCGGGGCGCCAAAATAGTGGGTACGATCCGCCTGTTATCGTGTCCCACGAGCAACAAGGAGACCTGCCCCGCACTGACAGCCACATTGCTAGGGTTGGTAACCACGGCAGTCAAGGTGGCAGCCCGTCCAGCTACTATCTTTGTCGGCCCTTTGACCTCAAGCTCTAATGTGGCAGCCTGATAGCGACCAATCTCGGTTCGCAGCGCTTCTGTATCCGCCGCATCTACGTATTGAGCCTCGGTAACCGAGGCAACACATTCCAGCTCCTCCCGCCCTTGGGCAGAAATATCAAAACCGACGGTAGGAATACGCACATCAAAACCGGTCGACACCAACTGGCGCGCTATTTCACAGGGCGGTGGGCCACAGTTTGATTCGCCATCGGAGACGAGCAGAATCGTGGCCGATCTGTGCCCAGCTTTCTGCAATTCCTCCCCTACCTGTTGGAGCGCAGGTCCAGTTGGAGTGTCTCCGTTAGCAGTGAGCACTCTAATAGAGGCGTCAACATCAGTTGGGTCCGGATTGTTGGCAGGATGAAGCCCCCCGTACCATCCTCCTGGACTACAGCCAGACTCATCAGTAAGTCCACCGGGGTATGTCCATAGACTGACCGCACTGTTGCTGTTTCGCAGCAGGTCTGTCATCGCGGCCTTAGCTGCATCCAGCTTATTTTTCCCCTGCCCATCCTTGTCGTTCATCGAACCGGAAATATCGAAGACGATTACGAGCGGCTCACCTGAGCTGCGAGCAGTTCCTGCGACAGCAGATGGAATCTCAGGGGAAGGGGTGGGAGTTGGGGCAGCCAACGCGGCTAGACCGTTCAAGCTCAGGGCCCCCACCAGCAGCCCGAGAACCGCTCGCCGCTGCCAAACGCGCGTCATTTTTCCGTCACCAGCTGATCGATGTCACTATCGGTGCCCTTTACGATTGCATCCGTTAGATAGACATCAGCCCCCGTAGCGGACGATGTCACTATTTCCAGTCGCAAGACACCAGATATATCTACACTGACCGGCGCTAGTTTGCCATACGATACGTCGAGAGCCGCAACTTCTTTCCCATCAGCCAACACCTGCACCCGGGCCGTACTGTCAGCTTTGCCTGTATCTGCTAAGCCGACACCCGCGGACAAGACACTACCGTGTTTCCCCACTAACCATACGGTGCTGGTGGGCTCTCCCTCTCTAGCAGTGCTGCAACGAAGAGCGTCAGGATAGCCCCTGCCTTCAATTGTAACTTCAGATTTGCGGCAGTCACTACGACTGCCCGTGACCTCCGCTGTCTGCAATGTGTGCAAAGCGGCTGAGGAACCTGCCTGTGCGACAGTTACTTCCACCAACGGTGGGAGCGGTTCCCCCGGCGCTGGCTCAACTGCCAGCACCGTTCCTGACCGTTGCGTGAGGTCGAAAGCGAATTTTATAACAGCGTCGCTACCAAGGGCATGCAACGCCTCGACTACCTCTTCCTGGGGCAAACCAACGTAGTTACCCACCACGGCCGATCGTGCTACCGTCAAGTGCACCACAGGCTTACTCTTCTCACCCACCACCGGATCCTGGGCAATCACCACCCCCGGCTCCCCCGCCCACTCCTGCTCGGTGAGCTTAATACCTGCAGGATCGAGTTGAAGGTCTGCCATAACCTGCTTCGCTTCCGCCAGGGACAATCCACGTACGTCAGGCATCAGTAAGTCAGCTTGCTCCTGGAGAGCAGGAACCTCAACGATTTGCGGTTCGGTACGCTCCGCCTGCGGGCCGAAGCGAATGTTGGCTTCCCACCCGGCCACAAATCCGATACCAACCAATCCACAGACTGTTAACCCTAGCGCCACTGCCCGCAGCGAACGTGATTTGCGAGACTTGCCTGTCGGACGAGAGGTGTTCGGAGGCGGTAATTGCAATGGCAACGAGGACGGTTTAGCAAGAGGGATGGAGATAGGACCGGTAGCTTCTTTGCTCATTGTGGCTCCTGGGAGGCTAGGACACCAACAGTCTATTGCAGTCAGCCACTTTTGGGAATGTTAGACAGCTCCGTAGGTACTGGAAACTACCGCTGCCGCACGGCGGCCAGTATGTCCCGCTTGGCCGCCACCGTCGCCAAGTATTTTGATTCCATGTCTCGGAAGTTGGCGGGAATCTGGCCGCTGTTTGCCGTTCGACTCAACAAGGCCAAATTGATGAGGTTGGCGCGAAACTCCCCCAGCTCCTGGGCGACGCGCTTTCCGTGCAAACGCGCCCACGCGGAGGCGGCCCGGCGATGGGGCGCCGAGGTGGTGAGTGCCACTTCCCAGGGAGCAACCCACCCGGCCCGCACGTACGTTTGCAGCTGCTGCGCGACAACTTCCATCTCCCGGTTTTGCAGCCAATGAATAAGCCCCAGCAGGATCAGCAGAATCGGGACTTGGGTGACCAATAGCATGCCGGTGGAGATTGTTGCCGAGTAGTTCCACGCCGCGTGCAGGCTGACTGCCAGCACGTAGCCGACGGGGGCGATCCGCACCCAGGCGCTCCGGGAACAGTGGGCAGCCGCAAACCCAATAGCTATGCCCGTCATCGAGGTAAAAACTAGGTGAATGAAGGGGGAAAGCAGTGCGCGCAGCACGAAAACCTCACCCAGCTGTTCGTTATACCGCACGAAATAGGCAATGTTTTCCATGAAGGCAAAACCTGCCGCGGTGGTACACGCGTAGACCACGCCATCCACGGGCCCGCCGATCGCGCCGCGCCGGAGCCACAGCAGCAGTAACAGGATGAAGCCTTTGGCCGCTTCCTCCACAATCGGAGCCGAGATGACCGCCGAGACAAACTCCCCCTCAGTGCGACTACCGGTACTCTCGGCCACGGAAATGGCGACCGCCGTGTTGAGAAACAGGGAGACGAGCACGGCCACCCCGGCCCCCCAGGCGAAGGTCACTATAAGCAGACTGCGGGGTTCTGGTTCCCACCTATCGACCCAGTTAACTACCCGCAAAACCACCAACAAGGGAATGAGTGCCAAGACGGTGGGCACCAGCAGGGAGATGTTGGTGCTGGACTGCACGATGCCGACGGCCCCCAGCATGGCGAGGAAAGCCACTATCCCGACCACCACTTCGAAGACTCCCAGCACCCCGCCGGGGCGCAGGATGGCGCCTACTGCGGGCGCGCCCCAGTTGGGGATCGGCATGCCGGGGGCGGCGGGCGCAGCGTGCTGCGCCGGCCGCAGATGGGGCGCGGGGCGGTAACCGTGGTGCACGCCTACCTACCTTCCTCGTTCATGTCAAAGGGTTCAGGGAGTTGGGCGCGGCCCGCCAACCGGAACGCACGCACCCACGCCCGAGACCGTAAGAGCCTCACCTCCGCGACCGCGTCGTTATGAAACTGGCGGGCCAGGGTCAACCGGTAGCAGCTCTTATCCAACTGCTCGACTAATCGTTGGCCTGCCAGGCTATTTGCCAGCGAACGGCGGGTCTCACTGTCAAGCACCTCCGCGAGGACCGCGGACAATTCGGACTCTACGGTGGAGCGATCAGGACCGGCGGCACTCCGGCCTGGCAGCCCTTCCGCTGCTTCGGCTGCCGCAAAACAGTCAGCAGCGGCCGCCGTCAGCAGCAGGGACGAGGCCGAGTCGAGCAGCTGGGAGGTGGCCAGATCATTGGCCGCCTGCGCGCGCCGCAGCAAAGCTACCTCCAACGTCGCCCGCAAGCCGAGGACCTTAACGTGTTGGCGATCAACTCGGCGCGCTACAGAGATCAGCCGCCAGGCAACAACAACCAGCACGAACGCCAGTGCGCCGATCCATGGGGTCATCGCTGCCTCCGGGAGCGCAGGCGGCCGACCAGGGTGGCATCCCGCTCAGCGGGCGCCACGGGAGTTTGGTGGGCCTGGATGGCCAGCTCATAGACGTCTAGAACCTTGGTGGTGACCACCGACCAGTCGTATTGCCCGGCGGCTACCTGCCCGGCGGCCGCCAGCTTGGCGCTCCCGGGGCGATCAGTGAGGGCGGCCTGAATCTGGCGCGCCAGGGCGGCGCTGTCGCCGGTGGAGAAAAGCAGACCGTAGCGGCCATCACCGAGCACGGCGCTGAAAGCTGCAATGTCAGAAGCCACCACTAGCGTGCCTGCCGCCATGGCCTCTACCAGCACGATGCCGAAAGACTCGCCACCAGTTTGCGGGGCAATGTAGAGATCTGCCCCCTTCAAAAGGGCGGCCTTCTCGGCATCAGTTATCCCCCCCAGGAACTCCACGTTGTCGCCCCAGCGGCCCAGCGCAGCCCGAATCTCGCTGGCCTGGCCGCGCCCGGCGATGAGGAAGCGGGTGGTGGGGTGAGTGCGCAAGACCGGTTCGATGGCCCCGGCCAACACCGCCAGACCCTTGCGTGGCTCGTCCAACCGCCCGAGAAACGCCACCACGGGGCGCTGCGGGGTTCCTTGCCAGGCCGGCAGCAGCGCCGCGGAAGCGAAATCGTCGACGACGACACCGTTGGGAACGATGGCGGCATCACCACCCTGGTACTGGATGAGGGTCCGCCGGGCCTCGGCCGAGACGGCTATGCGGGCCCCGAATTTCTCCATGAGGGGCGCCACCAGCGGGGTGGCGAGCTGGCGGGCCCGGGAGGTGTCCATCGCGGTGTGGAAAGTGCCGACCACGGGACCAGTAACGGCCCGCAAAGCGAGGATCCCAATGGAGGGAGTAATGGGCTCGTGGATGTGGACGATATCGAAGTCGCCCTGCTCCAGCCACCGGTTCACCGCACGGGTGGCGCGCACGCCGAAGTTCAGGCGGGCCACCGAACCGTTGTAGGGCACCGCCACCGAACGGCCAGCGTCGACCAACCACGGATAGCTCTCCGTTGCATCATCCACGGGCGCCAACACGGAGACCGTGTGGCCGCGCTTGCCTAGTTCCTCGGCGAGGTCGCGCACGTGGAACTGCACGCCGCCGGGCACCTCGAAGGAGTAGGGACAGACGATGCCGATCTTCACGGTACTACCTGCCGTCGTTTGGCTAACCGGGTCGGATCAAGATCTTCGACGAAGACGGGTTGGAGCATGTGCCAGTGTTCGCTGTGGTCCGCCAACCAGGCCGCAAACCAGGCTGTCCATTGCCGAGTGAGGTCCTCCACCCCTTCCGGTCCCCGCAGCGGCGTGGTCAAGGGGCCCTGCACGTCGATCACCACGCCCCACTTGCTGCCCGCCGCCCGGCGGCGGTGCCCGGACAAACGTACGTGCCGGATGGAGCCAACATACAACGGCAGCTTGGTGGCCAGGGCCAGCGCAGCAGGGCCCGCCGCGAACAGGGCTTCGTGGCCTGCAAAGGGTAGCAAGAGACCGGAGGCGGACAAGTCCCTATCCGCCAGCAGGGGTACGAGGTGCAGTTCCCGCCGCGCCAGGCGGACCAACTGCGGGAAAGGCTTGTCGTCCCGCGAGACCGGCAGGATGGTCATTTGCAGTTTTTGGCGCAGTTCCAGGTAGGCAGCAAAAGCGTCGGCGGGCTGGATGCGTTCCGCCACGGTCAGGACCGGTTGCAGGTTGCGGGCCGCCCAGGCTCCGGCCAGATCCCAGTTGCCGGAGTGGGTTAATGCGAGGATGACCGATTGGTCCTGAATGTCGGCAAATATCTGGGTATCACCCTCCAAGCGCATGCGGGCATCTATTTGACTGCCCGTGAGCCCCGGCACCTTGAAGGTTTCGGCGTAGTAGCGCATGTAGTGTCCGAAGGCTCGCCGGGTGCGGGAGCGCCGGGCCCGCGGTGACGTCAGCGGCGCCACTCGTTGCAGGTTTTTCTCAAGCTGGCGGATACCGCGCGGGCCAAAGCCGAGCTGGTGCGCGGTCACGGCAGCGTGCGCGCCAACGGCGAACAGCCCGCGCAGTACCGACTCGGGTAGCAGCGGGCAATACTTTAGGGCCGCGGCCAGCAAGCTCACGCCTAGCCCTCCCCCAGCGGCTGACCGGCGACCTGCCGGTAGACGGTGGCCATCCGTTGCCCAATGGTTATCGCCGCCGCCAGGCACAGGAACGTCATGGCGGCAGCGAACACCCAGGCGGGGGCGCCCACGCCGACGGCGAAGAGAGCCACCAGGGAGATAATGAGCCTATCGGTGCGCTCTGTCAGCCCCACCGCAGCAGTGGCCCCAATCGCCTCGGCTCGCGCCCGCGCGTAGGGAACCACACCGCCGAGCACTGTGCTCGCCAGGCAGACGGTGGTGGCCCACGCCCCCACCGCCCCCGGGATGTGCCACAGGCTGTAGAGGGTCAATGCCACGAACACCGCCCCGTCGGCTATCCGGTCCAGGGTCGAGTCGAGAAAGGCGCCCCACTGGGACGACTTGCCTGTCAGCCGTGCCAACGTCCCGTCCAAAGAGTCCAGGAGCGTGACCAGCCCCAGCACGGGCGGGGCGATGATGATGTGCCCGGTCGGGATCAGCCACAATGCCAAGGCGCAGGTCACGACGGTGCCGGACCAGGTGATCACATCCGGGCTGACGCCCAGTTTGGCCAGTTGACGCGCCGGAGCGGTAAAAAGCGCGCGGGTAAAGCCGCGCCCGTGCGTGCCCAGCATCAGTGCTCCTTCCAGGCAGCGGCGAGCCGCCGCCGGGTGTCGGCCAACAGCTCGGGCAAGGCCTTGGTGCGCGCAATGATGGGCAGGAAGTTCGCATCTCCCCACCACCGCGGCACGACGTGTTGATGTAAGTGGGCGGCGATCCCGGCGCCTGCCACCTCCCCCTGGTTCATGCCAATGTTGAAACCTGCCGGCTGAGAAACCGCGCGGCTAACCCGCATGGCCTGCTGCGTCATGGTCGCCAATTCCTCCCGCTCAGCCAGCGTGAGGTCGGTGTAGTCGGCGACGTGGCGCCACGGCACGACCAGCAGGTGGCCCGAGTTGTAGGGGTAGAGGTTGAGCACTACGAAGCAGTGCTCGCCCCGGGCCACGATGAGGGCCTCGTCGTCGCTGCGGGGCGCCATGGCGCAAAACGGGCAGGCCTGGTCCGAAGCGTCGACGGGCTTGTTCTCCCCCTGGATGTAGGCCATGCGGTGGGGAGTCCATAAGCGTTCGTAGCCGTCGGGCACGCCCCCAAGCTCGGTCGGGTCTACTACTTGGTTCACACCGCTTCTCGTTTCTCGACAGCGGCGACTATCCGCTCAATGGCCGCAGCCACCGGCACGCCGTTTTCCTGCTGGCCGCCCCGGAAGCGGAAAGACACGGCTCCAGCCTCGACATCGTCGCCACCCGCAATGAGGACAAAGGGCACCTTTTCCTTGGCCGCGTTGCGAATCTTCTTGCCGAAGCGGTCGGCCGACAGGTCGGCTTCGGCGCGGATGCCGCGGGCCCGCAACTGGGCCACTACCTCGTTGACGTACCCCTCGAACGGCTCGGCCACCGGGATGGCCAACACCTGCACCGGCGCCAACCATGCCGGGAAGGCACCCGCGTAGTGCTCGGTCAACACCCCGAAGAAGCGCTCGATGGAGCCGAACAGGGCCCGGTGGATCATGACGGGCCGCTGCCGGGAGCCGTCGGCCGCGGTGTACTCCAGGTCGAAACGCTCGGGCAGGTTAAAGTCCAACTGAATGGTCGACATCTGCCAGGTGCGGCCGATGGCATCCTTGGCCTGCACCGAGATCTTCGGTCCATAGAAGGCTGCGCCCTCTGGGTCGGGCACCAGCGTCAGTCCCGAGGCCGTCGCCACCTCCTCCAGGGTGCGGGTGGCCTCCTCCCAGGTGGCGTCATCGCCCACAAACTTGGTGGGGTTCTTGGTGGATAGCTCCAGGTAGAAGTCATCCAATCCGTAGTCCTTCAGCAGGTCGAGCACGAAGGTCAGCAGCGTCGTCAGCTCTTCCTTCATCTGCTCGCGGGTGCAGTAGATGTGGGCGTCGTCCTGGGTGAAGCCGCGGGCGCGGGTCAAGCCGTGCACGACGCCGGACTTCTCGTACCGGTAGACGGTTCCGAACTCGAACAGGCGCAGCGGCAGCTCGCGGTAGGAACGCCCCCGGGAGGCGAAGATCAGGTTGTGCATGGGGCAGTTCATGGGCTTGAGGTAGTAGTCGTGCCCCTCCCGCACCACGGTGCCGTCGTCGGCCACCTCCCTATCTACCCGCATGGCCGGGTACATTCCCTCGGCGTACCAGTCCAGGTGCCCGGAGGTCTTAAACAGATCGGCCTTGGTCACGTGCGGGGTGGAGACGAACGAGTAACCAGCCTGAAGGTGGCGGCGGCGCGAGTATTGCTCCATCTCCATCTTCACCAGCGCCCCCTTAGGGTGGAAGACTGGCAGGCCCGAGCCAATCTCCTCCGGGAAGGAGAAGAGGTCGAGCTCGGCCCCCAGGCGGCGGTGATCACGCTTCTCGGCTTCGGCGATGCGCTCCTGGTAGGCGACTAGGTCTTCTTTACTGGCCCAAGCGGTGCCGTAGATGCGCTGCAATGCATCGTTGGCCTGGTCTCCCTTCCAGTACGCCGCCGAGGCCTTGGTCAGCGCGAAGACCCCCGCCAGAATCTTGGTGCTGGGCACGTGCGGACCGCGGCACAGATCCTTCCAGGCCACTTCGCCGTTGCGGCGCACGTTGTCGTAGATGGTCAGCTCGCCGCCACCTACCTCAACGCTGGCGCCATCAGCCCCCGACCCCTTGGAGTCGATTAGTTCCAGCTTGTAGGGCTGGTCGGCCAGTTCACTGCGGGCCTCCTCCTCGCTAACCACGCGGCGCCGGAAGGTCTGCCCCTCCTTGACGATGCGGACCATGCGCTTGTGCAGGTCCTTCAGCAGCTCCGGGGTAACGGGGTCAATGTTGCCAAAGTCATAGTAGAAGCCGTCGGTGATGTAGGGCCCGACCCCGAGATTGACGTCGGGGAAGACCTGCTGCACGGCCTGCGCCAACACGTGGGTGGCACTGTGCCGGATGATGTCCAGCCCGTCCGACTCGGTGGCCAGGATCGGCTCGACCTGTGCCCCGGCGGGCAGTGGGCGCGCCAGGTCCCAGGGCTGGCCATCGACCCGCACCGCCACCACGTCGCTACGCTCAGCGAAGAGGTCCGTCCCCGTCGTGCCCACCGCCACGGCAGTAGGTACACCGGCAACGACGAGGTTCATCTCGGACACTTCAGTCTCCTTTTCGGGATAGATCAGCAGGGCTAATGCTAGCTCCCGCCCTGCGTTACCGCGCGTTTCCTCTGGGACTGTGGCGCACTCCTACTTCGGCACTCACCGTACGCATACGGCCGACCGCGAATGGCCACGCGCTCAGCGGGACAGCGGGCTAGGGGCGCTGGAACGTGAAATGAGTCCCGGTGCGGGTGAAACCAAGCTGGGCGTAGAAGCTGGGCCCGCCGTCGGCCGTGACCAACGTGCGCCAGGGCAGGGCCATCAGGGGCGAATCGGCATGGAGCAGGGCTTTAGCGGGCGAGAGATCCCGGAAACGTTCGGGCGCGTAGTCCACGGTCAGGTTCAGCTCCTGGCCCTCCAGGCGCGCCAGCACCAGGGCGGCGATCGCGTCGCCTCGCATAGCCAAGAAGGCGTGGGTGGCCGCCTGCGTATGAGAGCGCGGGAAGAAGCGGGCGATGTCGCTGGCGTGCACCTGCCGCAGGTAGTCCACCAGGGCGTGGTCTGGGGCCAGCGCCACAACCTGGTAATTCTTCTGACTGCGGGCCTCGCGTACCAGGCCGATCATCGCCACCACGTGGATGGTGCACAGCGCGGTATTGAGGGCCGCCATCGGCCACACCGCGATGACGACGTTGTAGATCACCAACACTACCCCGCCGACGAAAGCCAGCATGCGCAGGCGCAGGATCGAACGCTGCATCATGGCTAACACCACGAGGGCAGAGCCGCCCCAACCGACGATTTCCCAGAACCCCAAGCCGCCTCCAAAAAACAAAGCAGGCGCGCCGTGCGGCACGCCTGAAATCCAGTGGGCGATACTGGGATCGAACCAGTGACCTCTTCCGTGTCAGGGAAGCGCGCTCCCGCTGCGCCAATCGCCCGAGCGGATGACGGGACTCGAACCCGCGACCCTCACCTTGGCAAGGTGATGCTCTACCAACTGAGCCACATCCGCATGCTGCCACATCCCGCGGCAACGAGAAGCAAGCATAGCAACTCCCCCGCCCAGCACCAAATCTGGTCGACGTGAGCCGCATCGCATTGGGGTTGAGAGCCGAAAAGTGGCGCAACGGCGGCCAGACACCGTTAGGCGGCCGTGCCGCCGGGATCGTTTCGCGGGCGGACCGCCCGGTCCGCATCGAATCCCGACGGTGCGGGCGCGGACGGATCACTTAGCGCGGTTGGCCCCAAGGTTTGCCCCAGCTCGTCCCCCCATACCCACCCGTCCCCCAAGGTAGAAGGTCGACGGAGGCAAAACGCGAGAAGTCGTGCACCGGCACCTCCCAAGCCTGCGAGTCGAAGGCCACGATCTCCAGGACAACGCGCTTGCGGGAAGTGTCCGCATATCCGCGCAACGTCAAGTCATTGCACTGCGAGGCCCACTCGGCACATTTTGCAATCATGCCCCACGGGACGCACAGTGCCGCGCTCGGCCAGATCAATAAACCTGTCTCCTACTTGAGTGGGGATGTCGAACCGTAGCTTCCGCTGGAGCACTACCGCCACCTGCCACCTAGGGATAATCACAGGGTTTTGCTTGCGGAGCCAGACACGCCTCCCCCGACGAAGTCCGCAGGGGCGACCATGCCAGCACGGATGACCAACAGGAGCCCTGAAGCGTACAGCCGACGCAGTGGCCAAGCATCCCCCGCGCGGCGAAGCCTCGCTCCTGTAACCGAATCCCACTTAAACCCGCAGTCGCGATTCTGCGGTCGCCTCGACCACGCCTGGCGGGCGACAATCTCGAGGTGGGCGGGCCTGGGCCCCGGCTCACACAGTCGGCACGAGGCCGCACCGACGACGGCTGCCCAGGGCAGTCGTTGAGCCACCGGGGTGACACGACGCGGATGGGCTGCGGATCGTGCGGCTGACGGCGGAGGTTGGAACCATCGGCTATCTTGATTGTAATTTCAACCAAAGGAGTGGACATGAGTGACAATCGCGTTCGGATCCTCGCGTTGGTGGGGAGTTTGCGACGGGACTCGGTGAACCGGAAACTGGCGCTTGTCGCCCAGCAAGGAGCCGCCGAACAGGCCGAGATCGAGATCTTCGAAGACCTCAAGGGCATCCCGCCCTTTGACGAGGACGACGAGGCGCAGGTTCCACAGGCCGTCAAGGCCCTGTGGGCTCGAATCGAGGCTGCCGACGCGGTACTCGTCGTGACGCCGGAGTACAACAGCTCCGTGCCCGGGCAGTTGAAGAACGTCATCGATTGGGCCTCGCGCCCCTTCGCCACCAACCCGCTGCGCGGCAAGAATGTCGCCGTCGTCGGGGCCAGCCCTGGTGGGGGTGGGGCCCGCTCCTCCATCGCAGATGCCCAGCGCATCCTCACCCGAGCTGGGGCGACGGTGATCGAGGAGACCTTCTCGGTAGCCCGGGCCTACCAGCAGCTCGACGCGGCGGGGGAACTCAGCAACCCGGAGATCAAGGACGGGGTGGTGGCTGTCGTGACGGCCCTGGCCACGCGGAGCCGCGGTCAACTCTGAGAGGGCGCGCGGATAGGCGCATCTTCTTAGTCCACCATCACGCTCTCGTGTAACCATCTCGCCCTTAGTCCGCCATCACGCCCTGGTGTAACCACCACGCCCTTAAAACTCCGAAATAAGGGCGAGATGACGGATTAAGGGCGAGATGCTGCACCACAGGCGGGAGGGCCGGGCACGATCCACCGAGCCCACCCCCGTCTGCACAACATTCCTGCCGCTCCCCCGGCATTGGAGAGCTCTAGCGCCAGGCGCAGACGCAGGGACACACAAAAGCGGGCCGCCCTCCGGCGGCCCGCTGCAGTGGGCGATACTGGGTTCGAACCAGTGACCTCTTCGGTGTGAACGAAGCGCGCTACCACTGCGCCAATCGCCCTGCGGTTGGAAACAGTACAACACATCAGCCCCCGATGCCAAATTTGCCTCCCTCGCCGCCTTGCTCTAAGCTCTTCCTCGTTCGCAACAGCGAGCATGCGGATGTGGCTCAGTTGGTAGAGCATCACCTTGCCAAGGTGAGGGTCGCGGGTTCGAGTCCCGTCATCCGCTCCAGAGGCAGGAGCCTCAACGGTGGGTTGGCCGAGAGGCGAGGCAGCGGCCTGCAAAGCCGTATACACGGGTTCGAATCCCGTACCCACCTCAGGGTGCGCAGCAACAGTGGCTGCGCATTTTTTGTTTCCGCCAACAGCATGCCTGCGCTAACGTCCGCTACGCACTCCGCTGGCATAACGGCCACGGCGGGCCCGGCCACCTCGCGCCAGACCCGCCGCACGCGCCGAGCACTCAGGCGCGCCGCAACACCCTCTTTACGCCGCGCCGCAGCGCGAGGGCCGCCTGCAGCCCGGCGTACAGGCGCGGGCGCACCGCCACATCCCAGGCGCCGTCGACGTCGGTGGGCACGTGGGTGAACTTGCGTTTGTAGCGTCCCACGCTGTACAGCTCCGGCACCCGGGGCGAATCGATCCCCATGAGGTCGAAGCTCTCCACGCCTTCGCTGGCCAGTTGACGGCACACCAGCCAGTCCAGGGCGTCAGGACACATGTTCTTGCGGCCCTGCGCGCTGGAGGCCCCGAAGAACGCCACCGCCTGCTTGTCGTTGACGAGCACCAGGTCCCAGCAGGCCACCTGCCCGTCTAGCCGCAGCGAGAACAGGCGCGCGTTATCCGGGCCGATGGCGCTGAGCATGCGCCAGTAATACTCCGCCGGGTGAGAGTGGAACCCATCCCGCTGCGCGGTTTCCTGCAGCACCGCGTAAAACTCGGCGAATTCCTGCCGGGTCAAGCCGGTGTCCTCCCGGAACTCCGCCCCTAATCCCTCGGTGCGCTTCAACGCCCGGCGGATGGAGCGCTGCCCGTCCTTGGTCATAGTGGCGAGGATCTCTTCTTCGCTGCGGGGGGCCAGCGGAATGACGACGGTGCGGTCGTAGGTGATGATCTGCAGCGGTTCGTGCAGATCCTCCGCTCGGTAGCGGGCGTGCAGACGCAGAAAGACAACCTTCGGGTCGCTGCGCCGCACGTGGTCCACTAGGGCCCGGCGCACCTGCGCCTCGCGCTGCGGCGACTGTTCCTTCACCCAGATGGGCCCCGAGCGGGCCCACAGGTAGCGCAGCCCCCTGCTCTCGAACGCCGCAAACGAGACGTAGGCCACCGGCTTGCCGTCCTCCTCAGCTACCAAGCGGCCCCAGTGCTGCCGGTCCGGGGAGGCATCGTCCAGGCGCTGCCAGTGTTCCGACTGCTCAATCGGGATGGGACGTACCCCCGCCAGGGCACGCTTAAACTCCAGCGGCTCTAGGGGCCGCACCGTAATCGACATGGTGACCTCTCAGAACGACGACTGCGTCGGCTTCGGGTAGTACTTCAAGAACTTGCGGACATGATTCAGGCGCTGCAGCTCCACCATGAGTCGACGCCTGGCGGGCCGATCGGCTGGGTAGCGCAACGGATCCACCACCCGGCCCGCCCGAGCCAGGGCGGAGACCTCCCGCTTTAGGCGCGGGTCACGCAAGTAGCGCTTGAGCAGCCGGATGGGAATGAGCGAGTAGAGAATCTCCCGGGTCACGGTACGCGGCCGCACCCTTTCCCCACCCACCAAATCCGCCACCATGACCGTCAACGGATTGTGCCCCGCCGCAGTCATGTAGTAGGAGTTGCGCCCGATACGAGGATTGACCTCAAAGAAATAGGGGGTATCGTCCCGGGGATCGATCTTGACATCGAAGTTGGCAAAGCCGCGGTAGCCAGTGGCCTCCAGAAACCGCCGGGCGTCGTCCCACAACTCCGGCATCTCTTTCGTGATCATCGCCACCGGGTTGCCCACCATCGTGGGGGCGTGGTCCTCCAGCAAGACGTGGGCGCTGCCCAGCAGGGTGACCTCGCCGTGCGAATCGACGTAGGCGGTGATCGAGCGCATGGCCGAGTTATCGCCCGGGATCAACTCCTGCACGATGAAGTCATCCCGGAAGCCTGCCTGCCGCAGTTGCTGCCACAGTTCCGCTAGCTCTGCCGCCGTCTCAAAGAAATAGATTTTGCGCTTGCCTGGAAAGTCGACGGCGTCGTACGGCGCCCCCTTCGCGGTCTTGGCCACCACCGGATAGCTAAGAGCAATAGGCGGCGCCTGCCACTGTCCCTCGGCCGGATCAGCCAGACTCACGGTCACCGACTTGGGCGTCTTAATGCCAAGGGAATCGCAGACCTCGGCAAACGACTGCTTATCGGACACCGTGGCCACGACGTCGGCGGGCGGGAAGGGCAGCACGTAATGGGGCTCCAGCTGCTCCCGGTAGCGAGTGATCAAATCCACGTGCATGTCGGTGTTGGCCATCAGGACACAGTGCGCCCCTGGGTGCCCCTGGGCGATTTCTAAGAGTTCGTCGATGAGGGCCTGGTCCCGGGTCCCGCTCGGCACCGGGTGCACGGAGAAGATCTGTGAGCGGGTGATTACCTCAGTGGGGGCCGAGGCCACGCACACCACTTGGGTGCCAAACGCCTCGTGAAATGAACGACCGATGGCGTACGCCCCCACGTCCCCACCTAACACGACTGGCACAATGCGGGTGATGCTCAATTCTTCTCCTTTGGCAGGGACACAACGCCGTAATCCTACTGGGCGTAACCTGCCAATCCGCTGAGAATTTCCCGTTACTTCCCCCAGTGACGGCCAAGTGGTGGCAATCTGGAGGCATGGAAATCTGGCCCGGTAATGCTTATCCCCTGGGCGCAACGTTCGACGGCACCGGGACGAACTTTGCGCTCTTTTCGTCGGTGGCCTCCCAGGTGGAGCTGTGTCTGCTCTCTGGGGAGCTGGAGGAGCAACGCATCACTTTGACCGAGGTGGATGCGGGAGTATGGCACGCCTACCTGCCCGGCATTCAGCCCGGGCAGATGTACGGCTACCGCGTGCACGGACCCTACGAACCCGCCCACGGGCACCGGTGCGACCCCTCCAAGTTGCTGCTCGATCCCTACGCCAAGGCCATCAAGGGGCAGGTGGGGACAGATCCGTCACTATATTCCTACAGCTTTGCCGATCCAAGCCAACGCAACCAAGACGATTCCTTGCGGCACACGCTCTATTCCGTGGTCACCTCGCCCTACTTCGACTGGGGCCACGACCGGCCGCCTGGCCATCCGTACCACGAGACCGTCATCTACGAGGCCCACGTCAAGGGCCTGACGATGCAGCATCCCGGGGTGCCGCCCGAGTTGCGCGGCACCTACGCCGGGCTGGCTCACCCAGTCATCATTGATCACCTGAAGTCGCTGGGGGTCACCGCCCTAGAACTGATGCCCATCCACCAGTTCGTGCAAGATCCACACCTGCAGGAAAAGGGCCTGTCCAACTACTGGGGATACAACACGATCGGCTTCTTTGCTCCGCACAACGCCTACGCCGCCTGGGGCACCGATGGCCAGCAGGTGCAGGAGTTCAAGGCGATGGTCAAGACCCTCCATGAGGCGGACATTGAGGTCATTTTGGACGTGGTCTACAACCACACCGCCGAGGGCAACCACCTGGGCCCGACTTTGAGCTTCCGCGGCATCGACAACGCCCAGTACTACCGCCTGGTGGACGGGGACCAAGCCCACTACTTCGACACCACGGGCACTGGCAACTCGCTGCTCATGCGCTCGCCCCACGTGCTGCAACTCATCATGGATTCGTTGCGCTACTGGGTGGAGGAGATGCATGTGGACGGTTTCCGTTTCGACCTGGCTTCCACGTTGGCACGGCAGTTCCACGAGGTAGACCGCCTGTCGGCTTTCTTCGACATCATCCAGCAAGATCCGTTGATCTCGCAGGTCAAGCTCATCGCTGAACCCTGGGATGTGGGAGACGGCGGCTACCAGGTGGGAGGCTTCCCACCGCTGTGGACCGAGTGGAACGGCAAGTACCGCGACGCCGTGCGCGACTTCTGGCGGGGAGAGCCCTCCACGCTGGGAGAGTTCGCCTCCCGTCTAACTGGTTCGGCCGACCTTTACGCCCATTCGGGCCGCCGCCCGGTAGCGTCGATCAACTTCATCACCGCCCACGACGGCTTTACGATGCGGGACCTCGTGTCCTACAACCACAAGCACAATGAAGCCAACCTCGAAGGCAATGCCGACGGCGAGAATCACAACCGCTCGTGGAACTGTGGGGCCGAAGGCCCGAGCGCTGATCCGGCGGTGGTCGCCCTGCGGGAGCGCCAACACCGCAATTTCCTGGCCACACTCTTCTTGTCTCAGGGGGTGCCCATGCTCAGCCACGGCGACGAGCTGGCCCGCACCCAGGGTGGGAACAACAACGGCTACTGCCAGGACAACGAGATCACCTGGATGGATTGGGACTTGGACGACGCCGAGCAGCGGCTCCTGGACTTCACGCGCAGGTTAATCGCCTTGCGTAGCGCGCACCCAGTGCTCCACCGGCGCCGCTTCTTCGCCGGCGACCCCGAGCACGGGGGCGAGTCGGAGCTGGGCGATATCGAATGGTTCGCGCCGGATGCCCAACGGATGACCGACGAGCAATGGCACGAGTCCTATGCCCGCGCCATGATGGTCTTCCTTAACGGACGCGGCATTCTATCTCCCGACACGCGCGGCAACCGGATCATTGATGACCACATTCTGCTGTTGATAAACGCGGCGGCAGAAGACATCAACTTCACGCTGCCCGACGCGTCCTATGCGCCGCAGTGGCAGGTGGCAATCAACACGGCAGCCGACGACGACAACGGCACTTACCCGGCCACCGCCACCGTGTTGGTGCCCGGACGCAGCTTCCTGACCCTCGTCGGCCCCCTGCCATAGGATTTCTCCAGTTTTCTCTCAGCCGCTTCGGCGTGCCGCTCAGGTAACCCTGAGGAAATCCGTAGCCTGGTGGGGTGGATGCTCCAACCCAGTTCGGTGCCACCCTGTTATCCCTGCGGGATGTCAGGGTGCCTGCCACCCTCACGGTGCAGGAGATGCCCGCCCCCGCCACGCTGGCGCCCTTCACGGCCGCGGTCAGCGCGCAGACCGTGGCGCGCGACGGGTTGGCCCCGCTTGGCTCGGGCAAGCTGGTGGTGCTCTACGACCCCGCCGGCCAAGAGGGCTGGGAGGGGGTGCTGCGGCTGGTGGCCATGGTCTCGGCCAAATTGGATGACGAACTTGGCGCAGATCCGCTCTTGGGGGAGGTGGCCTGGTCGTGGCTCACCGGCGCCCTGGGCGAATGCGAACCTCCCCCGATAAACCTCGCCGGCACCGTCACCCGGGTGTTGTCGGAGACCTTCGGCGGACTGCACCTCTCCGGCGGCTCGACCCGCATTGAGCTGCGGGCATCTTGGACGCCCACCAGCTTCGATATCTCCAGCGACATGTGGGCCTGGCTCGAAGTCATCCGCGAGGCGGCCGGCATCGACCCCGACGGCGTGGTAAGCATTCACCGATAAATTGCGGCACAATTGCCCCCGATGAGCAATCCTTCTTCCGCCTGCCCCACCAACCTGGATTTGGTCACCCTGGACGTCCCGCGCGCCGGGGTACCGGAAATTATCACCACCGCCGCCGAGCTAGACGCTTGTTGCGCGGCGTTGGCGGCCGCCACCGGTCCCGTCGCGCTCGACACGGAACGGGCGGCGGGCTTTAAGTACCATCCACGGGCCTACCTGGTGCAGGTACGCCGGGAGGGGGCGGGCACATTCCTCATTGATCCGACGTGTTTTCCCTCCCTAGCTCCCGTACAGGCTGCCTTACTGGACGCGGAGTGGATACTGCACGCTGCTGACCAGGATCTCCCCTGCCTGGCCTTAGAAGGCATGCGCCCATCCCGCCTGTGGGACACCGCCTTGGCGGCCCGGCTACTCGGATTCGAGCGGATAGGTCTGGGACCGCTGCTGGAGGACGAGTTCGCTATCCATTTGGCCAAGGAGCATTCAGCTGCTGACTGGTCGATTCGACCGCTGCCAGCTTCTTACTTGGCTTACGCCGCCCTCGATGTCGAACTGCTGATAGAACTGCGGGAGCGGCAGGTCGAACAACTCACGCAGGCGGGGAAACTGGCCTGGGCAGAGGAAGAGTTCGAGCACCTGCGGCTGGCTCCCCCCACGCCCGCTAAGTTGGATCCGTGGCGCAGCGTGCCAAAGGCCCATACCATCAAGGATCCGCGGGGACTGGCGATCTTGCGGGAATTGTGGACCACCCGCGACGAGCTGGCCAGTGCGGTCGACCTCACACCGGGGCGCATCATCCCGCACCACTCCCTAGTGGCGATGGCCGAGCAGCAGGTACGTACTGCCGAGGAGGTCCTCTCCCTCAAGGCGTGCCGCAACTCCCGAGTACGCGAGAATCTCGACTTCATCGTCGACGCGTTAGACCGGGCCTGGCAACTACCCGCGGACGAGCTGCCCGCCAAACGGGGACCGGCCAGCCCCGGCTCGGTCGGCGACCCCAAGCTGTGGCGCCGCAAGGATCCACTGGCAGCAGACATGTACGACGCTTTGCGGGCCACCGTTTTGCGGCGCGCCGAAGAGTTGCGCGTGCCCCAAGAGCTACTGCTGCGGCCCGCCGACCAGCGGCGCGTGGCTTGGTACGCCTACGAGCACTACCGCCGCCGGGCCGCCGCCCCCACCGCCGCCGAGGTCGCCGAACTTATCGGTCGCTGCGGGGGCCGCGGCTGGCAGGCCGCCCAAACCGCTGCGGAAATAGCTCAGGCTTTAGGTGAGGCAGCGCACTCTTAGGGGGTCGGCTGCTGGCAGACAGGCCAGCCATAGAAGATCGCATCCACCCGGCCGTTGGTGACACGCCAGCGCACGTCCGCCTCCGGCCCAGGTTCTTCGTCGTCCTCGTACCGCGGCACCCAATACACTTCGGGACCATACAGAGCACCCAGTGGTGTGTCGTCCCGAATCACCCCCTCGACCCGGGCGGCCAGGGAAGCGGCCGAGTCACCAACCTGTACGCCGCCGGGCGGAAAGAACTCGGGCGGCAACTTGTCGGAGATGTGCCACCCGGAGAGCAGCGGAGCACTGCCGTCGTAGCTCTCGCCCGCAAACACCAGCGGTCCGAACTGCACCTCCACGCGGCGGGCACCGTCGCCCGCCACCTGGCAGCCAGCCGAGTGCAGCAGATTGCCCTCCAAGCCATAAAGCGCGCTCATGGAGGTGTGCAGCTCGGTGCCGTCAACCGGCAACTCGATGGTGCCAACCGCTCCCCCGCCGACCGCGATCGCCGATTCGGGTTTCTCCAGCGGCTCGTAGGTGACGTCCTCCCCGTCAGGATTATCCGAGGGCGGCACTGTCAGCGGGGCGGCGGTGTGTTCCGGCGGCGGCGCCCCGGTCGGAGCGACCCCCATGTCGTTGGAGGGGGCGGAGGATGGCACCGGCTCGGCGGCCTGGTCACCACAACTTGCTAACGTCAGCGCCAACACCACAGCCGTAGCTAGGCGCCCCAAGCTTTGCAATCTCACTGCCTCAGTCTCCCACGAAGCCCACGGTTAGTAGGTGGTCAATCCGCGGCGACGGAATACCTCCCGCACCGCCTCTGTCTGTTCTTTACTCGGAGGACTGGTGTTCTCCAAGTCGTACTTCTCCCCCAGCTCGTCCCACTTATCGCGCCCCATCTGGTGGAATGGCAACACTTCCACCCGGGTCAAGGTGGCGATGGAAGCGGCAATGTCGGCCACCTTTTCGACATTTTCTGGCGCGTCGGTGAGCCCCGGCACGAGCACGAAACGGACCCAAACCTCAATTCCCTGCTGCGCCAATCGCTCGGCGAATCGCAACGTCGGCGCCAGAGGCTGCTTGGTGGCGCGCAGACAGGCCTCGTCATCCCCCGCCTTGATATCCAAAAGCACCAGGTCGATATTGCGCAAAAGTTCATCGCTGGCGTGGTCACCCAGAAACCCCGAGGTATCCACGGTCGTGTGGATGCCCATTTCTTTGGCCCCGGCCAGCAAGCGCCCTAAGAAGGCGGGCTGCATTAGTGGCTCGCCGCCTGAGAAGGTCACGCCCCCACCGGTAGCCCGAAAAATCGGCCGGTAGCGCTTGATACGCCCGAGCAGCTCCTCTGCGGTCACTGCCTCCCCGTCACGCATCTTCCAGGTGTCAGGGTTGTGGCAGTACAGGCACCGCAATGGACAGCCTGCCAGGAAAACAGTCATGCGGGTGCCGGGGCCGTCTACCGCCGTAACCAGTTCCCAAGAGTGCATCGAGCCGACTTCGCCCGCCCGCACCGCCGCCAGATGTTCTGCCCGGCTTAGGGCGGCTGCCCGCTCGATGCCTGCGGTTCCCCGGCCTGCGGGCCGCACCCGCGGGACATCCAGTTCGATGGGAGCGGGGGCGTATTCCCCGGTAGTGCCATCGGCGGCAGGGACACCGCGCGGGGCGGGGACGACGACGGTTGTCTCCGTCAGTTCCCCCGCCCCGTGCGTGGTGCTGTGGTTACTCACATGCCCTCGTGGAAGGTGCGCGAGATGACGTCGAGCTGCTGCTCGCGTGTCAGGCGCACGAAGTTGACGGCGTACCCGGAGACCCGGATGGTCAGCTGGGGGTACTTCTCCGGGTTCTCCATCGCGTCGTAGAGGGTGTCACGGTTGAGCACGTTGATGTTGGCGTGGTACAGGCCCTTCACGCCACCGCGCTCAGCCCGCTTGGCCCGCATGCTCGCGAGGCGCTCTTCAAAGGTGGGGGTCGCCATTGTTTTCTCCTTGCAGTTGTCTGGCTGGTCAGTCTTTGGGAATGAAGCCGGCATCGAGGATGCCCACGAGGTTTTCCACCTGCTCCTGCTTGGTGCGTCCCAGGCCGGAGGGGGTGATGGTGTTGGTCAGCGAGATGCCGTCCAGCGCGTCGTCGTAGTCGAGCTTGCCCACACTCAGCATGGAGGCGACCATGCCGTGCGTGTCGGCACCATTTTCCGGGTTAGCGCCGGGAGCAAACGGGGTGCCAGCCTTGTGTCCGGAGGGGAAGGCCCCGGTGGCCTTGCCGTAGACGACGTTGGAGGTGATCGTCAGCACCGACTGGGTCGGGATGGCGTCCCGGTACATGGGGATGGACTTGATCTTGTCCATGACGGTGTGCACGACGGTGGCGGCGATGTCGTCGGCCCGGTCGTCGTCGTTGCCGTACATCGGGAAGTCGCCCTCGGTGACGTAGTCCACCACGAGCCCCGTCTCGTCCCGCACCGGGGTGACCTTGGCGTACTTGATGGCGGACAAGGAGTCGGCCACGATGGATAGGCCCGCAATGCCGCAGCCCATGGTGCGCACGATCTCGGAGTCGTGCAACGCCATCTCCATCGCCTCGTAGGCGAAACGGTCGTGGCAGTAGTGGATGATGTTGAGGGCCTCCACGTACGTGCCGACCACCCAGTCCAGCATCTCCTCGTACTTACGCCACACCTCGTCGAAGTCCAGCGGGCCATCTCCCTGAATGGGCTCGTAGCCCTCCATGACCTGCTTGCCGGAAACCTCGTCGCGGCCACCATTGATGGCGTAGAGCAGGGCCTTAGCCGCGTTGACGCGCGCCCCGAAGAACTGCATCTGCTTGCCGATCTCCATTGGCGAAACGCAGCAGGCGATGGCGGCGTCGTCGCCCCAGTGGCAGCGGATCTGCTCGTCCGCCTCATACTGGATGGACGACGTCTCGATCGAGATGAAAGCGCAGAAGTCCTTGTAGCCCTTGGGCAGGTTCTCGTCCCAGAAGATCGTGATGTTCGGTTCCGGGGCCGGTCCCAGGTTGATCAGGGTCTGCAGCAGGCGGAACGAGGTCTTGGTTACCAGGGTGCGCCCATCGGTGCCGAAACCGCCGTCGGACCAGGTGGCCCAGTAGGGGTCGCCGGAGAAAATCTGGTCGTAGTCGATGGTGCGCAGGAAGCGGACGATCCGCAGCTTGATGACCAGGTGGTCGATGATCTCCTGGGCCTCCGCCTCCGTCAGGCGGCCGGCCGCCAGGTCCCGCTCGAAGTAGATGTCGAAGAAGCCCGAGAGCCGCCCGATGCTCATGGCCGCCCCATCCTGGGACTTGATCGAGGCCAGGTAGCCGAAGTAGGTCCACTGGACCGCTTCCTGCGCGGTCTTGGCGGGGCCGGAAATGTCGAAGCCGTACGAAGCCGCCATGACCTTGAGCTTCTTCAGTGCCTTGATCTGCTCGGCGTGCTCCTCCCGGTAGCGAGCCCAGTGCTCGCTGAACGGCTGGTCAGCGTAGCGGTCCTTGTCCCGCTGCTTCGCCGCGATGAGGGCATCCACCCCGTACAGGGCCACCCGTCGGTAGTCACCGATGATGCGGCCGCGACCGTAAGCGTCCGGCAGGCCGGTAATGATGTGGGAGGAACGCGCCGCGCGGATGCGAGGCGTGTAGATGTCAAAGACCGAATCGTTGTGCGTCTTGCGGTACTGGGTGAAAATCTTCTTGACTTCGGGGTCGGGTTCCTTGCCTGCTTCCCGAATGGCGGTCTCGACCATGCGCCAGCCACCGTTAGGCATCATGGCGCGCTTAAGGGGCACATCGGTCTGCAACCCGACGACGACATCGTCGTCACCACTGATGTAACCAGCCGGGAAGGCGTCAATGTCTGCCGGGGTCTTTGTGTCTACGTCGTAGACCCGCCGCTCCCGCTCCACCGATAGGTATTGCTTTTCTAGCGTCTCCCACAGTCCAGTGGTCTTCGCCGTGGGACCCGCAAGAAACGATGCATCCCCCTCGTACGGGGCGTAGTTACGCTGGATAAAGTCGCGCACATCGATGGAGTCCCGCCATGGCCCGTCGACGAAGCCCTCCCAGGCCTCGGTGAGGTCACCAGCGGTCGTCGTTTCCGACATTATGAATGCCTCCTTAGTGGACAGCGCCTGTTGCCGCCCTGTGATGCCCCCAGCCTAGGCCCTTCGGGCAATCAGTGTCGGCCCACCGCACCGATAGTTCGTGGCATGCCCCACAATTTTGGCCGTCTGACGCGCCCGCGGGAAAAATCACCCCAGCGGACCGGGACGTTTGTCCCACGTGGACTTAAGTCCCGGTCGCTGCCTGCTGCATGGCCCGCGCGGTGCGCACGAGCCCCGCAGTGTCCATCCCCATGCGGGCCAGGATGGCTGCCCGCGTGTCGTGTGCCAGGAACCCCGGCCGCACCCCCACACACGTGACCTGCGGCCGGGTGGGACCGCCAGCTAGGGCGCTGGCCAGCGCCTGCCCGGCCCCGCCCTCCACTAGGCCGTCCTCCACCGTGATGACGGCGGGGAACTGGGCGGCAAACTGCCGCAGGTCGTCGGCCAGGGGGGCCAGCCGCACCGGATCCACGACGGTCACGGCCACCCCCTCCTCCGCCAGCTGTTGGGCGGCAGCCACCGCGTAGTGTGTCAAGGGGCCCATGGCGACAATGAGGAGACGCAACCCGGCCCCCCGCTGTTCGTACAGCACCTCGAAACTTCCGTCGTGCCGCACCGCCGCCAGGTTGGGCGGCAACTCCCCCTTCGGGTAGCGCACCACGCTGGGACCGTCAGTACGGGCAACGGCCCGGCGCAAGGCCTGCCGCAAGGAGTTCTCGTCCCGGGGGGCGTAGATGTGAACCCCCGGCACCCCCCGCAGCAGCGCAATATCCCAGATGCCATTGTGGCTGGCACCATCATCGCCGGTGACCCCGGCCCGGTCGAGGCTAAAGACTATGCCCGCCCGATGCAGTGCCGCGTCCATGATCAACTGGTCGATGCCGCGATTCAGGAACGTGGCGTAGAGGGCGAATACCGGCTTTTGGCCAGTGAAGGCCAGCCCCGCAGCGGCGGTGACCCCGTGTTGCTCAGCGATCCCCACGTCGATGACCCGCGTGGGAAATTCGGCGGCGAAGGGCGCCAACCCGACCGGCGCCAACATCGCGGCCGTCAGCCCCACCACTCGCTCGTCAGCACGCGCGATCTCTACTATCTCTTCGGCAAAGACGCTGGTCCACCCGAAACGACTGGGGGTCACCGGCAGGCCCGTCTCGGGGTGAATGACCCCGACGGCATGAAAACGGTCTGCCACATCCTCCTCGGCCGGGGTATATCCGCGTCCCTTTTCGGTGATGACATGCACGATGACCGGCCGCCGATACTCTTTGGCACGCGCGAGGGTGAACTCTAGGGCCGTGATGTCGTGCCCATCTACCGGACCGGTGTACTTGATGCCCAACCCCTCGAAGAGCGCGCCGGGCACCAGCATGTCCTTCATGCCTTTTTTCAGTCCGTGCAACGCGTCGTAGGCCACACGTCCGGGGGCCCCGACCGCGTGCAGGGTGCGCTTGCCCCAATCGAGCAGGTGCTCGTAATGGGGATTGGTGCGCAGGGCGTCCAGGTGGTGGGCTAGTCCACCGATGGTGGGCGCATAGGAGCGACCGTTGTCGTTCACGACGATGACCAGCGGCAGGTCTGGATGGTCGGCAATATTGTTTAACGCTTCCCAGGCCATGCCCCCCGTGAGCGCCCCGTCCCCGATGACGGCCACGGTGTGCCGATCGGGCTGTCCACTGCGGGAATAGCCGAGCGCGACACCGTGAGCCCAACTCAGCGAGGCGGAGGCGTGCGAGTTCTCCACGATGTCGTGGGGGGATTCATCCCGCGCCGGATAGCCCGAGAGCCCACCCGCGCGCCGCAGCTGGGAAAAGTCCTGCCGCCCGGTCAACAGTTTGTGCACATAGGCCTGGTGACCGGTGTCGAAAATGATGGAGTCGTGCGGGGAGTCGAAAACCCGGTGCAAGGCGATAGTCAATTCGACCACCCCGAGGTTTGGCCCTAAATGTCCCCCGGTTTTGGACACGCTCTCCACGAGACTCTGGCGTATTTCGGCGGCCAAGGCGGTGAGCTCCACGCTGGTTAGTCCCCGCAAGTCGGCGGGCTGCTGAAGCGATGCGAGCAGGGTCATTGTGTCCTTAATCCTCCCGAGGTAACCCCCTGATCCTACGGCAGGTGGACGACACCAGACCGAAAACAGCGGGCAAACCTCCCCTCCGCGCGCCCGCTCCTGCCACTACGATGAGACAAAACCTCGCTGAAGGAGTAATCATGCGCACAGCACCCACTGTCGCCCCATTTGGCACGTGGCCTTCGCCGGTCGACGCGGATCTGATCACGGCGCGGAGCATCAAGCTGTCCCAGGTGCGGGTGGACAACGGCGACACCTATTGGGTGGAATCCCGGCCGATGCAGGCTGGCCGCCAGATCCTGTTACGCCGGTCGGGGGACGGCACAGTACAAGAGGTGCTCCCGATGACCCCGGAGGACCAGCTGGTCGATGTGCGCACCCGCATCCACGAATACGGTGGGAAGGCCTACCAAGTTAGTGAGGGCGTCATCATTGTCTCCCACGCGGGCGACGGCCGGGTCTACAAGCTGGTGCCCGAGGAGCGCATCACTCGCTTGCACCCGTTAACGCCAGCGGTGGGGCACCGCTACGGCGACTTCTTGATCGACAATGTGCGTGGCCTCGTCTACGCGGTGCGCGAGCGCCACACCGCTAGCGGGGTGGTCAACGATTTGGTTGCCATCCCGCTCGACGGTTCCGCCGCGCGGGAGTTGAGCGCGATCCGGGTGATCGTTGATGGGGTGGACTTCGTGGCGGCCCCCGAGATGAATCCCGCGGGCACGGCCTTGGCCTGGATCGAGTGGGATCAGGGCGAGATGCCGTGGTCCGCAACCCGCCTGTACGTTGCCCCGCTTACGTTCGAGGGGCAGGTGGGCGAGCGCACGCTGGTGGCTGGCGGACCGGGGGTCTCGGCGATCGAGCCGCGGTGGGCTCCTAACGGTGACTTAATCCACATCGACGACTCGTCGGGCTACTGGAACTTCTACCGCACCGAAGGGCTGGCGGGTGAAGATTTTTCGGCTCGCCGCACCCGCCCCTTGCACCCGGCACCGTACGACTTCTCGGTGGCCATGTGGATTCTTGGGCTGCACACTTACGACTTCTTGGACGCCGAGCACCTGGTGTGTTCATGGATCAAGGATGGCCTGTGGCGGTTAGGCACTTTGCGCTTGGCCAACGGGCAAGCCGAAGAGTGGGACCTGGGCTGGCAGCCGTCGGGCAACGTGGCGGTAGCTGACGGACGGGTAGTGCTGCTTGCCGAAAGCCCGACCGACCGGCCGGCGGTGATCGAGGTGGTCGATGGCCAGGCCGTGGTGTTGCGGCGTTCCGGGGACGCCAAGCTGGATACCGACCTCTTGGCGCGCGCGGAGTTCATCGACTGGCAGTCGGCCGACGGGGCAACGGTCTACGGCTACTTTTACCCGCCCCACTCCCCCGACTATGTGGGGTTGGAGGGCGAGTTGCCGCCCCTGATCGTTAATGTGCACGGAGGACCGACGGCGGCCGCCCGCCCGGGATTGGACCTCGCGGTGCAATATTGGACCTCGCGCGGCTACGCCTACTTGGATGTGAACTATCGCGGCTCGACGGGCTACGGGCGGGCCTACCGGGAGGCCTTGACCGGCCATTGGGGCGAGGTAGATGTAGCCGACATTATTGCCGGGGTACGCCACGTGATCGACCGTGGTTTCGTAGATCCGCAGCGGGTGGCGGTGCGCGGGGCGTCCGCCGGCGGGTATTCCGCCCTGCGGGCCGTGGAGGGCACTGACGTGTTCCACGCCGCCACCTCCTTGTTTGGGGTGACAGATTTGAACAAGTTGCGGGCCGAGACCCACAAGTTTGAGGCCCGTTATTTGGACGACCTGTGCGGGGTGGATGGCGACACCGCGGAAGGACAGGCCGAGTTTGCACAGCGTTCGCCACTGCAGCACATCACGCAGGCAGCCGTGCCCCTGCTCCTGCTCCAGGGCACCGCGGACACCATCGTTCCCCCCAACCAGAGTGAGCTGCTCTTCTCGCTGCGCACGGAGGCGGGGCTGGCCACCGCCATGGTGCTATTCGAGGGGGAAGGGCATGGCTTTAAGCGAGCTGAATCCATTCGTCGGGCCTACGCCGCCGAGCAATCGTTCTACGAGCAGGTATTCGCGCTGCCGGTCGAACACGCGCACCGGTTAGACATCGTCAACATGTGACGTCATGGGGCTGAACGGGGAGGCGCCCGGCCCCGCCACCCGCCCGCCTGTGACTAACCCCACAGGCAGGCGGGTGGCTTGGGCGCTTGCACCTGACGCGACGTGAGGCAGGAGGGTAGCGGACATGAGCGAAAAGCACGGCCCCCAGCTGCCTGTCGAGGCGCCAGATGGAACGCGGCCTGCGTCCGGGCGTACCTACACCAGCGGCGAGGTGGCCCGCCTATACGGCCTCACGGTGCGCACACTGCACCACTGGGATGCCATCGGGCTGGCCAGTCCATCAGCACGAACCTGGGCGGGGCATCGGATCTATACCGATGCCGACGTGGATCGGGTGCGTGACGTTTTGGTGTACCGGGAGACCGGCATGAGTCTGGAGCGGATCCGGCAGGTGCTGGAACGCCCGGGCGACGCCCGCTCGCACCTGCGAGCGCAGCTAGCGCTATTGCGGGACAAGGCCGCGCACCTGCATTCGCTCATGGAATGTGTCCACACCCTGCTAGAGGAGATGACAATGAGCGAAACGCCGTTGACCACGGAGGAGAAGGCCGCCCTGTTCGGCGAGGCCTGGTCGGCCGAGTACGAGGTGGAGGCGGAGCAACACTGGGGCAATACCCCCGATTGGGCGGAGGCCCAGCGCCGCCAGGCGCGTATGACGGCGGCGGACTGGAGGCGCGCCAAGGAGGAGGTGACCGCGCTGGAGGCGCGCCTGGCCGACGCGCTCGCCCGCGGCGTGGTGCCCGGTTCGGCGGAGGCGAACGGCCTGGCGGAGGCGCACCGGCAGGAACTGGCGCGCTGGTTCGACGTGACCGTCGCCAAGCAGGTGCTGATTGCGCGCGGTTACACGGCCGATCCGCGATTTGCCGCCCACTACGAGCAGGTGGCACCCGGGTTGGCGGCCTGGCTGGTGGAGGTCATTAACGCCAACGCGCGGGCGCAGGGTATCGATCCCGCGCAGGCGCAGTGGGCCTAGCGCCCCAGGTCCGGAACCTGTTTCAACCGGTGGCGGTGTCGTTGCGGCGACGCCGCCACCGCGCGGTCTCTAAACTGCCCGCAGCGGGAAGCAACCGGGCGCACAGTGTTGGTGCGCCGCGCCAGGAGGGAGAGGAAGCGTGGACGTCGTCGAGAGCCTGCTGGCGCTGCAGCGCCGCCTCGCGGAGCACGAACGGTTGGTCTGCGGGTCCGAGCCCAAGGTTCTTGCCGCCCCCGGGCCGCGGGTGGAGTTCTCCCTGGCCGCCGACGGCGTGGACGTGACCTTTTGGGGCGAGGCCTACGACGACGATCCGCTCGCGCCCGCCGACCCGACGGACGAGGACAGCAACTACCCGTTCCTTGCCTTCCTGGAGTGGTTGGCCCGTCCCGCGGCGGCCGCCTGCGTGCGGTCGCTGCGGTTTACCGGGCCCGACGAGGGGGCCAACGGGTTGCGGGCCTGGCAGTTCGCCCGGTTGGTGGCCGCGCCCGTGACTTTCCCGCGTCTGCACACGTTCGCCGTCGAGCTGACCGACCCGGCGGCACACAACACCAGTGTCGTCGCGGGGCCGACGGATGAGTTTTGCGAGGACGGTACGTTGGGGGCGCTGCTAGCCAAGATGCCGCAGCTGCGGGTGTTGCAGGCTCCCTCCGCCCCCACCGCGGCCTTCTTCGCCGGTCCGCTCCACCCGCTGACGCACTTACAACTGCAGTCCGGGCTGACGCACGCGGACTTCATCACCAATCTGGCGGCCAGCGACCGCTTCGAGGCCCTCACCACCCTGGACTACGCCGAGCTATGCCTGGCGGATGCGGCGGATCTGGACGAGGCCGAGCTGGCCGAGCGTTACACCGCTGTCACCGACTTTCGCCGCTTGTTATCTTCCTCCGCCGGACGCCGACTCACCCGCCTCGTTCTCCGGGGCACGCGCCTGACCGCGGCCGAGGTGCACGAGCTAGGCCGGGCCCGCCCCGACCTGCAGCTGCTGTACGTGCCGCCAACAATGGCCCGGTATGTCTCCCCCCAGTAGCCGCCGCCCCCTGTTGCTGCCGACTAAGGCAGACGCAGGAACACTCGCCCGGCACCCCGGGCAACGTAAATGCGTCGCGATTGACCGCGTCGGCGTGGTCAGGTGTCGCGACTCCGCTCCGGCGTATCCGCGGCGATTTTAAGCAGACGCTGCGCCCCCGGTCCGGATAGCAGACGCGGAGCGAGGTTCCTACCCGTTAGAGCCAGGAGGAGATCGATGGCCTTGCCAGACACTTCCATCCCCTCTCCCCAGCTCTCTCCGGTGTCTACATCGACGAGTCGGCACCCTGCGGCCTGCTCACGACTACCCCCGATCGCTGCCGGGGTGCGGAGTTGATAGGCGATGGCTTCGTGCACAGCGACGCTAGGGTAGCTACTTGCGATTCCTAAAGGCCGACGGATGTCCTCTCCGTGGACAATCGCTTCCACCAGGCGGGTCGCTCGGTGCGCGGTCGGGATTCTTCTTAAGGCTAACGCTCGCCGAAAGTCGGCCAAGGTGTCGCGCGGATTGCCGCGCTTGCATCGTTGCACACCGCGCTCATTAGCCCGATCAAAATCTCCGCACGCACGCAACATGCTCCAAATAAAAGCAAGTTTTCCTGTCTTAGCAGTGTCGACGATATGTGCTAATACGTCGTGCACCGTCCAGTTGCGACACAGTGACGGAGTGTTCCAATGCTCGTCGCGCAGGGTAGTGAGGTCTTCCAGTAGGCGACGCCGTTCGGCGTGCACAAGCGCCCAAACCTCGGTTTTGGAGAGCGACACAGCCAGCACCTCTACTTTCAATGCAGTAGTTGTCACTACACTAACTGTAGCGCACACTTGCCTTCAAGTAGCAAGGAGTAACATGGCGGCATGAGCTCAAGACGCTCCTACAGCTCCTACAACGATGGCTGCGCTGCCGCCCATGCCCTGGACATCATCGGAGAGCGCTGGTCGCTGATTGTGGTGCGCGAACTCCTCCTGGGCCCGAAGCGATTTGCCGAGCTGCAACGTGACGTGCTCGGGATCAGTCCCACGTTATTGTCCCGTCGATTGCGGGACCTGGAATCACGCGGGATCGTTGTTCGGTCGACGCTGCCTGCCCCGGCAAAAGTCGAGGTGTACGAACTCACTCCGTGGGGGCTGCGCCTAGAAGCTGTCAACAAGGCCCTCTCCATGTGGGCGGTTGCCTCCCCCAACTTTCCCTGGGAGGCCGATATGAGCCCAGATGCACTGGTGCTGGCAATGCGCGCCCACGCCCGCGCCAACACCTCCCTGCGCTCACCTGTGCGCGTCAATCTGCACTTGTGCGACTCGCGCAGGCCAGATCCGGAGCCCGTTGCTTACTCGGCAATCATGACTAGGCAGGACACGCTCATTGAGAAAGCACCAACACCGCCCAGCGCCGCTGCCCAAGTGCACGCCACGACAGCAGCCTGGAAGTCCTGCCTAATAGGCGGGGTGAAGCTAGACGATTTAGAAGATATACGGGTAACGGGAAGCGGTTTCGCCGTTGAAGCACTGATAGCGACAACTAATCTCGCAGGCAACCAGGACGCCCATCTATCATCGGCCCCCGCACCAACCAACCAAGAAATTGCATAGCTAGCTTCCCTGTCCCCGCACTTCCGCCACCCTGCCTAGGGTCATGGAGCGCTACTGCAGCGGCGCGAACTCCTCCAGACTAAAGACTGATTCAACGGGCACCGCAAAATAGCGGGCGATACGCAACGCCAGTTGCAGCGACGGGGCGTACTCACCGCGCTCCAGATAGCCCATGGTCTGGTAGTGAATGCCGAGGGCGTCGGCCAGCTGCCGCCGACTGAGTCCACGGTCGGCGCGCAGCACCGCCAGCCGGTTGTAGAGCTGCTCATCCTTTCCGCTCACGCGTAGCCTCGCGTGGAGATGTTGCTGCGAATCTTCGCCAAGGAGTGGGCGGTTTCCCGCCCGATGCGGCGGCGCAGCACCCGCGGCGCCAGCACGTAGCCAACGATCGCCCACAACGCCAGCACCCCCAGGGCTACCAGCGGCTGGAAGCGCCCGGCCAGTTCCACCTGCCCGGCGGCCTCGGGCAGCAGGGCCCAGCGGGCCAGGTGGGAAGTCCAGTAGCACGGGGTCAGGGCGGCCAGCCATTGTGCGGCACTGGGAAGCCAGGTAACGGGAACAACGGACCCGGTTAGCCCCAACAACAAATAGCACCCAAGCATGGTTAACAGCATGCCCCAAGTTGAGCGCACGTAGGACCCCATGATCACGCCGAGGGGAAGGAAGACAAAGAAGGACAGCACCCCGGTGGCCAGGAGGGCCAGGAGACGGACGGTGGACGCGGGCGCGAGGGAGGGCACGACCAGCAGGGAGGAGACCAGCACCGTTGCGAACGTGAACACGGTAAAGAGCCCCACCGACAGGGTCTTGCCCGTCACCCAGCCTCCCACTCCGTCCGGCAGGGTGCGCAGCCGCAACAGGGTGCCGTCGTTTCGCTCAGCCCACTGCTCGCTGAGGAGCTGGAAGGCCCCGAGCAGCCCGATAGCGCCCAGACAACCCGCGAGTCCGAAGGCCGATAGCTGGACCACGGAGTCGGCCAAGGCCTTGTCCCGCAGGAAGAACCACACACACGCCACCAGCACGAGTGGGGCGGCCAGAGTGGCCACAAAGGCGGGAGTGAGAAAGTACACCCGCAGCTCAGCCCGGGCCTGCCGACGCCCTGCCCGCCAGGCAGCACGGAGTTGCTGTGTCATTTCGTTGCTCCTTGTTCGGCTCCGACCCCCACCAGCTGGAGGTAGGCATCTTCCAGGGTGGTGCGGCGGACTTCTAAGTTGGTCACTGCCGAGTCGCGCAACAGTTGCCGCACGTAGTCTTCGGCTTGGTCAGTGGCGTGGACGAAATGCTTGCCGTGCACCTGCCAGGTGATCTCCACGGTGGAGGCGATGGCGTGGCGCAGGCTTGCCGGGGAGCCGTCGGCCACGATGCGCCCGCCCGCCAGGATCGCCACGCGGCTGGCCAGCCGCTCGGCCTCCGCCAGATCGTGGGTGCTGAGGAGCATCGTGGTGCCCGCGTCCACTTCGTCGGCCAGCAGGTCGTGCACCGCGCGCTTGGCCGCCGGGTCCAGGCCGGTAGTGGGCTCGTCCAGGATCAGCACCCCGGGGCGGCCGAGGAGGGCCAGTACCAGGTCGAGGCGGCGCCGTAACCCGCCCGAGAGCTTGCCGAGCGGCTTGCGGGCATGGGCAGACAGCCCAAACCGGGCTAACAGCTCTTCACCGTTGCGTGGGTGGGGATAGTGGCTAGCCACCCAGGCGACCATTTCCGCCACCCGCCACTTGGCCCGGTCATGCCCGAACTGCAGCACCACGCCCAGCTGCCGCTGCCAGTCGCGGCCTGCCCGCGGGCCCGGCACCTCCCCCAGCAGCCGCACCGAGCCGCTGTCGCCCCGCACTAGGCCGAGCACTATCTCAATCAGGGTGGTTTTCCCCGCCCCATTCGGCCCGAGCAGCGCCAGCACCTCTCCCGGTTGCACCTGCAAATGCAGGTCGCGCAACACAGGCGTGCTGCCGTAGGACTTGTTAAGCCCTGTCACGTCGATGACCGGTGCAGTTCCCACTCCCCCTCCTTCTCCGTATCGCTAACACTACAGAAGATAGCACATGTACTACATGTTGGGGCGAGAGGGGCGGGCGGGCACTGCGCGCCCGCCCGCCCCCGGGAATCAGTTAGCCAACTGCCGTAGCACGTACTGCAGGATGCCCCCGTGCCGGTAGTAGTCCGCCTCCCCCGGGGTATCGATCCGCACCACGGCGGCAAACTCGATCGGCTCGGCCCCCTCCCGACGCGCCACCACCTGGACGGTGGCGGGCACGACCCCGTCATTAAGGGCGGTGATACCCGTAATGTCGAACGTCTCCTCCCCGGTCAGCCCCAGCGAGTCGCGATCCTGGCCCGCTGGGAACTGCAAGGGCAGCACCCCCATCCCGATCAAATTGGAGCGGTGGATGCGCTCGAAGCTCTCGGTGATGACTGCCCGCACGCCCAGCAGGCTTGTCCCCTTGGCCGCCCAGTCGCGCGACGAACCGGAACCGTACTCCTTGCCCCCAAGCACCACCAGGGGCACCCCGGCCGCCAGATAGTGCTGCGCGGCGTCGTAGACCGTCGTCACCGGCGCAGCGGCCTGCGTGAAGTCGCGGGTGAAGCCGCCCTCCACCCCGGGCACCATCTCGTTGCGGATCCGAATGTTGGCAAAAGTACCGCGAATCATCACCTCGTGGTTGCCGCGCCGTGAACCGTAGGAGTTGAAGTCGCGCGGCTCCACCCCGTTGGCCAGCAGGTACTGCCCGGCGGGCGTCTCCGGCTTAAAGGAGCCTGCCGGTGAGATGTGGTCCGTGGTCACCGAGTCGCCGAGCTTCAGCAACACCCGTGCCCCCACAATGTCCTCCACCGGCGTCGGCTGGGCGGGCATGTCCTCGAAGTACGGCGGCCGGCGCACGTAGGTGGACTGGGGATCCCACGTGAAGGTCTCCCCCTGCGGGGTTTCCAGCCCGCGCCACCGCTCGTCCCCCGCAAAGACGTCGGCATAGTCCTTTTCAAACATGGACCGATCCAGCGTGGAGTCAATGACCTGCTGCACCTGGTCGGCCGCGGGCCAAATATCCGCCAGGAACACGTCGTTACCCTGCGGATCCTGCCCCAACGGCTCCGTGGCGAAGTCAAAATCCATCGTTCCCGCCAGCGCGTAAGCGATCACAAGCGGCGGGGAGGCCAGGTAGTTCATCTTCACGTCCGGGTTAATCCGCCCCTCGAAGTTCCGGTTGCCGGACAGCACGGCGGCCACCGCCAGGTCATGCTCGTTGACCGCCGCCGAGACCTCCGGCGGCAAAGGCCCGGAGTTGCCGATGCAGGTGGCACAGCCGTACCCCACCAAGTGGAAGCCGAGCGCTTCCAGCGCGGGCCAGAGTCCAGCCTTGGCGTAGTAGTCGGTCACCACCTGGGAGCCAGGCGCCATCGAGGTCTTCACCCACGGTTTAGCCGTCAAGCCTCGCGCCACCGCGTTGCGGGCCAACAGCCCCGCAGCAAGCATCACCGACGGATTGGAAGTGTTGGTGCACGAGGTAATCGACGCGATCGCCACATCCCCGTGGTTCAGGCGGGTGGCGGTGCCGTCGGCCAGGGTGAGCGGCACGTCCGGGCGCGGCCCGGCCGGGGCGTAGGTGCCGATGACCTTGGCGAACTCTTCCTTCGCCGCGGCCAGTTCCACCCGATCCTGCGGCCGCTTGGGCCCGGCAATCGAGGGGACGACCGTGGACAGGTCGAGCTCAAGGTACTCCGAGTACGCCACCTCGCGACTTGGGTCGTGCCACAGCCCCTGTTCCTTGGCATAGGCCTCCACGAGGGCGATGGACTCCGCGGAGCGGCCGGTCAACCGCAGGTAGTCCAACGTGATGTCGTCGATCGGGAACATCGCCGCCGTTGAACCGAACTCGGGACTCATGTTGCCGATGGTGGCCCGGTTGGCCAACGGCACCTTCCCCACGCCCTCGCCGTAGAACTCGACAAACTTGCCCACCACTCCGTGCTGGCGTAGCAGCTGGGTAATAGTGAGCACGACGTCGGTGGCCGTGGCCCCGGCCGGAATTTCACCGGTCAGCTTGAAACCAACCACGCGGGGAATCAGCATGGACACCGGCTGGCCGAGCATCGCCGCCTCGGCCTCGATGCCCCCGACTCCCCATCCGAGGACCCCCAAACCGTTGACCATGGTGGTGTGGGAGTCGGTGCCCACGCAGGTGTCGGGGTAGGCGGTCAGGGAGCCGTCGGCCTCGGTCTTGGCGAAGACGGTGCGGGCCAGGTACTCGATGTTGACCTGGTGGACGATGCCGGTGCCGGGCGGCACTACCCGGAAGTTGTCGAAAGCCCCCTGCCCCCAGCGCAGGAACTGGTAGCGCTCGTTGTTGCGCTCGTACTCGCGCTCCACGTTGCGTTGGAAGGCATCCGGGCGGCCGGCCACGTCGATCTGCACCGAGTGGTCGATGACCATCTCCGCGGGCGCTAACGGGTTAATGCGGGTCGGGTCGCCACCGAGCTCCGCCACCGCTTCGCGCATGGTGGCCAGGTCCACCACGCAGGGCACCCCGGTGAAGTCCTGCATGACGACGCGGGCGGGCGTGAACTGGATTTCGGTGTCCGGCTCGGCGGTGGGATCCCAATTGGCTAGCGCCTGGATGTGGGCGGCAGTCACATTGGCGCCGTCCTCGGTGCGCAGGAGGTTTTCCGCGAGCACCTTCAAGCTGTAGGGCAGCTTATCCAGGCCCGGCACCGCTGCCAGCCGAAAGATGGTGTAGGTCTGGTCGCCGACGGGCAGGGTGGCCCGAGCGTCGAAGGAGTTGACAGTGCTCACGGCGCTCCTATTCACAGGGAGATATCTTGATGTCGAGATATATACCAGAGTTGGAGCGCCGGGCCACCAAACGTTGCAAACCGGCCGCTACTGCGCGCTGCGCGGGACCAAGCTTGCCACGACTTCCACATGATGCGTGTGCGCAAAAAGATCCAGCCCCACCAGCGACTCCACGTCGTAGCCCGCCGTGCGCGCCGCTTCCAAGTCGCGGGCAAGGGCCGCCGGATCGCACGCCACCAGCACGATGCAACGCGGATGCAACGCCGCCACCGCCGCCATAGTGGCCGGGTGCGCTCCGGCACGTGGCGGGTCGAGGACGACGACGTCCACCCTCGGCAACAGCTGTCCGGCAGCCTCCACCCCCGCCGGATCAACGGTGCCCGCCAAAGTCCGCACTGGCAGCCCTGCCACGTTGTGGGCGGCATTGTCCACCGCGGAGCGCGCCCCCTCTAGGGTGACGACTTGCCCACCTGCCCCCACGCGGGTGCCCAGCGGGGCGGAGAAAAGCCCAGCCCCCGCGAACAGTTCCAGGACCTTCTCCCCCGCCTGCAGCTGGGCCGCGGCCAGTACCGCATCCACCAGGGCGGCCGGGGCCCCGCGTTGCACCTGCCAGAAGCCGTCCGCCGCTACCTGGTAGCGCCAGCTGCCGCTCGCCGCAGCGACTACCTCGTGCACCAACGGTGCCGCCCGCTGCCCCGGGGCGCTAAACCACTGTCCCGCAATGCCCACCAAGGCGCTGCCCACGCTGGGGGCCACGGCGCGCACCCGCTGCCCCGGCGCAAAATGCGCCTGCCAGGCAGAGTCCCCTAACAGTCCCAGCGCCGTTATCCGCGGATCTGCCAGCGGCATTTCCGTCAACGCCAGCACTTCATGCGACCGATAACGATGCATGCCCGCCCGCCCGTGCGGGGCTACCGTCAACTCGAGGCGCGTGCGGCGCGCCTGCCCGTCGCCAACCGGCCGGACGGTGAAAGCGGCTGCCTGCTCGGCCACCGCTTCGGCCAAGGCTGCGCTGCCCACCCGCCGCAAGGCGTCTCGCACTACCTCCGCCTTCAGCTGGCGCTGATACGCCAGTGTCAGGTGGGCAAGCTCGCCGCCGCCCACCCCACCGGGTCCGGCCTCCGGCCAGCTGCTGGCCACGCGGTGCGGGCTGGGCTCCCACACCTCCTCGGCATCGGCGTACCAAACCTTGGAGCGACGAGCGGTGACACGCGCGGTTACTTTCTCGCCAGGCGCGGTGTGGCGCACCAGCACCGTGCGCCGCTTGCCGTCGACCTCGGTGCGGGCGACGCAGTGCCCGCCGTGTGCCAGCGGCCCGATGTCGAGCGTCAGCTTCACGAGCCCGACTCCGAGTCAGGTCGCGGCCGCTCCACCGCCTCCACGTCTTCTTCTCCCTGCGGGGACTGTGGGCTCTCTGTCGGTTCCTCCAGCGCCGGGAGCGGCTCGGCGGCCGCGCGGGAGGGCACCGCTGTCGCCTGCGGCTCGGCCGCGGGCGACACGGGTGCACTCGCTTCGTCCGCGGGGGCCGGTGTCTTGGCGCGCTCCACCAGCGCTGGCGTTGCCGCCACCGTTAACTGGGCATCCTGCGGTGTCTCCTCCTCCGGTGTCTCCTCCGGCAGGGCCCCGTCCGCCAATGCCGTAGCACTGGACACCGGCACCTCGCTCGCTGCCGGGGCGGCGCCCCCTGGTTCGCCGGAAGCCTCCGGCTCGTCCGCCACCATCGGGGCAGCCTGCGCGACAAGCGCCTCCGCGTCCGTCACCGGGTCGGGCTCGGGCAGCCCGGTCGGGGTCGCAGGCTGAACGCTGGGCTCCTCGGCGAGCAAGTCCGCGACCGCTCGTACGGGTAGGTCTGGTGCAACGTCGGCCGCCGGGGCAGGTACTTCCTCGAACTGCGTTTGTGCGGGAGGCGGTGGCAGCTCGGCGCTCTCTTCCGGAGCGGCGGATGGTTCCTGCCCGGCCACCGCTGGCAAAGCGGGCACCTGGCCGAGCTGCGGCTCCGCTTGGGCGGCAGGCACCGCCAGGCCGGGCTCGACGGCCGCAGCCGTGTCCTGCGGCCCCGGGGCAGCAGGGGCGGGGTGCGGCGACGGCGCAGGTTCCCGTGCGCTGGGTACCGCCGCCACGCCGCCAACCGCCGGGGCTACTGCGGCCGGAACTGAGTCGTCTGCCTCAACGACGGATGGCGCATCCGTCGACGGTTCGTCATCTTCCTGCCCCAGCTGCCATGGCACCGACGCCACCACGATGTCAGGGGTGGTGGCCAGGACCCGTCGCAGCAGAAATGCCGAATGGTTGTGCAACACGTTCTCGGCGCTGTTTCGCACAATGAACTCCGGCAGGTACACCACTACGAGGTCCCGGGGGCTGGCACGCCGAATAGTCCGAATATGGCGCTCGACCGGCCCCACCAGGTCCCGGAAAGGCGAATACAGGACCGTCAATGGGATAGCCACCTTGTTGGCTTGCCAGGTGCGGTGCAGTTGCCGCGCGGCCTCAGTTTCGATTCCCACATGCAGGGCCGTTATCGACGACGGTCTAGTCGACCGCGCATACGAGATGGCGCGCATTGTTGGGCGATTGAGACGCGAGACGAGCACCACTGCGTGCACACGCGGCGGGAGCAGACGTTCTTCTTCAATGTCGTGAATCTCCAGCTCCGCATCTGCTCGCCGATAGGAGGTCCACGTCCAGCGCATCAGCACAAACGCCAGCACCATGAACAGCACCGACAGCCACGCTCCGTGGGTGAACTTCGTGATTAGCACCACAAGCAGCACCACCGTGGTGCACGTCGCCCCCGCGATGTTTACCACGCGGGCAATCGAGGCTTGGCGCCGTTCTCGGGGGTCGCCGGAAACCGACAACACTCGGTTAAAGTGCCGCACCATCGCCAACTGCCCCAGGGAGAACGAGGTGAACACTCCCACCACGTACAGCTGGATTAGGCGCGTAACCGACGCCGAAAAGGCCACCACCAGTATCCCGGCCAGCAGGGCCAACAACAGGACCCCGTTGGAGTACACCAAGCGGTCACCCACCCGCTTCAACTGCCGCGGCAGCAGGCTGTCCTTGCCGAGGCGGGCCGCCAACACCGGGAAGCCAGAGAACGCCGTGTGGGCGGCCAACACTAGGATGAAACCGGTGAGCACCGTCACCCCCAGGCGGGCGTACCACTGGTTGGCAAAGACCACTTCGGCCAGCTGCCCGATGACCGGTAACTGGTGATACTCCTCCCCGACGGGGCGTCCCTGCGCCAGCAGCGCCTCCGGGTGTTCGACGTATTTCACCCCCGTGCGGTTTGCCAACCACACCACGCCCGCCAGCATCGATACGGAGATTGCGCCCAACACGCTGAGGGTGCGCGCGGCATTGCGGGCCTTGGGGCGGGCGAAGTTGGGAACCCCGTTGGCGATGGCCTCCACCCCAGTGAGGGCCGCAGCCCCGGAGGAGAAGGCCCGCAGCACCAGGAAGGCCGCCCCCAGCCCGGTCACAGCGTGTTCGGCGTCCGTGGCGGCAAACTCCAGGCCCGCCGAGGCGGCCTGCGGCAGGCGCCCAGCGAAATACTGCAGCACCCCGCTGATCACCATGCCACCCACTGCCCCCATATAGAGGTAGACCGGCAACGCCATCAGACGGGCGCTTTCCCGCACGCCGCGCAGGTTCACCAGCATGAGAAGCACGATCAGCCCGACTGCCACCAGCACCGCGTGCGACTTCAAGGCAGGAATCGCGGCAGCGAGGTAGGCAGACCCGGCTGATGTCGAGACGGCCACCGTCAGGATGTAGTCCACCAGTAGCGCCGAGGCCACCGTTTGCCCAGCCACCGGCCCCAGGTTGTGGGTGGCGGCCGCGTAGGCGCCTCCCCCCTGCGGGTAGGCCTTTACCACCTGCCGGTAGGAAATCACCACGACGAGCAGCACCAAGATGACGGCGAGCGCCACCCAGCCGCTCAGTCCCAGGAGCAACGGTCCAGCAATCGCCAACGTCAGCAATATTTCGTCCGGCGCGTAGGCAACCGATGACAGCGCATCGGCCGCATACGTAGGCAACGCCAGCGACTTGGGAAGGAGCTGCTCCCCCTGGCGTCGTTCGGGAACCGGGTTACCTAACAGCAGGCGCCTACTACGCTCTATCACGGATCGCACCTGGCGATGGTAGCGCCTCAGCGCGTTCTCGGCACCGCCGCTGCAATAGGAGTAGTGTCTGCCAGGTGCACATCGTGATTGTCGGCTCCGGGCGCGTAGGCGCCACTCTGGCCGTAACTCTTGAGGCAATAGGTCACTCCGTGGCGATCATCGACCGGTCGCCGGAGGCGTTTGAACGGCTACCGGATGACTTCTCCGGCTCCTGTATCACCGGCATGGCTTTCGACCGCGACACCCTGATTCGGGCGGGTATCGAACAGGCCCACGGGCTAGCTGCGGTCACGTCCGGGGACAACTCCAACATTCTCGCCGCCCGCGTGGCCCGGGAGACTTTTGGGGTCCAACAGGTGGTGGCCCGGATCTACGACCCACGGCGCGCGGACCTATACGCCAAGCTCGGCATCCCCACCGTGGGTACCGTGCGGTGGAGTGCGGATCGGATATTGCACCGGCTCCTGCCGCACGTTGCTGGTGAGGTCTATCGGGACGACACCGGCAGTATCTCGCTGTGCAACCCGTCGGTGCACCGTTCGTGGATCGGCACTCCCCTCAGCCAGCTGGAGGCGGCCACCGGCGTCCGGATCGCGTTCGTAACGCGGGCTTCAGTCGCGCACTTGCCGGCGGGCCACGAAGTGTTCCAGGAGGGAGACGACCTCCACCTCCTGGTGCCAGTCAAACGGGTGGAGCAAGTTTCACGCATATTGGGCCAGATCCCACAACAGGAGGACTAATGCGGGCAGTAATCGTGGGCGCAGGCTCAGTGGGCCGCACCATCGCCGCGGGGCTCGTGGCCTCGGGGCACGAGGTCACGTTGATCGAAAACCGCCCCGCCAAGATGAAGGTGGCCACCGTACCGCAGGCCGACTGGGTGCAGGCCGACGCCGCCTCCCCGGACGCGTTAGAGGCCGCAGGCACTGCCGAGTGCGACGTCTTGGTGGCCGCCACCGGGGACGACAAAGCCAACCTGGTCATCTCCTTCCTGGCGAAGACCGAGTTCGGCGTGCCGCGCGTCGTGGCCCGCGTGAACGAGCCCCGCAATGAATGGCTTTTTGACTCCACCTGGGGCGTGGACGTGTCGGTCTCCACGCCGCGGCTGATGACGGCGATCATCGAGGAGGCAGTCTCGGTGGGCGACCTCGTCCGGGTGATGGCCTTCCCGATGACCGGAGCCGGCCTTTACGAGGGCACTATCGCCCCCGGCGCGGCCCTCGCCGGGGTGCGTTGTGACGCGGTCGACCTGCCGGACGGCGTCGTCATCACCGCGGTCGTGCGTGACTCGCAACCGTTCGAGCCGGGGCCTGACCGCACGCTGGAGGCAGGTGACGCCATCATCGTGCTGACCTCCTTCGAGGCCGGAACGAATGAAGCCTCAGACCGCTTGGCCGGGTTGCGTCGCCTCCTGCGCCCAGACGCGTAGCCACACCCAGGTAAACCAACTGGCGAGCGCCATCAGTGGCAGCCCGAGGGCTAGGTGGGCCACCCCGAGGGGGCCCACCGCGCCCGCCAGGTACAGCGGCAATTTGACCACGATGCGCAACGCGAACACCCCGACCCACAGCCACGTCACCTGCTTGCAGGCGCGTTGCAGCCCCGCGCTAGCGGAGCGGAACCACAGTGGCGACCGGCCGTGCACTACCCCCAGGACGACGCCTGCCACCGGTAGCCGCGCGAGCGCTAGCAAGGCGATGACACCCCCGTAGGCGGCGTTGATCAAAATGCCGGGCAGGAAAACATCGGTGCCTTGGCCGCTGCGCCAGGCCCAAACCACGCCAATGCCGAGCCCCACCACACCGGAGAATGCCTGGGTTAGGGGAGAGCGAGTCACCAGCCGGGCCGCCACCAGCACCGCGCACACCACACCAGCCACTACTAGCGCCAGGCGCAGGTCACGCCACACTAGGAACAGCACCACAAACGCCAAGGTCGGCGCCAGACTGTCCACCACCCCGCGCCAGCCACCGACGGCCTGCTGTACCGAAAATTCCGAGGACCCCACCTGGCCCAACCAGCCAGCCTTACCGCGTGGCGTTGGCTTCACGCGTCGTCCTCCACGATCTGATACTCCGGACTCATGATGGCCAGCCCGTCGGCCGTCTCGGCCACTAGTCCACCGGCCAACAACAGGCGACCCGGTTCCAGGCCGGGTACCTCGGTGCGGCCGGGCCAGATCAGCTCGACGACCGCCGTGCCATCCCCCAAGGCCACCTTGAACAGGCGGGCACTGCCGTGGCCCGGGTAGGTCACCGACCGCACCACCCCGAAGGTGACCGCGGGCTGCCGCGGCACCAAATCGCTGATGCGGCTGGCCCCAAAGTCCCGGCGCAGCTCCTCAATTTGGGCGGTCTGGAGAGCGTCGCGGTAGGAGTACTCCAGGTCGACTCGTTTTTCCTTCATCGGGTCTCCGTCATCGACGGGCCCCGGCTAGCGTTGGGGTCCAAGAGGGGCGAGGCGGAGGCATCCACATTCACGCCTTCTCCCTCCAGTCCCACCGGCCGCAACTCCAGGGGGGCGCGGGGCGGCATCGGATCCTTCCCGCGCTCGACGATGATGGCGGATAGGATGTTTTCCGCCGCATTCAACTTGTCGGGGTTAGGGGCCTGCGCGGCCAAGGGGCCCCGGAGCATGGCCCGCACAAACCACCGTGGCCCATCGATCCCCAGCACCCGCACCGGCAACACGCCCTGTCGCCCATCTGGCCCGGGCACCATCACGGTGGCCTGCACCTCGGGACCAAACGGCCCCTGCCCGACGGCTACCCGGCCGCCGTCCTTCTCGATGGACGCGGCAATCTCGCCCCGAATCTCTTCCCACAGTCCCCGCGAGCGCGGGGCGGCGAATACCGCCACGCTCATCACGGAGTTGCCCAGCTGATAGGTCACCCCCAGGATCGACCGCCTATCGGGGGTGACGTTCATTTGGATGCCGATCCCGGGAATCTGGGGCAGCTTCAACGCCCCCAAGTCAAGATAACCGGGCCGCACTTTGCGCTCGGAAATATCGTAGGGGCCGTGCTTTTTCGGCGGCCGCGGCGTGGGCTGTGGCCGAGCCGGTGTGGTGGTGTCGGTTTGCCTTCTGGAAAACAACCCCATCGAACTTCCTTACTTTCGCTCCGTGGCCGCCAGCTTATCGGCTGGACCTTATTCGGCGCACTCCACGCACACCGGCTGGCCATCCTGCTCATAGGCCAGCAGCGAGCGATGATGCACCAGGAAACACTCCGAGCAGGTGAACTCGTCCACCTGGCGGGGCAATACTCGTACTGTCAGTTCTTCCCCGGACAAGTCCGCCCCGGGAAGTTCAAATCCTTCCGCTGCCTCGGTCTCGTCCTCATCGACTGAGGACGAACCCGCCTCGTTGCGGCGGGCCTTCAACTCCTCCAGGGAGTCCTCAGCAACTTCGTCGTCGGTCTTGCGGGGGGCGTCGTAATCGGTAGCCATTAGTTTCTCCTCACGGGCCGCGTTCCCAAATGTCCGGCGTATGGCGCGGGGATACTACCACCCGAAAGGCGTCAACGTCGCGTCGGCACCCGGAAATGCCGGATGGGCGCGTCATTCCAGGCCCCTGCCAGGTGCGCGTGGCAACCTGGGGGCATCACAGGGCGAGGGAGGACTATCGATGATCGAGCTTGAGCTCCTCGGAGTGGACAGCACGGGTGAACGGTTGGTTCTGGTCTCCGAGGGCGGAGAGCGGTTCACGCTGCAGATAGACGACTCCCTGCGCGGGGCCGTGCGGCGCGATCGCCCCAAGCTCGAAACCAAAGAGGTGCTCGGCGAATTGCGTCCGAAAGATCTGCAGGCCCTCATTCGGGCCGGGGCGTCGGCGGCGGAGGTCGCGGAGGCGGCGGGGTTGTCGCTGGAGCACGTCCGCAAGTTTGAAAGTCCGGTGCTCGGCGAGCGGCGGTGGACGGTAGAACGAGCCCAAGCCTGCCGGGTGGGGCACGAGGGGGACTCCCCCACATTGGGCGACCTCGTGGTCGACCGGTTGGCGGCTCGGGGGGTGGACCCGGAGTCGTTGACTTGGGATGCGGTACGGCGTCCCGGTGAGCCGTGGGAGGTCGTAGTCACGTTTGTGCAAAGTGCCGAGGAACGGGAGGCCCGCTGGGCCGTAGATGTCGCGGCGGGGACGGTGCGGGGTCTCGACGAGCAGGCCCGCTGGCTGACCGAGATGTCCACCCCGGCCCCGCCGCGGCCGCGCCGCCCAGAGATCACGCCCGCCGTCAGTATTACTGAGGCGATATTGGACGATCTGGATCGCCAGCGGCATCAGCGCCTCGCGCGGCGGCAAGCCGACACCGCCACCCCACCGGTGCGCCCGGTGTTGGCCCCGGCGCCCGACCCAGTGGAAGAAGACGGCGAGGAAGACGCACCAAACAGCACCCCTCCGGTGGACGACGGACCGCAGGAGCACCCGGACGAGAGCGCGGCGGTGGACACGGCGCCGCAGGCCCCTGCCGCGGCCGCGGAGGAGCCCGGCCACACCCCGGAGACTAAGCCCGCGAAAAAGGCCCGCCGCACTATGCCCACCTGGGAGGAAATCGTCTTCGGCTCGCGCTCTAAGTAGCTCCTGGACCTACGTGCGCGCCGTCAGCAGCGGAATCTCCATCTCGGCCGCGGTCAGCGAACCGTGCACGCCAGGCAGTTCGATGAAGGCCGCGCTGTGAAACCGCGGGTCAACAATGGTCACCGCGTCCCGCGCGAACGCCACCACGTCCCCAATGATGGCCTCGTTGGCAGGGTGCACCGGGCCGAAAAGGCCCGCCGCTATTGCCTCAGCGCGGGTAAATACCCAAGCCCGCTCTCCCAACGTCTCCTTCCAGCAGGCTGCCACCTGGGCGGCCGCCCCCGGCTCGGCGTAGACGTGGGTGGCCCGCGGCTCACCCCCCAGGGCGGCCACCCCGTCGGCGAGCCCCTCCGCTTCCACCCACACCCGTTGGGCGGGATCCGGGTTGACCATGCCGTGGTCGGCCGTCATCGTCACTAGGGTGTGCGAAGGCAGGTCGCTAAGTAATCGCCCGATCGCTTGATCTGCTTCTTCTAGGGCCGCCAACCAGGGCGGCGACCCCCAACCGTGGGCGTGCCCGGCTTTATCGATCTCCCCGATGTAGAGGTAGACGACACGGTGGCCGGAACTGATCAACCGCAGTGCCTCGGTCACGCGCGCGGCGATGGTCTGCCCGCTGTGGTGGGCACTGCCTCGCAAAGCTGCCTCGGTGAGGCCGGAGCCCGCGAAGTGAGCCAGACCGATAGCAGGCAAGGCCTGCCCCGTCGTGGCCAAGTAGTGCTCCGCGAAAGTGGGGACCGTCTGGAAATCCTGAGGCGCGATCGGGCTGTCGGCAAAGGTCAACAAGCTCACCAAGGGACCATCCACCATGCGCACGCTGTAACCGAGCATGCCGGTGGCGCCCCCCTGGTGGCCGGTGCCCAGCAGACTAATGCCGGCGGCCGTCGTCGAAGGAGCGCAGGTGGTCAGCACCTGGGCGGTCGGTTGCTGCCGCAGCGCCCGCAGGTGGGGGGCGTGCCCGGCTCGCTGCTGCAGCAGCTGGTCGCCCAAACCGTCGAGCAGCACCACGACCGCCGCCCGCGCCGCCGGGAACCGCAAGTCCCCCGGGTCACCCACCGGCAGCCCGACCGCATGCGCCGCGGCGGGCAGGATCTGTCCGAGGGTGGCACTGGGCGCCACCCACTGTGCGCTGGGCGGGGCCGCCGCGGGCTGTGCCTGCCGGGCAAAGAGCTCGCTCATCGTTTGCCTGCCGTGGCGCGTGCCAGCTGGGCGGCGAACTCGCTAGTGCGACGCACCTGCGCCGCTCCGTCGGCGGCGGCGGTCACCCGCACCATGACGTCCTCGTTCAGCAGAACCCCGCCCCAGCCGTGTTCGGCGACGCACTCCGGATCGCCGCAGGACTTCGGTTGCACTTCGATCTGGCGAGTGCTGCGCCATCCGATCGACAGCGTCACCTCAGTCAACTCGCCACCGTGTGGCCCTTCCGGATCGCGCAGGCCGTGCGAAACCCGCAGCGCCGAGATCTCGCTGAGGGCCACCGCGTCAGTGCTGACGACGATCGCCCCGGCTTCGTCATCGAGGTCGTCGACGTGTAACAGCAGCAACCGGGTGGGGGTAAGCACCATGGCGTTGAGGTGGCGGCGCACCGCTTCGTCGTCGATGGAGGTGCTTTGCTGTACGAGCATGTCTGCGACGCTTTCCCCCGCCAAAGCCAGGTCCAGCATGCGGGCCGCCGCCCGCGGGTAGTAGTCGAAGTTCGCCAGCTCGCTTAGCAACCGCTGATTCATCCGGCTATTGTCTCACCCCGGCGTGGACGTTTTCTCCCCTGCCCGGTGATCGGTGAGAATGTCGCTCATGCGCACGCCCGAAGACAGCGAAATTGTGGAGATCGACGTCTCGCGAGAGATGGAATCTTCCTTCTTGGAGTACGCCTACTCCGTCATTTACGCCCGGGCCCTGCCCGACGCCCGCGATGGGCTAAAGCCGGTGCAGCGGCGCATTTTGCATCAGATGGGGGTAATGAATCTGACCCCCGACCGCGGGCACGTGAAGTCCGCCCGGGTGGTGGGCGACGTGATGGGTAAGCTGCACCCGCACGGCGATGCCCCAATCTACGACGCCATGGTGCGCATGGCCCAACCGTTCTCCCTGCGGCTGCCGTTCATCGATGGACACGGCAACTTCGGGTCGCTCGACGACGGCCCGGCAGCCCCCCGTTACACGGAAGCTCGCCTAGCCCCGGCGGCGATGGCGATGATCGCCGATCTCGACGAAAACGTCGTTGATCTGGTGCCGAACTACGACAATCAGCTGCTGCAGCCCGCCGTGCTGCCTGCCGCTATTCCCGCGCTGCTGGTCAACGGTGCCGCAGGGATCGCCGTCGGCATGGCCACCAACATGGCACCCCACAACCTGGGAGAGGTGTTAGCCGGCGCCCGCTACTTGCTCGCCCATCCGCAGGCCACCGTCGAGGATTTGGAGCGGTTCATTCCGGGGCCGGATCTGCCGGGAGGCGGCATGATCGTCGGGCTGGCAGGGATACGGGAGGCTGCCCGCACCGGCCGCGGGGCTTTCAAGACCCGGGCCACGGCCCGCATTGAACGGCTGACGGCCCGCAAGCAGGGCATCGTGGTCACCGAGCTGCCGTACCTGGTCGGAACCGAGCGGGTCATTGAAAAAATCAAGGACGGGGTCAACGCCCGAAAGCTCTCTGGTATCTCCAAGGTCGAGGACCACACGGACCGCACAAAGGGCATGCGGCTAGTGATAGAGGTCAAGGCAGGCTTCAACCCGGAGGCGGTCCTGGCCCAGCTCTACAAGCACACCCCGTTGGAAGACAATTTTGCGATCAACAACGTGGCCTTGGTCGAGGGCCAACCGCGCACCCTGGGGCTACTGGAGCTGCTGCAGGTATTCGTCGACCACCGGTTGGAAGTGGTGCGGCGCCGCAGCGAGTTCCGCTTGGCCAAACGCGCGGAACGCATGCACCTGATCGAAGGCTTGCTGCTGGTGCTAGCCGACATTGATGAAGCGATCGCCGTCATCCGTACCTCAGACGACGCGGCGGCCGCGCGAGCGCGCCTGCAAACTGTTTTCGACATCACGGAAGTGCAGGCGGAGTACATCCTGGCCCTGCGGCTGCGTCGCCTGACGAAGTTCTCCCGCTTGGAGCTGGAGGCCGAGCGGGACGAGCTGGCACGGGAAATTGCTGAGCTGGAGCGCATATTGGCTGACCCAGCCGTCCTGCGGGAGGTAGTGAGCGGCGAGATGGCGGCCACCGCCGAACAATTTGCCACCCCCCGTCGCACGGTGCTGTTGGAGGACGAAGGAGCGGCACCGGTGGGCAGTCAGGCCAACGCGGCGGCCCCGCTGGAGGTGGCCGACGAGCCCTGCCGAGTGTTGCTAAGCGCCACCGGTTTGTTGGCGCGCGTGGCGGGAACAGACGTCATGACCCGGGAGGGGCCCCGAGCCGCCCACGACGCCCTCCTCGGCGACGTGGCGGCTACCACCCGCGGCAAGGTCGGCATCGTCCTGGACGACGGCACTGTCGCACGCATCGACGTGGTGGAGATTCCGGCGCTACCCCGCACCGAGGGGGCCGTCTCCCTGGCCGGGGGGACCCCGGCTCGCCTCCTGCTGCCCAGCGGGCAGTCGCCCGCCGAACCGGTCGGTTTAGCCGAACTCACTGCGGCGGCAGCGCCGCTCGGACTGCTGACGCGCTCCGGACGGGTCAAGCGGGTGGGGGCCGACGGGCCGGCGCGCAGCGACCGCTACGAGGTCATCACCTTGGAGGAGGGCGACGCGGTGGTGGTGGCCGCCAGTGCCCCGGACGACTCCCAGTTTGTCGCCATTACCTCCGATGCGCAGTTGCTGCGCTTCGACGCGGCGCGGGTGCGGGTGCAGGGACGCAGCGCGGCGGGCATGGCGGGGATCGCGGTGAAGGACAGTGCGCACGTGCTGGGCGGTGGGATCGTGGCCAGCGAACTGGTGTCCGCCGCCGTGGTGGTCACTGGCGCGGGCGCAGCCGGGGCTTTGCCGGAGTCCGGGCCTGCCGCCCTCAAGGTGACGCCGCTGGATCGCTACCCCGTCAAGGGGCGGGCCACCGGTGGGGTGCGGGTGCAGCGCCTCCTGCGCGGCCAGGATTCCTTGGTCCTTGGCTGGACGGGACTGGGGCCGGCCCGGGCGGTGGGTGCGGGCGGCCAGCCGGTCGAGTTGCCGCCGGTCGACGAGCGCCGCGATGCCTCCGGGGTGGCTATCGACACCCCCGTGGCGGCCGTCGGCTGAGGGACGCGTCGGCCGGGGCTATAAGTACATCGTGTAGACCGAGCTGGCGGCCCCGGCCCGGAAACCTAGATCGTGCAGTTCATCGGTGAGGGTCTCCGTGGTGCCTTCCTCGACATCTAGCGCGATGCCATCCATGCCGTCATCGGCGCAGGCTTGCATCGCCGCACACACCAGGGCGGTGCCCACCTCGGTGCGTCGCCACGCCGAGAAAACCACCAGGAAGTCGATGTAGCCCTCGGTCCAGCCCAGGGCGTCCCAGTCTTGTTCGTAGCGGGAGACGAGCACGAAGCCCGCCACGCGCGTGCGGTCACGTGACCGATCCAAGGCCACAAAAGACCAAGCGGGCATGAATTCCCCCCGCACCTGTTCCCACTCTGTCTGGTCAAGCGCTGAGGCCCCGGCATCGGCTTGCATCTCGTTATAGGCGGAGTGGGCCAAAATGTCGAGCTTGTCGGTCCACGGTTCGATCGTCAAATACTGGCCGGTGGCGACCGTCGGGATTGCCTGGTTGAGTGAGCGGCGCCATTCCACGAACGAGGCGGTGCGTTTGTATCCGAACTCCTCCAGGTGACGGATCATGTTTACGCGATCGTCTTCCACGTGAATGGAGATGCGGCGGCTGGTGGCTGGCCGGGCCAGCAGGGCGGCACGAGCGGCCTGCACCTGCCAACGAAGGTTGGCCAGCCCGATCCCCCGCTGCCGCCACTGCGGATGTACCGCTCCCTTGGTCAACGCCTCCAGGTCGTCTCCGCCGCGCAACCTGACGTGCCCAAAGGCCCGCAGTTGCCCCCGCGCATCGAAGCCGCCCAAGGACACGACGTCGGCGGGCTGGGCAAACATGCGGTGCACCTCAGCGGGCGACGTTCGGTAGGCCGGATTGTCTGTCTCCTCGCACACGGCGATCAGGGCCGCCACTTGCTCGACGTCCCCCGCCGCCAGGTCGCGCCAGGTTAGGTCCGCCACCCGGCTGCCCGGCGCTAACTGTGCTTGTCCCGCCCAGCTCATAGTTCGAGGGCGTACAGGATCTGGGACTGTTCTGGCACGTACCCCAGCCGGGCGTAAAACGCCCCAGCGCCTGACTGGTTGGCGGTGTCCACGTCAAGGGCGGCGTACTCCATGCCAGCCTGTCGCATCGCCGCCAGGCTGGCCACGATCAGGGCCCGGGCGGTCCCGTTGCCCCGCCCAGCGGGCGTGACGCCAATAAGTTCGGTATATCCCTCCAACGACCGGGCGCTCCAGCTCCACGGGCGGGCCGACGAAAGGACGTAGCCGCATACTGCCGCCGTCTCGTCGTCCTGCACCGCCAGGAAGCTCCAGGCGGGCTCCAGGGCCTCGGTGGCCTCGCGCCACCACTGTTCGTACAGGGCAGGATTGCCGAAGTGATCAGCGAAAGCGACCAGGTGGGCGGCCCGGGCATCTGGCAGGCGCGCTGGCTCCCAGGGCACTATCCGCACCCCGGTCGGCATCGGCGCGACGGGCGGCGGCTCGGCCAGGGAGCGTCGCATGTCCCGAAAAGTGCGCACGGGGGCGAAACCCGCCGCAGCGTACAGTCGCCGTCGGTCCGTCAAGTGCTCGTCAACCAAGGAAGTCACTAAAGCCGCCGTGACGCTGGGGGCGGCCTGGGCGGCCGCGGCCAACAGCTGGCGCACCCGCGCGTCCTGCCAGGCGAAAAGTTCCTTGCCGATGCCGCGCCCGCGCCAGCTCGGGGTGATGTGGGCGGCCAGATTGGCCACCAAGACCTCACCAACCGCAGGGGACAGCGAGCAACTACCGAAGGCCCGCAACGTGCCTACCATGTCAAAGCCCGCCAGTGCCTCGGCGGTGCCGTCGTGCAGCTCCGCTAGCAGGCCGTGCACAGCCTCCGGGCCGAGGGGGTGCAATGACTTGTCGAACCGCTCGCACTCCACCACTAGCCGGGTTAGTTGCGTGCGGTCGCTGTCCTGTACCTGCCGCCAGGTCAGGCCCAGGTGCGGCGACGGCACCTGGCAAGTCGAGGGCGCGGCAAGACGCCCAACAAGGTCGCTCATGGCAGCCAGTTTAGGGGCAGCTCAGGCATCGATGCGCTCATAATCCAGGCTGGCCGCCCCTTCGATGATGAACTCACGCCGGGGGGGCACCACCGATCCCATCAACAGATCGAAGGTGCGTTCGGCGGCGATAAGGGCCGCCTCGTCGGCGATGGTGATACGCCGCAATGTCCGATGTGCCGGATCCATTGTGGTCTCGGCCAACTGGTGGGCGTCCATCTCTCCCAAACCCTTGTAGCGCTGAATGGGTTCTTTGAAAGCCCGTCCCAGGCGCTTGAGCCGGGCGATTTGCTGGTGTAGTTCCGCCTCGGAATAGGTGTAGATGTACTCGGTCTTGCGCCGCCCGGCACCTGGCACCTCCAACCGGTGCAGCGGCGGCACGGCGGCATAGACCCGGCCCGCCTCTATCAGGGGACGCATGTAGCGGAAGAACAGTGTCAACAGCAGGGTCCGGATGTGGGCGCCGTCCACATCGGCGTCGGTCATCAAAATCACCTTGCCGTAGCGGGCCGCGCTCAGGTCAAAGGACCGGCCCGCCCCGGCGCCGATCACCTGGATGATGGCCGCACATTCGGCGTTTGCCAACATGTCTGCTTGGCTGGACTTCTGTACGTTCAGTATCTTGCCGCGAATGGGCAGCAGCGCCTGGAAGTCTGACGACCGCGCAAGCTTGGCGGTGCCCAACGCCGAGTCACCTTCGACGATGAAGAGCTCGGTGCCCTCCACATCGTTGGCTCGACAATCAGCCAGTTTCGTCGGCAGCGACGAATTTTCCAAGGCATTCTTGCGGCGGGAGATCTCTTTTTGCGTGCGGGCAGAAACACGCGCCCGCATCTCCCCAACGATCTTCTCCAGGACGGCCCCCGCCTGGGTCTTTTGCTGCCCCTTGGTGGCTCCGAGATACTCGCCCAGGGCGGTCGTCACCACCTTGGCCACGATGGCACGGACCTGCGGAGTGCCCAAGACCTCCTTGGTCTGCCCCTCGAATTGCGGCTCCGCGAGACGAACAGTGACCACGGCGGTCAAGCCTGCCAGCATGTCGTCCTTCTCGATGCGCGGATCCTTCGGCTTAATCCCAAAACGTCGGGGCTGGGCCTCCAGCTGGGATCGCACCGCTTTGACCAGCCCCTGCTCAAAACCAGTCAGGTGGGTGCCGCCCTTCGGGGTGGCAATGATGTTGACGAAAGAGCGAACAGTGGTGTCGTATCCGACTCCCCACCGCACGGCGCAATCGACGCGGCAAGTGCGTTCGACGTCGACGGCACGCAGTTTTCCGTCGGCCCCCAGCTGCTGGACACTCTCCGTGAACGTGGCCTGTCCCACCACATGCCAGGTGTCACTGACTGCCGCGTCGGGGGCGAGATAGTCGACGAAGTCCACCACGCCACCGTCGTTGCGGAAGGTTTCTTCGTAGGCGTCGTCGGCCAGCGGCACCGTCTGCGCGCTCGCCGCTAGGGCCACGCCTTCCCCGGGGGCGAGGTCAGTAAAAAGGTCGTCTGCTGCGGCGTCAAATGGGTAGTCAGTGAGGTCGGTGGGGACGGGCGAGTCTTCCGCTATGCCCGCGTCCGCTCGCGCGCTATCCACAGCCATCGCAGACGGTGTTGCTGTGGTCGGGGAGGGCTGCATGGTGGCTGCCGCGCCTGGGCGTTCGTCGCGCACCACGATGGTCAAGCCGGGAACCAGGAACGAGGTTTGTCGCGCCCGGTCCACTAGCCGCTGCAGATCAATGGCGTCGGCCTGCGGGAAAATCTGTGGGTCCGGCCAAAACCGCACTCTGGTGCCGCTGACACCGCGTTTGGCCTTGCCGATGATGCGCAGTTCCGAACGCTCCTCAAACGGCGTGAAGGGGGCATCTGGCTGCGGCGCGCCGCTATCAGCGAAGATGCCTGGCTCCCCGCGTCGGAAAGACATGGCGTGCACTTTTCCGGCGCGGGTGACCTCCACGTCGACCCGCTGCGAGAGGGCATTGACGACCGAGGCCCCCACTCCGTGCAAACCGCCGGCTGAGCCATAGGATGAGCCGCCGAATTTTCCCCCGGCGTGCAGCTTGGTGTAAACCACCTCTACGCCGGTTAGCCCCACAGACGGCACAATGTCAACGGGAATGCCGCGGCCGTCGTCGATGACCTCGACCGAGCCGTCGCGATGCACCGTGACACGGATGGTGGTGGCGTGCCCCTCGAGTGCTTCATCGACCGAGTTGTCGATGATCTCCCACACGCAGTGCATAACTCCCCGTTCATCGGTGGACCCGATGTACATCGCGGGACGCTTACGCACCGCCTCTAGTCCTTCGAGGACTTGCAGGTGGCGGGCGGAGTAGTCAGATGTCTGTGGCACCCGAGCATGGTACGGGCAGGCACGCCGCAGGCCAATCAGCACCGCCGCACGGGCCCCTAATCGCAGGCCTAGCCTGTGCCACAGCTCGCAGCGCTTTGCGCCTGGGGCGAAGTAGGCAGATTTTGGCGTCGGCGCCGCGCGAAGTGTGGTGACATGGAGCCATGGCAGAGATGGAAAAGTTGACCAACGCAGATCGTTGTGACGCCTGCGGGGCGCAGGCGTATGTCCGGTTCCGGATCGGGCAAGGAGAGCTGTTCTTCTGTGCGCACCACGCGCGGCGCCACGAGTCCCGCTTGGCGGAGGTAGGGACGCTGGAGATCGATGAGCGGGCCCAACTGACGGCACAGTTGACCCCCGTGTCTTAACCCCTAACAGGCAGTAAGAGGGGCGGGATGCTCGAACGCATCCCGCCCCTCTTACTGCCTGTTCGCGCGAACCGACGACGAACTAGTCGAGATAGTCGCGCAAAACTTGCGAACGCGACGGGTGGCGCAACTTGCTCATCGTCTTCGACTCGATCTGCCGGATCCGCTCCCGGGTGACCCCGTAGACCTTGCCGATTTCGTCGAGCGTCTTGGGCTGACCATCCAGCAACCCGAACCGCATCGAGACCACGCCAGATTCGCGTTCTGACAGCGTCTCCAGCACCTGCGTCAGCTGCTCCTGCAGGAGGGTGAAGCTGACCGCGTCCGCAGGCACTACCGCCTCGGAGTCCTCAATGAGGTCACCGAACTCGCTGTCGCCGTCCTCCCCCAGCGGGGTGTGCAGCGAGATGGGCTCCCGCCCATACTTCTGCACCTCGACCACCTTCTCAGGGGTCATGTCTAGCTCACGTGCCAGCTCTTCTGGGGTGGGCTCACGGCCCAAATCCTGCAACATCTGCCGCTGCACGCGCGCCAACTTGTTGATGACCTCCACCATGTGCACCGGGATGCGGATGGTGCGGGCTTGATCTGCCATGGCGCGGGTGATGGCCTGCCGGATCCACCACGTGGCGTAGGTGGAGAACTTGTATCCCTTGGTGTAATCGAACTTCTCCACTGCCCGGATCAGCCCCAGGTTGCCTTCCTGGATCAGGTCCAGGAACAACATGCCTCGGCCGGTGTAGCGCTTAGCCAGCGACACCACCAGACGGAGGTTGGCTTCCAGCAGGTGGTCTTTGGCCTGCTTGCCGTCCAACATGATCATGTGCAGCTCCCGCCGCAGCAGGCGGGGCAGTTCATCGGACTCGTTGTTGAGCTTTTCCTCGGCGAACAGTCCGGCCTCAATGCGCTTGGCCAGCTCGACCTCTTGCTCAGCCGTCAGCAGCGCGACCTTGCCGATTTGCTTGAGGTAGTCCTTAACGGGATCGGCGGTAGCTCCCGCCGTCACCACGGTTTGCACTGGCTCGTCGCTCTCAGAGTCCGACAGCACGAAACCGGTCTTGGATTCGTCCTTCTCGTGGTCTTCCTTCGACAGCCGCAGGCGGGCCTTGCCCGGGCTGGGTTCCTCGGTCTCGGGTTCTTCCTCTTCGGGTTCCGCCTCGTCCTTGTCGATGTCTTCGTCTTCGAGGTCGTCGACGTCGAGGTCATCTATGTCGATGTCCTCGTCGTCCACCTCACCGGTGAGTTCTTCGTCTTGGTCTTCCGCCTCCACGGGAGCCGCCGCCTCGGCCTTCTTGGTGGCACGCTTGGTGGTCTTCTTGGCGGGCTTGTCCTCACCCTCCACCGCCGCCTCGGTCTTCTTGGTGGCACGCTTGGTCGTTTTCTTGGCGGGCTTGTCCTCACCCTCCACCGCCGCCTC
>NZ_MQVS01000020.1 GCF_001907235.1 Buchananella hordeovulneris
GGCGATGTGCAGTCGTGTGCTGGGGCGTTGGCGAAGTTGAAGGAGCATTACGGCGGCTGGGACCCCCGCACTTTGTTTGTTTTCGTGGGGGATTTGTTTGATCGGGGTCCGGATGCGGCCGGGGTGGCGGAGCTTATCGGGGTGCGGCCGCCGGACAATGTGGTGTTGGTGGAGGGCAATCACGACGAGAACCTGCGTTTCTTGCTCGCCGGGCTGCCCCGCACCGATTGGCCGGACACTACCCGCAGCCTGCAACAGTTGCGGGCCGCGGGCTACGGGGACGACGACATTGCGGCCCTGCTAGACCGGTGCCGCCCCGCGGTGGCGCTGTACTTCGCGTCCCGTCACTACCTGGTGACGCACGCGGGGCTGGCTGGTGACCTGTTGGATAAGATCACGTCCCTCGAGGAGGGCGGGCGGCTGCGCTACGACTTCACGGAGGTACCGCACCGGCAGCTGCTGGTCGGCTCGGCCGATCGGCGTCATACGTGGCACGGGCATTCCCAATACGACCGGCGGGTGGAGGAGACGCTGTCGCATCCGCTGATCGTGCAGGTGCACGGTCACCGCAACGGCAATCGGGCCGAGTCGCCGGGCCCGGAGGCGGCTGCCCCCAACGTGTGGGCCTTGGAGCAGCGGGTCGAGTATGGCGGGCACCTGGCGGCCCTGGAGGTGGATGCCGCGGGGCACACCCGTATCTTGCGGTTTGTTGAGCCGCGCCCGGCCGCCACGCCGCTGGTGCCGCACACGTTGCACGCCCGCTTGGCGGCCCACCCGGAGGTGCGCATTCGCCCGGCCAAGGGCCTGCCCGGGGTCCTCGCCTGCACGTTCACCCGGCGGGCGCTCGCGTGGGATCAGTGGCCGGGCGTGGCCTGCAAGGCGCGCGGCCTATTCCTGGACGAGCGGGACAGCCGGGTGGTGGCCCGCGGCTACGACGCTTTCTTCGAGGTGGGGCAGCCGCACGCCCCCGCCACCCTCGCCGACGTGGTGGCGGCCGGGGTGGGGCAGCCCTTGAGCGTGCGCCGCAAATGGAACGGCTACCTGGCGCTCGTGGCCGTCACTGGGGGTGAACTGCGGGTGCTCACCAAGAAGGGTATCGACAAGGCCGCCCGCCACGCCCAGCAGTTGCTGCACTCGCACTTGGGGGACAGGGCCGGGGACTTCACCCGCCAGCTGGCGGTGGCCGACGTGACCCTGGCCTGCGAGATCATCACCCCGCGCGATCCGCACCTGATTGACGAGGGCCCGGCGCGGGTGGTGGTGCTGGACGCCATCGCCAACGAGGAACGCGAGGTGCTGGTGCCCGCGGTACGCGACCAGTTGGCCGCCCAGTTCGGGTTCGTGTGCCCGGCGGTCGAGCAGTTGGCCGCGGCCGCCGACGAGGCGACGCTGCCGCTCCTGGAGGCGCGCCTGGCGCGCAGCGAGGCCGCGGGCGACGAAGGGCTCGTCGTGACGTACGGGGACGGCCAGCGGGTGAAGGTCAAGACCGAGCACTTCCGGGCGCGCAAGGCACTGCGCGCCCTGCTGCGCGACTTTGACCCCGCCCATCCCCCGGTCGTGCCGCCCGGGCCAGGTGGCGGGCCCGCCTTCGCCACAGTAGGCGGCGCGCAGGCCGCTGTGAGTCCGGTGAGCTCGGCCAACGCCGCGGCCGCCGCGGTGCTGGCGCGCCTGCTGGCGGACGGGCCGCAGGCGGCCGCCGCCCGCCTGGCCGCCGCCACCGTCGACGGCCTGGCAGGCCAGGTGCTGAACCTGCCCGTGCTGCTGGCCGACCTGCCCTGACCGGGGCGGCGGCCGACACGCGTGGCGAGACGCGGCGCGTGCGGTCAGCCTCCCCGTTCCCGGGGCGCGGTGCCCGCCGCGCGTGGTCAGAGGGCAGTCGCGCGGGCCGGGCGGCAGCTGACATGTGGGCCTCTGCGCGCCCCGGGCCACCAGGAGACGCGCGCAAAAAGCCGGTGGGGCAGGAAAATGGACTGTTCCCCGGAAGTTGGACGGGTTAAAGGGTACCTGTCGTTCTAGGCTGCAAGGGCCTGGCTTCGGAATTCTTCCGGGGTCAGGCCCTTGAGTCGTTCTTGGATGCGGTGGTGGTTGTACCAGTTGAGGTAGTCCTGGAGCCTGGTGAGGAAGTCTTGGACGCTGGTGAAGCGTTGTGGGTGGTAGAACTCGGTTTTGAGGTGGCTGAAGAAGTTCTCGGCCAGTGAGTTGTCGTAGCAGTTGCCCTTGCGGGACATGGACTGGATCGCTCCGGCTGCTTCGAGCTGGGTGCGCCAGGAGGTGTGTTGGTAGTGCATGCCTTGGTCGGTGTGAACGATCAAGCCTGGTTCTGGGCGTTGAGTAGCAATGGCCTTAGACAGGCAAGCAGCGGTCAGCTTGGTTGTGGGGTGTAAGGCATGGGTAGCGGCGATGACCTTGCCGTCGTACACGTCGATCATTGGCGATAGGTAGACCTTGACCCCGGCGATGCGGAACTCGGTGACATCACTAACCCACTTCTGGTTAGGCCGCTCGGCGTTGAACTGGCGGTTTAGAACGTTGGGCGCGATCTTGGAGACGGCGCCCTGGTAGGAGCTGTAACGCCGCCGGGGCCTAGTGATACAGACAAGCCCTTCTTGGGCCATGAGCTTGGCAACCAGTTTCTTAGAAACCTTTATGCCCAACCGGGCCAGGGCCAGACGAACGCGCCGGTGACCATACCGGCCTTTGGCATGGTGGAAGACTTGGCGGATGTGTTGGCGCAGCTGTGCGTGCTTGCAAGGTGCTGCCAGGCGGGCGTGGTGGTAGTAGAACGTGGAGCGAGCAAGACCAGCAATGGCTAGAAGAACCGGCAAGGGGTAGCGGGACTTGAGAGCAACAACGACCCGTACCCGGGTTAGGACTCGTTGTTCATCAAGTCCCTTAACGCTTTTAGGTAGGCGTTTTCAGCTTCCAGGTACTCCACCCGACGTTGAAGCATCTCCAGCTCACTGCCCCCACCAGCGGCCAAGGATGAGGCCTTGGGCGGGCGTCCTTTGGGTTTAGGGCGTAGTCCGTCTTCACCATGGACCCGGTAGGCCCGTATCCACCGCTCCAGGATCTTGGGTGAGGACAGCCCCATGTCCTTGGCGATATGAGGCTTGGTCTGTCCAGCAAGGAAACGCTTGACCGCCTCTAACTTGGTCTCAAAGGGGTAGCAGGCTTGGGTTGGCTTGCGCATAAGGGCAAGCCTGCCATGAAGGCGCCACCGCTCCCACAAGTTACTAGCCGTCTTAATCCCGACCCCAACACTCCTAGCAGCGGCCGTGAAACCCCAACCATCCTCGAACAACTCAACCAACCGCTCACGCTGGACCTGGCTGGCCTTACTCGATGACAACACAGAAATACTCCCCGGAAGAAGGAACCCGATTACCAGGTCCAACTTCCGGGGAGCAGTTCAA
>NZ_MQVS01000021.1 GCF_001907235.1 Buchananella hordeovulneris
CATCAGCCCGCACACTCAACGAACCACGATCAGCCCCACACACATAATCAAACACAAACTCCCGATCACCAGGAACCACAACCCCCACAACCGACTTCACCACAGAAAACTTCCCAGTCAGCTGCGAGTATGCGTTTGTAAAGGTCAAGGTCGGAGTGTCGGTTTCCGACGCAATCGTCACTTCCTGGGCGGCCGGAGCCTGCAGCGAGTAACCATCGAGCTGCGCGGAGTCGACCTTTTCCTGAACCGTGCACACGGTTCCCAGCGGGAAGGCGGGCGAGTTGACAGCCGGGCCGGGGAAGGGCACTTCCAATGTCCCGGAGGTCGCACCACAGGTGTAGTCGAACTGGTAGGTGCGCGGCTGGGCGAGTTGGACACCGGTGACATTCTTCGTCACCGCAAACTTGCCGACCTTCTGGGCATACACATTCTCGAAGGTCGCCACCACCGGCTCGGTCTCCGAGGCGATCGTCACTTCTTGCGCGGCGGGCCCTGTGAGGGTGTAGCCAGCCAGCTGCGCCGCTTCCTGGTCTTCGGTGATCGTACATTTCGTCCCGAGCGGGAACTGCGGCGACTCCACCCCGGCGCCCCCGGCGCTGGTCTCCAACGCACCCGAGTCAGCACCGCAGGTGTAGGTAAAGCGGAACTGCTTGTCTGCTGGTGCCTGGGCCCCGGTAACGGTCTTGACAACCTTGAACTTGCCCACCTTGGCGGTGTAGACGTTCTCGAAGGCCGCCACCACGGGAGTGGTTGCCGACTCGATGGTGACAGTCTTTGCGCTCGGCACCTGCAGATTAAATCCGTCTAGCTGGGCCGAGTCCGCTACCTCAGTGATGGTGCATTGCGTACCCACCGGGAATTGCTGCTGCGACGCGACTGGCTGGCCATCGGCCCGCACCGTCAGCTCACCCGCCGTGCCCGCACAGTTGTAGGCAAAGCGGAAGTCCTTCTGCGCAGCCTTACCTTTGTCGCCCTGCACAGTCTTGGTGACGTGGAACGTGCCCTTAGGGATGCTGACGGCGTTGTCCAACGACAACGCGGTTGACTTCTGGTTCTCCACCTGGAAGGTCGGCCCCTCGGTGCGCCCGCGCTTGAACACCGGCTCCTCCCAGACCCCGCCACGCACGCCCGGGTTGGCCGACTGCGGATCTTCGCTCAGCGTCACCGTCGTGCCCTGCGGGAAGGTGCCGGGGAACGGGGTCTTGGCCCCCAACTTCACCTCGAAGGTGGCGGTTCCCCCATTACGCTGTGCATTCACTTGCCCAGGAGCGACCCAGTCGTTGTAGGTCTCCACCGTCGAACCGGCTGGCAGGCTGTAATCCACGTTAACCGTGAACTTGGTGCCCTTGGCCACCGAAGTCGCGGCATCGCCATCCACGAACTTGGTGATGTCGAAGCCACCGAAGCCCGGCTTCATCTCCACCGTGATCGAGAACGACTCAGTCAGGTAGCGTTCCCCGCTCACCCGGTAGTCAGCGTCCTTAAGCTCGACGTCGTTCTTGTACTTCAGCCCCGGGACGGCTGGGGCGTCAGTGATCGGCGCGGAGTATGACAGGACGTAGTTGGAATCCAGGCTGAACGGCCCCGTGATCACGATCTCCGCCTGGGTCTTATCTTCGTTGTAGACCACTTCCAGTTGGTAGTCCCCACCGAGCTTGCCGTTCTCGGCGATCACCACAGCCTTGGCCGGGTTCTCGCGGGTGCGCATCACCAGGGCCATGGCGTCCGGCAAGGTCTGCCCGGGCCCCAGGCGATCCGTCAGCTTCAGCGTCGAGACGCTGCCGTCGGTCGGCAGCGGCGCCAGTCCGGCGGCCTGCCGGTGCTTGTTGATGTCATCCAGGTGGAAGCTGATATTCCAGTTGACGCGAATAGCCCCCTCCGCGATCGGGGTGGCGTATTTGGCCAACTTCACCGGGTTGAAAGTGGCCGCCGCCTTCTCCCCGATGCCGCCGGTGCCGGGCAGGTCAACTGCCGTGCCCTGCTCGTTAAGCTTCATCTCGACCGTTTCGGTCTTCGTGGCCTGCTTGGCCACCAGCAGCACCGAGCCGGTGCCCTTGAATGTGTCAAATCCCTGCTGGCGCAACTCGGTGACCTTGTCGGAGAACGTGCAGGTGAAGACCGTCTTGGCCACCTCGCAAGTACCAACCTCCGTCTGCACACCGTTGACAGGCACGGTCATCGGGTAGCGCTGCCCCGCAACGCGGGCATTGAAGTAGGGGGCGTACTCGATGGCGAAGGAGTCCTGCGCCTGGATGTTCGCCCTTTCTCCGGTCCAGGAAAACTCCAGCTTCGCCACTTCGTCGACGCGCACCGCCCCGGCGGAAGTCACCCCATTGGCATCGGAACGCATGAAACTGGTGATTTGCACCCCGATATTCGGGTTGGGGGCAGCGTGTGCCGCCGGAGCAGCTACCACTCCCAGGCCAATACTCATCGCTAAGGTGGCCAGCCCTGCCACCAGCCGAGATTTCCTAGACATGGGCTTCCTTTCGCGCGGGGTAACGCCTACAGGCAAAAGACTGCTTTCAGCCTATATCCAGTCAGCGGCGCGAGGGAAGCAAGACCACCACTTTGTGACACGAGTCCCTCAAAGACTAATCCTCTATCCTTCCGGCCAGTTAAGGGAAAACTCCCGGCTTTTCCTAGCGTCGCAGCAAATGACGTTGCTGTAATTCGGATGGTTGTACCGCTATGTGGCAACACGTTTGGGGGGGTGGGTTTTTGCCCACCCCCCAAACACTTCACGCCGCTAACTCACCGCGCAGCACGCCGCCGCGACAAGCCAACCAACGCCACACCACCAGCCAACACCGCA
>NZ_MQVS01000022.1 GCF_001907235.1 Buchananella hordeovulneris
CCCGCCCGCACCCGGGCCGCGATCTCGGTGACCACGGCGGGATCGACGTAGCCGATGCTGCCCGCCCGCTCCTCGTTGCGGCGCAGCAGTTCGGCGTCACTCACCCCGTCCTGGACGTTAACCACGTACACCTGGTAGCCGTGGTCCTGCGCCAGGTCAGTCAAATCCTGCCAATCGGGACGGTGGGCATGCACCCCCTTCAGCAACAGGGTGCCGCCCAGACGCAGCCGCAACTCCACCGCCTGGCGCAGCGCCTGGCGCACCTGCGCACCCGCCCCATGCGCCAGCGACCACACCCGCTGCCCCTCCAGGTCGGTGAACGGGGTGGAAAAGGCGGGCAGCAGGTCGTGCTCCCCCACCGCCAGCTCTTGCAGTCCCTGCTCTCGCAGTGCCGCCCCCTGACCGACGCCAGGCGCGCCCCGCAAAACAAACATCGTGCGCACTTGTCTCTCCGCTCCGTTCCTGGGCCCGCACCCCGGCCCGCTGCGCACTCAGGGCACCAGCAGGCCGCAGGCCCCGTTGCTGTGACCCCCCGACGGTAGGCAGGCCGCCCCACCCGTCCTCGGCACCAGCTGACGAACGGCCCGAATTTTCCTGAACAAGCCCCGGTTTGCGGTGAGCTGACAGGCAGCGGGGCCGGTGGAGACATCGCTCACACCCGCCCCGCAGCTCTCACAGGCTGGCCACGAGGGCCGGAATGTTGAGCGTGGGGCCGCGCAGGCCTTCCACCCAGAAGCCCGTCAGATCGTCCCTCTCCAGGAACCGGGCGAAAAGCTCGGCACCCGCGCCACGCGGCTCCACCTTGCGGCCCGCCAAGTGTCGCTCCACCAGGCTTCGAAACGCCTTGCGGCGCGTATAGACAGCGGATTTGTACTTCGTCAGCTGCCCATCCCCGTAGGTGATCACCAGGCCCTCGGCCCCCTCGGCCTCGCAGGCCGCAGCGCGCGCGGCCAGGGCGAGGCGGGCGGCGTCGTCGGCGGCCTCACTGATGACCTCCACCGGCGGGCTGACGAACCCAAAATCCCGCTCCACCTCGGCCCGCACCGCAGGGCGCAGCGTGAACGTCTCCTGGTTGGCGATCGCGTCGAGCAGCACCAGCTGATTAGCCCCCTCGTCGACGAGGTGCGGATCGCGCTCGGAGATCACCTCGAACGTGAGGGTGACCTCGGCCTGCGCCAGGCGCGCCGCCAACTCGGCTACCCGCTCCCCCAAGTGCGCCTGGAGCATCTCCGCGGCGTGCCGTGAGTACGGCGTGACGCCCGCCTTAGAGAAGACGCGCAGCTCCCCCGCCACGACCGCCACCAGGGCCAGGTAGCCGTTCCACTTGCGCCGCACCGTGAGCGGGCGGCCGAGGCCGCGGGTGACGACGTCGTCCAAGTCCCGCGGCGCGAGCGCCTCGCCCACGTTGAAGAACTTGTCGTAGCCGCGGGCCACCACGCGCGACTCCCGGTCCAGGAACAGCCCGCGCGCCTTGCAGGACACGTCGTCCCACTTTCGGGTGGCAAAAGCCCGCCGCGTGAAATTGCAAGAAACCACGCCCGGCAGCCCTTCCACCGGACGCACGATAACCTCCGGGTGGGCCGCCATGTGCGCCAACAGACTGTTGGGGTCCAACGCCGGGGTGGTGCGCTCCTCCCGGAAGCGCACCACCTGTGTCCGTCCATCGGCGTTCACCTCCAGGGCCGCCAGGTGCCCGCCGTGCTCCACCCGCTGCTCCAAGGCCCACACGTTGGGGGCGGCCGCCTCCGGGCCCGGCGACTCGGTGCGGGTGCCGTTGCGGTGACCGTGGACCTGCACAATCTGGGGGTGCGACAGGGCCGCCTCGACGCTGCGGTCATACTGCGAGAAGCCGCGGTAGGTCTGCTGGCGGCTGGAGGAGCCGAGCAGCAGCTGCCGCAGCGGCAGGTGCGTGAAGTCGTAGGCGCGCCGTCCCTGGTCATCCACGTGCATGATCGCGTCGATGGTGGCCGGGGCGAGCCCGGCGTGGGTGACGAGGAACGAGCGGCCCGCGAAACGCAGGGCATAGGCGGGCACAAAACGCTCAACTAAGTCCGCGAGGTCCTTCTTCGTGTACCCCACCGCCCGCAGCTGCTCCAGCGAGACGCGCGTGTCGGGAAACCCAGCACGCGAGAGCCCGGCGAGCAAGAAACGCAGGTTCTCGTCGTGATTGCCCTCCACCAACACCACATTGTCCGGCGGCCGCACCCCGATAAGCTCCGCCACCCCAGCCGCATCCGGACCCCGATCAAACAAATCCCCCACGAAAACAAACAAAGTGCGGGGGTCCCAGCCGCCGTAATGCTCCTTCAACTTCGCCAACGCCCCAGCACACGACTGCACATCGCC
>NZ_MQVS01000023.1 GCF_001907235.1 Buchananella hordeovulneris
GACTGGGAAGTTTTCTGTGGTGAAGTCGGTTGTGGGGGTTGTGGTTCCTGGTGATCGGGAGTTTGTGTTTGATTATGTGTGTGGGGCTGATCGTGGTTCGTTGAGTGTGCGGGCTGATGGGGTGGCTGTTGAGTCGCCGGAGTTTGTTTTGGGGACTGAGTGTGTGGTGTCTGAGCGGGCTTCTTCGGCGGAGTTGGATGGTTATAACTTGACGGTTCCTGGTGAGCAGCGTGTGGCTATTCGGGATGCTGGGGTGGTTGTGCCTTTGGTGTTTGAGAATAGGTATGTTGAGAAGCTTGGTCGTTTTTCGGTGGCGAAGTCTGTTGAGGGTGGGGATTTCTCGGCTGATTCGTTCCGGTTTGCTTATGTGTGTGGTGGTGATCGGGGGGTGTTGACCGTTCCGGGTGATGGTTCGGTTGTGCGTTCTCCGTTGTTGCCTGCGGGTGTGGTGTGTTCTGTGAGTGAGGATGCTGCGTCTGCTGCGCGTGAGGGTTATTCGGTTGTTTCGTCTTTGTCGGCGGAGTCTGTGACTATTGCTGATGGGGAGGTTGTGGCTGTTACTGCGCGGAATGTGTATTCGCGTGATATGGGTTCGTTTGAGGTTGTGAAGGTCGTGGCTGGTGATGGGGCCGGGGTCTTTGCTGGTGATGTGTTCGAGGTTGGGTATGTGTGTAATGATGCTGCCAAGACTTCGGGTGTGTTGCGGGTGCCTGGTGATGGGTCGGCGGTGAAGGGTCCGCAGGTTCCTACGGGTACTGAGTGTGTGTTGAGTGAGTCTGAGGCGACTCGGGCGCGTGATGGTTATTCGGTTGCGGCGGTGTTTGATGTGCCGAGTGTGCGGGTTGTGAAGGGTGACCTGGTGCGTTCGACGTTGACGAATACTTATACGCAGTTGAAGGGTTCGTTCTCGGTGGCGAAGTCTGTTGCTGGTGATGGCGCGGTTGTTGCTGGGAAGGACTTTGTTTTTGATTACTCGTGTGTTGATGGTGCGGGTAAGGAGACGGTTGCTGATTCGGTGACGGTGACTGCTGGTGGGGCTGCTGTTTCGGTGGCTGATGTTCCGGTTGGTAAGTGTGTGGTTACTGAGCGGGATGCTGGGGTTGCTGGCGCGGTTTTGGAGACCAAGTTGCGTGTTGATGGGGTGGAGAGTGTTGGCTCTTCGGTGGAGTTCCCGGTGGTTGATGGGGGTTCTGTTGAGGTGTCGGCGGTTAACACCTATACGTTGGAGCGGGGCCAGTTCTCGGTGGCGAAGTCTGTTTCCGGGGATGGGGCTGGTGAGCATGCCAAGCGTTCGTTTGTTTTCGATTATGTGTGTGACACGGTCGAGGGCGAGAAGCGTGGGGATGTGAGTGTGCCGGGTGATGGTTCGGTGGTGACTGTGGGTGAGCGGCTTCCGGTGGGGGCTTCTTGTGTGGTTACTGAGCGGGCTGATTCGGCGCAGGTTGCTGGGTTTGATGTGAAGGTGCCGCAGGCTAAGACGGCGAAGGTTGGGGCTGCTGGTGAGGTTGTGGCCTTGGCGTTTGACAATGTGTATGCGCGGCACACTGGTTCGTTCTCGGTGGCGAAGAAGGTTGCTGGGCATCCTGGTTTGGCTGGGCACGAGTTCAAGTTTGAGTATGTCTGTGGGGATGTGACTGGTTCGTTGCTGGTTAAGGGTGACGGGGTGGCTGTTCCTGCGGGTGTGGCGGTGCCTACTGGGACTGTGTGCAAGGTGTCGGAGGTTGCGGCGTCGGCGCAGGTGCCTGGTTGGGATGTGAAGGTGCCTGCGGGGCAGGAGTTTGTGGTGGCGGATAAGGGCCAGGTTGTGGAGGTGTCGTTTGTTAATGAGTACACCGAGCAGCCCAAGGTTTCTCCGTCTCCGTCGGTGTCTGTGACGCCGGGTCCGTCGCAGGGTCCGTCGCAGGGTCCGTCTGGTTCGCCGTCGGCGGCGCCGGGTGGCAAGTTGGCTAAGACTGGTGTTGATGCGCTGGGTCTGGGCTTGTTTGCTGGTGCGGTGTTGGCTGGTGGTGTGGCGTTGGTTGGCTTGTCGCGGCGGCGTGCTGCGCGGTGAGTTAGCGGCGTGAAGTGTTTGGGGGGTGGGCAAAAACCCACCCCCCCAAACGTGTTGC
>NZ_MQVS01000024.1 GCF_001907235.1 Buchananella hordeovulneris
AACAACAACCAAACCACCAGATGTGGCCTGGAAACCCAATAGCATGCCCGCGCCTGTCTTAAAACACGTGTGTCATCCACTCAAGAGCACCACACCCCACCAAAACCAACCACCCAAACAAGAATGGTCTAACAAATCCCGGCAAGGCAAACAATACCCAGATGCTCCTTAGAAAGGAGGTGATCCAGCCGCACCTTCCGGTACGGCTACCTTGTTACGACTTCGTCCCAATCGCCAGTCCCACCTTCGACCACTCCCCCCAAACGGTTAGGCCATGAGCTTCGGGTGTTACCAACTTTCGTGACGTGACGGGCGGTGTGTACAAGGCCCGAGAACGTATTCACCGCAGCGTTGCTGATCTGCGATTACTAGCGACTCCGACTTCATGGGGTCGAGTTGCAGACCCCAATCCGAACTGAGACCAGCTTTAAGGGATTAGCTCAACCTCACGATATCGCAACCCTCTGTACTAGCCATTGTAGCATGCGTGAAGCCCAAGACATAAGGGGCATGATGATTTGACGTCATCCCCACCTTCCTCCGAGTTAACCCCGGCAGTCTCTCACGAGTCCCCACCATAACGTGCTGGCAACATGAGACAAGGGTTGCGCTCGTTGCGGGACTTAACTCCAACATCTCACGACACGAGCTGACGACAACCATGCACCACCTGTACACCCCCAACCAAATGCACGCACATCTCTGCACGCTCTGGATGTATGTCAAGCCTTGGTAAGGTTCTTCGCGTTGCATCGAATTAATCCGCATGCTCCGCCGCTTGTGCGGGCCCCCGTCAATTCCTTTGAGTTTTAGCCTTGCGGCCGTACTCCCCAGGCGGGGCACTTAATGCGTTAGCTACGGCGCAGAAAACGTGGAAACATTCCCCACACCTAGTGCCCAACGTTTACGGCATGGACTACCAGGGTATCTAATCCTGTTCGCTCCCCATGCTTTCGCTCCTCAGCGTCAGTAACGGCCCAGAGACCCGCCTTCGCCACCGGTGTTCCTCCTGATATCTGTGCATTCCACCGCTACACCAGGAATTCCAGTCTCCCCTACCGCACTCAAGCCTGCCCGTACCCACCGCAAGCCCACAGTTAAGCTGTGGGTTTTCACGACAGACGCGACAAACCGCCTACGAGCTCTTTACGCCCAATAATTCCGGACAACGCTTGCGCCCTACGTATTACCGCGGCTGCTGGCACGTAGTTAGCCGGCGCTTCTTCTGTAAGTAAAGTCAACCCCAACAAAAACTGAGGCCTGCGTCCCTACTGAAAGAGGTTTACAACCCGAAGGCCGTCATCCCTCACGCGGCGTCGCTGCATCAGGCTTGCGCCCATTGTGCAATATTCCCCACTGCTGCCTCCCGTAGGAGTCTGGGCCGTATCTCAGTCCCAGTGTGGCCGGTCACCCTCTCAGGCCGGCTACCCGTCAAAGCCTTGGTAGGCCATCACCCCACCAACAAGCTGATAGGCCGCGAGCCCATCCCCCACCAGAAAAACCTTTCCACACCCCACCATGCGATGAAGCGTAAATATCCGGTATTAGCACCCATTTCTGGACGTTATCCCAAGAGAAGGGGGCAGGTTACTCACGTGTTACTCACCCGTTCGCCACTCTCACCACCAAACAAAAGCCCGGCAGATCCCGTTCGACTTGCATGTGTTAAGCACGCCGCCAGCGTTCGTCCTGAGCCAGGATCAAACTCTCCAACAAAAACCATAAACGGTCCAAGCCAGAAACCCTGACAAAAACACCCAACCCCAAAACAGAGCCAGGCAAAAAC
>NZ_MQVS01000025.1 GCF_001907235.1 Buchananella hordeovulneris
GATTGCGGGTTTGGCGGCCGCCCGCGGGCAAACCCCCACACAAATCCACGACTGGGCCCTAACCACCACCCCCCTCACCCCCCAAGGACACACCCACCTAACCAACGGCACCCACACCTACCGCGCCACCCTCCAACCCGACGGCCACCTCACCCTCCACAAACTCAACCCCCACCACCAACCCACCGGCCGCCCCCTCACCACCATCCCACCCAACAAACACAACCCCACCCAAACCCAAACCGCCCGCACCCAACTCAAAAACCTCCGCACCCAACTCACCCAACACATCACCCTCCAAAACCACCACTACCACCAAGCCATGCTCACCTCCCACCGCTGGCACCCCCACCACTTCACCCAACACATCGCCACCCACCCCCTCACCCGCATCATCTACCCCGGCCTCATCTGGGGCATCTGGCAACACAACCAACTCCAAACCACCGCCCACATCGACCCCGACGGCCAACTCACCGACATCAACGACACCCCCATCCACCTCACCCCCACCCACCAAATCGACATCATCCACCCCATCGACCTCACCAACACCCAAACCCAAAACTGGCTCACCCACCTCACCGACTACGAACTCACCAACCCCCTCAACCAACTCACCCAACCCACCCACCACTACCAACACCCCCAACAACTCACCCCCACCCTGCCCCACGACTTTGCGCTTCCACGTTTCGGGGAGGTGGCTGAGGGTCGCGGCTGGGTTTGCACCGAATATTTAGCCCGGGCGCAGCGGGCCGCTAGTTGGTGGTTTGAGTCCCTCGATCTGTCGGTACTGATCGAGCTGCACGGGCAGCGGCCTGGGTTGTTGACTGCCACGGCGGTAGCCCGTCGCGGCCGCCTCGATAAGGCCACCGTTGTCGACGACGACTATTTGGTCGCCTTGCCGACCGTGCCGTGGGAAGAAGTGCCGCGCCGGATCACGAGCGAAGTGTTGGCATTCTTGGAACAACTACAACAGCCTTAATGCCAGAGTGCTGTAGGGGGTCGGCGGGTGGGGGTGTGAAGTGCTCCCCGGAAGTTGGGCCCGGTAATCGGGTGCCTTCTTCCGGGGAGCAGTCCATTTGGCGGCCCCCTTATTTTTAGTTTGGGGGTTGGTGGTGGCTGGTTACCATTCGTCGCTGTCGTCGCGGGGGGCGGGGCGGAGGTTTTGGGCGTTGCCTGCCCCATAGATGCTGGGGTCGATCTGGGGGGCGTCTTCTTCTGTCAGGCGGGTGGGCTGGTAGCCCAGCAGGTGCGACCGGGCCGCTCGTTGGTCTTTCTTGTCCTTGCCCCCGGCGGCACTGTTGGCGCCCCACACCCCACCAGCGGGCCGAGCCCCACCAGCGGGGCGGGCCGAGCCGGTGGTGCCGGTTGGCTTGCCTGCCGGGCTGGTGGCCGTGGCCCCAACCCCGCTCACTGGCCCCATCCCCGCCCGGGCCACGCCCGGGCGGGCCATCGCCGACCGGGTGCCACTAGCGGGGGCCTTAGCCCCCGCGGTGGTGCCGCTGCTAGGGGCCAGCATGCCACCCACCGGCGGGCGCGCCCCACCCATGCGCGCCCCACCAGTAGCGGTGGGCGAGCCCAGACCGGGCATACCCATCACCCCACCCATGGGCGCTACCCGCCCCACCGCCGCAGCGGTGGAAGATGGGCCCAGGCGGGAGGCCAAGGCCGCCCCACCCGCACTAACCCCACCCA
>NZ_MQVS01000026.1 GCF_001907235.1 Buchananella hordeovulneris
TTTTGGGGGGTTGTTGGGGTGTGGGGTGGTTGGTTTGTAACTGTATAGTGGGTGTGAGCATGATCGTGGTGGTCGTGTTCATGGTTTATTTGTTTTCTGTTGTGTTTTGTTTGTAGTTTTTTAGAGCATTCGGTGGATGCCTTGGCACTAGGAGCCGATGAAGGACGTGGTAGTCCGCGATAGGCCTCGGGGAGTTGACAAACGAGCGTTGATCCGAGGGTGTCCGAATGGGGGAACCCGGCCAGAGTTATGTCTGGTTACCCGCGCTTGAATGTATAGGGCGTGTGGGGGGAACGCGGGGAAGTGAAACATCTCAGTACCCGTAGGAAAAGATATTCCGTGAGTAGTGGCGAGCGAAAGCGGATGATGGCTAAACCAGGGGTGTGTGATACTCGGCAGGGGTTGCATTCTTGGGGTTGTGGGACGCGTGCGTCATGGTCTGCCGGCTGTGGACGAGTGGCATTGGGTGTAGGTGAAAGGTCTGGGAAGGCCTGCCGTAGACGGTGAGAGCCCGGTAACTGAAATGTCTGGTGTGCTTGTTGTGTGTGTTCCCGAGTAGGACGGGGCCCGTGAAATCCCGTGTGAATCTGGCAAGACCACTTGCTAAGCCTGAATACTACCTAGTGACCGATAGCGGATCAGTACCGTGAGGGAATGGTGAAAAGTACCCCGTGAGGGGAGTGAAATAGTACCTGAAACCGGATGCTTACAATCCGTCGGAGCCTTCTTTTTGTGGGGTGACGGCGTGCCTTTTGAAGAATGAGCCTGCGAGTTACTGGTATGTGGCGAGGTTAACCCGGGTGGGGAAGCCGTAGCGAAAGCGAGTCTGAAATATGGCGTTTTAGTCGCATGCTGTAGACCCGAAGCGGAGTGATCTACCCATGGTCAGGTTGAAGCACGTGTAAGAGCGTGTGGAGGACCGAACCCACTTCAGTTGAAAATGGAGGGGATGAACTGTGGGTAGGGGTGAAAGGCCAATCAAACTCCGTGATAGCTGGTTCTCCCCGAAATGCATTTAGGTGCAGCGTTACGTGTGCTTGCTGGAGGTAGAGCTACTGGATGGCCGATGGGCCCTACAAGGTTACTGACGTCAACCAAACTCCGAATGCCAGTATAGTTGAGCGTGGCAGTGAGACTGCGGGGGATAAGCTTCGTAGTCGAGAGGGAAACAGCCCAGATCACCGGCTAAGGCCCCTAAGCGTGTGCTCAGTGGGAAAGGATGTGGAGTTGCACAGACAACCAGGAGGTTGGCTTAGAAGCAGCCATCCTTGAAAGAGTGCGTAATAGCTCACTGGTCAAGTGATTCCGCGCCGACAATGTAGCGGGGCTCAAGCACACCGCCGAAGCCGTGGCATCAACACGTTATTCCCCC
>NZ_MQVS01000027.1 GCF_001907235.1 Buchananella hordeovulneris
CGCCATATAGGTGGTGTCAGATGCTCAGTGCAACGGTTTGTTGTGTTGGGTTGGAGGTTGTTGTGGGTTGGGATCGGGATGTGGTTTTGGATGAGTTGGAGATGGGGTTTGCTGGGCGGGATATAGCGCGTAGGTTGGGGATTAACCGGGCCACGGTCTCTAGGTGGTGCTGGCAGGCTGGGTTGCGTATGGGTAGGGGGAGGAATGGAGGGCGGGGTGTGCCTGTGATGCCTGAAGAATTTGTTGATGGACACCCCCGGCCGGCCAGGGCTGGTCACGGGCGTCGGTTAGACCATACTGAGCGGGTCTTCATCCAGATCCGGTTGGCTGATGGCTGGTCCTATCGGCGTATTGCTGGGCAGTTGGGGGTGGCTGCTTCCACGGTATCGCGGGAAGTGCGGCGTGGCTGTCTGCTCCCTGACGGGGGCTATAGCGCCAGGCGTTCTAGCCAGCGTTGTGCCCGGTTGCGGTCGCGTAGTTGCCCGGGCAAGCTGGAGACAAACAAGGCCTTACGCAGGCAGGTCGTTGAGTGGTTAAACATGCGGTTTTCCCCACGACAGATCCAGCATCGTTTGGTGGTGGAGTATCCCGAGGAAGTGCAGATGCGGGTGAGTGCCGAGACGATCTACCAGGCGTTGTATGTGCAGGGACGCGGCAGCCTACGTGAGGAGCTACGGGTACAAAAAGCGTTGCGTAGTGGCAGGCAGGCACGCAAGCCCCGCTCGCAACTGCCCGCTAGTTTGCGTAGCTGGGTGCGGGGCTATGAGCTTTCCAAACGCCCGCCCCAGGTCCAAGACCGGGCGGTGCCGGGACACTGGGAAGGTGATCTGGTCATCGGGGCCAACCACCAGTCAGCATTGATAACCCTGGTGGAACGCTCTACCCGCTACACCCTGGTACGTAAAGTACCGGGCCACTTCACGGCCTTAAGCATTGCTGATGAGTTGATCGACATGATGTCCCAACTGCCCGACAAGCTCCGCCAGAGCCTGACCTGGGACCGGGGACCAGAGATGGCCCAACACCCCCGCTTCACCCTGGCCACCGGCACCAAGGTCTACTTCGCTGACCCCCACTGCCCCTGGCAGCGCGGCACCAACGAAAACACCAACGGCCTCATCCGCGACTTCTACCCCAAGGGCACCGACTTCCAAGACGTAACTGACGAAGAGATCGCCCAAATGGAATACCTCCTCAACATCCGCCCCCGCCAAACCCTCAACTGGCTCAACCCCACCGAAAAACTAGCTGTTGCACTCACCACTTGACACCACCTATACACC
>NZ_MQVS01000028.1 GCF_001907235.1 Buchananella hordeovulneris
AAACCCAGGACGCTTCAGTTCCCAGGTTGCTTGTGGGGTGTGGTAGTCCAGGGTCGCGTGGGCGCGGTGTTGGTTGTAATGGTTGATCCACACGGCGACTTGATGACGGGTGGCCAGGTCGCTTCCTAGCGTGTGGGCCTGGGCGAATTCTTGTTTGAAGTGGGAGAAAAACGCTTCGGCTACCGCATTGTCGTAGCAGATTCCAGCCCTGCCCATAGATTGTGCAATCCCGTGACTAGCGCAAAAAGCGCGCATTTCCTGGCTGGCGTATTGGGTGTCATGGTCGGAGAGGAAGAAAGCACCCGGCCCGACCCCATTAGCCAACGCGTTTTCCAAGGCGCTGACCACCAGGCTGGCACGCATATGCCTATCCACTTTCCATCCCAGTACTTTACGGGTAGCCAGATCAATAGTGGCAGCCAGGTAAAACCAGCCGGCAGCAGTACGTATATACGTAATATCTCCGACCAGTGCTTTGCCCGGCTGGTAGGCATCGGGATGGAAGTTGCCTGCCGCCAAGTCACAGATCCCCTCCCGGTGGCCAGACGCAGCGGGCACGGTGGTGGTGACGCGGGGAGTCTTGCGCCACTTGGCTGTCAGTCCCTGCTCGCGCATGATCCGCCCGACCAGCTTCACGCTGCAGGCCCACCCGGCCAGGGCTAGCACGCCACGGATCTTGCGGGCCCCAGCAAACCCGCGGTGAGCGTCAAACACTTCCCGCACCCGTCCACCTAGTACTTGGCGCCGCTGCGCCCAAGAATTAGGGCCAGTGCCTCTTATCTTCCATTCATAATATGACGAGCGGGCAACTTGGAGCATACGACACATCCACACGGTCGGATAATTGCCTTCTTCGCCCGAAATGAACACGAACTTGTCAACTAGTCGTGCCCCCGGGCATCGAGGGCCGCGGCTTTTTTCAAGAACTCGTTCTCCATACGCAAACGCCGTAACTCGGCTTGATCGCGTTGCCAAGCCTCTCGCTCGGAAAGACCCAAACTCTTTTCTTCCTCCGGATGCTCCAGCCGCCATTGCGCCACCCAAGAACCCAACGTTCCCTCATGAATGCCAAGCTCCCGCGCAGTCGAAGCAATCGACTTACCTAACTCGACCACCATCGCCACCGCATCAACCTTAAAATCAGCAGAATACCGCTTACGCGGCCTTCCCCTCAAAAACCAGACATCAAAAATCCTCCTCAATCAACCACCTGTCCACAAACCAGCATGCACCTC
>NZ_MQVS01000029.1 GCF_001907235.1 Buchananella hordeovulneris
GTGTTGGTCGTGTCTGGGTTTGTGTTTAATGTGTTGTGTTTGTGTTGGTTTGTAGTTGTTGGTCTATTAGTACCAGTCAGCTCCACACGTTACCGTGCTTCCACGTCTGGCCTATCAACCCCATGGTCTTTGGGGGACCTCTCCCACACGAGTGTGGTTGGAAACCTCATCTTGAAGCAGGCTTCCCGCTTAGATGCTTTCAGCGGTTATCCTTTCCGAACGTAGCTAACCAGCCCTGCACCTGGCGGTACAACTGGCACACCAGAGGTTCGTCCGTCCCGGTCCTCTCGTACTAGGGACAGGCCTTCTCAAGTTTCCTACGCGCGCAGCGGATAGGGACCGAACTGTCTCACGACGTTCTGAACCCAGCTCGCGTACCGCTTTAATGGGCGAACAGCCCAACCCTTGGGACCTACTCCAGCCCCAGGATGCGACGAGCCGACATCGAGGTGCCAAACCATGCCGTCGATATGGACTCTTGGGCAAGATCAGCCTGTTATCCCCGGGGTACCTTTTATCCGTTGAGCGACACCCCTTCCACAAGGTGGTGCCGGATCACTAGTTCCTACTTTCGTACCTGCTTGACCTGTCAGTCTCACAGTCAAGCTCCCTTGTGCACTTACACTCGCTGCCTGGTTACCAACCAGACTGAGGGAACCTTTGAGCGCCTCCGTTACTTTTTGGGAGGCAACCGCCCCAGTTAAACTACCCACCAGGCACTGTCCCTGGTCCGGATCACGGACCGAGGTTAGACGACCGCTTCAACCAGAGTGGTATTTCAACAACGACTCCACACTAACTAGCGTTAATGCTTCACAGTCTCCCACCTATCCTACACAAGCTGAAGCGAGCGCCAATACCAAGCTATAGTAAAGGTCCCGGGGTCTTTCCGTCCTGCTGCGCGTAACGAGCATCTTTACTCGTAGTGCAATTTCGCCGAGTTCATGGTTGAGACAGTAGAGAAGTCGTTACGCCATTCGTGCAGGTCGGAACTTACCCGACAAGGAATTTCGCTACCTTAGGATGGTTATAGTTACCACCGCCGTTTACTGGGGCTTGGATTCAAAGCTTCACACCCC